>NZ_JAMBOH010000139.1 GCF_023715505.1 Neobacillus cucumis | reverse complement strand
CTTAACGCAGAAGCTAAGCAGCGTCCATTTGATCAATATGTAGCAATCATGGAGGGAGTTAAATGAGACAGATCCAGCAACTTCAGGATGCCCTTGTATCTCTCCGTCTCTCGGAAGCTTCAAGTGAGCTTCCCGCTATTCTGGCCAAAGCTGAGAAAGATCAAGTTAGCTACCTTTCTTTCTTAAATACTCTGGTAGAGTACGAACGAAACAAAAGAGATGAAAAGAACATGGAAAAAAGGCTTAAACTTGCCTCTTTTCCATGTATAGCACCTTTGGATGATTTTAATTTAGAAGAACAGGAATCGTTG
>NZ_JAMBOH010000138.1 GCF_023715505.1 Neobacillus cucumis | reverse complement strand
TGTAAACAGTCACTTTATTTCCTCTAAAATGCGAAGAATTTTTTCAAATTTCTCCAGATTAAATACTATACTTTCCTGGATTAATATGCTAAATTTTCTGCATATTATGAGAGGGAAGTTTTTTTATGGTCATTTCTCATGATTTCGGAATTGATTTAATTGAATATGCAGAAAGAGGAAAGGAAAATGATTTTCCAATATTAAATAAATGCCCTAATTGTAAATGTATTGGTGCAGGAAATATCCATAGAAATGGATACTATTGGAGATTTGGGTTAACCGACGAGAAAACAATGAAAATCCCTATATGTCGATTTAAATGCCTGGTGTG
>NZ_JAMBOH010000136.1 GCF_023715505.1 Neobacillus cucumis | reverse complement strand
ACCAGCTGAGCTAAAGGTCCATGTTAAACTAATCATAATTATTAATGGTAGCGGCGGAGGGGATCGAACCCCCGACCTTACGGGTATGAACCGTACGCTCTAGCCAGCTGAGCTACACCGCCATCATATAATTATATTGGTGGAGTCTAGGGGGATCGAACCCCTGACCTCCTGCGTGCAAAGCAGGCGCTCTCCCAGCTGAGCTAAGACCCCATAAGCTTTAAGAAGAATGGTCGGGAAGACAGGATTCGAACCTGCGACCCCTTGGTCCCAAACCAAGTGCTCTACCAAGCTGAGCTACTTCCCGTTAAAGTGCGCCCTGAGAGATTCGAACTCCCGACCTTTT
>NZ_JAMBOH010000135.1 GCF_023715505.1 Neobacillus cucumis | reverse complement strand
GCACCCTAAAAAGCACCCCTTCTCCCGAAGTTACGGGGTCATTTTGCCGAGTTCCTTAACGAGAGTTCTCTCGCTCACCTTAGGATTCTCTCCTCGCCTACCTGTGTCGGTTTGCGGTACGGGCACCTTTTATCTCGCTAGAGGCTTTTCTTGGCAGTGTGGAATCAGGAACTTCGGTACTATATTTCCCTCGCTGTCACAGCTCAGCCTGTACGAGAAGCGGATTTTCCTGCTTCTCAGCCTAACTGCTTAGACGCACATAACCAGCAGTGCGCTTACCCTATCCTCCTGCGTCCCCCCATCACTCAAACGATAAAGAGGTGGTACAGGAATATCAACCTGTTGTCC
>NZ_JAMBOH010000134.1 GCF_023715505.1 Neobacillus cucumis | reverse complement strand
ACGTCCTACTCTCACAGGGGCGCTTGCCCCAACTACCATCGGCGCTGAGAAGCTTAACTTCCGTGTTCGGTATGGGAACGGGTGTGACCTTCTCGCCATAATTACCAGACTATTTATTAGACACTATCTTATTATAATGTCTTTTTTTAAATTTGCAAGAAAAAATTTAAATTTTTTCATTCTCTCAAAACTAGATAATATAGAAGAAATTCATAAAAACGAGTTGCGCCTATAAACTATGGTTAAGTCCTCGATCGATTAGTATCAGTCAGCTCCACATGTCGCCACGCTTCCACCTCTGACCTATCAACCTGATCATCTTTCAGGGATCTTACTAGCTTGACGCTATGGGA
>NZ_JAMBOH010000133.1 GCF_023715505.1 Neobacillus cucumis | reverse complement strand
AGCATACGGAAGCCTTTATAAAAGCGCATTTTTTGAGAGGCATGATCAAAACAACGAGCTAGTAATTCGACGGATTTACTACGATTTCGATCATAAGAAGAATCATCTAATACTAAGACCTTCGGTCGGTCATGATTCGAGAGTTTCGTTACCTTTTCAATTGTGTGGACACTAAGAAACAGTAAAAATCTACGCCACGCGAAGGTTGACTGATTCAAGAAACGATAGACAGTGTCCCTTAGCAGGAAAATCGGTAGATTTTCTACTTTCAAGCGTCCGATACCAATTCTTGTTTTCAAAGATCAAACAAAAAATTAATTGGAAAAGGTAACCACAAGAAAAGCCCAAAGACTTTGTTATTCC
>NZ_JAMBOH010000132.1 GCF_023715505.1 Neobacillus cucumis | reverse complement strand
ATACGGAAGCCTTTATAAAAGCGCATTTTTTGAGAGGCATGATCAAAACAACGAGCTAGTAATTCGACGGATTTACTACGATTTCGATCATAAGAAGAATCATCTAATACTAAGACCTTCGGTCTGTCATTATTCGAGAGTTTCGTTACTTTTCCAATTGTGTGGACACTAAGAAACAGTAAAAATTTACGCCACGCGAAGGTAGACTGATTCAAGAAACGATAGACGGAATCCTTTGCAGGAAAATCGACAGATTTTCTACTTTCAAGCGTCCGATACCAATTCTTGTTTTCAAAGATCAAGCAAAAAATTAATTGGAAAAGGTAACCACAGGAAAAGCCCAAAGACTTTGTAATACCAGCTTTT
>NZ_JAMBOH010000131.1 GCF_023715505.1 Neobacillus cucumis | reverse complement strand
TCGACCTTCCTCTCCAGCCGTAGAATCAGTATTGACGGTTTAAAACCATTTTCATTCTCTGTGGTGAAGAGCTGGTTTTTAGCGATTCATGGATGGCTAACGGGGCAGGTGTGCGGCCGAGCCTAGGTCGTATCATATAGCGGGTGGGATTCCCGTCGAGTAAGAACTAGCCATTCGCTCGTAGCGAGTCTTGGAGGGCTAAAGGTAACTTTAGTCTTTAAGCGTAGACAGTTAGGTGGTGGGCCGAAAGCCAAATGGTTGAAGGGATTGAGCTCCATAATGTTAGTAAATCGAGAGGGCTGATGCTTTACCTGCAGCAGAAAGCTACATTTTATCTTTCGTTAAGGGCAAGATGGATAAAACCTCT
>NZ_JAMBOH010000130.1 GCF_023715505.1 Neobacillus cucumis | reverse complement strand
GCATTTTCTGAAGAGCCCGGTGCGGGAAATCCGCACGCCGGGTTCTGTGGGGGTTTGAGTCGCCAATTGGGCGACTTTTCTACCCGGAGTCGGCTAATCAATTAATGATTAGCCTCCTACTCGATTTCCAAATATTCAATTACGTTCTCAATATGTCATTAGATGTTGCTCGGTTCGGCTGTATCTACTTTCATGCAGACAAATATGATACGGATCAAGGTTTTTCTATCCTCATGAAAGGTCCATTGATGTTAGACTAAATTACGGACACGATAAATTGGGCATAATAGTAAAATTAACCAATTTATAAAGGACGTGTCGATAATGGGATCTCATTTTGATAAGGAGTTTAAAACTCAAGCTGCTCGATT
>NZ_JAMBOH010000013.1 GCF_023715505.1 Neobacillus cucumis | reverse complement strand
AATATGAAAAAGACATTATAATAAAATAGTGTCGAATAAATAGTCTGGTAATAATGGCGAGAAGGTCACACCCGTTCCCATACCGAACACGGAAGTTAAGTTTCTCAGCGCCGATGGTAGTTGGGACCTTGTCCCTGTGAGAGTAGGACGTTGCCAGGCACGGAAAAGGACAGCTAAATGTAGCTGCCCTTTTTTGTCTTTTAAAAAGGTTTTAAAAGGGGTTAATTCCAGTCTTTTTTAGGAACCAAAACAGTGGATTGGCGGTGTCTTTCTCTACTTCCTCTAATTAAAAGTTTAAATTTACCATCATTAACCTTCCTCACACCACTTTTATCCTTCCATTGAATGGGCGTGAACAGCTGAACGGGATTCTTCAGAGAATAATCATCAACTATTCCAATACAGTTATTTTTTGTTGCCTTTGAAAGGAGTAATAATGGCGTTGATTACCCTATGTTATTAGATTTTCCTATTGACCATTATAACGAGAACACCATGTGTTCGTTTATAAAAGAGAATGCTAACCTTGTTGCAACAGATTTACTCTATAGAAAGTCTTTGAAAATCTATTTTATAACGCATCCAAAGTCGACGTTATAATCTCCTTAAAGAACGTTATATCCTCTAATTTCAAAGTATTTATACGAAGGTTAAGATAATCTTTTAATAAATACGCATAGTCTGGCTGAATACTGATGGTGGCAGGCTAAGGATTCAAAAGTAAGTCTCAGTCGATACGCCGCTAAACGGACGCTTCCGCTTTGGAGTGGAATTCATAACCATTATCAGTATATTTTTTGTAATATCGTTCACCGTTCCGATAAAACATAAGGTCTTTTAATGTGAATCCTCCCATGAGGGTAAGCTTCTCAATCCCGCTTGTTTTCTTTTCATGTACACAGCCGACCTTCCATTGCCGTGTGTCATGTTCTTTTTCTAAGGCAAACCGCATGAACTGACTGTAAAAGTCGCCAAAAAAATACTTTTCTTCATAACGGTTCACTTGAGTGTAGTTGAACACTTCAATGTGGATCGACGAACTTTCGTCCAATCGAAGATATAATTTTTTAAACAATTCCTCTTTAGAGAGAATCTCCCTGTTTTCATAATCGGTAATCACATTGGCTCTTTCTAGCATTTCATCTTCAAAGGTACGGTGGAATTCTTCCTGTGTTAATATCTCCCGATCGCAAACGACCAACAATCGCTCCAAAAGAACTTCAGGTTGATCGTCTTCCAGATAACCATAGAGGTTTTTAAAAAAACGTTCATTCAAAAAGAAATGGGGCCCTCGTTTTTCCTTTAACTTTGCTGTAATTTGCTGAATGACTCTTGAGTAATATTGGGCAATATTCTTGTCTAAATCATCATTGGAATCAAATAAACTGTCCGCCGCGGTCTTTTTCAGAAAGGTATCCACCTTGTTCATCAGCCGGATCTTTGGCTGCAATGAGCGATGCAGTCCCTTGAGCACCGTTCGGTATTGATTTAAAATCGCCAGTTTCACTTTAAGTCTTAACAGTTCGTATTTGGTCCCATATACTTCGTTGAAAAAGTATTCTACAAAACTGGTCAGGTTTTTCTTGGCTGAAAAGGGTAGATAGCTTTTCTTAAAATCACAATGATCCACGATTTGCTGATAAGTTTGTTCCAGATGTTCTTCAAGCTTTAACTTTTCCTGTTTTGTTTCTTGGAAAAGCTTGCTAATCGCATTTAATATATTTGACTCAGAGTGAACGTTGTCCGCCGTCCAACTATAAGCGCAATAGATTCCGTACTGTTCATGATTGATTACATTTTCATAAAAGCACCATTCAATTTGCTCTCTTAGGTCTAAAACCCCTAAAAATTCACGGACGGGTTCTTCGAAGTTCTGGTAAAAGAACGTTTCCGTAGCACCTTGGTAAAGAAACTCTTCTGTTTCGTTCAGTGACATTTTCCTCACGGCCCTATAGGAATTGCTAACCCTCATTAATCCAAGCATGTCATAAAGGCGGTCTGCTGGAGGAAGGAAGTGCTCATAATATTTTTGAAAAGAAGCCTCAGATAAATCGAAGAGCTGAAGGATTTTCTCTCTAGGTTGCTTGCTTTGTCTTTTTAGGGTTTCTAATAAATCTTGGAAAAGGTGACTCGCAGCGTTAAGAACAATCGCTTTATTGGGCCGTGTCACTTTTGCAAATCCGGCTGATGCATAAACAGGATCCCGTGCATTTCCCTTCATCGCGCGCTTAAAGGATTGGTGAGAATATCCATTCATTTTTTCATGATGCTCGGTCCATATTTTGCGATTCTTCAACAGGTTTAAATGACTGATTAATTCATAGTTTTGTTGAACGGCTTCATCCCCAATCAGACCGTTCTCATTTTTATCGCTTAATAAATAGACCATTTCAAAGAGCGGGGATGGGGGATGGCAGATGGGCAATCTTAAATGGTCCTCTGTCAGCTGAAGGTCCTTTTCGAAATAATAATCATTTTGTTGATAATTATCTAGCTCTTTTAGGAAGCTGATCCCAAGCGATGTGGTGAAGGCAAAGTTCTCACCGTCCTGTTTTTCCATTAACAGCCCGAATAAATCCACCTCCACGATTCGGAACGACTCCTGAAGGATGCTTTTAAGAAGAAGGGTGAATTCTTGGATCAGGATATTTGCCGGGTCATGAGCGGCAGTTACCACACAAAGGTTTACTTTCTGGAGCGAAGAAAAGGTCCTTCCATATTCGGCTAGCTTTGATGTAAGCTTCCGAAAGGTCTTATTGAGTTCAATCAGCATCGTTTCATCCTGGTAAAAAATCTCTACCAGTTCTTTCCGTTGGGATTGGCGATCGAAGCCATTATTCGCCAGCTGGAGTGAAAACAGATTATCGGCAAGGATGGTTTCTGTTTGATAGGCATGAAAGTATAAGACTCCGTTACTGTTATGCCATTTTTCCTTGTTCAACTTTTTGATCGCTAATAGGGCATCCTTAACGAGGTCGCCTAAAAATAAAAAAACAATCGGATAGTTGACACTGCGCTGCACATTTTCAGATTGGCTTATTTTTTCAAGTTGAATGGCGAAGGAATCAGCATATTTTTGTAATAGGTCTTGCACAAGTGTATCCCTCCTTGAAAAACATGAAATGAGGTGGGCCACATGCAACGAAATACGTGTGGCCTCTAAAATAAATTTGAGAATTGTCTAGCTCCAGGCGCGTTCGGCTCGAGGTCACAAGCATATCCAGTTGCGGCTCCTTGGGACTCGAAGCCTAAGCCACATGCAAAAAGCGCCTTCTTGCAGGGTGCGTCTTAGTCTAGAGTCCCAGGGCAGTCGCCTCCACATTTAGGCCAATCCGTCCAAAAGGTTAAAGAACAACCTTTCGGCCGGCTCGTCTTGTGCTTGTCGCCGAAGTCTAAGCGCCTTGCGCTTTTCTTATGATTTTAGCTGTCTAAGCATTTCCTGCACCTTGATCATCAGCTCTTTATAGAAGTTGTACACTTCCTCGCCATTAACCAAATCCTTGTATTCATAATCAAGGGCTTCCTTTTCTTGTTGAAAGGTGTTTGCCATTTGTTCTAAGGCGAAGATTAATTGTGCCGCGCTTTCTTGTAAGATTAGCTCATGGCTCTTCTGCTCCGATTTTTTTTCAAGCTGGGCCATTTGCTTTGGGGTTAATGCCTTCAATGCTTGAAAGATTTCATAGTCGACGAATTTTGTATTCTTCATTAGATTAACCAACGGCTCCCACGCGTCTTCCTCCAATCCATGATCGTATACGTAAAGTGCCCCTCGTTTTTTTATCGTATGGGTGTAAATGGCCTGAATATACAGGCTTTTAAGTCTCTCATTCTCTTTCTGTAAGGAAATGAATTGTTCAATTTCCGTCATCATTTCCTGTATAAATTGGTATTTTCGAACCTCTAGTTTCACTTTTTCAATCAACTTAGGGGAACGAATAAAGTTTTCCTTTGCCATTTCTAAGTTGGTGCTTCCGAAGATATCGCAGCTGCCTTCAGGATCCATGCCCCCAGCGGACCATTCTTGCAGCTTTCTTAGCACTTGATTTAAGTTTCCAAGACTGGCTTTATCAAGCTTTTTTAGGTCAATCTCATACTTCGCGAAAAATGCCCGTCTGTTTAACTCTTTTGTAAAATGGCACCGGTATTTGGCACTGGTATTCCGTTCGTCCTCTTTCACCGTGATACAGCCGAATTCCAGCGCTTGATCAAATAATGCTCGTACTCCTGCATTGTATTCTTTCACCCGAAGGTTTTGGTAGGTATCTCCCCAGGATTTTTCCGGGATAGGTGAGGGGAGGTAGAGCCAGTTTTCCTTCTCTGTCTGCACCAGGTGCCGGCCGACTCCCTCTTTTTCTAAGATCGTCTTTTCATAGGATGCCTCGTAAATTTTTAATGGCGAGTAGGCAAAGAGGGGAATTCCGTTTTTTGTATTTAACCAGAAAATCCGATTTCTCAGCTCGCTTTCTTTAATGGTGAAGCGGGAATGGCTTAACGAGTGCTTTTCAAAATTTTTAATCCCGTTATAAATCTTTGGAGCTTTTACTGGTACGCTCACAAACCCCCATTGCGGGAAGTGGAGCTGGCCGTTGCCATTGGCAAGATGGAACACTGGCAGGGCGTCGCGGTCCAAGCGGGAAGCGATCTTTTCTTCAATAATTTTATCAATCGGCTTATCCTCGCCATACTTTAGACGCAGGAAGTCTTCCATCGATTTCGTGATCAAATCACCGAACTGATCGGTGAGAAACTCGGATACGGTGCCAACCACATCAACATCTTGTTCTTTGATCCAATAGGCTGATTTTTCAAGGAGCATTTCCGACCATTTCTGTAGCAGCAATTCGCCATCTTTCGAATCAAACATCCGCTGAATCTCTGGGGAGGTATCAGGAATACTGACCAAATGCCAATAATAGGTGAGGGGGGTATCCTGATGGAGCTCCTCTTTTTCTATTAAAATACCGGCATTTTTTTCAAAGATATTTTTCAAGGTCAGTAGGATTTCTTGATAAACTTCATATATTTTGTTGTTCTGGTTGTAAAGAAGCTGGTACAGTTCCTCATAAAATTCAATCATTTCTTCGAGTCTTGCCTTTTCTGCCCGAGCAGAGAATTCGTTTAATTTTGCCTCGATATAGGCATTCTTTTTGCGGTCTTTAGAGATAAATGCACTCCTGGCCTCCTCGAGCTTGTTATAAGCGTAATCTTGTTCCGATTGAATCGCACGCGGCAGGTGTTCCAATCGGTCGCGCAATCGCTCGGTATATATCTTTAAGGTTTTTAACAGACAGGAACTGTCATTGGAGTAGATTAGCCTAGATGCATAGATGGGACCCTTTTCTGGACTAAGGAAGATCCGCTCCATTTGGCGGCGGAACTCCTCGAGGCTCTCGCCTGGGTGCTGCTTTTTGCATTTTCGGTATTGTTCTTTCGCCTTTACTAAATATTCTCTCTCTAGCTCTTCATCAAGATTAATCACGGCTGATTTAATGACGTTGTTATAGGAAAAACGTTCACTGTGCTCGTACCCTGAGAGGGGCTCAGGTACACGCTCATTGAACTGCTGATGAATGGAGTCAGGGTCAATACGCAGTTTCTCCGCAAACCTCTCGACATCCGTTTGGTCCGGTTGGGCCTCAAACATTTTCTTCATTTTTTCAAATAGTTTATAGCCGATATATGTGGTCATTTCTTCAACAGGAATTTCGGCCATCGAGGCACCGATAATATTGTATTGGTAGTTGGCGGCATAGGGTTTTGGCATTTGGGCGATATTGGTACGGATATTGCTGATATAGTCATGGATGGCAAATTCCTCGCTGGATTTCTTATCCTCATTGGCCATGAAGTTGGTAATATTTTCAGCGGTGACATTCATGCAGTAATCATAAGCATTTTCAAGCCATTTCCCTTCCAGATTCGTTCCTGAGATGAAATGGCAAAGATTAAACGGCGGCATCGGGGAGTTGACGTCTAAGATGCTGCCATATTTCATGTTGAAACGTTCATTTCGTTCATCGCAATTCATCCAGTAGTCCAGTTCCTTTAGGGCTGCATAGCCATTTTTCTCGATATACTCAACCGTATGGGAGCTTAGACCGCGTTTGGACAGATTCACATCGGGCATGAACAGATACCCAAGCATGCTGACTTTATCGATACCGGTCGGGCCAAATTTCCGCTCCATGATCCCGCGCGTGATGTAGGCAATATCAAGAAAACATCCACTGCCGGTGCCTCCGGAAACACCGGTCAAAATGAAAACATATAGCCGTTTATTTGTTCCTTCAAGGACCGACTCGATTTTTCGTTCCATCGTTTGTACCACTTGGTTGATTTTTGTAAATAGCAACAGCCGTCCGGCCTGGCGGACACCGGAGGCCCCGCTGATCCCATCTGTGATGGATAATTCCGGTGACAGCCACTCCTTGATGCACGGCTCGAGTGTGCTGCGGTTTTGGAGCAGGCCGCCGATCTCAGGGTTAGAGAGGAGGACGAACTCCTTATTTGGATCAAGACCAATCCCTTTGTATGTTTTGTAGCGGTCGTATTCATTGGTTTCAAAGGCCAGGAACTCAATATTGTTGGGTTTTTCCTTTTTCTTCTTGGATAAAGGATCCTGTGGCAGCTTAAAGCGGCGGTTCACCTGGTATTTTAGTCTGAGCAAGGCATCAATCCCTGTTCCGCCAAGACCGATGACAAGCATGGGATTCTCGATCGTATCGACACGGATCTTCTCCGAAATAATCCCACCGCCTAAAGAAACATCCAACTGCTGAATATGCTCTCTTAAACTAGCTTTCATCATTATTCCTCCCTCGGTGTTAGAAACGGTGCCTGTCACCTTATGAAATATACTCAATGTAGATAGATTTATTGACTTTCTTTGGTGTGATACGCAGGCGGTCGTTGCGTTTGATCGTAAGGCCTTTTTGGGCATTGATTGCCCGGCCGTTTTTTTCTATGGTGCAATTAGAGTGATTGATAAGTAACAAAGAGTCATTTGCGAGTGGTTTGAATATGAGCTTCTCGGTGTCCGCAAACTCCGGTGCCAGGGATAAAAGTTGATGGAGACGGAATTTTCCCTTAAAGGCTTTCAACTTTTTATATTGCGGGCTGATCCGTTCACCCGTTTCTTCATCCTTGACTTCAATGACGATCTGTCCGCTGAACCTGCGGTTTCTGCTCTTTAATTTGGACCAAAGCAGGGAAGCGATCGCAGCGAGTAAGAGAATACCCGCGGCAGCTCCGCCGATCGAAAGCCAAGGGAAGGATTTGCCGCCATCATTCAACACCTTGCTCGGTTTCTCGTTTACAGGGGCAGCGGGTGCTGTTTTCAACGTAATTTTCTGTGGAATCGTCTGGCGGAAAAAGCTGCTATCTTCTGCTTTCACCATCACTTCATAGGCAGATGCGTTGCCAAGCTTAAACGTACCAGAAAATCCACTATTGCCAGAGTCTAATGAAAACTCCTCTGTTTTTCCCTTATCAAGATCCCTGACAAACAGTGTACCTTTCATCGAGTGATAAAAAGATTTATCCTTAAGGGCCGTGCCGTTGTCCTCAAAGAATGCACGTACTTGAACGGTGTCACCAGCTTTGTAGCTCTCCTTGGAAAGAGCCGCCAATTTCAACTGTAAATCATAGTTAAAAATAAGATTGATATCGATTTTTTCATGTGGGACACCCTTTACCCTCAATGTCCAATCCCCCTGAACGGGCTTCAGCAGCTTGACCATCGAATAGGTTCTTGATTTCGTTAGCACGACCTGATCAGATGGAATCTCCACCACTTTTCTGGAAGGGTTAATCAGTTGAATCTCAACAGGCTGATTAGACATAAGGGAGATATTAGCTTCCCGAACGTTTTCATTTGGCACGGTAATCTTGATATCCTGATACGCACCATTACCAATTAGTTGTGAAACTGGGATAATCTTTAACTTAAAATGTCGAGCAAAGATTTCACTCAGGATCTTAGGGAGTTGTTCCGCTGAAGTGGCCTCGAAAAATTTTCCATTTGTGCGGTTCGCCACATTCGTTAGCACTTCCTTATTGAGCTTCCCATCTGCGTTTAATCCAATCGTATAAATGGGGTAGCCATTTGCTTTTGCCTGACTGACCGCTAATTGGAGATCTTGATCCGCCTGAGAAATCGTTTTAGACTTTCGCGGATTCAGTTCGTTATTTCCGTCCGCCAAGAGGACAATCAATGGGGTAAAATCCTTTTCATGGCTGGATTCTAGCATCTTTACAGCCTCAGAAACCCCAGTGGATAAGTCTGTGTAGGTGTATTTCTCAAGTGAATCGATGAACGACTTCAATTCTTTTTTATCTTGTTCCGAGCCGATTTTTACGAGCGCCTTTTCTCGCATCACCTCGTCCGAGTAGGCAACGACCCCGATTTTATTTCCTTCGAGCGATGACATATCGATAAACATCTTCATCGCTTCCTTACTGATATTATTCGGATCGCTGTCTTTCATGGAATTACTGACGTCCACAACAAGCATTCCTTCCATTCCTGAGGTGGAATGTAACGGACTTGCCGCGCGTACATTAAGATAACTAATGCTGCAGAAAATAACCGCCAGTATGATGAAACCACTAATTGTCTTTCTTAACATGTGCTGCCACCTCCATTAGCAGTATCTATCTCTAAAAATGGAATAACCTCCAAGCCCATCCCAATTGTTGTCATTATATTCCCAAGCTGTACTCCCTAGAATGATAAAGTTGGTCGTTTAGAAAGTTGTCTCATAGAGAATTGCCCAGGCTTCTTATTGGTGAAAAAGGGGAGGAATGGATGTTTGGGCTGATTTTTACCAGTATTCTAGTTTTCATTCGGATTTTTAAACTCATAAATTACGAATATCACTACCAATAAAAAACGGCTTCGGAAGGATTTGTGGAAAATTCCAGCTTTTTATCCTCGATTTCCCTTCCTTTATTGAAGAGTTCCTTCCGGATTTGCCAAAAGAACGGTTAAAAGGGCTTTGCATTATCATCCATGTAAACCCCGACCTGGACTGGGGCAGTCTTAAAGTGAGCACCATCGAACTGATTGGGAGGAAGTATCAATATGACCCGGACTGTAAGAGGTTCTTTAGCCATGCATAAAAAAAGGCCGTTTGGGCTCGCCCCATTCGGTCCTAAGATTTATTTTTCTTTTTCAAGACTAGAAAGCGGAATAAACTCATTAAATATCCCAAGCGTGGTCATCTTCCCCATTCCGACATCTGAAAAATCCGTCTTGTAGATGGAAAAAACAACATAATCGGATTTTGTCGTCCTAGCATCAAAGATAGACTTTCCTGCAATTGAGAGGATACCCCTTTTTAGCATGTTCGATGACTGATCCATTGTTTTGTGATTCACCCAGTCAATATATTCCGACCGCCCTGGATTTGTTGCAGACAATACATAGATGATAACGACCAATAAAATCAAAGAAATAAAACGCCTCATTTCATAACC
This sequence comes from Neobacillus cucumis, assembly GCF_023715505.1. Next base: position 137,936 of record NZ_JAMBOH010000013.1, on the reverse strand, counting down.
TCCCATCTCCAGTAATGGACATACAATACAGCTTGTACATTCTTATGTACCGCAAACCAAAAAAATCACCAAGTACCAATAATATTGGAAATAACATAGTAATGATATTTGTCTGCTGATATGTTAAATTATTACTATTATTATCTATTAATAAATTCGGTAAACATGTGGCTAAAAACAATCATTATTTAAGGAGATAACATGGAGAAGAGAACCTGGAAGTGGCTCTTAGGCTGTTTGCTATTCCTGCTATTATTAAATGGATTCGGAATATTGGCAGTAACGATTTTAAAATAAGCAATAAGGCAGGGAATGACGCGGATGACAACAAACCTAACCAAACCGATTTCAATCAAGTTACTCTTTACCATGCTGGTTGTAACCATAGGGGCTGAAGTGCTTCTTTATTTAACCCGGTACAGCTATTTGGCGGGCACTTTTTATGATGCAATGATGGTATCTTCCTTTTTTGTCGGCCTAAAACTGCACCAGCGGATTAGCAGTTCAGAACGTTTTCGATTAACAAAACGGCAGCAAGTCTTAAAGTTTACCGGGGCCTTCTTAGTCTTCTTTCTCGGAAGTACGATCATTAACATCTATTCATCCAACATCTTCAATGATTTCAACACGGATTATGATCAATACGTGCAAGATTATACCGACATGCAGATGGATGTGGAACAGCCGCCAGCAGCGGCAGACCATCAGACAAAGGCCGAACCCGTTTCCACCTTTTTTGAAAAAGTAGATGCCATTGGCGCTGATTTATATACGGATGCCCTCGCAGGATTAGAGGAAGTTTGGCGTCTGGCCTATATTATTCTCCTGTTGGTTGTATGTAAAAAGCTCTTTCCGAACCGATGGGCAAGCGGGAAAAGAGATCTATTTTTGATGGTAGCTTTATTTCTCACATCTATCCTATTTGGGATTGACCACACATTAGATTCCGTTGAACCGTGGGGAGTGAAGATTGGTGCTATCGTTACCTTTGCGAATATGGGCTTATTATTTGGATTAATCTTATTGTGGACGCGGAGCCTTTGGGTGACGGTCCTCGTTCATTCCCTTTACGATATTACCGCAACGCTTTCGTGGTACTATCTTGATTCTGCTGTCGAACTAATGGCCTTGGCCGTTTTAATTATTCATGTTTTTCTCCTCACATTAGAAAAATTAAACCGAAAACGCGCGCTGCAGCAGCTGGGGACTGCCGAAGAGGCACAGGCGGCTGAATAGCAAAAGAGGTTCTGCTTTTAATAGCAGGACCTCTTTTAATATGTATAGATTTTCGAGTGCACCCAATACCGAACCGACCCATCCTCAAGTGTCTCGTATGTAAAGTTATCGCGCTCAAGCGCTGCTCGCAAACTATCAAATGCCAGCTCTTTCCTGACTTGAAGTTCAATCATTTTCTGGTTGATTGTGGCTGAATCTATATTCTTAGAGGCAACGAGATCAATCAGCACCTCTTGCTGCTGCTCCATAACATGCAGCAAATCAAGTTTATGGTCATGAAGGCGCGATGTTGAATTAAGCTCTGAGAGTTTTATCCATAATTGAATTTGCTTCATTTTTGCTTCCTGGTAGTCAACCGGATGCTCATAAAGTGTTTCATTGAGCAGTTTTTCACTTTGCCGATATACATGCTGCTCTTTCACTAAATAGGCGACCGTTTCGGATTCATTAGGGTCAGATAGATACATAACAACCAATAACAAGATTAACAGGATTCCGACAAAAGAAAGCATCCATTTTTTCAATGAAGAAGGTTGTGGAGTGTGGAATTCCTGTTGGGCCTTGTGGTGGAATTTTCCCGCCGCTTGCAATTCTTCTAGCTCTTGTTTCACTTTTTGTTGGGCAGGAGTCAGCATCTTCCAAGTCCCCCATTATAATAGAATAGATTAAAATAAAAACTAATACTATCCTACTATAAATAGTTACGAAAAATCCATTTATTATCCAAATTATTATTTAAAAATACCTATATTCTATTTAAAAATGTTTAGTTCACTTGTTTCTGGTTGTTCATTTTAGATTCAAAGGTCCATTTTTTATTTAAAATAAAATTGATTCCCATTCCTAGCGCAGTTGCCACTAATTGTGAAAGATACTGATTGAATCCCCATTTATGAACAAATAAGAAAAGGCATAGGGTATTGAAACTGAGCACCACTAAATTGACAATCACAAATTTAGCAAAAACAGAAAGATGGTTTTCCTTATTTTTAAACACCCACTTCTTATTCCAATAATAGCTATTTACTAACCCAATTAGATAAGAAATGATATTGGCGAGAAGGTAGTGCATGCCTAATTTTACAAACAAAATATAACAGCCGATTGAAATCAACGTATTCACGACCCCGACAAGGCCGAACTTCAGTAACTTTTCCATACTAGCCCTTCAATCCTTTTCATATGATTACCTCCATACTAATGATTTGTGAAAAGAAATGCAAAAACTAGCAATAGCCTGTCCAAATCATAGGGTTTTGCATAAATATAGATGAAAGGAGTGGATATGTATGAACATTATTCAACGATTTATTCCTGCTTCAAATAAAGCCGCGAGGCCGGGCATCAAAATGGTCCCTAACTACATCACGATTCATGAAACAGATAATCCAAACCCAGGTGCAGATGCCGAAGCACATGCAAGACTGCAGGAACGGGGAAATGACCGTTCGGCCTCCTGGCATCTTCAAATTGATGACCATGAAGCCATCCAATCCATCCCATTTCATGAGGTCGCATGGGCGGCCGGAGATGGAAGAAGTGGGACAGGCAATACCTCATCCATCCATATTGAAATTTGTGTAAACAGTGATGGCGATTTTAAAAAGGCCGTAGCCAATGCTGCAGAAGTGACGAACCAGTCGATCAAGACCTATCATATTCCCATTGCAAATGTTGTCCAGCACAACCATTGGAGCGGGAAAAATTGCCCTAGATACCTTCGGAACGGTGAAAAGGGGATGGACTGGTCTGACTTTATACAGTTGGTAGGTAGTGGCATTAATCACAAACATAAACAAAAAAGTGTGCCTTTTCCTGGTCATTTAGTACTAAGAGGATCTACAGGGAAAGATGTCGAGCTCATTCAGAGGGCGGTACATATAATTGTTGATGGCATTTTTGGTCCAAAGACAGAAGCAGCGGTGCGAGCCTATCAAAAACTTCATGGATTAATAGTGGATGGGATTGTAGGTCCAAAAACATGGGGAATGATGTTTTAATAATGATATTCGAATCAGCCATTAAACCCTATTGGCTATTTTAATTTATCTAAAGTTACTATATTAACAGGTAATTAAGTTTATATTAATATATTAATAGGCAAATATACCTATTTTCTTCTTTTTGCAACAAATTATGACATAAATCTATTTAAAAAACATTCGTACTACGAGATAATATACTAAATTTCGAAATATTTTCCATTATTTCATATAAATTAATTAAAAAAAGGGAGTGGATTATTTGAGAAAAATGGGGAAAGTGATGGTCCTATCGACCGGTTTGTTACTAGGGAGCGGTGCGATAATTCCCTATGCATCTAATAGTTTGGGTCACGTTTATGCCGATAGTATTATAAAAACTACTTACCAAACAACAACGAATTTAAATTTACGTTCAGGAGCAGGGGCAAACTATAAAACTATTACAACGATTCCTAAAGGGAAAATTCTTACTTCGTCAGAGAAAAAAGGATCTTGGTACAAAGTTACATATACATACACGGTTAATAAAAAAAATGTTAGCACAACGGGTTGGGTAACTGGGAGTTATTTAAAGGAATACTATATTTATAGCAATACAAGTGGAACTTATTATTTTACCAATAAAACGGTGAGTTTATATCCTACACCTGATAAAAAGAATAAAGCCATATCCACTCTTGCCACAGGAAACGGTTTATTATCTACTCAAAAGATTGTAAACAGCATTGGACAAACTTGGTATCGAGTTACCTATAATGGCAAGTCCTTGTATGCAATAAGTAGTGATGTTTCGGCAGCCACTGTTAAATCCTTTGCTAAAACCAATTATCAGCTAATAAGGAATTCTTATTTGTATTCTTCATATGGAAATGCTTATTCGAAATTGAAGGGAATTCCAAAAGATACGATGATCTCCTCAGTAAAGACAATTGGAAATTGGTATGAAGTAACTTATCAAGGTAAAACAGGATATGTTCCAGGATCTGATCTTAAAACAGCTCAGCAAAGTACTGGAAATACAGTTGTAACAACGAATCAAGTTAAAACTTCCTACCAAACAACAACAAATCTTAATTTGCGTTCAGGTGCAGGTGCAAGCTATAAAACGATCATTACCATCCCAAATGGGAAAATTCTTACTTCCTCAGAGAAAATAGGTTCCTGGTACAAGGTTTCATATACATACACTAACAATGGAAAAAATGTCACCGTAACAGGTTGGTTAAGCGGAGAATATTTAAAGGAATACTATATTTATAGTAACACAAGTGGAACTTATTATTTTACAAATAAAAATGTGAGTTTATACCCCACTCCTGATAGAAAGAATAAAGCTGTTACTACTCTTGCCACAGGAAACGGCTTGTTGTCAACTCAAAAAGTAGTGAATAGCATTGGAGAAACTTGGTATCAAGTATCCTATAATGGAAAGTCTTTATATGTGATAAATAGTGATGTTTTAGCTGGTGCAGTTAAATCCTTTACTAAATCCAATTATCAGTTAATAGACAATTCTTATTTGTATGAATCATTTGGAGATACTTATGCGAAATTGATAGCTCTTCCTAAAGATACACTGATCTCCTCAGCAAAGACAATTGGAAATTGGTATGAAGTAACCTATCAAGGTAAAACCGGTTATGTACAAGGAAGCGTTCTAAAATCTGCTCCGCAAAGCAGCGGAAACCCAGTGGTATCAACAGAAAAAACATATTTAGTTACAGATGATTTAAATTTAAGGCAATCAGGTGATCCATCATCCTCTATTCTTACTGTCATTCCAAACGGAACCACTGTCACAGCTGGGGAGATTACGAGTGATGGGTGGTATAAAGTAACATATAACGGTAAAACGGGATATGTCTTTGGGACTTACTTAAAAGAATATGTGAAAACAGATGATTATAAATTTATTGATTTACGAACCACTTCTCCTGTAACAGCTAGTCAAATTAATACTTACATCGCTGCAAATGTAAATGGCCGGCCAAGTGTTTTACTGAATAAAGGTCAAGCCTTTATTGATGCAGGGAAAAATTTTGGTGTAAATGCCCTATACCTGGCAGCACACGCTATTCATGAAAGTGGTTTTGGAACTTCCAACATTTCCTTAGGGAAAATGAACTTATTTGGTTATGGGGCTTTTGATTCTACTCCTTTTGTAGGAGCTTATCGTTTTGCAACCATTGATGACTGTATAAACTATATTGCTCAAAAAATTAAATCGGATTATCTAAATCCGAAAGGTATGCATTTTGAGGGAGCTTTCCTTGGTTATCGGACCAATGCATCAAATGGTACAAGAGATGAAAGCAAAAGTATCGGAATGAATTATTGGTATGCATCCGACCCAAATTGGGCGAATGCTGTTGCACAGCACATGCAAAAGATGTTGCCTTATGACAAAAATTATTATGCAAATGCAGCCATTAACACCACTATTCCTGGTATTCCTGGAATTCCAGTAGGAAGCGACATATTTCCTAATAATATTCAAGCGGTGGCAAAAGTAGATTTATTCGCTAATACTATTAAAGCAGGATCAACTTTTATTATTCTTGAAAAAACAAATGATTATAAATTAAAGGTGCAATTGAATGGTGTTGCCTATTGGACAAGCAGTATAGACTTTTCTAAATACCAAAACTATTTTACTGTTCTCAATCTCGGTAGAGTGACGAATGCCGACTCGGTTAATGTTCGTTCGGCACCTTTAATAGCTGCAAACAATCTTATTGGAAGTGTACCATTAAATAATTATATCCAGTTAATTCTGGACGATGATAAAAAACCAATCATAGACACGTCGCAAAAGTGGTTTAAGATAAAACTGTCGAATGGAGAAGACGGATGGGTAAGTTCGCAATATGTAGTCCAAGAGCTTCGGTAATTAGAATATAGTTTAGGGACAAACTTTCATTTACAAGTAATTCATATTTTTTTAAAAAAACATGTGTACCAACTTCGGTACTCATGTTTTTTTATTTAAAGATAAGAAAGTATAAATGTTTTTGACTTCGAAAATTGTCCAGCTCCAGCGCCTAGCCCCTCGAGGTCACAAGCTTATCCAGTTGCGGCTCCTTGGGACTGAAGTCATAAGCCACCCCCCTGAAGAAGGCAAAGAACGCCTTCTTACAGGGTGCGTCTTATGCATTCGTCCCAGAACAGTCGCCTCCACATTTAAATCAATCCGTCCAAAAGGTTAAAGAGCAACCTTTCGGCCGGCTCGTCTTGTGCTTGGCTACAGAAAGCTATCGCTTTCTGTACGCATTAAGGGCGACTAGTCTTTGACCCTGCTTTCGCTGGCCAGTCGACAAGTCGCCCTATATCGGGGCTAACCAAGGCGCTTGCGCTTTTCTAAAAGACACCTCAATTATTAGGTTCTAATATTGGTCATTTATTCAAAAGCTGTTAGTATTAGAGGTAAAATAATGTAGACTTGATTTAGATATACTAAAATTATAAAGATTAGGATTCTGTAAGTACTAAAAAAAGAATTCACCTTGCAGCTAACATATTGTAAAATAAAATGGTGTGTTAAAAATAGAGAGAGAAAAACGGGCATGACCTATACAAAATATTATTTGTCAATAATGTAATACATAATTAAGGGCGTAAAAGGAAAAAGTTTTCGATCGCTTTATCATTCTAAAAGGAGTATAAATAATGAAAAAATGGTTTCTAGTTCTTATTATAGTGTTTATTTTAGTCCTAACTGCATGTGGAAGGGAACCACTTAAATTTAGAAATTTAACGGAAGCAGACCAATACATAAGAAATAATATTAAAGAGTTAAACTGGCAAGAATTTAAACTGATCACAAGTAAGGACAATAAAGTAACAGAAAGTGAGTTCAATTATTTAAAAAAAATCTTAACAAAAAAATACTCATCATCAAGTATGATTATGAATGACAAATTTTACAGATTTCAAGCCGACCAGTCCTTGATGTATATGACTTCCTGGAAAAAAGAGAATGGGAAGTATTACTTGTCGGATATTTCCTACATTAGATAATCTAGCGATTTACGAAGGAGATTAAAGATGAAGAACCTTTTAGCACCTATTGAACCTTTAATTAGATTGTGTACAATAATTTTTTTTGGTTTTTACCTGGCTCTAATTCAATTTACTACCTCTTATCCATATATTCACTTATTACCAATACCGACTCCAGCCTTGCTAACGTTAGTCATGAGTTTTTTGTTTTTTCTATTCTGGTATGTGGCGAAGCAGTATAAAGCTGAAAAATATAAGACCGATGATATTGTAAAGTTTTTTGTTCTATTATTTGCATTATCTATTTTATTGTCACTTTTATCAGCTATTTACACTAGTACGGTTATTAAAAGTATTGAATATCAATCTTACCTAAAAAGATCTTTAATTACTCGAATACTATACTATGTCACTTTTCTAGTGATGGTTTTTTTCGGTTACAAAAGTCTAGTCATCTTAAAGATGAAAAAAAGTTTAAAAATTATAAAGGTTTATCCTATTTCTGTACTTCTATTAATCATTATTGGTCTTTGGCAGCTATTATATTTTCTATACGGAGTCCCATTTCTTGATATTGAAACTCGATCTTATGTCCATAGTGTAAGTAAGCTTACTTTCTTTAATTTCCGGCTTACCTCCTTTGCGGATGAGCCAAGTTATCTGGGACCCATTATAATTGATATGTTAATTATTGGATTTATAGCCTTTAAGCGGAAGTGGATATATATACTTGTGCTTGCTATACCTGGATTAATTCTTCAATTATTTTCTTTTTCAGTGAGTGGGTATTTTAACATTGCATTACTTGCAGCTTTTTTATTTGTTTACTTAATTTTTCATCCTAAATTCCCTAAAAAATATTTGTTTATATTAATTGGAATTATCGTAGGGGTCATTTTAGTTGCTTTACTCCTAAAACCAGAAATTTTTATTAAGTTTTTTAGTCCTATTTTGGGTAGAGTAAACAATTTATTTAACGTTCAAAGTTCAAGCCGAATTTATATGTATGTCATGCCTCTATATTGGTTGTTCGATCATTCCATTTTTTCTGCATTATTTGGTTATGGACCAGGGTCCTTTGAATTTCTTTCAAGTACTAAAATTCTCCCTAATACAGGTAGTGTCAGTACTTCATCTAATAACATGTATATTGATCTCTTTTTTGAAAATGGGGTTATTGGTGTTACCCTAATATTGATTGGACTTGCAGGACTTTTCTTTAAGCTTCTAAAGTATGGAAGAGAAAATATTTATTATTTTATCGCTCTAATGGAATATGTCCATCTGTTAATAACTTCTTCATATAGGGCTGATTTCGTTACACCTCGCTTTTGGGGAGTACTTCTAATAATTTTTGTTCTGATGAGATGTGGTGAAGAAATTAAAAGGAAAAATAGCTTGGTGGAGTGAGATAAATTGACAAATCGAAAAGTGGTTCTTAGTTTTTTTTGTGTGATGTTTTTACTTTCAGCTTGTAGCTTGAAATTAAAAACCAATGAAGTTAAAAAAGAGAAATACCATTCCGTAGGAAACGAAATGAAGCTTTTTGGGTTTGGTATTGGTGAGAATATGAGGAATATTGATGAGATCTTAGGGAACCCGAGTGAATCTAAAGAGAATTTGGATGTTTTTGCAGATAAAAAATTAGTTGTTCATTATGCGTATAATATTTCGCAATATATAGAAACAACTAATCCGGATTATAAAGTACTCGGAAAAATTAAAGTAGGAATGTTTAAAGACCAACTGTTGGAACAATTCTATGACTTGGATTTATTTGAGTATAAAAAGAAGGATCCTGGTAATTCGGTCATATTTTTTAATAGGGATAATCAAAAAGTAGTCTTGAATATGGGAGAAAATCAAATTACTAAAATAACCGTAGCGAATAATACGGTTTCCTTAGATGAATTAATTAACGGAAAGTCAGTCTTAGATGAAGAATCTAAGTCCGATGAGGAAATTTTAAAGAGCTCCGAGTTTCTTACCTTTAATCTTGATTTAGACGTTAATAATAACAAGGCATTGTCAAATAAATTTTATGATTACCTTAAATTAGGACTGATCGAAGGTGTTCCTATTCCCATTGAGACGAGTAAGAATGATTTAACAAGAAGATTTGGAGAACCAAACTATGTTTTTGAGGGTAAAAATGATATTAAAGCATTTTTTTATTATAAACAATATAGCCTTTATTTGGGGATAGATGAGACAGAAAAGGTTAGAGTAATAAAAATGCCTGTTTACTTACCGATTGATACGTTTAAAAAGGCACATGATTTGAAAAATCTAGAACCAACTGAATTTGGAGATTTTAAAATCCAATACACCATTAAGGATGGGAATTTAACTGAGATAATGATGATAAAAAAATAATCTATAAATAAAAAAAGAGGGGAATTTCCCTCTTTTTTTTACATTAAACTGTTTATTAGCAGATCGTACTTCTTGGTCGCTTTCTCACTTGTGAAATCAAGGGCTCGATCACGAAGTCGAGTGACATCGGTTTCTGCTTGCAAAAGCGAGTGCTCGATCGCTTCCGCAAGTTGTCCTGCATCACCCACAGGAGTTAGTTTTCCATATTCTCCGTTACATAATATCTCATCCGGTCCACTAGGGCAATCAGTTGAAACAATTGGTGTCTTACAATAGAGCGATTCAATTAATACAGTTGGCAAACCCTCGGTCAACGAAGATAGAACAAAGAGATCTGCCGCTTTTAGATAACCAATAGGGTTCTTTTTAAAACCAGGGAGTGCTACATCCTCGTTAAGATTTAATTCGTTTATTGTTTCTTGGAGTTTATCCCTTTCAGGGCCTTCACCAACAATCATTAATTTAACTGGATGGTGCTCTCGGACCTTGTGAAATGCTTTTATAAGGGTAGTATAATCCTTTTCAGGAGATAGCCTGCCAATAGAGAGAATTAATTTATAACCATCGGGTTTCACATAAGCATTTGTTTGCTGATAGGTTTGAATGAACTCTTCACTAATAACAGGATTATGAATAACAGTAATCTTATCAGCAGAAATATTAGTAATTTCGCTAATATTTTTGCCCACTCCGTTTGAAACAGCCACGATTGCATCTGCTTTAGTGTATGTTACTTTCATTAAAAATGGCAGTAGACCTCTACGTTTAAAGAACATCCCGTGACCTGAAACAATAATCTTTGTTTTTGTGCGTGAGAGTAATTTAGCAATTAATACATTAGTATTAATATAATGTTTAGCAGAAATGAAAAAATCCGGTCTGTTTTGTTTAAAGTACGTAACTAATTTAAAAATACTCTCGGAGGATCGGTTTATCTTTAGTTCATGAATGGTAAATTCTTTTTCAACCTCTGAAAGGAAAGCCCCTTGTTTCTTAAAAACAACAAATTCAACATCATACCCCATACTTCTTAAGCCATAAGCAAGGTTAATAGTCACCTTTTCTACCCCGCCTTCCTCAAATGAAGGAAGAAGGAAAGCCAATTTACTTTTCACTGATATCACCTTATTTCAGTATCTTTCTCAGTACTCTATTTTTGAAAATTTTTGGCAGTCTTCTGCCGAAAATTAGGAAAATACTCGGTGATTTCGCTAATTGAAATACACCCTTTGCAATGTTTCCTTCTTTAATTGGCTGCATAAATTGATAATATTTAATAGCTTCTTGAATATTTTTCTTTCTATTTTCCAGCGCTTCCTTTACCCGGGGATCTTTTGTATAGAAAGGTTCTAATAATAGTTCTTTAGTAGTAGATAACGTTTGGTTTAGAAGCTTCATATTATTTGTTACAAGAGAGCCTTCTCTTGCACGATAAAAATAATATGCCTCGGGTAATAAAAATGCATTTGCTCCGTTCATAAGACAGTTTAGAAACAATAAGTAGTCTTCGCCATATCTTAACCCTTCCTCAAAAAGAATGTGATTCTTTTTAAGAAATGACCTTTTAATTAATGGTTTCAAGCCTAAATTTTTATTGATAAAATCTGCGGCTGAAAACCGAGTAGGCTCTGTAATATGAACATTACCATTTTGAAAGATAGTTCCCCATGGTGTTACACTATTATCATCAATTAAATATTGATTGTCACAGATCATTTCTGCGTTCAATTGAATTGCAGCCTTAGTCATCATGCTAAGTCTTTCATGATGCCACCAGTCATCACTATCTAAAAAAGCAATAAAGTCTCCCGTTGCAGCTTTAATTCCCTTATTTCTAGTATAAGAAGGGCCGCTGTTTTTTTGATTTTCAAGTAACTTAATCCGAGCATCTTTTTTTGAAAAAGCTTTAACCATTTCTACCGTTTTATCACTTGAGACATCATCTATTACAATTACTTCGATATTTTCAAATGTCTGGTTTAGAACTGATTCCAAACATTTCGTTATATAGTTCTCTACATTATATGTAGGTATGATAACAGATACTTTCAACATAACCCCTCATTTTTTTACTAATTTGGAAATGACTTTATCGAATAAAAACTTTTTGATTTCTGAATCAATTAATAAAATGAATACAATAAATATTATATCCAATCCAATGCTTCCGATTAATGGATGTATAAATGATCGAGTCAACCAATACAGCAGGCAGACAATGAAGAATGAAGCCAAAACTTTTGCCCCGCCATTCCACAACAATCTAAGGCTGTTCTTTTGAAAAAGTGAGAAACATGTAAATAAAATTCCTTCGATTAAAACAGCGGCTAGTGCTCCCCCAGTACTCCCTAATTTTGAACTTAGAGTATAATATAAAACTATGCCTAAAATCAAAGCGAATAACTGAATGATCGTTCTAGTTTTTTGCTTACCTTTTGTGGTTAGGGAATCCGCCATTGGGTAGTTAAAGGATTGTAAAACAACCATTAAAGCAAGTATTGATAAGGGAGTTGCTGATTGTTCCCATTTAGCCCCGAAAAGAAAGTGAATCCACCATTTACTAAAGAATAAAAACGGTATTGCCATCGATATCCCTAAAAAGGACATTATTTTTAATTGTCGTGTATTTAATTCTAAGTGTTTGTCAAATTCTTGGTTATTGCCAAGCCTAAAAAGAACAGGATAAAAGGCGGCAGCCACAACACCTGGTATTTGATATAGCAGGGACGGTATCCGGTAGGCTGCTGAGAAAAAGCCAGCTTCTTTTAGTCCAGAAGCTTTCTCAATAACAATGGGGCCGATTTGAGGTAAAAGCATAATTGTAAGACCGCTTATAGTAAAGCTAAACAGCCCGTCTAAAATCGATTTGTTCCACCCTTTAAAGATATTTACATATTTTATTACAATAAAAATGGAAAATAACCCTGCCAAAACATTGGCTAAACCATAAACAGGGGCAATAAAAAGTAAAGGCCACTTAAATATCATACCAGCTATTAAGGCAATGGCTGTAGTCAATCCTGCAATTGTTCTTATGATTGCAGTTATGTGCATTTTTTCAATTAATTGATAATAAACAGCTCCCACACCTTGAAGTGCCGCTCCCATTATAGTAGGAATAAGGACTATATATAATACCTCTTTCAGGTAATCATCGTGGTAAAGAAACTCTATTATTAAAATAGAAAATAAAATAGTTACTAGCGAAAGAATAATACGAACTCTAAAAAAGCTGCTCATCAAAATAGGGATAGAAGAATGTTCCTTTGTTCCTTCCCTGATAAGAGTATGAGTAAGCCCTAAATCGGTAAAATATGCAGCAACAGATGCATATGCTAAAGCAATACTTAAAACCCCATAATCCTCCGCACCCAAGTAACGGGCAATTAATATAGTAGAGGCAGCTGTTAAGAACCGTACCAGAACATTTCCTAAAAACAGGTAAAAAGCATTGCCGATGATGCTGTTTTTTTTCAAAATCTATACACCTTCTTTATTCGATAAAATTTAAATCATTAAAAGAATACATCAAACACAAATCAAGGTAAACATTTATATGGTTTCCTTTCATGATAATAAATAATACATATACGGATTTTGATAATGAGAGATATAGAAAATTACTAATAAATACTTTATGTTCTAAAAATTATCTGTCTTTTTCTCGAACTATCAGCCTATTTCCAATAAAATATTGTAAGAAATTGTTAGATTTTGTCGGTAATTATGATAATATTACCTTGGTAACATTTTGAAAAATGATAGTTAAATAATTTTATAGGAAAGGAGTTTTTTTATAATATTGAGGTCTTTAAAACTTAATACAATTATCGCCACAGGAATTACTGCTTGTTCATTGCTATATTTCTCACCATGTGTTAAAGCAGCTGGGTTTGATTATACTCAAAAAACAAACACCGTTCATTATAATTGGGGTTACGGCAGTCCAGCAAATAATGTCCCTAAAGATAATTTTAGAGGATTATTTGATCAATCAGGTACTTATAGTGCTGGTGACTATTTTATCCAAACACTTGCTAGTGATGGAGTAAGAGTCATTACAGATGGAAATTATAAAATTAATCGCTGGGCTTCAACATCTGGTACAGTTGATCGTTCACTATGGCTAAATGTTAGTGAGGGTGCGCATTCTGTAAAAACAGAATACTATGAAGGCGGGGGACAAGCAGCCTTATATTCTGATATTGTTCCCTTTGATCATTGGCTAGCCTACTATTATCCCAATAACAACTTGCAAGGAATTCCAACGGCGGCAAAGGTTATTGCACCATCTGGGAAATTAAAACGATTAACTCAAAATCTTGGTTTAAGCAGCCCTGTCTCAGGCATACCAAAAGATAATTTTTCTGCAAAATATTCAACCGCAAAAAGGTTGCCTGCGGGGCAATATATATTTCGCAGCCGGTCAGATGATGGAATTAGAGTTTATTTAGACGGAAAACTTGTCTTGGATCATTGGAAACCCAGTGATGCTAAAACCGAAGATGCGGTAAAGCTTGATATTAATGATAGAGTAAATGCCGCTCCGGGGGAAAAGGACGTCCATTGGATTGACGTAGACTATTATGACGGATCAGGCGGCAGTCAGCTTGATTTTTTTGTGGAGCCATATCATACTTACGAAAATACTTGGGTAGGTGAAATTTACCCAAACCTTAATTTTAATGGGTCTCCTATTATTTTGGGAGGTACCAACTCTGCGAAGCAATTTTCGAGTTTGAATTTTGATTGGGGTTCCCATTCTCCTCATCCGTTAATTCCAAATGATCGTTATACCGCTAGGTTTACAAAGTCTGATTTCTTTCATAAAGGCTATTATACATTTCAAACGTATAGTGATGATGGTTTTAGAATTTTTGTGGATGACAAACTGGTACTCAATTCTTGGGGCCCGGGATCAGCAGTTCTTAAAGAGGGGAAAGTCCTTCTTTCAGAGGGTATTCATAAAGTAAAAGTTGAGTATTATGAAAATACTGGTCTTGCTAAATTAAAGCTCAATTATTTTCAAACCCCGAATTCTGTATTAAATGTGAAAACAAATACAGTTCACTATAATTGGGGATACGGAAACCCGGCAAATATTTCAAAAGATTACTTTTCTGCGACTTTTGATCAATCAAGGGATTATCAAGCAGGGGATTACTTTTTACAAACCATAGCTGATGATGGTGTGAAAGTTGAAATCGATAATAATTCGAAAATAAACAGATGGACACCTTCCAATGGATCTATTAACCAAGCATTATGGTTAAACGTAAATCAAGGGCCACATACCGTAAAGACCCACTATTATGAAGGGACCGGTCAAGCTTTTGTTTATTCAGATATCGTCCCTTTGGATCATTGGCTAGCTTATTATTATCCTAATAATAATTTACAAGGAAATCCAACTGCAGCCAAAATAATTTCACCAGTTGGTTCATTGAAGAAATTGACTGAGAATATTGGCATCAATAGTCCTGCATCCGGAATACCGAAAGACAACTTCTCGGCGAAATATACAACGGCCAAACGCTTAACTGCAGGTCAATATATTTTGCGCAGTCGATCTGACGATGGGATGAGAATCTATGTGGACGGTAAGCTTGTCATAGATAAATGGAAGGCGAATGATGGTAAGACGGAAGAGGCTATTAAACTTGAGGTTAAAGATCGAGAAAATGTTCCTGCTAGCGAAAAGGAAATCCATTGGATTCAGGTCGATTATTATGATGCCACAGGCGCAAGTTTAGTAGATTTTTTTATTGAACCATATAATACTTCATACGATGAAAATGGCTGGCTTGCTGAGATCTATCCAAATTTGGATTTCACAGGTAATCCGATTATATTAGGCGGTAAAAATTCTGCTAAGCCTATTCCTGAATTACGGTTTGATTGGGGAAATGGCACTCCACAGCAATCGATTCCTGCAGACATGTTCGCAGCCAAATTCAAAAAACAACTAGACATCCCCGTACCTGGAAAATACCTTTTTAAATTAAAGGCAGATGATGGTGTCAGATTGCTAGTTGACGGGGTTCCTATAATAGATTCATGGATTAATAGTTCAGGAAACATTCGTTATGGACTTGTAAATCTAACCAGCGGTCTGCATCAGATTGAAGTTCAATATTACGAAAATAGTGGTACTGCATATGCAGAATTGAATTATGAGCAAGTGGACAATAACCTTTTCCTTAACGCCTCCCCTCAAGTTCATTACAATTGGGGAACTGGAAGTCCATCTGAAGACATTCCTGTTGATAACTTTAAGATGCTTTTTGATCAATCCGCTAATTTTAGTGCCGGGAATTATTTTATTCAGACGCTGGCGGATGATGGCATAAAAGTTAACGTCGATGGACAAACCCTTATTGACCGTATGTCTGCTTCTGATGGTCAAACAGATAGAGCATTATGGCTAAACGCTTCTACTGGATACCATAATATCGAAACAAATTATTATGAGGACGCTGGAAAAGCATCTATTTTCTCAAATATTGTGCCGTTTAATTCATGGGTAGCTTATTACTATAATAATACTTCCTTAGATGGACCACCTATTGATTCAAAAGTAATACCATCTGTAAATGGCCAATTTAGTGAAAATAATGCTACTGGAAGCCCGATTCCGGGAAAAGTAAATTCCGATCAATTCAGTGCCAAATATTCAACTTCTTCTCGGATTAATGCCGGGGATTACATCATCCGAACAAATGCTGACGATGGTGTAAAGGTTTACGTTGATGGTGAGCTAGTATTAAACCGCTGGACGAAAGGTTCGGTAGACGAAGATGCTGTTCTAGTAAATATTAAAAACCGCAGTAATGTTCCAGCCGGTCAGGAAAATATTCATTGGATTGATATTGAGTATTATGAAAATACGGGAGATAGCAGTATTAGTTTT
This sequence comes from Neobacillus cucumis, assembly GCF_023715505.1. Next base: position 121,430 of record NZ_JAMBOH010000013.1, on the reverse strand, counting down.
GCTTTGGAACCGTTTAGTTCCGATTACTATACTGATCAATGGGTCGGATTTATTTATCCAAACAAATCATTAACCGGAAATGCTGTTGTAATTGGCGGAAAGAACTCTACTACAAAAATCAATGATTTGAATTTTGATTGGAAAGATCAATCCCCAAGCCCCATGATTCCTAGTGATGAATTTTCAGCACGTTTTAAGAAAAAAGCATATTATAAAGCTGGTAATTATGTTTTAAATGCTTTCTTTGATGATGGGGCAAAAATATGGGTTGATGGAAAGCTGGTCGTAGATGCCTGGTATGGTGCGGAAGCTAATGGGACAGCAAAATCAGCAAGTTTTTCACTGACTGAAGGATATCATGAAATAATTGTTGAGTATTTTGAAAATGTCTCTAACGCACGCTTTAACTTAACACTTGACCAAGATACAGGATTTAGAGTGGCGGCGCGTCCTGCTCCATATGGACCGGATTTTTATCAGGTCAAAAGCGGAACACTTTATCATTATTTGGGTGAACCGGGGAGTGTAACTGCTACAATCTACGTTGGTCCTTCGCCAGCCTTCTTAAAAGAAGGGAATGTGTACGTAAAAGATCCTGCTGATAAGTTTTACTTGCGGACTGCAACTTCTGATAATTATGTTGGAACCTTTATTCCACCGTATAAATCGTTAGACCTAAGGTTTGCATCATATGTAACAGCAGGTACAATTGATAGCTATATCAAGTCCGTAGTTCCGGATAGTCCTTTAATTGGTTATGGGCAGTCTTTTATTAATGCACAAAATAAATATGGTGTAAACGCACTATATATGGCAGCACATTCACTTGTTGAAAGTAATTGGGGCCGTTCGAGACTAGCCACTGAAAGCATAATCTTTTTGGATTTGGGGCATATGATAGTTCACCATTTGATTCAGCTTACTATTTCCCATCCTTTAGCGAATCTATTGATTATGTCGCATGGTATGTAAGGGAAAACTACCTGAATAGCGATGGTAAATGGTACTCTGGGGCACCAAATTTAAAAGGTATGAATGTGAGGTACGCAACAGATCTTGATTGGGCAGAAAAAATATCTGGATTGATGAACAAGATGCTGGCATATAATTCTGCAGACTATACTAATGCAACGGTATTGCCTGAAAGTAATACTCCACCTCCTACGCCAGGTAGAGATATACCGAATTCTACCTTGGTAGTTTATCCAGATAATATTATTGGTAATACAACCGGATCAGTGAATTTAAGAACTGGCCCATCGACGTCTGATTCTATTATCACCACTTTATCAGCCAACACGAATATAACGGTATTGGGATATCAAAATGGGTGGTATAAGGTATCGGTAAATGGAACGGTTGGCTGGATATCAGCAAATTATGTAAATGTCAATAACTTGCTTCAGGTTCAAAATATTCAGTCGGGTGGTAAATTAAACATACGCAGTACTCCTGGGGGCACCATTATTGGCAATTTAGACAATGGTACTTATCTCAGAGCTGTTCTTGACTCAACTAATAATTATGTTAAAGATTCTACTGGTTTATGGTATCAAGTTTATGTTCCTTCTAGTAATACCATGGCCTGGGTTGGGATTGGATCAGAAAATTATATCGCTGAAATTGGCAGAAATTAATTTTCATTTCCTTTAAAAAGGGTTGGCTTAAAAGTTCTTACTTTTAGGTCGACCCTTTTTTTCAATTTAGGAAAATCATGCAGAAGATTTAAGTGAAGGAACATCCAGTGTATGGGTCCTCTAAGTAAGAAAAGCTTTAACCTGTATGAACTGCAGTGAAATTTAGGGGAATATTTAACTAGGTCTTTGGAAATTTTGTTTAATAGTTTTAACTTGGAAAGTTTTTATTAATAACATGTATCTGCTATAATGCATATTAAGTCTTTTCACATAAAGAGATAATGAGGTGAGATCGGGCTTTGAATCTTAGTATAATAATTCCGACACTTGGTACAAGGGAAAAAGAACTCGTTAGGTTATTAGAAAGCCTTAAGAATCAAACGTATAAAAATCTTCAGATTATTGTTGTATCTCAGGATAATCATTCTATGGTTGAAAGGAATATAGAACCATTTAATGATAATCTATTTATTAAACATGTAAAATTAAGTCAGAAGGGTCTTTCGAAAGCTAGGAATGCCGCTATACCATTTATTACAGGTGACATTGTCACTTTTTCTGATGATGACTGCTGGTACCCTGATAATGCTTTTGAATCTGTGATAAATGTCTTCCAGGAAAACCATTCCAAAAGTGATGTTATTTGCTTTCAAATTTTTGATCCGAATTTGAACCAATATTATAAAATGTACTCTGATTTTTCGAATGAAAAATTAAATTTCAGGCAAATATTTCAAAAATCATCCATAGAAATTTTTATTCGTTTGGATAGAATAAAAACGGAAGATTTAGTCTTTAATGAGGAATTTGGATTAGGGGCTAAATATCCTAGCGGTGAGGAAAATATTCTATTAAGTCAATTATTAAGAAAAGAATATACCATATCCTACATAAATCAAGTAATTGTATACCATGCAAAACCTTCAAAGGAGTCTAGGCTCAATCTAAAAGCTTTTCAAAGCAAGGGACCACTATTTAAGGAAATTTTTGGACCCTATATTGGATTTTTGATGTTAACTGCTTTGTTTGTGAAAAAATTTAAGGAATTAGATCGTCCGTTAAATTTTTATTATTCTGCGATAAAAGAGCAATTGAACTACCGTAATCATTCGTAATGCCAATAGATGAAAGAAGAAGTTAATATGCGAAGGAATTAACCTGAACATAGATGCTAAAAATTTAATATTAATGAAAATAAGTAGGAGGTGGGAATATTGTGTTCTCAACCACTAGTTTCAATAATAACTCCTGTTTATAAAGCAGAAAAATTTATTGCCGAAACAATTCAGTCGGCACAGGAACAAACGTATAAAAATTGGGAAATGATTCTAGTCAATGATCAATCACCAGATAATAGTGTAAAGATTATCAACGAGTTTGCAGTTTCTGATAAACGAATTCGATTACTTAACCTTCCTACCAATAGTGGTGCAGCGATTGCTAGAAATACTGCAATTAAGGCTGCAAATGGAAAATATATTGCTTTTCTAGATAGTGATGATCTCTGGCACCCCGAAAAGTTAACTAAGCAAATTAAATTTATGGAAGAGAGGAATTTACCGTTCGCCTTTACTGGATATGAAATTATGAAAGAGGATGGTACTCGGACAGGTAAAATAGTTCATGTTCCTGAATCCATTGATTATAATGGATTACTTAGAAATACAATTATCGGCTGCCTAACCGTTGTTTTAAATAAAGAAATGATCGGCAGAATCGAAATGGTAAACATTAGGACTAGACAAGACTTTGTCTTATGGCTGGATATATTAAAACGTGGGTATATTGCCTATGGTTTAGATGAAGCATTGGCTTACTATCGGAAGGTAGAAGGATCGATTTCAAGCAATAAATTAAAGGCGGCGAAAAGAAATTGGCAGGTATATAGACAAATTGAAAAGCTTTCGCTGCTAAAGTCGATTATTTCATTTACTGGTTATGCATATCACGCAATTAAAAAATCTTAATCCCTTTCTTTAGAGAGGGATTTTTTTATTTTGTTCAACAAAAGAATCCTAATTTCGACACTTTTCCTGTTAATGTTAACTTCGGTAAACATTTTTCCCTAGTCATCAATGAAATAAAGTGATACAATAAACGTGGTTTTGAATGAAAGTATAAGGGTAATAAATCCAAAACATGTGTTTTTTTCTTTGTATTAAATTTTCCATGTAGTTAAAAATATAAATAATCCTACCTATAAAGGAGATTTCATAAATGTTTAATCTACAAAACATCCTAGCTTTTGTAGCTTCGTTCGTTACTGTGCTTATAGCTACTCCATTTGTAATGAAGCTTGCGATAAAAATTGGAGCAACAGATAAACCAAACAAGAGAAAAGTACACCAAAAAATTATGCCGCGTTTGGGTGGACTCGCTATTTTTATCGGTGTTTTTGTAGGTTATTTCGTTTCCGGATTATACTCCCAGCGTATATTAACGATTTCTGTGGGGGCAGTGTTAATTATCATCATCGGAATTCTTGATGATTTATATGAATTGTCGGCAAAAGTAAAATTTGCTGGACAGCTTCTTGTGGCTCTTTTAATTGTCAGCTCGGGATTAAAAGTAGATTTTTTAACGATTCCATTTGTTGTTGACCGAATGGATTTGGGGTTATTCTCCTATCCCTTAACAATATTTTGGATAGTTGGAATAACAAATGCTATTAATTTAATTGATGGTCTAGATGGTTTAGCCGCAGGAATTTCTTCAATTGGTATCGCATCTTTAGGTCTTCTTGCTGCTCTTTCTGGCAAAGGATTAATATTAACCATAGCTCTTATTGTACTAGGAAGTACACTTGCTTTTCTGTTTTACAACTTTCACCCGGCAAAAATATTTATGGGAGATACAGGTGCGTTGTTTTTAGGTTACTGCATTTCGATTATGTCCCTATTGGGGCTATATAAAAGTGTAACCTTATTTAGTATCATTATTCCAGTAATTATCTTAGGTGTACCAGTTTTTGATACCACCTTTGCCATAATTAGAAGAATTATGAATCGACAGCCCATCGGTGCACCAGATAAGTCCCATCTTCACCATCGGATTATGGAATTAGGGTTATCACATAGAAACACAGTATTAATCATTTATTGTTTTGGGATATTATTTAGTGTTGCAGCCATTCTTTTAGAGTCCGTTACATTATGGGTAGCTTTAATTGTTTTAGTCGTTTTGTTCATCATCATACACATTATCGCCGAACTGGTTGGTATTGTAAGTGAACGAAATAAAGCTTTCTTAAAAATGTACCGGAAACTATCTGGCAAGCATTAATAAAAAGGAAAATGCATATTACATGCATTTTCTTTTTTATTATTACCATTGAACAAAAAATTTATTCAATTTAAATTGGACAATTTATGAATAAAAAAACCTCCAAAGTTAGCCTGCTTTGGAGGTTTTTTTTTATTCTTTATTTTCCGCTTTCTTGTATTCTAAATGTGTTTGTAACTGCTTTTGAACCTCTGATAGGCTTTCTTCAGAAGGGATAAAGTAATAGATATCATTGATATAATCATCTGTGCCTGCAATTTTAAGGGTCTCTATATTTTTAGAAGGAAACCCCTTGTATTTTTTAAAAAAGTAAAGTGGTTGACTCATTGTAAGGTTCGTAGTAATATTCTTTTCTAAACGTTCAGCTATCTTATCTATCTTTAATACATTATTTGGTGAAGAAGCTTTATCCAATATAGCTTTTATAAGTTCTTTTTGTCTGTCATTTCTTCCAAAATCACCTCGGGGATCTTGTTTCCTCATTCTTGCATAAGCTAAGGCCTTTTCTCCATTTAATTTTGCAGGACCTTTTTCAAAGTAGATATTTTTGCCTGTCGAGTCAGAGTGTTCATAAAAATCAAATGGTACATTCACTTTTACCCCGCCAAGTTCATTAACAACATCTTTAAAGCCCTTAAAGTTTACTTGAACATAATAGTCTATAGGAATATCCAACAAGGTTTCAACCGCTTTAATGGTTTCATCAGCACCACCAACACCATATGCATGGGTGATTTTATCTTTTCTCCCTTTTTTGTCAATATATACATAGGTATCTCTCGGAATACTAACCAACTTCATTGTTTTTAGTTCAGGATTAAAAGTGGCTACCATTAAGGAATCAGTATGTCCGCCTTTATAGTTTGTACTATAATTCTCTAAACCTATTAATAAAATGGAGATAGGATCCTTACTAATGGTAACTTCTTTATCCCTTAAGTCGGAATGACTGCCCCTTTCTAGCTGGGAGTAAGTTTTTGCTGTGGCTTTATATGTTTTATACGAAACAAATCCAAAGTAAAATGCGGTCGGGAGAACCATAACTATTAAAACAAATAGTAAAAATCTTTTTAGCCTGAACCTTCTTCTTTTTTTCTGATTTATTCTTGTTTGGATCATATAAGTCTCCTTATTAGAAAATAGAAATACCATAAAATAGTTTACCGTATTTAATTTTACCATTCCCATAAGTTAATTCAATCATTTATTTTAGTAGAATTAATGTATTTAAATTTTGTCAATAACCCAGATTGGAGTACAACAGACTGTCGTTATTTCTTGAAAAAAGTGAAAAAAATATAAGACATAAGGCAAAGGGAGTCCTTTCTTATGTCTTATATTCTCGTTAATAATTGTCTGTTCTAATTAAATACGCTTGGTTATAGAAAATTTCCCAATTGTGCCTTATAGTGAATCAGAATATAATCGACATTAAGATAATACTATTTACCTGATCAGATCTTCTTCGAGATAAACATTATTTCCTGATTCGAGTGTGCATTGGCCGTTGGTCAGTTCGGTCATCCATAGCTTGAAGGCTTGGACCTGACCTTCGTCTACATATGTTTCAACCTCGACAGTATCTAAGTAATGAATTTCTTTTATTTTATAATCAGCGGCACGCAATTCTTTTTCAATTTTCCCAAGCCAGGTATAATCAAATTTCACATGGATGATTCGGGAAAGTCTTCTTTCAACAATGCCCACAGCCTCAAGTCCTTCTGAAGTGGCTTTGCCGTAAGCACGGATAAGACCGCCGGCTCCCAATTTAATGCCGCCAAAGTAGCGGGTAACAACAACGACCGTGTCCTTTAACTTTCGTTTTTTTAAAACCTCAAGAATCGGTACCCCGGCTGTCCCGCTTGGTTCACCGTCATCGTTAGCTTTTTGGATTTGGTCGTGCTCGCCAATCAAGTAGGCTGAGCAATTATGAGTAGCATCCCAATGCTGCTTCTTAATGGTTTGTATGAACTCTTGCGCTTCCGTTTCGGTTTCAACGCGTTTTAAATGGGCAATAAATCGGGATCTTTGGATGGCAATCTCGTGTTCGCCTGTCTGTTTAACAGTAAGATAACGAGGCAGCATAGTAGTCTCCTTTCATTTTTAAAAAATATTGTTGTAATATACCTTTAATATGATGGTAACGTTCGAATGATATAATAGTAATAGTTCAATACGTCTTCTTAAAGAGAATGTAACACTATTATTATATTACTTTCACCCCAGTAGAAGGTCAATATGAGTGTTATGGTTCGCTAAATACGTACATTCAATGTAAAATAAGTGTTAAAGGCCTAAAGGGAAAGCCCTGGAGGGAATGAAATGAAACTTAAAAAAGTGAATACGAAGTCTATTGATGAAATTCGTGAAGAAATGATTGATCGGGTTACAAACAGTAAAAGTGATATTTTTCGAATTGGCGAGCAATGCCGTCAAGATTACGAAAGTATGACAACTGAACTCCGAAATATTAAGGAAATGATGGTTAACCTCATCGAAGAGGGGAACCAGCTAGAAGAACAGGTTCACCAAGCACGGCTTATGCTCTCAGAAGTGAGTATGAATTTTAAGAATTACACAGAAGAGGAAGTTCGTGAGGCCTACGAAAAAGCTCACCAGCTCCAAATGGACCTCTCTATCAATTGGCAGTATAAGAAACAGCTTTTGGAAAAAAGAGACGATTTGGAACGCAGATTGATTGGGTTAGATGACACAATTGACCGTGCCGACCAGCTTATTTCCCAAATTTCTGTTGTGATGAATTACTTAACAAGCGATTTGAAACAAGTAGGGGAAGTTATCGAAACCGCGAAGGCCAAACAAGATTTTGGTCTAAAAATTATCGAAGCCCAGGAAGAAGAGCGAAAACGGTTGTCCCGGGAGATTCACGATGGACCCGCCCAGATGCTGGCCAATGTCATTATGAGATCTGATTTGATTGAACGTGTGTACAGGGACAAAGGTCCGGAAGAGGCGTTTGCTGAAGTGCACAGTTATAAAAAAATGGTCCGTGCCGCGCTTTATGAGGTGCGGAGAATTATTTATGATCTTCGTCCAATGGCACTTGATGATTTAGGTCTTGTCCCTACTCTCAGAAAATATTTAAAAACTATTGAAGAATATCATAACCACTCGAGGATTGAATTTGTGAATATTGGTCTGGAGCGCCGCCTTCCAACTAAGTATGAAGTCGCATTGTTCCGGATGATCCAAGAGTCTGTGCAAAATGCGCTCAAGCATGCCAACGCCTGCGAAATCAAAGTCAGATTGGAAATTACCAAAGATGCCGTCACCGTCCTCATTAAGGATAATGGTGTTGGATTTGATCCATCGATTAAGAAACCTGAATCTTTTGGGATGATTGGGATGAGAGAGCGTGTCGACCTGCTTGAAGGCGAAATTACCTATGATTCAAAAATTGGTAAAGGAACATCGGTTTTAATCCGTGTTCCATTAATTAACTAAAGAAATTCTTGCGGCAAATGATAAAATTGTAATAAGGGGGAAATCCAAATGATAACCAAAATTGCTATTATTGATGATCACCAACTATTCAGAGAAGGTGTGAAGAGAATACTAGAATTCGAAAAGTCGTTCCAAGTTGTGGCTGAAGGCGATGACGGCAGCGATGCTTTAGGACTGGTGGAGCAGTACCAGCCTGATGTGGTAATTATGGATATCAATATGCCGGGAATGAATGGTGTCGAGGCAACCCGTGAGCTGATTGAAAAATACCCAAACACCAAAGTCATTATTTTATCGATTCATGATGACGAAAACTATGTGACCCATGCTTTAAAAACTGGAGCATGCGGCTACTTGTTAAAAGAAATGGATGCCGACGCTCTTATTGAGGCGGTTCGTGTAGTGGCTGATGGCGGTTCTTACTTACATCCAAAAGTGACCCACAACCTCGTTAACGAATACCGTAAGCTGGCAGCAACAGTAGGACATACTGGAGGCGGCTATGTGCCAACGCTTGAAATCCGCCGTCCATTGCATTTGTTAACCCGCCGTGAGTGTGAAGTATTACAAATGCTTGCCGATGGTAAAAGCAACCGCGGTATTGGTGAATCTTTATTCATCAGTGAAAAAACAGTTAAAAATCATGTAAGTAATATTTTACAAAAAATGAACGTAAATGACCGGACCCAGGCAGTTGTGTCTGCCATTAAAAATGGCTGGGTAGAAGTAAGATAGATTTGTTAAGGAGCACGCCTTCAATCGGTGTGTTCTTTTTTTGTGGTTTCATATAAAATAAAGCTTAGTTCAAGAGACAAGGATGGTACACTTTTATGAAAACGGCAATTGTCACGGATAGCACCGCGTACATACCGAAACAGTTACGAGAAGAATTAACTATACATATGATTCCCTTAAACGTCATTTTCGAAACGGAAGTCTATCAGGAAGAAATCGACTTAACCGCAAATGCGTTTTATGAAGAGATAAAAACAAAAAAACTGCCGACGACCTCTCAGCCCCCGATTGGGAAATTTGTGGAGTTGTTTGAAGAATTGGCAGCTGACTATGATGCGGTTATTAGCATTCATTTATCAAGCGGCATTAGCGGCACGTATCAAGGGGCGGTTACCGCTGGCTGTATGGTGGAGGGAATTAAGGTTTATCCGTTTGATTCTGAGATCAGCTGCATGGTTCAGGGGTTTTATGCGCTAGAGGCTGCCGCGATGGCGGGCCGCGGGGAATCGGCTGAAGCAATTATGAATCGATTGGACGAGCTAAAGAAAACGGCCGATGCTTATTTTATGGTAGATGATTTGTTGAATCTTCAGAGGGGCGGACGGCTGTCGAGCGCCCAAGCCTTTATTGGCAGCCTTCTGCAGGTGAAGCCGCTGCTGCATTTTGAAGATAAGGTTATTGTTCCGTTTGAAAAAATCCGGACGCGGAAGAAGGCTATCAAACGGATTATGGATTTACTTGGTGAAGTGGTGTCAGGCGGCGGGGAATACCGGGCTGTCATTATTCATGCGAATCGTGAGGCGGAGGCAGAGGAGTGGCAGCAGGAGTTGGGTGCACTGTACCCTAATGTTGAGTTCGTGATCGGTTATTTTGGTGCGGTTATTGGTACCCATCTTGGTGAGGGTGCGATGGGGCTGGGCTGGATGAAAAAATAGAGTTTTAGTTTTGCAGCCATACCGGTTTATGGGCCGGGATGGCTTTTTTTATGTTTTAGCAGAATTTTAAAAATGTAACTGAAAAATAAGTTGGCGGAAATAATGGGAATATCGGCGGAAAAAAGGAAGAAGTGCGCGGAATAAAAGAGAAAACCGGCGGAATTCCGGCCCAAAATGGCGGAAACGGAGCCCTAGTAGGGATTTAAAAAAGGTAACGGAAAAGTAAGATGGCGGAAATAATGGGAATATCGGCGGAAAAAAGGAAGAAGTGCGTGGAATAAATTAGAAGGTCGGCGGAATAAAAGAGAAAACCGGCGGAATTCCGGCCCAAACTGGCGGAAACGGAGCCCTGGTAGGGATTTAAAAAAGGTAACTGAAAAGTAAGATGGCGGAAATAATAGAAAGATAGGCGGAAAAAAGAGAGAAGTACGCGGAATAAATGAAAAAGTCGGCGGAATTCCGGCCCAAAATGGCGGAAACGGAACCCTGGTAGGGATTTAAAAAAGGTAACTGAAAAGTAAGATGGCGGAAATAATAGAAAGATCGACGGAAAAAAGAGAGAAGTACGCGGAATAAATGAAAAAGTTGGCGGAATAAATGAAAAAGTCGGCGGAATAAATTCATAAACAGACGGAATCCTCAAAAAAATCCTCAAAAATATTTTATCAATCATGTAGGAAAATTGTATTTTATGTAGAATTATAGACAAAAAAGGAGTGATATATCTTGGCAATAAAAGAACTAACTCTCCCCCAGAGACTCATCTTGACCGAGATCTTAAAAAAATACTTAAACCGCAGCCACTCAAAGTATCCTATTCTAGAAAAAGACCTAGCCAAAAGATGGGCGGGATATTGGGGCGAACTGGCCTTAGCCAACTACGTAAAAGAACTGCCACAAGAAAAATACCTAATCCTCCACGACCTTCAACTTAACCTTAACGACATCTACTTCCAAATCGACACCCTACTAATCTCCCAAACCCACATTCTAATCATCGAAGCCAAAAATATTATTGGAACCTTGTACTTTGATCATGTCTTTAACCAGCTCATCCGTAATAACCTTGACGGAACAGAAGAATCCTTCGAGGACCCGCGGACCCAATGCCGCAGACTCCAATCCCTTTTAGCTAGATGGCTAATCCAACATAAGCTCATTTTCTTGCCGATTGATTACCTTGTTTTTTTCAAAAGCACCAATAAGACGATATTAAAAGCCACCGGTACAAATACAGACACAACAAGAATTTGTAAAGGAAGAGACCTGTTTAATAAAATTGAGGACTCCGAAAAGCGATACAAACAGGTAAGAATTCAACCTGAAAAATTGAATGAAATAGCTCATTTCCTGTTAAGTAAACATAACCCAAAACCCATAGATATCTTAAAAGAGTACGACCTGACCGAAACAGACCTTCACTATGGAGTCCAGTGTCCATCGTGTACCCACGTCCCCATGAATTATCAAAGAGGAACCTGGATTTGCCCAAAATGCAGCAAGCCCTTCAAAACTGGCCATATCGAAGCAATCAATAACTACTTTCTCTTGATTAAACCAACCATCACCAATCACGAATGCCAGACGATTCTTCATCTCCCGACATCGGACATCACACGAAAAGTACTAATATCCCTTAAACTACCCACAACCGGACATACCAAAAAGCGATTATATCATCAATGGTCAGGTAGCAAAAGTTACTTAATAACAGAAGAAACCATCCGAAAGGAAAGGTGATACCCCCATGCGTTTTATTCAAAAAGACAACCTAATCATCCCAAGCAAAACAAAAGAAGATTCCCTGCCAATCGCACAAATCCTAATGATTCCGAATCCACCGCTTACCCCCTCATTCACCTACAACCCAGAGCTTCAACAGCGGCTTACCGGCAAGCAGCTCCTTCTCGATGATCTCCCATTCCCACTCCCTGACATTCAAGAACATTATCAACATGGCTATCTTACATACCGAAAAGGAATCGAAAAAAACGGAAAACAATCCAGCTGTGTCCGCTGTGGCAACAAGGATCCGCAGTGGTTCGGCGCATACCCTTGCGCGAGATGCGGGGAAAACTGCCTTTATTGCCGAAAGTGTCTCATGATGGGCAGAATCAGTGAATGTACCCCACTCATTGGCTGGAGCGGCCCAGCCCCTGAAATTCAGAACCCAGCCCAAATCATGGCCTGGCAAGGGACACTATCTGAGGGTCAAAAAGTGGCATCGGATCATGTTGTCGAGGCCATCCGCCAAAATCAGGAGCACCTTGTCTGGGCCGTGTGCGGGGCGGGGAAAACGGAAGTCCTATTTGCTGGAATCGAATCCGCACTCGCGGCCAAAAAAAGAATCTGCATCGCCACCCCAAGAACAGATGTCGTCTTAGAACTATCACCAAGATTAAAAGCGGCTTTTCCCGATATCCCGATTGCCTCCCTATACGGCGGGAGTGAGGACCGCCACCTTTTTGCCCCTCTAACCATCGCAACTACCCACCAGCTCCTCCGTTTTTACCATGCCTTCGATGCCATCATATTAGATGAAGTTGACGCCTTTCCGTATACAGTGGAAGAATCGCTCCAGTACGCTGCCGTTCAGGCCAGAAAACCAGCATCCGCCATGATTTACCTAACCGCCACCCCTAATTCCAATTGGCAAAGGGAATGCCGAACCGGTACAAGAGCATACACTACCATTCCGGCCCGGTTCCACCGTAAACCGCTCCCTGTCCCGGAATTCAATTGGTGTGGCAACTGGCAAAAGCAGCTTAAAAAAGGGAACCTTCCCGCAAATGTAATACGTTGGATAAAAACCCGAATCCAAGCGGACAAACAGATATTAGTCTTTTTCCCTCATATCCCGCTGATGGAAAAGGCACTATCAATCTTGCAGCAAATTCATCCCGAGATTGAGGCCGTCCATGCCGAAGATCCTGACCGAAAAAGCAAGGTACAAAAAATGCGGAACAAAGAAATACCTATGCTTCTCACCACTACCATTCTTGAGCGGGGTGTTACCTTTCCAAATATCGACGTAGCCGTAGTAGGAGCAGAGGACACTATTTTTACCGAAAGTGCCCTCGTCCAAATTGCCGGCCGGGCAGGTCGGAGCAAGGATCATCCCACGGGTAATGTCACCTTTTTTCATTATGGAAAAACCGAAGACATGTTAAAAGCAAGAAGGCAGATTGTCACCATGAACCTAGAAGGACTTAAAAAAGGGCTGCTTGATAAACAAGAGGCAGCCAAATGACTATCTTTCAGCAAGACCGTTGTCTCTATTGCCACAATGTTATAGCTCCGAACATCGGATGGATTGCACTTTTCTCTAGAGAAAAAGAACAACTCCTTTGCCCAACTTGTGAAGAAAAGCTGGAAAAAATTAATGGGGAAACCTGCCGCATCTGCAATCGTCCATTCCACCACTTAAATGAACAATTCCGTGATGGTGATTTGTGCCATGATTGCACGCGATGGGAGGAGGACCCTGATTGGCAGGGTTTTCTTGAAAGAAATCACTCTCTCTATCTCTATAATGATTTTTTAAAAGAACTAATTGCCACCTATAAATTCCGAGGTGATTATGTATTAGCAAAGATTTTTGCAGAACTTCTTAAAAAGGAAATCACAAAAATTAATCCAGATTTATTGGTTCCAATTCCTTTAAGCGAAGAGCGCCTATATGAACGCGGCTTTAACCAGGCAACTGTATTGATAACCCTTGCCGGCTTCCCGTCAGCTGGACTCCTTACGCGGGTCCATTCTGAAAAGCAATCGAAAAAATCAAGAGCAGAAAGAATCCACATTCCCCAAGTCTTTAAGGTGGATCCCGACTGTGAATTAGAGGGAAAAAGGGTTTTGTTGGTCGATGATATTTACACAACTGGCTCGACATTGAGACACGCTGCGAAGCTTTTAAAAATGGCGGGGGCAGCGAGCATCCAATCCTTGACAATCGCAAGGTAAAGCCCGCCGTCGCCCCTAAAAAATTAGAATCTCATTCTTAGCGCCTTTTGAGCATTTTCAATGTCATGGCCGAGCAGGCGCCCTAAATCGTATGAAGGATAGTAGCCATGCTTGTGCATATAGTTATATACCCTCTCATGACCTTGGATGGCTCCCATTAACTGATTTGTAAAGGTTCTTCGTAGAGCTGGTGTCGCTGTTTCTGTAATCGCAACAGAAAGATTCCGTACCATTGTCTTTGATAATGCTAAAAGGTCACCGGCAAAAAAGCCGATATCTTCGCGGACCTCTTCCTCTTCCCGGGCTTGATAGCCTTGGGCCGAAGGATAATATTTTAAGAGTTCATTTAGATTTTTTTCAAGATCTTGAATACATAATCGGTATAATTCTCTAAGCTCAGAATCCGTTACTTTTTTAATCGACATTTTTAGTTTCATTAATCCTAATGATTGAAAGGCCACTAACTCATGTAATTCCAAGGTCTCATGCCAGGCCAGCAACTTTCTATTTTCTTGTTCCAAAATTGACATCCTCCATTCCTGTTCACATCAATGTAACGTATTCAATAAGCGTTCTAGTGGCAAATTGTCCTCCAAAATAATACAATAAATATATGAATAACTATTCATTTTAGTAAAAAAAACCTATTAAAGTCAACGAGTGTAACCGCTATTGTCACTATTTCCTTATTGTTTTTGTCAATAATTCGACAAAATTTTAGTTCTGTTTTAGCAGGAATCTCATAGGGTAAAATAGAATTATAATTACATAGCCTTAACAAAAGGAGGAGTCCACATGAAATACAACGTACGTGGCGAAAACATTGAGGTTACTCCAGCAATTAGAGAGTATGTTGAAAAGAAAATTTCTAAATTAGAGCGTTATTTTACTGAAGCACCTGATGCAAAGGTAAACGTGAATCTAAGATTCAATCAAGATAAATCGTCAAAAGTAGAAGTCACTATTCCACTGCAGCAATTAGTCTTACGTGCTGAAGAAACAAACATTGATATGTATGCGGCGATCGATTTAATCACCGACAAGCTTGAGCGTCAAATACGCAAACATAAAACAAAAGTAAACCGTAAATTCCGTGAAAAAGGGGAACTATCTTTCACGTTTACAGCACCTGAAAGCCCTGAAACTCACGATTATGCTGAAGAAGATCTTGAATTAGTCCGGACGAAGCGTTTTGATTTGAAACCAATGGACAGTGAAGAAGCGATCCTGCAAATGAACATGCTTGGCCACAGCTTCTATGTCTTTACAAATTCAGATACTAACCGTACTAATGTTGTCTACAAGCGTAAAGATGGCCGCTACGGCTTAATTGAGGCACAATAATAAAAAACACTGCTCCGGGTGACTGGAGCAGTGTTTTTGTAATAGCAAATTTACGAGAAGACTAAAACTTTCAAAAGAAATAAAGAGTTATCCACATGGGGATAACTCTTTATAATCATGTTTATCCACAAAATTCTGAATAGTTATACACATTAACCACAGGAGTTAATTATATTTTCTGAAGTTTGTGGATAAATTGCGAAAAAGATTGGGGATTGATGGTGTTTTAGAAAACAAAGAGGCCAGCACCACATTGCTGGCCTCTAATAAATATAAGAAATAATAAAAATCTTAGAGGCGTGTCCAGCTCCAGCGCCAAGTCCTCATGGTCTACAGCCAATCCGTCCAATAGGTTAAAAAGCAACCTATCGGCCGGCTCGTGTTATGCTTGTCGCCGATAGGCGGGCGCCTTGCACTTTTCTTGAAAGATAAGAAAGTATAAATGTTTTTGACTTCGAAAATTGTCCAGCTCCAGCGCCTAGCCCCTCGAGGTCACAAGCCAATCCGTCCAAAAGGTTAAAGAGCAACCTTTCGGCCGGCTCGTCTTGTGCTTGTCGGGGCTGACCAAGGCGCTTGCGCTTTTCTTATTATTTCCCCGCTCCACAGCAGTTCTTATACTTCTTTCCGCTGCCGCAGATACATGGGGCATTACGTCCCACATCAAGCTGCTTCACTTTTGGCTTCTGCTTAACAGGTTCGCCATCTTCCTTCGGGTTCACCGCTTGACCTTTAGCCACCTCTTGACGCTCAAGGTTATTGCGAATTTCTGCCTTCATGATATACATCGCCGTTTCATCTTCGATCGATTGTATCATCGCTTCAAACATCGCGAAACCTTCATGCTGGTATTCACGAAGCGGATCAATTTGTCCATAAGCACGCAAATGAATTCCTTGACGAAGCTGATCCATCGCGTCGATATGGTCCGTCCACTTAGAGTCAACCGCTCTTAGCGTGACAACCTTCTCAAATTCACGCATTTGTTCAGGGAACAGAATCTGTTCTTTTTCCTCATAGCGCTCCCTGACTTTTGCAAAAATCGTTTCAACCATCTCTTCCGGCTCTTTGCCTTTTAGGTCATCTATCGTCATATCACCTTCATGAAGAAGGGTGGCCTGCACATATTCGATAATCGCTTGAAGATCCCATTCTTCCTCATCCTCATGGCGAGGGGCATGGACCTCCACATTACGCTGAATCGAATTTAGTATCATTTTTTGAACGATCTCGCGCAGGTCTTCAGATTCTAATACTTCATCACGTTGTGAGTAAATAATTTCACGCTGCTGACGAAGTACATCGTCATATTGTAAAAGCTGTTTACGGGCATCGAAGTTGTTCCCTTCAACCCGTTTTTGTGCAGATTCAACAGCACGGGAGACCATTTTACTTTGAATTGGCTGGGTATCATCCATACCAAGTCTTTGCATCATGGCTTTCATATTGTCAGAGCCAAAGCGGCGCATCAATTCGTCTTCCATTGATAAGTAGAACTGAGTAATACCAGGGTCCCCTTGACGCCCAGAACGTCCACGGAGCTGGTTATCAATCCGCCGGCTTTCGTGACGCTCGGTACCAATCACAGCAAGGCCGCCTAGTTCGATGACACCTTCACCAAGCTTAATGTCCGTACCACGGCCTGCCATGTTGGTCGCAATCGTAACCGCGCCCTTATGGCCTGCTTCAGCAATAATTTCCGCTTCACGTTCATGGTTTTTCGCATTTAAGACATTATGCGGAATCCTTTTTTTAGATAAATAGTTTGAAATCAATTCTGATGTTTCAATGGCCACAGTACCAACCAAAACAGGTTGTCCTTTTTGATGGCGTTCTGCAATATCCTCGACAACCGCACGGAATTTGCCGTCCATAGTAGCGTAAATTAAATCGGCACGGTCATCACGGGCGATTGGCCGGTTCGTTGGGATCACAATAACATTCATATTATAGATGTTACGGAATTCTTCTTCCTCCGTTTTCGCTGTACCGGTCATACCAGCCAATTTTTCATACATACGGAAGTAGTTTTGGAACGTAATGGTTGCCATTGTCATGCTTTCATTTTGAACTTCGAGTCCCTCTTTTGCTTCAATCGCTTGATGCAGGCCTTCGCTATAGCGGCGCCCTTTCATCAAACGGCCAGTAAATTGGTCAACGATGACAATTTCGCCGTCTTGCACGACATAGTCGACATCAAGGTGCATGCTGACATTCGCTTTTAATGCCTGATTAATATGATGGTTTAAGGTAACATGCGCCATATCAAAGAGGTTTTCAATACCAAATGCTTTTTCCGATTTACTAATCCCTTCTTCTGTGAGCATAACGCCCTTCGTTTTCTCATCATAAGTGTAATCCACATCTTTTGTCAGCGTCCTAACAAACGCATTGGCTTGGATATAGAGTGCAGCTGATTTTTGTGCTGAACCTGAGATAATCAAAGGTGTACGGGCTTCATCAATTAAGATGGAGTCAACTTCGTCAATGACCGCATAAAAAAGCGGGCGCTGAACTTTTTGCTCTTTATAAAGGACCATATTGTCACGAAGATAGTCAAAGCCAAATTCGTTGTTGGTTCCATAGGTAATATCAGCAGCATAGGCGGCCTGCTTTTCTTCACTATCCATACTGTTAAGGTTCAAGCCAACAGTAAGACCTAAAAATTCGTATAACTGGCCCATCTCCGTGGCGTCACGGCTAGCCAAGTATTCATTGACGGTAACAACGTGAACACCCTTGCCAGAAAGGGCATTTAAGTAAACGGGCATGGTCGCTGTTAAGGTTTTACCCTCACCAGTCTTCATCTCGGAAATGTTACCTTCATGTAGAGAAATACCACCCATTAACTGAACGTGGTATGGATATAAGCCAAGTACACGGCGGGCACCTTCACGGACAACCGCAAATGCTTCTACAAGCAAGTCATCAAGTGTTTCGCCTTTTTGATAGCGCGCTTTAAATTCTTCTGTTTTTTCGCGAAGCTGATCATCTGTTAATCTTTCTGTTTCGGTTGCAAGCTCGTCAATCTTGGCAGCCAGCTTGTCTAACCGTTTTAGTTCGCGTTTGTTCAAATCAAATACTTTATTTAAAATCCCCATACCTGATGAACGCTCCTTTATCTGAGACTAATTCACAAAAAAAAATTCATGTCAAAATGTTCGATAATTTTCCTTTTCATCTTACCATTTACTCATTACAGTGACAACAATGTTAAAAACAGTGTAAAAATGGTGATTCTACTATTATATATTATCTATCATCGAACTACTAATAAAGCGGTGCCAAGGATTCGATTTTCTGTCAATTATGACAGACTGATGGCATTTAGCTGAAAGGAAAGGTAATTATACCTAATGGTGAATAAAAATTGCATAAAAACAACTATATATTTATAAAAATACATAGATTTATCATTTAACATCACAATCGTAGTATTAATGAAACCTTTAGATAACAACATTTTTATGTTGTTTTTAGGTGTAAACTCAACCTAGGGAAGTATGAAAAAATATTCACAAATTGTACATTGGAATATACTCTTGCAATGTTAGATACTACCTTTAGAGAGGTTAATATGGAAAATAAATAGATAAAAAGTCCGAAATGGGAAGGGTGAGTTAAGTGGCCATTTGGGGGAAAAAGAAAAATAGAGAAACAGATCCCGAATCTAGAGAAAAAAGAAAAAGGACGGGCCTAATACGTAAACTCTGGCAAAAGTTCAGAACCATTGATTGGAAGAACCCAGTTAATAGATGGAAGTTATTATTTGTTTCACTAGTTGGTTGTATAGTTATTTTTGGCGGAGGATATGGGGTGCTTTCCTTTACCAATTCACCGTCATTCTGTTCCAGCTGTCATGAAATGCAGCCTGAATATACATCTTATACAGCTAGTGCCCACAACCAGATTTCCTGTGTTCAATGTCACATTAAACCCGGTACGGTTAATATGCTGACACACAAAATGAAGTCGTTGAAAGAAGTTTACTATCACGTAACAGGAGTACCAACACAAATTGTTCAAACTGAAGAAGAAGCAGTTTCAAGTCAGAACTGTTTACAATGTCACTCTAAAAACCGTCTGGTTACCGCCTCAGGAGACTTAAAGGTTAATCACAAAGGCCATATTGAGGAGGGCATCCCTTGTATTACCTGTCACTCTGGTGTCGTTCACGCGAAAATGGCCTCTCGAGGAATCAATACAGAAGATGTTCGCGGTGATTGGACACAGGCAAGTGCCGAAAAGTTAATGGAAGAAAAATACTTGAGACCTAACATGGGTACCTGTATTAATTGTCATGACCAAGTAAATAACGGGGTGAAACCTTGGAAGGAAGATTCATACAACGTACCACAAAACCCTGAAGAGGTAGAGAAGAAACTTGAGGAAAACAAAAATACATCATCAGGTGAAGCAACAACTGCAACAGATGCCACTGATACGGTAAAAACAGAAACAGCCAATAATGAAACAGATGCAGCTGCATTAGCGGCGCACGATCAAAAAACACAAGACATCATCCTTCAAGCAATTGGTAAGCAGCAAAAAGACGTTAAGCTGTCCATGGCCTGCGAAACTTGTCATAAAAAGATTAAGGTACCAAAGAGTCACAAAGTGGAAGGTTGGAATGGAAACCATGGAAAGACAGCGATTCAACATGTAGATAAGTGTGTGAACTGCCACCAAGATTCTAAGTGGGTAAGAGAAATCCCGAAAGAAGATATTATTTCACTCCTTAAAATGAAAGAGATAAAAACAAAATACGTGCCAAACCTAAATGTGGTTAAAGAGCAAGCACGGATTAATAAGTTCTGCAGCGCCTGCCATTCAGACCGCCCATCCGGACACGGTGAAAGCAATCAATGGTTAACAGGACACGCTAAAAAGGCATTAACAGCAGAGCAAAAATCTGAATGCTTCGTTTGCCATGATAATCAAAAACCTGCCGCAGGTTCAACGACTCCAAAAGCAGCTACAGATGTCTATTGCCAATATTGTCATAGAACCGGCTTTAAGTCTGCAGTAAATAACTAATTAAACCACAAAGGAGGGTCGCTTTTATGGAAGAGGAGCACAAGCAAGAGCTGCCGACCCCTCCAAAACTTCGGTATAAATTGATTAAAATTGCCACTTTAACACTGTTGTTTCTAGTCCTATTATCCTTTGCCGGATTTTTCGGACTAGAAACAACCTCTAGCTCAAAGGTATGCTCATCCTGCCACGAGATGAAACCGGAGTATTATACGTGGAAAGCTTCCACACATAGTGAGGTTGAATGTACTAGTTGTCATACTGACGGAGTGTATACGGATTTAGCGAAAGATAAGACCCAAGAATTAGTGGCGCAATTGAAAAAGCAATCAACAGGCACTTCAGCTGCACCAATACGAATGCCTAATGAGATACCAAATAGTGCATGTGAATCTTGTCATGACGTGCTAACTAGGGACGTAACACCTTCGGGGGATATCATTATTCCCCATGACAAACATGAAAATAAAGGTGTCGAATGTGTCCAATGTCATAGTGGAGTCGCCCACGGAAAAGTGGCTGATCGAAAAATGACTTACTCAACAGACCTTGACAAATGGGATAGCCAAGTCGGAACAGCAGCAATGGCTGATATTAAATTCATCAGGCCAGATATGGATACCTGTATTGAATGTCATAAGGCCCGTAAAGTAACAACAGAATGCAGCGCTTGCCATAAAACGGGAATGGTTCCAAAAAGTCATAAAAAGGAAGATTTTGCAACGAAGATACACGGCAAACAAGCCGCTGCTAATTTACAAAAGTGTAATCAATGCCATAAGGATATGTCATCTGTTCCGCTTGAGGGATATGAGGATATACCTACAGTAACAAAGTATCTAAATAAGGGTCAAGTTACAACTCAGAATACAAAGGGCCAATACGACTATGCAAAGGAAAACACATTCTGTAAAGATTGCCATAGCAAACGTCCTGAAAGTCACAGTAGTAGTTGGATGAAGGAGCATGGCAATCAAGCATCAAAAGATAAACAGGAATGTTTGGCGTGTCATAGTTACCAACAAGCAGGTGGTATAAGCACCTCTATGGTTGCTTGCTCATCCTGTCACCCTGCGATGCACAAAGGGTTTGATAAACAAAGACATCCTGTCCCGCTCGCTGAAAAACAGAGTGTCACGGAGTATTGTTATACCTGTCACGTCAAAAATAAATGTACCGCCTGCCATAAATAATAGATAGGAATATTGCTAGATTAGGAGGGTTCGTATGGAAGCTCAAGAACAACCACTCAGTCAAGAACAAGAGACACGTACAAAACAAGAACCTGAAAAGAAGAAAAAGAAGTTGAAAAATGAAAAATTTAAATGGTGGCAAACACTTCTCCTTTTAACTCTGACATTAGTTATTTCAGTAGGTGCTGGCTACTATGTAAGCAGTAAGTACTTATGGTCGGGTTATGATAAGGATCAGCTTAAACAGCAGTTAGAAAGTGCAAAAGATTCTGTTGATCAGAAGCCTAATGACCCCAAATCTTATGTATCACTGGGTTATGCCTATTTTTTAAATGGTGATAACGACGAAGCCATTAAACAATACAAGATGGCGATAGATTTAGATAAAAATTATTTCGATGCCTATTTCAACCTTGGGCTTGTTTATAACAAAGAAAATCGACTAAATGACTCTGTGAAAATGGCCCAAAAGGCAACGGAAATATCACCTAAAGACTATAAAGGATTTCTTTTAAAAGGTATGTCATATCGGAAGCTAAAGATGTACAGCGATTCGATTGAGGCATTAAATGAAGCTAATAAACTAATGCCAGGAAATACTGACATTCTCTTTGAAATTGGTCGTGTAGCTGAAGACCAAGGTGATAAAAAGAATGCTGAAGAAATCTACAAAGACGCATTAAATTACGACCCAATGTACAAACCAGCCTTAGAAGGTCTCAAAAGAATCGGAAAAAAATAGCTAACAAGGGGTGAAGACCAATGAAAAAGAAAACCGTATACATGTGGATGGGCGGGATTGTGATTCTAGTAATTGCAGCGTTTACTGCCATCTATTTCTTGAATATGGAATCAACTGTAAAAAAGGCATCGAATGTGATTGATCCCAATTCACCTCCAACCTTTAGCCAGCTTATTTACGGTGACTTTAATAATGCATTAGATAAACCAATGGATGTAGCCAAAATTGGAGAATTTATCTATGTTTCCGATACCAATAATAAGAGGGTTCAAGTTTTTGATACTTCAGGAACCCGAGTCTTCATGTTTGGTAAAGAAGGAGAAGGAAAAGGTGAGTTTAAATTTCCATATGGGATTGCTGGTGATAAAAAAGGCGAAGTCTATGTGGCAGATTTATATAACGGAAAAATCTCTATATTTGATTCAAAAGGTAAATTTATTAAATACTTTGATGATAAAGAAAAACTAATAAAGTCTCCTGCTGGAATTAGAATCTTTGATGAAAAATTATATGTAACAGATGTACAACAAAACAAGGTATTTGTTTATAAACTATCCGGTGAAAAGCTTCAAGAAATTAGTACTGCTGTAACGAAAGACGATACATTTAAAGCTCCGAATGCAATTGCTTTAGATAAGAAAACAGATGAACTGTTTGTGTGTGATTCCGGAAATCAAAGAGTTTTAGCTTATGATAAAAAAGGAAAATATCTACGAACTATTAATGGATCAAAAGACGGAAAAGGATCTTCTGTGTTTGTTAATCCACGTGGAATTGGTGTTGATTCAAGAGGTGTCCTCTATGTGGTAAACAATTTATCTCATACGATTTATGGTTTTAATGAAAAAGGCGAGCAAGTCTTTACGTTTGGGTCAATGGGAGACCAAAACGAACAGTTCTACCTTCCAAATGGTTTATATGTTGATGATAATGACCGGGTATATATTACCGATACGTTAAATCAACGTGTGGCGTTATACTATTAAACTATCTTTATATTAAGGAGGTGGTGCTGAAAATAAGGTTGAATGTTTTTTCATAGGCTAGATCAAAAAAGAGAGAGAAACACAAAAAGAGAGAGTTACATGGGAGGTTTTTTGGAATGAGTAAGATTAAATTAAGCTTTTCGTTCCTGCTAACATTAATGTTATTAGCAATGTTTAGCATTGTGGCTTCTGCTGCTGGCAGTACTGGCACACAACCAAGTGACACTGGTGGTGTTAAGGCAGGAGTCCAAACAACTGATGAAGGTAGAGATAATAACTATAATACTGTTAACAAAAGTAACGCCAACCAAACTGGTTCTAAAGTAGGGACTAATGATGGAACTACTTTTGGTGATGTTATTAAATCTGATGATATAGTTAAAGGAACAGATGGTTCACACGGAACACAACGTACACACGGCGAGTACATGAACAATACTAACTCTTGTGCCAGCTGCCACCAAACACATACTGGTGCATCTGAAGGTTTATTGTTTAAAGACGGTGAATATGCAACTTGTACTGCATGCCATGATGGTACATTAGGCTTTTATAACGTAATGGGAGCTGGTTCTAACTCTGCTGGTACTTTTGGCGGAACTCATGATGGTAACATGTCTGCCCACTTAGCTAATGGATCTGTTAAATTAAGTGCAGCTCCTGGTGGAAATAATAAAGAAATTGCTGGAGTAGGCGGAGAATGGACAGAAGAATTCACTTGTGCAAACTGTCACGCACCACACGGTTCTTATTCTGACCGTTTATTGCATGAAGATCCAAACGGAATGGGTAACACCCTTATTGAAGATGGTGGTAAAAAACTAGAAGGTGTTCCTGTAATTGACAAGGATGATATAGCCAACTTGACTACTAAATACACTGGTACGGGTGCAAATGTAACATATTCAGATGCTACAGGTACTAGTCATACTGAAAACTATATCGTTTTCCGTTTTAATATTGGAGACACTGTACAACCTACTAACAAAAATTTAGTAAAAGATCCTGTTACAAAAAAATGGGTTGATGGCCCTGTTAACTATTATAACGAAGCTGGATTGCAATCCGGTGATGTAGTACTACAATTAATGAAATGGGTTCCAACTCTAGATCATGATGGAAAAGATACTGGAGAAGGAAAATATGTAAGTGTTCAAGATCCATTTTTACATGAATATGATTTTGACTCGTCTCATACTAAACACTATTGGACTGCATTCTATGATGGTTCAGTATTCCAAAATACCGACCCAACCAATACCACTACTTATAATGAAGACGGGAATTTTGATGGTAAGCTTATCGATATAGTCCATACTGATAGCTTGAAAAACGGTGAAATTTTAGGCAAAGGATTCTTAGGGGTAAGAGATGACTCAACTAAATATACTAAGGTCAGCGAATTAAAAGCTGCTGTTAATAGTGTTACAACTGGTAATATTGCTCGTGGTTATGTAGTCAAATTCGCAAAAACTGTTGACGATGCTTCTAAAAACACAATTACTACTGATGTATCTGCATTATGGAATAGCCAAAATGCAAAATACATTTCAGGTAATGGTGTAGCAATATCTACATGGTGTGCTTCTTGTCACACTGATTACCTTGCTTCTTCTGGTCAAAAAACTGGTACATTTGATCATGCTTATCGCCATACTACAAATTCTGATAGCTACACTTGCGTACGCTGTCACTATGCACACGGTACGGACGTAACAATCATGCGCGATGCCTGTGGTTTAACTTACAATGATATCTTAAAAGGACTAAATGGTGGATCAAACTACTTCACTTCAAAACCATACAATGCAACAACTGGTGCTGATAACTCTCAACGTGAAGCTTTAGTTAAAGATTATCTAATCGACAAAAACCCAGACTCTGCATTAAAACGTTACACTAACATGGCTGTATGTTGGGGATGTCATACTTCTTCCCACTCTGGTGGTACAAGAAATACCGACTCTTACCAATACAACCCAACACCTGGTGTAGATACAGATCGTAACGGTATTACTGACTATTAAAAAAAGCTACCAAATAGCCCCACTATTTGATAGCCCTGAATGGAATATTTAAGTAACGAAATGACAGCTCACTTCTGTGGGCTGTTATTTATTTAAATTGAACCATAAGTTCACAATACTGTCAATTATTAGGTTCACAATTTTGTCGAATTATCTTCACAGTTCTGTTACCCAATTAGTTTTTTAATAAAAGTATAATAATAATGTAGGTTATAGATAAAAACTTAGAAAAACCACTTACCTTAAAAGATATTTCTACATCTAGAAGCCTCAAATAGCTTTTATGTCAAAGCAAAAAAAGGAAGACCGACCATGACTCCATTCAAACTTAGTAAGAAAAATACAATATTAATTGTATTTATAATTTTTTTCCTAACCACCATTATTCCTTTAAAAACATCTGCGGAAGAACAGATACCAGCAGCTAACTCTTCTCCAGTTGATAATACAGTAACTACTGCGCCTGTTACAGTTGAAGAAACAGTGCCAGCCTCTCCTAATGGACCTGAACTAATTCAAGCAACTACAGCAGTGGCGGATACCGTTAAGCCTTTGATATTTGTAAAAAGTATAACCATAAAAAGCGATGGAATTACGGTTACAGGAACGGTTTCGGACAATCAGCCAACAACTGACCCATTAACAATGAACGTAATCTATCCCGATGGTCATAAAGAACCATTAGTTCCAAACTCCGAGGACTGGTCTTTTAAAACAGCCATTACTGCAAAACTCAATCATTACAAAATAGAAGCAATCGACGCATCAAATAACATCTCGGAAATCTTTGTTCAACGTCCCTACATCCAATCAATTACTATGAATGTTTTTAAATACCGTCAGAAGGTTTATGAAAGCCCTGAACCCTATAAAGAAGAGGATGTAACTGCAAGTGTAAATATCTTAGAAAAAGACGTCATTACCAGAGTCTCGTTAAATCAAACGATTATAATTGAACTTAGTGATACATTATCAAATGCTATAGATAACAATAATAATCCTTTTATCATCTATGATAAGAATCAAAAAGAAGTTCCATTTGATGTCAACTTTACACCGCCTTCTAACAAAATAACACTTACTAATCAAGGGGCGCTTAATCCGGGTGAAACCTATTATTTAAGGTTTAACCCGAGCTTAATTAGTCTTGATTATAGTGATAGTACGAGAAAGCTAGTAGATAATTTGGATAACCCGTTCTTTTCCATTACCAAGCAATTTACGACTGTAAGCAGCGCAGCCAAAAACTTCGCGATAAATGGATACACGGTTCAAGAAATGACTAATTTACAACAGCTGCCGCACGGGGCGTACAACAATAATGTCAATAACTGTGCAATTTGCCATAATACTCACGAGGGTGCAAATAGTAGTTTGGAAGATAAAGATATTGCCCAAGGTTACTGTATGGCTTGCCATGATGGAACAACTGGACCTAAAATGGTGAATTTTGATTCAGGAAATAAATCCAAGCACGAAACACAAAAGATTATCGACCACGACCCGAAGTCTGGGTCCTGTACAGCCTGTCATAATCCACATCTAACCTGGAGTGAAGACAACCCTAATTTATTAAATGATCATTATGTATATGATCATAAAACAGGAGATACTTTGGAAGGGAAACCAGTAGGTAAAATCGACAGCAATGTTCAGATGTGTGAAGCTTGTCATGGTAGATTTACATATTCCTATAAGTCATTAGCGGAGAACAGTGGTGGTTATAATGTCCTCCATTACCGCCAAGAGACTACGGCGATTGGAAATATATCAGAAACTGAAGAAGTGAAAAATGGGGTTACAAATAAAGTTTTACAAGTGGATGATTATAACTTGTGTTTTACTTGCCATAATAGTGAAAAACAATCTAAAGATGGCACGAAAGATATTTTTACCTACTATACTAATAGTAATTCCCAGCATAAATTGACCGCGTTGGACGGGAGTAAACTAAATGGTTCGCTCCCATGCTCAGAATGCCATGATACGCACGCTTCTACAAATATACTTTTATTAAAGGAAAAACTGGGCCATGAAAATCAGCAGGTATTTTCTTTAACTAAAATCGATGATTGGACGGATCAAAAGAAAAGAGAGTATTGTTTAACTTGCCACAACGGTAAAACAATTATTTTCGGTGTAACAGGAAAAGCTATTTTTGATGAAAATGGACAATCACTGATTGCTACAAGCGATTCAGTAAAGGCGGGCCATGCAAAGAGTGGTACACAGGTTTGCTCAGAGTGTCATAGTCAAAGCAAGTCATTTACCGAAGCTGTGCATTCACCCATAATTACTCCATAGAAAAATCGAGAGGTTTCCGACCTCTCGATTTTTCTATATATAATAACTCCAGGTATGAATAAAAATGCCTGAATATTTGATGAAACGTAAATGTAGGTTGCTGTAGGGAAAAGCCTCCTAGTATTCCAAATGAATCTTCGAAGGTTTTTTCGAACTAATCTATTTCCCCTTCAACCACTTCTCCAACCCATCAACCTTCCTCCACAAATGCAAATGCATATCCGCATAAACAATCGCTTCATTTTCATCCCCAACACCATAAAAATCAGGAGGGTAGGCAGGCAATCGTTTTTTACCGGTTAAATAAGGAATCACATACTTGTTTTCCTTTTTAGCACCTTTCAAGAGCATCTCTGCCTTAGCTGTAAACCCGTGCTTAGTGACCTCTAGCAATAGCTTATTGTATAATTCATGGGCACTTGTTTCATAAAATTGTGTAAGGAGCGCATGGGCCTTGTCGAAGTCTTCTAAATCCATATAAGCAACAAACAACGAATAGCGTACACCCTGGTTGTCCATTGGATTTAATTCAAGCAATTCTTCGTATTGCCGGGCTGCCTCTGCTATTTTACCCAGAACCGAAAGGGCCTCGGCATAATGAAGTTTTGCCCGCATGAATGGTCTTGTTTCGAGCAATCCCCAAAAATAACCCTTATTCTCCTTGAAAAAGTTCTTTCCTAGCTCACGCTCGCCGGCTTGGATTCCTTTTTCATATAATAATATCGCTTCCTCTAAGCTCTTAGTTTTTTCGGCAAGAATTACGTAGGCGTCCACACAATTCGGATTGAGCTTTAACGCTTTTTCTGCCAATTTATACCGCTGCTTACCATCAGTTTGGAAGGCGTCATAAATCAAGTTGCGTGCATGTTCCTCATCACGCCTTGATACTTTCCGCACGGTGGTTTTCTTCGTGTGCTTATCTGCAGCACTTGGAAGTGTCTTAACAGTAGAGGTGCTATCCGTTTTCTTCGCATCTCGAGCCGCCTTATTAACTGGGAATTCTATCACAGGTGCTATTTTAACGAGAGGTGTCTCGATCTCATCATCTTCCCCATGGAGGATCCCGATTAACTCGGTCATTTCTTCTGCTAATTCAAATTCTAAATCAGATACAACAGACGAAATACTTCCGGCTGAAACCCCATATTGTTTTGCCAGATCCTTTTTTGTAAAGTATTCTATTGGAGCAACCGTTGCCAATAAATAATGAAGAGCGGCTACATATATATTTGGATTTTGGATTCGCTTTTGTTTCTTTTGACAAAAATGATGCCAAAGAATCAAGCCTGTATCTAAGACTTGTGGCGGCAGCTGCATTTGCAGCTTGTCCTTAAAAAGATCTGCTACTTCCTTGTAAATAGGAGCGGGCCAATCCATTTGGTCGACTTCCACTAAACTTCCAACCATTGGCAGCTCGCTTAGCACCAACATAAAAAGATTTGTCATATACTCTTGAGGTGTGTCGTACTCTTCCTCAAAACTGGATTCCTCGATGTAGGAAATAGCAAGCTCTGGTTTGAGTCCCTCCAGTTCTAATGGTGCTGGGAAAAATACATACTGATGTTCAAATGGGAGCAGAATCCCCGTAAAAAACGAGCCTTCTTTTACTTGAATGGAGTCTGTTAAATTAATGGCCTCAAGTTGTTCCGAGGTGAAACCGTCTTCGATTGTTAGTGTGTTATTGCCGATAGACAAAACTTTTCCTGCGATGGTTCTTGCATCTGTCCATGTTTGTAAAATATGTCTTAATTTAGGACGTTTCATTTTACCAGCTTCGGCATGAATGAATTTTTCAATAATGGTTTCCCCGTCCTCCAACCCTTCAAACAAGGAAAACCATACGGCATGAATCATTTCATAGAATTCCCGTTCTTGGTCTGTTTCGATGTCTAGCATCTCTTCAAGCAGTTCAAAATCCTCAGTTATTTCATGACCAAAGTGGTAGTAAGAAAAATGGAGGAACTGTTTTTGCAACTCCTCTATTTCATTAACAAGCACCTCAGTGATCGAAATGGCGTCATTCGCTCCGCAGCACTTTTTATACTTTTTACCACTCCCGCAAGGACAAGGTTCATTACGATTTATTTTCTCCATTTGCCTTTGCTCCTTCTCAATAAATTGGCTCCCGTACTGTAGTTATTTATGTATGTATAAGTTCTGGTTAAAATCCGGATTATTCCTATTTAATAGTACCATCTTTGACACAATGAAATATATAAATACTAAGGATATTTAATGGATTTTTATGATTTTTAATGGAGTGATTTATGAAAAATAAATGGGGACGAATGGCCAAATTTTGAATTTATTTAGGTTAACACGCTATAATGGATAGGGACTGACTAATTAAAGAAACGTAAATGATTAATGTTTATAGAGGTGAAGAAAATGGAATTAGCAGAAATTCGGAATGAACTTGAGAAAACAGCTAAGACATTAGCGGACTTTAGGGGGTCTCTTTGACCTTGAAAATAAAGAAGCCAGAATTGCTGAACTAGATGATGAAATGCTCCATCCTGACTTTTGGAACAATCAGGAAAAGGCACAAGCCGTTATCAGCGAGTCCAATGCTTTAAAAGATCAAGTGAACGAGTTCATGGAGTTAAATGACTCCTATGAGAATCTTGAACTAACCTACGAACTTGTCAAGGAAGAAAATGATGAGGAATTAAGGGCAGAGCTCGAAGAAGAGCTGGAACAATTAACAAGCCGTTTAAGCCAGTTTGAACTTCAGCTCCTTTTAAGTGAGGAATATGATAAAAATAATGCCATTCTTGAGCTGCATCCTGGTGCCGGCGGGACGGAATCACAGGACTGGGGCTCGATGCTGCTGCGGATGTATACCCGCTGGGCGGAGAAGAAGGGCTTTAAAGTGGAAACACTTGACTATCTTCCTGGTGATGAAGCAGGAATCAAGAGTGTCACATTGTCCATTAAAGGCCATAATGCTTATGGCTATTTGAAAGCAGAAAAAGGGGTTCACCGGCTTGTCCGGATTTCGCCATTTGACGCTTCAGGGCGGCGTCATACCTCATTTGTTTCCTGCGAAGTGATGCCTGAATTTAATGAAGAAATTCAGGTTGAAGTCCGTACGGAGGACTTAAAAATTGATACGTATCGTGCAACGGGTGCAGGTGGACAGCATATCAACACAACAGATTCGGCGGTCCGGATTACCCATCTTCCAACGGGAGTTGTCGTGACCTGCCAATCGGAACGTTCACAGATTAAAAACCGTGAGTCAGCGATGAAAATGTTAAAAGCGAAGCTGTATCAGCTGGAAATTGAGCGTCAGGAGCAAGAACTTTTGGAAATCCGCGGCGAACAGAAGGAAATTGGCTGGGGAAGCCAAATCCGTTCCTATGTCTTCCATCCTTATTCCATGGTAAAAGACCATCGGACGAATACGGAAAGTGGAAATGTGCAGGGTGTTATGGACGGAGATTTAGATCAATTCATTAATGCTTATTTGCGTTCACGAATTTCATAATCATAAAAAAGCCTTTGCCGATTTGCTCAGCAAAGGCTTTTTTGCCGGTAAATAGCTGCCATGCGCCAGAAATCGGCCGCCATGCGCCAGAAACCGGCCGCCATGCGCCAGAAACCGGCTGCCATGCGCCAGAAACCGGCTGCCATGCGCCAGAAACCGGCCGCCATGCGCCAGAAACCGGCCGCCATGCGCCAGAAATCGGCCGCCATCGCCAGAAATCGGCCGCCATGCGCCAGAAACCGGCCGCCATCCGCCAGAAATCGGCCGCCATGCGCCAGTAAAGTAAGCCAGGAATCTCCAGGAACTATGCCCAAAATGAATATTAAATCTAATCCTCTCATGAAAACACAAATAAAGGCAAAAGCTACAACTAGCTAATGAAATTCACCACAGGGAGTTTTACTTTATTACCACTTTACCACGTTAACTTAATGCCATTTACACCAATATTTATGAAATGCTATACTCACTTTCAGATTTAGATAGAAAAGAAAATAGAGGAGAATTTGTTGTATGAACGTATTAAACAACCTAACACAAACCTATCCGAAACTGAGAGTGGCGTTTGAATATTTGTTCGTGTTAATAGGAGCAGCAATCATCGCAATAACCTTTAATGTGTTTTTGCTTCCAAACCAAGTCGCTTCAGGCGGAGTAAGCGGAATTAGTACCATTTTAAAGGGCGTATTTGGATGGGAACCAGCCTATGTTCAATGGGCCTTTAATATTCCGTTATTTATTGCAGGTGTTTTCTTTTTAGGAAAACAATTTGGAGTGAAAACCCTTGCCGGAACCATCTTTCTGCCATTTGTTGTTTTTCAGACGAAACATCTTGAACCTTGGACACACGATGCCCTTCTGGGAGCTTTATTTGGAGGAATAGGCGTTGGACTTGGGCTTGGAATTGTTTTTCGAGGAAATGGCTCCACTGGCGGTACCGATGTAGCCGCTCAAATCATTAATAAATATACCGGTTTTACCCTTGGCAGATGCGTGGTAATAATTGACGGGCTGATTGTTCTTACAGCTGCGGTTGTTTTTGATATTGAAAAGGGATTGTATGCGTTAATTGCCCTTTATGTGACCAGCAAGACAATTGACCTTGTTCAGGTTGGTTTTGGACGCTCGAAAATGGCTATGATCATAACGAATAATCAGGATGAAGTTCGTGAAGGTATCTTGAATAAAATTGACCGTGGAGTGACAAAACTATCAGCATATGGTGGTTTTACAGACCATGAACGGCCAGTGCTCATGTGCGTGGTAGATCAAACGGAGTTCACAAAATTGAAACATTTGGTTAAAACCCTTGACCCAACTGCATTCGTAATTGTTATGGACGCTGCCGAGGTGCTTGGTGAAGGTTTCAAACGTGCATAGGATTGGTATAATAGTACATTGATGGAAACATTTATTTAAACGGGGGTAATGTGATGATGAAGAAATTGTTAACCCTATTACTCGGAACCTCTCTTGTGATGGGACTTGCAGCTTGTGGCGGCGGTAACAACAAGGATACGTCAAAAGATAATGGCGGCGGTACAGAGCAAACCTCAAATGCAGGTGATGCCCAAAAGATTTACGATCAAAAGTGCTCTAGCTGTCACGGCGGCGATATGAAGGGTGCGATGGGGCCAAACTTAACGAAGGTTGGTTCAAAGTATTCAAAAGATGAAATCTTAGACATTCTTAAAAACGGTAAATCAGGCGGAATGCCGGCAAAAGTGGTAACCGGCGATGATGCTGAAACCATGGCAACATGGCTTGCAGCGAAGAAATAAGGAATAAAGAAAACGTTCTGTTACAATAAAACAGGGCGTTTTTTATTTTGTGATTGACTTTGAGAATTGTCTAGCTCCAGCGCCTAGCCCCTCGAGGTCACAAGCCAATCCGTCCAAAAGGTTAAACAGCAACCTTTCGGCCGGCTCGTCTTTTGCTTGTCGGGGCTGATCAAGGCGCTTGCGCTTTCCTAAGTAAGTTGTGAATAGTGAAAATTTTGTCAAGTTTTGTTTTTTGATTGAAAAGAAACTGTAATACAATTACCACTTTTTTTAGCAAATTATGATGTTATAATAAAAATATGCGAGATTATGCACATATTGTTTGTTATTTTGGTCCATTGTGTAAAAAATACGAAGATTATTGTCGAATTTTATTCGAACAAACTTCCAATATAGGTGATAATAAATGATTGAATTACAAGATGTATATAAGAAGTATCCCAATGGTGTAACAGCCATAAACGGTATAGATGTCCGAATCAATCAGGGCGAATTTGTTTATGTTGTTGGTCCAAGTGGTGCAGGTAAATCAACCTTCATTAAGATGATGTACCGCGAAGAAGTACCGTCTACAGGAACGATCACGATGAATGGCGTCAACCTTGCCAAATTAAAAATGAAAAAAGTACCACTGTTTAGACGGAATTTAGGCGTCGTTTTCCAGGACTTTAAACTCCTTCCTTCCCTAACGGTTTATGAAAATGTGGCATTTGCACTTGAGGTAATTGAAGCGCAGCCTAAATACATCCGCAAACGAGTAATGGAAGTACTCGACCTTGTTGGGTTAAAGCATAAAATTAAAATGCTGCCAACAGAGCTGTCCGGTGGTGAACAACAGCGTGTTTCAATTGCCCGCTCGATTGTGAACTCTCCAAAAGTGGTTATTGCGGATGAGCCGACTGGTAACCTTGACCCGGAAACGTCATGGGAAATCATGAAGATTTTTGAGGAAATCAATAATCGAGGAACAACTGTTGTGATGGCAACGCATAACAGAGAAATCGTAAATGCAATAAAACATCGCGTTATTGCTATTGAAGGCGGCAAGATTGTTCGCGATGAGCAAAGAGGTGACTACGGTTATGAAAATTAGAACAGTTGGCCGTCACGCACGTGAAAGTTTAAAGAGTATTAAAAGAAACGGCTGGATGACTTTTGCCTCCATTGGTGCCGTTACCGTTACATTAATCCTAGTCGGTGTCTTTTACGCCATTATGATGAATCTTAACAGGGTGGCTCAAACGATTGAAGAGGATGTAGAAATCCGTGTTCATATCGATGTGGCTGCTAATCAACAAAATCAGCAAACGTTAAAAAATGAGATTGCTAGTATCCCAGAAGTAAAAAGTATTGAGTTCTCGCCAAAAACAAGGGAATTGGATAATTTAGTAAAAAACCTTGGTGAGGACGGAAAAGCGTTTAAACTTTTTGAACAAGATAATCCACTAAATGATGTCTTTATCGTCAAGACGAAAGACCCTGCTGATACGATGAAAGTGGCGAAGCAGATTGCAAAAGACGATTTTGTCGCAAAGGTTAAATATGGTCAGGGCAAAGTTGAAAAATTATTTAAGTTTATCAATGCGGCTCGAAATGTTGGGATTGTTCTTGTGATTGGCTTATTCTTTACGGCAATTTTCTTAATCTCGAATACGATTAAGATTACGATTATTGCGAGAAGAAGAGAAATTAAGATTATGAGATTAGTAGGAGCAACGAATAGCTTTATTCGCTGGCCATTCTTCTTAGAAGGTCTGTGGCTCGGAATTGTTGGTTCCATTTTACCAATTGTACTGATTTCGATTGCCTACTATCGTGCCTATGATTATTTAGGACCTAAGCTTCAAGGGACTTTTATTAAGGTATTGCCGTTTGACCCATTTGTCTATCAACTTTCAGGCATATTGATTCTAATGGGTGCCTTAATAGGTGTTTGGGGCAGTGTCATGTCCGTACGGAAGTTTTTAAAAGTTTAATTTGTGAGGAAGGACGGCACACTCTGTCCTTCCTTCAATTATGAATGAAGATGGTCGATTTAACGATTTACCTGTGTAAAGAGACATGGAGGGGAACATTTCAGATGAGGAAATCAGTAGTAACACTTGCCGTTACGGTAACGGTAGGGTTTGGAACCATTTTTGGAGGAACATCTGTTATAACGGAAGCAGCATCAATCTCCAGCTTAAAGGGCGAACAAAATAAACTTCAGGAACAACGCTCCGATCTAAATTCTACTATTAATCAAAAAAACAATCAGATTAGTGAATTACAGAATCAGCAGGCAGATGTAAAAAGTGAAATCACAAGACTAGATTACGCGATTACCGACTCAACCAATAAGATTAAAGAAAAAACAGCTAAGCTTGAAAGCACGAAGGCTGAAATTATGAAACTTCAAGGTCAAATGGAGGTCATCAAAGACCGGATTGAAAAACGGAATGTTTTGTTGAAGGATCGGGCCCGCAGCTATCAAGAAACAGGCGGTATGGTCAACTATATCGATGTTTTAATGGGGTCAGAAAACTTTAGTGACTTTGTTGATCGTGCCAATGCGGTCGTGACGATTATGCAGGCGGACCAGGCCATCTTAAAAGAGCATGAGGCAGATAAACAAGAATTAGAAACAAAACAAAATGAAGTCAAAACAAATCTTGACAGCTTGGAAAAAATGGTGTCGGATTTACAAACATTGAATCAACAATTAAGTGCCCAAAAGGCAGAAAAAGATAAATTATTAGCAAGCCTAAAGGAGCAGGAAAACGAAGCACATGAAGGCGTGATGGATTTACAAGAGCAAGATGCCCTTCTTGCAGCCCAACAGGCAGCTATTCAAAAAGCAATCTCGATGGAGCAGGAAGCACAAGCGAGAGCGGCTGCAGAAGCGGCAGAGGCTGCAAAGCGCAAGGCGGCTAGCAGCAGTAGCAGCAGCAGTACAAGTTCTAGCAGTAGTTCTAACCAAGTAAGTTCCGGAGCGACACCTGGCGTATCGAGCGGCTATTGGACACAGCCAGCTGTCGGTTATTTAAGCTCTGGTTTTGGAACACGAGGCAGTGAGAGACACGTCGGTGTAGACATTGCCAATCGTGCAGCAGTGCCAATTGTTGCCGCAGCTGATGGTGTCGTCATTCGTTCCTATTTATCTAGCACTTATGGAAACTGTATTTTTATCTCTCACTCTATTAATGGACAAGTATATACGACAGTCTATGCCCACATGACTACCCGTTTAGCCGGCAGTGGTGCAGTCGTGAAAAAAGGCCAGCAAATTGGCGTCATGGGTAACACCGGCGCATCTCATGGTCAGCATTTACACTTTGAACTTCATAAAGGTCCTTGGACACAGGATAAGCGCTTTGCAATTAATCCTGTCGGTATTGTGCCGCTGCCATAATATTAAAAGGAAGGAACCAACTGGTTTCTTCCTTTTTCGTTGTTCGAAAGTATAAATTTCACTTCGAGAATTGTTCAGCTCTAGGCGCCATCGGCTCGAGGTCACAAACATATCCAGTTTCGGCTCCTTGGGACTCGAAGCCAAAGCCCCCCTGAAGAAGGAAAAAAGCGCCTTCTTGCAGGGTCCGTCTTAGTCTAGAGTCCTCGGACAGTCGCCTTGCGCTTTTCTTGTTTCATCCCGCTTTTCTAATCATAACTCGTCCTTTCCTTACATATAAGTTAATAATCGGGCAGGAGTTCGGTGGATTTTTGAGAAATAGATAGGACAGGCATTTTTTTACTTGAGGAGGATTCTGGATGAATCGTAGATGGATTGCCCTGTTAATGACAGGTTCACTCCTGACAGGAGCAGGCGGTACTTATGCTGGGATGACTTATTTTAATAAAACAGATGCCACATCCAAATTGGAGCAAGCAGTCAGTCCTAAAGAACAGGCTGCCACTGCCGAGGAAAATACAGACAATCTTGTAAAGGTAGAACAGGCCTATGATCTCATTTTAAACCGCTACGTGGAGAAAGTGGATCGGGATCAATTAGTGGAAGGAGCCATTCAAGGGATGCTGTCTGTTCTTAAGGACCCATACTCGGTTTATATGGACAAGAATACCGCTAAGCAATTCACGCAAACATTAGAATCATCTTTTGAAGGTATTGGTGCTGAGGTTGGTATGGTGGACGGTAAAATTGTGATTGTCTCCCCTTTTAAAAATTCACCCGCTGAAAAAGCAGGCATCAAGCCGAATGACCAAATTTTAAAGGTTAACGGAAAAAGTGTGGAAGGTCTCGATTTAAGTAAAGCAACTCTCAAAATTCGTGGAAAAAAGGGTACCACTGTTGAATTAGAAATAGCCAGAAAAGGCCTTAAAGATCCACTGACCATCGATGTTAAGCGGGACGAAATTCCCCTCGAAACGGTTCATTCTTCGATCAAGAAACAGGATGGAAAGAAGGTCGGCTATATTGAAATTACCACGTTCTCAGAGGATACTGCTGCCGATTTTAAGAAGAATTTAAAGGCGCTTGAGAATGACAATATCAAGGGATTGATCCTTGATGTGCGCGGTAACCCTGGCGGCTTGTTAGACAGTGTCGGAGAAATCTTGAAAGAGTTCGTTCCAAAGGATAAACCATATGTGCAAGTAGAGCAGCGCGATGGTAAAAAGCAGCGTTTCTTCTCAACCCTTTCCAAGAAAAAGGATTATCCAGTCCTTGTCCTTGTTAACAAAGGGAGTGCGTCTGCATCAGAAATACTAGCCGGATCCCTGCAGGAGGCAGACGGGTATAAGCTTGTAGGGGAAACGACATTTGGCAAAGGGACTGTCCAGCAGGCGATCCCAATGGGAGATGGCAGCAATATTAAGCTGACATTGGCCAAGTGGCTGACACCTGATGGAAACTGGATTCATAAGAAAGGGATTAAACCGGATGTAGCGATCCAGCAGCCCGCTATCTTTGATACCCATCCCATTCAGGTTGATGAACCGCTTGCGGAGGATATGAACAATGAACAGGTGAAGAATGCACAGGAAATCTTAGATGGATTGGGATTTGAACCTGGCCGCAAGGATGGTTATTTTAGTGAAGAAACAAAGGTAGCGGTGAAGGGCTTCCAGCGGGAACATGATCTGCCGGCTAATGGGAAAATTGATGAAAGGACAGCTGCCAAGCTGGAAGAGGCCGCTGTGAAGGAAATGAAAAAAGAGAAAAATGATTTGCAGCTGAAAATGGCATTAAAATTAATTACAAAATAAACATTCCTGGCAGGGGCTAATAGCCTCTGCTTTTTTATGGGAGTGAATCACGGTTCAGAGCTGGTTTGACAGGAATATTGTCTAGTTAGGCGGAATTATTGAGAATTTCCGCGGAAATAGTAACAGATTCCGCGGAAATACTTCAGAAATTCGCGGAATTCCTACAAAAGTTGGCGGAATCTGCCTACGTGAGACCAAAACAGGCCTAATCTTTTAATATTTTAGCAGTTTCTAAAAACTAGCAATTTGTTTTATGTTATTAATTTGGTAAAATAAAGTTTAAGAGATTTTTATTTCATATATTTCTAGAAATTTTTAATAGAGGCAGGTGGCAGGAAATGGTAGAGACATGGCTTGTGGAGCTTTTGAAAGGGACAGGCAGGTTCTTTCTTCATCCTGTTTTATACTATCTCGTTTTCCTGGCAGGGATATTAGGAGTCAAAAGGGTGAAACGTGAGCGTAAAAATTTTCATATAAGAGCGGAGGACGCTTATTTTGAACTTCGGCAGCTATTTCCAATAGGAATGGTCATTGGGCTCGTGCTGTCAATTATCACCATTACAGCAGGTGTTGCTGTTCCGTTTGCGGCAATCTTGTTGATCGCGTTTTTCACACTTATTTGGTCGTTAACCACCAATATACGTCTGATGTCACCGGTGTATACCATTGGGGCTGCATTTTTCGCAATCATTATCATTGCCCAAAATAACTGGTCGGTTCCGCTTTTTTCACAGGCGTTTTCTTCAATTGGTGATAAAGTCTATCCCTCAATGGTTGTCATTCTCGGATTATTGTTACTGGCAGAAGGTATCTTGATTTTTAAAAATGCCAGTAAAGGTTCTTCCCCTAAACTGGCAAAAAGTAAGCGTGGACAGGTAGTTGGGGTCCATGAGGTCAAACGCCTTTGGATGGTGCCCTTGTTTTTGCTGATCCCCGGAAATGTCCTTCATCTACCTTTTGATTGGTGGCCTGTTTTCCATTTAGGGACGAAAGAGTATTCACTAACCTTTGTTCCTTTTCCGATTGGTTTCCACCAGCAAATTAAAGGAATGCTTCCAAAGGTGGCGATTCAGCTTCACGGACGCCGGGTTATCATCCTTGGTGCGCTAATTTCACTGCTTTCTGTGATTGGCTATTGGTATCCATTGATTTCGATTGTTGTAGCCGCACTGGCTGTTATTGGCCGTGAACTGTTAGCACTGTTTGCTTATTTGAAAGATGACAGTATGACGTCTTATTTTTCCAAGAAGAATAACGGTGTCATGATTATTGGGGTTATTCCGGAATCGCCGGCGAGTAAGATGGGACTTCAGGTCGGGGAAATTATCTCGAAGGCCAATGGAGTTGTTGTCCGCGACGAACAAACCTTTTATGAAGCACTGCAAAAAAATCGCGCCCACTGTAAGCTCGAAGTATTCGACACAAAAGGCGAAATCCGCTTTGTACAGCGTGCTCTATATGAGGGAGACCATCATGAGTTGGGCGTCTTGTTTGTTCAGGATGAACGGAAGTATGATGAAAAGATTGGCTAGGTAAATCTATTTGTTTGTAGGCTATGACCTAAGAGGAACCAAATTGGTGCCTCTTAGGTTTTTTTCTTGCCATTACCCCGAAGCAATCTGATTATTGTTTTTTGAGTACTTTTATTAGCTCACTTTGTTCCTCTTTTAACGACTGTATTTCTGCCTCTAACCTTTCTATCTTCTCTATAAAAGGTGACAATGCCTCTTGTAGCATAGAACGTAGACGATCACTTTTTTCGATATCCATTTTGTCCTCCTTAAATCCACTGTTTTTTTCATTTCAATCTTTTCTTATTTGGAAAGCTTATTTAATACTACATACAAACTAACAGGTTCACTGCTTGTATTGATAAAAGAAAGTTCTTCATCATCACTGGTATGGATTACATCCTTTTCTGTTACCTCTTTTTCTTTCCCGTCAATGATAATAGTGCCGTTTCCGGTCACCACAAGCAGATAGACCTCTGCACCAGGGTGCTAATGTACAGGCAGCTTTTGTCCGGGAAGGAAATTTAGGACAAATGCAGTACTGCTGTCATTATTATAAATAACCCGTTTTCTGAATCCTCACCCTATTGAAATAGGGTGGTTCTAAAAGATTAGACCTTCTTTGAATGAAGGGTACATGTACTTTTCCCTTTCCTTACTAAACAAGAACATAAGATAATTCTTGCCGTTTTGACTCATGAGTTTTCCATGCAACATTCGCGAACGAACAGCTCTTCCACGCAAAAGAAAGACAGTCTTAGACATGGAGGAACCCGGTGGTTTTCCAGTCGCCGTTTAGTATTCGCATCCGGCTTTAACCTGCCAAACAAGAGATCTCTAAAACTAACGTCATAGATTGCCTGTTCTTCCGTGGGATTCAACACGGCAAAGGTTTGAATTTTAAATAATTAAAATCCGATGCTAGATATAAACTTTTTATTTAATGACCGAAGCAACTCTTCGGTCTTTTTGTAGTTTTCAAGAAACGATAAATATTCGGTTATACACTTCTTTCTGTTTACTTTATTTTTTGCATTATTTACGTTTTTAATTAGCCAAGCGGAGTAACAATCTCTCTGTATTTTTGTTCCGTCCGGTAGGACGTGAAACCGTTGAGACAACTTCTTCCTCTGATAATCATTTAACACATGGCAATACTGGCTAGCTCTCACCGTCCACGTATTTACGTACTCAATTTTTTACTCCTTGATAAGATAGTTTTTTATTAACAATGGATAAAAACATGCTTGGTGCTTTGTATCCAATTCTTTTGCCGAACTTTGTTTTCTGGAGCCCCTTGTAATTCATTTTTTCGCAATATACCTGGTTTCCCATATTGAGAATGGTATTAGCTAGTTTATTGTGCATAATTTTTCGAACAGAGGCGATCTTACGGCAGATTTCTTTTAGCTTAAACAACTGTTTCCAATAATGTTTAGAGCGTATCCATTTATCTCTGTTCCCCTTTTTTGTAGTCCCGTTTTCATTGTACCTATTAGGGTTGGTCGCCCTCCTAGACCTATCCATTTTTCTAAAAATTCTCCGTTTTTCTTTCTCCATCATTTCCAAGCCATCACAAAATTCCTCAATCATTACCTCTTTATCCGATACAGCTGCAATGGTTGATATACCAATGTCTAATCCGACTTCACCATCACAAGTTTTGTGTTTTTGTGGAGGAGTACCTTTAAATACTAACTGCAAATAATATTTGACTTGCCCCCTAATAGTCTTTCGAACCAGGCGACAATAGGTAATTTCATCGTGTAGAGCCTTCTGGATGTATTTATCTTTCATTGGAATATGAACTTTCATTTCTAAACCATTCCAATATAAAACTCCGTTTTCGTAGGTTAAACCAGCTTTGTTGTTTTTTCCTTCAACCGAATCAAACTGTCCGTACTTTTTAAAATGCACCTTTTTACCTTTTCCGAAAAGATAGTCAGAAATAGACTTCCAAACTTGAAGGGCAATTTTCTGTACCAAATGAGAATCTAAATGTATTTTTTGTTTATGCTTCGAATTATTAGGTTTCTTTTGTTTAAAATGTTTGCCCATTTCTTTGACGATTCGCTCAGCCCCTGTCTGAGAGACATCATATTTTTCTCTTATTTCTCCTAGTGCAGCCGACCGTACTTCAGATTTTTCTTTCTTCAACCATGATTGATATTCTTCATCAGCTCTCATAAGAGCAATATTTTCTAGCATTTTTCCTTTACAAGCATTTGAGATATGACGAGCAATTTCAAATCTAGTTTCTAGTATATGGAGTTGAAATGTCTCTAAAAGTACATCTAACTCAACTATATAACGTATTTTCCTCTCCTTTGACATATCTCCCACCCCGAACGTATATTCTATATAATAAATTATATGGAAAACTATAGAAATAATCGATCGAAGTGACTTGAAATCAAAAAACGGGCATTCATCACCTCATTGAAATAAGGTGATGAATGCCTGTGGAATCGTAAATTTGTCCTCACTAAATTCCTGATAGGTATTAATCGATTGCTTCTCCATAAAATACCTCCTTATGTTCTCTATCTATAATATAAATGAAAAACATTATCAATTAAGTGAACTAAATCACGCATTTATATATTATTCTCTGGAATAAATTCCAATATGTAAACTATGTTTAATATGCGGATTAAGCAAATTATAATAATTAGTCTACAAAATCCATCCTAATTATCTTCAAAAAAAAGTTGACTTGTTAAAAATAATGTTATATGATTATCTCGAATTAAAAATAAACAACTTTGAGATACTCACATCTAAGATATAACATCAAGAAGGCGGTGCTAACAATGGGTTTTTTAAATCGATTATTTGGTAACACACCAGAGGAGGAAAATAAAATGACAAAATTAAATATCGGGATTATTTTAGGAAGTACACGTCAAGGACGCGTTAGTCCACAAGTAGGCGAATGGGTAAAAGGAATTGCTGACAAACGCGGCGATGCTAATTACGAAATCGTTGATATCGCAGACTTCAACCTACCATTCTTAGGAACTACTGATGGAACAGAACCAGGGATTGCTGCATGGAACCAAAAACTAGCAAGCCTAGATGGTTTCGTATTCGTTGTTCAAGAATACAACCACAGCATCACAGGCGCTTTGAAAAATGCTCTTGATTTTGCACGTGAAGCTTGGAATGACAAAGCTGCTGGTATCGTAAGCTATGGATCAACTGGCGGTGCTCGTGCAGCTGAACACTTACGCGGCATCTTAGGCGAATTAAAAGTGGCAGACGTTCGTACACACCCAACCTTGTCATTATTCACTGACTTCGAAAACGGCAGTGTCTTCAAACCAGCTGAATTACACCTTACAAATGTAACTGCAATGCTTGACGAAGTAGTAAAATGGAGCGGAGCATTAAAAACAATTAGATAATAAGTTTCTAACAATTGAAACAAATATAAAGGTGTCTGATACCTAAATGGTGTCAGGCACCTTTTGCATTTGACGGCTGTTATAAACCGGATTTTTTGGTATAATCTCCATCTTCACGGTTAATCCTAAAATGGGAAAATCTTATCCTTGAAAGGTGGTTTAGCCATGACTCATAGTTGGTTAA
The DNA here is from genome assembly GCF_023715505.1 of Neobacillus cucumis. Next base: position 78,211 of record NZ_JAMBOH010000013.1, on the reverse strand, counting down.
AAGGCTTGGAACTTCAATTTGTAGAAGTACTTACGATGGAAGGAGCCGCTGCCATCCTCTTTTATTTCACCTTTTATTCATTCATTGGCTGGCTGCTCGAAAATAGTTATAACTACGTCACCAAACGGGAATTTTTTAAGGAGAATTTTTTATTTGGCCCCTTTAAACCGATGTACGGGATGGCGCCTGTGCTATTGGTCTACTTAACTCCACAGGGTTCCCATTGGCTATACGTACTTAGTCTATGTTTTATCATCCCCACTCTTGTTGAGTATGCAAGCGGGTCTCTGCTGCAGAAATTATTTCAAAGACAATGGTGGGATTATTCAGAAACACGGTTCCAGCTGCATGGTCATATTTGTTTGCATTTTTCCATCTGCTGGGGATTTTTATCACTACTTTGTATAAAGTGGATTCACCCCGGAATTATTTCGCTATATGGCAGCATAGAGCCTCTTTGGACCTGGATCTGGTCAGCTGTAGGACTCTACTTCCTTGCCGATCTCGCCCTCACGATTCGAAAACACACCCTCCAGGAAATCGTTGGTGCCTGACACCATTTCCATTCTAAACACTCCTTCTATGATAAATAATGGAAGGGGTGTTTTACATTTCCGTTTCCATTTACAGTTCCGACGGACGAAGGACTCCCAGTGTTTTAGGGAATATTTCTAGATTGAAATCATATAATCTATAGTTCAGATAAGCGTTGTAATAAGATGACTTTCTCCATGTAACCATCAGGATTATTCAGAGGGAGGAAGAAAGATATGCTAGATGTATTTTTGCTTGAAGGTCAAATGGTGTGGAATACCCCATTAATGGCAGGTCTTTTTTGTATCGGTGTTTTATATGTTGCTTTATTACGTACACATCCAGAACTCAAAGTCCATCCGGCCCAGCCATTATTATTCTTTTCCTCTTTATCCTTACTCTATCTCACCATTGGCAGCCCCTTATCAACACTCAATCATTTATTATTTAGCTTGCATATGATCCAGATGAGTTTATTATACTTTGTCATCCCACCACTTTTTTTACTAGGTATTCCAGAAGCCCACACGCCCATTATTAAAGGAATAAGTCTGTCCCCATTTGCTGCTTTAGTTACCTTTGCCATTATGTTTTTCTTTTATCATCTTCAAGCTGTTTTAACGTTTCTAACCTTAAATCCGTTCATCCACAATAGTTATCTGTTCCTGTTATTACTTTTATCCTTCATGATTTGGCTCCCGATTGTAAGGGAACAGAATAAACAATTTGCCCTCTTAAGCGGAATTTTACTGCTGCCGGCCTGCGCCCAGCTCATTTTAAGCGGACTTTTTGGAAGTGTAACTAATCCCCTCCTAGGCGAAATGATGGCAAGTCTATGCATTACACCTGCTGGGTTAAATTCACTTGGGTTTTTTTCGTCAGCATTCAACTCAAGGGTTGACCTCATCATTGCCGGAATACTGATGATGGGCATGCATAAATTCGCCTTATTCCTAACGGCTCGGTTGAAAAATAAAGTAGTAGAACGTGATTTGACTGGGAATGGCTGAGGGCCGTTCTTTTTTTATGAGATTGGACAAAATATAAAATCATTAACTTTGAGAATTGTCTAGCTTCAGAGCCCAGCGACTAGTGGACTTCGCTCTTTTCCCTACGATAAGTCAACATCGAATCGCTATCGCCCTTCGTGTTGTCTAGCTACAGCACTTAACCAAGGCGCTTCCGCATTTTGGTTTTCCTTTATCTCATTCAAAGCGCTCCAGTCCTGTCGTGCGCTAAACGGGCACTTTCGCTTTTCTAGATTAAAATTTAATTAAATCAAGTAAACTAATAAAAAATAGTGCTAAATTGAAGAGGATGGAACAAATAAAGTTTCTCTACCTTACTAAAAAAGGGGGGCTTCCAATGCAGCAACAACAGCAAATTTTGGTGATTGAGGATGAACGACATATCGCCAAAATCTTAAAAATTGAACTCGAATACGAAGGGTACGAGGTAGTAGTTGCCTATGACGGGAAAGAAGGCTTACAGGCGGCATTCACCGAAAAACCGGATCTAATCCTATTAGATGTCATGCTTCCTGAAATGAATGGGATTGAGGTGTTAAGAAGGATTCGAAAAGAAAACAATCTCATTCCAATTATTTTGTTAACAGCCCGAAACCTGACAATGGACAAAGTAACGGGTCTTGACCAAGGGGCCAATGATTATATAACAAAACCGTTTGAAATGGAGGAACTATTGGCGCGAGTCCGTTCCTGCCTCCGACAAAATACAATTGCTTTGAAGGCGTCCCAACCGGAGGAATCGATTTTATCATTTCAAGACCTAACCGTAAATCGCGAAACACGAGAAGTGACCAGGGGGGATGCATCCATTACCCTAACCCCGAAGGAATTTGATTTGCTGGTTTATTTGTTAATCAATAAAAATAAAATTGTCACCAGAGAAAATATTCTTTTTCATGTCTGGGGATATGAATATGAGGGAGAAACAAATGTCATCGATGTGTTTATCAGACATTTACGAAAGAAAATCGAAGAAGACTTCGGAGGCCCAACCATTATTCAAACCGTGAGGGGAATTGGCTATACCATAAAGGAGAATTAAGCAATGAAGATTACAACCAAAATAAACATCATGACAACTGCTTGGATTCTCTGTGTATTAGTGGCTGTGAATGCGGTTGTCTTTTTCTCATTTATGAAAATAACGGTGAACATGGAAGATCAGGAGCTTTATCAAAAAGCAGATACCCTGATAAAGGAGATGAACCTGGACAAGTCCTCTGCTCTAAAAAAAGATCAGTTAACACCTTATTTAACCATGCATTCTTTTATTAGGATTGTTCAACCGGGTTCAAAAATGACAAATGAAGTAACCAATGATAAAGAATTGGCATCAAAAATCAAGCCGAAATTTGTCAATGAAAGAGAAGCCGTAAGAAAGACAATCAGTCAAAAAGATCGTGAAGAGCAAATTTTAATGGTCAGGGTCCCGATCCATTCCAATGGTCAAATTACGGGAACACTGGAGATCGGCGAGAAATTGTCAGGACTCGAACTGGCGAAGGATGTATTACTATCGATACAAATCTCTAGTACCATTTTAGGAGCCTTATTAGCGATGCTTGGCGGACGATGGCTGTCCAATTTAATTATGAGGCCGATTTCTAACATGATTAACACGATGGAGGACATCGAACAAAGCGGCACTCCGAAAAAAATTGTCATCCAGCATGATACACGTGACGAACTGCAAAAAATGGCGGTAACCTTCAATCGAATGATTGGCAGATTAGAAGAGAATCTCGAAAAACAACGACAATTTATTTCGGACGCTTCGCATGAATTAAAAACCCCGCTGACCGTGATCAAAAGTTATGCGGACCATCTATTAAGACGGGGAATCCGTAATGAGGCTGAGGCGCTGGAAGCTATTGAAACCATCCATTCGGAAGCGACAAGGATTCAAAAAATGACCGAAAGATTTCTGAACCTAGCTGACACTGAATCAGGGAATCACTTGGATGCCAAGCCCATTGATTTAGTTGTTTTATGTCAGAACATCATCAAGCAGCTTAAAAGTGCTTATAAGCGGGAAATTAATCTTTACTTTGCAAATCCATCCATTACGGTGTCTGCGGATGAATTAAAGCTGAAACAAGCCATCATTATTATCATTGATAATGCCATCAAATATAGTACAGACAAAATTGATGTGTATCTGAACGAGAACGAACATAATTCCATCATTAAGGTTAAAGATTATGGAATTGGCATACCTGATTATGAGATTAAAAACATCTTTGAACGATTTTACCGAGTGGACAAGGCCAGAAGCCGCGAAACTGGGGGAACAGGCCTAGGTCTAGCCATTGCGAAAAATATCATGAAACAGCATCATGGTGAAATTAAAATCAGCAGTACGGAAGGTGTAGGAACAGAGGCAGAATTATTTTTACCGAAAAGCTGAGAAAGGAACAATAATGAAAATATTATGCTTGAGAATCGGGTTCATGATCTTGTTCATACTGGTTTATGCGATATTACCAACGGTGCTGATTCGTATAAACGGTTGGGGCATCAAGAAAAGACTTCAGTCTGAGAAAATTGCGATTACTTTTGACGATGGCCCAAATCCCATTTATACCCCACAGTTGTTAGATCTTTTAAAAAAATACGGGGTCAAAGCTACCTTTTTTGTGGTCGGCAGTAAGGTAGACCGCTACCCGGAGATCATAAAACGGATGAGCGAGGAAGGACATACGATTGGGATTCATCATTTTCATCATGTCTCAAGCTGGATCTGCTCACCGTTTCGCATCAAAAGAGAGCTTGCCTTAACCGAACAGGCTATTAATGGATGCACCAATGAAAAGGTGACTTTTTATCGGCCGCCATGGGGGCATTTCAACCTTTTTAGCTTGATAATTAGCAAACCTTATAAAAAGATTATGTGGTCGCATATTTTTGGAGATTGGAAAGCAGAGAAGGCCAAAGACGGCCTGTTGAAGGAGCTGCGGACAGCCGTAGAACCAGGGTCAATCCTGTTGCTTCATGACTGCGGGGAAACGCTCGGGGCCGATCAAGATGCACCTGGCTATATGATTAAAAATCTCGAAATCTATTTAAAGGAAGCAATGGCTAAAGGGACGAAATTTATTACCTTAAAGGAATTATAATATGACTATTGAATCGATCCTACATTATATAAATTTATATGGTTATGTCGTAATCTTTATCTGCTTATTTTTTGGCATCGTCGGGATTCCCGCCCCGGAGGAATCTCTGCTCTTTTTAATTGGGATATTGTGTGGAGAGCATAAACTTTCATTTGAATTAAGTATGCTGGTCTCTATCCTTGGAGTGTTTACCGGTATGCTTTCTGCCTACGCCTGCGGGAAAAATCTAGGCTACCCATTTGTTAAAAAGTTTGGCAAGTACGTAGGGATTACCGATGAACGCTGGGAAAAAGCCGTTGGTTTTTACTCGAGAAATGTCCAGAAAACAATCCTATTTGGATTTTACATGCCAGGACTAAGGCAAATCAGCCCATATTTTGCCGGTATCACCAAGATCCCTTTCCGGAAGTTTGGACTGCTCTCCCTAGCAGGCACGCTTTTATGGACGATCCCGGTTATGTCGGCAGGATTTTTTGCAGGAAAGGCCTTTTATATTAATCCAGCGTATATACCCTGTGTAGGAATTGTTTCGTTTTTATTATTTATTACTTATGTTTGGTTTCGGAAACGAAAAAGGGCACGTGTAACATCATAAATAAACAGCCTGAGCCCTAGATAGATTATGGACTCAGGTTTTTTTGATGGAAAAATAAGAAAGCTTAAATTTCAAATTCGAGAATTGTCCAGCTCCAGCCGCCTAGCCCCTCGCTGGTCTACAGCCACTCAGGGAATGAAGGCAAAGAACGCCTTCTTTCCCTGAGCGTCTTATGCTTGGCTACAGAAAGCTATTGCTTTCTGCACGCATTAAGGGCGACTAGTCTTTGGCCTTGCTTTCGCTGGCCAGTCGAAAAGTCTCCCTATATCAGGGCTGACCAAGGCGCCTTCCCCTTTTCTTATTAATTTGGAGGAAATAGGTAAAGTTTGTCGTAAAAGTAATGGTGAACAAAAAAGTGAGAGTTGTTTCTGATGAAGAATTTTATTGTGATCAAGTAATAATGGGTGAGGCAGCAGTAGAAAAAAGTTTGGGAAGATATTTATAAAAGATATTTTTGGAGGGATTAAAAATAATGCAGGCTTATTTATTTGTTCACTTTAAGGAAAAGAGAACACCGGATGGGGAGCAGGTTTACTTCGGAATTAGTAAGGATGGCTTTATTTGGGAAGAAGTGAATGATGGAAATCCTGTTTTATGGAGTTACTATGGTGATAAAGGCGTTAGAGATTTTACCATTATAAGAACCAAAGAAGGTAAATTTGTTATTTTAGCAACAGACTTAAGTTTGTCATACGGTATGCTGAATCAGTATCAGCATTCATGGGATGAAATCGGCAGAAACGGAAGCAAATGTCTGGTTCTTTGGGAGTCTGATGATTTGATTCACTGGTCGGAGCAGCGAATGATTAAACTGGGAGATGAAAACTTTGGCTGTTTGTGGGCACCGGATGTTATTTATGATAAGAAAAATGATGATTACGTCATTCATTGGTCCTCATCCCATAGCATCAATGACTATGGAGAAAAGGGAATATACTATTCGCGAACAACAGATTTTGTGAATTTTACAAAAGCACAAGTTTTGTATCGGAAAGAAGACAGCGGTGTCATTGATTCTGCCATGTATGAGGAAGAGGGAAAGTATTATTTATTCTTAAAGAGTGAAAAGAATCCTTCTAGAATTATTCTTATGGAATCAGAGAATATTACTGGACCATTTAAGAAGATTGAAGACTTTGACAAAAGCATGGAGTCACTGCAAGAAGGACAATATGAAGCTCCAACTGCAGTTAAATTAGAAGATGACAGATGGTGCTTATTCTTGGATTATTATGGTTGTTCTGCAGAAGAACAAGGTTATGTTCCGTTCATAGCAGACAAATTGTCAAAAGGAAACTTCATTCGTTCGGATCAATCGTTTAAGTTCCCATATGGCTTTAAACATGGTACCATCTTGACGATTACCATGGAAGAATATGAAAGATTGAAATCTTATAAAAAGATGCCATCAGAGTATTAGGTATATAAAGGAACATAAAAATTAGATCTGTTATACTTTATTCTGTTTTTTTACACGCTGTTGATTGGAGCGGAAGGCGGCGAAGACTCCTCGAAAATGCTATCGTATTTCCTTCGTGCGCGGGCGGATTCGAGGATGTAAAATTATGTTCTGAAGGAGTACGGGGCAGGGGCCCACAGGCGCTAAAGCGCCGAGGAAGGCTCCCCGGCAAGCCCGCGGAAAGCGAAGCCGCCTGGAAGTGGAATCAACAGCCAAGTTTAAAGCACCTAAATTTAATTTAACAGAACAAAAAATTTAAAAAACTGTTGAGAGCCTAGTTCAAGTTGAAAACTGGGCCATTTTACTTAAAAAATTACTGAAGGCTTGATTAAAAATCTATTAAAAACCCATCTTTTACAAAAATGAGTGGTACAGTAAATGGGACGTAAAGTAAGGAGATGGACAAAATGAAAAAAATCTTGTTTTTACCACTCTTACAAATGCCTTCAGGCCATCATCAGGTTGCCGAGGCATTAATGGATGTATTAAAAAATCATAATGACAATCTTATAGTTAAAAAAATAGACCTACTAAGCTACACCAATAAATCGCTAGAAAAAGTGATCTCCAATGGTTATCTAAATTGGATCCGCTATGCACCTGAAACCTATAATCGGGCCTACAAAAGCTTCTTTTATTTGCCTGATGCTAAGAAACAGACCTTTAAATGGTATCAGCCGTTGTTTTTGAAAAAAATGGAACAATTGCTGCTGGAAGAAAAGCCTGATTTACTCGTTTGCACGCACGGATTTCCTTCACAACTTCTTAGCATTTTAAAAAAGAAAGGGAAATGCGGTATTCCGGTAATCAATGTCTATACAGATTTTTTTGTGAATAGTGTTTGGGGGAAAACAGGGATTGATGCCCATTTTGTTCCCAGCCAACAGGTAAAAGAAACACTGTACAAGAAATTTCAGATACCAAAGCATCAGATGATGGTAACAGGCATTCCCGTTCATGGAGAAATTACAAGGTACGACGAGGCTCATAAACCTAAGCATGCCCGGCCTAAAATATTAATTGCCGGTGGAAATAGCGGCTTAGGCGGGATAGGCAAGCTGCTGGATGAGTTAAAACAGTCAAGTGAATTAGATTATCTTGTGTTATGCGGCAAAAATAAAAAATTGTATGAAGAGATTCTTTCCTGGAATCTCGAACATATTCAGCCACTGCCTTATCTTACTTCAAGGTCGGCCATGAATGATCTTTATGAAGAAGTGGATGCGGTGATGTCAAAGCCTGGCGGTGTAACGGTAAGTGAAACATTGCACAAAAAGCTTCCTACCTTTGTTCATTCCATGCTCCCTGGCCAGGAAAAAGTCAATATGCGCTTTTTAAAAGAACAAAAGCTGGTATTTGTCATTGATCAGGAACAACCAATCGAACAGCAATTATTAACGGTGCTGCACGATCCTAAAAAAATGAAAGAATGGGAACAAGCCATCGATTCCTACCAAAAAGGGATCGAGCTCGATGGCCAGGAAGCAGTGGTAGAAGCGATTCTAGATGTATTGTACCAGCAGCCGCAAAGTGTAGCATCGGAAGTCATCCGTACGTCGGCCGTTTTACAACGTGCTGGTGCACAATAAGGAAGGAGGATAAAGATGTCTCATTTAGATTACTCAGCTTTTCAAATCATTAATCATCTGGCGGTAAGTGACCGCTTTTTAAATCCATTGATGATTTTTTTAGCTGAAAAAGCGCAATATCTCTTTTTTATAGCCATTATTTTTTATTGGTTTTATCCAAAAGCTAATAACCGAAAAATGATCGTGGAGGCGGTCCTGTCCGCCTGTATCGCCCTTACTCTCAACGGGGTGATCGGTCACTTTTATTATCGGGCCCGTCCCTTTGTGGCCCATCATGTTAACTGGTTGATTCCCCATGCGAGGAATGCTTCGTTTCCAAGTGACCATGCGACAGCTGCATTTGTGATTGCAACAGCCATATGGATCTGGATCAAACGAGATGGCTGGATCTGGTTGATTTTAGCAGCAGGAATTGCTTTGTCCCGTGTGTGGACAGGCGTCCATTATCCATTAGATGTTACTGCAGGAATGTTAATTGGGGTTAGCGTTGCCTTTGGTGTTCACTATTTATTTATTCATTTTGAGAGAATGAAAGAGTTTCGAGCAAGAATCATTGGGGTGTATGAAAGTGTGGAAGGGACGATCCTAAAAAAGACCAATATGCTTAGAAAAAGATAGGCATAAGGAGGAAATGTTCTTTTAGCCATGAACAAGCTTTGTAGAAAAATAAAACTAGGTTCAGAAAACAAATCTATCATGTTGGCCATCTTTCTCATCATGGTATATGTGTCCCCCCTATTTATCTTGGGGGAAAATGCCCATATTAGGGTCCATGATAATTTGGACTCGAATATCGCTTGGTACAAAGTATTAAAGAATAGCGGCCAATTATTCGGCGGTATTCATTCCGTCATTCCGCAAGTCATCAACGGCCTGCCGCGAAATGCATTTGGGACGGAGTTTAGCGGGATACAGTGGCTCCATCACCTTTTTCCATCGATGCCCGCCTACGCGCTAAGTCAAATCATTACAAGACTGTTTGCCTTTCTCGGAATGTATCTTTTGCTAAAACGACATTTTGTCAAAACAGATGAGGCCCGTCCAATCCGTGTTTGGGTATCGCTTGCGTTTGCCTTAACTCCCTTCTGGCCGTCAGGGATGTTGAGTACACTGGGAATGCCGCTTGCTCTGTGGGCATTTATGAACATCCGGGAAGGACGCTATTCGTGGAAAGAATGGCTGACACTGATTCTGCTGCCGCTCTATTCCAGCTTTGTGTTAGGATTTTTCTTCTTTTTATTTATGATGGGACTACTATGGTTGAGAGACCTGCTCGTCAAGCGGAAACTCAACGGAGTGTTCTTTAGCAGTATTGTATTAATGACGGCTATTTACTTATTAATTGAATACCGTCTGGTGGCATCATTAGTATTTCCGGATGCGCCAACGAGCCGAAATGAGTTTGTCAGTTCGACGCTGGGTTTTTGGCATACTATCCGACTCATAAGTAAGAATTATTTTCTTGGCCATACCCATGTATTAACGCTTCATACCTTGGTGATTGTACCGCTTTCCTTCATTGTTATCGGTTTACTTTGGAAAAAGAAGGAACCTAACGAGACAGACAAACGATTTGTATACCTATTTATTTTTAATATTCTGCTCTCTACCTGGTATGCCTTTTGGTTTTACAAAGGGTGGCAGCCGCTTAAAGAGAAGTTCTCTTTATTAAATACCTTTAATTTTGCCCGGTTCCATTTCTTAAGGCCGCTCGTCATCTATCTGATGTTTGCGGTCGGGGCGTTTATTTTGTGGAAAAAAGGAAATGGTTGGAAAACATTCGTAAAAATATGTCTAATTGCTCAATTAATTGTCTTGTTCTGTGCAAACGATGAAATTGTCTATCGTGTCGCCGGGAAGCCATCTGTTAAACAGTTTTATGCGACTGAGCAGTTTAAAGAAATCGCTGATTATATTGGCAAACCGAAGAGCAGTTACCGGGTCGCAAGTATCGGAATTCATCCGGCCATCGCCCAGTATAATGGCTTTTATACATTGGATACGTACAATAATTTTTATCCGTTAACCTACAAACATGAGTTTAGAAGAATTATTGCAGGAGAATTGGACAAAAGCCCGACATTAAAGAAATACTTTGACCAGTGGGGCGGAAGGTGTTATCTATTTGTCGCTGAACTGGGGAAACACTATGAATTTAAAAAAGATTCGAAAGTGAAAATACATCATTTGCAGCTGAATACCAACGTTTTTAAACAAATGGGCGGAAGATACATCTTTTCGGCCGTGCCCATTTTAAATGCCAAAGAAAATCATCTAGAACTGAAAAAGACCTTCAATCAAAAAGATTCAGCCTGGAAAATTTACCTTTATCAAGTTATGTAAGGAGGGAAATTTCAGATGAAGAATAAACCGATCTTAACGATTGTGGTTCCATGCTATAACGAAGAAGCGGTATTAAATGAAACCATGTTGCAATTGACTAAGGTAATGAATCATTTAGTCGAGGATTCGCTTGTTTCAAAAAATAGTAAACTATTATTTGTTGATGATGGCAGTAAGGATCAAACCTGGAATATAATTGAGAGCGCGTGCGAGAAAAATAGCTTTGTTACCGGGCTGAAGTTAGCCGGCAATGTTGGTCATCAGAACGCACTCATTGCCGGTCTCGAAACTGCCAATCAATACTCTGATTGCGTAATTTCAATCGACGCCGACCTTCAGGATGATATCAATGTGATTGAAACCTTTGTTGAGAAATACTGGGAAGGGATCGATATTGTATACGGCGTGAGGGATAGCCGCGAGACAGATACCTTCTTTAAGCGGAACACAGCACTGTTTTTTTATCGCTTCATGGAGCGGATAGGAATTAAACTGATTCCCAACCATGCCGACTTCCGGCTGATGAGTAAACGGGCATTGGATGAACTATTGAAATATAAGGAGACCAATTTGTTTTTGCGCGGTCTGGTTCCCTTAGTGGGATTTACCTCAGCAAAAGTCTATTATGATCGAAAAGAAAGGCTGGCTGGGGAATCAAAATACCCGTTGAAAAAGATGCTCGCCTTCGCCTTTGATGGAATGACGTCCTTCAGTGTAGCGCCGATTCGCTTTGTTACCTTTTTAGGTTTTCTCGCTGTAATCGTTAGTGCCTTGGTTGGCGGCTACGCGATTGTTCAAGAACTCTTGGGGCATACAGAGTCTGGCTGGACATCGTTAGTGATTTCAATCTGGTTTGTTGGCGGGCTGCAGTTAATGGGAATCGGAATAATTGGGGAGTATATTGGTAAAATTTATCGTGAAGTGAAACGCCGTCCAAGGTATGCGATCGAAGTGGACCGTTTCACATCTAAGGTTAAGGAAAAACTACGAGAGCCTGTTTTTAAATAATCAAAAGGACCCATTGGGTTCTTTTTTTTGTGTTTAAAGGGTACATGTAATTGTCATTCTCCTAAAGTTCGGACAGGACAAGTCAAAAATTCAGGAGTCGAGTCTGAAGTGGGCAGAGGTTCGGACAGGACAGGTGAAAAATATAGGAAGCGAGTCTGAAGTAGCCTCAGCTTCGGACAGGACAGCTCAAAAATTCAGGAGACAAGTCAGAAGTGGGCGGAGGTTCGGACAGGACAAGTCAAAAATTCAAGAAACGAGTCCGAAGAAGCCAAAGGTTCGGACAGGACAAGTCAAAAATTCAGGAAGCGAGTCCGAAGAAGCCCAAGGTTCGGACAGGACAAGTCAAAAATTCAAGAAGCGAGTCCGAAGAAGCCCAAGGTTCGGACAGGACAAGTCAAAAATTCAGGAAGCGAGTCCGAAGAAGCCCGAGGTTCGGACAGGACAAGACAAAAATTCAGGAAGCGAGTCCGAAGAAGTCCAATGTTCGGACAGGACAAATCAAAAATTCAAGAAGCGAGTCTGAAGTAGCCTCAGCTTCGGACAGGACAGCTCAAAAATTCAGGAGACAAGTCAGAAGTGGGCGGAGGTTCGGACAGGACAAGACAAAAATTCAGGAAGCGAGTCCGAAGAAGCCCGAGGTTCGGACAGGACAAGTCAAAAATTCAAGAAACGAGTCCGAAGAAGCCCAAGGTTCGGACAGGACAGCTCAAAAATTCAGGAGACAAGTCAGAAGTGGGCGGAGGTTCGGACAGGACAGGTGAAAAATATAGGAAGCGAGTCTGAAGTAGCCTCAGCTTCGGACAAGGTGGCTCAAAAATTCAAGAAGCAAGTCCGAAGAAGCCCAAGGTTCGGACAGGTCAAGTCAAAAATTCAAGAAGCGAGTCTGAAGTAGACTCAGCTTCGGACAGGACAGCTCAAAAATTCAGGAGACAAGTCAGAAGTAGGCGGAGGTTCGGACAGGACAAGTCAAAAATTCAGGAAGCGAGTCCGAAGAAGCCCCAGTTTCGGACAGGACAAGTCAAAAATTCAAGAAGCAAGTCCGAAGAAGCCCCAGTTTCGGACAGGACAAGTCAAAAATTCAAGAAACGAGTCCGAAGAAGCCCGAGGTTCGGACAGGAGAAGTCAAAAATTCAGGAAGCTTGTCCGAAGAAGCCCCAGTTTCGGACAGGACAGCTCAATAATTCAAGAAGCTAGTCCGAAGAAGCCTAAGGTTCGGACAGGGCAAAGACTTAAAATAAAAAGTTCTTATTCAAATGAATAACCAACTAAACAATTTATTAATATCCCCAATATTAGTACACAATTTTATTGACATTCAAACACTCATTTGAATATCATATAATCAAACGATCATTTGAATGAAGAAGGTGACTAGAAATGAAAGAACAGGATATTTGCGAAGTTACCTGTGTCGATAGCGAGAAAACCACCCGAGTCAAACAGCAGATCACGAACGGAAATATCTTCGATGTAACCAAGCTTTTTAAAGCCCTATCAGATGAAACCCGTTTAAAAATTGCCTATGCCCTTACGCTTGAAGAAGAGCTATGTGTTTGTGATGTTGCCCATATTGTCGGCGCGACCACCGCAACAGCTTCGCACCATTTGCGTCACCTAAAAGGCCTCGGCCTTGCGAAATACCGTAAAGAAGGAAAGCTTGTCTATTATTCCCTTGATGATGATCACGTCAAACAATTAATCCATATTGCTTTTGCACATCAGAAGGAGGTGGCCGGCCGTGAGTGAAGCGACTGAGAAACAAGTCTATCGTGTTCAAGGATTTTCCTGAACAAGCTGCGCCGCCAAGTTCGAAAAGAACGTACAGCACCTGGATGGTGTTGTTGATGCTAAAGTTAATTTCGGAGCTTCCAAGCTCACAGTCTATGGAAACACAAGCCTTGAAGAACTGCATAAAGCAGGTGCTTTTGAAAAATTAACACTTGTCCCTGAAAAAGAAAAGCAAGCTGTTATCCCAAGAGAACCGTTTTGGAAACGCTACTTTCTTTTAGGATTATCACTATTATTCCTGCTCGCAGGCTATATTTTTTCTGAAAATATCCTGTTTGCCGCCGCTATTTTAATAGGTGGATATCCACTGTTTAAAACCGGCTTAACAAACCTTTTCCGCTTTGATTTTGACATGAAAACACTCATGACGATTGCCATCATTGGTGCCGCCATTATTGGTGAATGGAGAGAAGGGGCAGTCGTTGTCATCCTTTTCGCGATTAGCGAGGTCCTCGAGGGCTATTCCATGGATAAAGCCAGAAATTCGATTCGCGCACTGATGGAACATGCTCCGACAGAAGCACTTGTCGTCCGCAACGGAAAAGAACTTCTTTTAAAAGCGGAAGATATCCAAATTGGTGACACCATGCTGGTGAAACCCGGCCAAATGATAGCGATGGATGGGGTAATTATAGAGGGAACATCCACGATCAATCAAGCTGCGATCACAGGTGAATCAGTTCCGGTTGAAAGAGGCGTTGAGGATGAGGTATTTGCCGGTACCCTCAATGAAGCAGGCTTTTTAAAAATAAGAGTAACGAAACTGGTGGATGACACAACGATTGCGAAAATCATTCATTTAGTTGAAGAAGCACAGGCAGAAAAAGCCCCGTCACAACAGTTTGTTGACCGCTTTGCCAAGTATTATACGCCAGTTATTATCCTTGTCGCCGTGCTTGTAGCCGTTGTGCCTCCCCTGTTCTTTGGTGCAGACTGGCAGGAATGGATCTATCAAGGGCTCGCGGTTTTAGTGGTTGGCTGTCCTTGTGCATTAGTCATTTCCACACCTGTTTCCATTGTTACCGCGATTGGCAACGGAGCGCGGAATGGAGTGCTCATTAAAGGTGGAAGTTTTTTAGAAGAAGCAGGAGCATTGAAGGCTATTGCGTTTGATAAAACCGGAACACTAACCAAAGGGGTTCCAATAGTGACGGATTTCGTGAACTTCACATATGATGAAAACCTCCTAGGAGTGGTTGCGGCGCTTGAAAGTAAATCGCAGCACCCACTTGCTTCTGCCGTAATAAAAAAAGCAGCGCATCTTCATCAGAACTATGTGGTGGAGGATTTCTTGTCGATTACAGGGAAAGGAATAAAAGGGGTTGTAGATGGGACGGAATATCGTGTTGGCAACGTGAAGTTATTTGAGAAAGTGCCTGAAGCTGTGTTAGAAAAGGTTTCGTACCTGCAAGAACAAGGCAAGACCGTTATGATTGCCGGAAATGGTCAAGAGATCCTTGGGTTGATTGCGGTTGCCGATGAGGTTCGCGATAGCAGCCGACTCGTGATTGAACGACTCCAGCAGTTAGGCATTAAGCAAACCATATTGCTTACAGGAGATAACCATATCACCGCTGAAGCGATTGGCCGTGAGACGGGAGTTCATCAAGTAGAATCAGAGCTGCTTCCGGAAGATAAATTAACGTTTATAAAAAAATTAAAAGCTCAGTACGGAAGGGTTGCTATGGTTGGTGACGGCGTGAACGATGCGCCGGCACTGGCTGCTGCTACCGTTGGAATTGCGATGGGCGGGGCAGGGACCGACACAGCCCTTGAGACTGCCGACATTGCTTTGATGAACGACGATTTAAAGAAACTCCCGTTCACCATTAAGTTAAGCAGGAAAACACTGCAAATTATTAAGCAGAATATTACTTTATCGATTGTTTTCAAATTACTTGCTCTCCTCTTAGTCGTTCCAGGCTGGCTGACCTTGTGGATCGCCATTTTTGCGGATATGGGTGTCACATTGCTTGTGACCCTAAACGGGTTACGATTATTAAGAGTTAAAGATAAAGAAATGATGAATTGAAAAATAAAGATTAGAAAAGACTAGCCGTAATCGGAATATTTTCGTTTTAGAAAGAGAAAAGAGCAACTTAACTTTTAAGAGCTCTGGGGGGATCTACATGGGTCATCATCACCATCATGGCCACTCACACGGCCACTCACATGGACATTCACATACAAGTAATAAAAAGGCACTATTAAGTTCTTTCCTATTAATAGCTGCCTTTATGATAGTAGAAGTGATCGGCGGTATTGTTACAAACAGCCTTGCACTATTGTCGGATGCAGGCCATATGCTGAGTGATGCAGCTGCACTTGGATTAAGCTTTTACGCTTTAAAGCTTGGGGAGAAAAACGTCTCACAGGAAAAAACCTACGGCTATAAGAGGTTTGAAATTATTGCCGCCGCCTTAAATGGTTTAACGCTTGTGATTATCTCTATTTATATCTTTTTTGAGGCCTTTCAACGCTTTTTCAATCCGCCGGAAGTCCAGAGTACCGGGATGCTAATGATTTCTGTGACCGGATTATTAGTCAATATCATTACAGCTTGGATTTTGATGAAGGGTGACAAGGAAGAAAACCTGAATGTCAGAAGCGCTTTCCTTCACGTACTAGGTGATATGCTTGGTTCGGTAGGAGCGATTGCTGCCGCCTTACTGATCATGTTTCTAGGCTGGGGGATTGCCGACCCGATTGCCAGTATCATTGTTGCTGTACTCATTCTTATCAGTGGTTACCGGGTAACAAAGGATTCTTTTCATATCTTGATGGAAGGGGCTCCTTCCGAGATTGATATATCTCAAGTGAAAAAGGCATTGTGCAAGATCCCTAACGTCAAGGAGGTTCATGACCTCCACATTTGGACCATTACTTCAGGATATCCTATTCTAAGCTGTCATATGACGATTCTAAATGATGGCGTGCACGATAAAATCTTGTCACAATCCCAAAAAATACTTCATGATGTATTTCATATTGAACACAGTACGATTCAGGTTGAAAAAGAAGCTAACGGATGTCCTAGTCCACATGGGACGTGTAATTAATTAGATTACTCACTAAATTACCTTTTAACATCGCCTTTCTTTAAATAAGAGGGCGATTTTTTATCGTTTAGCTCATTTGTGAATTGACTTCTTCTTAACCCTTGTTTACCATTAAGTATTCTCATTGACTATGTCCTCCTTGTCCGGGTGGGTGATTGAGTTAAACTTGGTTAAGTACTTCAATCGTAACATAGTCACTGGGACATTTTTATTTCTAAAGTAATGATTTCATACACGGAAAATTATAAAATTTTCGCTTGTGGATAACTGTTAATAAAAGGACTGTCGACGTCCAGCTCCAGCGCCTAGCCCCTCGATGGTCTACAGCCACTCAGGGAAAGAACGCAAAGAACGCCTTCTTTCCCTGAGCGACTTATGCTTGTCTGGGCTATTCAAGGCGCTTCCGCTTTTGTTCGCAAGATAAGTTAGTATAAATTTCAACTTTGAGAATTGTCCAGCTCCAGGCGCCATCGGCTTGTGCTTGTCGCCAGTAGGCGGGCGCCTTGCGCTTTTCTTATTACGCGCTTTGAGGAAATTGTTCCTTCCCAGCTTTTTTAAAGAACCATTTCTGCAGCATTGGAATCACCCAACGATCTACTCCAATTTTTCCAGCGTTCGTTCCTGCCACCAGAATAAACATTCCTAGTAAAACCATTTGAGGATTCGTACTTGTTGTGCCAGACAACATATAAGCAAAATTCATTGTAAGTCCCATAAGGGCAGAAAATGAAGTGAATATTCCTAAAATTAATGCAGCCCCTACTAAAAACTCTCCCCATGGAACCATGACATTAAATAAATCAACGTAGGGAATAGCAAACTCATTTAAAAAATGTCCCCACCAAGGTTGAACAGAAGGGTGATCACCTGACATATTTTTTACTGCTCCAACCATAAAGCCGCTTGCATCAAATTTCCCACCGGAGATTTTCCCCCAGCCAGCAGTTAACCACTCCCATCCAAGATAGAGTCGAAATACAGTAAGTAAAAATGGGACATAACGGTTTTCCTTTAAAAATTGAATAAACATAACAAACCTCCTAAGTTAATGATATTGATAATCATTATCAGTTATCTTATTGTGTTTATCAATAAGAAAATAGTACTGATTAATTTTCTCAAATTACAGTAGATTTTTCCCATTAGATAGTAACCAAATTGTTTTAATGAACGAAATGATAACTAATAAAAATTAATGTCAAATAATCATTTTCAAAAGTATGCTAGTAAGTTTTTCTCCATATTTGTGGTAAAATGTTCTAACTTGGTAAAAAGTTAGATTAAAAATGCATACATACTAGGGGTGTAAAAGTGTGAAGAAATCTGTGGATTCAATGGACAAGCGTTTTAAAATTGCCCATAAAGAAGCACTAATTGGCGTTATTCTCGTTATCATCAATTTTATCATTTGGTATGGATTTGGCTACGGACTCGGCTCGGCTAATGTTAAGGACTATACATACGTATTTGGTCTGCCGGCCTGGTTCTTTTACAGCTGCATTCTCGGCTCCATTGTCATGATTATCCTTGTGATTTTCACAGTAAGATACCTCTTCCAGGACATCCCCTTTGATGTAGAGGAGGGGAACAAGTGAACTGGGCTGTTATTACACCATTAATTATTTTCTTATTGATTATCTTTGCGGTAGGAATCTGGTCAAACAAATTAGTACTCAAATCCGAATCTTTTTTAGAAGGGTATTTCTTAGGGGAACGTCAAATGGGCGGGTTCATCTTGGCCATGACGATGGTGGCCACTTACGGGAGCGCCAGCAGTTTTATCGGCGGACCTGGAATTGCCTATACCCAAGGGCTAGGCTGGGTTCTACTTGCCATGGCCCAGCTTGTAACCGGTTATTTTACCTTAATGGTTCTCGGGAAAAAATTCGCGATTGTCGCCCGTCAGTATAAGGCGATTACCTTAATCGACTTTTTGAAGGAACGGTATAAAAGTAAAACGGTTGTGATCTTATCAGCGGCAAGTATTATCATTTTCCTTTTTTCATCAATGACGGCGCAATGGATTGGCGGGGCGCGCCTGGTAGAATCGCTGACTGGCATGCCTTATTCAACCGCCTTACTGATTTTTGCTTTTTCTGTTCTAGTGTTTGTCATTGTCGGCGGCTTCCGAGCGGTAGCGCTCACCGATACGGTCCAAGGTGTCGTGATGTTCGCAGGAACATTGATTCTATTGATAGCGACGATTAAAGCAGGCGGAGGGGTTTCAAACATCATCACTGATTTAGCGGCGGAGAACCCGAATCTCATCAGCCCGTTTGGTGCACAGCACAATTTAACCCCTGCCTACGTTTCATCGTTTTGGATCTTGGTTGGCGTTGGGGTTGTCGGACTGCCGCAAATTACAGTCAGGGCGATGTCTTACAAAAATTCAAAAGCGATGCACAATGCCATCATTATTGGGACGATTGTGGTCGGCTTTATCATGCTCGGGATGCACCTGATTGGCGTGTTTGCAAGACCAGTACTCCCAGGAGTAAAAATCGGTGATACAGTGATGCCATTGTTATCAATGAAAGTTTTGCCGCCGTTTGTTGCGGGAATTGTACTAGCAGCCCCGATGGCTGCGATTATGTCAACAGTCGATGCTCTGCTGATCTTGGTGAGCTCGGCTTTAGTAAAGGATATCTATTTGAATTACATCAAGCCGGATGCAGAAGACAAACTAATTAAAAAGGTGAGCTTCAGTGTAACCGCCATTATTGGGGTTATCGTAATTATTTTCGCATTAAGTCCACCTGACTTAATTGTCTGGCTGAATCTATTTTCTTTTGGCGGACTGGAATCTGTGTTCATTTGGCCAGTGATTTTAGGCTTGTATTGGAGTAAAGGCAATAAGTACGGAGCAATCACGTCAATGATTATTGGAATGGGTTCTTATATTTTGTTAGATCGTTTTTATCCGAATGCCTTTGGCATGCATACGGTGGTCATGCCGATTGTTCTGTCATTGATAGGGTTTATCATTGTAAGTCTAGTATCACAGCAAAAGGGGACGGCTGGTTTTGAGAAGGCTAAGGCTTAAGGAATATTTTAGTTGCAATCTTATGGATTAGTTTTTAAAATAAATAATTAACGAGATTAATAAATGAGGTGTTCCCATGTTTGAGATTATTAGGATATTTTCAGCACTAACTATGCCAGGATTAATGGTTTTGCTTTTTTCACGGGTCACTTACAATCGCGTTATCGGCCTTGTTTTAACCGTAGCACTGATTGCTGGGTCAGTTTACAAAGGCTATACCGACACCTTTTACCTAATTGTTATTGATGCCTTTTCACTTACCGCGGGCTTCTGGCTGGCAGCCAAGATGAAACCGCGCGCAGTTACAAATAGCTAGAACCTATTCACAAATGTAAGTCTGTCGATTAACGGCAGGCTTTTTTAGTGAATTCAATTAGAACCGTTCTTTGTACTTTGTTTTTCTCTAGCTCCAGCGTCCAGCGGCTAGTGTCCTTCGCCCTTTTCCCTACGATAAGTTAAAGTGCTACAGGCCATACGCCGCTTAACCGATGCTTCCGCTTTATTTGTAAAAAAACGAATGCTAGTTCGCATATTATTGGTTTGTTTTTGGTGGATTGTGGTAGAATGTTAATAGGAAATTTACGAGTAGACACTTTTTAGCACCATCCCGGACAATAAACAGTTTTTTAGCTCGAGAGTGACTTTTTTAACGGGAGGAAGAAATGTGAAAGACCAATTTGAATTAGTTTCAAAGTACTCGCCCCAAGGTGATCAGCCCGAAGCGATCCGCCAGTTAGTAGAAGGGATTAAAAATAATAAACGTCATCAAACTCTGCTTGGTGCAACCGGTACAGGGAAGACCTTTACGGTTTCGAACGTCATTAAAGAAATAAACAAACCAACTCTTGTGATCGCCCATAACAAAACATTAGCCGGACAGCTCTATAGTGAGTTTAAAGATTTTTTTCCAAATAATGCGGTAGAATACTTCGTCAGTTACTATGATTACTATCAGCCGGAAGCCTATGTGCCGCAAACTGATACCTTCATTGAAAAAGATGCTAGTATCAACGATGAAATTGACAAGCTGCGCCACTCGGCGACCTCATCCTTATTCGAACGGAAAGATGTCATTATCATTGCCAGTGTGTCCTGTATCTATGGTCTCGGTTCGCCGGAAGAATACCGCGAGATGGTATTATCGCTTCGCACAGGCATGGAAATCGAACGGAATCAGCTCCTGCATCGTTTAGTGGATATCCAGTATGAACGAAATGATATCGATTTTAAAAGGGGAACCTTCCGTGTCCGCGGGGATGTCGTTGAGATATTCCCAGTTTCCCGCGATGAACATTGTGTCCGTGTCGAATTCTTTGGAGATGAAATTGATCGCATCCGTGAAGTTGATGCGTTAACAGGTGAAATCATCGGCGAACGTTCGCATATCGCGATTTTTCCGGCATCTCACTTCGTTACACGTGAAGAAAAAATGCGTTTAGCCATTGAGAATATTGAAAAAGAACTCGAGGAACGGCTTGCCGAATTAAGAGCAGAAGATAAACTGCTCGAGGCACAGCGGATTGAGCAGCGTACCCGTTATGATTTAGAAATGATGCGGGAAATGGGCTTTTGCTCAGGGATTGAAAACTACTCCCGTCATCTGACCCTAAGGCCGGCCGGTTCGACTCCTTATACATTGCTCGACTATTTTCCAGAAGATTTCCTTATTATCATTGATGAATCGCATGTTACCTTACCGCAAATCAGGGGTATGTTTAATGGAGACAAGGCCCGTAAACAAGTGCTGGTCGACCACGGCTTCCGCCTGCCCTCCGCACTCGATAACCGACCGTTAACTTTTGAGGAATTTGATAAGCATGTCCGCAATGCCATTTTTGTCTCGGCCACACCAGGCCCATATGAACTTGAACATACACCGGAGATGATTGAACAAATTATTCGCCCGACAGGATTGCTAGATCCAACAATTGAAGTCCGTCCAATCGAAGGGCAGATTGATGATTTGATTGGTGAAATACAGGACCGGGTTAAGAAAAATGAGCGTGTCCTCGTGACGACGTTAACGAAAAAAATGTCAGAGGACTTAACCGATTATCTCAAGGAAATTGGGATAAAGGTTCAATATCTACATTCAGAAGTCAAGACACTCGAGCGGATTGAAATTATCCGAGAGCTGCGTCTTGGTAAATATGACGTTTTGATCGGGATCAACTTGCTCCGGGAAGGACTCGATATTCCTGAGGTTTCCCTTATCACGATTCTCGATGCTGACAAAGAAGGCTTCCTGCGTTCGGAACGGTCGTTAATTCAAACGATTGGCCGGGCCGCCCGAAATGCCAATGGCCATGTTATTATGTATGCAGATAGAATCACTAATTCGATGGAGCTGGCGATTAGTGAAACGAAGCGGCGCCGGGCCATCCAAGAAGAATACAATCGAAAACATGGCATTACACCGCAGACGATACAAAAGGAAATCCGTGATGTTATCCGTGCGACCCAAGCCGCAGAGGATCAGGAAGAATATAAACCATCAGCATCCTTCGGCAAGATGAGTAAGAAGGAACGAGAAAAACTAATTATGACAATGGAAAAAGAAATGAAGGAAGAAGCAAAGGCACTCAACTTCGAACGTGCTGCCGAGCTTCGTGATTTATTATTGGAATTGAAAGCGGAAGGATGACGGTTAGATGGCAATGGAAAAACTGATTGTGAAAGGCGCCCGCGCCCACAATTTGAAAAATATAGATGTCACCATTCCGAGAGATAAGCTTGTGGTACTGACAGGACTTTCCGGTTCAGGAAAGTCCTCGCTCGCATTTGATACGATTTATGCAGAAGGACAGCGCCGTTATGTGGAATCCCTGTCTGCTTATGCCCGCCAATTTCTCGGTCAGATGGATAAGCCGGATGTCGATATGATCGAGGGATTATCCCCGGCAATTTCGATTGATCAAAAAACAACCAGCCGAAACCCGCGTTCTACAGTGGGGACGGTTACGGAAATCTATGATTATTTACGATTACTTTTTGCAAGAGTCGGACATCCCACTTGTCCGAATCATCATATTGAAATCTCCTCACAAACCATTGAGCAGATGGTCGACCGGATTCTCGGCTACCCGGAACGAACCAAAATGCAAATCCTTGCCCCTGTTATATCGGGACGAAAAGGAGCCCATGTAAAGGTATTGGAGGACATCAAAAAACAAGGGTTTGTCCGAATACGTGTCGACGGAGAAATGCTTGATCTTGGTGATGAAATTGAATTAGACAAAAATAAGAAACATTCGATTGAAGTTGTAGTGGACCGAATTGTCGTCAAGGAAGGTATTTCAGCCCGTGTCGCTGATTCCCTCGAGTCGGCTTTAAAACTAGGAGAAGGAAACGTCATCGTCGATGTAATCGGTGAAGAAGAGCTGTTGTTCAGTGAGAACCATGCTTGTCCGATTTGCGGTTTTTCGATTGGTGAATTAGAACCACGAATGTTTTCCTTTAACAGCCCATTCGGGGCCTGCCCTGACTGTGATGGACTAGGATCAAAAATGGAAGTCGATCTTGATTTAGTCATACCTAATAAGGATTTAACACTAAAACAGCATGCGATTGCCCCTTGGGAGCCTACCAG
Source organism: Neobacillus cucumis (assembly GCF_023715505.1). The sequence goes on along the minus strand of NZ_JAMBOH010000013.1, from coordinate 55,060 downwards.
CTCACAATATTATCCACAGCTGCTTCAGGCGGTCTGTGATCATTATGGAATCGATCTGGATGTACCTGTTAAAGACATCCCCGACCACCAAATGGAAAAAATTCTCTATGGCTCCGGCAAGGATAAAATTTATTTCCGTTATGAAAATGATTTTGGGCAGCTCCGTGAGGGACATATTCAATTTGAAGGCGTTATGCGCAATGTCGAGCGCCGCTTTAAGGAGACAAGCTCAGACTTTATCCGTGAACAAATGGAAAAATACATGGGTCAGCAGCCATGTCCAACCTGTAAAGGCTACCGTTTGAAAAAGGAATCGTTGGCCGTGTTAATTAACGGATCCCATATTTCTCAAGTAACAGACCTATCGATTAAGGATGCCCAAGAATTTTTCTCAGAGTTAAAGCTTTCGGATAAAGAAATGCAAATTGCAGCGTTAATCTTCCGTGAGATCAGTGAACGGCTAGGCTTCTTAATTAATGTTGGTTTAGATTATTTGACCCTCAGCCGTACCGCAGGGACACTCTCTGGCGGTGAAGCACAGCGGATCCGGCTGGCGACTCAAATTGGCTCGCGCCTGACCGGCGTATTATACATTTTGGATGAGCCGTCCATTGGTCTCCATCAGCGGGATAATGACAGGTTAATCGGTACAATGCAAAGCATGCGTGATATCGGCAACACCTTGATTGTCGTCGAGCACGATGAAGATACGATGCTTGCTGCTGATTATCTCATTGATATTGGTCCTGGTGCAGGAATCCATGGCGGTAAGATTGTTTCCGCGGGAACCCCTGCAGAAGTAATGGCCGACCCGAACTCACTGACAGGTCAATACCTGTCCGGGAAAAAGTTCATCCCACTTCCGCTTGAGCGTCGTAAGCCTGATGGCCGCTATATCGAAATCAAGGGTGCATCTGAAAATAATCTAAAAAATGTCAATGTGAAGTTTCCACTTGGCATGTTTATTGCTGTGACTGGCGTATCCGGATCCGGGAAAAGTACCCTGATTAACGAGATCCTGCATAAATCACTGGCGCAAAAGCTAAATCGTGCAAAAACCAAGCCCGGAGCCCACAAGTCCGTTAAGGGAATGGAACATTTAGAAAAGGTCATCGATATTGACCAATCCCCGATCGGCAGAACGCCGCGTTCGAACCCCGCCACGTATACGGGGGTGTTCGATGATGTTCGTGATGTGTTTGCGTCGACGAATGAAGCAAAAGTGCGCGGGTATAAGAAAGGCCGCTTTAGTTTTAATGTCAAGGGCGGCCGTTGTGAAGCCTGCCGCGGTGATGGGATTATTAAAATCGAAATGCATTTTTTACCTGATGTCTATGTTCCGTGCGAGGTATGCCACGGCAAACGTTATAACCGTGAAACATTAGAAGTGAAATATAAAGGGAAAAATATTGCCGATATCCTCGATATGACCGTTGAGGTGGCAGTCGAGTTTTTCGAAAACATTCCAAAAATCAGCCGTAAGCTGCAGACCATTTTGGATGTAGGTCTGGGTTATGTGAAACTAGGCCAGCCGGCAACAACTCTGTCAGGCGGGGAGGCCCAGCGTGTTAAGCTTGCCTCAGAACTGCACCGTCGTTCAAATGGTAAAACGTTCTATATTCTAGATGAGCCGACGACCGGGCTTCATGTGGACGACATTTCCCGTTTGCTTGTTGTCTTACAGCGCCTGGTTGAAAATGGAGATACTGTTCTGGTCATTGAGCATAATCTCGATGTGATTAAGACGGCCGATTACCTTGTCGACCTCGGTCCTGAGGGCGGAGACAAGGGCGGCACCATCGTCGCGACCGGAACTCCTGAAAAAGTAGCAGAGACTCCAGAATCTTATACCGGAAAATATTTAAAACCAATCCTAGCGCGTGATCGCGAGCGGATGAAACAGCAAATTGAAGAGAAGAGTGCGATTAAAGCATAAAAAGAGTTGAAATCAGCTGGTTAAAACCTGGCTGGTTTCGGCTCTTTTTTTGTTTTTCGCAGAAAAATAGGAAAGTGGGCGGAATAAAGTTTGAAGTTGGCGGAATAAATCTGAAAACGGGCCGAATAAAATAGAATGTTAATGAAATAAATCAGCAATTATTGAGTTTCGAGCCAGCAGGAATTAGGTTGCGCGGAAAAATTCAAAAATGAGCGGAATAAATCCGAAATCAGGCGGAAATACGCCCAAATTAGACGGAATAAATTCGTAATTAGTCGGAAAAAACACTAAATCCGACGGAATCCAGAACCGCACCAGATTAGGCTGGCGGAATAAAACCAGAATTAGCCGGAATTAATCCGAAAATCAGCGGATAAAACCAAAAATACGACGGAATCACTCTAAAAAGTCCGCGGAATCAAACCCAAATCCCCCCACACCCACCCAATCCGCGCTTAAAAATAACAAATATAAAAGAAACCTTTTCGATACTAAACTCGTAATAAAAGATAGAGGTGATGAACGTATGGAAACAAGAAAAGTTTTATCCAGTCTATGCTATTTTAGTATCTTCTTCGCCGGATTTATTTTCCCTTTAGCCGTCTATTTAGCCACGGGAGACAAAGAAACCAAAAGGCATGCTAAAAAATCACTATTATCACACCTAATTCCATTAATCCTGACACCACTCCTAGTGTTGGCGGTATTCTATGATTTTACTTCACAACAAGACGCCATCCCTGTTTTTACGGTTATAAGTATCATCGTTATGATCCTACTTTGCCTCGCAGTGGTCATCTGGAACATTGTCAAAGGCGTAAAGGTATTAACAGCTGAATAAACTGAAAGTGACAAATTCATTAGGGTAGAGGTGGAAAAAATGAAAGAGGAAAGAAAACGGATTTTACAAATGGTCGAGGAAGGAAAACTAAAGGCCGATGAAGCCTTAAAGCTTCTTGAAGAACTGGAAAAAGCAGAGCAATCCATGGAGCAAAAACAGGCGCAACTTGTCAATGAGCTGTCCACCACCGTCCAATTTGAGGAAGCCAAAAAGGAAGAGCCGTTCCAAGCCAAATATCAATCTACAAAGGACAAAATCTTTGAATTTGTTGATTTTGCTTTTAAAAAAATTAAAGACTTAGACTTAGATCTTAACTTCGGCCAATCCGTGGATATCTCGCATATATTCCATCAAGGTGAAGCCGCTATAAAAGATATCGACATTGACGTCGCAAACGGAGCCATCAAGCTCGTTGGCTGGGAGCAGCCTGATGTCAGAGTTGAGTGTCAGGCAAAGGTATACCGAGTGGAAAACCAGGACCAGGCTCGGCAAAATTTTTTACGGGATGTCCTTTTCACTGTGGAACATGAGAAATTACGTTTTAGCACCCAGCAGAAATGGATGAAGGTCGAAGCAGTCGTGTACGTACCAAAAGCCGTTTATAACCGGGTACGGGTCAGGTTGTTTAATGGTCCGATTACTGGGGAACAAATGAATGTAGATGAACTGCGTGTAAAAACGGCTAACGGAAAAATCTCCCTTGACCGCTTCACCGGTAAGAATACAGAACTGGAAACAGCGAATGGAAAAATTAAGCTGAAAGGCAGCCAATTTGATAAAGTCGAAGCAGAAACAATTAATGGTGCCATCCAACTTGCCGGAGAGTTTAAAAAGCTTGAAATGGAGTCGTTTAAAGGAAATATCAGTGTAAATCTTCATGGAAACCAAGCTGAATTGATTCAGGCCAAAACGGCTGCGGGAGGAATCGACCTCTATATCCCTGATGGCCTCCCGGTAAATGGGAATTTAAGAACTAATCTTGGCGGATTTCACGTCAACTTAGTCGGCATTCAGGTGCTGGAGGAGAAAAGTGAAATGATCCAAAAATCACTGCGCTTCCAATCGATTAATCACCCAGAAAAACTAGCACACATTTATGCCGATACGAAAACAGGTTCCATCACGATCCACCAATCACAAGAAGAAAAGTAGGAGATTTACCTAAATGAGATGGCTGCTAGGTTGTTTGATAAATGCGGTATTATTTATGGCACTCGCCGGTTATTTTCATGAAAGCTTTCAATTAACCGGCTTCGTGGCCGCACTAGAAGCGAGCGTTTTATTATCAATCTTAAATGTACTCGTCCGTCCGCTGTTGATTTTATTTACCTTACCGGTCACAATCTTAACCATGGGACTTTTCCTGTTTGTCATCAATGCCGTTACACTTGAGCTAACGGATTATTTGATGGGAACAGCCTTTGAAATTAATGGTTTTGGCATGGCCCTGTTTTTTGCTGTGCTGATGTCGCTCGTTAACGTCCTCATTCAAAAAACACTGTTCGAGCCATCAAGAAAGGCCAAGAAATAACCTAAAAAGGTGCACTCCTTTCCAATGGGAGTGCACCTTTTTCCTTTTTTACGCAACTACCATTTGGTTCTTTTTCAAAAAATGCTAAAATAGGAGGTATGAATTCTTCTTATTCTAATTTTTTTAAAAATACATCCGTTTGAGGAGGAAATCTTCTTGCCAAAAGTACGTACCAAAGATATCTTTGAAAAATTTAATCTCGAATTAGTTAGTGGTGAAGAAGGGATTAACCGCCCGATTACCATGAGTGATATATCTCGTCCAGGGATTGAAATGGCCGGATATTTCGAGTTTTATCCGGCTGAGCGGATCCAGCTGTTAGGGAAAACAGAATTATCCTTTTTTAGTGAACTATCTCCGAAAGACCGCGCCTCACGAATGGAACGACTTTGTACAGATGTGACTCCGGCAATCATTGTCACAAGAGGTATTGATGTGCCTGAAGAATTAATTGAGGCATCCGAACGAGAGTCTGTTCCCGTCCTAAAGACAAACATGGTAACGACCCGTTTCTCCAGCCGTTTAACCAACTTTTTAGAAAGTAAGCTTGCGCCGACAACCGCTGTTCATGGTGTTTTGGTCGATGTTTATGGGATTGGCGTGTTAATTACAGGGAAAAGCGGCGTTGGTAAAAGTGAAACGGCGCTCGAACTAGTAAAGCGCGGGCACCGGCTCGTGGCCGACGATTGTGTGGAAATTCGCCAGGAAGACCAGGATACATTGGTCGGGACTTCACCGGACTTAATTGAACATTTATTAGAAATCCGCGGTTTGGGGATCATCAATGTGATGACCTTGTTCGGTGCAGGAGCGGTCCGCAGCAATAAGCGAATTACGCTTATTATGAATCTGGAAATTTGGGATGCAAAGAAGCAATATGACCGCCTTGGCTTGGACGAGGAAAAAATGAGGATTATTGACACCGATATTCCAAAACTAACGGTTCCAGTTCGTCCGGGACGAAACCTGGCTGTTATTATTGAAGTAGCTGCGATGAATTTCCGTTTAAAACGGATGGGTGTAAATGCGGCGCAGCAATTTACCGACCGCCTGTCAGATGTAATTGAAGAGGGAGATCACGAGTAAGGGGAGAATGAGATGAACGAAACCATACAGCCATTAAATCCAATTGCTTTTTCACTTGGCCCGATTCAGGTGCATTGGTATGGGATTATTATCGGCTCCGGATTGGCACTTGCCTTGTATCTGGCGATTAGAGAGGCCAACCGAAGAGGATTACCTAAGGACACATTTGCCGATTTAATGCTATGGGCCATCCCCATCGCGATCATTTCGGCGCGGATATACTATGTGATATTTGAATGGGATTATTATGGCAGTCATCCCGCAGACATCCCGAAAATTTGGAATGGCGGAATTGCTATCCATGGAGCGCTAATTGGTTCAGTTATTACCACCATCGTTTTTGCCAGAAAAAGAGGGATTTCTTTCTGGAAAATTGCTGACATTGCTGCTCCTAGCATCATTTTAGGACAGGCGATTGGCCGCTGGGGTAATTTTATGAACCAGGAGGCTCATGGCGGCGAAGTAACAAGGTCATTCCTTGAGGGCTTGCATTTACCTGACTTTATCATCAATCAAATGTATATTAATGGGACCTATTATCACCCAACGTTCTTATATGAATCAGTTTGGGATTTCATTGGCTTTTTATTATTAATCCTGCTGCGCCGCGTGAATTTCCGCCGCGGGGAACTGTTTTTATCTTATGTTATTTGGTATTCGGTCGGCCGCTTTTTCGTCGAAGGACTTAGAACAGATAGTTTGATGCTTGGAAGCCTTCGGATGGCGCAAACCATTTCGATTGTGTTGATTGTAGTAGCTTTGGGAATTTTGGTTTATCGACGCACAAAAAATCCTGCCGAGGCGCATTACTTAGATCAAACGAATTAAAATAGCTGGCATTAGCTAATGAGAAAGGAATTCAGCAATGAACAACAAAATCACAACGATACTCTTTGATTTAGATGGGACTTTAATCGATACGAATGAATTAATTATTTCGACTTACTTGAACACGCTGGAAAAATATTTTCCAAGCAAGTATAAACGCGAGGATGTGCTCCCTTTCCTTGGCCCCACACTCCATGAGGCGTTTGGCAGTATGACTCCGGACCCCGAACAGGTCGAGGAAATGATTGCGGCCTATCGTGAGTATAATATCTCCAAGCACGATGAACTTGTAAAAGAGTTTGTCGGGGTGACCGAAACGATCCAGACGTTGAAGCAGCGCGGGTTTAAGTTAGGCGTGGTGACAACCAAGCGCCTTGATGTAACGCTAAAAGGCCTTCGGTTAATGAACTTAGAGCAGTTTTTTGAAGTCATTGTTGCCTACGAACATGTGAAAAAGACGAAGCCGGATCCGGAACCGATTTTTAACGCCTTGGAGCAGTTGAAGTCAACTCCTTCTGAAACGATGATGGTCGGCGATAATTACCATGATATTTTGGCGGGTAAAAATGCCGGTACGTTAACAGCCGGTGTGGCTTGGTCGATTAAGGGCCGTGACTACGTAGCAAGTTATGAACCTGATTATATGTTAGAGAACATGACTGACTTATTAACCATTCTCGGAGAGTGAGAAGGATGAGAAATACGACCCGCTATCCTGTCGATGGGGCGAACTCTTTGTGGCACGTTTACAAGACGGTGCCATTTTGGAAGGTTGTCAGAAATTTTATTGTCATTCAGCTTGCGAGATATACACCATTCTTGAGTATGAAAAACTGGTTATACCGTACCTTTCTAGGGGTTGAGGTGGGGGAGCAAACCTCCTTTGCTCTAATGGTGATGCTCGATGTCATGTTCCCAGAGAAAATTAGTGTCGGCCGCAATACGGTTATTGGTTATAATACGACCATTCTCGCCCATGAGTATTTAATTAAAGAGTACAGGCTTGGGAATGTCGTAATTGGGAATGAAGTCATGATCGGGGCCAACTCGACGATTCTTCCTGGGATAATGATAGGGGATGGTGCGATCGTCTCAGCTGGGACGTTAGTTCATAAGGACGTACCGCCTGGATGTTTCGTCGGAGGAAACCCGATGCGGGTCATTTATACGAAAGAAGAACTAGAGGAACGCTGGGCAGAGGACCCTATCTATCGAAATGTAAAAAAGTCTGGTCATACTTGATCAGACTTTTTTACATTGTTCAAATTAATTTTACAAAAATTAGGAAAAAGGACACGTTTTTGTTCTTGGTTTGGAACTTTATAATAATAGAGAATGCATACAATTAGATTCAGAAATTAATAGAAACTAGTTTAGTGCTAAAAATTCTATTAAAAAAAATGTTGAAATTTGGCTGCTATTAAAGAGAGAGAATGAGAACCAAATGCCGGGATTTTTCTGAATCTTAAAAAAGGAGAGGGTTATTAGAAAGATAGAAAATGGAGGTCTTAGCTAGAAAATTTAATCAAAGGGGATAGGTGAAGAGGCAAATGAAAAAGAAGAATATTAGTAGATATAGTAAACTAGCCGCAACAGCTTTAATACTCAGCACAATGGTATCACCGTCAATACCTTACAAGGCAATAGCAGCGGAGACAGCTAATACCGCTACTCTTAGGATTTTGGAAACAACGGACCTGCATGATGCCGCAATGGCTTATGATTACTACCAAGATACAGCGACTGGAATTAACTATGGTTTATCAAAGACTGCCACATTAATCCAGCAAGCAAGAGCAGAGGTAGATCCAAGTAACTCGATGCTGTTTGATGCTGGTGATTTACTCCAGGGAAATCCAATGGCAGATTACGCAGCAAAGGTTAATCCTATCACAGAAAACGATGTCCACCCAATGTTTAAGGCGATGAAGCTATTAAAATACGACGGGGGGATCGTCGGGAACCATGAGTTTAACTATGGTCTAAAGTTTCTAGATACTGCCTTAAAAAATGCTCCATATCCAATCGTCAACGCAAATATCTATAAAGATGATCATGACAGCGATCCAACCAATGATAAAAACTATTTTACTCCATATCAAATCATTCCTAAAAAAATAAAAGACAAAAACGGTGTCGAACAAACAGTCCATGTAGGAATTGTTGGGTTTGCACCGCCGCAAATTCTCCAATGGGATAAAGATAACCTTCAAGGAAAGGTTATTGTCAAAGATATCGTTAAAACAGCTGAAAAATATGTTCAAGAAATGAAGGCAAAAGGTGCAGATGTGATTGTAGCCATTGCCCACTCCGGCTGTGATGTAACAAATGATGGACAAGCGGATGCCGAAAATGCCGTATATTCATTAAGTAAAGTCTCTGGCATCGATGCCCTATTATTTGGGCATGCCCACTATGCGTTCCCAGCAGGTAAAGAGTTCCATCAAGGCAGCAAACTTGAAAATCCAGATTTAGCAGGCCTTGATACTACTAAAGGCACGATTAATGGTACACCTGCAGTAGAAGCAGGGTTTTGGGGTAATAACTTAGGTGTTCTTGACTTGGCATTAGTTCAAAAAGCAGATGGAACATGGACAGCCGATAAGGCTGCTTCAAAATCAGTAGATATGCCAGTAATAGGTACAACTACAGAAGATCCTGATATTGTTAAGGCCGTAAGTGCAGAACACGAGGCAACACTTGCATATGTACGCGGGAAAATTGGTGAGACAAGTGCACCAATGTCAAGCTACTTCTCTCGTGTAATGGATGACCCAACGATTCAGATAGTCAACAATGCACAAACAGATTATGTGAAGAGTTGGATTGATAAGAACCGTCCAGACCTTAAAGATGTACCAGTCATTTCTGCCGGTGCACCATTCAAAGCAGGCCGCCAAGGGGCAACAGATTATACAAACATTGCAAAAGGCGACCTTTCCATAAAGAGTGCCAATGACCTTTATTTGTATAACAACACATTAAAAGCTGTAGAATTAACGGGCGCAGAAGTGAAAGAATGGTTAGAAATGTCTGCGTCACAATTCAACACCATTGATCCTAATAATGCCAACGCACAAGAATTAATCGATTATGGATTCCAGCCATTCAATTTTGATGTCATTGATGGAGTTAAATACCAAATCGATGTTACACAGCCAGCAAGATATAACTATACGACAGGTGTGGTTTCTAACCCAGATGCTCACCGTATTATTCATTTTACTAATATGGATGGATCAGCGATTGATCCAAATCAAAAATTTATTGTTGCGACTAATAACTATCGTGCAAGCGGCGGCGGGAACTTCCCAGGAACGAAAGGTGGAAAGGCAACCATTGTAGTTGATTCGCCTTTAGAAAACCGTCAGATTTTAATGGATTATATTAAGGCACAAGGGGTTGTAAATCCTGTTGCGGATAATAACTGGAAAATCGCTCCTGTTGGTGGAGTAGCGAAGACATTAACCTTTAAATCTTCACCAGCGGCAAAAGATGTTTTAGCATCATCACCTACTATTAAAGATGTTGGTCCGACTTCTGATGGCTTTGAACAATATGCGCTTGAACAAGACGTTCATGTTCAATTACTAGGTATTAACGATTTACACGGACAACTAGACTATAAAACCACTGTAGCAGGTAAACCTGCCGGCGGAATTGAATATTTAGCGGGTTACTTAAAGGAAAGAGAAGCAGCAAATCCTTCGAACACGTTAATGGTCCAAGCAGGAGATGCAGTTGGTGCAAGCCGTCCTGTGTCTGCTTTATTACAAGATGAACCTACGATCCGAATTCTAAATGAAATTGGCTTTGATGTCGGTACGATTGGTAACCATGAATTTGATGAAGGCGTCACCGAGATGCTTCGTTTAATTAATGGCGGTTCTCATCCTAAGACCGTTGAGAAATATGGTGAATTTGAGGGCGCAGACTTCCCATACGTTGCAGCAAACGTGGAGAAAGAAGATACAGGTGAGTTAATTTTGCCTCCATATGTGGTTAAGGAAGTAGACGGGGTGAAAGTTGGCTTTATCGGTGTGGTAACAACCGAAACACCAAGTATTGTTACGCCAAGTGGTGTGGCTGGAGTTAAATTTACAGATGAAGCTGAAGCGATCAACAAGTATACAGCTGAATTAAAAGGTCAAGGTATTAAATCGATTGTCGTTCTTGCTCATGACCCTGGTACTTCAGCGACAGACGGCTCCAACCCAACTGGTAAAGTAGTCGATATTGCCAAGGCAGTCGATGATGAAGTGGATGTTATTTTTGGAGCGCATGACCATAAATATTTAAACTCCACAGTTGATGGAAAACTGCTAGTTCAATCGTATTCTTATGGAACAGCTTTCTCTGATGTCGATTTAACTATTGACCCGGTTACGCAGGATATTGTTGAGAAAAGAGCAGAAATTGTGACCACGTTCCAAGATGCTGCCCATCTTGATGCAAAAATTAAAGCAGAGATGGACAAATATCAGGCGGATGTGGCTCCAATAACAAATCAAGTAGTAGGGAATGCAGCGGCGCCAATTTCACGTACTACTAATGAAGCAGGGGAAGCGCCACTCGGTAACCTGATCGCTGATGGAATGAGAGCGGCAACCAATACCAACTTTGCCTTTATGAATGTCGGTGGTATCCGTGATGATATCAAAAAAGCAGGGCCAATAACATGGGGTGATTTATTTGCAATCCAGCCATTCGGCAACGATATTGTTACAATGAAAATCACTGGTGAGCAAGTAAGAATATTACTAAATCAACAGTTTGCAGCCGATCGAAACCGAATTATGCAAATTTCTGGTTTGAAGTACACTTGGTCCAATAACTTACCACTAGGACAGAAAGTAATCGATATTTATCTGCAAGATGGATCAAAAATTGATCCCAATGGAATCTATTCTGTAACTGTCAATAACTTCATGGCAGACGGCGGCGATGGATTCGTTGTTCTTAAGCAGGGCACAAACCGAACGACATGGTCATCTGACCTTGATGCATTTGTAAACTATATTAAGTCCTTTACCGCGCCAATTTCAGCACAAATTGAAGGCAGAATCTTAATTGATAAGGTTGCACCTGCCGCGCCAGCTGTGAATGAAGTAACCGATCAATCTACAAAAGTTACCGGAAAAACAGAAGATGGTGCAAAGGTGGAAGTAAAAGCTAATGGTCAAGTCATTGGGACAGCGACCGCAAACTCTGATGGAACGTATGAAGTAAGCATTTCACCATTAAAAGCTGGTACGGAAGTAATCGTCATAGCAACTGATGTGGCAGGAAACACAAGCACTGAAACAAAAGTGGTTGTTAAAGATGTTACAGCTCCAGATGCGCCAGTAGTTGGACAAATCATTGCTCCAGCAAAGAGTGTAACTGGAAAAGCGGAAGCAGGTTCAACCGTAAACGTTTATAATGGAAAAACACTGCTAGGCAGTATTTCAGCCGGTCAAGATGGAGTATTCACCATCCCATTTAAATCGGCTCAGACACATGATACAGTGTTAACCTTTACAGCCACAGACGCAGCTGGAAATACTAGTAAAGCAACTTCTGTAAAGTTAGTAAAAAGCAATCCGAAATTCCAGTAATAATACAAAATGCACTCCTGATCATATTCAGGGGTGTTTTTTTGCTATAATAAAACAAATTCTGCTGAATCTCGTGAAAATTCGATAAATTTATTGCGTACTAGAAGGAAAACTAGTTTAAAATATAAGAAACTTAAGTGTTTTTGATTGACGGAGCGTGAGGAAAAAGGTAAACTTTAGTTTATTAGCACATTAGCAGACTAAAGGATTTTGAAAAATAAAAGCAAATCTGAAGATAAAGGATGAGCATAATGAGCCGCTTGTTTATGTTTGAAAAGCCGCTGGGGATGCGGGACACATTGCCAGAACTATATGAAAAAAAACATCAAGTCCGCACCGGGGTGGCAGATACCTTGAAACTGTGGGGGTATCAATTTATCGAAACCCCAACACTTGAATATTACGAAACCGTTGGAGCAGCATCTGCAATCGCGGACCAGCAGTTATTTAAACTGCTCGACAAAGAAGGGCATACAGTCGTACTAAGACCTGATATGACCGCTCCGATTGCCCGGGTAGCTGCCTCAAAGCTTTTAAATGAGGACCTTCCCGTTAGATTAGCCTACTCGGCCAATGTATTCCGTGCCCAGCAGCGCGAAGGCGGACGTCCGGCAGAATTTGAACAAATCGGCGTGGAATGCCTCAATGAGGAAACTGTTTCTTGTGATGGAGAGGTTATTGCCCTCTTGATTTCTTCATTAAAAAAAGCAGGACTTGAGCAATTTCAAGTCTCAATCGGACATGTAGGCTTTGCGAACGAACTGTTTGTTCAAATCCTTGGAACAAATGGCAGAGCCACCACATTACGAAAATATTTATTTGAAAAAAATTATGTAGGCTACCGCGAGCACGTAAACTCGCTTCCGCTATCATCCATTGATAAAAAAAGACTCTTGCAGCTTCTCGAATTACGAGGGGGAGAAGAAATCATTGGCTTGGCTCTCGATATCATCGAGAATGACAAAGGCAAACAGGCCATCCTTGAACTCAAGGAATTGTGGGAGGTTATTAAAGACTATGGCGTGGCAGAATATGTGAAATTTGATTTTACGATTGTCAGCCATATGAGCTATTATTCCGGTATCCTTTTTGAAGCCTATGCCGGAAATGTGGGTTTCCCAATCGGAAATGGCGGCCGCTATAGTTTAATAGAGAAATTTGGCAAAACGGCGAGCGCCACTGGTTTTGCCGTCCGAATGGATATGCTCCTAGAAGCACTTCAAGGCGGGCAGCTAGAAAACACCACACACTGCATCTTCTTCAGTCAGGAACGGCGGAAGGAAGCATTCGAATTGGCTGCAAGCATGCATGATCAAGGGAAAAAAGCTGTCCTGCAGGATATCACCGGCGTAAGAAATCTTGATGCGTTTACGAAACGGTTTGCCGAGACAACCTATTTAATTGGAGGGCGCGCCAATGAGTAACCTATTAACAATTGCGATGCCAAAAGGGCGGATTTTTATTGAGGCCGTAGAACTGCTCCGAAAAGCGGGTTATAAGCTGCCGCCGGAATTTGATGATTCGCGAAAACTAATTATTGACGTTCCCGAGGAGGGCTTACGGTTTATTTTAGCAAAGCCGATGGATGTCGCTACATATGTAGAGCACGGTGTGGCTGATGTCGGAATTGCCGGCAAAGATGTATTGCTAGAAGAAGAGCGCGATGTCTACGAACTTCTCGATCTAAAAATCAGCTACTGCTATTTGGCAGTTGCCGGCCTTCCGGATACAAAAATGAATGACGTCGCACCTCGAGTCGCCACCAAATATCCGAATGTGGCTGAGGCTTACTTCCGTGAGCAAGGGGAACAGGTTGAAATTATAAAACTAAACGGTTCGATTGAGCTTGCTCCAATTATCGGGCTATCTGACCGGATTGTTGATATTGTGTCAACCGGACGGACATTAAAGGAAAATGGACTTGTGGAGTATGAACGAATTAAGGATGTAACGTCACGGATTGTGGTCAATCCTGTCAGTTACCGCCTTAAGGATCAGCAGATTGATGATATGGTGAAACGACTTAGCGAAGTAGTGTAATGGGGGCTTTAGTTATGAAAATATTAAGAGTAAACGAATTGGTTTCCATCAAACGGTCGATTGAAGCAGGCACCTCCGAGCAGCTCGCCGTTGTAAAGGGAATCATTACGGAAATTCGCAATCGCGGCGATGAGGCATTAAGAGAGTTTACCGAAAAATTCGACCGCGTCCAACTATCTTCTTTTTCGGTGACCGAAAGTGAAATAGAAGCGGCCTATGCTGACGTAGATCAGGAGTATATCGAAATCGTACGCGAAGCAGCAGAGAATATTAAATCTTTTCATGAGAAGCAGCTCCGCCCTTCCTGGATGACAACCGAAGAAAATGGAACAATCCTGGGTCAAAAAATCACCGCGCTTGATTCAGTGGGTGTGTATGTACCAGGGGGCACGGCGGCCTATCCATCATCCGTTTTAATGAATGTGATTCCGGCGAAAGTAGCTGGAGTGAAGCGGATTGTGATGGTATCTCCTCCAGATGAATCAGGGAAACTTCCTGCAGCGGTGTTAGTGGCTGCAAAAGAAGCAGGCGTCAAAGAAATTTTTAAAGTAGGCGGCGCTCAAGCGGTTGCTGCGCTTGCTTACGGAACAGAATCCATTGCTCCTGTTGATAAAATTACCGGACCTGGAAATATCTTTGTCGCTCTGGCCAAACGCGAAGTCTTTGGCGATGTCGATATTGATATGATTGCCGGTCCTAGTGAGATTGCCGTTCTAGCAGATGATTCAGCCCGTGCTGATGAAGTGGCGGCTGATTTGTTATCACAAGCCGAGCACGACCCGCGCGCCTGCAGTGTTCTTGTGACCCCGTCACTTGCGTTAGCAGAAGCGGTTGCCGAGGAAGTGGAAAAACAGCTTGCTGTACTGCCGCGCAGGGATATCGCTTCTCGTGCGATTGCCGATTACGGTGCGATTTATGTAACAGCTGATCTCGACGAAGCGGTCGAAACGGTCAATCAATTAGCACCGGAACATCTGGAAGTGATCACCGAAAATGCGATGGAGCTGTTGGGGAAAATTCGTCATGCCGGCGCCATTTTTATTGGCCGGTATAGTTCAGAGCCAGTCGGCGATTATTTTGCCGGACCGAATCATGTTCTGCCGACAAATGGAACAGCACGGTTCTCCAGCCCGCTGAATGTCGATGATTTTCAGAAGAAATCTAGTGTAATTATATATAGTGAAAAGGCTTTGAAGGAGAACGGAGCAAAAATCGCAGCCTTCGCCCGGATGGAAGGGCTCGAGGCCCACGCTCGTGCGGTTGAGACAAGGCTGAAGAACGATAAATAAATTGCTCATTGAAGACAAAGCCGGCAGGGAAACCGAAAGGACTGTCCTTAAGAGGGATTGATGAGGACAAATCTAGTTGGGAATCCAAAGGAACTGTCCTCAAGAAGGGTTCATGAGGACAAAACTAGGGAGAAATCCAAAGGAACTGTCCGCATGAGGGGTTCATGAGGACAAAACTAGGGAGAAAGCCAAAGGAACTGTCCACATGAGGGGTTCATGAGGACAAAACTAGGGAGAAATCCAAAGGAACTGTCCGCATGAGGGGTTCATGAGGACAAAACTAGGGAAAAATCGAAAGGAACTGTCCACATGAGGGGTTCATGAGGACAAAACTAAGGAGAAATCCAAAGGAACTGTCCACATGAGGGGTTAATGAAGACAAAACTTACAGAAAAACACAAGGTATGATCCTCAATCCCCTACACCAACTATTTAAAAGAGTAAAAAGGAGAGCGCATATGGAAAGATCTGCAAGTATTGAACGATATACAGGCGAAACACAAATTAAACTAGCGTTTGATATTGATGGAGAAGGCCAGTCCAATTTGGAAACCGGCGTCCCGTTCATGACCCACATGCTTGATTTATTTACCAAGCACGGACATTTTAATTTAACCGTCGATGCCAAAGGGGACATTGAAGTCGATGATCATCATACAACTGAAGATATCGGTATCTGTTTGGGCCAGGCCCTCCGAGAAGCCCTTGGTGATAAACGCGGCATCAAGCGTTACGGAAATGCATTCGTACCAATGGATGAGGCGCTTGCTCAGGTAGTCGTCGACCTTAGCAACCGCCCGCATCTTGAAATGCGTGCAGAATTCCCAAGTCAAAAAGTCGGAACGTTTGATACTGAGCTAGTTCACGAGTTCCTCTGGAAGCTTGCCCTTGAGGCCCGGATGAACCTCCATGTCATCGTCCATTATGGTCAGAACACCCACCATATGATTGAAGCCGTTTTTAAGGCATTAGCGAGAGCATTAGACGAGGCAACGACCGTTGATCCACGCATCAAAGGTGTGCCATCAACCAAAGGAATGCTTTAACAGCGAGCGCGGACAAATCGACTTAAGGAAGGTGACAGAGATGATTGGAATCGTAGATTACGGGATGGGAAACCTGTTTAGCGTCAGCAAAGCCCTTGAGCGGCTAGGAGCAGATTATTTCATTTCCGCTGATAAAGACGAGTTACTTAGTGCTGATGCGTTAATTCTCCCGGGAGTAGGTTCCTTCCGTGATGCAATGGAACGCTTACAGGTAGAGACGATAAAGGAATTCGCTGCAACCGGTAAGCCGTTATTGGGCATCTGCCTTGGCATGCAGCTGCTTTTTGAAGAAAGTGAAGAAAATGGTCTGACAAAAGGACTTGGGCTGCTTCCGGGTAAGGTCCGCCGTTTTCCAGGTACTACACCGGCAGGCGAAACCTACAAAGTGCCGCATATGGGCTGGAACAGGCTAGAATTTGTTCAAGATTCCCCTCTTTTAAACGATCTAACTGAAGATTACGTTTATTTCGTGCATTCCTATTTTGTCGATGCTGACAATAATGATGCCCTTCTGGCAAAGGCTGACTACCATGAACAAGTCTCAGCGGTCGTAGGAAGAGATAATATTTTTGGAATGCAATTTCATCCTGAAAAAAGCAGCAGACTTGGGATGGCTCTCTTGGATAACTTTTTAAAATTGGCAGCGGAAAGGGATGCGGTTCGATGAGTTTAACGATTTACCCGGCAATCGATATGCGGGGCGGCAAATGTGTCCGTCTCCTTCAAGGGGACTATGATAAAGAAACCATTTACGGGGATTCCCCTTTTGAAATGGCAAAAAGCTTTGCAGCTGCGGGGGCCGAATGGATCCATATGGTCGACCTTGATGGTGCGAAAGACGGCAAGCGCGTAAATGACCGTTTTGTCATTGAAGCAGCGCAAAACCTAGATGCAAAAGTTCAAATTGGCGGCGGGATCCGCACAGAAGAGGATATCCTCCACTATTTGGAAAATGGCGTCGACCGCGTGATTATTGGCAGTATTGCCGTTTCCAATCCAGAGTTTGCGATCGAAATGATAGAAAAGTATGGGGCAAAAATTGCCGTAGGCATTGATGCGAAAAACGGTTATGTCGCCACACATGGCTGGCTTGATACATCATCCGTCAAGGCGATTGAGCTTGGCAAGCGATTTGCCGATGCAGGTGCCGAAACGTTTATTTTTACCGATATTGCTACAGATGGTACCTTAGCCGGCCCGAATATTAATGCGGTTTGGGAACTGGCTGAAGTGACAGGGAAAAATGTCATTGCCTCCGGCGGTGTCAGCAGTCTTGCCGACTTACAGGCTATTGCGAAAAAAGGGATTCGAGGAGCGATTGTAGGAAAGGCCCTTTACGAAAATCGCTTTACCCTTAAGGAAGCATTGGAAGAGGTGGGAGTAAAGTGACATTAACCAAGCGAATTATTCCCTGTCTTGATGTAAAGGATGGCCGGGTTGTTAAAGGCATCCAATTTGTCCAGCTCCGCGATGCCGGCGATCCTGTTGAACTAGCGCGATTTTATGATGAGCAAGGTGCAGACGAATTGGTTTTCCTCGATATTTCCGCATCCGTTGAGGGCCGGAAAACAATGGTTGAGGTTGTTAAGGCTGTAGCATCTGAGCTTGCGATTCCGTTCACCGTTGGCGGTGGCATCAATGCCTTAGAGGATATGAAAAAAATTCTCCGGGCCGGTGCCGATAAAGTGTCGCTGAACACAGCGGCAGTCTTAAATCCCGGCTTGATCAAGGAAGGCGCCAGTTACTTCGGCTCCCAATGCATTGTGGTGGCCATCGATGCGAAATTTGATCCTAAAATCGGGACCTGGCGTGTCTATACCCACGGCGGCCGAACACCGACAGAGAAAAAAGTAGTCGAGTGGGCAGTTGAAGCAGCTGAACTTGGCGCAGGGGAAATCCTCCTTACAAGTATGGACAGTGACGGCGAGAAAAATGGATTTGATTTAGAACTGACCAAAGCGGTTAGTGAAGCTGTAACCATTCCTGTTATCGCTTCAGGCGGTGCTGGAAATGCCGGCCATTTTGCTGAATCCTTTTTAGCTGGAAAAGCCGATGCAGCTCTTGCTGCCTCCATTTTTCATTATAAGGAAACATCCGTAGATGAGGTTAAAAGCTTTTTAAGGGAAAAAGGAGTGAGCATACGATGAACGTGAAATTTGATGAAAAGGGGCTTGTCCCCGCGATTGTACAAGATGCTGATACAAAAGAAGTGTTAACTCTCGCTTATATGAATGAGGAATCTTTGAAAAAGACGATCGAAAGTGGCGAAACTTGGTTTTACAGCCGTTCCCGCCAGGAATTGTGGCATAAGGGAGCAACCAGCGGCAATACCCAGACAGTAGCCAGCATCAATTATGACTGTGATCAGGATGCGTTATTAGTACAGGTTTATCCGAAAGGACCTGCCTGCCACACTGGCGCCGTCAGCTGTTTTTCAGAACGGATTGTGGACCGTGAAGCCAATTTTGCTGACTATCAGATCCTGCAATCACTAGAAAAGGTCATCTTAGATCGTGAAAAAGAGCGTCCAGAAGGTGCGTATACAACATACCTGTTTGAAAAAGGCGTCGATAAGATTTTGAAAAAGGTCGGCGAAGAAGCGGCAGAGGTGATTATTGCCGCCAAAAACCGTGACCATGAAGAACTTCGATGGGAAGCGGCCGATTTGCTTTATCACCTTCAGGTTTTATTGGTAGAACAGGGGCTTCCGTTTAAAGAAGTTTTAAGAACTTTAGAAGAAAGACACAAAGACCGGTCCTAATAGGGCTCGGTTTTTTTTTTGATAAATCCCCTTGAACCAACATTTGGTAATAAAATCCTCTCTTTTATCACACCATTTATCCATTTGTGCTTATTTTTCGAGAAAAAATAGTGAAGTTTTGGTTAATTATTGATAATATATTTGTATAGATGTTAATCAAAATGAATCATAGGGGGGGTGAAATGAATTGATTAAAGAAAAACGCATAAAAAAAATTCAAGAGTATGTTTTAGAATATGATTCAGCCTCATTAGATGAATTAGTGAATATTTTTAATGTATCTAAAAATACGATCAGACGTGATATACAAGAGTTAGTAGATCGAGGGGAGCTTAAAAAGGTTTATGGCGGGGTATCGGTCATTCATAAAAAACTTGAATCCTTTCAAGATAGAAAAAGACGTAACCAAGAACAAAAAGGATCCATCGTGAAAAAGGCCGCAAGTTTTGTGGAAAATGAAGATATTATCTTCATCGATTCAGGAACCACTACCATTGAAATGTTTGAGTATTTAAAGGACAAACACCTAACCATCTTTACAAATAGTATTGACTTGATTATCCGGGCCTTTCCGTTTGAGCATTTAAATGTCATCTCAATGGGTGGGATGCTTGACCCTAAAACCAATTCGTTTGGCAACCCGCGAAATCTTGATCTACTTAAAGATTACAATATAAAAAAAGCGTTTATGGCTTCTACCGGTATATCACTATCAAATGGAGTCACGAATGCATCGCCACTAGAAAGTGAATTAAAAAAGACCATTGTCAGCAGGAGTAGAGAGGTCTATTTATTGGTAGACCATGATAAATTTGATAAGTATGGTTTAATGACCTATTGTAGTTTAAGTGAGATTGATTATATCGTTACCGATACGATTCCAAATGGCTCCTATCAAAAATACGCTAAGGAAAATGGCATCCAACTTGTCATTGCTAATTAGAATGTAAAACATGATCGGTAATTAAAGAATCATTTCATCCTTTTAAAAAAAAGAAGAGAAGTTTTGGTTATTTGTTGGTAATATATATGTATATATAATATAATGAAATGTAAACGATAACAAAAAACTTATTGCAAGACTAGGGTGAAATAGATGATAAAGGAAAAGCGTATCAAAAAAATTCAAGAATATGTATTAGAACATCAATCAGCTTCACTTGACGAATTGGTTAAAGTGTTTGATGTATCTAAAAATACAATCAGACGCGATGTACAAGAGTTAGTAGATCGCGGGGAACTGAAAAAGGTCTATGGAGGGGTATCTTCTATTCACAAAAAGCTTGAATCTTTTCAAGATAGAAGTGTGCGTAATCAAGAACAAAAAGAGTTAATTGCAAAAAAAGCCGCAAGTTTTGTGGAAGATGGAGATTTTATTTTCATAGATTCAGGGACCACTACGATTGAAATGTTTGAATATATAAAGGAAAAACACTTGACTATTTTTACAAATAATATTGATTTAATTGTTTGTGCAATTCCATATGAAAATTTAAATGTCATCTCCATCGGCGGAATGCTTGAACGGAAAACAAGTTCGTTTGTTAACCCGCGAAATATGGATTTACTAAAGGATTACAATATTAGGAAAGCCTTTATGGCTTCTACTGGTATTTCACTCTTAAACGGCGTAACGAATGCATCACCACTAGAAAGTGAATTAAAAAAGACCATTGTCAGCAGAAGTTCAGAGGTCTATTTATTGGTAGATCACGATAAATTTGATAAATATGGGTTAATGACCTATTGCAGTTTAGATGAGATTGATTACCTAGTTACCGATAAGATTCCGAATGAGATGTATCAAGAATACGCAAAAAATCATGCCATTCAACTTGTCCTTGCTGACTAGGTATCTAGCTGAATCCCCTTCTTTATTGGCTAATGCCACGTATTGATGGGGATTTTTTATGTCACTTTTTCTAAAAAAAATGGAAAAAAACATTGATTGTAAGAACAATTCGTATTAATATGTACTTATAGATAACCAAAAGTTAACCAACATATTATAAAAAGTTGGTTATCTGAAGTTGATTAAATTGAAAGCGCTTTGGCCTACAAAAGAAAGGGGAACATTAGAATGCGTTTAGCATACGATCCATCACATTTTCGTGACAATACTAATTTAAAAGAGACTATCGATGCAGTTGCTAGATTAGGGTATGAATGGGTAGAGTTATCTCCGCGTAAAGATTTTATTTGGTTTTATGAATATCCCAAGGTTGATAAACAGCTGATAAAAGATTTAAAAAGATATTGTTCAGATGCCGGCGTTCAAATCTCGTCCGTACTTCCTGTGCAGCAATGGTCTTCACCAAACGAAGCAGAACGCCAAGCTGCGGTTAGAAATTGGAAGCGTTGCATTGAAATTACTTCTGAATTAGGAGTAGATTTAATGAACAGCGAATTTAGTGGGGACAAAAGTCGTCCGCTAGAAAGTGAAGCTGCTTTTGTAAGATCAATGGAAGAGTTAATGCCGATTTTTGAAAAAGAAGGAATTAACCTAAATTTACAATCTCATCCAAATGACTTTATTGAGTTAAACACAGAAGCCATTCGAATGATTCGTGCATTTGATAAGGATTGGATTAAGCTGGTATATTCTGTAGCACATGCTTTCTTTTATGATGATGGTATTGGCGATGTAGCCAAACACTTAGATGAAGCAGGAGATTTACTTGCCCATGTTTTAATTGCGGATACACTTAATCATAAAGCAGCATTTGGCTTGCGATATATTATTAATCCACCAAATGCGAATGTAACCATCCATCAGCATTTAAATCCTGGTGAAGGGGAAGTAAACTTTGATGCCTTATATCGGAAATTAAGAGAAATGAGATTTGATGGAATTGTAACTAATTCAGTATTTGCCTATCCTGATAGACCAGAGTGGTCCAATGAACTAACATTGAAATCTATTAAAGAGGGATTATATATTTAGAATAAAAAGCCTTTCTTCGATTAAGAGGAAAGGTTTTTTTGATTTTAGCCTTATTATTAATTTTGAAAATTGATTTCCACTCCATGCGCTTCGCTTTCCGCTCCAATCAACATGTTATAAATCAACAATAGGCTTTAACACAGTCTTTATTATAAATCTGTGTTCTTTTGCCTCTAAGGTCTTCTTAATTATTTAAAGTAAGATGAAATTATCGGTTGAATCTCAAATTAATATTATGATATAATCACAATATAACCAACATATACTCAATAGTTAATAAAAAGTTGGTGTTGAATATAAAGCTAATTGGAGGGGATCGAATGCCGTTAATTAGATTTGACTTAATAGAAGGCCGAAATGAAAACGAGTTGAAACAATTATTAGATGTTTCTCACCGTGCTGTTGTGCAGGCGTTTGGAGTCCCTGAAAGAGATCGCTACCAAATCGTAACCCAACATCGAGCAAATGAGCTTATCATTGAAGACACTGGTTTAGGATTTGAGAGAAGCCGCAATGTAGTGATTGTATCTGTCACAAGTACCCAACGAAGTGATAAGCAAAAAAAGGATTTTTATCATCTATTAGTACAAGGGTTAGGAGAAGAGTGCGGAATCGAACCGAATGATATCATGATTTCGATGGTAACGAACGGGGCAGCTGACTGGAGTTTTGGGTTTGGTGAAGCACAGTTCTTAACTGGTAAACTGTAAACAAATTCGCCAAATAATATTAAAAAAACAGTTGACTGAAAGCGTTTTTAGTATTAAGATGTAATCAAAGATAACCAAAATATAACCAACATATGATAAAGAATTGAAAGAGATTTAACAGTTCTATCAGTCAACTAGATGATTTTACACTCTAATATACTCAAAAACTACAATGGATTTTTCTTAAGGAGGAAGAACATATGACTAATGTAATGGTGAAGGTAGAAAAACTAAAAAACTATATAAATGGTGAATGGGTCGAAAGTAAAACAACACAATTTGAGAATGTCTATGATCCTGCTAAAAAAGAAATTATTGCCCAAGTTCCTCTTTCAACAAAAGAAGAAGTTGATTATGCTGTAGAAGTGGCAGCAAAGGCATTTGAAAAGTGGAAAAACGTACCGGTGCAAAAGCGGGCAAGAGTTTTATTTGACTTCCACCAACTTTTACAAAAAAATAAAGAAGAATTAGCCCGTATTATCACGATTGAAAATGGCAAAAACCTATCTGAAGCATTAGGTGAAGTAGGACGCGGAATTGAAAATGTGGAATTTGCTGCTGGTGCTCCAACACTCATGATGGGAGATTCGCTTACTAACATTGCAACAGATGTAGAAATCACGAATTATCGTTATCCAATTGGTGTTGTTGGCGGGATTACCCCATTTAACTTCCCGATGATGGTGCCATGCTGGATGTTCCCAATGGCCATTGCGGTTGGTAACACCTTCGTTCTTAAACCATCTGAAAGAACACCGCTTTTAGCGCAAAAACTTGCTCAACTATTAGAGGAAGCCGGTCTTCCTAAAGGTGTCTTCAACGTTGTTCACGGTGCACATGATGTGGTAAATGGATTGTTAGACCACCCGGAAGTGAAAGCTATTTCCTTCGTTGGTTCAAAACCTGTCGGAGAATATGTTTACAAACGCGGAAGTCAAAACCTAAAGCGTGTTCAAGCCTTAACAGGAGCTAAAAACCATTCAGTCGTTTTAAATGATGCGGATTTGGAACTTGCTACAACCAACGTTATTGCGTCTGCCTTTGGTTCAGCTGGCGAACGCTGCATGGCTTGTTCTGTTGTAACCGTAGAAGAAGGAATTGCCGATGCATTTCTTGATAGATTAGTAGAAAAGTCAAAAGAATTAAAAATCGGTCACGGCTTGGATGAAGGCGTATTCTTAGGCCCAGTGATCCGCGAAGAAAATCAGCAGCGGACATTAGGGTATATCCAAAAGGGTATTGAAGAAGGTGCGACATTAGTGTGTGATGGAAGAGGAAACCTTCCTGAAGAAGGATATTTTGTAGGACCAACTATTTTTGATGATGTAACAACCGATATGGCGATCTGGAAAGATGAAATTTTTGCGCCAGTCCTATCGATCGTGCGTGTTAAAAACTTAAAAGAAGCGGTGGAAACAGCTAATCAATCAGAATTTGCAAATGGCGCATGTCTCTATACATCAAACGCTTCGGCCATTCGTTACTTCCGTGAAAATATCGATGCAGGTATGCTTGGAATTAACTTAGGTGTTCCAGCTCCAATGGCATTCTTCGCATTCTCTGGATGGAAATCTTCCTTCTACGGAACATTACCTGCAAACGGGAAAGACAGTGTAGACTTTTATACACGTAAAAAAGTAGTTACAGCTAATTATAAAGCTCCATCATTTGAATAAGTTACGAGCAACTGGAACATTCGGCTATTATCCTGCTAAATGCTGCTAGGATAATAGCCATTACTAGAATTCACATAAAGAGGAGGAAACTACAAAGTGAGTAAATTACTCCGAAAGCCAAATCTTAAAGAAACGTCACCAGGTGTAACCATCGTTCATGAAGTAACAAGTGAAAATTCTTCATTAGAATATGTGGGATTTAAAGTAATCGACCTAACTCCAGGCAGTACATATACAGAGGAACTAGCAAAAGTAGAATGCTGCATTGTCGCCCTAACAGGTAAAATAAATGTGTCTGATCATGAACAAGAATTTTTAAATATAGGCACTAGAGAAAGTGTATTTGAAAAGAAACCGACCGATAGTGTTTACGTATCCAATGATCGTTCTTTTGAAGTGAAGGCTGTGAGTCAAGCTCGTGTCGCTCTTTGCTACTCCCCATCTTTTAAACAATTGCCTACTAAGTTGATAAAAGCGGAAGACAATGGAATTGAAAATAGAGGGAAGTATAGCAATAAGCGTTTAGTTCATAATATCTTACCAGATTCAGACCCTTCTGCAAATAGTTTACTAGTGGTCGAAGTATTCACAGAAAGCGGAAACTGGTCAAGCTATCCGCCGCATAAGCATGATCAGGATAACTTGCCGAATGAGTCCTTTTTAGAAGAAAGCTACTATCATGAAATGAACCCCCGCCAAGGATTTGTCTTCCAGCGTGTCTACACAGATGACCGTTCCATTGATGAAACCATGGCAGTAGAGAATGGCGACGTCGTGCTAGTACCAGCCGGTTACCATCCTGTTGGGGTTCCAGATGGGTATGAATCCTATTACTTGAATGTAATGGCAGGACCAACACGTATTTGGAAATTCCACAATGAGCCAGCCCATGAATGGATCTTAAATCGCAAATAAGAGGAGATGTTATAAAAAAATGAACCTTCAATTTCATTCTGATAGAGAATTTGACCTAATCGCCATTGGCCGTGCATGCATGGACCTAAACGCGGTGGAATACAACTGTCCAATGGAAGAAACGATGACATTTAAAAAATATGTCGGCGGTTCACCTGCCAATATTGCGATTGGATCCTCGAAGCTTGGACTAAAAGCAGGATTTATCGGCAAAATTGCCAATGACCAGCATGGACGATTTATTGAGCAGTATATGCGCGGTGTTGGTGTGGATACATCCAACATGGTGATTGATCAAGAAGGACATAAAACAGGACTAGCTTTTACAGAGATTAAAAGTCCGGAAGAATGCAGTATTTTAATGTACCGTGATGAAGTAGCTGACCTTTATTTACAGCCATCTGAGGTAGATGAAGACTATATTAAAAAAGCAAAAGTTCTTCTTGTTTCAGGGACAGCTTTAGCAAAAAGCCCTTCCCGTGAGGCCGTTTTAAAAGCCATTCATTTAGCCAAAAAACATGATGTGAAGATTGTTTTTGAATTGGACTATCGTGGTTATACATGGGCATCTCCTGAAGAAACATCTGTTTATTATTCATTAGTGGCAGAGCAGGCAGATGTAGTGGTCGGTACTCGTGATGAGTTCGATGTGATGGAAAACGTGACAGCGGGCAGCAACTCTGAGACGATTAATCATTTGTTTAAATACTCTCCAGAACTAGTTGTGATTAAGCACGGTGTAGAAGGATCTTATGCATATTCAAAATCAGGCGAAACATTCAGAGGCCATGCTTACCTAACGAAAGTATTAAAAACGTTTGGTGCAGGCGACTCTTACGCATCTGCTTTCTTATACGCTTTAATCACAGGCAAGGATATTGAAACCGCTCTTAAATTTGGCAGTGCCTCTGCAGCGATTGTGGTAAGTAAACACAGTTCTTCAGAAGCGATGCCAACCGTTGCCGAAATTGAACAATTAATTGCTGAAAGATCAGAAAAAGCTGAACAAACAGTTTGAGGTGAGAATAGCCATGGGGAAAATTAGATTAACGACCGCGCAGGCACTAATTAAATTTTTAAATCAACAATATATCTATGTGGATGGTAAAGAATCTTTATTTGTTGAAGGAATCTTTAATGTATTTGGACATGGAAATGTTTTGGGGATTGGGCAGGCACTTGAGCAATACTCAGGACATTTAAAAGTGATTCAAGGGAAAAACGAACAAGGGATGGCACATGCAGCGATTGCTTACAGTAAACAAATACTTCGTCAAAAGATCTATGCCGTCACGACATCTGTTGGACCAGGTTCAGCCAATTTGGCTGCAGCCGCCGGGACTGCCTTGGCAAATAATATCCCTGTATTGTTTATCCCGGGTGATACCTTTGCAAGCAGACAGCCTGATCCTGTTTTACAACAAGTAGAACAAGAATATAGCTTAGCTGTAACGACAAATGATGCCTTAAAGCCAGTGTCTAGATATTGGGATCGAATTACACGCCCAGAGCAGTTAATGCCAAGCTTGCTTCGTGCCTTTGAAGTGATGACCGACCCAGGAAAAGCCGGTCCGGCAACAATTTGTATTGCGCAGGATG
Organism: Neobacillus cucumis; assembly: GCF_023715505.1. The sequence goes on along the minus strand of NZ_JAMBOH010000013.1, from coordinate 28,261 downwards.
TAGAAGGGGAAGCGTTTGACTATGACGAAAAATTCTTTGAAAAACGCGTCCATTATGTGGATCGTAAAGCACCGGTAGAGCGAGAGCTTAAGGGAGCTGCTGAACTAATCCGTGCAAGTAAAAAACCAGTCATTTTAGTGGGCGGTGGAGCAAAATACTCCCAAGCACGTGATATTTTGGTCTCGCTTTCGGAAAAACATAATATCCCATTAGTAGAAACACAAGCAGGTAAAGCAACAGTCGAGTCCAATTTTAAAAATAATCTGGGTGGAATGGGAATTACCGGTACACTGGCAGCCAATAAAGCAGCACGTCAAGCCGATCTATTTATTGGAATTGGAACACGATATACCGATTTTGCCACTTCTTCCAAAACGGCCTTTGACTTCGATCAAACCAAGTTCTTAAACATCAATGTCAGCCGTCTACAGGCATATAAAATGGATGCCTTCCAAGTTGTCGCAGATGCAAAAACAACATTAGAGCAATTGGCTCCATTATTAGAAGGGTATGAAAGTGATTTTGGCAGTGAAATTGCTGAATTAAAAGAAGAATGGAATGCTGAACGTGACCGTTTGGGTCAAGTAACATTCAAGCGTGAGAATTTCGTTCCGGAAGTTAAAAATCATTTTTCTCAAGAAGTATTGAATGAATATGCGGACGCACTTAACACAGAGCTTGCTCAGACGACGGCCTTACTAGCCGTGAATGAAACCATTTCACCTGATAGCGTGATCATCACGGCAGCTGGGTCCCTTCCAGGAGACGTACAGCGGATATGGAATACATCTGAGCCTAATACGTACAATGTCGAGTACGGCTACTCATGCATGGGGTATGAGGTATCCGGTGCATTAGGGGTAAAATTAGCGGAGCCAACGAAAGAGGTCTATTCACTTGTAGGGGATGGCAGCTTCCTATTGCTGCATTCTGAATTCATTACGTCTATTCAATATGGACAAAAAATCAATGTTGTCCTCTTTGATAATTCAGGATTTGGATGTATCAACAATTTACAAATGGATCATGGCGGCGGCAGTTATTTCTGTGAATTTAGAACCCATGATAATAAAATCTTAAATATTGATTATGCAAAAGTGGCGGAAGGATATGGTGCAAAAACCTACCGCGTCAATACAGTCGAAGAATTGAAAGCAGCTTTAGAGGATGCCAAGAAACAGGAAGGCTCAACCCTAATCGATATTAAAGTTCTTCCTAAAACGATGACTGACGGCTATGAGAGCTGGTGGAATGTCGGCGTGGCAGAAGTATCTGATAAAGAAAGCATTCAAAAGGCATTTGAGTTAAGAAAGCAAAAACTAGAAACGGCAAAACAATACTAATAAGCGAAAAACAACGTGAGGTTGGATCAAATTCACATGAATTTGATCCAGCTTAATTAGTTTGAAAATTCCGACAAGAGGGGTGGGATGGAAATGATCGCAACATCAAGATTAGTTCCGATGAAAGAAATGCTTGAAAAAGCAAAAAAAGAACAGTATGCAGTAGGCCAGTTTAATATCAATAGCTTTCAATGGGCAGAAGCGATACTGGAAGCGGCTAAAGAGGAGCGGTCTCCTATCATTGTCGCCTCATCCGATAGACTAGTAGATTATTTAGGCGGATTTAAGACGATCGCTATGATGGTAAATAGAATTGTAGAGGAAAAGAAGATTACGGTACCGGTTGCCCTGCATCTTGATCATGGGAATAGTGTGGAAAGATGTAAAGAGGCCATTGACGCTGGATATACCTCTGTTATGATTGACGGTTCGCACCATTCGATTGAAGAAAACATTGCTATGACAAAGCAAGTGACTGACTATGCCCGACTTCACGGTGTGACAGTGGAAGCTGAGGTCGGAACTGTGGGCGGTAATGAGGATGGTCTTATCGGCGGTATTAATTACGCGGATCCACAGGAATGTTTACGGCTTGTCCAAGAAACAAACATCGATGCACTGGCAGCGGCCCTTGGCTCTGTACATGGACCGTACCAAGGAGAACCGAAATTAGGGTTCGCTGAAATGAAGGAAATTTCAGAATTAACTAATGTCCCGCTTGTTTTACACGGTGGTTCAGGTATCCCATTACACCAAATTCATCAAGCGATTGAATTAGGTCATGCCAAAATTAATGTGAATACAGAATGTTTACAGGCATGGGCAAAAGCCGTCAGAAATGTGCTCGAGAACGATAAAGAAGTGTATGATGCCCGGGCAATTCTTACACCAGGTAAGGAAGCTGTGAAAGAAACGGTCAAAGCGAAGATTAGAGAGTTTAAATCAAGCTATAAAGCATAATTTCGCCCGGCGATTTTGTTTACGGGTTCCGTCACAATGGCAAACCATAAGAATATAAAGGAAGGTGACTATCAAAATGTATACTAATTTGATAGTCATTTTTTATTGAGATATAGCATTCCGATAGAAAAAATACTGGAAATTTGAATAAGAAATTGGGCATAAAAAATGTTTGGGTACAATGGCTAGAATATTTCTACAAAGTAACATACATGTTACTTACAAATTTTAATACAAAATGGTAATTGGCTACCCAGTTGGATCATTTTCAAGGCCTACAGTCGTTAATAGGGTCTATTGGCTACCCAGTTGAATGATTTTTGTGGCCTTCGGTCGTTAATAGGGTCTATTGGCTACCCAGTTGGATTATTTTCAAGGCCTTCGGTCGTTAATAGGGTCTATTGGCTACCCAGTTGAATGATTTTTGTGGCCTTCGGTCGTTAATAGGGTCTATTGGCTACCCAGTTGGATCATTTTCATGGCCTTCGGTCGTTAATAGGGTCTATTGGCTACCCAGTTGAATGATTTTTGTGGCCTTCGGTCGTTAATAGGGTCTATTGGCTACCCAGTTGAATGATTTTCGTCGCCTTCGGTCGTTAATAGGGTCTCTATTGGCTACCTTCCACCTAAACAGAGCACCGCAAAATGAGAAGCAATTAGTCAGTTAATTTCCTATTACATTTCTAACTGTATTTGTAATAGGAAGCCGAGCCCGTTACGATCCTTGCCCGGTTTTTTCTTAAAAATGATTAAAATGGAGATGGTATGTCTGGGTAGATTACGATCAAATAGAAACAAATATCTTTTTATTATTGTTTCCTTTCTATTATGGTTTCCGCAATTTCTCTATGTTCCTATTTTTTCACCTTATATGGAATCATTGGGCGGAAAGTATACATTTATTGGGATTGTATTGAGCAGCTACGGGATCATGCAGCTTTTATGCAGACTTCCGATTGGGATCTTTTCTGATGTTAAGAAAGTTAGGAAGCCATTTATCATTTTTGGCATGTTGATCAGTATGTTAAGTTGTGTAATTTTTTTACTAACAGATAGTTTAGGTTGGATTCTGGCAGCCCGCGCACTTGCAGGAATTTCAGCGGCTACGTGGGTCGCATTTACAGTCCTATATCCAAGGTATTTTGCTGATCATGAAGTACATCAGGCAATGGGGAGTATTTCATTTATTGTCGTTCTTGCCCAGTTCTTAGGGATGAGTTTTAGTGGTTCGATCGTAAGTGAATGGGGATGGAAAGCCCCCTTTTGGATAGCCGGATCTTTTAGCATCCTCGGTGTGTTCCTATCTCTTTTTATTTTTGAACCAAAAGAAGGAATAGAGAGGGAACCGCTAAAGGTGAAGGAATTAGCGACCGTTATAAAAGAACCATCATTGTTGAAGGTCGCTCTCTTATCGATTTTGGCACATAGTATTATTTTTTCAACCATGTTTGGCTTTACATCCAACTATGCCCTATCTATTGGTTTTTCGGCAAGTGAGCTAACCTTGATCGTGTTTGCGTTTATGATCCCTCATGCCATTGCCACTCTATTTATAGGGAGAGTCCTGGTTCCACTTTTGGGTGAATGGAATGCCCTAAAAACGGCCTTTTTCTTTGCTTCTGTTTTTACGTTACTGATTCCGTTCGTTCAGAGTAAAGAGTTATTTTTGGCCGTTCAGATTTTTAGCGGATTTTCACTGGGCTTAATTTTTCCGTTGCTGTTAGGTTTGGCCATCGAAAAAATTGCACCCGAAAAAAGAGCGACCGCTATGGGTGCCTACCAAGCGATTTATGCTATTGGCATCTTTGCGGGGCCGTTTTTTGCAGGAATATTTAATTCACTAATGGGAATTAAAGCAGGATTTTATTTTGTCGGGGTACTGGGACTAATGGCTACGTTCCTCATCATGATTTGGGGGAAAGATCATGATGAATTTGAAAATGAAAAATCTATTAAAAAAAGTAAGGCTGGTGCCTAGTTAATGTCGATGTGTCCTTAACAACAAATTCCTAAATTTTGATAGGGATAATGGTGGTCAAAAGCTATTTTTTATAAAATAAGGATGGAAAGTTAATGAAATATATTGATGTAATCTATGGAGGGAAAGAATATTTATTGTTATTCGAGTACGCTTCCGGTTATTGTGAAATACAAGAAAAAAACAATCATTATAATATTAAATTAGTACATGTTTCCGAATTAGAACAACTTGTCCGGCTAGATTTTTAATAATTCGAACATCGTATTGTAGTAATAAAATAGATTCGAATTGATAATGGATACAAAGTTAAAAAACTTTGTATTTTTTTTATAACGACAATGGCAAGAAAGAAAGGTAGTGTTTTTAGTTAGGAAAGAACTTTCCTAAATGAATCCTCCGGAAAAGGTATGTTCTTAAAAAACTTAAATCCGGTATTGTTTAATTACTTTCCCTTCAATGCAAGAAAAGCATATGATGTTTCGAAGTAGAAAAGTAACGAAACTTTTAAAAAGATCGGTATTGCATGGAAAATACTTAAGGTCCAGCCTTTTTGCTTTAAGTGTCTAGTAAGTTATCAATCCCAATTTTAATTTCAAAAATTTTCTCAAAAATAGAATAAAAGTGATTGACGATTTTAATGTAAGTGATTACAATAAAAATAAGTTAGGAAAGAACTTTCCTAAATTATTTCTTAGGATGATGAGGAGTGAGTGAAATGAGTCAATTAAAGGTTGGGTTATTAGGTGCTGGCAGAATGGGGGCTTTTCACGGGGAAAGTATAGCAAAACGAATACCAGATGCTATTCTATATGCAGTAGCAGATCCATTTCCCGGTGCCGCAGAGAAATTTGCAAATGAATTAGGATTAAATATAAAAACCTATACAGATCCACTTGAAATGATGCAGGACCCAAATGTAGATGCAGTTATTATCGCTTCACCAGCACGAACACATGCAAGTAATGTTATTGCTGCTGCAAAAAACGGAAAAGCTGTTTTTTGTGAAAAACCAATGGCGATAACACTAGAAGAAGCAGATGAAGTTCTTCAAGTTGTTAAGGAGATGAAAGTGCCCTTACAAGTTGGATTTAACCGTCGCTTTTCAAAAGGCTTCAAAGACGCGCATGAAGAAATTGTTGCCGGAAAAATTGGTACACCACAATTATTACGGTCTTTAACAAGAGATCCAGAATTAGGTAATCCGAATAAACCTGAGTGGACTATTTTTTTGGAAACACTTATTCATGATTTTGATACACTTTTATACTTAAATCCAAATGCTAAACCAGTTGAAGTATTTGTCATGGCAGATGCCCTTGTAGCGCCAGAATTTAAGGATAAAGGTTTACTCGATACAGCTGTTGTAAGCATTCGATTTGATAATGGCGCTATTGCTGTGGCAGAAGCAAACTTCCAAGCAGTGTATGGGTATGACGTCCGTGGGGAAGTCTTTGGTTCTGAAGGAATGTTACAGGTGGGAAGCATTCGCGAATCAAGTATGACTAGGTATACAAAAGAGGGAGCGAGTTATAATACTTTGCGCTACGATCAGGACTTGCTTTTTGATGCTTATGTAGATGAATTAAAAGATTTTGTTGATGCAGTAAAGAACAATAAACCGACTTCTGTTACTGGAGAAGATGCCCGTTCTGCATTGTTAATCGCTCTTGCATGTATAGAGTCGTATAAGGAGAAAAAGTCAGTTAAAGTAGAAAATGATGTTTTAATGACCGTTTAAACGGATAAAAATTGCCCTTTTTCCTAATAACTTTGTTTATAATGAAAAATAGAAATTGGGGAAAGGGAGATTAGCATTGAAGCCAACCATTTATGATGTTGCAAAAAAAGCAGATGTTTCTATATCGACTGTATCAAAAGTATTAAACGGAACGGGAAGTATCAGTGAAAAGACTAGGAAACGAATTTGGGAAGTAATTGATGAATTACAGTTTCAGCCAAGTATTGCCTCTTCCGTTAAAAAGGCAATGAAAACAATCGGTTTGTTGATTCCTGATATTTCTAATCCATTTATGGCTGAAGTGACAAGAGCAATTGAGGACAACGGTCGTAAAAAAGGGTTTAATGTCATTATATGCAGCACTGATAATGACAGTACCAAAGAAGATGAATATATTTCCATGTTGAAACAAAAATATGTAGATGGAATGATTATTGCAACTGGTTTAAAAAATAGGCGCGCTTTTCAACAATTAATTGAGGGTGATATTCCAGTTGTGATGCTTTCGCGTGATGTTCCTAATTTACCCATTCATATAGTAATGGTAGACGACTTTCAGGGTGGGTATGAAGCTGGTACATATTTAGTACAGTTAGGCCATCGAAAAATAGCCATGATCGTAGAAAACATCAATATTCCTTCCATAAAAAACCGAGTAAAAGGGTTTAAAGAAGGATTAATAGATTCTGGGCTATCTTCTGATGATTTAACCATCCTATATAGTTCCTTAGATTTGGATGAAAGTGGACGAGTGTGCTTAAATTTATTGGAAAATCAAGAAAACAGGCCTACAGCCATTTTTGTTTCGACAGAGTTACTTGCTTTTGGTGTTTTCCGTGCAGCAAGAACTCTAAAGATACAAATCCCTAATGAGTTATCTATTGTAGGATTTGATAATAGTATTTTGGCAAAACTTAGTGACCCGCCATTAACGACTATCGCTCAACCTATAGAAGAAATGGGAGCCAAAGCAGTAGAGTTGCTTGTTGATGAAATTACCAATAAGAAAGAGAGATCTAATAAAGTGATGCAACGGGTAGTTATGTCTCCTCTCTTGATTGTTCGTGATTCAACGGCTCCAATTTCTATGAATGAAAGATAAGATCTTCTCCATTTTCCTGGCATGATGTCAGTTTCACATTAGAACAGGATTTCATTCCATTTTACATAGAAAAGGGAGATGCCTTAAAAGAAATTTGTAAGCGCTGCACAGATTGAAAACCAATGGAAGTTTTACTATTAGGATTTTTATGATCTTAGATAGAATTTACAGTCGCTTTGCCCAAGAGTTAATCACTGATAAATATAAGGGGAATTTCTATATGGAGAATATTTCAAATAAGGGTGTGCAATTGGATCATTTTACGAAAAAGAACCCAAAAAAGTTTTTGAAATTAATTACCACTGTATCAACATTTGGGGGGCTATTATTCGGATATGATACTGGTGTTATGAATGGTTCACTCCCATTTATGGCAAAGCCCGAACAATTAAATCTTACCCCTCTTACAGAAGGGCTTGTAGCAAGTTCTCTAACGTTAGGAGCAGCTTTTGGTTCAATAGTGGGAGGTCAGTTATCAGATCGAAAAGGGCGCAGGAGCCTAATACTCTATCTCGCTATTATCTTTTTATTTGCAACAATGGGCTGTGTTACTGCACCAAATGCAACAGTAATGATTATTTTCCGCTTCATTCTAGGCCTTGCTGTCGGCGGTTCTTCGGTAATCATACCATCCTATCTTTCGGAAATGTCTCCGTCGGAACATCGGGGCAGGATGGTTACACGAAATGAATTAATGATTGTTACTGGGCAATTTCTAGCTTATGTATTTAACGCCGTTATTGGAAATGCCTTTGGTGATACAGGACATGTTTGGCGTTATATGTTAGTTGTTGCAACCTTACCGGCAGTGGCATTATGGTTTGGAGTCGCTGTTCTACCAGAAAGCCCTCGATGGTTAGCCTCAAAAGGAAAAATGGCTGAAGCACTGAAGGTCTTGAAAATGATTCGTAATGAGGGTATTGCGCAACAAGAATTAAATGAAATAAAAGCACATATTCAAGAATCGCAAAAAGTAGCAAAAGCATCACTAAAAGATTTAAGGGTTCCTTGGGTTCGATATATGGTAGGAATAGGGGTTGTAGTTGGGTCAGTAGCTCAGTTAGTAGGAATAAATTCTATTATGTATTATGGAACTCAAATTCTTGAAAATGCTGGTTTTGGGACGAAGACAGCTTTGATTGCAAACGTAGCAAATGGATTAATTGCTGTTATTGCCGTTATTGTTGGTATGTCCCTTCTTAACAAAGTGAATAGACGGACGATGCTGCTTATAGGTTTTACTGGTGTTACAGTGGTTTTAATAGCGATTGGGATTACTAATCTTGCGCTAACCGACTCACCGATTTTACCATTTATCGTATTAACATTGACAGTAACGTACTTAGCCTTTTTTCAAGGGTTTATTGGACCTTTAGGCTGGCTCGTAATAGCTGAAATTGCGCCAGTTCGCCTGCGTGGTCTTAGTATGGGGATTGCTACATGCTCCCAATGGATTTGCAATTTTCTAGTAGGACTATTTTTCCCTACTCTTTTAAGTATACTCGGACTGTCAGGAACATTTTTCTTATTTGCTTCGTTTGGATTCATTGGAGTATTATTTGTTGCGAAAAACTTGCCAGAGACAAGAGGGCTGACATTGGAACAAATAGAGGATGAGTTTAGAGATAAATTTGATGTAAATCAGAGTAAGGTTAGTAAGATAGGCTAAAGACCGTTTATAAATGTGAGTATTCGGGTTTGCATTTTGAAGTAGTACTAGAATGTATATGAAAATTGCACTGAAAATTTTGTTTATTTTTAAATATAGTAGTGTACTAGACTTTATAAAAGAAATATTAAATAAAATTAGTAACTTGGAGGAATTAAAATGAGTAGAGAATATGGTTTATGTTTATGGACTTTTGGTGATATTTCTGTAGAAGAAAAGTGTAAATTAGCTAAGGATGTTGGTGTAGATGGAGTAGAAGTTCAAGGAGATCTTACGCAAGATCCAGGGGAACTTGCAAATATCTTGTCTAGATACGGGTTAAAGGTCTTATCTGTCACACCTGATAATGTGGATATCTCCAGTGAAAATGAAGGTATAAGGCTAGAAGCAGTGGGCTACTTTTTAAATCTATTGGATTGGGCAAGCGATCTAGGTGCAAAACGAATATGTTTACATGGCGATGTGGGAAAAATAGCTGGAAGTGGAGATCATGCGAAGGATTGGGAGCTTCTTGTAGAAAGTTCTAGGATAGTGATGAAGAAAGCCGAAGTTTTAAATATTGAAGTAGTGTTCGAAGTGTTAAATCGCTATGAAAACCATCAAATTATTACTAATCAAGAGGCTATGAAACTACTTGATTCTGTAAATAGTCCGAATTTATCTATTCTTTTAGATGCCTATCATATGAATATTGAGGAAGCAGACCCTATTAATGCATTAAGAAAAGCAGGAAGTAAGTTAGGAGTTTATCATGTTGCTGACTCTAATCGTCAAGCTGTTGGAAATGGCCATTCAAATATAAAAGGCCAAGTTGAGGCATTACATGAAATTAATTATACCGGGCCAATCATTATGGAGATGACTGCGGAAGGTCCAAATCCTTTTACAGCTGTTAAAGGACCAGATTATCTTCAGGTTCTGACCGATTACTATAAAACTTCATTAGAAAAACTAAAGGCATGGGATACTTCGAAGGTAGAAGTATAATCATTACATCACTATAAGTTGACCGCTATATCCCAAAATATAATAAGAGTATGTATCAATATTTAAGCAAAATAACACTAACTTTATCACTATATACCAAAAATACAATAAATTTTTTATTAATTTGGAAAAATAAGAATTGAAATCCCCAATAGGAGTAGGTTACAATATAAGCATAGGGTAAGCGCTTACCTAGATAAAACAAATGGTCTCTTATTTAAAATATAATAATCCCATTCTCTTGTTTGAGTAAGCGCTTTACCACCAATCTATTAAAGCGAAAATGGATAATTGCAGAAAGGAGACCATATATGGTTGTACGTGGAGGGACCCTCCTTGAAATTAAAGGAATTAAAAAAAGTTTTGCTCAAAACCATGTATTAAAGGGTATCGATCTTGACGTAAAACCGGGTGAAGTACATGTTCTGCTGGGGGAAAACGGTGCAGGTAAATCTACTTTAATTAAAATTTTAACAGGCGTGCATCAAAAGGACGCAGGCGAAATCTATTGGGAAGGGAACTTGGTAACACTAACTAACCCAGTTGATTCCATGAAACTAGGCATTGCTACCATTTATCAAGAACTAAATGTCATTCCTGAACTGAAAGTCTATGAAAATATCTTTCTTGGCAGAGAATTAAAACACGGCGGAAAAATGTCCTTGCTTAACCATAAAGCAATGCGAAAAGAAGCCGAGCGCTGCTTGGAGATGCTTGGCCAAAGCTCGGAACTTGCCGATAAACAACTGGGAACACTGGGGATTGGACAGCAGCAGCTAGTTGAAATTGCAAAAGCCATTACGTTAGATGCGAAATTAATTATTATGGATGAACCTACTTCCAGTTTAAGCGCCCAGGAAGTAGAACAGCTCTATAAAGTAGTCGAAGAGCTTAAGAAAAAAGGCATCGCCATCATCTTTATTTCCCATCGCCTTGAGGAGATTAAACAGCTTGGTGATCGGATAACTATTCTTAGGGATGGATTTAAAATTGAAACTTTACCAGTTAAAACAACAGATAGTGATTACTGGATTGAACTGATGGTGGGACGATCATTAGATGAAAAGTTTCCAAAGCAGTCCTTTACCCTTGGAAAAGAAGGCTTTCGAGTTGAAGATTTAATCGTAGCAGGCACGACCGAACCCGTTAATTTTTCAGTCCATTATGGAGAAATTGTTGGAATCTCTGGACTTGTAGGTGCGGGCCGTACAGAATTGGCCAGATCCATTTTCGGTGTTGATCATAATAAAGGCGGGAAAATCTTTATTGACGGTCAGGAAATAAAGATCAAATCTCCACGCGATGCCATAAACGCAGGGATCGCTTTTATTACAGAGGATCGCAAAAGTGAAGGTCTACTGCTTGACATGACGCTTGACTTTAATATTGCTATTGCAAATATGGACAAGTTTAAAGGCAGTACAGGTTTGCTGGATGTAAAAGAAATGCGTAGGGAAGCACAAAAGTATGTAAAAGAATTAAAAATTCGTCCTGGTAACATTGAACTTCACTCTAGGAACTTGAGTGGTGGAAATCAGCAAAAGGTTGTTATTGCCAAGTGGTTATGCACACATGCGAAGGTATTTATCTTTGATGAACCGACAAGAGGGATAGACGTAGGGGCAAAAGTTGAAGTTTATCGCTTGATGAATCAGTTGATTGAAAACGGCTCCATTGTAATAATGATTTCTTCGGACCTTCCTGAAATCCTCGGGATGTGTGATCGAGTACTGGTAATGAGTGAAGGGAAATTAACTGCAAATTTGCCGATTAAAGAAGCTTCACAGGATCGAATAATGAAAGCAGCTACAGGGGGATGAGAAAATGAGTCAAGTTCAATTAGTGACCGAATCAGAAAAGAATCTTTCAGTGAATACAGATCCAAAAGAAAAGATTACTTTAAAGAAAGTAATTGGTAAGCTGGGACCTCTATTAGCTCTTGTCATCTTGATTGTCATCCTGACCTGCCTATCAGATAAGTTTTTAACCGTAAATAACCTTATGAATATTGCCAGTCAATCATCCATTAATGCATTAATGGGGCTTGGAATGCTATTAGCCATCTTAACAGCAGGGATTGACTTGTCAGTTGGTGCAATTCTTGCCGTATCGATCATGTTAATGGGGATCATTACCGTTAACCTTCATATGAACCCATTTATTGGTATGATCGTTTGTCTGGGTGTAGGGACTTTATTAGGATGGGTAAACGGAGTGTTATTAACGAAGCTGCATTTACCGCATCCGTTTATCTCTACGCTCGGTACACAATTCATCGGACGCGGAATTGCTCTTATTGTAACGGCAGCCGCACCGATTGCGGGTTTTCCAGCTGCCATTCAATTTGCCGGAAATCAATTTGTCGGTCCAATTCCGGTGAGCTTTCTTCTTGTCATTGCTGTTTATGTTCTGTTCCACATTTTCCTTACAAGGTCGAAAACAGGCCGCTATATTTATGCAATCGGGGGCAATAAGGAAGCCGCCCGTCTGTCTGGGATAAACGTCGACCGAGTGCTGATGATCGTGTATTCACTTAGTGGTTTGATGGCGGGACTTGCGGGATTAGTAATGGTAGGGCAAGTTAACTCGGCATTCCCACTTGCAGGACTAAACTATGAAACGAATGCCATTGCAGCTGTTATTATTGGCGGCGCCAGCTTTTTTGGCGGGGTTGGTACAGTTTCCGGCACATTAATCGGGGCGCTAGTAATTGCTGTCCTTCAAAATGGCCTTAACCTTCTTAACGTTTCCGCAGATGCTCAACTGGCGGTAATCGGATTGGTTATCATTGCGGCAGTGTATGTTGACGTTCTTCGTCAACGCAAGAGTAAGAAAAACTAATTCTGTGTGAAAAAGTTGTTTCAAAAAAATATCATCAAAGAATAATGCTCGGGAGAATACGATTTCTTAAACTTAAATTTTAAGGGGGCAGAAATGATGAAAAAACTTAGCGGGATTTTAATGATTAGTGTATTAGGGGCCGGATTAGTAATGGGGGGATGCAGTAATTCGGCTTCTTCAGGGGCAAGCAAGACTGCTTCTGGTTCTAATAAGTCTGCTTCAAATGAAGAGGTAAAGGTCTCTGTTGTTCTTAAAGCTTTAAATAGTGAATATTGGAAGCTGGTTCAGCGTGGTGCAATGGATGCGGGTAAAAAAGATGGGGTTACTGTAGAAGTAATGGGGCCTAGTGCTGAAACGGATGTACAAAAACAAGTTACGCTGATTCAAGATCAAATTACCAATAATGTGAAAGCTTTGGTTGTTGCACCGAGTCAACCCGCTACCGTACTTAATGTTCTTCAACAGGCCAATAGAAATAAGATTCCTGTCGTTTTGGCAGATACAGATGCAAACTATTCTGAAAAAGTTAGTTTCGTAGGAACAGGAAATTTAGTGGCTGGTCAAGAAGGTGGAAAATACATGGCCAATAAACTTCATAAAGGAGATAAGGTAGCCATCATACGTGGAGCTTTAGGTGATAAAACCCACGATGACCGGAGTAATGGAGCAGAAAAAGCCCTGAAAGCGGCTGGTATTAAAGTCGTAACGATTCAACCTGCAGATAGTGACAGAGCGAAAGCGATGAATGTAATGCAAAATATTCTTCAATCAAATCCTAAAATTAAAGCAGTATTCGTAACAAGCGAGGATATGGCATTAGGTGCATTACGTGCTGTTCAATCAAAAAACAGCAAAGTAATGGTGGTTGGTTTTGACGGAACATCAGAAGGATTAAATTCGATCAAAGCAGGCGGGCTCGATGCGGAGGTAGCCCAGGATCCTTATAAGATTGGTTATATGGCGGTAGATGCAGCGGTTAAAGCAATTCATGGACAGTCAGTTGACAAACGAATTGATTCCGGTGCTAATGTGATTACTAAAGAAAATGTGGATGAGTCACTTTCTAAGATTAAACAATATATAGGTAATTAATTGCTAATGTGATTTCAAAAATATTTGTGAAGTTTAAAAATAAGACGAGAAATTTGTTTATAAAGAGATTCCAACATAGCATCGCATCCCCTGGTAATCCTTTGTGGTAAAATAATATCAACATAAGGATTTTGGAAAGGGAGTTTGGAGCAAAATGAAGCCTACGATCTATGATGTAGCTGGAAAGGCAGGAGTCTCGATTGCAACCGTTTCCAAGGTAATTAACGATACAGGCCGTATCAGTGAAGAAACGAGAAACAAAGTTCTGAAAATAATGAGGGAGCTTGAATATCAGCCAAGCAGTGTTGCTGCGGCATTAACAGGTAAGCAAACCTTTACAATCGGTGTTCTTGTTCCTGATATTTCTAATGCCTTTTTTGCCGAAGTTGCCCGTGCGTTGGAAAACAACGCCAGGGAAATGGGCTATTCCATTATTTTGTGCAGTACAGATTACCAGATTGAACGCGAACATGATTATTTAGAATTATTACAAAAAAAACAGGTTGATGGGATTATTATTGCGACAGAGCCTGAAGATTGGAAGGCCTATAAAAGTCTTCAAAAAAGGGACATACCGCATTTAATGTTTTCTGTTGACAGCCTCCGTTTCTCATCACATATTGTAACAACAGATGATGTACGAGGGGGATATATGGCAGGAAGGTACCTCCTTGATATGGGCCATAGAGAGATTGCTATTATCGCAGAGCAAAACAGGGCCAGCGGCAGAATGCGTCTTGAAGGCTTTAAAAAATCCCTGGCTGATGAAGGGGTTGTCTTAGAGAGTGAATGGACTTTAAATGCCATGTCTAAAATAGACGATGCAAAAGCTGCAGCAAGGAAGATATTGCAAATGGTGAATAGGCCGACAGCAGTGTTTGCTTCAACCGATTTAATTGCGGCAATATTCATCAAGGAAGCACGAAAAGCACATATTCGCATACCAAATGATCTATCAATAGTAGGCTTTGATGATTCGATTTACGCGGAATTAACCGAACCCGGCTTAACGACGATTGCCCAGCCAAAGCAGGAGCTGGCAAAATTTGCGATGGATCAGCTTTTAAAGCTAATAAAAGACCCAAAGCTCCCGCAGCAGCGAATCATAATTTCACCTAGGTTGGTCGAACGTAAATCTGTAAGAAACTTAAATAATCTTTAATCACGCCGATCGACTTATCGGCGTGGGTATTGAGTAAGCGCTTAACCAAACATTACCTTTAATAAATCGGAGGAATCACAATGACATCATTAACAGTAGGAATTATTGGCGCAGGCCGGATTGGTAAATTACATGTAGATAATTTAAGAAAGATACCACAAATTCGTATTAAAAGTGTTTCAGATGTTGTAATTGATCACCTAGAGGCATGGGGGAAGGAAAAACAAATTGAAGTACTGACAACCGATTATCATGAATTGCTCGAAGACCCGGAGATCCAAGCAGTTTTCATTTGTTCACCAACCAATACTCACGCAACAATCATTAAAGAAGCAGCACTTGCCGGCAAGGATATCTTCTGTGAAAAACCAGTAAGTTTTTCCGTAGAAGAAACAGAAGAAGCATTAGCTGTGGTTGAAAAAGCGGGAGTAAGGCTGCAAATTGGTTTTAACCGCCGATATGATCCAAACTTCCGGAGAATTCAAACTCTTGTGAAAGATGGTAAAATTGGTCAGCCGCATATTTTACGAATTACTTCGCGTGACCCAGAGCCTCCAGGTATTGACTATGTGAAAGCTTCCGGCGGATTGTTTATGGATATGATGATCCACGATTTTGATATGGCACGCTATGTAATGGACAGTGAAGTTGTCGAGGTTTCTGCTGCCGGAGCAGTGCTGGTGGATCCGGCAATTGGTGAAGCTGGCGACATTGATACCGCTATTGTTACATTGAAATTTGCCAATGGTGCACTGGGAGTCATTGATAACAGCCGTCAGGCGGTGTACGGATATGATCAGCGCCTTGAAGTTTTCGGTGAAAAAGGGGCAGCACAAGCTGATAATAATCGTCCAACTACTGTTGAAGTATCAACCACTGAGGCTGTTACGTTAGATAAGCCGCTTTACTTTTTCCTTGAGCGTTACAATCAGGCATATATTGATGAAGTAGTAGAATTTACTCGCTCTATTCTTGAAAAGAAAGAAGTTGCCTGCACAGGCTTCGATGGCTTACAAGCGCAAAAAATCGCGAAGGCAGCAAAGGAATCGCTTGAAAAGGGTGCCCCAGTTCAATTAAATCAAGCAGTTCCAGTCATTTAATAGAATGTAGAAATGATACTACGAACCTCCTACTTGTAGAAGAGCGATCCGTTTGATCTGATGCAGCTAGGAGGTTTGTATTAAATTACACGGTAATGAGAGAATAGTCCATTATGGCAAAGCACATGACAATGAATGATGGAGGATAAGACAATGTTTAACGCAAATCAAGTAAAATTAGCGATTGCCCCGATAGGCTGGACGAACGATGATATCCCTGAACTCGGCTGCGAGGTTACCTTCGAACAATGCATAAGCGAAATGGCGCTTTCCGGTTTTTCGGGAAGTGAAGTGGGAAACAAGTATCCGCGAGACACAGAGGTTTTAAAAAAGGCACTTTCTTTAAGAGGATTAGAGATTGCAAGTGCTTGGTTTAGTTCCTTTTTAACATCAAAGCCATATGAAGTAACGGCAAAAGCTTTTTTAGAACACCGTGATTTTCTTCATGAAATGGGTGCAAAAGTAATTGTTGTCTCAGAACAAGGAAACAGCATCCAGGGCCAAATGGAAACACCGCTATTTGCAAATAAACCTGTAAATACTGAAGAAGAATGGAAGCTCTTAACGGAAGGGCTGACTCGCCTTGGCGACCTTGCTGCTGAAAAAGGCATGAAAATTGTCTACCATCACCATATGGGTACAGGCGTGCAAACCACAACAGAAATCGACCGCTTAATGGAAGGAACCGACCCTGAAAAAGTATCCCTTCTTTACGATACAGGCCATCTTGTATTCTCTGGCGAAGATCACTTGGCAGTGTTAAAAAAATACGTTGATCGGATTCATCACGTTCACTTAAAGGATATCCGTTTGGAAATTGTAGAAAGAGTACATAGTGAAAAAATGAGCTTTTTGCAGGCTGTAAAAGCAGGGGTTTTCACCGTACCAGGAGACGGCGTCATTGATTTCAAACCCGTATTTGAGGTACTAAGCGAAGCAAGCTATAAAGGATGGTTTGTAGTCGAGGCCGAACAGGATCCGGCAATTGCCAATCCTTTTGAATATGCAGTGAAAGCAAGGAAGTACATCAGGGAAACAGCCGGGCTGTAAAGGAAAGAATACCTCTCTAAGAAACAGTAACGGTGAAATAAGAGGTTAAGGTCTGGGGAAGAACTCTTAAAGGGTTCTTCTCCACAAAGCGCAAAAATGAGCTTAGAACTGTAGTTTCGGAGCAGGTCTGGAAAAGTAAACACAATAACGATAACATAGTTACATTTTTCGTTGATAATGGGTAAACCTTTAGTGATTTAGTTGATATTTTAGAAGAAAATGATAAAAATTTTAAGTAAATATTGAAATATCTATTGACTGAAAGCGCTCTTAATATTAATATTTACTCATAAGTTATTCAATAGTTAACCAATGGAACAGGGGATAACTTTAAACTAGTTGAAAGGGAGGGATTGACTAAAAAGGTAAAGGAATTTACTACTTTCTTCCGTACAGCCAAATGGTAAAACAAGTAACTTCTAAAAATGATTTATCGGCAATTGTATTCTGTCACATGGACAAAAAGTGAACTCTTTATTGATTTTATAGACTGAATATTATAAACTATAAATTAAATCGCATACGTATGCGTAGTCTAATAAAAAATAGATCATAAAGAGGCGAGAATGCTATTATGGCAATTACAACAAAAGATATTGCAAAAATGGCAAATGTAAGTCAATCTACCGTCTCCAGATGTTTAAATGACAGTCCAATGATTTCAGAGAAAACCAAGAAAAAAGTTTTGAAGATCGCACAAGAGCATGGCTTTCAATTTAATGCTAATGCAAGAAGCTTAAGTGCGAATAAAACCAATACAATAGGTGTCATTTTACCTCAGAGTTTATTTGGACAGGGGATAGAAGTATACTTTAGCTCATGGCAGAATGAAATTATCGAAAGTCTAGAACGGATGCAAATGGATGTTATTATCTCATTTTTTGAGAATCGGTTTACAAAACAGAATAATATTGAGAGATTCATTGCCGCAAAGAAAGTAGATGGACTGATTATTATGGAGCCGTCTTTAGACGATAAAGCCATAGCAACCCTAGAAAAAACTGAAGTTCCTTTTATCTTCTGTAAGTATTTACCGCCCTTTTATAAGACAAAGGATGTAGATTTTGTTTGTGTAGACCAGTACAAAGGCGGGTATATTGCGGGTGATCACTTAATTAAACTTGGTCATAGGAACATCATGTGCATCTCAGCTGATATTATTGGTGGTGAGTTTCAACAAAGGATTGAGGGCTTTAAAGCTGCGTTTAAAGATCATCATCTCCAATATGATGAGGATAAAATATTTTATGGGGACACGACTTTCCATTCGGGTTACCGCTTGATAATGGATAATATTGATATCTTAAAAGATGTGACGGCCATCTTTGCTCAGAATGATTTGATGGCACAGGGGGCAATCACGGCAATGAAGGAACTTGATATAAAGGTTCCTAATGAGATAGCCGTAATCGGATTTGATGATATTGAGTTATGTACATTCTATAAACCATACCTATCAACCATCCATCAACCTATAAAAGAAATTGCCACACTAACATGTAAACGGTTAATAGAGAAATTAAATTCAACATCAACCATGAAACAAAAACTTGAAATTAGTCCTACATTAGTTATTAGAGAATCTTGCGGGGGAAAAGTTTAACTTACTCCTTTTTCTCCCATTAATGCAAGCGTATGCATAAACCTAGATTTTTTATAAAATGAAACTTGGTAACTAACTATTTTTTTAGTAACAAATGCAATCGTATGCATTAAACAAAGATACTTAGAAGGATATATATGAAAATTAGTAAAAAAGCGTTACTAAATTAACCATTTTTTTAAATATCAAAATGCAAGCGTATGCGTAATAAGAAGGATAATCATGATTGTTTAGTGTTTTGTTTCGTAAGTGTTGTGGTTAAAGTAGCTAGCTTCATTTTTAAAAGATAATTGTATTGAGTCTAAGGAAACCCCAGGAATCATACATTAATGGCTCGAAAGTTCATTTTAAACATTGAAATGTGGGGGAGAAATACTTATGGCAAATCAGGTAACTGAGAAGGGGCGTACTCCAAAGGCATTTTTACGAATCATTACTTTAGTATCAACATTCGGGGGACTACTGTTTGGATATGATACCGGTGTAATCAACGGTGCACTTCCTTTTATGGCTAAACCCGACCAGCTCAATCTTAATGCGGTAACAGAAGGACTTGTTACGAGTTCACTTCTTTTCGGAGCAGCGCTTGGGGCAGTGTTTGGCGGCAGGATGTCAGATCGTAACGGTCGCCGAAAGAATATTCTTAGTCTGGCATTATTATTCTTTATTGCAGCGCTAGGATGTACCCTTTCACCAAATGCAGGTATTATGCTTGTTTTTCGTTTTCTACTTGGTCTGGCTGTCGGAGGGGCTTCAGTTACAGTTCCAACCTTTTTAGCAGAAATAGCACCAGTCGAACGACGGGGCAGGTTGGTTACTCAGAATGAGTTAATGATTGTTACTGGACAATTTCTAGCATTCGCGCTTAATGCCACTATTGCTTCAACATTGGGTGAAAATGATCACGTTTGGCGTTACATGCTAGTTGTAGCAACACTTCCAGCAGTTGTCCTTTGGTTTGGAATGCTAATAGTACCTGAAAGCCCGCGCTGGTTGGCATCGAAAGGAAAAATGGGGGAAGCTTTACGTGTTCTCCAACAAGTACGTGAAGAGAACAGGGCCAAAGCAGAATTGCAAGAAATTAAAGCGGCAATTGCTGGAGAATCTGAAATTCAGAAAGCAACAATGAAAGATTTGGGAGTGCCTTGGGTGCGACGCATAGTTGTTCTAGGGATTGGAATTGCCATGTCGTCACAACTTACAGGTGTCAACTCGATTATGTATTATGGTTCTGAAATTCTGAGAGAAGCTGGGTTTGCTACTAAGGCCGCTCTTATTGGTAATGTTGCAAATGGGGTAATCTCGGTATTGGCAACTTTTATCGGAATTTGGCTGCTTGGAAAAGTTGGCCGTCGATCCATGATGCTGAGCGGTTTGACTGGAACAACAACGGTACTTTTGCTTATTGGAGTGTTTTCGTTCCTTCTAAAAGGGGCTGCAATTCTTCCTTATGTTATGCTTTCCCTGACAGTCACCTTTCTAGCTTTCATGCAAGGAGCCATTGGTCCGGTATTATGGGTTTCGCTCTCAGAGATATTCCCGTTAAGACTGAGAGGCCTTGGCATGGGGATTAGCGTCTTCTTCCTCTGGATAACAAATTTTGTAATTGGCTTGATGTTCCCAATATTACTCGAAAAAGTTGGTTTATCAGGAACATTCTTCGCTTTCGCGGCAGTAGGATTGGTTTCTATCACCTTTATTTGGAAAATGATGCCTGAAACGAAGGGCCGTTCTCTTGAGGAGATTGAAAGTTACTTCCGTACCTATGATGAAGTTCAAGTTGATGAGAAAGCTGTAATATCAAAATAACAACTTCTGTTGTCTAAAAAGAAAAAAGGCGAGTTACATTTAAATATGTATGCGTCTACAAACTCTTTTGTTTTATAGATTGCTGCCTTTCCTATAAAAATACTACTTAGATTTTTATAGGAAAGTGCTTAATTTAGGAAAATTATTAATAAGGAGTGTTTATTGTGGAATTAAAGATTGGTGTTATTGGTACCGGTGCAATTGGGATGGATCATATCCGAAGAATTACATATAAAACCAAGGGAGCAAAGGTGGTTGCAGTCTCTGATATTAATGTTGAAAGAGCTCAACAAATTGCTCAAGAAGTTGGTGCTAAATTTGTAAAATCTGGAGAAGAGCTAATTAAATTGCCAGAGGTTGATGCAGTAGTCGTTACCTCTTGGGATCCAACACATGAAGGTTACGTTTTAGAAGCAATAAAAAATAAAAAATATGTATTTTGTGAAAAACCTTTAGCTGTAGAAGCGGAGGGCTGTAAAAGAATCATTGATGAAGAAATAAAACTGGGTAAAAAATTAGTTCAAGTAGGATATATGAGAAGATATGATCAAGGATACGAAGAAATAAAAGAAATGCTTGATAGCAGAAAACTTGGAGAAGTACTAATGCTTCACTGTGCTCACCGAAATCCTGGAGTAGATGAAAGCTATACTACCCCTATGGCTGTTGAAAATTCAGTTGTTCATGAAATCGATGTATTAAGATGGTTACTGAAGGAGAACTATGTAGCAGCACAAGTTATTTTGCCAAAAAGAACAACTAGTGCACATAAGGAGTTACATGATCCTCAGATTGTCATTTTAGAAACAGAGTCGGGCATTCATATTGATATTGAAATCTTTGTGAATTGCCATTACGGCTATGATATAAAATGTGAAGTAATGTGTGAAGAAGGAATGGTATCTTTAACGGATCCAGCTTTTTCAAGTGTTCGTACGGAAGGTAAGGATTTTACAAAAGTATCATCCGATTGGAAGGATCGCTTTGTAAAGGCATATGATAGAGAAATTCAGCTTTGGGTTGATTCCGTGAAGGCAGATGAATTAAATGGTCCAAATGCTTGGGATGGTTATGTAGCTGCGATTACTTCTATGGCTTGTTCAAAGGCGAGAGATACGGGGGAACGTGTACAAATTCAACTTGATGAATGTCCAGCTTTATATAATGATAGCTTAGTTTTGGCATAAAAATAAACTAGATTGAGAGAGGTTTTTAACATGCGATTGTCATATGTAACCGATAGCTTAGGACACTTACCTTTTGAAAAAATGTTGGATGCTGTTGCTGAAATGGGTATTGATACGATTGAGATGACAACAGGAGGTTGGTCACCGGCTCCACATTTGCGTTTAAATGAATTGTTGGAAAGTGAAGCAAAAAGAAGTGAATTTTTAGGTGAATTGGAGAAACGGAATATTAAACTTTGCGCACTGAATTGTTCCGGGAATCCTTTAGATCCTGGTGAACTCGGAAAAGAGCACAGAGAAGTAACAGAAAAAACAATGGAATTAGCCGGATTACTTGGTGTTAAGAAGGTCATTATGATGAGTGGTCTGCCGGCAGGAAGCCCGGAAGATAAAATTCCTAACTGGATTACCTATACAGTTAGTTGGCCACCAGTATTAAAAGATATTTTAGATTATCAATGGAATGAAGTAGCCATTCCTTATTGGAAAGAGTTAGTGAAAAAGGCTGAGGCTAGCGGTGTTGAAAAAATTGCCCTTGAAAATTTCAGTTCGCAATTAGTATATAATCCAGAAACATTATTTAGATTGCGGAATGCAGTCGGACCTATGGTTGGTTTGAATTTAGACCCAAGCCATTTACTCTGGATGGGGGCAGATCCAATTATTGCAGCAAGAGAATTAGGAGCTGCCATTCATCATGTTCACGGTAAAGATGTAAGACTTGAAAGACATTTATCAGCTATTAATGGCGTATTGGAAACAAAAGAGGTTACGGATACAGCAAATAGAGCATGGAATTATGTGGCTGTCGGCTGCGGCCAAGATTTGCAATGGTGGAAAGAATTCTTCTCTGTTGTTCGCATGATGGGATATAACGGTGAAGTTTCACTTGAAATGGAAGATCTTACAATGTCCGTTGAGGCAGGAATCAGAACATCAGTTGATGCTTTAAACCAAACTCTTAGTTTTTGAGATTAACATTTATTTCTTCCAGTTAGATGGAATTATTAAAATTCAGTTACACCTAAAAAAGTAGAGATGACATGACATCTCTACTTTTTTAGGTGGGATTCCATTATGTCAAGGTAGTTATGTTATATTATTTTAGCTTTCATCTAAAGAATATGTTTTTTATAGTCTTTGTAAAATGAGATTATTTCTTTTCGCCTAAAGCAGATATACTTTCATAAAAAGTGATTCGTGCATTTCCATATTGATCCATAGAATCTTTAAAAGATTGCATTGTATGTTGAATGAATTCCATTATTCTTTTCATCATGATTCCTCCCTAGGAATAAATTGGTTAATTTAATATTGTACCTTGTGAGTCTCTTTAGCAATCATGATGAAAACGACAACATGTATGAAAAAAACGCTGACATTCATAATGAAAGCGGCTAAATATCAATTATTCTCAATATTTCTCTTTTTTTTATATGTTCAATAAGGGCTTAGTTGAAAGATGGGGTTAAGTATGAAAAGCCTCAGGAAGGCCGTGTGATTTTTGAAGAAGAGTAGAGTGATAAAATAAGTTGTCATTTGTGGTATTCATCGTTTAAAGTCTAGTTAGTAGGTAATTAAAACTTTGGGTTAACAGTCTCATTTATAAAGAAAGCTACAGCAATGTTTCAGGAGGGAAAATCATGACTCAGTATTTTGTAAAAAAAGACTTTAATCCAACATTCGAAAATGATTCAATTCCCAAATTGCTCTATATTTGTAATGTTGATCCTACTCACACAAGCTTACCTAGAACGATGCATATGCACAATGATCTATTGGAAATCATTTTTATAAAAGCGGGAAATGGCAGTCATTTGATTGGTGAACGGCAATATAAAACCCTTAAAGGTGATATTTTAATATATAATGAAGGCGTTCTTCACGATGAATATGGGAATCCGGATACAAATATGAGCGTTTTTTGTTTAGGTATTACAAATGTGAAGCTCTCTTGGTTACCCAAAAATCATTTGGTTTCAAAGGAATCTTCATACGTTTTGCGTAGTGGAAAGGATGCTTCGAAGATTGAATCATTGTTAGAAATCATGTATTCCCAAATTTCTGAGGAAAAAGCTGGGGCAGAGGAAATGTGCAGTTATCTGCTTCGTGCACTTCTTATGCATATCTTACAAATCCCGCAGGAAAACCATGTCTTAACAAAATCAGAAGAATCATTATTATCAAACAATATAAAAGCTTACATTGATGAACATTATCTGGAGGAAATTTCATTGAATTCTCTTTCGGAAAAACTTCATATAAGTCCCTATTATTTGGCACATGTTTTCAAGGAATCGACTGGTTTTTCTCCGATTCAATATATTATTCGACGTCGAATTGGGGAAGCACAGTCATTACTTATTAACACAAACGAAAGTGTTACAAATATTGCTGGTATAGTTGGCTACGATAATACCAGCTACTTTACGACCCTCTTTTCTAAAACAGTCGGCATGTCTCCCAAAAAATACCGACAGCTATGGATTAAAAGTGAAAAGTAGAAGGTTTACTATAAAAAGCAATAGTGACTATTGCTTTTTATTTTTTTTCCTCATTTCTCCTCCAATGTCCCTTATTATCAACTGTATAACAGGATTCTACATTTCTCGGGAAATTTAAAGAATCTCTCGTTAAAATATCATTCAAAATCTCACAAAAACTACGAAAAACAAGATAGTGAAACTTTTTATTATTTATGTAGAATAAACCGCTTAAATTAAACAAGATAGTGAAAGCGGTTAACTTAGGCTGGATTTATAATTAATTTATAAGTTTTGGAGGTGTTTCAATTGAGTATAAAAATTTCAGGAGCGCCTTGCTGCTGGGGTGTGGATGATCCAAAAAATCCTTATCTGCCGCCATGGGAGAGAGTTTTAAAGGAGGCATCGCAAGCTGGTTATAAAGGTATTGAGTTAGGTCCATATGGCTATATTCCAATGGATATTGAAAGAGTAAAAGCAGAGCTTGCCAAAAATGATTTAACGATTATCGCAGGTACCATTTTTGATGATGTGGTATCCGAAAGTAATTTGGAAAATTTATTAACGCAAGTAGACGATATCTGTACTTTGATAACAAAACTTCCGCCTTCTCCAAAGGAGGAAGATCAAAAATTCCCCACTCCCTATCTGGTTATTATTGATTGGGGGCATGATGAAAGGGATTATAATGCCGGCCATCCAGATCGGGCACCAAGATTACCTGCAGAGGATTGGAATAGAATGATGAGACATATTCGTGCTCTTTCAGAGCGGGCCAGCAAGTTTGGTGTGCGGGCAGTGATCCATCCGCACGCAGGCGGCTATATTGAATTTGAAGACGAAATTAAGCAGCTTTTAGAAGATATTCCTTATGAAATAGCAGGACTTTGCTTGGATACAGGACATCTTTATTATTCAAAAATGGATCCGGTTCAATGGCTTAAAGACAACATGGAGCGGCTGGATTATATCCACTTTAAGGATATTGATCTGGATGTTTACGATCAAGTTATGGAGGAACATATTCGATTTTTCGAGGCTTGCGCCAAAGGAGTTATGTGCCCAATTGGACAGGGCATCATAGATTACAATTCCATTCATTCTTTGTTAAAAGAGATCAATTACCATGGCTATATCACAATTGAACAGGAACGGGACCCTAGAAACGCTGATACCAGTTTACGCGATGTAAAACAAAGTGTGGATTATTTAATGAGTGTTGGATATTAATAGATTTTGAAAAAAGGAGAATGAAAACATGATTAATGGTGAAAAAAACGTTGAGCAGCCAATCCGCTGGGCAATGGTAGGCGGTGGACGCGGAAGTCAAATTGGCTATATACACCGTTCAGCTGCGTTACGTGATCATAATTTTGAATTGGTTGCGGGTGCCTTTGATATTAATCCAGAACGCGGGAAAGACTTTGGAATGAATTTACATGTTGATCCAGAACGTTGTTATCCTGACTACAAAACAATGTTTAAAGAAGAAGCAAAGCGTGAAGATGGGATTCAAGCGGTTTCTGTTGCTACTCCAAACGGAACACATTATGAAATCACGAAAGCAGCTCTAAATGCAGGACTTCACGTTGTGTGTGAGAAACCTCTATGTTTTACCACTGAAGAAGCACTTGAATTACAAGAAATTGCGACAGCAAAAAATCTTGTTGTTGGCGTTACATATGGTTATGCTGGACACCAGATGATTGATCAAGCACGAAGAATGATTGAAAATGGAGATTTGGGAGAAATCAGAATTGTAAAAATGCAATTTGCACATGGTTTCCATTCTGCTGCAGTAGAAGAAAATAGTGAAAGCACGAAATGGCGTGTTGATCCAAAAGTTGCAGGTCCAAGTTATGTTTTGGGTGATGTAGGAACACATCCATTGTACATATCCGAGGTTATGCTGCCAAACTTAAAAATTAAAAAATTAATGTGTTCCCGCCAGAGTTTTGTTAAGAGCCGTGCTCCACTTGAGGACAATGCATTTACCATTATGGAATATGATAACGGTGCTGTTGGGTATGTTTGGTCTTCCTGTGTAAATGCAGGTTCAATGCATGGGCAAACGATTCGTGTGATAGGTTCGAAAGCTAGCATTGAATGGTGGGATGAACATCCTAATCAATTAAGATATGAAGTCCAAGGTCAACCGGCACAGATTTTAGATCGTGGTATGGATTATCTCTATCCACAAGCACTTACAGATGATCGTATCGGTGCAGGCCATCCAGAAGGACTATTTGAAGCATGGTCAAATCTATATACTCGTTTTGCCAAGGCGATGGTTGCAGCAGATCGCGGAGAAGCGTTTGATACATCTTGGTATCCAGGAATCGAGGCAGGGGTAGAAGGTGTTCGTTGGGTTGAGAACTGTGTACGCTCTGCAGATAATGGTGCTGTATGGATTGAATACCAATAAACATAAGGTTTCATTACAATCAAGGCCTTTGATGATCTAAAAGGCCTTATTGTATAAAACTATATGAAAACGCTTTAACAATTCTGTCAGTTTTATAGAATGAGAGGCTTAAGGGTAAAGATAAGTAAAAAATAAAACCTTGGGAGGAAAATGCATGGGTAATCAAGTAGGAAATTTTAAACGTAATTTACGAACGATTATGATTTCTGCAACATTTGGGGGACTTCTTTTTGGATATGACACTGGAGTTGTTAATGGCGCTTTACCTTTTATGGCAAAACGTGACCAGCTTAATCTTACACCAACTACAGAAGGGCTTGTGACAAGTTCGCTTCTTGCAGGTGCAGCAATTGGTGCTTTACTAGGAGGGAAGCTGCAAGACCGCTATGGCCGACGGAAAATGATCCTTAATCTTTCATTATTATTCTTGATCGCAACACTTGGAACTACATTTGCTCCCGATGTTTCAGTAATGGTTACCTTTAGATTCTTGCTTGGACTTGCTGTTGGAGGAGCATCATCAATGGTACCGTCCTTTCTGGCAGAGATGGCACCTGCCGAGAATAGAGGACGAATGGTGGCCCAGAATGAAATAATGATAACCGGCGGACAATTATTAGCTTATGTTTTTAACGCTATTCTTGGTGTAACAATGGGGGATACAGGACATGTTTGGCGTTACATGCTCTTTATTTGTGCAATTCCAGCCTTTATGTTATTTATAGGTATGCTCAAGGTTCCTGAGAGCCCAAGGTGGCTGGCATCAAAAGGGAAAAAGGATGAGGCGCTAAGCGTCCTTAAACAAATCCGTGACGAGAAACGAGCTATTGCAGAATTTAAGGAAATTGAAGAATCCGTAAAAAGAGACGCAGATCTCGAAAAAGCAACGATTAAAGATTTTTCTACACCATGGTTACGCCGTATTTTGTTAATTAGTATTGGAATTTCCGTCGTGAATCAAATTACTGGTGTTAATTCCATTATGTATTATGGTACGCAAATTCTAGAACAGGCTGGTTTTGGTACGAAGACTGCATTAATTGCAAACATTGCAAATGGACTTATTTCCGTTCTTGCTGTAATATTCGGTATTTGGATGATTGGCAAGGTGAACCGCCGTCCAATGTTGATAATTGGTTTGTCTGGCACAACCACCTCACTTTTATTGATTGCAATATTCTCAATGGTACTTAAAGGTTCTCCTGTACTGCCGTATCTTGTACTATCTTTGACAGTTCTATTTTTGGCTTTTATGCAAGGGTGCATTGGACCGGTAACATGGTTAGTTGCTGCGGAAATATTCCCACAAAGATTAAGAGGCCTTGGTAATGGTATTAGTGTATTTTTCTTATGGGCAGTCAACTTTGTTATTGGTTTTACGTTCCCTATTCTTTTAAGTACGATAGGTTTATCCGCTACATTCTTTGCTTTCGTTGTCATTGGCATATTGGGAATTGCTTTTGTTTACAAATTTATGCCAGAAACAAATGGACTTACGCTTGAAGAGTTGGAGGAGCAGTTCCGTTCCAAGTATGATAAAGGTAATATGAAAAAATCTTTTAGTCAGGCCCAGTAAGAAGAACTTTAAAACTAAAATTGTATCACTAGTGTTGCATTAAAAATGTCGTAATTTTCAGTTTAGTCATCTTTCTTATTTAGAGCCAAAAAAGTAAATACCCAATCAAAGGTGGCTCCATCCATTTGGAAATTTATTTACAATTAGACCTAT
>NZ_JAMBOH010000129.1 GCF_023715505.1 Neobacillus cucumis | reverse complement strand
AGATCCCTGAAAGATGATCAGGTTGATAGGTCAGAGGTGGAAGCGTGGCGACATGTGGAGCTGACTGATACTAATCGATCGAGGACTTAACCAAAACGAAAAGCGAAGGCGACTGTTCAACTTCGACAGACGTTGGAGAGCCGGCTCTGCAAATCCTGGTTTTGGATTTGTAGGGACGGATCGAAACGGCCGAGAAGTTAGGAGCCGAAGCTAGCCAAGTTTTAAAGCGAATTAACTCGTTTTTACTTCTTCTATATATTATCTAGTTTTGAGAGAACGATCTCTCAATTTAATAAGTCTGGTAATTAAGGCGAGAAGGTCACACCCGTTCCCATACCGAACACGGAAGTTAAGCTTCTCAGCGCCGATGGTA
>NZ_JAMBOH010000128.1 GCF_023715505.1 Neobacillus cucumis | reverse complement strand
CGGCTCCTAGTGCCAAGGCATTCACCGTGCGCCCTTTCTAACTTAACCTAAAAGGTTTTACTCTAAATTATTAGAGAGTATTCTAAAATGGCGATTTAACTCGGTTTTTACTTGGTTTCTTCTATACGATTATCTAGTTTTCAAAGGACGATATTAACATGGTAACGTTATTGGTGGAGTCTAGGGGGATCGAACCCCTGACCTCCTGCGTGCAAAGCAGGCGCTCTCCCAGCTGAGCTAAGACCCCGTTATGAAGTATGGTGGGCCTAAATGGACTCGAACCATCGACCTCACGCTTATCAGGCGTGCGCTCTAACCAGCTGAGCTATAGGCCCATACCATAAATATAGAGAGAATTGCTCCCTCAAAACTAA
>NZ_JAMBOH010000127.1 GCF_023715505.1 Neobacillus cucumis | reverse complement strand
CGGCTCCTAGTGCCAAGGCATTCACCGTGCGCCCTTTCTAACTTAACCTAAAAGGTTTTACTCTAAATTATTAGAGAGTATTCTAAAATGGCGATTTAACTCGGTTTTTACTTGGTTTCTTCTATACAATTATCTAGTTTTCAAAGAACGATATTAACATGGTAACGTTATTGGTGGAGTCTAGGGGGATCGAACCCCTGACCTCCTGCGTGCAAAGCAGGCGCTCTCCCAGCTGAGCTAAGACCCCGTTGTTATGAAGTATGGTGGGCCTAAATGGACTCGAACCATCGACCTCACGCTTATCAGGCGTGCGCTCTAACCAGCTGAGCTATAGGCCCATACCATAAATATAGAGAGAATTGCTCCCTCAAAACTAA
>NZ_JAMBOH010000126.1 GCF_023715505.1 Neobacillus cucumis | reverse complement strand
CGTGCGAAAGCGCGACGTGCTCTTCTTCCATGCGCCGGGCAGGCTCACGGAATCGACGAACATCTCGAGACCGGCTTCGACGTCGCCTTGCCCGATCAGGTTCACGGCCTTCGTGCGCAGCGCGAGGGCGGCGGCCGGAAGCGCGGCTTCGCGCACGCCGGGCTGCTGGAGCGGGCCGCCCGGATCGGCGAGCGTCAGCGACTCGACGAGGTGCGGATGCTGGCGCGCGACGTTGAACGCGACGCTACCGCCGCGCGAATGGCCGACCAGGTGCACGGGGCCGAGATCGAGCGCATCGATGAATTCGGCGAGTTCGTCGACGTGGTTCTGCCAGCTGAACTCGTCCTGAATGCCCGCTTCGACGGCCGGCCAGTAATGGC
>NZ_JAMBOH010000125.1 GCF_023715505.1 Neobacillus cucumis | reverse complement strand
CTCTAACGCACCATAGTTCATCGACCTTCCTCTCCAGCCGTAGAATCAGTATTGACGGTTTAAAACCATTTTCATTCTCTGTGGTGAAGAGCTGGTTTTTAGCGATTCATGGATGGCTAACGGGTGCATTACTGGAACAACGGTAATGCTTTTTTCTTGTTCCACTAACGGGCAGAATAGTTTAATAAGAAGTGGGTACTATAAGTTCATTAGTAGACTGTTGCCTTATTTCAAATATAAATGTGTCGTCCTTTATTACGTATATAATTATATATATTTCACTAGTGTTGCGTTAATTAAATTTTAATATTAAAAACACTCTAAATATTCACTAATTTTATTTTGTGCAAAGAAAAAGTCCTTTATAATGAATAAGTCAGGTGGTAACCCGTCCAAATCCACTAA
>NZ_JAMBOH010000124.1 GCF_023715505.1 Neobacillus cucumis | reverse complement strand
CAGCAGGCCCAGCGCGGCGGCGGCCAGCAGCGCGCGCTGCGCGCGGCCGGCGCGCACGCCGTGATGTCGTTGTTTCATTCGATCCTCATGCCGGCTGACGGCCGTTTGACACGGCGGCCGCGCCGGGCGGGTAAAGGGACCCGGGAAAAGTCGCCATGATACCGCGCCTCGCGGCGCCGTAAACAGCGTGAGGCCCCGCCCCGCAAGGGTTTTACGTATTTTGAACAACGATCGACGGGAACTTCGACGTCATGTCGCGCGATCGCTCGGCAATCGCCAGCGCCACCCCGCGCGCGATGTCGCGGTAACGACGCGCGAGCGCGCCGTCCGGCTCGGCCGCGACCGTCGGCGTGCCGCTGTCGGCGCGCTCGCGGATCGCGATGTCGAGCGGGAGGCTGCCGAGCAC
>NZ_JAMBOH010000123.1 GCF_023715505.1 Neobacillus cucumis | reverse complement strand
TGTAGAAATCTGTTGGTCTTATCGTCATCGACCTTCTCTTAAAGGTGAATTACTTAAACGGCAAGAAGGTCAAGATCCTGAAGCACAACGTATTGCTTGGAAGGCTCAGCACCGTCTTCATATGAAATATCATCGTATATCTGCTAAAGGAAGAGGTGGCAAAGTAGCTGTTGTTGCTGTCGCTAGAGAATTGCTTGGATTTATTTGGGCTATCGGTTGTACCATTGAAAATAAACAAATTACTCAATCAAAAGTTGCTTAATTAGATTAAATGTAAACTTATGTAATGTATGATTTTATCTCAGAACTATTTGTGTTGAAGAATTGAAGATTTGGCTCGAAGGCAAACCCCCGGGAAGGAGAACCCTCATGTTAAGTTATGCACTAGGTTCGAAGAACTGAACGTG
>NZ_JAMBOH010000122.1 GCF_023715505.1 Neobacillus cucumis | reverse complement strand
ATGTAGCGCTTCACGCGGAAGTTGTCGTTATCCCCGGTCTCCTCCGCCAGCGCTCCGCGCTGCACCTTCATGCGATGCGCCACCTGCCAGGTGCGGAGAATCACTTCTCCGACGCGGCCCATGGCCTGCGAATCGGAGGAGGTGAGCGAGAAGGCGCCGAGATCGTGCAGCACGTCTTCCGCAGCGATGGTTTCCCGGCGAATGCGCGACTCGGCAAAGGCCACGTCCTCAGCGATGTCCGGGTCCAGATGGTGGCAGACCATCAGCATATCGAGATGTTCATCGATGGTGTTGAGGGTGTAGGGCAGCGTTGGGTTGGTGGACGACGGCAAAATGTTCGGGTGGGCGCAGGCGGTGATGATGTCCGGCGCATGGCCGCCGCCGGCCCCTTCGGTATGGAAGGTGTGGA
>NZ_JAMBOH010000121.1 GCF_023715505.1 Neobacillus cucumis | reverse complement strand
TTCTTCTATATATTATCTAGTTTTGAGAGAACGATCTCTCAATTTAATAAGTCTGGTAATTAAGGCGAGAAGGTCACACCCGTTCCCATACCGAACACGGAAGTTAAGCTTCTCAGCGCCGATGGTAGTTGGGACGCGAGTCCCTGTGAGAGTAGGACGTTGCCAGGCTTTGCCCCTTTGGGGCTATTATTTTGCGAATTTTAGTATTTGGCCCCTTGGTCAAGCGGTTAAGACACCGCCCTTTCACGGCGGTAACACGGGTTCGAATCCCGTAGGGGTCACCAAAGTATCTTCACAATATCGGAAATAACCCTTTCATTAATATGGAGGATTAGCTCAGCTGGGAGAGCATCTGCCTTACAAGCAGAGGGTCGGCGGTTCGATCCCGTCATCCTCCACCATGATTTTTT
>NZ_JAMBOH010000120.1 GCF_023715505.1 Neobacillus cucumis | reverse complement strand
GAACAGACGCCGCTAAGCATTACCCTGCTGCTGGAGCTGATCGGCGATCTGTTCCCGGCCGGGGTGCTTAACGTGGTGCAGGGTTTCGGCAAAGAGGCGGGCGAGGCGCTGGCCACCAGCAAGCGTATCGCCAAGCTGGCGTTTACCGGCTCCACGCCGGTCGGGCGGCATATTCTCGCCTGCGCGGCGGAAAATATTATCCCCTGTACCGTCGAGCTGGGGGGGAAATCGCCCAACATCTACTTCGCCGACGTGATGGACGGAGAAGAGGAATTTATTGAGAAGGCGGTGGAGGGGCTGGTGCTCGGCTTCTTCAACCAGGGTGAGGTCTGTACCTGCCCGTCGCGGGCGCTGATCCATGAATCCATCTATGAGCCCTTTATGGCACGGGTCATGGAGAAGGTGGCGCAGATC
>NZ_JAMBOH010000012.1 GCF_023715505.1 Neobacillus cucumis | reverse complement strand
CTACGAATCAAAAGGTCGGGAGTTCGAATCTCTCAGGGCGCACTTTAACGGGAAGTAGCTCAGCTTGGTAGAGCACTTGGTTTGGGACCAAGGGGTCGCAGGTTCGAATCCTGTCTTCCCGACCATTTACTTCGATATGGGGTCTTAGCTCAGCTGGGAGAGCGCCTGCTTTGCACGCAGGAGGTCAGGGGTTCGATCCCCCTAGACTCCACTTTATACTGGAGGAATACCCAAGTCCGGCTGAAGGGATCGGTCTTGAAAACCGACAGGCGGGTTAAACCGCGCGGGGGTTCGAATCCCTCTTCCTCCGCCAGTATGTAATATTTTTTAATTCGCGCAGGGTGGAGCAACGGGCGTTGCTTCAATGAATAATCTGCGAGTTGTACCCATCGAGCTGCAGCTTGATTAAGCCTTCTGAGATGGGGACAGTCAGTAACAATTCCTGGAGCATACTCCAAACTTAATAATTTTAACTATCGCGGGGTGGAGCAGTCCGGTAGCTCGTCGGGCTCATAACCCGAAGGTCGCAGGTTCAAATCCTGTCCCCGCAATTTGGTCTGGTAGTTCAGTTGGTTAGAATGCCTGCCTGTCACGCAGGAGGTCGCGGGTTCGAGTCCCGTCCAGACCGCCATCTTAGTATTTAACTTGTTTTCATGGAGGGGTAGCGAAGTGGCTAAACGCGGCGGACTGTAAATCCGCTCCCTCAGGGTTCGGCGGTTCGAATCCGTCCCCCTCCACCATAATGGCGGCTGTGGCGAAGTGGTTAACGCATCGGATTGTGGTTCCGACATTCGTGGGTTCGATTCCCATCAGCCGCCCCATTCATTTTTTTATTTCAATAAAATTTTATTTGATTCTATTCTTTCTAATAATTTTTAATTAATGCGGGTGTAGTTTACTGGTAAAACCTCAGCCTTCCAAGCTGATGTAGTGGGTTCGATTCCCATCACCCGCTCCATTTTTAACCTATAGCTCTAGTAGCTAGGGCGGACGACTTATAACAATTTTACATAATGATACTAAAAGCGCTTAGAATAGTTTCCAAGTGCTTTTTGTTTTGATAGATTTTATAAGCGTCAGTGACAGAGGAAATTATACCAACGGAAGATGCAGACAATGATCTACTAACAGGGATGAGTATAGGAATGATAAATTACAGTTTAATTAATAAATGAACAACTTTTTCCACTAATCATCATAAATGTATAAGTAGACCTTAAATTTTCCGATTGGAGGAATATTTGTGTATTATGCACGGGTTGTACAATATAAACTGGGAATAGGTCAAAGGGATATAGCTGAGAAGTTAACAAAAGAGTTTGATAAAAAGAGCAGAAAATTAGTTGGATTTAGAGGTAGTGTTTATTTTTTCGATGACCCTTCCGGTGAATATCGGGCATTAAGTTATTGGGATACGAAAGAGGAAGCCGAGCAGGCGCATAAAAAATTATTCCCTGAGCTAGAAGGCAAACTTCTAAGCGTTACTAGAGAAAAACCTATTGTTAAATTTTATGAAGTCTTTGAAGCAACTGATGACGAAGACCTTATGGCTTCACATATTAAAATCTAATCAATTAAAGAACTCAGATTAAAAGCCAATCGATGGAACTATTCTGGGTTCTTTTCATTTAGCTCACTTTTTTTTGAAAAAGTGTATCTAATGGAAAATTTCTCCTTCATTTCGTATAATCAATATGGTAACAAGAGTTATTCATCTTTTAAGTTTCCGTATGTTAATCGAAGCTGTGGTTTTTGCAGTATTACAACTGAAAAAGAGAGGTTGAAAAATGCAAAAGAGAACATTGGGACGTAATGGATTGGAAGTATCCGCACTTGGGCTTGGCTGTATGGGAATGTCCGATTTTTACAGTGGAAGAAATGATGAAGAATCGATTAAGACTATTCACCATGCACTCGGATTAGGGATTACCCTTCTAGATACGGCCGATATGTATGGGGTCGGAAAAAATGAAGAATTAGTGGGACAGGCTATTAAGAATCACCGTGATCAAGTTGTAATTGCCACTAAGTTTGGTAATGTAAGGGGCAGTAACGGAGAGTTTCTAGGCATTAATGGACGCCCGGAGTATGTTAAACAAGCATGTGAAGCTAGTCTTCGTCGTTTAGGTGTGGATTATATTGACCTTTATTACCAGCACCGAGTTGATCCAAAGACGCCGATTGTAGAAACTGTCGGAGCGATGGCTGATTTAGTAAAAGAGGGAAAAGTGCGCTATCTTGGTTTATCAGAAGCAGCCCCTCAAACGATTAAACGTGCCCACAGTATACATCCAATAACCGCAGTTCAAACCGAATATTCCTTATGGAGCAGGGACGTTGAGGACGAAATTTTACCTCTTTGCCGTGAGCTTGGGATTGGTTTTGTACCCTACAGTCCATTAGGAAGAGGATTTTTAACCGGTCAGATTCAAAGATTTGATGACTTAGCTGAGGATGACTATCGCCGCTATTCGCCACGTTTTCAAGGTGGAAATTTTCAAAGGAACTTAGACCTCGTAAATAAAATTAAAGAAATTGCCAATGAAAAAAACTGCCAGCCTTCCCAATTAGCACTTGCTTGGCTATTAGCTCAAGGGGAGGATATCGTCCCTATTCCGGGAACAAAGAGGATCCAATATCTAGATGAGAATATCGGGGCATTATCTATTGTTTTAACAAAATCTGATCTTGCCCGCATCAATGAAGTAGCCCCTCGGGGTGCAGCTGCCGGTGAACGTTATCCGGAAGCGGGAATGAAGGGTGTTAATCTGTAATTGACAGTATCTGAGAACGATAGGCTCTCTTTTACATAGGTAAAGTGAGAGGTTAATTAAGATTTGAATGGAGGACTCAATGAATGCCAGTAGAAACAAATTGGGTACGTTATGGGAAGAACCAAGAATATATCGGATACATGGCTAAAATGGATCGAGTCAATGAAAACCTACCGGCCGTAATTGTAATCCAAGAGATTTGGGGCGTAGATACCCATATCCGAGATATAACAGAAAGATTTGCACAAGCAGGATACCTTGCTTTTGCTCCCGATTTATATGTGGAGAATGCTGAGCGAATGGAAGATTTAAAAGAAGAGCGAGTAGTAGAGGTAAGAAATTTTCTAGATACTCTGCCTCATACGGTTTGGAATAACCCTGATGAAAGGGAGCAGGCGATTCGCGAACTTGAAGAAGGAAAACAAAACCGTGTGACCCAAACCTTTGAGAGAATGTTTGGAGGAATCCAATCCTCTGTATATATTGAAAACCTATTAGCAGCTTCTTCATTTTTACGGACAGAGTGCGAAGCGTCAAAAGGCCAAGGAGTTGTTTCGATTGGTTTCTGTATGGGTGGAGCTCTGTCAGGATTATTAGCCTGCCGAGATCCACAATTAAAAGGTGCAGTAATTTTTTATGGTACCGCACCTTCTGAGGAAGAACTAAAGAACATTAATTGTCCTCTGTATGGTTTTTATGGTGATCTTGATAAGCGGATTTCAGATCATGTGCCTGCTTTTGCTGATCAAATGAAGAGGAATCAAAAGTCGTTTGATTATCAAATCTATCAAGATACCCATCATGCGTTTTTTAATGATACGAGATCTTCTTATAATGTCTCTGCGGCAAGGGATGCATATCAAAAGGTATTACAATTCTTTAATCAAGTGCTGGCTAAGGAATAGTTGGTTGTAGTGAAAACAGTAGTAATGGAAAGAGACTTATAGAGATTACTTTTAATCATAAGAGAAACGAGGGGCATTATAAATCACTCCTCGTTTCTTTTTTATTTTTTTACAACATATGCCAGGCATGGATAAGAAAACCGGGATTGTCTTCTTTTGTCCGAAAAATTTAAGCTTTATAGCTCTTAGCCAACTACTGTATTTCTATTGTTAACTTTATCTTAATTTTAGTTGACAATATTAAAGTAAAACTATTATTCTTAATTTATGGTAAAAATTTCTTTTAAAAATAGGAGTGTGAATGGATGAGTATGTGGAAAGAAATGGCGCAGAAAGTAATTGAAGGTAATCCAATATCCAAAGAGGAAGCTTTAAATATTCTTAATTCTCCTGATAAAGAATTATTAGAGGTTCTACAAGGGGCATATTTAATCAGACATCATTATTATCGCAATAAAGTAAAGTTGAATATGATCGTCAATACCAAATCTGGTTTGTGCCCAGAAAACTGTGGATACTGCTCTCAATCAAGTATTTCTACAGCACCAATTAAAAAATATCGAATGATGGATAAGGAAGAAATCCTAAAAGGCGCAGAACGAGCTTATCAGCTTAATGTTGGTACATACTGTATAGTTGCTAGCGGCAGGGGTCCAAGCCATAACGAAGTAGAGCAAGTTGTGTCTGCTGTAAAGGAGATAAAGGATAAGTACAATTT
Source organism: Neobacillus cucumis (assembly GCF_023715505.1). The sequence goes on along the minus strand of NZ_JAMBOH010000012.1, from coordinate 143,676 downwards.
AAAAGTCTGCGCCTGCCTTGGTATATTAAAACCTGACCAAGCAAGAAAACTAAAGGAAGCTGGTGTTGATCGATACAACCATAATCTAAATACTTCCGAAAATCACCATGAAAACATCACCACATCACATTCCTATCAAGATCGAGTCAATACGGTTGAGCTGATAAAGGAAACAGGAATCTCTCCTTGCTCCGGAGTGATTGTTGGCATGAAGGAAACGAAAGAAGATGTCGTAGATATGGCATTTAGTCTACATGCGATTGATGCAGACTCTATTCCTATTAATTTTTTGCATGCCATTGACGGAACACCACTCGAGGGAACACATGAGTTAAACCCAAGATACTGTTTAAAGGTATTAGCCCTCATGCGTTTTGTCAATCCAACAAAAGAAATTCGTATCTCTGGAGGTCGTGAAGTGAATTTACGCAGTCTTCAGCCTCTAGGTTTGTATGCTGCGAATTCCATTTTTGTAGGAGATTATTTAACCACTGCTGGGCAAGATAGCACGGCAGACCATCAAATGTTAGAGGATTTGGGTTTTGAAATTGAGTTTATAAAAGAGACTACTCAAGTAAGGTAAAATCTTATGAAAAATATCCATTGAAAGGCAATCTCCGGATTGTCTTTTTTTGTTTTATGGGTTAGACAATGATCCTGATGTTAGGAATTGCTGCTTTACGATTATATAATAATGTTAGTTACTTGAAGAAAAATGTACTTCAACCGAGAGGAATTAGAAAATGAGTATCTTTTTATCTTTTTTACATACTTTGCTAATTAGTTTTTTAGAAATGTTTTATCTTGTAGGATTAATCATCGTCATTGGTCTTATCTTAGGTGCACTTGAAAGGTTATCCAATACATATTTAGTCCGTACCTTTGGGTCTAGAGGGGTAATGGTGACTGCATGGATTGGCACACCTATTCATGAAATGGGCCATCTTCTTCAATGTTTTATATGGGGACATCGTGTTACGAGGGTAAGATTGCTTCAATTAAATCATCCATCCGGCATTCTTGGTTTTGTAGAACATCATTACAATCCGAATAGTATGTATCAGCAAGTTGGAAATTTTTTTATTGGGCTAGGACCGATTTTTAGTGGTATCGGCTCTTTGATTTTAGGTATGTATCTTTTGGTCCCGGCATCTTTTTGGGCTTTTAGGACAGAATTGGAACAACGTATTAAATTTGAGAGGCTGGATGTTACGGTTTTAAAAACCATTGGTGAATCCGTTTCGGTAATTTGTAAGAATCTTTTTACATTGGAAAATTTAATAAATCCTCTTTTTTGGATTTTTTTAGTTATTGCGTTTAGTATTTCTTCTCATATTGCATTGAGTAAATCGGATATTAGGGGTTCTGCCAGAGGGTTAAGTATGATTTTTTTCATTCTATTTTTGTTTAATATCATATCTAATTTACTTAATTGGGATACATACGAAATGATTCTCAAACTAACAGGTTATAATGCCTTTGTACTTGCTTTTGGGAGTGTTGCTTTACTGTTTTCCTTTACTACTTTAATTATTAGTATTCTTCTTTTTAATGTGAAAAGATTATTGGTACGATAAAAAAGCTAATGTGAGATTTACTCGGACAGCACAGATAGAAAAACGAGTGGGAGCTGTCCGAACCCAAGGTCTTTCAGACAGCTCGAAGCGAGAAATACCCTAAAATTCGTCAGAAATTGCTGCCTGGTTTAAAATACATCCTGCTTCTGTTCTAGTGTTGTGCCAAAACGATTGTTTCTGTTTCTACCATAAAAAATCGCAGTCATGAAAATAGAGAGACTGCCGAAAGCAACACACATTAATTGAAGACCCATAAAATCTAAAAGAAAGCCCGACAAAAGAAGGACAATCTGGTATGTAACCCGGTCAAGCATATTCCGAAAAGAGAAAAAACGGCCATGAAAATCCTTTGGTACCTGTGTTTGAAAAATTGTAGCAGCAGTAGGAAAAAAACTGCCGACTGAAAATCCAAATAATAGAAAAACAAACACCGTTACAAGTGGATTAGCTGCAAAATAAAGCAAAAGCTGTGATAACCCAATCACGAAAGAACTGCCGAACAAGACAACGTAAGGGGATAACTGATTATTTATTTTTCTAATCAACAGAGCACCGATCATAAAGGATATTCCTTCAGCCGCATAGACCCAGCCTTTAATTGCTGTATTCCCTTGAATTTCACTTATGTTAATGACCATCAGGTTAAATCCACCAAGAAAAAGAGTAGGGACAATCGTAATTAATAAGGTCATAAAGACAATTGGTACGCCATTAATAATGGGAAATACCTGTTTGAATCCTGCCTTTTCAAGTGGTTGCTTCTCAAGTTTAATAGCCTTGTTTTCATTGATATCCAAGAAAAAGGTAAGGATAAATAAACCGACGTAAGTTACCAATGAACCGATATATAAAAAAGAAAGAGGAAGGACAACTAATAAGAAACCGCCAAGCGCTGTCCCAATAATCCGGGAAAGTGTTGACACATTCATATGAATACCATTCAACTGAAGTAAATCCTTTTCAGCTACAACTAATGGCAAAGTTGCCTGTAGAGCAGGAAAGTAAAATGCTACAGAGATCTGCAGTAGAATAAGAAATAGAACCATCCACCAAATAGACCCTGTCGTAATCGCAATAAGCATAAAAACAACACTTATGATTCGGACAAGACCTGCGATAAGCATTACATTTTTTTTACTTGATCGATCCGTTAGTCTACCTGCATAAGGGCCAAATGCTAAACCAGCTAATAGCCCGATTGTCATTAGAAGTGACTTTAAAAAGTCTGAAGGGACCTTTTCCTGCATGAATTCTAAATCACCAATTATACCGAGCCATAGTCCCAAACCAGCAATAAATTCCCCTGTTAATAGAATCCATATATTTTTGTTTCTCCACATAAACTTTGCTCCTCAATAATCGCACTATAAATTAATATTTTACCATAAGATTTTTAAATTTTTATATAAAAACAGAGCAAGTCTTAAAAAAGTACTTGCTCTGCCATTGATTATTTAGTTAATGATTTCTCGACCGCTTCAATCGTTTTTTCGCTTGCAATTAACCCGTTAATCGTCCAGAAAGTTGGATCGTTCATCTCATACACATGACCATTCTTGACAGCATCAAGGCCGTTCCAGATTGAGCTTTTACTTAACAGGTCAAGGCCCGCTTCACCTTTTTTGCTGATAAGGAAAACGTGGTCTGCTTTAATTTCCGGTAATTTCTCTAGGGCAATTGGATCCCATTGAACGGCCGCATCGCCTAAATTTTTAACGAAGTCAGGCTGTTTTATACCTAAGTCATTGTATAGTACGTTCGCGCTGAAACGATTGTGTTCCATAAGGTAAAACTTATCGGCCATTACCCAGATGAGCGCAACGGATTCGTCACCAATCGACTTATGAATCTTCGCTTTTGCAGCTGCTGCTTTCGTATCGTAATTGGCAAGGGCTTCTTTTGCCTTGTCCTGCTTACTTAAAATCTCACCCATTTGAGTAAGCTGTTTACGCCAGTCAGAACTAATTTCATCCTTAAAAACGTAAGTTGGGGCAATTTTCTTATATTCCTCATATTGTCCTTTTTGAATCGCAGAAGGGGAGCTGAAGATGATTAAATCAGGATTATTACTAATCACTTGCTCTAGAGGGAGGTCCCAGCTAATTTTTGGAACACCTTTTAACTCAGGCTGAAGATAATCTAATACCGTATCGCCGATGGACCATTGTGCGGCTGGCGTCACACCGAGTGCCACCAAAGAATCTTCTAGGTATGGGGCAATGATTTTCTTTGGATTCGCTGGCATGACCACTTCACCTTTGGCGTCTGTTAATTTAACTTCCGACGTTTTATCTTCGGTATTTTTGGTATCCTCTGAAGAATTACTACATGCGCTTACCAAAAATAAAATTGAAAGTAAGGTGAATACAAGAGTTAGGTGCTTTTTAAACATGATTTTCCTCCTTATGTATGAATAAATGTTAGCTGATGCAAATGATAATCATTTTCAACTAAACAGTCAATAAGGAAATCGCTATTATTTTCACTTAATTGCGAAAAAAGTGTGAAGGATATTATTGGAATTACCTTTTAATAATATGTACATATTGAAAAACATTTATCTAAACTTTATACTAATGATAATGATTATCATTATACTAGTAGGTAAATATCAAAAGTTTTTCTTGCTATAAAAGAGAGGGTGTTCCTTTTGAATGGATATGCCAAGAGTCACAGTGGTGTTACAAATCATTCTGAACAGCACAAAACAAAACGGAAAACATCCCTTAAAGGTACATTCGTTTTAGTTTTAGGTATCATTTTCATTTTTATTTTTATCGGTATTTCCATTGCTTATGGTGCAGCAAACATTAAACTAACAACCGTATGGGAAGCGGTCACCCATTTTAATTCAAACCTTGCCTCCCACCAAATCATTCAAGAAATCCGTATGCCAAGGGCCATTGGTGCGGTGATGGTCGGTGCCTTGCTTGCAGTTTCCGGGGCTATCATACAAGGATTAACCCGTAATCCGCTTGCATCTCCTTCCATCATGGGCGTTACCGATGGGGCAGCGTTTGCTATCGTTGTGATGCTGTCCTTCTTTCCAACGGTCACCATTTTAGGGCTGACCATTTCGTCGTTGGTGGGTGCGGGAGTTGGTGTAACTCTTGTCTTTACGATAGGTGCTTTTTCAAAAGGGGGGCTGACACCGGTTAAACTGGCACTTGCAGGTGTGGCAGTTGGCTCCATGCTTAGTGCTATTTCAAGTGCGTTTGCTCTACATTTTCAAGTGGCAAAGGATATGAGCTTTTGGTATGCCGGCGGGTTAACGTCTATCAGCTGGACATCCATTAAAATATTATCTATTGCAGGAATCGCAGGATTCCTTCTTGCCATGCTCATCTCACGTTCAATTACAATCTTGAGTCTTGGAGAAGAGGTTTCAAAGGGCCTTGGTCAAAAACCCCTACTGATAAAATCCCTTGGTGTAACCGTAGTACTGGTTTTAACAGGTGCTGCCGTATCCGTTGCAGGAGCCGTCGGCTTTATTGGATTAGTCATCCCCCATATTTCGCGGTTTATCATCGGTTCTGATTACCGCTGGATTATCCCAATTTCTGCTGTTTTAGGAGGACTTCTATTAGTCCTGGCCGATATTGCTGCTAGGATGGTAAACGCTCCTTATGAAACCCCCGTGGGTGCCATCACCGCGATTATCGGAGTACCCTTTTTCCTATACCTTGCACGTGGGGAAAGGAGAGGGCTGTAATGAATGAGGTTTACACAAAACGGAGAAAATTTATCTTAACCATAAGTATTTTAATCATCCTTACATTCCTTACGTTTATTATAAGTCTTAATTTAGGGGTTGTAAGAATAGCACCTATAGATGTCATTAAAACATTGATAGGGCAAGGTACTGCTCGCGATCGGCTTGTTTTGGTTGATTTTCGATTGCCAAGAATGTTTTTATCTTTATTGATTGGTGCGGCCCTGGCGGTTTCGGGAGCCATTCTTCAGGGTGTTTCTAAAAATGATTTAGCCGACCCTGGAATCTTAGGTATAAATGCAGGTGCGGGTTTTACTGTTATTCTATTTATCTATTTCTTTCAAGGGTCAATGAACGATGTCTCTTCTACATATGGCGTTTTTCTTTTGCCTTTATTCGCTTTACTAGGAGCACTTATTGCGGCATTGTTGATTTATTCGATTGCTTGGAAAAAAGGGATTGATCCTGTTCGTCTGATCTTAGTTGGAATAGGTGTAAATTCCGGTTTTGGCGCCGCCATTGTGATTTTTCAACTGAAAATGAACCCTCAGGACTTCATGCAAGCAGCGGTTTGGCTATCAGGGGATATTTGGGGGGCAAATTGGCGGTTCGTTTCCATCATTGCCCCATTAATCCTTTTAGTGCTTCCATATGCGATTTATAAGTCACATATTCTGAATGTATTAAATCTCGGCGATCAAGTTGCAACTGGCCTCGGAATACGAGTTGAGAAGGAACGAAGAATATTACTAATGGTGGCAGTTGCGCTGGCAGGATTTAGTGTGGCTGCTGGAGGAGGCATTGCCTTTCTTGGATTAGTTGCCCCGCATATTGCAAGAAAATTTATCGGGCCAAAACACCAGCTGCTACTGCCGGTCACGGCTATCTTAGGGGCATTACTCCTCTTAGCTGCCGATGCAATTGGGAAAAACTTACTAGCTCCGACCGGGATACCAGCTGGAATTGTCATAGCCATATGCAGCGCTCCCTATTTTATCTACCTACTCATGAAAGCAAAATAAAGGAGGAACAAATATGGTCTCACTTTCAACTGAACATCTTCAAATAGGTTACGGGGATAAGATCATTGTCGAGAAATTAAATTTAAACATAAATAAAGGTGAGATTACCACAATCATCGGGGCGAATGGCTGCGGAAAATCGACGATTCTCAAAACCTTAGCTCGTGTTCATCATGCTAATGCTGGCGTGATTTATTTGGATGGCAAGATGATCCACAAAATTCCCACAAAGGAGATCGCTAAAAAAATGGCAGTACTTCCACAGAGCCCAGAAGCGCCAAGTGGGTTAACCGTTTATGAATTAATCTCTTTTGGCCGTGCTCCCCATCAAGGAGGGTTTGGCAGGCTATCCGAGAAAGACCGAACTGTGATTCAGTGGGCTTTAGAGGTTACAGGGCTTTCTTCATTTGCTGACCAAGCAGTGGATGCTCTATCTGGCGGGCAGCGACAGCGTGCTTGGATTGCGATGGCAATTGCCCAAGAAACAGAATTATTGCTGTTGGATGAACCGACGACCTATTTGGATATGGCTCATCAACTTGAAATTTTACAGTTGTTGGAAAAATTGAACAAAGAAGAAGGGCGGACCATTGTGATGGTCATTCATGACTTAAACCATGCAGCCCGTTTTTCCCACCATATGGTCGCTCTTCGCGGTGGGAAATTAGTGAAGGAAGGATCTGCAGAAGAGGTTATGACACACGAGGTGTTAAAAGAGGTTTTTCATATTGATGCAGAAATTGTGAAAGATCCTAGGACAAATAAGCCTGTCTGTCTTTCCTATGACCTGCTCAAGAGAGACACACAAATGGCAAGGCAAAACGCAGTAAGCTTTTAAATGTAAAAATGGATGGGGATATGATGAAACTTTATGATGTTACGATCATTGGCGGTGGTCCAGTCGGTTTATATACAGCCTTTTATTGCGGAATGAGAGAAATGAAAACCAAAATAATCGAATACCTGCCCTATTTAGGAGGAAAGGTGTCTTATTTTTATCCTGAAAAGGTAATCGGCGATATTGGCGGAATCCCTGCGATTACTGGGGAAAAACTAATTAAACAGTTAGAAGATCAGGCAAGAACCTTTAATCCAAGCATTGTTGTAAATCAACAAGTGATGGAAATAGAAAGGCTTGCAGATAGAACTTTCCTTTTGACTAGTCATAATGGAGAGAAGCATCATACTAAAACGATTATTTTGGCAACTGGTTTCGGAACGATTAAAAATTCAAAACTTGATCTTGAACATGCTGAGAAATATGAAGGGACGTATCTTTTTGACACAGTTGAAAATTTCAAGCACTTCGAGAATCGCCGAGTTTTAATTTTTGGCGGGGGAAACTCTGCGGTGGACTGGGCCAACCGATTACTGCCGATTGCCAAGCAGGTGACCATTGTTCACCGGAGGAACGAGTTTACCGGTATTGAACGGAATATTGCAAACCTTAAAAACTCCAAGGCCGTCATTTTGACACCATACATTCTCGATGCCCTGCATGGAGAGGAAGCGTTGGAGAGTGTACTTGTTAAACATATTAATACGACTGAAACAATTGAAATCGAAGTGGATGCCGTTCTCCTAAATCATGGTTTTTCCATTGACCTAGGAGGTATTAAACAATGGGGGTTTGAATTTGAGAACGGCAGTATAAAGGTGGACAGCACTATGCAAACCAATATGGAGGGGATTTTTGCAGTAGGAGATATTGCTGGTTATATCAATAAACTGCATTTAATTACCGGTGGATTCTTTGAGGGTCCTACGGCGGTTAATAGTGCCAAAGCTTACATAGAACCGAACAAAAAACTTAAACCTATCTTTTCAACTACCCATTCCAAACTCCAGCAAATAAGAAAGACAGGTATTACGGATTAATTTAGATGATTATTTTTTTAAAAAGAACCGCAAAATAAGAAGGTGATGTCTTAACAAGGAGGAGTTTCAATGTCAAAAGATAAGCACACACCTTCAACGGAAGTGGACCAAAAGAAATTATTAAATGATAAAGTGGAAAAAGCTCGTCAAAACAATTTTGAGGATGATCACATCCGAAGAGTGACTCCAAATGGTGCACAAGGCGAGTAATACTCTCCTTCTAAAATCAATAACGATTGCAGAATGTCATTTTTATGATATTCTGCTTTTTTGATTGTTTGAGCATGCCAGCTAAAGGGAAAAAATAAACGGAGAATGGACTGAAGGGTTAATCGGTAAACTAACCTTGTTTATGATTATTGCTAAGGAGTATATTACATGGGTAACAAGGAAGCAAAAAGCAGAAAATTTTAGAGGCCTTTCAATTTAGGCACGCTACCAAACGATTTAACTCAGAAAAAAGGTTTCAGATGAAGACTTTCACTTCTGGAAGAATATCACCCAGTTCTATTGGTTTTGAACCATGGGTATTCTTAGTGGTACAACATCGCTCGTTACGGAAAAAATTGAGAGAGGTATCGTGGGGGGCTCAGGGACAGCTTCCAACAGCCAGTCATTTTGTGGTGATTTTAGCCCGCACAGATGTGAGATATGATTCTCACTATGTCGTCAATCATATGAAAGATGTAAAAAAAATGCCGGATGACTTTCTTCGAAATGTACAAATTCGGTATAAATCCTTTTGACTATCAAGCGGTTAATGACATTCCTGAAAAAGAAGGTTTGTTAGAGGAAGGAAAATTACGGGTTTCGGTTATGGCTGCTTTTGGATACCGAGAGGAAAATCCGAAACGGGAAAAAACAAGGAAAGAACTAAACCAAATCGTGAAATGGGTGAATTAGGAGGTTGTGCAAATGAATTCAAAATATGCTCCATTTTTCGAGCCGTTTACGTTTTCTAGCGGAGTTGAAGTTAAGAACCGTATTGTTATGGCTCCCATGACGAATTTCTCATCCAATTCTGATGGGACGGTGACCGACGCGGAGGTAAAGTATTACGCAAGACGTTCTAGTGGAGCGGGAATGGTCATTACCGCATGTACGTATGTAACCGCTAATGGTAAAGGTTTCCATGGTGAATTTGGCGGGGATCGTGATGAACTAATTCCAAGTTTAAAGCAGGTTGCAAATGCAATCAAAGAACAAGGGGCAAAGGCCGTTTTGCAAATTTTTCACGGCGGCAGACAGTGTCCGCCTGAGTTAGTGAAGAATGGAGAAATTGTTAGTGCGAGTGCGATTCCAGCTGAAGGGGATGGGAAACCTGTTCCAAGAGAATTAACGGATCAAGAAATCGAATCGATTATCCATGATTTTGGTGAAACAACTCGCCGGGCGATTGAAGCGGGTTATGATGGTGTCGAATTACATGGTGCAAACGGATATTTAATTCAACAATTCTTCTCACCTCATTCTAATATTCGTGAGGACCGCTGGGGAGGAAGCATTGAAAAGCGGCTCAGCTTTCCGTTGGCGGTAGTAGATGAAGTGAAAAAAGTGGCAGCGGAGCATGCGAGGGGACCTTTTATGATTGGCTATCGCTTTTCTCCAGAAGAGCCAGAAACGCCAGGCATTACGATGGCGGAAACCTTAGTCTTGATTGATGCCCTTGCTGACAAAAATTTGGATTATCTGCATGTCTCTTTACAGGAATTTTGGTCTAAACCAAGACGTGGAGTAGAGGATTCACGCGCAAGGATTGAAATCATTCATGAAAGAGTCGGTGACAAGGTTCCAGTCATTGGAGTAGGTTCTCTATATACCGCTGATGAAGCGCTAAAAGCCATTCAAACGGGAGTACCATTTATTGCCCTGGGCCGTGAATTAATTATCGATCCTGATTGGGTACAAAAAGTGAGTGAGGGTCGTGAAGCCGAGATTGTGACGAAGATCGATAAAAACAAACAACAGGAACTGGTTGTACCAGATCCACTTTGGCAAGCGATTATTCACACACCTGGATGGTTTCCGATGAATGAATAACCAAAGGCATCCCTCGATTGGGATGCCTTTAAATCACTGTCTCTGCCATCAGGAGTATTGATTATCGCTTTCGGCATCATTGCTGTTAATCATTTCTTTCACGTCCTGTGAAATTTTATCAAATGTTTGGTTGACCCTATTCATTATTTCCTCATTATTCGTTGTTCCAGTATATTGCTCATTGTTTTTTTCCATTTTCTTCACCTCCATTTTTATCGTTTGTAAAATAGCCTTGGTTTATTACGATTACTGTTTGTATTCTGCCTGATATGAATTTTCTCCAGCATGTACCGATAATAATGTATCTGCATAACCGATTAATCGATTAATAATTTCATCCGAAATTCCATAGACGAGATGATGGAGGTCTTTGTTATGCAATGCTGGATCATCAAAAATAATGGTGGTGTTAATAAAGATTTCTTTCGTGCCTAATAGATTGTAATGAATGATGGTTTTCCCTGCAGCACCGCCCGTTATGGGGTCTTTATAGTTTGGTAAAAAGATATACCATTCTTCTGCAGAGGGTGAGCGGAAATTCTTTGTAAAGATCATGCCTCTTACTTCATCGTCGATCTGCCTTTTTGTATGATTGCTGATTGCCTCCACAATGTTATCCTCCATGTTACCCCTTCTTTCTAACCCCAAGTAGTTAAATTTAACTTTCCCCACTTTTCCATATCTCTTACATAATAATGGTAAGTTATTATTATTACATTGTAGAATAGTATAGAAATGGTTTTACCCGAGAAAGAGATCGTATTTGCAGGGAGAGATTATGATGTATCAAGAGGGATTAATTGAAGTAACTGGAGGAAAAGTTTGGTATCAAAAATTTGATGAGAACGGAAAAGGGACACCTTTGATTGTTTTACATGGCGGGCCGGGGTCCTCATGTTTTTCATTACAAGGATTAAGGAAACTAAGCAAAGATCGTCCCGTCATCTTATATGATCAGTTAGGCTGTGGCCGTTCTGACCGGCCATCGGATAATCACTTATGGCGGCTTGAGAGATTTGTAGAAGAATTAGCTCAAGTACGTGGAGCGCTAAACCTTGATGTCGTACATATTCTTGGTCATTCCTGGGGAACCACACTTGCTGCAGCCTACGCTTTAACCAAACCAGTTGGGATAAAGAGTATTATTTTTTCGAGTCCCTGCCTCAGTGCACCAAGGTGGGAGCAAGACCAGAAACGGAACCTTAAAAAACTTCCAATTGACGTACAAGAGACCATCAAATGCTGTGAAGAAAATGGAACAACAGACTCAGAAGAATTTGAAGCGGCAATAGAGATATTTAGTAAGCATTTCGTGAATCGGTTAGAGAGAAAGCCAGAATGGCTCGAGAAAAGACCACCAGAATATCGAAATTCTGAAATCTATAATATCATGTGGGGGCCGTCCGAGTTTACCGTTCTGGGTAATTTAAAAGAATTTGACTGCACTCCACAGCTAAAGGACATCACATGCCCAATGTTATATACATGCGGACGATTTGATGAAGCAACGCCTGAAACCACAAAGTATTATAGCAGACTGTCACCCAACTCCAAGTTTCATGTATTTGAGAAAAGTGCCCATATGGCCTACATCGAAGAACCAGAAGAGTACCTAAGCGTAATGGGAGATTTCCTAAAAACAATCGATTGTCAATAACAGAGGTTTATTTAGCAACTTAGGATATCAAGCTGTTATATTTATAGAAGATTTGCGATAATATGGAGAAACTTAGAGGATAAATTAGTTTTTTGGCGAATATACTCTCGCAGAGCTACTATTCTTGAACTATATAGAGGATATTAAGATGAAAAGAAAAGGACAACTCATTCTGGTTTCTATATCTATCGTTTTTACAATTTTTCAGAAACTGACAGATCAACACGATTTACTTACTTTAGACTTTTTTATTTTTACCATAATTGCTTGGTTTGTCGGGTGGCAATATGATAAAGCACGTTACTATGAAAAAAAAGCCCGTGCCAGTGAGGAGAGTTATAAGAAATTAATTGATTCGATGCCGCAGCCAGTTTATATTACACAAAATCATCGCTTTCTCTATGCAAATCATGCTGCTGTCAAGATGGCTGGCTTTGCTTGCAGAGAAGAGATGATTGGAAAATACTTATTTGATTTTATTCTTCCTGAGTATAAAGATCGGTTAATGGAAAGATTTAAACAGATCAATAAAGAGAAAAGTCCAGTTAACACCATCGAATACAAGGCCAAACGAATAGATGGGTCCACATTCTTTTTCGAAGTAACGTCCTTATTTATCTCATACGGCGGGGAAAAGGCTGTTTTATCGATTGGAAAAGATATTACTGATCGGAAGGAACAAACGGAGAGCCTTCTGCAAAAGTCTGAAAAGCTGGCCTTGTTAGGTCAAATGGCTGCTGGCATTGCCCATGAAATCCGCAATCCACTCACTTCCATAAGAGGGTTTATTCAACTATTTAAGTCCCATCATCTAAAAGATGAATACTTTGATATCGTATTATCAGAGCTTGATCGGATTAATGCCATTGTTAGTGAATTTCTGGTATTAGCAAAACCAACCGCAGCCGTTTATAAGGAAAGTGATATAACGGAATTACTAAATGATGTTGTGACTCTAATTGGCACCCAATCTATTTTAAATAATGTGGAGATAGCAGTGGAATATGAGAAGGATCTGCCAATGGTCAGCTGTGAAGAGAATCAATTAAAGCAAGTTTTTCTTAACCTTTTTAAAAATGCGATTGAAGCCATGCCGAATGGTGGGAAAATTGGAGTTAATGTAAGGAAAAAGGGTGAAGGACAAATTGCAATTCAGATTATGGATGACGGGGTCGGAATACCACAAGAAAGAATTTCGACGCTTGGCGAACCCTTTTATACGACAAAGGAAAAGGGTACAGGACTCGGTTTAATGACTTGTTACAAAATCATCGAGAGTCATCATGGTATCCTTGATATTCAAAGTACTGTAAATAAAGGAACAACAATTGAAATTATACTACCATCGATCACCCAGACATTATTGAAAATTGAACCCATTAAAGTATAACAAATTTATATTACTAATTAAGGCTCTAACCATATGGTTAGGGCTCTTTTCCTTAATTTGAGTCCTTTTTACTAATAAAAATAATAGATATTTTGCTATAATGGTAAATGCACCTATTTTTTATATGTCAAAAAAAGGGAGTGAATAGGGGGTTTTTATGAATAGAAATAAATATGTTTTTTGGGGACTTGTCATTACGACCCTAATTTCAGCACTCGATGCGAATATTATGCAAACAGCAAGCCCAACCATTGTAAAGCAGCTCGGTGGAATGGAGTTGTTTGCCTGGGTTTTTTCGGTTTATATGTTAGCAAGTACTATTACCGTGCCGCTTTATGGGAAACTTTCCGATATGTATGGTCGAAAGAAACTTTTAATGATTTCGGTTGGATTATTCACCTTTGGTTCCATTCTGTGTGGTATGGGCAATTCGATGGTGATGCTAATTGTCTTTAGAGGAATTCAAGGCCTAGGTGCCGGCGGGATGGTTCCACTTTCCATGATTATTGTTGGAGATTTATTTACGATTGAACGGCGCGGGAAAATTCAAGCCGTTTTTAGCAGTATTTGGGCCATCTCTTCTATTGTTGGTCCGATTTTAGGATCCTTTTTCGTAGAAGCGTTAACATGGAGATGGATTTTCTTCATCAATATTCCTATCGGAATTGCAACTGTTTTATGTTTGATTCCATACAAGGAAACTACTGAATTTCGCAAGGCCCATATTGACTACAAGGGATTTTTCTTATTTGGGATTTCAATTGCACTTTTACTTTTGTCCACCAATGTCAGCAAGCCGTTTTGGTATCTCGTAATTGCCTTTATTGGGATGCTGGTTTTTGTGTTGGTTGAAAGAAAGGAAGAACAGCCATTTCTACCAGTTTCTCTATTTAAAAATAAAGGTATTCTAAGAACAAATCTTTTTATGTTATTTTACTGCCTTTCTTTTTTCGGTACTTCGAATTTTATTCCATTGTTTTTACAAGAAGGCCAGCATATGAGTATATATAAAAGTGGATTGATTCTATTAAGTATTGCGGCCGGATGGATGTTTGGCAGTACGCCCGCAGGGAAATGGATAATACGGTTTGGCTACAAACCTTTATTTATAGTTGGCAGTTTTATTACCACTATCTCTGGACTTTTGCTTTATTTATTTATTAATGACATATCCTATCTTGTTTTGTTTCTAATTTTGACTGTCCAAGGGGTGGCATTTGGCTTGTTGTTCGCAGTTGGAACGATTGCGTCTCAAGAGTTTGCAGAAGCCCATATTAAAGGTATGTCGACCTCTCTGCAGATTTTCCTGCGTAACATCGGGACATCTGTTGGGGTGACCATAATGGGGTTGCTCATTAACCAAGCGGCTAATATTAGTATTGGGATGAAAAATGTGTTCCTATATGCACTTATTTTAAGTTTAGTTACTGTTGGGATCAGTTTTATGATTCCAGCGAAGACTGATGCGGAGGTAGGGAAGTAAATACTGTAAAATCCGGTCATAATACCTATGACCGGATTTTATAATATCCTAACTTTTAAGTATCTCCCTAAACTCTTTTCCTTTTTGAACATAATGCTCGCTCGACATCTGCAGCATCTGTATATCTTTATCTGTTAGCTCACGGACGACCTTCCCAGGTGAACCTAATACAAGGGAGCGAGGCGGGATTTTGATTCCACCTGCTAAAAGAGTATTCGCACCAATAATACATTCCTCGCCGACCTCGACATTGTCTAAAAGAGTTGAACCCATACCGACTATAGAACTCCTACCGACTTTACATCCATGCAAAATAACATTATGCCCAATTGTTACATCATCTTCAATTATCACTGGAAATCCTTCATATAAATGGATCGTTGAATTATCCTGAATACTGCACCGCTCACCAATGATAATAGGACCATCGTCTGCACGGATAACCGCATTGAACCACACCGTGGAATCCTTGCCAATCCGAACATCACCAATTAAATAGGCCCCAGGCGCCACAAACACTGACTCATGAATAAGAGGGGACTTACCGTTATAAGGAATCTTCAAAACAAAACCTCCTTAATATTTATCAGAATTTTATAACTACTGAAACAATTATACCATTACCAAACAAAATAGGACAAAAATGGTGACAGGCACCAATCTTTATTTTCAGATGATGTAAACGGTGCCTGTCACCATTTCTAATACTGGGATAATGGTAAACTCTACCTATTTTTCGATGTAAGCGCTTTAAAATAAACAAAATAGTTAAAATAGTCAAAAAACATTGACAGACTTTTTTTTCGGTGGTACCCTTATCTAAAATTACATAAGAATTGATGACGAGAAGAGTAGGATAGGTTCATCTGTTCCTAGAGAGTCGACGGTTGGTGAGAGTCGATAACAGGACTATCTGAAAATCATCTCTGAGATGTATGGCTGAACTAGTAGTAGGTCGTACCGGAATGTCCACCGTTAACTTGGAACACGTACAATCAAATGTACGTTGATCGAGAGCCGCTCACCTATAATGGTTAGCGGAAGTAGGGTGGTATCGCGAGTTCACTCGTCCCTATAACCAGGGGGCGAGTTTTTTGTTGTCTATAAACAATTGAGCACTAATATAGGAGGATGATTATTATGAGTCAACAAGTAGATAAAAAAGCATTTAATGTGGAGGACATCATCATTGCTAGTCATACGATTAAAGATGTCATTTCACCAACTCCATTGCAATATAATCACTTATTATCAGAACGATATGGCTGTCATATCTACTTGAAACGAGAGGATATGCAAAGTGTCCGATCATTTAAAATTCGCGGTGCCTATAACCGGATTAAAAAGTTAAATGAAGATGAGCTAGAGAACGGAATTATCTGTGCTAGTGCCGGAAATCATGCGCAGGGTGTAGCCTATTCTTGCCATCTGCTGAATATTAACGGTAAAATCTTCATGCCAAGTACAACACCGAAGCAAAAGGTAAATCAAGTAAAGTTTTGGGGCAAAGATAGTGTTGAAATCATCCTAGTCGGAGATACGTTCGATGATGCCTACGAAAAAGCACGGGAATGCAGTGTAGCAGAAAGCCGTACGTTTATCCATCCTTTTGATGATTTCGAGGTCATCGCCGGACAAGGGACTGTGGCTGTTGAATTGCTTAACGACTGCCCGGAAAAAATTGATTACTTATTTGCGGCTATTGGCGGCGGGGGTCTTGTTGCAGGGTGCGGTACTTATTTAAAACATTTTTCACCACACACGAAACTAATCGGGGTAGAGCCTCAAGGTGCACCTGGGATGAAAGAATCAATTTTAAAGGGTGAAGTGACTTCACTGCAGCAGATTGATCCATTCGTCGATGGTGCCGCTGTTAAAACAGTTGGTACGAAAACTTTCGAAATCTGCAAAGAAATTGTCGATGATATTCTGGTTATTCCGGAAGGAAAGGTTTGTACGACGCTTTTATCCCTTTATAACGAAAATGCGATTGTTGTTGAACCTACAGGAGCCCTTTCAATTGCAGCATTAGATTCTTATGCTGAACAAATTAAAGGAAAAACCGTTGTTTGTGTCGTCAGCGGCGGCAACAATGATATTGGCCGGATGCAGGAAATTAAAGAGAGATCCAAACTTTATGAAGGTCTTCAGCATTATTTTATTGTCCAATTTCCACAGCGTCCCGGCGCATTGCGTGAATTTTTATTTGATGTGTTAGGGCCAAATGATGATATCAGTCATTTTGAATATACGAAAAAGAATAATCGAGAAACTGGACCCGCCTTAGTTGGGATTGAATTGAAGGATAAAGAAGATTACTATCCATTAATGGAACGCATTAAGGCAAAAGGATTCTTCCACCGAGAAGTAAATAAAGACAGCACACTATTTCAAATGCTAGTTTAAAGAACAAAAGCTGAAGCGTCTTGACCAGGAGCTTGACCCCGAGCACCTAGGCGTTAGAGCTGGACGTATCAAAAGACCATTCACTCGTTGGAATGGTCTTTTTTAGCTTTTTACATAGCAGGATACTTAACAAACGCAACTTTTAATGTATAATATTATTTGTGCATGAACACAGCATAAAATTTATGTTGTATTCTAGTCAGAATAAATCGTATGAACTTCAAAATTATTTATATTGAAAAAAAAGCAATTTTCATTATAAGCATTTTGGCAGATTCAATTTGGAAAGAGAGTGTTCAGAATGGGACGTAAATGGAACAATATTAAAGAAAAGAAAGCTTCAAAAGATGCCAATACAAGCCGTATTTACGCAAAATTTGGTGTTGAAATTTATGTAGCTGCTCGGAGTGGTGAACCAAATCCAGAGTCCAACCAAGCGTTAAAATTTGTACTAGAGCGTGCTAAAACTTACAATGTGCCAAGACATATTATTGACCGTGCCATTGAAAAAGCCAAGGGTGGTTCAGAAGAAAGCTATACAGAACTTCGTTATGAGGGCTTTGGTCCAAACGGGTCAATGGTTATTGTAGATGCCCTAACCAATAACGTAAACCGTACCGCTGCAGATGTCCGCGCTGCTTTTGGAAAAAACGGTGGAAATATGGGAGTCAGCGGTTCTGTTTCCTATATGTTTGATGCAACAGCTGTCATTGGTGTAGAAGGAAAATCATCAGATGATGTTCTTGAACTATTAATGGAAGCAGATGTGGATGTACGTGACATATTAGAAGAAGATGAGCAAGTAATCGTTTATGCAGAGCCAGATCAATTCCATGCTGTCCAGGAAGCCTTTAAGCAAGCTGGTATTACTGATTTTACTGTAGCAGAATTAACGATGCTTCCACAAAACGAGGTAACACTTGATGGTGAAGCATTAGTGAAATTCGAAAAAATGATCGATGTACTAGAAGATTTAGAAGATGTTCAGCGCGTATATCATAACGTTGATCTCGGTGAATAATGCATGAAAGCAGGCCATTTTGGTTCTGCTTTTTTTCTTATCTAAAGAATTACTGTCCTTGCGACTCCCCAATTTTTTTCTTGAACATTCATAATAAGCTGTCTATTCTCTTTAATCTGATAAAGTATGTTATTATTTTAATATTGAAAATTAAGGAAAGGATGAGTAATTTGTCATTTGAAAGTGTTAAGAAGCATTTAGAACAGTGGAACCGGGAGCAGGATGTAATGGAATTTGAAACATCCAGTGCAACAGTGGACCAAGCAGCTGAAACGATCGGTGTAAGTCCTGCACGAATTGCTAAAACATTATCCTTTCGTGGGTCGGAGGAAAAGGCCATATTAATTGTTGCGGCCGGTGATGCAAAGATTGATAATAAGAAATTCCGCGAATTCTTTGGCTATAAAGCTCGTATGCTGTCGCCGGTAGAGGTGCTTGACCAAACAGGACATGCAATTGGAGGCGTTTGCCCGTTTGGGTTAAAAAACGACCTAGAGGTCTACCTGGATATTTCCATGCAGCGATTTACGACGGTTTTTCCGGCATGCGGCAGCACCAACTCCGCCATTGAGTTAACGAAGGAAGAATTATTTGAATACTCTGGTGCTAAGGAGTGGGTAGATGTATGCAAAGGCTGGGGAGAGGACGAAGAAACGGCAAACGTTAATCAACAAATAGAGGTATAGAGGGGAGCACCCTTTTAACTGGCTAACAAAATGGGCGGAGTACTAATAATTTACCCATGTGATTAATATAATTACAGTGACTTTATTTTGAATTTTACAATTACAATCATCAAAGGAAGAAGGAATCGGGTGATGAAATTCAAAATATACCGCTGTAATTGCCGGAAAACTTGGTCCATCCAAACCAGAAAGTCGAAATTCAATGCCGGTTCTGTTCTTTTAAATGCTAGCTGGTCTGCTGAATTGAAGCCGGAACGGAAGCGCGACCCAAAAGGATTTGTTACAACACAAGGAGATACAGGGATTATTTACAATCCTGACAATGAATTAGTTGAACAATTCGTTAAGGTAAAGAAGTTAATTTATGATAAAAAGAATGTCAATTTTAATGTTACACAAGGTACATGCTTATACTTTGCTGAAGATGGCACCTGCTATATTCTAAAAAGAATGGAAGACCGTATAACGGTAAGTGAAAAAGTATAGATACCATTTTTAAAAGAGCTTGGTCGCCCAAGCTCTTTTTTCGTTGTTGTTAAGGAAATTATAAAATTTTCGCTTTTGAATAACTATTAAAAAACGGACAATCGACGTCAAGTTCCAGCGCCTAGCCCCTCGATGGTCTACAGCCACTCAGGGAAGGAAGGCAAAGAACGCCTTCCTTCCCTGAGCGACTTATGCTTATCGGGGCTGTTCAAGGCGCTTGCACTTTTGTACCTATATTTTTAACTCTTATCTAGGCGTAACGGGTTTAACTGAAATGGCAGGGGTATAACTCGTTGTTACACAGCCGTCTAAGTGAGTATGCGTTAATAATCCCAACTCAAGAGCTGCTTTTATTTTCGAATCATCCGGCCTTCTGATTACCTGAATGAGATCTGTCATCTGCAATTCTTCTAGCCTTTTAACGGTATCCACCTCAAGAAATTTTTCTATTTTTCGGATTTGTCTTTGGAGCTTGAACCCGCTAACCGTCATTTCGCCTTTTTGCTGGGTACCAACTAGTTGATTAAAATAACTTTGAAAAGCATCCTTTAATTCATTCATTTCAAGCTCAATTTCTTTTTTCTGTTTATTTAGTTCGTAATACCTACGTAACATTTCACCTGTTATCAAGGTCTTATTGTTGTTAACCATGCTGCCATCCTCCTATACGAACGTATATTCTATAATATGTTGGGGAAGTCAAGAATATGACCATACAAAGGCAGACTTAAAAACAAAGTTAACACTTTAGAAACCTACTAAATGGTGACAGGCACCAAAATGGTATAAAAAGTATTTGCTTTCTTGTCACTAGTCTGGCAAGCTTAATAATGATAAATCTTTTTTAAGAAAGAGC
Source organism: Neobacillus cucumis (assembly GCF_023715505.1). The sequence continues at coordinate 123,462 of NZ_JAMBOH010000012.1, read as the reverse complement.
AAATAGGTGATTAATATGATAGAGGTAAAAACATCAAAGCTAAGTGATGGAGAATTGAACAGAGGGGTATTTGCGACTTGTGATATTGCAAAAGGAGAGCTGATACATCAAGCACCTGTACTTCCTTATCCTAATGAGGAACACATTCATATCGAAAAAACGTTATTGGCAGATTATGCATTTGAATATGGTATAAATCACACCGCCATTCTTTTGGGCTATGGTATGTTGTTTAACCATTCCTATCAGCCCAATGCAACATATGAAATAAACTTTCCAAATCACACCTTTGATTTCTTTGCATATAAGGATATTAAAGCAGGGGAAGAGATCTTAATCAATTATAATGGCGATGTGGATGATAATGAACCACTATGGTTTGATAAAGATAAGCCCAGTGAGGCGAAAGATCATTCATAATTCAAAATTAGAGCGAGGAAGAGAGCACATTCTGTGCTCTTTTCTTTTTAGCTTAGACGGTATCGTACTGAATTGAATAAAGGGTACTGGCATTAGAGATGAATTAATTTGACAGTGACCTTTTGACAACTAGTTTAAGAAAACCAAGACATCTGCCTATGCCTTTTAATTGTTTAAACATATTCTAGACTGTAACCTAAATAAAGGAGAGATGCTCGAAATGATGGGAACAGGTGGATATCCAGGAATGGATGGTTATGGCAGCATGAGTATGGGAGGATTCCCAGGCATGGGCGGTTTTGGCGGTATGGGAACAGGATACCCAGGCATGGGCGGCTTTGGCGGTATGGGAACAGGGTACCCAGGCACGGGCGGCTTTGGTGGAATGGGAACAGGCTATCCGGGCATGGGTGGTTTTGGCGGTATGGGAACAGGGTACCCAGGCATGGGCGGCTTTGGTGGAATGGGAACAGGCTATCCAGGCATGGGTGGTTTTGGAGGATACCCAGGACATGGCTGGCATGGCGGCTGGGGTGGAGGATACCCAGGACATGGCGGACATTGGGGAATGGGTGGATACCCAGGACATAGTGGACACAGTGGAATGGGTGGATTCCCAGGACATGATGGACATGGAGGAATGGGTGGATTCCCAGGGCATGGTGGACACAGCGGAATGGGTGGATTCCCAGGACATGATGGACATGGAGGAATGGGTGGATTCCCAGGACATGATGGACATGGAGGAATGGGTGGATACCCAGGACATGATGGACACAGCGGAATGGGTGGAATGTAATTTCTGCCTTTATTATAAAATGACAACTCAAAACACAAAAGTATATAATCGTATTAATGTAGTATTTTAAACCAGAAAATGGAATAAATCACATCATACAAAGTTAATAATTCTCTAATAAACAAAAAAAGCCTTGGAATCATTCAAGGCTTTTTTTGTATTAGGGACCTTTAGGCAAGTTAAGCTGCCAAGAAACACTAAGCTAATCATGAACCCAGCCAAACTTTTCACTAAATGGCAAATCCCCTAATGGCATTAACAGCCGTTAACAAGCAACAATGGTTGGTCAGAAGGATAATGAAAGAATTGCCTAACTGCCAGTGAAATCCCTTTTGCAATATTAGTAGCCATCGTGTAAATAAGATGCAGATTGGTATATAATAAACCGCTTCCAAGGACTGCGTCATTAGTGAGAACAACACCCATGACACTACAGTCTCCAATGGGAGGCAGGTTTTGTCCAAGACCTAAGCCAGGCTGCAATGGACCACGGCGTAAAACAATTGAGTTAACAAAATCTATCGATCCAAGCACACTATCAATCGAAATGACAAAACTGTTTTTTGGAAAGGAGTGACGTGACATTTCCGGAATGATGGTGGTTGCATCCATTGGGCACTCCAGGTTTCCTAATACCGTTAAATGATCAGGAAAAGTGTTTCGGAGCAATGTTCCAACAAAGGGACCAAGGCTGTCACCACTTATTAAATTTGAACCGATCCCCACTACATAAATGTGCTTTGTCTCCTCAGGAATAAGCGAATACAAGGTATTGCGAATGAATAGAGGTGCAAGTCGGTCATCATATGGTATTACCTTCTCAAGAAACTTTGATTCTCTTAGATTGTACTGTTTAATTCCCACAACTGTAACACCTCACAAAGATGGCTTTCAAAAAAATATTCTTCATTTACATGGCATAATCCTTCCTGCTAAAATAAAAATCTACTAGGTGGGAAAAATTGCTATAATTATTTTAGAGATAACACAAGGAGGACCAATATGTTTATCCAAAAAGCCAGCTTAACTGAACTTGATCCATTAACAGAGTTATTTGATTTATACAGGACGTTTTACAAGCAAGAATCAGATTTAGAGGGGGCAAAACAATTTTTAAAAGAAAGAATCAGCAAGAATGAATCATTTGCCTTTATTGCATTGGATGGAGAAAAACCGTTGGGGTTTGTTCAACTATATCCATCGTTTTCAAGTGTAAGCATGAAGCGTTCATGGATTTTAAATGATTTATATGTAAAAAAAGAAGCACGCGGAAAGGGCGTTGGTGAGAACCTATTAAAAAAAGCGATTGAATTTGCAAAAGAGACAGGAGCAAAGGGGCTCTTTTTAGAAACTGCTAACGATAACTACAACGCCCAAAGACTCTATGAAAAAATAGGCTTTAAAAAAGAAGTAAATTATTTCTATTATTATTCCATTTAAGTGGATGCATAGAAAAAACCCCCTTCCGGTTAGGAAAAGGGAATGGGCCGAGTTATTATTAAATAATACTATTCTTCACCGTTGGGCTGTCACTTACATCATTATCCAGTAAAAAGGAGATCGGAATTAGCATCGGGGCAATATCACCATTTTGCTCACCATATCCTTGATTCCGTTTGTAGGAAATAAACACATCTGTCATTTGGTTCGGTCCCATGTTTAAGATGGAGCCATGGTCCAATACATTGACTTTCAAGTCACCTAGATTGACGCTCATTGGTGCAAAAATCAACGGTATCCCTCCTTTTTACACAACACTGTTTTTCGTAGTATTGCTGTCCGTTAAATCAGGATCCACGACATATGATATTGGAATGTTCACAGGTGACAAATCACCATTTTGTTCGCCAACCCCTTGGTTTCTTTTATAAGACATAAACTGGTCTATGAATTGATTGGGGCCAAGGTTAATAAATGAGGTATTATCGACTGTATTCACTTTAAAGCCTAAAAAATTGATGGCCATAGGGGCAATATTCACGTGTATCCCTCCTAGAAATTTTTATAACCAGCTGTGTTAAACATGAGTGTTGATTTCCGTTTCAGGCGTATCCATCAACATGCTTAAAATCAAAAATAATCTTTAACAAAGTCTATAACTTATAAGATTATAGAAAGTTCTGTTTGATATTAGGTGAATCTACTACATCATCATCCCAAACAATATGGATTGGAACAACGGTAAGGGTATCATCGGCTAATTGCTGACCGAATCCTTGCGTTTTTTTTCCATAGACATTGATCCCTTTGAGAAAAGTCGGACCTAAATTAACGGCACTTGTGTGATCCGGACTATTAATCTTCACGTTTGTGATATTGACATTTGTCGGGATAAAAAACACGACTGTTCCTCCTTCCCTAAGGAAACCCATTACTGTATCTTTAAATATATTCGAATAAGGGAGGTATAAGAACATTCCCGTTAAATCAAAAAAAAAAGAAAGTGGGTCTGCCACTTTCGAAAGAAGGAAAACTTTTATGGGTTAGTACATCATATGTTGGTGCTTGTACGTGCATGTAGTGAACATGTCCATTTTAAAAAAATTTTCAAAAAATAGGTCTTAACAAATTTTTTGGATAAGCTCAATTGAGTTATTCTTAGGCGAATTCACTAAGGACGAAACCTCATATGTGTCCATTAAATTTTCATCGAATGGAATCAGCAGAGGTTTCAAGCTATTTGGATCGGTAATGTCTGGGTTGAGCCAGGTAGGTTCATCTTGCCGATTTAAAATGACCGGCATCCGATCATGAATGTCTTTCATTAATCCATTGGGCCCCGTTGTAATGACAGAACAGGAATAGAGTACTTTTCCGTCAGGTGCCATATAACCTTCCCAGAGCCCAGCCATGGCAAATAATTCATTGGACTTTAATGTAATCCGCATTGGTGTCTTCGTTTTATCACTATGCCGTTTCCATTCATAAAAACTGTCCGCGATCACTAAACAGCGTTTTTTCTTAAAAGCATTACGGAAACTCGGTTTCTCGGTAAGCGTTTCCGCTCTAGCATTAATCATTTTATTGCCAATCGAAGGATCATTCGCCCAAGGAGGGATAAGGCCCCATTTTAAAAAGCCCATCCGGTTTGACGATCCATCATTGATGACAGCCAGAACTAACTGGGAGGGGGCAATATTATAACTTGGAGCAAACAACTCCTCGTTAAGGAAGGATTGGATATCAAAACGATCGATGATCTCTTCAATCGTTGCTGTTAATGTGAAACGGCCGCACATTATTTTTCACCTCAAGTTTTTATTACATTTATTGTAGCAATAGCAAGATAGGATTACAAAAGTTAACTAGTACGAAGAATTATTCATTCTGTCCATTCATAGTTCAACTTTGGGTTCTTAATATGTAAAAAAGGGAGAACTCCAATAAAGGAGACCTCTTATTCGAAAGGTCTCCTAACGTAATTATCTTCTTGCAAAATCAACAAAACGGAATTTATCGGGACGGTGCCTTGATTCTGTATACTGAAACAGTGTGGCATCATCTAAATAAACATAGTTCTTGATTACAACCACATTATAAAAACCTTCGAGATCGAGCAGTAAACGGTCTTCAGGGGTTGGTTCCACTACGACTATTTCCTTTTTTGCAAAGCTGATTGTCAAATTCAATTGGTTTTCAATGTACTCATAAATGGAATCAGCACAAATTTCTTCCGTTAAGGAAGGGACGAAGCTCTCGATTAAATAATCTTTATCTAAAATAATTTTTTCTCCGCCCATTTCCCTCGTCCGGACTACCTTCCAAACAAGGTCTTTGCTTCCCAACTGCAGCTGCTGACGGATGAAGCCATCGGGCTTAATTAATTCTAACTCATTCACAATGGTATTTGGTTTCCTGCCCATTTTACTGGCGAGTTCCTTAAAGCTTACCAATCCGCTGACGGGAAAATCAAATTTACTGATGTCGATAACAATGGAACCTTTTCCTCTAACCTTTTGTATATAGCCATTTTGTGAGAGCAAGTTTAATGCTTTTCTGATTGTTTCCCTTGAGGTGTCGTATTGGTCTTTTAACTCGTTTTCAGAGGGAAGCAGTGTTTGAGGAGCTAGTTCCCCATTTTTGATTTGCTCAACAATGCTATTATAGATGGTTAAGTACTTGTTTGTCATTACGACATCTCCGATCATTATTTCAGGTGGTAAACGATAGACTCGTAAGGACGCAGCACTATTTCCCTGTTAGGCTGTGCAGGAGAGTCCTTATAGTTAGAGATTAACATTTCACAATGATTGTCATCAAGACTTAATTGAGAAGGGAGGGTCAATCTCTGTTCTCTGCCATAAAAATTATTAATAACCAGTAATTTTTCGGATCCGCTGTTTCTAATAAAAGCAAAGATTTCTGGGTCTTGCTCTAAAATTAATTCGAAATCTCCATCTGTAATGACATCAAAATCTTTGCGTAATTTAATCAGCTTTTGATAGTGATAGAAGATGGAATTCGATTCCTCGACTGCCTTCTCAGCATTGATCTCCTTATAATTTGCCGCAGTGTTAATCCATGGTGTACCAGTGGTAAACCCAGCATTCTCACTATCATTCCATTGAACCGGAGTTCTGGAATTATCACGCGATTTTTGCTTTAGGATATCTAGGATTTCTTGTTCTTCAAAGCCTCTATTTTTCAAAATTTGAAACATATTTAATGACTCGACATCACGATATTCATCAATTGCATTGAAGTTTGGATTGGTCATCCCAAATTCTTCGCCTTGATAAATATATGGCGTGCCCTGCATCATGTGAAGGGTTGTAGCCAGCATCTTTGCAGATTCGTTGTGATACTCCTTGTCATCTCCAAACCGCGATACAACACGGGGCTGGTCATGGTTACACCAGAAGAGGGCATTCCATCCGCCGCCTTCATTCATTTCAATTTGCCAGTTGGATAGGATATCTTTCAAAGCTTGAAAATCAAAATCTGCTTTTGTCCATTTGTCGCCATTTGGGTAATCGACTTTTAGGTGATGGAAACTAAAGGTCATATTTAATTCTTCCTGGTCTGGGTTCGTATAACGAATACAATTATCAATCGAAGTCGAGGACATTTCGCCAACGGTCATAATATCGTATTTTGAAAACACTTGTTGATTTATTTCATGTAAAAACTCATGGATTCTTGGACCATCTGTATAAAATTTTCGTCCATCGCTGTCATCTTGAGGGAAGTGCTGATCTTTAGAAATTAAATTGATGACATCCAAACGGAAGCCGTCAACGCCTTTCTTTAACCAAAAGTGCATCATCTCATATAGGGCTGAACGTAATTTTTCATTTTCCCAGTTTAAGTCCGCTTGAGTGACATCGAACAAATGAAGGTAGTATTGTTCGGTTGTCTCATCATATTCCCACGCAGATCCGCCAAATTTGGATTCCCAGTTGGTAGGGGGTTCGCCGTTTTTGCCATCTTTCCAGATATAGAAGTCTCTGTACGGATTATCTTTTGAAGACTTGGCTTGTTTAAACCATTCATGCTCCGTCGATGTATGATTTATGACAATGTCCATAATGATTTTGATATCACGTTTATGGGCTTCCTCAAGGAGTAAATCAAAATCTTCCATCGTACCGTATTCTTCATGAATGGAGTAGTAATCACTGATATCATAACCATTATCACGCTGCGGAGACTTGTAAATTGGTGTCAGCCACAGTACATCCACACCTAGTTTTTTTAAATAATCTAATTTATTGATAATTCCCTGGATATCTCCAGTACCGTTTCCTGTTGTATCATTAAAGCTTTTTGGATAGATTTGATAAACGACCGCTTTTTTCCACCATGCTGTTGACATGAACATACACCTACCTAATTTATTGATTAATCTAATATCGAAAAGGAGGGAGATGGTCTCCCTCCTAGATGGAGTGCTAATTATTTGCTTAATCTAGTCTTATTCAAGCCTGTTTTTGAGAAAATTGTAGTTAAGATGAATGGAACTACAATCGCAATCACCATACATACCGCAAACATTGCCATATGTTTTGCCTGGATAGAAAGAATACCAGGAAGACCTCCGACACCGATGGAGTTAGCCATTACACCACTTGCAACGGAAACAACACCTGCAATCATCGAACCAATCATCGCAGCTAAGAATGGGAAGCCATATTTTAAGTTAATACCAAACATCGCAGGCTCTGTTACACCTAGATAACAAGAGATTGTTGCTGGAATTGAAACTTGCTTTTCTTCTTCGTTTTTACGGTTGATAAAGATCATCGCAAGAACGGCTGAACCTTGAGCGATATTTGATAAAGCGATCATAGGCCATAGATTTGTGCCGCCAAACTGGCTTACTAATTGAAGGTCAATCGCGTTTGTCATATGGTGTAAACCAGTGATAACAAGTGGAGCGTAAGCGAATCCAAATACTGCCGCAAACATCCAGCCAAATGATGAAGTTAAGCTAGAATAAACAACGTGAGAGATACCAGCGCCAATTTTCCAGCCGATAGGACCTAAGATTGTGTGTGCAATTAATACAGTTGGAACTAAGGCAAAGAACGGTACAACAATCATAGAGACTGAGTTTGGCACGATTTTACGTAATCTTGTTTCAAAGAATCCTAATACTAATCCAGCTAAAATAGCAGGAATAACTTGTGCTTGATAACCAATCATTTCAATTTTTGCAAAACCAAAATCCCAAGTTGGAATTTCCTTAGCACCTGCAACCGCGTAAGCATTTAATAATTGCGGTGATACTAGGGTAATACCAAGAACAATACCAAGAATTTGAGACGCGCCCATTTTCTTAGCAACCGACCAGGTGATTCCGACTGGAAGGAAATGGAATATAGCTTCGCCAATCAACCACAGGAACGAGTGAACACCTGCCCAGAACTGAGATACTTCAATAATGGTCTTTGTTCCGTTATCAACTAGTTTAATGTCACCGATAATATTTCGGAAACCAAGGATTAAACCACCGACTACTAAGGCAGGAATTAATGGAGTGAAAATTTCAGCAAGATGTCCCATCATCCGCTGGATCCAGTTCTGATTTTGCTTGGCTGCTATTTTTGCTTCTTCTTTCGAAGTGCCGTCAACGCCAGCAATTTTTACAAATTCATTATAAAAGCTGGGTACCTCGTTCCCGATGATAACCTGGAATTGTCCAGCTTGGGTAAATGTACCTTTAACAAGCTTGATGGATTCAATTTCTTTGACGTTTGCTTTACTAGGATCGTTTAAAACAAAACGCATTCTGGTAACACAGTGGGTTACGGCTGCAATATTTTCTTTACCGCCGATGTGTTGCAGTAGTTCTTTCGAAGGATCTGTATACTTCGTCATGTGTCTTTCCCCCTAATGAATGGTTTAATGACCATTTTCTTTCTATTAAGATTAAACCCATATAAATCAGGCAATGAGTACGATTTCAAAATCCATCGTTGCTTGTATATACAAGTTTTGTTTACGGTTTCATTTTAACTTGTATATACATGTATGTCAACAAGTAAATTTTAAGTTTTTTAAAATAGTTTTTCAGCTGTCAAAAAGAGCAAATTCACTATTATTATGGGGTTTATTATATCTAAACATAATTAAATACAGTTATTGGATACAGCGGACAAGAAAGAGGGAGGACTAATTTATTATTTTGGAATAAGCCTTTCGAATTACTTTTCTACTTTACAGTAATAAATTATTGATAGAAGATTCCGAAAATGGTAAAATGAACTTGTTTAAATTCTTCTGAGTTTAGACCTCCTAATTGTGAGAGCTTAGCCTAGACCACTAAGTTCTCTGTTTGAACCTTTGAATCTATTTCAAAGGTTCCTTTTTTGCTTTTTGGCATACCAAGTGCAGAATTTGATAAAATAAGTTTAAATAATGTCCTTTTAAAAAAGTGAGGGAACATGAAATTGGAATTTTTGACGTTTGATCAGTGGGATGATCATTTATGGGACAGTGTCAGGCCAATTTATAATGAGGCATTTGCTGAAAAAGGGGCAAAGCCCGAAAAAATAATCCGCAATATGTTTCGAAAACAGCTTTGTTTTTTACATATCGGACTTGATGATGGTCGAGTTGCTGCGATGTCTTTAACTGGTAAATTGAAAGAAGCAAATTCGTTGCTTATCGATTATTTTGCAGTGAAGGAAGAGCTGAGAGGACAGAGTTTTGGTACACACCTATTGAAATACATAGAGGATTGGGCAATGACGTCTGAACATTATAATAGCCTTATCATTGAAGTCGAAGCCGAAGAAACACCCGAAAATCAGGCCCGGGCTGCATTCTGGAAAAGAAGCGGTTTTGTCTTAACTGAATATATTCATCAATATATCTGGGTGCCTGAGCCCTATCAGGCAATGTATAAAAAACTAAGGCCGGATACGAAATTATCAACCGATGGGAAAATCCTTTTTACCTATATTGGACAATTCCATAAAGAGTCCTTTCAACGATAATTTGAATTTTATAAGTAGTTACGGGAAAGGTTTAATTTTTAGTATTTTTAATCAAAACTTTAAAAAGAAAGTATCCGGTTTCCGTTTACGTCTTTTAAATCTTTCACTCTAAAAATCTGCTTTTCCACTCAGGTGAAGGGAGCAGACAAGTTTCTCTTTTTCCAAACCATTTATATCGGTTAGCTGCCACGAGATTATAGAAAAAATCCCGAACAAAGGATGGGACAACTAATAGAAACGTGAACAGAGGCCAAAAGCCAGTCAACTGCTTACAGACACGTAAAGCGGCCTCTGATTTTAGGTACAATTTATCTCCTTCCATTAAAACAAAACTGTTAACGCTCAACTCTAAGCCATGTTTTATCAAAATCTCTTGACCGGTCTTTCCTTGAAGAGAAGTAAATGTAAAGATTCCTTTACGGTCTCTTTTCAAAATAAATTGAACGCTGCTATTGCAGAGATTACATTCGCCGTCAAATAAGATTATACGTTCCATTAACACACCAACTTTATCTAGATATGTCTAGCATACCAGCAACTAATCACAATAACCAGAAAGGATAATGTAAGCAGCAATGATAATTGGGTTAGATTGTACTTCCTGAAAGGACAATGTCCACGAATGGCGCCTGACACCACCAATTTATGTACAAATTTAAAGAGTGTCACATGACACTCTTTTTTGATTTATCCCAAAAGCTTGTTTAAAATTAGCTTAAAAAAAACCTAACTACGTCATATGAATTGTTTTGATATGCTGGAAGTTGATATAGATTGGGTCTTCTTTAGCACTAATCAATTCAACAAAATTATTCTTAATGGATTGAATCTTGCCGATCACATTTTCATTCTCCCCGATATTAAACACGATTAATTCTCCAAGTAATTTTTCAATTTGAACTTCAAAGGACCTGGCAAACGTTAGGTTGCTTGGACTTACTGGAAGGCTGGCGTTGCTTAATCCATAAGGACGTTGATTGTTGGTATACGGGATTAACCATTTTAAATGGTTTAACGAGATAAACATGGTTTTGTATATCGGCGAGTAGAAGACAAAATAATTATTCATGATACTAATGATATAACCATGTAAGGCTTGGTTACTCGTGACATAGATTTCTGTAAAAATTCCTTTTGCTGCCGTAAGGGTTTTCCGTAACGAGATCTCTTCATTATGATTATAAATGGGTGTTGGTTCGTCATTAAAGGTGATTTCATCAATTTCATATTGTTTCATGAACTGCCAATTTTGAATATGAATAGTTGGAATATAAAGATAGTCAGTTCCATTAAATATAACCCATAAATCACTTCCGATATCCACTAAAAGCCCATATATATATTTCTTACCGGATATTTCAAGTTTAATATATTTGCCGATATTTTCTTTCAATTTCACGGACTTACTCACATCCTTTCCTAAGTATTTCCATTCACAAATAGAGAGGGGCTGAAATGATCGTTTCGTTTCTTTATGCATCTAAATAATTAATCCGATTTGCCCGGCTCATATTTGTAAGGGGACATGGCTGCCGTTAAAATGCTTTGTTTGATAGAACAATAGAGTATTCTTCATTGTGAAAATTGCGGTATTAAAACCTAAAGCTTCGTTGGTTGCTCCTTGGCCATCCAGCAAACGGGAAAGTTCTTTCTTGATTACGGGGAACGGGTTCACCGGTAAAGCGGAAGGCTCTAGTTTCTTGGTCTTTTTGTTTCCATACATTTTTAGTATCGTTATTGACTTGCTCATTTGAGGTAGTTTCTGATTTCTTAGGTGCAGCATATTGTGTGACAACAGGCTTTGAGACTGTTATGGTTTCTTGAGGTTTTTCGTTTTTCATCTCTTTTTTAGATGAAGATGATGAAGATACCGCGGATGTCTGCCTGCTAGTCTTTTCTGTGTTTTTATTCGATTTTATATCATTGGATTTAGAACCCGTCGATTCGTCTTTTTTATTCTCAGTTGGAATCGTTTCATTTTTTTGTTTTTTCATCTCTTTATTAAATACTTGAATTGGTTCAAACTCATCAGACTGCATTTTTACTTTTGAAGATTGGTCATCCTTTATAACTGGTTCTGTTTTGATCGGATTAGACCAAACCTTCATGTAGTTTGGCTCCATAACATCTGTGGCTTCAACTTCAGTTTGTTTGTTTGATGTGGATTTAGATTTCTTTTCACTAGTAGTACTCTTACCCGTAGTATTCTTAATTGTCTCTGCTGTATATTCCTTTGGTGCTTTACCAGAGCTACCATCGTCGTCTTTCTTTTTTGATTCATTCGTTTGTTTTGTCTCTTTAGAATTCTTTGTTTCGTTAGACTCCTTTGTTTCTTTAGAATTCTTTGTTTCGTTAGACTCTTTTGTTTCTTTGGAATTCTTTGTTTCGTTAGACTCTTTTGTTTCTTTGTTCTGATTCTTATTCTCATTTTTACTTTCTGTTTTTTTCTGTTCTTTTTTCATTAGTTTTTCTTTTATAAAACCTTTTAAAATATTGGAAATATGTGTGACTTTGATTAAGATTCGCTCTTCGCCATTAATTAACGTAACAAAATCTTCATCAATCTCACTTAGTACACCGTAAAAGCTTTGTTTATTAATACTCAAGATCGTTACCCAAGAATATTGGAAGGAGTGTAAAAGCTCCATTAAGCTTTGTGTTTTTTGGAATTCTACAGTTGCTTTCTCCGGCTGAAATTGCTTTGTATTCTTAGTAATCGCTTGAATTTTATCAATGTTATAATAAAAAATATATTTCTTTTCAGTTTCTAGTACCACATGGTCTGTTTCTACGCCAATCAATTTTCCTTTAAATATGTCTTCACCCACATAAAGATTTACCTGAAACCCTTTTAGTAAATCCAATGCGGCTGAAAATTTTTCTAACCCCATGTTTCATCCTCCTTAAGAGATAATGGGTCGCTTCTCTTTTGGAGAAGCGACGTAATGGTTAATCGTTATCTTCGTTGTTATCGGAATTGTGGCTGCTGCTGGATGAGCTGGAACTTGATTCCTCCTCATCATCGTTTGCTGATTTATCCACCATTAAGCCGTAACTAATATTTCGAATGTGCTTTAATGAAAAACGAACCACTTCTTCATTCACGATGAGGGAGGCATAGTGTTTGTTAGAATCACTAAGTACACCCTCTAAAGACTCTGGACCACCATCGCGGTTAATTTTTACCCATTGAAATCTAATACTCTCTAAAAGTTTATGAAAATTTTCTGCAGTCTTAAAATCTAATTTTTCAGGAATTTTCAAGCCCAATTTCATAGCATCTTTAGAACTTTCTGTGATACTCCTGACATGGTTCGTTTTGTAGTAAACGACGCCGTCTTTTTCTGTTAAGAGTACAAAGAAGTCTTCAAATACCGCAAGTAATTTCCCGATTCTAGACTCCGGACCGCCACGATCTACCCTAATTGTTTTACCAACATGCATGTTCATAAGTTCTCTATCCATAAAAGTTTTTTCCTCCTTTATTAAATAAACATTTACACTGCATCTATATGTATCACGGGATGATGTTGTACTAATAAAGAGGCCCTTTTTCGTGTTTTTTGCAAAAAATAGGCAAAAAAAAGTATATGATATTCAACCATATACTTTGTCGTCCTGTAGTTTAATTAGTTGCTGCTTTAAGTAGCTATTTCGTTTTTCAATGAAATTAACGATAACGTCCTTTTCCGAATCAAGACTATAGCCTTTTCTTTTAATATAAGGGTCCAATTGTATATGAGGCTTCAGTGTTTCAAAGAGTCCTTCAATAATTCCTATTTGGGTTTCAACCGTAAATTGGCTTTCTAAAATGTAGGAAAGAATCTCACAGTATTTCTTTTTAAAATCAGGAACGTGAAGTAGTCTGCCGGTCAAGGTGTTATACCCAGTTATAGGTACAAAGTCATGATCAAGCCGTTTCCCGTGCAGATCTCTGCCCCAAGTCCCATCATAATCCCAAGGAGTTATTTCAAAAGTGTTGGTTTCACTATTTCGGTAGAGTGCATAATTATGGATAAAGCCATCAAAATTTTGGGTACAAACAACTCCCGCTAACCATGTTAGATACTGGTCCACATTTAGCACCTTTGTTATTTCTTCTTCAAACTCCTCATTTTTAAGTGTGTTAGTTTTTGTGATTAAATCTTCTAAATACGACAATTCATCCTCATCACCATATTTAAGGGTATATCCTTCGAGTAAATCCGTTTTTAATTTCTTTTTTGGTGATAGAAGGGAGAAATTTGCGTAATAGTTAGTTGCATAAATTATGGGTCCCATTGGTAAATTTCTTTTTTGTAAAAGAAATTGATCGAAAGATTCGATTTCTAAATAAATACCTTTACAAAAACCATTTATATAGAGAAGAACATGCTTGGAGTGGGGGGAAATGACACCAATTGTATCAAAGAAATCAAATGAAAGCTTGTTACGACTAAGTGAGATATCATTGTACTCTGCGTTTAAATGGATTTCATGAGCGCCATTAACGGTAAAGGGTTTTTGAAAAATAATGTTATAGGATTTCTTTTTCTTCTTTCGGATCACATTACCACGATATGCCAAGCCGATTGAATATTGATTGTTTCCTATTTTGAGGACTGCCTGAACATGTTCATCCATCCAGATATCTTTATTGAGCTGGTTTAACGTCTTGGGATTGATAAAAATTTCATATTTTTGCAATCTAAAAACCCCTATTAAATACATATTTTTTAGAATACTATGCTCTGACTATAGCAATGGTGCAGTTTATGGGCTACTTGGTTTTTTTAAAAAAAATAAACTTTTGTCTATGACACTTTCACACTTTCTCCCATAAATTATCATTGAAGTATAAATATATTGGAAAGTGGTGGAGTGTTTAAATGAAAATGGTAATGGAAGATCTGCTTACGCAAGCACAAGAGAACGGGGTAATTGAATTTTTAATCAATAACCCTGTTGAATTTAAAAAAGGGCCAAAACCCTCAAAACACCCTAAAGGTACAAAAGGTACAAAAGGTTCAAAAGGTTCAAGCGGTTCAAAAGGTTCAAGCGGTTCAAAAGGTTCAAGTGGTTCAAAAGGATCTAGCGGTTCTAAAGGATCAAGCGGTTCAAAAGGTTCTAAAGGCTCCAGCGGTTCTAAAGGCTCTAGCGGCTCTAAGGGTACTAAAGGCTCTAGTGGTTCTAAAGGTACTAAAGGCTCTAGCGGTTCTAAAGGCTCTAGCGGCTCTAAGGGTTCTTCAGGCAGCCATGGTTCTAAAGGCAGCCACGGATCTTCAGGCAGCCATGGTTCTTCAGGCAGCTGGGGTTCTTCAGGCAGCCATTGTTCTAAAGGCAGCCACGGATCTTCAGGTAGCCATGGTTCTAAAGGCAGCCACGGATCTTCAGGCAGCCACGGATCTTCAGGCAGCCATGGTTCTAAAGGCAGCCACGGATCTTCAGGTAGCCATGGTTCTAAAGGCAGCCACGGATCTTCAGGTAGCCATGGTTCTTCCGGCAGCAAAGGCTCTTCCGGCAGCAAAGGTTCTTCCGGCAGCAAAGGTTCTTCCGGCAGCAAAGGCTCTTCCGGCAGCAAAGGTTCTTCCGGCAGCAAAGGTTCTTCCGGCAGCAAAGGTTCTTCCGGCAGCAAAGGTTCTTCCGGCAGCAAAGGCTCTTCCGGCAGCAAAGGCTCTTCCGGCAGCAAAGGCTCTAAAGGCGCTAAACGTCCTAAAGGCTCTAAAGGCGCTAAACGTCCTAAAGGCTCTAAAGGTAAGAAATAATTGGATTTATAAAGCCGGTACTTCAACAAGTGCCGGTTTTATTTTTTTAAGGTTCTTCAAAACAAACTGCAGCCCAATTTAACCCAATCTACATAAATACCTAGATCATATAAGCAGAGTTATTTGCCCAAATATAAAATTGTTAGGCAAAAATCTATTTAAGTTTAAAAATATTTATCTAGATAGATGCTGATTTGTATAATTACAGGATATTCGTTTAGAACAAGCCTTCATTTTGGACGTACTATATGGCAAGGGACAAGAAGAGAATAAACGGAAAAAAATCAGAAGGAAACTAAATGAAGGGAGTAAATTAACTTTTATGTATCATCATTTGACGGTGATTGTTACTATAACAGCTTTTATTCTAACTATGGTGATGATCTTCATCCGTCCCAAAAATATGAACGAAGCTATACCAGCTGCGATTGGGGCTGTTCTAGTCTTCTTGAGCGGTAGTGTGTCAACAGGTGACTTGCTTGACATCAGTTCCAAGGTAACTGGGGCTGCAATTACCATAATAGCCACGATTGTAATGGCAATTGTTCTTGAGAGCATAGGCTTTTTCAGCTGGACCGCGGCACTAATGCTTAAACTATCAAAGGGGTCTGGTTACCGCTTATATTGGAACACCTTGCTGTTATGCTTTTTAATGACGTTATTTTTTAATAACGATGGAAGTATTCTAATTACTACACCGATCCTAATTTTAATTTTAAATAATTTAAAATTGAAAAATTCTCAAAAAATCCCATTTCTGTTAAGCGGAGCTTTAATCGCCACAGCCTCCAGTGCCCCCATTGGTGTAAGTAATATTGTTAATCTTATTGCATTGAAAATTATTGGAATGGACCTTTACATGCAAACCGAAATGATGTTTGTGCCAGGAGTCCTCGGTCTATTGTTCTTATCCTATTTGCTGTACCTTGTCTTCAAAAAGAATATTCCAGCCCAAATCCGCTTCCATTCATACTCCATTCCGCTGCAAAAAAACCGCCCATTTCATCCGCTCCAACAAAACTCAGAAAGTCTGTTTGACCAACAAAAGAAACTTATGATTAAAATGTTAATCTTCGTCCTAATAGTTAGGATTAGTCTATTTGTAGCATCCTTTATCGGCATCTCGGTCTCTCTAGTAGCGGTTTGTGGATCACTAATTTTATTGATTTGGAGATGGATGTATTTAAAAGTCAATCCAAAGGATGTCCTAAAAAAAATACCATGGCACATTTTAATCTTTGCCTTCAGTATGTACGTGATTATTTTTGGCTTACACAATATCGGTTTAACAGCTTTTTTAATTGAAAATCTAAAACCCCTTGTCAATGACAGCTTCTTACATGCGAGTTTAACAATGGGTGTTATCACGGCATTTTTATCAAACATTTTTAACAACCATCCTGCCTTGATGGTCTCAACCTTAGCTTTAACTGAAATGGGACTAGACCCGCTAATTATGAAAACGGTGTATTTAGCAAATATAATCGGAAGTGATGTTGGATCCCTTATTCTACCGATTGGAACCTTAGCGACCCTAATATGGATGCATATACTAAAGAAAAGCAAAATCAAGATTACTTGGGTCGAATACATTAAAGTAACGCTGATTGTCATACCGCCAACCTTGGTCTTTACCTTAATCAGTTTGTATCTATGGCTTTTACTCTTTTTTGTAAAATAATTTCACATAAACAAGTTTGATGAGGGTTAATTTGTTCATTAAACTTGTTTTTTTTATTCTCAAGTCAGATAACCACTACACACTTTTTACATTCATGAATAATAAATAATGGGAAAACTTTTTAAGTTTAGGATACAAGGATGTGAAGGGGATGTGGCACAAATCCCATTAAATCAACGAGAATTACCAAGACGGATAGAAAGCATCTATAAACAAATCATTCAAGCAAGTGATCATGCAGAGGATCATCACGAGTTCCAGGACGATGCTAGAATCTGTCGGGATAATTTAATTTCATATTTAGGATTTCGTGAACAAAACTTACTTGGTATACGTCAAGAACTAAAAGAAAAAGGACTTGCAGATCTTTTTCAATCACCTACACACCTTTTATATACACTAGAAAAAATATTATCCTATTTAAATATCTCATTACCTTCGCAAAAGAATCTAATGGTTTCAACTCCATATGATTCAAGAAAAATCTTAAAAAAGCGGACAGAAGAACTTTTCGGGAATAGAATGCAACCGAATCAACCAGCAATTATGGTCACGGTAGATTCAAAAGTCTTAAACAATCCGAACCAGATAGAACAGCTAATACTAAATGGAATGAATATTGCCAGAATCAATTGCGCTCATGATAATCCGGAAATATGGAAGCAAATAATTGATGCTATACGGGATGTTGAAAAAAAACTAAGGATTGAAGGGACGTATCAAAAGACCGAATGTAAAATCTATATGGATTTAGCCGGTCCCAAGGTACGAGTTGGGAAGCTGCCTGATGCTCCTATTTATGTGAGTAAAGGGGATCGGCTGCGATTATATTTGAATTCCGATACGGAGGGGCATTCGGTAGTGGAGGATACTCCTGCCGGCGTCCCGGTAACGCTGGAAAAAGCGTTTCGAAATGTTCGGGTAAACGATTCTATTTTTATCGATGATGGGAAAATCCATGGTATCGTATCACAAGTTACCAAGGAATTTGTAGAAGTGGAAATCCATTCACCCGCGCCCAAACCAGTAAGGGTAAAAGAAGGGAAGGGGCTAAATTTACCTGATTCGCTCTTAAGCTTAAATCTCCCTGCATTAACAGAAAAGGATTTAGCGGACATACCGTTTATAACTAAGCACGCGGATATTTTAGGAATATCCTTTGTCCACTCCCCACTTGACTTAAGAAAATTACGTCAAGAATTAGAAATACTTAAGCGAACCGATATTGGTGTAGTCGCCAAAATTGAAACAAAGGACGCTATCCATAATTTGGCGAGAATCCTTTTAGAAGGTTTACATTTTAACAGATTCGGAATCATGCTGGCAAGGGGAGACTTGACTGTTGAGGTTGGTCCTGAAAACTTATCATTTGTGCAGGATGAAATCTTAACCATCTGTTCGGCTGCCTACACACCCGTTATATGGGCAACAGGTGTATTGGAGAAGCTCACAAAAAAAGGAATCCCAGCGCGTGCAGAGATAACCGATGCTGCCTATGGGAGTCGGGCAAACTGCATCATGCTTAATAAAGGGCCTTTTGTCGTCGATGCATTGAAAATGCTTGTTAAATTGTTACGTACAGTGGAAGTTATTCCGGCGAGACAAAAACCACTGATTGACTTAACGTCGCAGTTTGGGGTATTTAAAAAATAGCAGCTGCCTAGATTAACAGTTATAGGAAGCTGCTATTTTTTTTTAAAATCCCTTTTTATAGTAATCCTCCATAATCACGTCTGGAACCATACTACCTCCTGTCGCCCAAACGATATGCGCAGCTTTTTTGTTAAGCAAATGATTTTTTTGTAAAAATGCCTTCCCTTCTTGTGCTAGTTTAACCGGGCCAATCATCCCTGCGAGAGCAGAAGGTTCCAATCTTATATTCTCTGTAACAACCAGAATCCTTAAAAGTTTAAATAACTCATCATCTCTAACTGTAAAAGCTCCGCTTAAAATAGGCGCGATGATCTTACCAACAAATCCGGATGGTCTTCCTACAGCAAGTCCATCCGCCGCCGTAATATTATCAATCCCTATATCTTGGACGGAAATCTTTTCATGGAGTCCTGTTAATAATCCAAGTAACATACAAGGAGAATGAGTAGGTTCAGCGAAAAAGCAGTAAACATTGTTTTGGAACAATTGTTTTAAACCGAACGTAACACCACCGGGAGCACCGCCCACACCACAGGGCAGGTAAACAAACAAGGGATGATCTTCGTCGACTTTTATCTGAAGCTCTTCTAGTTGATTTTTTAACCTTATGGCAGCCACGGCGTAACCTAGAAATAAATGCTGTGAGTTCTCATCATCTACAAAATAACAACGGGGCTCTTTTTCTGCCTGAATACGACCAGCCTCTACCGCCTTACTGTAATCCGCCTCATATTCAATTACTTGAACACCTTTATCTCTTAGCAGATCCTTTTTCCATTGTTTCGCATCTGCTGACATATGGACAGTTACCATAAATCCTAATTTAGTACTAATTATCCCAATGCTTAGTCCTAGATTACCCGTGGAACCTACCGCAATTTGATATTGTGAGAAAAATCGGCGGAATTCTTCACTGTCCAAAATAGAATAATCATCATCCTTGCGAAGAAGGTGTTGCTCAATCGCTAAATCCTCGGCATATTTGAGGATTTCATATATGCCGCCTCTTGCTTTAATCGAGCCGGAAATGGGTAGATGACTGTCACATTTTAACCATATATCTCCTTCTATTGGCTGAGCGTAATTCTTGACTAATTTATTCTTCATGGCAGGGATCTTAACTAAGTTTGATTCAATGATTCCGTTGGTTGCTTTCGTTTCAGGAAACACTTGAGCTATATAGGGAGCAAATCGTTTCAGTCGTTCTTCAGCATCTTGAATATCCTCCAGAGTGAGCGGGCAGTCTTCCAGGCGGTTTTGAGTCGTATGGATTTTCGGATTAAACCATAAGACTTCGTCATATGATTTCATTTTTTTGATTAGGTTAAGGGCCTGAGCGTCAAGCAAACTTTCAATCTCTACTGGGTTCACATTTTTCCCTCCATATTTCAGATTTGATATCTATAGTTTAACATTCCTAGTTTGTGGGTTGAATCGATTTACTCTAGGTTTGTGGGTTATGATAAGTGGGAGCTATTTTCAAAAAAATATGAATAATCAACAATACTTGGATTTTCTCGAAAGGACGGGTAAAATCTAAATTATGGTGTTTTTACTAATAAATCATGTAGATTGGGGCAAGACCAATGATTGCTAAAACAGAAGAGGATTTTAACAGTTTAAAGGAAATTGGCAGAATTGTAGCATCGATAAGAGATGAACTAGTGAAAAGAGCTGTACCAGGTGTCACCACTAAAGAACTTGACGATTTAGCCGGAGAACTTTTTGAAAAAGAAGGAGCGATCTCCGCACCAAAGGGCGAATATGATTTTCCTGGCTATACTTGTATCAGTGTTAATGAAGAAGTCGCGCACGGGATCCCTGGAGAACGCGTAATTCAAGAAGGGGACTTAGTGAATATCGACGTGTCTGGTTCAAAAAATGGTTACTTTGCTGATACTGGCATTTCCATTGTAGTTGGCAAAGGAGAAGAGATCCTTACCAAAATTTGCGATGTTGCCAAAGAAGCCTTTGAAGCAGGGTTAAAAAAAGTAAAACCAGGTGCTAGAATTACAGGAATGGGTAAAGTCGTTCATCAAGTAGCAAGGCAGCATGGATTAACTGTCGTTATGAATCTTACCGGCCACGGTATTGGGCGTACGATTCACGAAGAACCTGAGTATATTTATAATTATAATGAAACATCAGACCACGGGCTGTTGAAAGAAGGAATGGTCATTGCCTTTGAACCGTTTATCTCTACCCATGACGAGGAAGTATTCCAACTAGATGATGGCTGGACTTTTGTTACAGAGCAAAGCTTTGTAGCACAATATGAACATACATTGATTGTTACAAAAGATGGCCCAATAATTTTAACGAAATAATCGATTTAAAGAGAGCGTATGAAAGTACGTTTTCTTTTTTTTGACCATTTATGGAACACGCTAGATTTCTCCTCCTCATATAGTAAGAGGGGAGGGAATCGAATGGAACCCTATTTCCTTTACTTCAAGAATTAGTTGTGCTTTATTTTATTGGGTTTATCGGTTTTATCACATAGCGAGCAGGGATTCTCCCGGAACGGACGGAGGAACAAATCCTTACTCAAATTCTTTTATATATTACACTTCCAGCATTAATTTTATATTTAATGAATATATCTCCTTCAAAAGATGCATTATCAAATTTTATCATTCTTTTTTTATTATCTGTTTATGCTCTATCAGTTGCTTGTCTGCTTTCTTTTTTTTGCGCAGGAAAGCGAAAGTCGGACAATCCAGGGAAGCCGTTTTTGAGTCACTGATTATTTTGGAAACCAGGGTTTTATAGGCTATGGCAGTATGTTACCTTCTTTTTCAAGAAAAAGGTGTTATCTATACAGCTGTCTTTCATTTAGTATATCTTCTTATATAGCCATATGGTATCTATCTTTTCGTTAAAAAAGAGACACATGTCAAATGGAAAAAGGTTTTCTTAAATCCTGGTATTGCAGCAACACTTTTGGGAGTACTCCTGTTTTTTTTACCTATAAAATTACCCTTTATCGCGGTACAGATATTACAAGAATTGGGATCCCCCAACCATTCCTCTATCTATGCTCCTAATTGGTTGTTTAGTCGGGACGTTGTCCTTTAAAGAAATTATAATACTATGTAAAGAACTTAGTATTTGACTTGGTTGCTTTACAAGACTTCTTTTTATCCCATTATGTTTAATTCCCTTCACACTAACAAGTGTTTCCTTTTCTGTCATTACAACTGCCGTTCTAATATCAGGAACACCCAGTGCCTCGACTGTATCGTTACATGCACAAAAATATGGCGGTGATGTTTACTATTCCTCGATTGGTGTTTTTATTAGTACGGTTTTCTCGTTTCTAACAATCCCGCTGTTATACGCTTTGCTTACTTTCATATTTAATATTCAATAATGTGAAGGGGACAGCTTCTCCTTCTTTTTTTGCATTGTTGCGAGTAATAGTGATATTACTAGGAAAAGGGAGAAAATCAAAGGAAAGAGGTAATGGCTCCGCTTTCCTTTGATTTCACAATTTTGTCACATTCCATTATAATTTTCCTGTTAACAACGGCCCCGGCTTTCATGAGAGTTGGAAGTCAAAAGAAAAAGCAGAAGCACCTCGATCAGGCGCTGGAGCTAGAAACACTATTCAATCATTAAAAAGGGAGAGGTGCTTTATTTGAATTTAAGTACAATTAAATATTCATGGTTTGGAAACATCAAGGGAGATATATTATCTGGGATAGTGGTTGCTATGGCACTGATACCAGAAGCTATTGCCTTCTCAATTATTGCGGGAGTGGACCCGATGATTGGGCTGTATGCATCCTTTTGTATCGCGGTTACCATTTCTTTCGCAGGCGGACGACCCGGGATGATCTCGGCTGCGACCGGGGCAACTGCACTATTAATGACATCCTTAGTCAAAGAACATGGTTTGCAATATTTACTTGCCGCGACTATTCTCACTGGTGTTCTCCAAATCATTATGGGAGCATTAAAATTAGGCCGTTTGATGAAGTTCGTCCCGCGTTCTGTGATGACAGGTTTCGTTAATGCACTGGCCATATTAATTTTTTCAGCTCAATTAGTTCAGTTTAAAGGGGCTAACTGGCAAATGTATGCCATGGTTGCTGGGGCGCTTGTGATTATTTATGTACTGCCTCGTTTTACAAAAGCTGTACCCGCTCCATTAGTTGCGATTCTTGTTATGACCGTTGTCTCGATTCTAACGGGCAGCGATGTACGTACAGTTGGAGATTTAGGAGAACTAACATCCAAACTACCAGTATTTTTAATTCCTGATATTCCATTTAATTTTGAAACATTGCAAATTATTTTTCCATACTCTATTTCCATTGCGATTGTGGGCTTGGTGGAAACTTTACTAACGGCTTCGATTGTCGATGATATGACAGATACTGATAGTGACAAAAACAAAGAAGCTAGAGGACAAGGGATCGCCAATATCGTATCCGGCTTTTTCGGCGGTATGGCTGGATGTGCCATGATTGGACAATCTGTTATAAATGTTAAATCAGGTGGAAGAGGGCGTTTGTCTACCTTTGTAGCAGGTGCTTTCTTATTAACTCTCATCTGCTCACTAAAAAGCTTCCTTGTTCAAATTCCAATGGCTGCACTTGTGGCGGTTATGTTTATGGTTTCGATTGGAACGTTTGATTGGTCTTGTCTTAAAAACTTTAATAAAATACCGATTACCGATTCAATTGTTATGGTCATTACTGTTATTACCGTAGTCATGACAAATAACTTATCTTTAGGGGTTTTAGTAGGGGTAATCCTAAGTGCGATATTCTTTGCTTCAAAAATTTCCAAAGTAAATGTAACTAGTATTTCAGCAAAAGGGGCCAATAAAAGGATTTATCATGTGACAGGACAACTTTTCTTTGCTTCTGTAACTGACTTTATAAATGGTTTTGATTTTAAAGAAGCTGTAAAGGAAGTCGACTTAGATTTATCTCATGCCCACCTTTGGGATGATTCTGCTGTTGGAGCAATTGATAAAGTCGTGATCAAATACCATCAAAATGGTGTCAAGGTAAACCTTAGAGGATTAAATACGGATAGTAATAAGCTTATTAATAAAATAGCTATTCATAACAAGCCTGGCGGTCTTGAAAAAGCTGCTAGCCATTAATTGAGGATGAACACGCTGAATATTACTCAGCGTGTTTTTTTATCGTTAAAGAAATTATAAAATTTTCGCTTGTGGATAACTCTTAATAAATGGACTATCGACGTCCAGCTCCAGCGCTTTTGTTCTTGACTATGTACCACTAGATGTATTACAATTATCTCATATTCAAGATAATCAGATTCAAAATAATTATCAAACGAATTTGGAAATACTAGCAAAAAAGGTGTACAACGTATTATGGCTTACGACCAAATGCAATGATCAAGTCTTGGTTTAGTACAAATTGTCTTAAATGCCTATGCCATATAAGAGTTTGAAAGGAGAATATAGATGAAACACATTTTTCAAAAAGGAAAAAACCCTGCAAAACCAACTTTGCTATTACTTCATGGTACTGGTGGAAATGAATTAGATCTCTTACCGCTGGCTGGAATGATAGATGATGAGGCGTCGGTGCTTAGTGTTCGTGGGAATGTATTGGAGAACGGAATGCCCCGCTTTTTCCGTAGACTAGCGGAAGGTATTTTTGATGAAGAGGATCTTGTCTTCCGAACCCAAGAATTAAATGATTTTCTTGATGAGGCTGCACAAAAATATGAGTTTGACCGGAATAATATTATTGCCATCGGCTATTCAAACGGGGCCAATATTGCGGCAAGCCTATTATTTCACTGTCAAAATGCCCTAAAGGGGGCAATTCTACATCATCCGATGGTACCAAGAAGGATAGAGCTTCCCGACTTAACAGGAATAAATGTGTTCATTGCCGCAGGGACGAATGACCCGATTTGTTCCCCACTGGAATCAAAGGAATTACTAGCATTACTACAAGATGCCAACGCATTGGTAGAGCTGCACTGGGAAAATCGTGGACATCAATTAACTAGAGAAGAAGTAGAAGAAGCTGCCAAATGGTATAAAGGAATTGTGAGTTAAGGAGGTTTTAACACATGCAATTATTAGGACTGCATCATGTATCGATTTTGACAGGCAAAGCCGAGAGAAACTACGAATTTTATACCAAAATTTTAGGCATGAGATTAGTTAAGAAAACAGTCAATCAAGATAATACTGAGTCCTATCACCTTTTCTATGCGGATGCCGAGGGAACTCCAGGTACAGAGGTCACTTTCTTTGATATTCCAGGCCTAGGCCACTCCTACCGAGGAACTTCAGATATATCTACGGTTTCTTTAAGAGTGAAAACCACAGATGCTTTGTTATTTTGGAAAGAACGTTTTACCCAATTGGGAATCCATCATGACTCTATTGAAAAAAGGGCCGGTCGCGATACTTTAGCTTTTCGAGACTTTGAAGGAACCCGCTTAATCCTTGTGGCAGATAATGAGGAAACCGGCGTTAGAGCCGGAATCCCTTGGAAACGGGATGATATCCCTGTTGAACATGCCATTATTGGATTAGGTCCAGTCACACTTACAGTCAGCATTGCCGAACCAACGATCGGAATTCTTACAGAAGTAATGGGATTTCGATTTGTGAGTTCCTATCCATCATTAGAGGGGGAATATCCTGATATCATGGTTTTTGCAACAGGAGAAGGCGGCAGTGGAGCAGAGGTCCATATTGAACCAAGACCCGATCTACCGCGGGCACGAATTGGACGCGGTACGAGTGCATCATGTGGCCTTCCGAGTACCTAATCAAGAGGAATACCATTTATGGGCTCAACGTTTAAAACAACATCGGATAGCCAATTCAGGTAAGGTAGAACGATATTATTTTAAAGCACTATATTTTAGAGAACCCAATGGTATTTTGTTTGAACTATCAACTGATACACCTGGCTTCGCGACAGATGAACCCTTGGAAACGATGGGTCAAAAACTGGCATTACCACCATTTTTAGAACCAAGACGGGAAGAAATTGAAGCAAACTTACGTCCTCTTGAATTAAATTGAATTTATATTTTATAAAGCAGACGAAAAAAATTCGTCTGTTTTTATTTGTGTTAATTGGTTAAATTAACTATTAAATAATCGAGTACATATTGAAAGAATTCGGTATCAAGAGGGGGAAGTAATATGAAATGCCCGCAATGTGTCTATACTAATCCAGATGGTGTGAAATTCTGCTTA
This sequence comes from Neobacillus cucumis, assembly GCF_023715505.1. The sequence continues at coordinate 97,508 of NZ_JAMBOH010000012.1, read as the reverse complement.
AGCTGCGGCGAAAAGTTCATTAAAAATAATACAGAAGAGGATGAAAACAGCTTATTTTATGAATTTGCCCATTATGTGGATATGGTTCCGAGATTTGAACGTTCGGTTGAACCAAAATTTCAAAACGTCTTTTCTCGTGTCTTCAGAAATCATAGTGAATTAGAGGCTGAACGTCTTTTTATCGTAGGCACTGCGCTTACCACGCCGAAAATTACGGAAGTAACAGAAACATGGCCAAAACCTTGGCTTTTTGCAAGGGTGTTTATATTTGCCCTTATTGCATTCTTAGGGTTATATATTGGCGTAGGTTATTTTAGAAATGTAAACTTTATACCGGGACTTATCATTGTTGGTGCTTTTGCTGTTCCGTTGACTACTTTAATCTTCTTCTGGGAAATGAACGCTCCGCAAAATATCGCCTTTTATCGAATCATTTATGTGGTGTTTATCGGCGGGATTCTTTCTATGTTAGTCGCCCTATTGTTTTTCGATATTCTAAAACATAATATCAATCCCATTACGATCGGCATTGCCGAGGAACTCGCCAAAGCAATTACGGTCATCACTTTTGTACGGTACCGTAAATACAGGTATATCTTAAATGGACTTCTTATTGGTGCAGCCGTTGGAGCAGGATTTGCAGCCTTCGAAACAGCTGGTTATGCCCTAAGAGCGCTGCTTTCCGGGGATGGAAAAAATCTATATATCACAATGCTATGGCGCGGAATTTTGGCTCCTGGCGGCCATGTCGCCTGGGCAGCTTTGACAGGTGCAGCATTCTGCAGGGTTCAAGGGGACCAGCCTTTTAACATCAACATGTTATTCCATAGTAAATTTTTACGTGTCTTTATCTTAGTTGTTTTGATGCATGCTCTCTGGGACATGCAAATACCAGGAATGTTCCCCTTTGGACAGATCTTCTTGATGGTTTCTTCATGGATTGTCGTGTTCCTTTTGATTCGTGCTGGTCTCAAAGAAATAGGCAATAAAAAATTTAAATATCAATCAAACATTCGTTAGGGAAGAGAATAAGCCATAATCCATAGGGGGATATACGATGGATTTATCCTATATTTTAAAATCTTTTATACTGTTCTTCACAGGTATTATCCTGCTTCGAATCGCTGGAAGAAAATCAATCGCACAGATGACACTTGCCCAAACGATCGTAATGATCTCATTAGGTCACCTTATAGTTGAACCAATTGTGGAAGTAAGTATGGTTAAGGCGATTGGAGGGGCAATCATTTTTGTGGTGTCCATCCTAATAGTTGAGTATATCCAACTTCATTTTAACCCTTTTGAAAAATTAATTATGGGAAAATCTAAAATAGTTATAGAAAACGGGGAATTAAATGTTAAAAATTTAAAGAAGCTTCGATTAACTGTTGACGGGCTGGAAATGCGGATGCGCAATATGGGTCTTACCAAGTTATCTGACATCAAAATTGGCACGATTGAACCAAACGGTCAATTGGGCTATGAATTAAAAGAAGACGCGAAACCACTAACGATTGGCGAATTTAAAAAACTAATCAATCAAATCTCACAACAAAAACCAACGACAACGAACAAGGATTCTAGTCAGGACATATTTGAAGAGATCCAACAAAATACTCCACAAAAACATCCGGAATATTTAAATTAACTATTATTAAAGGCATAAAAAAGCCTCCATTGTATTAAATTCACAATAGACGGTATTAAAATTAAAGGAGCAGCCATTTAAAGTAGCTGCTCCTTTTTTTGTCGTTAAAGAAATTATAAAATTTTCGCTTGTGGATAACTCTTAATAAATGGACTATCTACGTCCAGCTCTAGCGTTAGCCCCTCGATGGTCTACAGCCACTCAGGGAATGAAGGCAAACGCCTTCTTTCCCTGAGTGGCTTATGCTTGTCGGAGCTATTCAAGGCGCTTGCGTTTTTGTTCATAGACTTTTATCGCAATGTTTTTAATGCGCCGCTCCAAGCAAGGACTTGGTCGATCATTGCATTCACATTGTTTAAATGTATTTCCTGAGGTTTGAAGTCAGTACCGTTTTCAAAATCAGTAAATAAAGATAATGTAGGGTGAACTCTGACATCGGCAATCATTAATTCTCCGCAAATCCCGCGTAAGTGCTCAGCGGCACGCGCACCGCCGGTCGAACCGTAACTGACAATGCCAGCCGCTTTGTTATTCCAAGCCTCACGTGCACAGTCAAGTGCGTTTTTCAATGCTCCTGTAATACTATGGTTGTACTCTTGGACAATAAACACAAACCCGTCTAAGCTTCCAAGCTTTTCATTCCATCTTCCTAATCCAGGCTCAGAGCCGTCAGTTGTACCTAAGAATGGTAAGTCAAAATCTTTAATATCGACGATTTCGTAATTTGCATCCCCTCGTTTATCAGCAATTCCTTTTATCCATTCGCCGACTTGTGGACTTACACGTCCTTGACGTGTACTGCCTAGAATAATTCCGATGTTTAACTTATCATTTGTCATTTTGTTTTCCTCCTTTGTTTCATTACCAAATAATTTGCTGAAGAAACCCATTTGATACACCACCTATGGCTATAAACGAATTATGTAAAAACGGTAAGCTTTTCCTCACAATTCATTAGCTTACCACTCCTAATATCAGTTATTTGACGATACTTTATACCTATAATTAGGTGATATTTTCTAAAAAATCTAATCTACTTCTAATATTTTTTTGCGATACTTGTCCAAACCATTCCTTTATCAGTTGAATTTATTATACAAGGGAGGTGAATCTTATGAATCCTGAAGATGTAGTTTCGATTGGAGCTAATTGTATTCTCCAAACCAGAAGAAATGGCTTCTTTTTGGTAGTGGAAATAGAAGCAGAAGCAGGTAATGTTGAAATCGAGGAATTTGTCTTTATTCGCATTTCACGGAGAGAAGCTAATACTTTGTTGAATGCAGGAGTCCAGCGGTGCGAAGTAGTAACTAGAAGACCAACTTCTGATGATTTAGAAGTAAATTTCATTTGTGTATTGATTTTAGACGGAGAGGCCTTTGCTGTGTTTGATGTAGAGGACGACACAGACGAAGCTGTTCTTGTTGAAATCTCTTTAGCTGAGGCACGCCGTTTAATTCGCAGGGGTGCAAGACAATGCACAGTGATTAATAGACGTCTCTTTTAAATACAGGAAAAGTTTTTAGTAATAAAAAGGTCTTCCGAAAAATTGGAAGACCTTTTTATTGATTTACATATTTTCCTTAACATTCACCATATAGGTTTCCTGTGTGACATTTCCTTTTCGTTTTAATTTATTCCAACCTACAGTTACTCCTTTTATTGCAGAGAAAATTGATTTTATCACGACATACGTCATAAGCTGTTTGTACAAGATCCGTTGTAAAAACAAGGAAAACAGAGGTTTAGTTCTTTCATTCTCCAAACGAAACGCATATAGGGACGTAACGAAATCGAGCAGGTAAAATAGGATAAAGCCAATGGCTGCTTTTCCAGAGTGCCCGTTAAAAAGAGCCATAATAAACAATATATCTGCAATAGGAGAGATGGTTTGATAGATATATTGAAAAAGCCACATGTTTGGTAAGCCGATAAAACCTAATGTATTGTGTTTCTTATTAAATAAAGCCTCACGATGTTTCCATAAGCATTGTAATGTACCATAAACCCAACGGTACCGCTGTTTGGCAAGACTTTTTATATCTTCAGGTACTTCTGTGAAGGCATAAGCCTTTTCCTCAAATTCGATCTTTTTCCCTTGCCGTAAAAGGGTAAGAGTGATATCGGTATCTTCTGCCAGCGTATCTTCTTTAAAGTATCCTGCTTCTTCCACAGCCGTCTTTCGCCATGCACCGATCGCACCTGGCACGACCGTAATACAATTTAAAGCCGCAAATGCCCTTCTCTCTAAGTTAAATCCTGTTACATATTCAATATGCTGCCAGTTAGTAAGGAGGTTCCCCTTATTACCGACTTTGACATTACCTGAAACAGCAGCCACATTTTCATTTGTAAAATGGTTAACAAGCAGGGAGATGGCATTATCAGCGATGAGTGTATCTGCGTCAAGTGCAACGACGATTTCTCCTTTTGCTTCTTTGAAACCAAGATTGACTGCAGAGGATTTTCCTCCATTAGATTTTTTTATTAATCTGACGATAGGATGGTTTGAATAAGTTTTTTCAACAACATCAGCCGTATCATCCTTTGATCCATCGTCAATAATTAACATCTCAAAAGCAGGGTAATCGCTCGATAGTATAGATTCAATCGTTTTGTAAATTACTTTATCCTCGTTGTAGGCAGCAATAACAACACTCACAAACGGTGTAAAGTTAGGGTCAATTACAGTCTCTTTATACTCTTTTACCTGCTTTCTAGAAAGAAAGATGAAGAGAGCAAGGCGCAATATTCCTAAGATAATAGCTGAGTAGAAAAGGAAATTTAATCCTAAACGCCAGCCCTGCATAAGCTTAAAAACAGCTTTATCATAGACCAAATAAGGGCTGTCTTGATTAGCGGAAGGCATAATCTGACTATCTTTTTTTCCAATTAAATCACCAATGGTTGTAAAGGTATAGCCGCGCTGTTTTAGTTCTTTTATGATAATCGGCAACGCCTTCACAGTGTTGGAGCGGTCACCCCCAGAATCGTGGAACAAAATCACATTTCCCTCTGGTAGCTGCAGCAACACTCGCTTTACAATTTCATTACTAGAAGGTCTTTGCCAATCGTCAGAGTCTATTAATTCGCCGACCATCGTATACCCCATATCCTGTGCACGCATGATAGGGAGCAGTTCCCTTCTTGTGCTCGGTTCCGCATCTGCCACATACGGCGGGCGGAAGAGGGTCATTGAGTGCCCAGTAATTTCCTCAAAAAGTCTTTGATTAGCATTTAGCTCTAATTTTGATTGCCATGGTGCGGTCGATGCAACATCAGGATGCGTAAAGGTGTGACTGCCAATTTCATGGCCTTCTCCATGAATTCTTTTAATCAGTTCTGGATGCAGCACTGCATTCTCTCCTACGATAAAGAAGGAACCCTTTATATGATACTTTTTTAAAATGTCCAATATTTGCGGTGTATAGACTGGATCCGGTCCGTCGTCAAAGGTAAGGACAATTTCCTTCTGTTTAGGTTTGCCGTAACGAACCACTTCAAAAGGCTTTGGTAACTTGATATAGGTTTCATTTTGGATTAATCCTTGTGAATCCATTTCAATAGCCCTTTTACCTTTTTCTGATTGAGAAACCACTTTTAAAATTTCTCCTTCGCCTGTATAGTGAACGGGTTCAGGACTGGCTAAGGTTTTTAGGGCATTGGATGGATTTTTCATTGCTTTTGGTTGATTCATATAGTTCCAGATAGAAGGATCTTCGGAACCAAGACGCCAGACAGCGATTCCTTTTGAACCACTTTCTATTGCTGTTTTCATTTGATTATAAAATGTTGCGGCATCTAAAAACCAAACAGTATGGTTTTTTTCGTTTGTTTTGTAACGTAAATAAGGATTGCCTACTTGTTTATTCCAATTGATATTTATGCTCGTACCCATTCCAAGCTTCATTAAATCCCCGAAAGTAACTGTTTCCGTAGGCTCCTTGGAGTTTTCTTCCCAGTCATACCCGTAGCTTCCCAAACTTACAATTAATTTTTCAGAAGGAATATGAAGGCGGTTCAAGCTGCCCTTTACCCAATCTAATGGTGCGATAGGTCCAGGATTACTGGTAGAGTTGTGCTGGTCATATAGCATTACAAATATCCGGTCAACATTATTTGCTAATGAACCATAGTCAAAACTAGTGTTACTTGGCGGGACATCAATTGATACCAATAGGTCATGTTGATGAAATGCATGAGAAACTTTATTTACAAAATTTGATAATTCAGCTTTGTCCTTTTGGTTAATATTCTCAAAGTCAATATTAATACCAGCAAAGTCATTTGTTCTCACATAATCCAACAAATTTTTAATAAAAAGATCCTCCGCACCGGGAGAAGTAAATAACCGATGCAGAGTTTCTGCATCCCATTTATTATTAATAAAATTATTTACTACTGGGAGAACCTTTATCTGATGTGCTTTTGCCTCTGTAATAATAGACGAGTCATTGCTGGATTTAAAGGTCAGGTCAGTATTAAGCTGCAGCCACTCGGGTACTAATGTTGTTATCGAATCGATATTTTTTTTAAAAGAAGTTTTGCTGTTTGCATCCCAATTGACGTAAAAACCATAAACTTCTTGTTTTTGTGAAATTTGTCCTTTGTTTTCTACATCATTTTTTTGAACAAGAGGGGCAGGATTTGTTTTTTCCAGCTGGCTGGCAAGCTGTTCTTTAGTGAAACTTTGATTAATGGGTTCAATCCTCGTTGTGACTCCACTTTTATTTAATTGTAGGTTCGGAAACACCGGGTCAGTATATAGACTTTCAATAAAAATAAAAGATACTAAAACAACTAATAGAGTAAAGCCGGTACTCATACGTTTAATTATCGACCAGCGTCTTTTTGCTGGATCAAGAAAAACATGTTCTTGATTTCGTTCCCTTTTTTTTAGCCCTAGATTGTAAAACCAATGGAAGAAATAATAACAAACAAGCCCGATTAAACCACCCAGGCCTGGTGTTAAATTATATCCTTCTAATACAGGTATATTGAGAAAAGGCAAATCTCGAATAGTAGGGATAAAAAGGGTAATTAACGTTCCAAGTAAAATGGCAATGATATTAAGACGAAATAAAAGTGAGAGAACGAGCAATAATGGAATTCTTACACTATATATAGGCAAAAAGGCCAGGAAAAATCCAAGTGAACTCGCAATGGCCCCTCTATTACCAGTGACGGGTGCAAAAAATGATCGAACAATCCACCTAAAAACTTTATTCACGCAATCCCTCCTTTTAGGTGTTTGTTGAGAGTTAAATTTTAATATTAGAATGTATTACCTTCTTAATGCTACGGTTACTGCTTTTTTTCGACAAAAAAGACTACCAACAAAAGGTTAGGTAGTCACTAATAGATTTTGGGGGTAGAATGAAATGTTTTTTTATTTCTAATGGTACTTGAGTCAATTTTTGGTTTTTAGTCTCTTAAATTTACTATACTACCCCCATAAACCCTGCAGGATTTGGCGAAATTTGTATGGTAATCCTGAAAAAAAAGATAAAAGGGGAAGAATATGAACAAAAGAGCTATTGGAGCACTAACCATGGTGTTAGTGGGATCCGTTACGTTTTCTCTCACCGGCAACTTATTATCCAATCAATCTACTAAACAATTGAACGAAGTTAATAAATTACCCATTTCAGATGAACCAAAAACAGCTGATAACATAGACTCAACAGAAAAAACATGAATCCTCAAACGATAGGAACAACAGATAAAATCACAAAAGAAAATAATACCTTAAAAGAGCAAACACCTACAACGGAAAGACAGAACGTGGATACTACGGTTTCTATTAAGCCTGTTCCTCTTCATGCGGAGAGTAATAAAACCACAACTCAGGTTCAAAACAGTACTACGACTATACGAGCTGCTTCATCCAGAACCAAAACTACATCACCTGTTACTACTAAAACTACGACCAACCAAACAACAACAACAACAAGCACAACAACAGCCACCAAGACGGCACCAACAAACTCGACAACCACATCGTCATCAAAGACTACTACGGCACCAACAAACTCGACAACAACGTCGTCATCAAAGATTACTACGGCACCGACAAACTTGACATCAACATCACCATCAAAGACAACAACAGCACCGACAAACTCAACATCAACAACCAGTAATCGTGGACAACAAGTTTCTCAAGCTGCAAAAGCAAAAGCTGCGATTCGTAAAGATCAAAAAGGGAGCAATGGAAAGACAAATTAATCTACTAATTAGGAGACCATTAGGTTCCCTTTTTACGCTTAAAATTCTCTGCTTTTTAATTAATACCTGAAAAATAATTGACATAACCACAGTAAAGTATAGTTTCGGTACGGTTTTACAGATAATTATCATATCAACAAAATAAAAAAAGGAAAGAGAGGGCAGTTAATGAAACAACTATGGTATGGCGGAAAAATTTACACAATGGAAAAGGAAAATGAAACAGTAGAGGCTATTGTTGCCCAAGATGACAGAATTATTGCAACAGGCACATTTAATGAACTTAGTAAATTAGCAGATGAGCTTATCAATTTGGAAGGTGCCGCCATGTATCCTGGTTTCGTGGACAGCCACCTGCATATGATTTTTCAAGGTCAAAAGTTCACACGGCTAGATTTATCGAAAGCTTCTTCAGCTGAGGAAGTGTTAGATATGGTGAAATCAGCGGCAAAGACTACACCTCAGAACCAATGGTTATTTGGAGAAGGATGGAATGAAAATAATTTTATAGATCACCGGATTCCGACCATCCAGGAGCTTGATGCTATTCGCAAAGAACCAATCGTACTAACTAGAATCTGTCATCATGTTATTTTGGGAAATACAGCAGCCCTACAGGCAGGCAGAATCTTTGGAAATAGTAAATCCCCAGCAGGCGGAGAGATCGGACGAGATGAACAAGGTACGTTAAATGGTTTGTTATATGACCTAGCAACTAATTCCGTAACAGAAGCGATTCCACGAGAAGGTGAAGCGTACATCGAGTCTCTAACCGATTCTCTTAATCATGCCATTGATGAGATGCTATCCTATGGTTTAACGGGAGGACACACTGAAGATATGAGCTACTTTGGGGAGTTTTCGAATCCGTTAACCGCTTTCCATCGGGTTGTAGGGGAAAAACATCATTTTAGAGTAACACTGCTTCGACATAATGCTGTATTTGAAAAAATGATGAAGGCCAATGCCACTTTTGACGAGCCATTTATTGAACCAGGTGCCATGAAAATATTTGCTGATGGTGCATTAGGCGGAGCAACTGCTGCCTTATCAAAACCGTATTCAGATCAACCAAATAACCGTGGTTTATTGATTCAAACGAATGAACAATTAGAAGCATTAGTGAAACTAGCACGGCAATATAATGAAGCTGTCGCCGTGCATATGATTGGAGATGCAGGAGCTGAACAGGTACTTACTGTAATTGAAAAATATCCATTAACAAACGGTAAAAGAGACCGCCTGATCCACTGCTGTGTGTTACGCGAAGATTTAATAGAACGAATGGAAAAATTACCGGTAGTTTTAGACATTCAACCAGCATTTGTACCTTCAGATTTCCCCTGGGTCATCAATCGACTAGGTAAAGACCGGCTGGAGTGGGCCTATGCGTGGAAAAAATTAGTCGACCGAGGATTAATGTGCGCAGCTGGGACAGATGCACCTGTGGAAGAGATTAATCCATTATATTCTATTTATGCTGCAGTTGAGAGAAAAAAACCTTATGCAAAACATGATGGATACATTCCGGAACAAAAGCTGTCTCGCTTCCAAGCAATCCAGCTCTATACGATTGGCAGTGCAAAAGCCATTTGTAAAGAACATGAACGCGGGCTAATTAAATCCGGATATGTCGCGGATTTTTCCATCTTTGATCGTGATTTATTTGAGGGATCATCCGAAGATATGCTAGCGGCAAAAGCCTTGAAAACAGTTGTGGCTGGTCGAGTAGTATTTAATAGATGTTAAATAAAACAGCAATAGTAACATAGAAAATATGTCGTAGCTTTTCTTTGAATATGAAAATTGACCACAAAGTAATAATCTACTTTGTGGTCCTTTTATAAAAAGTTATTTAGTTAGTTCATTACGGTCCTCAATCTGTGGAGGTTCTTCTATCCATCCATTTTTGATCATAATCCTTCCTCCATCATGGGCAAAAGTGGAAATATCTTTTGCCAGAAACGCCATTTTTGCTGGTAAGTCATTTCGTAAACTAAATGCGCTGCCTAATGCATTACTTCCGAGCCCAAAGGACGTTAATAAACTGGTGTTGTACATCATCAATTTGTCAGAAAATGGTGCAATTGTCGATGTAGTTGCTTTACCTGCATGAGTAGCAGGCGGTTCTATAAAACTTTTGCGTAAAAATTCACCTAAATCCATTTCAATCTTTTTTGACAATTTCATTCCTCTGACGAGATATTCTTGCACATCCTTATTTGCAGCTACTTGAGCAAATCCAATCATTAATTGCATTCCTATTAGGTTTGTTTCAATGGCATGATGGATAAGAGAAACTTCAATCGTATTTAAAGATCTCAGTTCTCCAAACAAATGGAAACCACTCCTATAATCGGTATTCTGAACAAAATGCACTTCTTTAGGCATCGATACAAAGGGTGGTCGTACCAAAACACCCTTTTCTAAAAGGAACTGAGTGGATTGGCTGTTCATCGCTTGGGATTCTGCTGTCAATTTGATAAAAAAATCATTAATATCTTTCCGATAGGACATGCCACAAAAAAGTGAATATAGGCTCATTTCCACTTTCGTCATCATATGCAAGTACATGATATCGAAAATGTAATCATACAACTTTGGAGCTCCCTTACTTACATCCTCTTCTGTAAAACCAATTGGAATTACGGCTCCTTCTTGCTTGAAAATTTCCTTAATAGTATCTATTGTTATGGATGCATTATTATAATGCGTTTGTAACAATAGTTTTTCTTCATTATCGGCGTGCTCTATAAAATGCTCCAATATTCTTATAATCATGGTTTTTTCTTGAAAAGTCATCCATAAATTGGCTAATTCTGATGACGTAATTGGAACCCCACTCGTCATTTAAACCCCTCCTGTTTATAACTTTTCTTAATTTAACCATAAGTTCTTAATTTAATAAAAAAGAGGAGATATTTAACGGAAAGGGAAGCCAATAACTAAAGAGGGGAATTACTTGGAGGATAATGATATTAATCAAATCAATGTTAATTACGATTCAAATAATAAACATTATGAGGATGCTCTTAAATTGGTTAGAGTTAATCAGATACTATTTTGCTTGATATTTATTTAATGGCGATGATTTGAAGTGCTTAGTCGTTCCTTTTTCCTTTTGGATTTATGCAGGAATTTGGATTTTAAAGCTGAATCTTTTCTTCTATTTGTTCACCATTCTTCCCCTGATAAATAGCTGCTTTTTCGGGAATATGGACTGTATAGGTCGTAATTCCTGCGTTTGCCATCTCTCTTAGAAAGTCCAGAAAGGGAAGGGTAATGTTTGCGATTGATTGTAATGCCTGATCTCTATTAAAGTGATTAGCAATCACAAAGTTTACTTGAGGTTCTGTTTGTAACTTCGAATGCTCGCCCTTGTAAGAGGCTTGACCCGTGGCAACATTTATATCGTATTGCATAATTCCAATTTCAGATAATTCAACTAAAAATTCAGCAAAACTTGTCTTTCCTGTACTTCTCCTTTCAATAATCTTATTTAACTCTTTCTCAGTTAGTTTGTCATCCATGATCGGACCTCCATAAGATTTTTTCTTCATCATTTTAACCGTAAAGCTAATTCTTATGCCTAGAATTGTAATATTCAAATCAAATCATTAAAAAGAAATCTTTTTGAAGGAAATTCTTTTGAAAACGGAGACTATAACCGCTAATGGAAGATGCAAAACCGCTTCCTTTACGTAAGAGAGAAGATTACATAATGAAATAGGAACAACTGCTACTACCGTCACTTCCTGTTTTTGGCGGCCAATGACGATAGTTATGTTACCTATCCTAACCATCACGTTGACTGTACGGTTTATATCGTGTTATAGTTACATAACTAGAAAGGGGTGAGTAAGTTGGGAAGTTGTATCGTATTGGAGAAATAGCCAGTCAAATGAATCTGTCAAGAAGAACTATTGATTATTACACCCATTTAGGCTTACTGAACCCTGTAAGGACGGATTCTAATTATCGAATGTACGGAGAAGAATCTATTAAAATTCTTGAATTAATTGAACATTATAAAACTCTTAATATGCCGCTTGAAGAAATTAAATCTGTTATTCGAATGATTAATTCATGTACTGAGATAGATAAAGAGAAAATAGAGAAACATTGTGAACAGCTTGCAAATTTAATGGATCATTTAAAAGAGGAAATAAAGGTCATGGAGCCAATACTTCAAAAATTAAACAATAATGAAAAAGAAATACTCGTAAATAAACTTTCCATACAGGGAGTTACGTTGGCACAAACATTGTTATTATTATTTGGTTAATGAGGGGTCATTAGATTCTTAATCTTACAATTATATTATTTTTTTAAACCAGGAGGTGTATTCCTTACTTTTAATTAAAGTGAGGAGACCATTGATATTAATTAATTTGCTGATCATAGCAATTCTAATTGGATTTACTGCTTTTTTCGTAGCATATGAATTTGCTATTGTTAAAATCCGCAGTTCCCGAATTGACCAACTCGTTGGGGAAGGTAATAAAAATGCACTGGCAGCAAAAAAAATCGTTTCGAACCTTGATGAGTATTTATCTGCCTGTCAGTTGGGGATTACTGTTACTGCATTAGGTTTAGGATGGTTGGGAGAACCAACTGTCGAGCATATACTTCATCCGCTGTTGGTTTTCTTAAACTTATCAGAAACTGCTTCGAGTGTAACATCCTTTATTTTTGCCTTTGCCTCTGTTACATTTATCCATGTGGTAGTTGGGGAACTCGCACCAAAAACGTTTGCAATCCAAAAAGCTGAGACAGTCACATTGCTTTTCGCTAGACCAATGATCCTATTCTATAAAATTATGTATCCTTTTATAAAAATGTTAAATCGTTCGGCTCGCTTAGTTGTAGGGATATTCGGATTGAAACCCGCATCAGAACATGAAACAGCACACTCTGAAGAAGAGCTTCAATTAATTATTAATGAAAGTTATATGAGTGGAGAAATTAATCAATCTGAGTTTAAATACGTTAACAATATTTTTGAATTTGATGATCGAATTGCAAAAGAAATTATGGTACCACGTACTGAGATTGTTGCTTTTGATCGATCTCAAACTTTAGCAGAATGCCTTGAAATCATAAAAGAGGAAAATTATACAAGATACCCAATTGTTGATGGTGAAAAAGATAACATTGTGGGAATGTTGAATATGAAAGAGGTCTTGACGGATTATATCATCCATAAGAATTTAGAAACTCCAATTGAACATTATGTGCGTCCTGTGATTCAAGTTTTTGAGTCCATTGCCATTCACGATTTGTTACTTAAAATGCAGAAAGACCGCATTCATATGGCAATTTTAATGGATGAGTATGGAGGGACTGCAGGTTTAGTAACAGTCGAAGATATTCTTGAGGAAATAGTCGGTGAAATCCGTGATGAATTTGATGCTGATGAGGTACCAGATATTAATAAAATTAGTGAAAATAAAACCATCGTAGATGGAAAAGTTCTTATTGAAGAAATAAATGATTTATTTGGTTTAGACTTAGACGATACAGATATGGATACCATTGGTGGTTGGATCTTATCACAGAAAATGGATATTGATGAAGGTGAAAAAATTTGTCATGCTAACTATGAGTTTAAAGTGATTGAAGTGGATAGCTATCATATCAAGTCATTAGAAATTGTAAAATTAAATCAAGTGGCAGTTTAGTAGAATAAATGAATTTATTGCGCCAATTCATTTTGGATTGGGTGAAAAAGGGGATACTGAAAAATCAGTATCCCTTTTTTTGTGGGATTTCCAGAAACATCTTGTGGTTGATCTACCGAAGATTTTTCTGATTTCACACAAATATTATTATAACTTAAATAAAAATTTATATTATAGCTAAATAAGGGCTCTTTTAATTTATTTGGTAATAATGGCACAAATTAAAACGGATAATATTAGTTAAAAGGTTCGTCAAACTGGAGGTGCATCATGACAAACATCTGCAAGCTCTTTACAGCAACATTCTTAGTCCTTTTACTAATGTCTGGAATGTCATCAGTTAAGGTTAGTACAGCGGAGACAGAACCTCCACAAATTGTCGGATCGTTCGGAGTCGCCATAAATGCTTTAACAGGGGAAATTCTTTATAATAAAAATGCATATTCAAAAGCGTATCCTGCAAGTATGACTAAAGTGCTAACAGCCACTATTTTAGATGAACAAATAAAAGATGGAGAATTATTAACGGTTAGCCGAAATGCTGCAGATCAAGAGTGCCTTTGTTTGGGGCTTACAGCAGGAGAGAAGATTTCCAAACTAGACGCAATGAAAGCATTATTGTTATTAAGTGCTAATGATGTGGCGGTTACGATTGCTGAAAACGTGGCCGACAGCGAAGAGGGATTTGCAGATCTGATGAATCACAAAGTGAAACAATTGAATCTAAAAAACACCCATTTTGTTACACCTAATGGTCTTCATCATCCAAATCATTACACCACTCCATATGACATGGCCCTCATCACAAGAGAGGCGATTGCGCATCCTAACGTACTGAAGGTCTTGTCTACACAAACAACACATATTAAAACTAGCATGCAAGAAAAAACAATTCATAATCTACTTCACACCATGCCGAACGCTATTGCTGGTAAACCTGGATTTACCGATGCGGCACAGCACACGCTAGTCGAATATTTAAAAAAGGACAATAAGGAAGTCATCTCTGTGGTCATGAAGACGGATAAAAGGGCAAAATACAGTGATGTTCAAACAATGGCAAATTATTCATTCGATTATATGCAAACATTTTCAAATCGATAATCATTGGCCAAAATTGTAAAGGGAAATCATCACAAAACACATAGATTGGTTTAAGTTGCCTTTAAAAGTTTTTTCTTATATAATTATCCATATTCAAATAGGCGATGGAGTTCGCCATAAACTGTCTGTATGACTAATGACTCCTACCAGTGTTTATACTTATTACTGGTAGGAGTCTGTTTTATTTTCAAGGAAAATTATATAAGGGGTCGTTTAAATGAATGTATTAGCTGTTGGGGTTGGTGGCTTTTTTGGGGCCCTTTTGCGTTATTTGATCGGAAAAGAAATACCTGCACCCTCGGGATTTCCATTAGGAACCTTGGTCATTAACCTATTGGGGGGTCTATTTTTATCATGGTTTTTTACTATTACAGTAAAACGAACGAATATTAGTCCGAATTTAAAATTAACTATTGGAACGGGTTTTACAGGTGCCTTTACTACTTTTTCAACCTTCTCTGTTGAAACATTGAATTTAATTAAAAATGATCAAATAATTCTGGCCTGTCTCTACGTGGTTTTAAGCATTTTAGGAGGAATTATACTTGCGTTGATTGGTGCTAAACTAGCTGAATATCAGTCTGAGAATCATAGGAGAGGAGTAGAGAAATAATGTTATTTGTAGGTATTGGAGGTATATTTGGTGCCATCATGCGATTTCAGCTAGGAAAATGGATCACTGCCAAAACATCTGTTGCATTTCCATTTGGTACTTTTATCATTAATATTACTGGTTCGCTTGTACTTGGTTTTCTAGCTGTTTTACATCTAGATAAGGAAATTCCGGAATGGATTTGGTTATTGTGTGGAACTGGTTTTCTTGGAGCCTATACGACCTTTTCTACATTCGGATACGAAGCTATTCAAATGATGCAAAAGAGGGAAACTAAAAACGCTGTATTTTATGTTAGCATTTCCGTAATATTTGGTATTATTTTTGCGTGGGTCGGGAGCATTATCGGCAAACTGTTGGTTTAAACAGAGATGATGAATGATAGTTAAGAATATGTATCATTTTTATATACACTACCTTAACAATAGATTACTTGAATCTAATTACATATTGTTTTAATATATAAGCAAATAGTTATATATCGATTTTAATCAGATTAGAAATCCAAGACGTAAGCATAAATTTATAAAGTCTACAAAAATTATTTATTATATAAATTGGAACTTAAATAAGAACATAATTATTTACTTATGTAATTAAGGCGGTGTCCGTTTTGGTGAAATCAATAGTTCAATTAGAGAGCGCAGCTAACGTTTTAAAAATGTTAGGTGATAAAACACGCTTAACCATTATTGCTATATTAAAGCAACGTGAGTGCTGTGTATGCGAATTTCTTGAAGTGTTTGATATGAGTCAACCATCTATCAGCCAGCATCTTAGAAAATTAAAAGATGCAGGGATGGTTAAAGAAGAAAGAAGAGGTCAGTGGGTA
The DNA here is from genome assembly GCF_023715505.1 of Neobacillus cucumis. Next base: position 81,405 of record NZ_JAMBOH010000012.1, on the reverse strand, counting down.
TATTATTCCCTTAATCATGAAAGTGAGCTTTATGGACTTATAGAAGATATTTTGGAACATGTACCAGCGCAGACAGATAAAATCAAAATGATTGAAAAAGCGAATCCGACACTTCAATGCGGATGTTAGCTTCACATATAGTTTGGGAGTGAGAAAATGAGTAATACAAAAAAGAAACGTCTATCTTTTTTAGATCGTTACCTAACGCTATGGATATTTCTAGCTATGGCAGTGGGTATCGGATTGGGGTTCATTTTTCCAGGTTTTGTAGAAGGCATGAACAAATTGCAAGTTGGCACTACATCGATTCCACTTGCGATTGGCTTAATTTTAATGATGTATCCTCCGCTCGCCAAAGTCCGATATGAGGAGATTGGAAGGGTCTTTAAAGATGTAAAAGTCTTAGTTTTATCACTAGTACAAAACTGGATCATTGGACCAATTCTTATGTTTTTATTAGCCATTATTTTTCTTCCTGATAAGCCAGAATATATGGTTGGTCTAATTATGATTGGTTTAGCTCGTTGTATTGCGATGGTTATTGTATGGAATGATCTTGCTAAAGGAGATACGGAATACGCTGCTGGTTTAGTAGCATTCAACTCTATTTTCCAAATGTTATTCTTCTCTGTTTATGCGTATGTATTTGTAACGATCATCCCTGAATGGATAGGAATCCAAGGGGCAGTTGTCAATATTACGATGATAGAAGTAGCTAAATCAGTTTTCATCTATCTTGGAATACCATTTATAGCTGGTATGATTACAAGGTTTACGTTAGTAAAGGCTAAAGGCAGACAATGGTATGAAAAGGTGTTTATTCCTAAAATTAGTCCGATTACATTAATTGCTTTACTATTTACGATTATCCTTATGTTCTCATTAAAAGGGGACGCTATTGTAAGCTTACCATTACACGTAGTTCGTATAGCAATTCCTTTATTAATTTACTTTGTAATAATGTTCTTTGTTTCATTTTTTATGGGAAGGAAAATTGGAGCGGACTACCCTGTTACAACAACTCTTGCTTTTACAGCTGGAAGTAATAACTTTGAATTAGCAATTGCTGTGGCTGTTGGTGTATTTGGAATCCATTCTGGTGCTGCGTTTGCAGCCGTTATTGGACCTCTTGTAGAAGTGCCTGTAATGATTGTGTTAGTTAACGTAGCTTTATGGTTTAAAAGAAAATATTTTAAAGAGCATGCAGCCTAATCTTATAATTAAAGGTGGAATACAACATGGAAAATAAAAAGAAACTTTACTTCCTATGTACAGGAAATTCTTGCAGAAGCCAAATGGCAGAAGGTTGGGCAAAGAAACATTTAGGCGATGATTGGGAAGTACGCAGTGCTGGGATTGAAGCACACGGATTAAACCCAAATGCCGTAAAAGCGATGAAAGAAGCTGGTATCGACATTTCAACTCATACTTCTGATATTATCAATCCTGAATATCTAAACAACGCCGATTTAGTTGTAACATTATGTGGTGACGCTGCCGATAAGTGCCCTGTTACTCCTCCTAGAGTAAAACGAGTTCACTGGGGCTTTGATGACCCAGCAAAAGCTCAAGGAACTGACGAAGAAAAATGGGCATTCTTCCAACGTGTCCGTGACGAAATCGGAGAACGCATTAAGCATTTTGCTGAAACTGGTGAATGAGAAATGAATTTAATAGCCAAGAGTAAAAATACTCTTGGCTTTAACTTTAGGAATAATATAAGTAAATACTTATACTAAAACCCTTTAGGAGGTTTAATTAATGAATAAAGTTGAAATTTTCGATCCGGCATTGTGCTGTGCAACAGGTGTATGTGGTCCAAGTGTAGATCCAGAGTTAATAAGAGTGGCAACGGCTATCTTTCTATTAGAGAAAAAAGGATACAACATCAAAAGATATAACCTTGGATTTGAACCAGCCATTTTTGTTGAGAACAAAGAGGTAAGCAAAGTTCTTCACGAAAAGGGGCCAGATTCACTCCCTATAACCTTAGTTGAAGGTGAAATTGCAAAAATTGGAGCCTATCCAACCAACGATGAATTTGCTGAATGGTTTGGAGTACAGGCTGAGGAACTTAGCGAAAAATCAAAACCACGTCTTACAATTGATTTAAAACCATCGAAATAAGAAAGAAGTGAAAATTATGTTTCAGTCTTTCCATCCAAAAATGATTGTGAACACCAAGTTTTTATTTTTCACTGGAAAGGGTGGAGTAGGGAAGACATCGACTGCATGTGCAACCGCTGTAGCATTGGCTGATGATGGAAAAAAAGTCTTACTTGTCAGTACAGACCCTGCCTCTAACTTACAGGATGTATTAGAAGTTGGGTTAACAAATACTCCGGTGGGAATTTCTAATGTACCAAACCTTTACGCTTGTAATCTTGATCCTGAAGAAGCTGCAAGGGCATATCGCGATAGAATTGTTGGGCCTTATCGCGGGAAACTTCCTGATGCAGTAGTTGCTACTATGGAAGAACAATTATCAGGGGCTTGTACAGTTGAAATTGCAGCATTCGATGAGTTTACAAATATACTGGCAGATCCTAATGTCGTTAATGCTTACGAGCATATAATCTTTGATACGGCACCTACGGGTCATACTCTTCGACTTCTCCAATTACCAACTGCTTGGAGTGGCTTTTTAGAAGAGAACACCCATGGCGCCTCTTGTTTAGGCCCTTTATCAGGGTTATCTGAAAAGAAGCAAATTTATTCGGTTTCAATGGACGCACTATCAGACTCAACAAAAACAACGCTCATTCTTGTCGCAAGACCTGATGAGTCATCATTACTTGAGGCAAACCGTGCATCTAAGGAATTAAAAGAAATTGGTATTACAAATCAAGCTCTCATTGTTAACGGGTTAATGCAATCTTATCTGACAGACGATAAAGTTTCATCTGCCTTTTATGAACGACAACGTAATGCCATAAAACAAATGCCCAACGATTTAAAGCAAGTTGTCACTTACTCGTTGCCGTTTGTTTCTTATTCCTTAACAGGTATTCAAAACTTACGGTTCTTCTTTAAGCAGTATACAATGCCAGCTGCAGAACCAGAGGCTGAAGGCAAGATTATATCCCTGCCTGGCTTAAATAAAGTGATTGAAGACTTCTCCTTAAATAATATTAGAGTGATTTTTACCATGGCGAAGGGTGGTGTTGGAAAGACCACAATGGCATCTGCAATCGCCGTTGGATTAGTAGAAAAAGGTCATAAAGTACATTTAACCACAACGGACCCAGCTGCGCATCTAGAGTTTGTGTTTCCAAATAATGATATGAATAATCAATTAACCATTAGCCGTATTAATCCGACTGAAGAAGTAGCGGCATACAAAGCAGAAGTCTTATCAAAAGTAAGCAATGAACTGAATGATGAAGCACTTGCCTACATTGAAGAAGACTTAAACTCTCCTTGTACAGAAGAGATAGCCGTATTTCGTGCTTTTGCAGAGGTAGTAGCTCGATCAAAAGATGAAGTTGTTGTGATTGACACGGCCCCAACTGGCCACACCTTACTCCTTTTAGACGCCGCTCAGTCTTATCATAAAGAACTAGTCCGTTCAACAGGGGAAATACCTGAGAGCGTGAAAACACTGCTGCCTCGGCTAAGGAATCCAAAAGAAACAAGCGTCGTCATAGTAACGTTAGCAGAAGCTACCCCTGTATTAGAAGCTAGTCGATTACAGGATGATTTAAAACGTGCTGAAATAACTCCTAAATGGTGGGTAATCAACCAAAGTCTATATGTAACTGAAACTAAAGATCCTGTGTTAAATGGCAGAGCACAGGCAGAAGAAGGATGGATACAAAAGGTTACTACTGAATTTGCAAAAAGATGTGCAATTGTTCCTCTTATGAGTGAAGATTATAGAGGATATGATCAGTTAAAAAATTTTTTATAATGCCTACTAAGTGACTAGATTGAAGGGTGGAATAAAACCATGACTACAAAGAACTATAACGAATTAATTAAAGACCGTATTTATTTTGGCGGAGCAGATGATGTAATAGATATGATGGAACATGAACAAGCTGATGTGATATTTGATTTACGCGCAGAGTCACATGAGAACAAGTCAGGGTATGATCGAATTCATAGTCCAATCGTTGATGATGCCGAACATCAAGATGAATCAATCAAAAAATCGATTGAACATGTTGTAAATGCCTATAATGAAGGGAAAAAAGTTTATTTCCATTGTGGGGGCGGAAGCACCCGTGCGGGGACTGTTGCAGTGGGAACCCTATTGTCATTAGGTAAAGCGAAGACAATTGATGAGGCTGAAAAATTAGCCAAGACAGCCCGTCCAAAAGTTAATGTAAAACCTCAAATGAAAGAAGCGTTACAACGGATTTATCCTAATGCTTAAAAAGAAATCAAACATACAAGTAACTTTTTGATTTGCAAATGGATATAAACCAAGTAAGATAAGTAAGTGAATTTTTTGAAAGGTGATGGGCAAATGAATATTACAGATCAAGCTCGTGATATATTGAAGCAATTGTTCCAAGAACACGATGCCAAAAACATCCGTGTCTATTTTGCAGGCTTTGGCTGAGGACAGCCACAAGTGGGACTAGCTCTGGATGAGCCAGATGAAAAGGATAAAGTAGTAACTATTAATGAAGTATCGGTAGCAATCGATCCTGATATTGAGCCATATACGGAAGACCTTACTCTTGATTTCAGTCTAGAGGCCAATGGGCTCGTGTTATTAGGTAATGAAAGTAATTGTTGTTAAAGGGAAAAAATGGAGGGAAGTTTGTTTCTTAAAACGAACTTCCCATTATTGGTACATATTAATTAATGCCATGAAACAGGGCTAATTTTCAGTCTTGCTTAATTGCTTAAAAGCTTCAATAAATCGTTCGTAAGTTTGTTTACCATATTGTTCGGAGTTGTTTTTGAAAAACAGTTCTATTGTTAATTCTTTAGCCTGTTGCAAGGAACAATTTCGAGAAATCATTACTAAATTTATATAAGAAAGAAAATACTCTTTTTTTAAGGTGCTGGCATGATTAACGGTCAAATTAACAGCCTCCTACAGACGAGGTGCTTAATTAACAGCACACACCATTGCCATTAGTTTTTACGATAGTTAATTTAGGTTTTAATTTTAATTTCTTTGCTACTATTTGAATAAAGGATTCCTTTTTCAACCGCTCTAATTTCCAAGCGTTTTCGTTTTGAGCTATTCTTTCTACTTCCTCTTGGAGTAATTTTATTAATTGATATACTTCAAACTCATTAAACATGTTCAATCCCCCTATTAATCAAATTATGTTGATATATTAATCAAAAAAAAATGATTTAAGATCAAAAAATTAGCAACCAGTTGGTTTAAAGATACAGCAAAGTTCATAGGACAATAAATGATTAAGTTCATCTTGATTAAGTTCATAATAGCTCCAGGTGCCTTTTGTTTCTTTTTTGATAATGTTGGCATCTAATAAAATCTTTAAATGATAAGATAATTTTGATTGAGCCATATCCATCATGGGAGCCAGATCGCACACACACATAGAACCATTTTGAGTTAAAATATTCATGATTTGAAGTCTCTTTTTATCTGCAATAGCTTTAAATTTTAGTTCATATTTCTCAAACACTTTATCTAAGGATACATCTTGTAATTTAATTTCTTCTTTCATCTTTATCACCTGCTTCATAAATCAAATAATCTTGATACACTCATAATATATCCAAAATTCACATGTGTCAACTGATTAAATCAAAAAAAGTTGATTTAAATTTATATTTTATTATATTGTATTTTCTGAGGAGTTAAAATGGGACAAATAAAAAATCAAATTTATTTGATAAAGGGATTGTAATTGAAAAAAATTACAAATATACTGTAACTATAAATCCAGAAAAGTTGATTTAAAAAACAATAAATCAAAAATAATTGATTTATGGTCAGAATAATCATGAAGGAGCTGTTAATAATGAAAATGCATGTTGGCGTAAATGTTACCGATTTAGAAAAGTCCATTGAATTTTACGCTAGAGTATTTAATTCTCAGCCAATAAAAGTAAAGCCAGATTATGCTAAGTTTTTACTTGATGATCCTGGCCTTAATTTCACTTTAAACTTAAAAAATGAAGTTTCTGGAAACCAGGTTGGACATTTTGGCTTTCAAGTAGAAAATCAAGAAGAGGTCTTACAACATAAAGATCGTTTAGAAAAATTAGGCTTCTTTGCAAGAGAAGAAATGGATGTTACCTGCTGCTATGCTCCTCAAGATAAATTTTGGGTAACCGACCCAGACGGAAACGAGTGGGAGTTCTTCTACACAAAAGGTGATGTAGAGACAATAGCTACACAATCCACATGCTGTGCAACAACACAGTCCAAGATAGAAATTAATAAATAATAACGAGCTTCCCATCTTGGGGAGCCTTTTAATGGAGAGTACCCATTCGAATAAGAATTGTTTGACTTATAAAATGCTGGTCACCGATTTATGATCACTAGGTTATAACATGTTTATATAAAGTCTTTAAGGAGTTGTTAAATAGCAGCTCTTTTTTTATTAAAAAAGTAACCTTAAAACAATAAAATGGGTTATCCCAGTACTTTAGCTGCAATTTTAGTTATGAGGTTAATGGTTTTTCCTAGAGCTTTTTAAGCAGAATGTAAATAACAACTAAGCACTGTTTTCATAAATGTCCCATTTATTTTACTTCAGAATACAATCGAAGAGAATGGAAAATAACTAATAAGATATTTTTTGGAAGGTGAGCGCAAATAAAATGAAAAATCAAAGATATACAAATGCTCTGCTACAGGAAAAATCTCCTTATTTACTGCAGCATGCACACAACCCTGTCAATTGGTATCCATGGGGAGCAGAAGCTTTCGAGAAAGCTAAAAAAGAAAACAAGCCGGTTTTTGTTAGTATTGGATATAGTACTTGCCATTGGTGCCATGTAATGGAAAAAGAGAGTTTTGAGAACGAAGAGGTGGCCAAATTATTAAATGATCGATTCGTGTCGATAAAAGTAGACCGAGAGGAACGGCCAGATATTGATTCGATTTACATGCAAGTTTGTCAGATGATGACGGGACATGGAGGGTGGCCGATGAGCGTCTATATGACGCCTGAAAAAGTCCCTTTTTATACTGGGACCTACTTTCCGAAAGAGGCTCGCTACGGACAACCAGGATTCAAGGACCTAATAGTAGGTTTATCGAATAAATACCTCCAAGATCCTGAGCATATAAACGAAGTAGTAGAAAGTGTCCTCGAGGCATTAAGACCCGAGCAGCAAGCTGGGAAACCTGTAAAACTAACAAGAGAGGTAATTGAGAATTGCTTTGACGATTTTGTTGAACGGTTCGATGGTAAATATGGAGGTTTTGGTGAAGCCCCGAAGTTTCCGATGCCGCATACATTAATGTTTCTTTTGCGGTATTATAAATACCAAAATGATGAGCATGCTCTTGATATGGTGGCTAAAACCCTGGATGGACTCGCCCGAGGAGGAATTTACGATCACGTTGGTTTCGGATTTTCACGCTATTCCGTTGATGAATATTATCTTGTTCCACATTTTGAAAAAATGCTCTATGATAATGCCCTTTTGGCGATGGCCTATACAGAAGCCTATCAGAATACAAAATCTGACCATTTTAAACAAGTTGCCGAACAAATCTTCACTTATATACTCCGTGATATGCAGCATGGCGAAGGCGGGTTCTATTCAGCCGAGGATGCAGACTCGGAAGGGGAAGAAGGAAAGTTTTATGTTTGGACACCCGATGAAGTCATGAAGATATTGGGAGAAGAATTAGGAGGCTTATATTGCCAGATATATGACATAACTGAACATGGAAATTTCGAAGGTAAGAACATACCAAACTTAATAAATGTAGATTTAATCACATACGCTTCACAAAATAATCTACCTGTTGAAACCCTAAAAAAACAGCTGCAAGAGGCTAGACAAAGGCTATTTGAGCACAGAGAGAAAAGAGTGCACCCCCATAAGGATGATAAGATTCTTACATCATGGAATGCATTAATGATCGCTTCCCTTGCGAAGTCAGGAAGGGTTTTCGCAAAGGAGGAATATCTATGGGCGGCAGAAAGGGCGATATCCTTTATTGAAAACAAACTCATCATAGATGATCGTTTGATGGTACGTTACCGCGATGGAGAAGTCAAGAATAAAGGTTTCATCGATGATTATGCCTTTATGGTATGGGCCTATATTGAAATGTACGAGAGCACATTACAACTAAAGTATTTAAGAAAAGCAATTAAGTTGACAAATGACATGATTGAACTGTTCTGGGACAAACAGGCTGGAGGCTTTTTCTTTAGTGGAAGTGATAATGAGGAACTATTAGTACGCCAAAAAGAAGTCTATGATGGTGCAATCCCGTCCGGAAACAGCGTGGCCGCGATGCAAATGATCCGGTTGTCACGCCTGACAGGTGACTATGAGTTAGAAGAAAAGGTGCAGAAATTATACGATGTGTTTTCTGAAGATTTAACAAGCTACCCCACTGGCCATACCTTGTTATTGCAAAGTTATTTGATAACACAAATGGCTATGAAGGAAGTCATTGTCCTATCACGAGATAAAAATTACGATGACCTACTACGTGAGTTGCAGCAAGAATTTCATCCAGAGATAACTTACTTGATAAGTAGTGACCAGACTGAATTAGCGGAAGCAGCGCCATTCACGAAAGATTATCAGATCTTAGATTCCAAGACAACTATTTATGTTTGCGAAAATTTTGTTTGTAACAAGCCCACAAATGATTTGGATGGAGCATTGCAATTAATCAACAAAAAAGACCGCTAAATTCCCAGCGGTCTTTACTTACTTATTCGTTTGCTTTTGCCATAATCCCAATATTTAAGGGTATCCGTTTGTCCAGTCGCTTCACTTTTTAAAATATGTCCGTCTTTGTCTTTATAAACTTCATATTCCTCGTATGTTTCAAAGATGTAGCCATTCTTCCTTTCACGTTTCACCAATCGTTCTTCCGTAGCAGGAATGTCCGTTGATGGTTCCTCCGCCGCTGGCACGGCTGCGGCAGGCTGGTCGTTTGAATAGGCATAGTTTTTATTCAGGAATGAGTATGGCGAATCAAGATAAGCCGAAAAGCCCAAGAGAATCACAGCAAAAAAAACACTGATAAAGTTTTTTCTTTTCATGTTTATGCTCCTCACTTCGATTGAATCCTCAAACCCATTTTATGCATGTCCATTAAACATATGCCTATTTTATTAAAGGCTCCTTACTTTAACAGGATTCACCTGAGGCCGAAAGATAAGAAATAATACTAGGGCAACGAATGTAATAACAACTCCTGAAATGTAAGGAAGTCCGATCGTTAAAGAAAATAACCAACCGCCAAGTGGCGGTCCAATGATCCTGCCTAACGAATCAAAAGAAGACAATAAACCTGTCGCCCGTCCATGACCAGTGGCCGATGTCTTCGTCAAGAGGGAAGAAACACTTGGTCGAATCACACCATTACCTAATCCAAATATTGTTAGAAAAATGGCAGCAGTAGAAAAACTATGAACAAGCAGGATAAGACCAAACCCTACCGCAGAAACAATCATCCCACCTTGAATGACAGAACTCTCGCCGTATTTTTTCGTTAATCTGCCTACTAACCCACCTTGAACAAGGGCACTTCCGAATCCCATGATCATGAAAATATAGCCAAGCTGAATAGAGTCGAGGCCCGCTCTTTTAGCGGCAAAATAAGCAAATGTTGCTTCAAGCCCGGATAGTGATAAAGAAATGAGAAACTGTACAAAAAACAGAATAGAAGTATGACCATTGAGTGCTTTCCAAATAGATGGTTTTTTCTGTATCGTTTCACTGCCTTTCTGTTTTGATTCCTTAAGTAAAATCAGTACAAGAAATAAGGTGATCAACGATGACCCGCTTGCAAGATAAAAGGGCATAATTAAGCTGATTCTTGAAAAAATGCCGCCTATCGCTGGGCCAAAGACAAAGCCTAGTCCTGTCGCAGCTCCTATGATCCCCATACCTTTGCCTCTATTTTCCTCTGTAGTGATATCGGCGACATAGGCCATGGCAGTTGGCATATTTGCTGAGGACAGAATTCCTCCAAGTATTCTTGCCGCAAACAACATCCACAATTGCGTTGATATGGCTTGGATGAAAAAGGAAATCGCTAAACCGGCTATTCCAAGCATCATCACCGGCTTTCTCCCGATTCGATCGGAGACCTGACCCCAAATGGGAGCAAAAATAAGCTGCATAAGCGAATAAACCGCCATTAATAGGCCGAGTTCAGTAGGATTTGCCCCAATTTCCTTTGCATAAAACGGCAAAACTGGAATAATAATTCCGAAACCAACCATTACCAAGAACATAACAAGAAATAATATAGGTAAAGCCTTTTTTGTTTCCAACTATTCTCACCCCCGCTGTAAAAAAACAGTACATTCTTTATAAGGATAAAGGATATAGACGTGTTAAAACAAGCATATAAATCCCATTATTTCCTTGACTGGAAATAGTATGCAGACAAATGCGTTATTAGCTTACAATGAATCCTATTCTTTGAAATGGAAGGCAAACGGACAAATTTCCAATTATGAGGAGGCAGCCGAAATTGTCACGACTTTTGGTCTGCATTTTGATGGAGGTATGTTGGTTCGAAAAGCACAACAGCCAAAAGAAATTGATAAAAAGCCCAGCTAATCTTGGATAGTTGATTACTATTAATATGCTAGCAACATGATAGCATCAATCTAGTTAATGATAGATCATACAAAAAAACACATCTTAACAGGAAGATGTGTTTTTTTACCTATTTCACTGCTTTTCTCGTGCTTTCTGAGGCAAAGTCCGCAATTATTACAAGAATCATATAACATAAGAGCAGCAAGGTTATTTGTGTGTAATTGAAAAAGCTCATCGCAAGCTTAAAGTCCATTCCTAAACCGCCTGCCCCGACAAACCCAACAACGATGGTTGTCCTCATAATCACTTCCCAGCGATAGAGGATATAGGTAAGAAATCTAGGCATGACAATCGGCAGGATTCCATAAAAGAACGATTCTGTTTTAGATGCACCCGCAACTGCCAAATTCCGAATGGGGCGGGAGTCCATGTCTTCAATTACTTCAGCCCAAAGTTTCCCCAATATCCCAAAATTATGAAGGGCAAGGGCAATCGCGCCTGGTAATAAACCCGGTTTAAAAATAAAGATAATCATCATCGCCCAAACTAGCTCAGGAACTGCCCTGGAAAAAATATAAGCGAGGCGGACCACGCCATAAAGGAGCCAATTGTACCATTTTATAGATCCGCTTAACTTTCCATTGGCGATGTTTCGAGCCGCCGGAACCACTGTAAGAAGTGCGGCAATGGTGGCGAAACCTATCGCCATAATACTCATTTCAAGTGTTTCTAAGGTAAGCTTTAACGCTGCAGACCAGCTTTCTCCATCAAGGAATGCCGGATGTTCAACACCAATTCCAATTAGCCCTCCGAAAAATCTTTTGGCCGCTTCGATGTTCTTATCAGAAAGCAGCTCAAAAAATTGTGCGTTTTCACTAATATTGATAAATACCCATGAGCCGATTATAAGCAATAAGGTGAAACAGACAGATCTCCAGCCAGAGCTGAAACCGCGCTGTTTCTTTCGCTCTATTAAGGCCCTGCGAACAAAATTACTCCATAAATCCACTAAAATGACGAGTCCAATAAGAAAGAACACAAAGGCCCAAACCCGATCATATCTTAAGTCCTGAAGGGATAGCTGAATTTGATAACCTAGGCCGCCAAGACCAATAAAACTCATAATGGCAGAAGAACGGATTGCACATTCAAAGCGGTACATCGTGTAACTAATCATATCCGCCCAAATCAATGGAAGGTAGCCATATATGAGTGTTTGAAGTTTAGACGCGCCCGATGTTTTTAATGCTTTTATAGGCTCTTCCGAGACATCATTTAGCATATCCGCAAAGATTCTGCCCAAGATTCCCCCGTAAGGGATAGCTATGGCAAATATCGCAGCATAAGGGGAAAGTCCAACTGCTGCTACAAACAGCCATGCCCAAATGAGTTCATGTATCGAACGGGTAAACCCTAAAATTCCTCTAAAGAACACCTTCGAAACCCATTTCGATGTATTCGTAGAAGGTAATACACCAGATGCAAGAATCCCCACGATAAAAGCATACAGGATCGCAAGCGACATTCCTGCAACAGCATACGCTAATGTAATCCACGCAGATTCAAGTCCGAGTACGAGAACATCAGGGGATAGGTCAGGATGAAAAAGTCCTTCAAATATTTGTATTAATGTTGGAATCCCACCGGAATGAAATAAATCCGCATTCCACCGTATCGAAAAAAGACTCCAGACAAAAATAGCTGCCAAGAGGAGAGAAAGGAGAAAGCGATTATGCAATCGAAATAAGCGGGTTAACTTCATAAGGTACCACCGCTTTTTATTTGATATAACTCAGCTAAGTGGTCATCTGTTACTTGTTCGGTTGGCAAGTCAAAAAATACCTCGCCATTTTTCATCGAAATGATTCTAGTAAAATATTTTCTAGCGTATTCAACAGAATGGAGGCTGGTAATTAACGTCTGGTTTTCCTCTGTGACAATTTTTGTCAGCATGGATAAAATGTCATCGGCTCTGGCCGGATCTAATGAAGCAACAGGTTCATCGGCTAAAATGACTTCCGGTTTTTGTACCATCAACCGTGCCATGGCGACACGCTGCTGCTCACCGCCTGATAAAGTGGAGGTAATTTCATAGGCCTTATCATGAAGTCCGACACGTTTTAATGCATTAAGCGCTAATTCTTTCTCCTGTGGGACTAATAATGAAAAAAGGGACTTAAAGGTTCCCCATTCAGAAAGTTTTCCGGCTAGAACATTATGGATAACCGCAAGCGGCCCAATCAAATCGAATTGCTGGCGGATAACGCCAACCTTTTTAGCAAATATTTTTCCTTTTTTATAAGCAGAAAGGGGCTTGCCATCGATGAGAAGGTCGCCTCCTGTAATTGGCACAAGTCCAGTAATTGAATTAAGCAGAGTGGTTTTACCCGCTCCGCTTGGTCCAATTAATGCGACTAATTCACCTTGTTTTATGGTAAAAGAAAGGGAAGATAAGGCTATCTTCCGCTCAAAATGTTTTGTTAAATTGTTGGCTTCAATCATATTTTTTGAAGACATTTCTCTGACACCTACTACTTAATGATGTTTAATTCTTTTGCTACCTTTTGAATCTTTTCATAATTACTATTTTTAGTTTCGATAAATTTATCGGTTTGGAAAAAGTCCGTAATTTCTTTTTGATCTGTTGTAATGGAAAGAATCGCATTTTCTACCTTTTTCGTTGCGCCTTTTCCAAAGACATCGTCCACATTGCTGTTGATGGTCCAGTTATAGTCATAGAAAGAAGGGGTTGTATAGAATACTTTTACTTTATTTGTATCAACTTTTTTATCTTTAACGGCTGCTTGCCAAACAGCTTCGTTTAGTGCACCGGCTTTGAATGCACCTGATTCTACTAATTTATAAGTAGTATCATGTGAACCCGAGAAGTTTGGTTTTCCATCAAAGTCTTTGTTCGCGTCAATTCCAGCTTCTGATAGGTAATAACGCGGCATTAAATGTCCAGAAGTGGAGCTTTCGCTGCCAAATGTGAACGATTTCCCTTTTAAATCTTCCAGCTTAGTTATACCTGAATTGGGCTGAGTAATGAAAACAGAGTGGAATTCAGCATCTCTTGGTCTCTGTGCGAAAGACTCAGCACCAGGAACAAGGCTGATCGCTTGAACACTTGTTAAACCGCCAAACCAGGCCATATGAATTTCACCGCGTTGAAACCCTGTTACAAGGGCAGCATAGTCAACAGATGGTACAAATTCTACTTTCATTCCTGTTTTTTGACTAAGATAATCGGCAACTGCCGTCATGCCTTTATCAAGTTCTGAAGCATTCTGGTCAGGAATCGCACCGATCTTGAAAACTTCTTTTGCAGTTGTTTCTTTTTTTGCATCACTTGCTTTTTCATCCTTTTGGCTGCTACATGCACCTAGTGAAAAGACGAGGATAACTAATATTAACATAGAAAGCCATTTCTTCATAAATGTCCGCACCTCTTAGTAATTTTATCTATTGCCTTTCTCATTATAAAGAAAGAAATTTGTCGAATAAATTCATTTAATCTATTTGTTCTATCTAACTCAATCGATTATCTGTATAGGTAAATATAGGAAATGAAAAACCCCTGCTAAAAGGCAGGGGCTGGTACACGTTCTTAAACTGTCATTTGTGGCCATTCTTCAACATTCCATACTTTGGTTACCCAATCTTCATAAAAATCAGGTTCGTGGCAAACAAGCACAACCGTACCTTTATATTCTTTTAAGGCACGGTTTAATTCTGCCTTGGCATCAATATCCAAGTGGTTTGTCGGCTCATCGAATAAAATCCAGTTGCTTTCATACATCATCAGCTTGCAAAGGCGCACTTTTGCTTGCTCTCCACCGCTCAGCTGATTCATCGGTCGTGAGATATGCTCATTTTTTAAACCGCAGCGGGCAAGAGCAGCCCTAACTTGATGCTGATCCATCGAAGGGAAGGCATTCCAAACATCATCAATTGGTGTAATATTGCAGGCTTTTACCTCTTGTTCAAAATAAGAAGGGAAGAGGAAGTCACCGCGTTCAACCTTGTCATTTAACGGGTCAATTTTTCCAAGCATGGTTTTTAGTAGTGTGGATTTACCAACACCGTTGCAGCCAATAATTGCCACTTTTTCACCGCGTTCAAGCGTCATACTCATTTTCGGCAGCAATGGATTTGTATAACCAATCTCTAAATCTTTTGCTTCAAACACATAGCGGCTGCTGGAACGTGACTCTTTAAAGCTGAAGGAAGCCTTTACGCCAGTTTCGGGACGGTCAATCCGCTCAATTCTATCCAGCTGTTTTTGCCGGCTTTTAGCCCGGCCAGTAGTCGAATACCGTGCTTTGTTTTTAGTTTTTAGCAATAAAGTCTTCTTGTTTTTTAATAAATTCCTGCTGTTTTTCATAGGCATTGATATGCTGATTTTTATTGATTTCCGCTAGTTCTAGGAATTTTTCATAGCTTGCTGTGTAGCGGGTAAGCTTAGAGAATTCTAATTGAAAAATAACATTCGATACAGGGTTCAAAAATTCTGTATCATGGGAAATTAAAATAAACGCATATGGGTATTCTTTTAGATATGAAGTTAACCAGCGTATATGCTCAACATCTAGATAGTTGGTTGGCTCGTCTAGTAATAGAACCTTGGGCTGTTCATAGTAGCTTGGCTAACAGGACCTTTGTACGCTGTCCGCCACTTAGTGTGCTGACATCGCGGTCTAAGCCAATCGCATCCAAACCTAATCCTCGTGCTGCTTCTTCAATCTTAATATCTAGTGAGAAAAACCCCCTGCATCCAGAGCATCTTGGATTTCACCCATTTTTTCCAATAAGACTTCCAACTCTTCAGGTGAGGCATCTCCCATTTGTGCGATAACTTCATTCAATTCTTTTTCTTTTTCAAAAAGAGGAAGAAAGGCATCCCGAAGAACATCTCTCATTGTTTTGCCAGGTGTTAACACGGTATGTTGATCCAAATAGCCATAGTGAACGCCTGGTGTCCATTCTACACGGCCGCCGTCATAAATCAATTGCCCCGTAATAATATTCATTAAAGTGGATTTACCAACACCATTCGCGCCGACTAATCCAACATGATCTTCTGCTAATAAACGAAAAGATACATCCTTAAATAATTTGCGATCTCCAAATGTATGGGATAAATTTTCAACAGTTAATAAGCTCATTTTTATTCGTAATCCTCGCTTTGTTCAAGAATTCATACATTAATTCATCATAATAGATTTTTTAGCAGAAAAATATTGTGAATTACTTGGAAATCAAATAAGTGTGTTTAAATCCCACAAGAATGAATTTTCCAACATCCTTTGAATTCCGTTGTGAGCAAATGTCGGAATCCGAAGTGCTGCTTTATTTTTCTAAGAGTTGATGAAGAAGTTTAAACAAGCACTATCCCTTGTACATATAATAGGGAATAAGGGAAGGAGTGTTTGAATGGCGGCGTACAATCAAGATGGAATATCTATTGGTACTATATCAGGGGGAATTGTAAACTTTGGTGGAGCTGTTACAATTGCTCCAATTTCGATTACAAAGACATCTTCTGGTTCAAGTTCAGATAATCAGGGGGGAACGATGACAACAAGTAGTGGAAGTAGTTCTTCTTCTAGATCAAATACAGCAAGCAATGGCAGGAGTTCTCCTTCCAGAACAGGTTCAGATAATAGTGGAGGGAGTTCGTTTATTGACACCAGCTTATCAGGAATACTAGAAATCATCAGACGGTTTTAGCATAAACCCGTCTGAATTTTTTTGAAGGTTAAATATCGTAAACTAACTTAAAAAGAACTACTTAGAATCCCTTGTTTTGTGAAGTGGGGCTAATTAAGTAGTTCACTCTTTTTTTGTTTCTTTCTTCATTAAAGCTTCCGGTAGAGAACATGCTTCTTCTATTGAAAATAATCGACAAAAATAATTAAGTATGTCAATCACCAGTTACAATAAAATTACCATAATCAATTACTATAAAATCCCCGTTTTCAGAAAGTGCTAGATTCTTCTCTTTAATATCTTTTGGTTCAATTCCATTTTCCTTAAATATCTTAATCAATTGTGATATTTTTTTATCATATTCTTTATCTGACGGTATCTTTTGTGTCATTTTTTTCATTATAATCCATCCGTAACCAGACTCTATTACTGGACATAAATGTTTTCGTATATGGGATGGTGAATTGAAGAATAACTTATATTCTTTTTTATTGCTCTTCATACCCCAATTATTAAGGGCAACCTTTAGTACATAACCATTTTCAAGGTCAAACACAATTCTATTCTTGCCATTTCCAATTATTGTATATTTTAACTGAAGAGCTTTAATAGCTTTTTTGACATGCGCATTCATTTCTTTGCTATCTTTAATATTACTTTTATTTTTTATTTTTAAAATCCATGAATTTATTGATTTATTTTCTTGTTTAGATAAGTAACTAGATTTTAAGGAATCAATCTCATTTTTCCTTTTATTATTTTCCTCATCTTGATGATCGTATATGTTTTCCATCTCCCTTCCTAGAATATTAATTTTCTACAGTATTCTTATTTCAGTAAATTGATTTATGGATATATACTCAAGTATTATTAAAACAACCTTAAAACAGTGTATGCATAACATCATTTATCTGAATGGTTGTATATACGATGAAAACTAGAATTTATTAGTACTTTTTGTTCCCTAATATTTGTGAAAGCAAATTATCCGTTAGCACATCGAGGACTTAGATTGCATTTTTTCACACAAAAAGAATTAGTGTACATATACAGGGGAATTCGATATAGAAACATTAATATTAAGGTAGTAAAAAATAAATATATTTAAAGAAAATAATCAAACCACCAGTCACTATGATTGGTGGTTGTCTTTTCACTATAGTGGGATAATGCTTTACAAATTGAATCTTTATGCCACACTTTGATTGCTATTGTTTACCGCTTGACTTTGCTGCTTAGGTTTTGCCACATTAAAAATCAGATTGAGTAAAATCGCCGTTAAACTTCCTGCAACAATTCCACTGTTAGTTAATATTTTCACACTTTCTGGAAGGGCATCAAATAAATTAGGAACTGCTGTAACTCCTAGACCTACAGCAACTGAGCAGGCAATAATTAACAGGTTTTCCTGAGATGAAAAATCCACTTTGCTTAGCATTTTAATCCCGGAAGCAATAACCATACCAAACATGGCTACCATGGCACCGCCTAGTACGGAGGTATGCACAACCGTTGTTAACGCAGCAATTTTAGGAACAAATCCAAGAAAGATCAAAATACCTGCCATTGTATAGATCACATTTTTCGACTTCACACCGGAAAATTGAACAAGTCCAACATTTTGCGAATAAGTCGTGTAAGGGAAGGAGTTAAATAGTGCACCTACGATACTAGCAAGGCCTTCTGCACGATATCCTTTTACCAAATCCTGTTCGGTTAATTTTCTTCCTGTAATATCACTTAATGCGAAATAAACACCTGTTGATTCAACGAGACTTACAATCGCAACTAGTGTCATCGTAATGATTGGAGCCAGTTCAAACGTTGGTACAGCGAAATGCAGGGGAGCAACCATGTGGAACCATGATGCCGCTCCAACAGCAGAAAAATCAACTTTGCCTAAAAGTGATGCCGCAATGGTACCGGCCATCAATCCAAGCAAAATAGAGATTGAACGGATGAAACCTTTAAAAAAGCGATAAAGAACAATGATAAATAATAATGTACCAAATGCTAGGCATAGATTTGTTACTGATCCAAAATCTGGGCTTCCTTGACCCCCGGCCACGTTATTCATTGCAACAGGAATAAGTGTAATTCCAATAATTGTTACAACTGAACCAGTGACAACAGGAGGGAAGAAGCGGACAAGCTTTCCAAAAAAGGAAGCAATCAGGATAACAATGATTCCGGAAACAAGTATCGATCCATAGATCGCAGACATACCATATTGCCCGCCGATCGCAATGATTGGACCAACTGCCGTAAATGTACAGCCTAGGACGATTGGAAGTCCGATTCCAAAGTAACGATTTTGCCATACCTGCAAGAGAGTGGCAATCCCGCTCGTTAAAATATCTAAAGAAACTAAATAAGCTAATTGTTTACCAGATAAATGAAGTGCACCGCCGATTATTAGCGGGACAATAACAGCCCCGGCGTACATTGCTAAAACATGTTGAATTCCTAAAGAAGCTGTTTTCCATGGACCTTGTTTCATTACACTAATTCCTCCACTTTTTCATTGATAAATTGAACTTTTCCGTTTGATAGGGAAGCGACCCTTGCTAAGGATTCCACCCTTAAGCCACATTCTTTTAGTTTTTCGGCTCCTTGCTGGAAGGACTTTTCAATCACAATTCCAATCCCCATTACCTCGGCTCCACTTTGTTTGACAATCTCCACTAATCCAAGTGCCGCTTGTCCGTTTGCAAGAAAGTCATCAATTATTAGAACTCGGTCATCTTCATTTAAATATTTTTTGGAGATGGAGATTTCGTTTGTTTCATTTTTAGTAAATGAATGGACAGACGCGGAAAGTAAATCATCTGTAAGTGTCAAAGATTTTCTTTTTCTAGCGAAAACTACAGGAGCATTCATATATAATCCAGCCATTACTGCTGGTGCAATACCAGAAGATTCAATCGTCACGATTTTTGTAATTCCTTCATTAGCGAACCGTGAGGCAAATTCTTTTCCAATCTCATTCATTAGGAAAGGGTCGATTTGATGGTTAAGAAATGAATCCACCTTCAAGACCTGATCTGACAATACCCTTCCTTCTGAAATAATTTTTTTCTCTAATAATCTCATAATGTTAAATCCCCCCTGAAAAATAAAAAGAGCCCAATGGTCATTACTCACACTTTAATAGAGTGAGGCAATGACCATTGGGCTCTAATTTCCATCATAAATAGTAGAAATAAGCATAATAGGTTAATCACATTACCCACTCATAGTCAGATTGTTAACGGCAATCTGGTAGAAACTTGCGGGCCATATTCCCGCGATTATATGAGCGAAACTTATCTTTTATGTAATCACATTATAACATGGTAGAAAGGGAAATCAATCACTTTTTCACCAAAAAACGAACATTAACGAAAAATAATAGACTATTATTCGTCTTAGAAAGCACTTTCATTCATTTTTCACTGTTCAAAAAACAAAGATTGAATAGCCATTCAGTTTCGAGTACTATTATAATACAGATGTTTAGTCAGAATATTCCAATCAAGGAGGGGGTTTATTTTTGCAAAAAACAATACCTGAAAGCTGGTGGAACCAACTACGGCTGCCCGTTATTTCTGCACCGATGTTCTTGGTGTCAGGCACCGAACTCGTTAAAGCATGCTGTTTAAACGGAGTGATTGGATCATTTCCTGCGCCAAACGCAAGACCAATTGAGGTGCTAGATCAGTGGATGGGGCAGTTAAATGAAGAGCTTGCCGAGGCACGCGCAAAAGAGCCGAATCGAAAAATTGCTCCGTGGGCCATGAATATGGTGGTACATAGCTCTTATAGCCGCCTGCAGGATGAACTTGACTTAATTAAGAAACATAAACCGCAATTAGTGATTACTTCATTGGGAAGTCCAAAACATGTAGTGGAGATTGTTCATGAGTATGGCGGACTTGTCTTCTCAGATGTAAGCGATTTAAAGTTTGCTAAAAAAGCGGCCGAAGCAGGTGTTGATGGCCTCATCCTCGTAGCAAGCGGCGCCGGCGGTCATGCCGGGCAAATTAACAGCTTTGCGTTTGTTGATATGGTCCGGTCATTTTGGGATGGAATCATCATTCTTGCCGGTTCTATTTCCACTGGTAAGGGAATCTTAGCAGCTCAAGCGGCTGGTGCCGACCTTGCCTATATGGGTACACGTTTCATCGTAGCAACGGAAAGTATGGCTAACGATGATTACCGGAAGATGCTTGTAGAAGCCACTCAAGAAGATTTGATATTAACCGATGCGTTTTCTGGTGTGAAAGCAAACATGCTAATCCCGAGTATTAAGAAAGCAGGGCTTGACCCCAAACAATTAGTCAAAAAAGACCAAGTGAACTTTGATGATATGCAAAAAGAAACAAATGCCAAGGCCTGGAAGGATATCTGGTCTGCCGGCCATGGAGTAGGGGCAATTGACCGAATTGAATCCGCTGCGGATATTATTGGCCGATTGGAACTTGAATATAGGGAAGCACTTCAAAAGATTAATAGTTTTGCTGGGAAATTAACAAGTGTGGGTGTCAACTAAAGCGGTGATGGAAAACTAGGATATTAACAGAAAAAAGGAACCGAATCATTAAACGGTTCCTTTTTTCTGTTTCTTGTTATTTTCCTTTTTTGCAACAATATTGACCACTTTATAACCAGGTTTTAATTTCACCTTTTTTTTGCCGTTGTCTGTGGTGACTTGGTAGAGGGTATATTTACGCGGTTCAATTTCCAACCGATCAATGTTTTTAATCGTCTCTTTACGGAAATGTTTATGGATCTTTTTTATTTGCTTCTCCGGTTTTTCACCGTAAAAGATATCATAAGCATAAATAAAAAGATAGATAAACACAGCACCGATGACAATGTAATATAGGGCGGAAGTTATGACTGTCATGATAGACATCCTTTCTTAGGAGCAGGTGTAAATAGTACAAAGTGTATTATAACGAAAAAGGAGGAATTAAGAAATGATTTGTTTGGCTGTAGGAATAAGATATTGGGAGAAATAAACTATTTTAACCTGTGTAATTAAATATTTTTAATAAATAATCGTCCATATATAGTGAACATATGGCCGGAAATTTGATAAAATACACATTAGAAACCTTTATTAGTCAATGTTTAAAGCGCTTACTCATGTCCACGTCGTGAGGACAATTGTGTTTTTTCTTTTTACAAATCCAACTACAATACTTAGGGGGGATTTTTTGTGTCCAGCCATATTTTAGAAACCTTTTTAAATCAAAATCTCGAAGACTTAAAGGGCAAAGGTTTGTATAATGTCATCGATCCACTGGAAAGTCCAAATGGACCAGTCATTACGATTAATGGCAAGGAATTAATTAACCTTTCCTCTAACAATTACTTAGGTTTAGCCACAGATAAGAGACTTAAAGATGCAGCAAATGACGCCATTGGGAAATACGGTGTCGGAGCAGGGGCAGTTCGCACCATCAATGGAACCCTTAAACTACATGTCGAGTTAGAGGAAAAATTGGCCGAGTTTAAGCATACGGAGGCAGCGATTGCTTACCAATCAGGCTTCAATTGTAATATGGCCGCTATCTCTGCAGTTATGGATTCGTACGATGCGATCCTTTCAGATGAATTAAACCATGCCTCGATTATTGATGGCTGCCGACTTTCAAAGGCAAAAATTATTCGATTCAACCATTCTGATATGGTGGATTTACGTGCTAAAGCCAAAGAAGCAAAGGAATTTGGTCAATATAACAAGATTATGGTGATTACCGATGGCGTATTTTCAATGGATGGTGATATTGCCTTATTACCTGAAATCGTAAACATTGCAGAGGAGTTTGACTTAATTACGTATGTAGATGATGCCCACGGATCCGGCGTCCTTGGGGAAGGGGCAGGGACCGTTAAGCATTTCGGGCTTTCCAATAAGATTGATTTTCAGATTGGGACCTTATCAAAAGCTATAGGTGTTGTTGGAGGTTATGTAGCTGGCAAGAAAAATCTGATTGACTGGTTGAAGGTTCGCAGCCGCCCGTTCCTATTTTCCACCTCCTTAACTCCTGCAGACGTGGCAGCATGTAAAAGGTCTATTGAAATCCTAATGGAAAGCACCGATCTTAATAAGAAGCTGTGGGCAAATGGCCATTACTTGAAAAAGGGATTAAAACAACTAGGGTTTAATATTGGCAACAGCGAAACTCCCATCACACCATGCATCATCGGTGACGAGTCGCTCACACAACAATTTAGTAAACGTCTTAATGAAGAAGGAGTTTACGCAAAAGCGATCGTGTTTCCAACTGTACAAAAGGGGACTGGGCGCGTCCGCAATATGCCAACTGCCGCTCATTCTAAGGAAATGCTCGATCAAGCGATTGCCATTTATGAAAAAGTCGGCAAGGAAATGGGCGTTATTTAAACGAAAACAGAGACACTC
The DNA here is from genome assembly GCF_023715505.1 of Neobacillus cucumis. The sequence goes on along the minus strand of NZ_JAMBOH010000012.1, from coordinate 58,586 downwards.
TACACAATTAAGTAACGTATCCATACATTAATACAGAATTTTTCAGCATAAGGGAAGAGGACGGAGAAACAATGAAGCGGATTTTAATCACAGGCGCATTAGGGCAGATTGGATCAGAATTAACATTAAGATTAAGGGAGATTTATGGAGCAGATCATGTCATTGCTACTGATATTAAGAAGAATGATAGTGAAGCTGCCCAAAGTGGCCCCTTTGAATTAGTAGATGTAACTGATTTAAACAAAATGATGGAGACGGCCAAAAAATACAAAGTTGATACAGTGATGCATTTAGCTGCGCTCCTTTCAGCAACAGCCGAGGCAAAACCTGTATTTGCTTGGAATTTAAATATGGGCGGTCTGATGAATGCTCTTGAAACGGCGAAGGAGCTGAAAGCCCAATTTTTCACACCTAGCTCAATTGGAGCTTTTGGACCATCCACACCTAAAAATAATACTCCTCAGGATACCATTATGCGGCCGACTACAATGTATGGGGTCAATAAGGTTGCCGGAGAATTGTTAGCTGATTACTATTATTACAAATTTGGCGTCGATTCACGCGGATTGCGTTTCCCCGGCCTAATCTCACATGTTACCCTTCCTGGAGGGGGAACAACAGACTATGCTGTTGAAATTTATTACGAAGCAGTTAAAAACGGAAAATATACTTCCTATCTTAATAAAGGTACCTTTATGGACATGATGTACATGCCGGATGCATTGAACGCCATTATCGACTTAATGGAGGCGGGTCCATCTAAACTCAAGCACCGTAATTCTTTTAATGTCACAGCGATGAGTTTTGCCCCCGAGGATATTGCTGCGAGTATCGCTAAGTATATACCAGGGTTTGAGATTAACTATAAGGTAGATCCCGCTCGGCAGAGAATTGCCGAGAGCTGGCCAGATTCGATTGATGCTAGTGCAGCGAGGGAAGAGTGGGGCTTCAAATGTGAATATGATTTGGATAAAATGACGCAGGATATGATTGAGAAGCTGCGGGAGAAATTATAAATTATCGAAACCTGAGCCAAAATGGCCCAGGTTTTTGATTGTGTTAACACGTTTGGCTCATTTTTTTGATTTTATGGCTGATTTTTAACCGGGTATGGTCCATTTCTACATGTGTTTGGCTCATTTTATTAATGTTTGGCTCATTTTCATGAGTTTATGGCTTATTTTCCAAAAGTAGGAAACCAAACCAGCAAAAAAAAAGAAACAGCGAGCCTGATCAGCTTCGCTGTTTATCTTTTTACATAAATAAGTTTCTCTTGTTTTTCTATGACACGGCCAACGATCGCTGCTTGGACAACACCGCTTGCATGTAGTTGGTCCACATAACTTCTCGCTTCCACTTCATTCATGGAAACCAGCAAGCCGCCTGAAGTGATTGCATCACAAAGGACAAGCTGCTCTTCTGAAGCAATATCCTCATAAACCGTATCATCACTGATCCATTTATGATTGGACTTAGAACCTCCAGGAACAACACCGTTTTTCGCTAATTCAACCGCACCTTCCAAAATTGGCACCTGACTCCAGTAAACTTCAAAGCTCACATCACTGCCGCGTGCCATCTCACTGCCATGACCAAGCAAACCAAATCCCGTTACATCTGTTACAGAATGCGGTTGATAATTGGTCAATACTTCAGCTGCCGTCTTATTGAGCATTGCCATTGTTTCTGTAACCAACTGCTCTTGTTCAAGAGTTACGGCACTTCTTTTAATACCAGTGGTTAAGATCCCAACGCCAATCGGTTTAGTTAACACTAGAACATCACCAGGTTTGGCGCCGATATTTTTCCATACCTTGTCAGGGTGAACGATCCCCGTTACAGATAAACCAAACTTAGGTTCTTGGTCATCAATGGAGTGACCGCCAACCGTAATCGCACCTGCTTCTTTTACTTTATCAGCCGCACCGCGAAGGATATCGGAAAGCATTTCAGCTCCAAGCTTTTTAATTGGGAAGCCGACAATATTCATAACCGTTTTTGGTTGACCACCCATTGCATAGACATCACTTAACGCATTTGCTGCTGTAATTTGACCGAACATATAAGGATCATCGACAATCGGCGTAAAGTAGTCAACCGTTTGTATGAGAGCAATGGAGTCGGTTAATTTATAAACCCCCGCATCATCTGATGTATCAAGCCCCACAATCAATTCAGGGACAGGTTCTTGTTTAGGTAATTGACGCAAAACTTGCGCCAGGTCCTCAGGACCAATTTTGCAGCCTCAACCAGCTTTTGTCGAAAAAGAGGTTAGGCGAATCTTCTCTTGTTCACTCAACATGTCCACCTCCATTTTCATAGTATACCTCTTTCCGTGTAAATCCGCACCAATCATGCAGAACATTTGCAGAAGGGGAGGGAATACAGTAAAATATTTCTACTATCTAGATATAGGAAAACTGAAATATAGGGGGTGAACGTGTGAAAAACTATCATGTTATTGTAGAATTTTGTATGCAATGAAACTACGCACCAAAAGCCGCGAGTTTCGCGGAAGAGCTTTTTAACCATTTTTATCGGGACATACAAAAATTAGAACTAATTCCTAGTTCAGGCGGTGCTTTCGAAGTGACCGTTAATGGGGATAAGATTTATTCCAAGCTTGAAACCGGAGTTTTCCCAGATACTGAAGAAATGATTGAAATTATTAAGACTAAATGACAAAAGCCCTCAAAAAACGAGGGCTTATTTTTATTTACATAATCATATTATGTTAACTAGACTGAAAAAATCATCCTTAAACACAGGTTTAAGGTAGAGTAATATATCTATTTTTCCCTGATCCTTTTTTCGTTTTAGAGATAAAAACCTCTAATCTACCATTTGTAAAACCCGCTGATATATCCTGTTCTTTAATATAAAATGGAAAATCAATTGAACGAGACCGTTTATAATGGGTTGTGTAAGGGGGGTGTTTCGCTGCCGAGATGGTTAATTTTTTTTCTTCTATATATACTTGTATATCTGATGCCTCAAAATCACTTAAAATCGCTTCAACAATCCACTCTTGATCGGTCTCGAACAAGTCAATTTGAAATTGTGTTTGGTCGTAATAAGCTGTGAGTGGATCTAGAAAATAGTTTTCCAGCCACTTTTCCACTAAGGCAAAATCAAAGGTTTGATTTTGCAGATGTTTTTTCCTCATTTTAATCCCCCTTGCTCGTTCATTTTATTCTATCCTGACTTAAAATGTGAAAAGGTTATGATATAATAGGAAAAGAAATTTTGCCAATGGACGAGCTGTAAAAAGTCTATGGCAGGCGGCTAAAATGCCCTTATACCATACGAAAAGTCAAACGGCCCGCAGCAAGTATACAGGAGGAGTTTTTTATTGTGAAAGAATGGTTACGTTCACTACCGGCCATCCATGAGCTACAAAACCATGAGAATTTTCTCAAACTTTATAACGAAAATCAACTTGATCACCCGCAGCTTACAAAACAGCTGAAAGACGTGCTCGATCAAATTAGGGATTCAATACTAAAAGGGGCATGGCAAGGAGCCACACCTGGAACCAATAAGTTTACGGAAGAATTGTTTCAAACACTTGAAGAAAATATTCACAAGCGATTCTCCTATACGATAGAAAAAGTCATCAATGCAACAGGGACCATTTTACATACAAACCTTGGAAGGGCAAGACTAAGTGAAAATGCGATTACGCATGTGGTTGAAACGGCAAGAAATTACTCCAATCTAGAATATAGGTTGAAGGAAGGAGAACGGGGCTCACGCCATAGTCATGTAGAATCACTCATTAAAGAGATTACAGGCGCTGAAGCAGCAATGGTCGTCAATAACAACGCGTCGGCTGTTTATCTTGTATTAAGGGCATTAGCTAAAGACAAAGAGGTCATTGTTTCCCGTGGACAGCTTGTTGAGATTGGCGGATCCTTTCGCATTTCATCCATCATGGAGGAAAGCGGTGCCATCCTAAAAGAGGTCGGCACGACAAATAAAACCCACTTGTATGACTATGAAAATGCATTGTCACCAGATACCGCTGTCATCATGAAGGTGCATACCAGCAATTTTAAAGTGATCGGCTTTACAAAATCAGTTGAATCAGAAGAACTCGTACAGCTAACTAAGAGGCAAGAAAATGTGATCTTCTATGAGGATCTTGGCAGCGGCGCGCTTTATGACTTTAAGAAGCATGGTATTGGCGAAGAACCAGTTGTTAGTGAGGTCATCAATATGGGGGCGGATGTTGTTACGTTTAGTGGAGATAAACTCCTTGGCGGACCACAGGCAGGGATTATTGCCGGAAAGAAAGCTATTATTGATCAATTGAAAAAGCACCAATTAGCCAGAGTAGTTCGGGTTGATAAGATGACATTGGCAGCTCTAGAGGGAACCCTTATGGATTATGCCCGTGGGGAAACCGCAATGAGAAGTATCCCAACAATTCGTGATTTATTAGTTTCTATTCATCAATTAGACGAAAGAGCACAATTATTTGTTACAAAATTATTACAAAAAGCGAGCGATTTTAATGCTACGATTTTTCAAGACTCAAGCCAAGTCGGCGGGGGAACAATGCCGGATGTCTTACTGCCAACCATGGTTATTGCCCTAAAGCATGAAAAGCTTTCAGCAGAGCAGATCGGCAGAAAATTACGAACGGAAACGAAACCTGCCATTATTGCCCGTATTCAAAAAGACGAAATTATTATAGATTTAAGAACCGTTTCCACGGAAGAAGAAGAACTATTGGTTAATGCATTGATAAATATCATTCCTAAATAACTCATTAAAGCGGAAGCGCCCAAGTATATCAAATCAGGCGCTTCCGCTGTTATTTACATATCATGTCCAGGATTATGGTTATTGCGTGAATGGTTGCGATTTTTCACTTTCTTTGAACCACTCATGGGTTCTGGCTGGCCTGATTGTTTTGGCGCATTTTTACGCATATCTTTTCCATCATTTTTGTTCACCATATTTCATCCCTCCTACTGTTAGGATGCAGTCAATAAGTGTTTTTATGCTGAATAAATTGTATTTTTCTGTGCATTTTAACGGTATATAAAATGAAGGGGTGGATTAGAAAATGCAAAAATATCCTTATAATAAAGACAAACAACAAGCTTTTCAAGCAGCACAGCAAGGATACGAAAATGCTCAAGGCCTGTATAAGACGATCGTTAGTGACAGTGCCAGTTACGGTCATCAGCTGAAGCATTTAAAGGATGAGGTAAATGAGGCCTACCAGCAGATCGAAAATGCGCTCGAGGTTGCTTCAGAACATCAGAGGGCACAATTACAACGTTTTCAGCAAGATCTTCAAACTATGGTGTCAGAAGTCAATCAAGAAGACTAAAAAAGCAGGAGGGAGATCCTCCTGCTTTACTATCGTCCAGCTGCAGTGCCTAGGGGCTCTTAGGTCTAGCCAATCCGACAAGAAGGCTAAAAAACAGCCTTCTAGCTGGCTCGTCTTATGCCTGTCGGCCCTGTTCAAGGCGCTTCCGCTTTTGGTTTCTACTGGTTCTTTTTACGTTTTTTGTTGTTCATTCTTTCTTTTGCAGTTAATTCTGGTTCACTGGCAAATTCCTCATTGAAACCGGCGCCTTTTCCTTGACCTTTTGCTGCATTCATCCCTGGAATTACATGATTAGACTTACGTTTTACCATTCCAATCACCTCCTGTAATTAATATTTCCCCCTTCACTTAAATAATGACAAAATAAAAGTTTTTTGCGATAATATTAACGAAAGGGTATTTTCCTAAAATTCTAAATTCACTTGTGTATAGTTGAGATTTACAAAATATTCTGAACAAAATACATAAAAAACTATAAGAAAAACTTATCAATCACAATAACTTTCTTGTTATTTACTTATATTATAGGGTGTATTAAGATAAGAATTGTGAGAAAAGTGAAGATGACTGGGAAAATTCAAACTTTCAAGACTTTTCGTTAATTTTAAGTATGAAAACGAACAGGAGGAATTACACATGGTAAAAAACGATGTATTTAACGCTCGTTCTTCCTTCGAGGCTAACGGTAAACGTTACCATTACTACCGTTTAAACGCATTGGAAGAAGCAGGTATTGGCAATGTATCTAAATTGCCTTATTCCGTAAAAGTTTTACTTGAATCTGTACTTCGCCAATATGATGGCCGCGTAATCGCAAAAGAACATGTTGAAAACTTAGCAAAATGGGGAACAGCAGAGCTAAAAGAAGTGGACGTTCCATTTAAACCAGCGCGTGTTATCCTTCAAGACTTCACTGGTGTTCCAGCAGTAGTGGACCTTGCTTCATTAAGAAAAGCAATGGCTGACCTTGGCGGGGACCCTGACAAAATTAATCCAGAAAAAACGGTCGATCTTGTTATTGACCACTCCGTACAAGTTGATGCCTATGGCTCATCTGATTCATTAAGAATCAACATGGATTACGAATTCGAACGTAACGCTGAACGTTACCAATTCTTAAGCTGGGCACAAAAATCATTCAACAACTATCGTGCGGTTCCGCCTGCAACAGGAATTGTTCACCAAGTAAACCTTGAATATTTAGCAGATGTTGTACATGTAGCTGAAGTTGATGGCGAACTTGAAACATATCCTGATACATTAGTAGGAACTGACTCCCATACGACAATGATCAACGGACTTGGCGTACTTGGCTGGGGCGTTGGCGGTATCGAAGCAGAAGCTGGCATGCTAGGACAACCTTCTTACTTCCCAGTCCCAGAAGTTGTCGGTGTAAAATTAACTGGAGTGCTTCCAAACGGTGCAACAGCTACTGACCTTGCACTTAAAGTAACGCAAGTATTACGTAAACATGGTGTAGTTGGAAAATTCGTTGAGTATTTCGGACCTGGTGTGTCTTCATTACCACTAGCTGACCGTGCAACCATTGCGAACATGGCTCCTGAATACGGTGCAACATGCGGATTCTTCGCGATTGACGACGAGTCACTTGCTTACATGCGCCTAACTGGACGTGATGAAGAACAAGTTAAAGTTGTAGAAGAATATTGCAAAGCAAACGGATTATTCTTTGATCCTTCGTTTGAGCCTGTTTATACAGATGTCATTGAAATTGATCTTGCTGAAATCGAAGCAAATCTTTCTGGACCTAAGCGCCCTCAAGATTTAATTCCTCTTTCACAAATGAAAGAAGAGTTCGTGAAAGCTGTTTCTGCTCCACAAGGAAACCAAGGCTTCGGTTTACAAGCAAATGAACTAGAAAAGTCTGCTGTGGTTAAATTTAATAATGGCGATGAAGCTACGATTAAAACAGGTGCAGTTGCAATAGCTTCCATTACTAGCTGTACAAACACATCGAACCCATATGTTCTAGTTGGTGCAGGACTTGTTGCGAAAAAAGCTGTAGAACTCGGAATGGAAGTTCCTAAATTCGTTAAGACTTCTTTAGCCCCAGGTTCAAAGGTTGTAACAGGTTACCTTCGTGATTCTGGCTTACTTCCATACCTAGAGCAAATCGGCTTTAACCTTGTAGGTTATGGTTGTACAACATGTATCGGTAACTCCGGTCCATTAAAAGAAGAGATTGAAAAAACAATCGCAGAAAACGATCTATTAGTTACGTCTGTTCTTTCAGGTAACCGTAACTTCGAAGGACGTATTCACCCGCTTGTAAAAGCTAACTACCTTGCTTCTCCACCATTAGTTGTTGCTTACGCCCTTGCAGGAACTGTAAACATCGACTTTGCTAATGAAGCAATCGGTAAAGATAAAGATGGTAACGATGTATTCTTCAAGGATATTTGGCCATCAACTGCTGAAGTAAACGATGTTGTAAAACGCACTGTTACACCAGAATTATTCCGTAGAGAATACGAGAATGTGTTCGGTGACAACGAGCGCTGGAACCAAATCAAAACTAGCAATGAGCCATTATATACTTGGGATGAAAATTCCACTTACATTGCGAACCCGCCATTCTTTGAAGGCTTATCACCTGAACCAGGTACAGTTGAGCCTCTAGCCGGGCTTCGTGTTGTCGGCAAGTTCGGTGATTCTGTTACAACTGACCATATCTCACCTGCAGGAGCTATTGGCAAAAACACTCCAGCCGGTAAGTATTTATTAGAAAAAGGCGTTGAGCCTCGTGACTTTAACTCCTATGGTTCCCGCCGTGGTAACCATGAAGTTATGATGCGCGGTACGTTTGCAAACATTCGTATCCGTAACCAAATCGCACCAGGTACAGAAGGCGGCTTCACAACTTACTGGCCAACTGGCGAAGTTACATCTATCTATGATGCTTGCATGCAGTACAAAGCTGATGGCACTGGACTAATGGTTCTTGCTGGTAAGGACTACGGAATGGGTTCTTCACGTGACTGGGCTGCTAAAGGTACAAACCTTCTTGGCATTAAAACAGTTCTAGCTGAAAGCTTTGAACGAATCCACCGTTCTAACCTAGTGTTAATGGGCGTTCTTCCACTTCAATTCAAAGATGGCGACAGCGCTGAATCACTTGGTTTAAATGGTAAAGAAACTTTCGAAGTACAAGTAGACGAAAATGTAAAACCACGTGATCTTGTAAAAGTAACAGCTACTGACGAAGCTGGCAACAAGAAAGAATTTGAGGTTCTTGTACGCTTTGATTCCGAAGTGGAAATTGATTACTACCGTCACGGTGGAATTCTGCAAATGGTTCTTCGTGAAAAATTACAAGCTTAATTCTTGTTACGCAACACCATGTCAAAATTGGCATGGTGTTTTTTCATATAATGATTGACAAATTTATCTCTTTTTAAATAAAATGGAACTATCAAACGTAAAGGAATGAACAAAGGGCCCATGAAATTATAATCTTATTTTTCAGTACATTATTCGAAATTTACGAAAATGTTGAACCTGAAGAATAGGATGAGTATGTCCTTTTTTATGTCCTGATCGTTTATATCTAATCACTGCAAAGAATCCTTCATAGGGTTTATTTGTCTTTGGATTTTCATGGGTATATAACATTAAATGACATAACACTCTCTTTCAGGTTCAAATGAAGGGGGTTTTTTTATGTTTACAAATCAAAAAGTCGTTCTAAAAGTCAGTGGACTAGATAAAAGTATTCAACTAAGAAAGATTCTTGAAAATATTCAATTTGATATAAAAAGTGGAGATCGCATCGGGCTTGTCGGAGGTAATGGCTCCGGTAAAACAACCCTGGCCAAACTTCTGCTCGGCACACTTAGTCCTGATAAGGGAACCATTGAAAAGTCCGATCACATAAAAATAGGATACCTATCACAGTCTATTGATTTTGAAATTAGTGGATTCGGACAGCATCACTTAAATAATGGAGAAGACTTATACCAATATACAAAGGAGTTAGGTCTCAATAAGGTTTATGACTGGAACGGAGAACGCCTGTTGCATTTAAGCGGCGGAGAAAAGCTAAAACTTGCGCTATCGGACCTCTGGGCCTCGAAACCTGATTTTTTAATCCTAGATGAGCCTACTAACCATCTGGATTTTAAAGGAATAAACTGGCTGGTATCTGAATTAGCAAACTTTGATGGACCAGTCCTGGTCATCTCTCATGATCGCCACTTCCTGGATCAATCCGTTACGCAAATATTTGAATTAGCAAATTGCAAACTGCATTTTTACAACGGAAATTATAGTAATTTTCTAATTGAAAAACAAAAAAGGTTCGAAAACCAGCAGCATGCGTATCACGTCCAGCAGCGCCAGATTGAACTAGTTGAATCACAAATGGAGCAATTAAAGTCGTGGTCTGAAAAGGCCCACCGTGATTCAACTAAGAAAGGCTCAGGCCCCTCCAAAAGGCAATTTGGGATTAAAGAATTTCATCGGGCGAAGGCTAAAAAGCGCGACAGCCAAGTTAAATCAAAAATGAAACGATTGGAGAGTGAATTGACCAAAAATAGAATCGAGAAGCCACTAGAAGATAGCACCGTTAGATTCCAGTTTGATGCAAGCGGGAAAAGAGGAAAGCGTATTATCGAGGCAAAGAATCTTTCAATAAAATTTGGTGACCGTACCCTATTCCATGGTTCGCAGTTTTATATTAATCAGGGGGAGCGAATCGGTCTTTTAGGCGATAACGGCAGTGGGAAAACAACCTTAATCAAGATGATTTTAGGTGAAGAGACCCGCTTTGAGGGTGAAATTTGGAAAAGTGATTCACTAAAAATTGCTTATTTGAGACAAGATGTAGACGATCTGCCTGCTGATAAAAATGCACTAGAAGCACTTGGGTTTACTGACAGACAAGACATCCTTAGAGCCAGAACCTTATTAGCGAATTTAGGTCTTACGGAACAACATATCCTAAAGCCGATTGAGACATTGAGTCTAGGAGAACGAACGAGGGTTAAACTGACTGATTTACTAATGAATGAATACGATGTTCTCATTCTCGATGAGCCCACCAATCATCTTGACTTAGCAAGCAGGGAACAGCTTGAAAAAACGTTAGCTGAATTCACAGGAACCATCCTCACCGTATCCCATGATTATTATTTTCTTAATAAATTATGTGATCGTCTGCTTGTCTTTGAGGACCAACGGGTTAAACGAGTAGAAAAGACACCGGATGAATATATAAACCCTGAGAAAGATAATGGGAATAATGGAGAAGATGATTTATTGATTATTGAAAACAAGATTGCGCTAATTTTAGGACAATTATCGATGATCGATCAAAAAGATCCAAAGTACCCTGTTTTAGATCAAGAATTTAACCTTCTACTTCAACAAAAACGGAATTTAAAAAATAAATTTTAAAACTTGTCACTACATTGGCATACAGTTATTTTGTTTCAACTGAGTTTATAGTGTAAAATCATTATAGCTAAAGTAGAAACAAAGGAGGTTCCGGGATGATTAAAAAGGTGATTGCTGCTGTCGTACTCGTTAGTTTACTGACAGTTGCGATTGTTCAAGCGATGGATAAAAAGACTGATACTCCTAAAACAGCGACAGAAGCATCGGCAGCTAAAGAAGGACTTTCGATTGGGGCTTCAGCACCTGATTTTGAGCTTAAAACGTTAACCGGAGACACCGTAAAGTTATCACAACTAAAAGGGAAAAAAGTCATGCTGAACTTTTGGGCGACATGGTGTCCGCCTTGTAAAGCCGAAATGCCAGAAATGGAGCAGTTTTCTAAACAAATTGGTGATGATACCGTTATTTTAGCAGTTAATATCGATCCTCAATTAGATGTGCAAGGATTTGTTAATGAAAATAAAATAACGTTCCCAATCCTTCTAGATGCAGAAGACAAAGTTAATGAAGCGTATCAAATTCTTTCAATCCCGACGACTTATTTTATTAATAGTAAAGGGATTATCCAAAACAAATATACTGGCGCAATGAAGCTTGATGTCATGAAAAAATATACACAAGCATTAAATTAAACAAGAGATGTTGGCATATGCCAATGTCTTTTTTTGTACTTTGAAAATTGTCCAGTTTCAGTGTCTAGGTTCTCGAGGACATAAGCCTCTGTTTAAGGCGTTTTCGCTTTTCGAACAAATTTTCAAAAAGTTGTAATAATTGCAACCGTTTCAGGGAATAATAATTGTTACAATAGGAAATAAGGAAGGTGATAACAATGAGAAAACCTAGAAAACGCTCATTCGCAGAACTAGTATTAGAAAATAAATCACAATTAATGAAAGACAGTGCTGCTATGGAAAAAATTGAACAGCGATTAGAAGAAAAGCGGCTCGGCAAAGCTGAGTAATCACATTTGTTTCCAATCATGCTTCCCCTCCTTATGGGTAAAATGATAATAAGGAGGGATTGAAACATGGGTAATCCGAAAAAAGATTTTAAGCATTTCTCACCAAGCCATTTAGGTACTCAACCAAGAGGATTTAGTGGCAATAATGGGAAAAAAATGAATGATACTTCTGGGAAGCATGCTCAGGTCATTCAAACTAAAGGCGAATAATGCTATGTATATAAGACCCGTCAGGCACCAGCCTTACGGGTCTTTTTGTTTTAAGTTTCCCTTGATTCTCCTGTGATAAATTTTGCTTTCCGTTACAAACTATATCTGTACCAAATACACCTTTAGGAGGATTTTGAAAATGACCTACAACAACAAACCAAATCCCGATGACCGCAGCGATAATGTTGAAAAACTTCAAGCGATGATTACAAATACTATTGAAAATATGGAAGCTGCCGAAGAATCACTTGCTTTAACAGACAGTGAAACACAAAAGCAACAAATTCAAGCTAAGAATGAACGCAGGCGTGAAAGCATCGATTCTTTCCGTTCTGAAATTAAAGATGAGGCAAACAACCAAGGTTAATTTCCCCTCCCAGGACCTGTTCATTATCTGAGCAGGTCCTTTTTGAGACCTCTCATTTTATCTAGGAGAACCTGTTATGGTAAGATAGTGAGTAAAACCTAGTACAAGAATTTTAAATAGAAGAGTGATGATTTTGAATCAATTAGAAAACAACCGTTCTTATTCCATCATGCAGATTCAACAGTGGGAACAAGAACTGAATGAAACCGGTTTTATTACTGAAGAGGCAAACTTACTAGCCGCTATCCGTCAGGAAACAAATCCTGTAACATTATCAAAACTGTTAACATTTGGCGCTTTATCAAGACTCCATGATCATAAAGATGACTCCATCGCCGCGGTTTGGTTAGAAAAAGCACTAAAACTAAATCCCCTAAACCAAAAAGCAAAGGAACATACTGTTCAATCTGACTGGAAGAAGATGCATCATTTATTGACACCATTAACGTTTCCGTCCATACGGGAAACGGATAATCGTACAGCTAAAAAGAAAACCGCGGAAGAGTATATTGAAGTATGTCAGCGATTTTTAGCCGAAGCGGATGAACACCTTCAGGAATTGCAGAAAATCATTGATACTGTCTCAAAAATCGATTTGGACGAACTTTTACAAAGATATAAAAGACTTTCCGAACTGCTTTCATCTGCGATTGAGGAAACAGGAAGCTTGTTAAAAGCGGCTGAGGAATACAATCAATCGATAACAGGGGTTTTCCATACTTCGACCTATTATGATGATTTAAAAATACATATGTCTAATTTAGAAGAAATCAAACAGACATGGCAACAGCAATTTGTAGAGGAAGAAACCCCTGCTGCAAAACCAGAGAATGCATTAGATCAGCTGCAAAATATGGTAGGGATGGATTTAGTAAAGAAACGCATTAACGATTTTTACCGGTTTCTTAAGTACCAAAAACAACGGAAACAACTGGGCTTTCAGATTAAAGATGAGCTTAGTCTTAATATGATTTTAACCGGGAATCCTGGGACAGGAAAGACAACCTTAGCTAGATTATTAGCGAAGATTTATCATGAACTCGGGGTATTACCAAGGGAGGAAGTCATTGAAACGAATCGCTCGCAACTCGTTGGTTCTTTTGTCGGGCAAACGGAAGAAAATGTCCGTTCGATTGTTGAACGCTCGATTGGCGGCGTTTTATTTATTGATGAAGCCTATAGCTTAAAACGTGAAGGTCAAACGGGAAATGACTATGGACAAGCTGCCATTGATACGCTTGTTTCATTAATGACAAGCAGTGAATATGGCGGAAAATTCGCCGTCATTTTAGCTGGCTACCCAGATGAGATGCGTTCCTTTTTAAATGGGAATCCAGGGCTGCGAAGCAGATTCCCGCAGTCCAACTTTATTCATTTGCCTAATTACTCTAACGAAGAACTAATTGATATTGCCGAGTTAGTTGCAGCCGAAAATGATTATCTTTTAACAGAGGAATCTAAAATTGAAATTCATCACCGTCTTGAAAAGGAACGGGTAGATGATAGCTTTGGTAACGCCAGAACGGTCCACAATATTGTTTTGGATGCCATTTTTAAAAAAGGGTCACATAACACTGCCGATGGCGACATTTTAGATATGATGCTGCTTGACCAAGAAGACTTTCAAACCGAGAATGAGAGTATTATGGAATCACCGCAGGAACAATTGAACCAATTAACCGGTTTGACCAACTTAAAAATAGAGCTAAAATCACTTATATCGTTCGTCAAAATGCAGCAATTCAGAAGATCGAAGGGCCTCCCTGCCGTACCGATTCAACTGCATGCTGTTTTTACGGGAAACCCAGGTACAGGGAAAACAACTGTAGCTAAAATTTATGCGGAGTTTTTAAAGGAATGCGGTATTTTAAAAAGAGGTCATCTCATTGTGGCGAGCCGGGCTGATTTTGTTGCTGGCTATGTCGGTCAAACAGCTGGAAAAACGAAGCAAAAAATTAAGGAAGCCTTAGGCGGGGTTCTTTTCATTGATGAGGCCTATTCATTAATTAGTCAAACAGCAGGTGACTTTGGAAAAGAGGTCATCGATACTCTTGTGGATGAAATGACAAAACAAAATGAAAATTTGGTGGTCGTTTTAGCTGGTTATCCTAATGAAATGAATCAACTGCTTGAGAGTAATCCAGGGCTTCGTTCCCGCTTTAAAAAGTTCTTCCTTTTCCCTGACTATACAAATGAAGAGTTACTTGAAATCATGATCAACTATGCGGGTAAGTTTCAGTATCAGCTTACAGAAGACGCAAAAAACTTACTGCTTCAAACAATGGAAGCTGAAAGTTTTAAAGGTAATGGCCGATTTGCTACCAATTTAGTGGATGAAATGATACAGGCACAAGCATTACGGTTAATGGATGGAGTAGAGGAAGAAGGTCTATTAGAAAAAGCGCTGTTACTGGAACTGGAGGATATCGAAAAAGCACTTGATAAAACTTCAGTATACTAACAATGAAAGGGAGGTTTATAGTGGGAAATTATTTTGTCTCAACTAGGGAAATCCAACTGTATTATGCGGATACAGATATGATGGGTGTCATTTATCATGCTAATTATTTAAAATTTTTTGAGCTAGGCCGGACAGGTTTTATCGAGGACATCGGCTATAGCTATCTTGCCATGGAGGAATCGGGTTACTATGCTCCTGTCTATGATATTAATATTACCTATAAAAAACCATTAAGATATGGAGACAAGGCCTTTGTAAAAACATGGGTAACATTAAATGATGGAATCAAGACCATTTATACTTATACCATTGTAAACGGGGAGGAGGAGGTCTGTGCAGAAGGGACTTCGACCCATATTATTGTGAAAAAGGATAACTTTAAACCGACTTCCTTTAAAAGAGCTTTTCCGGAATGGTATTTGAAATATGAAGAAATAAAGAAAAAATAATCTCATTTTAAAGTTAACCTTTCAACAAGAAATGAGGTGTTACTGTTGGCTTTTGGAATAAACCGCAATGAACTAAACGAATGGAAAAAGAACATTGATCAGGGAAAAATTGCGTTTTTGACTCATTATTGGCTGGATGATCGCTTTCCTGATTGCAAAACCGTCACAAAAGTTGGATGTCTTGACCTTGATAAATTAGCTGAATGGGGTAAAAAGTACGGGTTAAAAAAAGAATGGATTCATCACCGCCAGGATGGTTACTCCCATTTTGATTTACTAGGTGAGCGGCAAACCGAAATTTTAGAAAAAGAGGGCTTAATTGAACATATTTGGCAAAAAACCGGCACACTTGAGGAGTAGGTGATCAAGCGTGCCGGTTTTTCTTATCAGATAAGAAGATATAAATTTTGCCTTCGAGAATTGTCCAGCTCCAAGCGCCATCGGCTCGAGGTCACAAGCCAATCCGTCCAAAAGGTTAAAGAACATTTCGGCCGGCTCGTCTTGTGCTTGTCGCCAATAGGCGGGCGCCTTGCGCTTTTCTTATTGAATCCACTGGTACATATGTTTTTTAATTTCATCATATTTGGCTTGGGCATTTTTTAGCCCGTAGTTCTCAGCCCTTTCAAGGGGAACAACGCGAAAGCTTTTGTTTTTCTGACTTGCAACATATGAGGGTGTAAAAACTGGATTGGAAATCTCAATTTTGCTGCCCTCGGCGGCAATCTTTTTTGTGATATCAATCGTCGCTAAACCACCAATATCCCTATACTTTCCGTGCTGTGCGGAAATAAAATTTCCAAGTGAATAGATAACAAACGATTTTCTGCCATCTGTTCTATTAATCCATTCCATTGGCTGGAGTACATGCGGATGGGAGCCAAAGATAATATCCGCTCCTTCATTTGCCAGAAATTGTGCTAAATCCTTTTGTTCTTTTGATGGGATTCGTTGGTATTCATTCCCCCAGTGAATACTCATTACTACCACGTCGGCATTACTTTTTGCCCGTCTGATTTCTGCTTTCATGGCATTTTTATCAATTACATTAACAAGATAGTCTTTCCCTTTTGGAATTGGAATGCCATTCGTTCCGTATGTATAAGATAAGAAGGCAACTTTAATCCCATTTTTATTGATAATCCGTAATCTTTGACGGTCCATTGGATCAATAAAGCTTCCAACATGGGGTAAACCAATTTGATCTAAGTAGGCAGATTCTGATTGGATTCCCTTTTCTCCTTTATCCAAGGAGTGATTATTGGCGGTTGAAACAATATCCACGCCTGAATGGATCAGGGCATTAGCAACCTGATGTGGACTATTAAACCTCGGATATCCGGAAAGGCCCAATTCTAGTCCTCCTAACATGCTTTCTTGATTGGCAGTTAGAATATCAGGTTTTTCAAGGATTGATTTTACCGGATCGAACATAGGATCAAAACTATAATCAGCACCGTTAAAGGCATCTTGATATACAGGGTTATGAATTAGGATGTCTCCAACCGCCCCAATGGTTATTTTTTCAGTCAGAGTTACATCTCGATTAACATTAAATGATGGCCGTATCGAATGTTTTTGTACACTATAAATTTTATTTTCCTGATTTGCAGATTGCTTTTGCTGTATGATGAGAACAGCCGCAGTCGTAATACAACCTATAATAATGAACATTGAAGGTAAAATCGCCTTTTTCTTCATAATGTCTCCTTTAATCACTAGACTAATAAGCAAATTACTTTTGTGCTTCTTGATGTTACTATATTATATTTAAGTATAATTTTACATTTATTCTTAAAATTTTCTAAAAAAGTTTTGAAAGGAATAGGACATGTTTAAACTAACAAATAGTGCTTACCTGAAATTATCCGAAATTGTTGTCCAAGAAAAGGTAACAGCTGATGAGCAGCTTTTCCTGCGACTAACCATGGGGATTGGCTGAGGCGGACCTAAATTAAATCTGTCTCTGGAAGAGCGGAAGATTGAGGGAGATCGTACTTACCAATTTGATCATCTTACTGTGATTATTCATGAAAAAGATATGGTTTACTTTAATCATACGAAACTGGATTATGTATCAGATGTACTAGGGAATAAACGGTTTCAACTATTGCATATGTGAAAAATGGCTATAAAGAGACATAATGTCCCTTTATAGCCATTTAATTTTTGGTTCTGTTTTATTTAAAATTCTTTTAATATTAGCCCTGTGGCGGTAAATAACAAATGATGCCATCAAGAGTACCACAACTAATAAAGGGATGTCCCAATTACGGACAAATCCTGAAACGACGGCATATAAGACAGCAGTAATACCTGCAGCCATGGAGGATAAGGATACATATTTGGTTATGTATAAACAAATAAAAAATACCACAATAACCGTCAAAAACATATAAGGTGCTGCTAACAATACGACCCCGCCAGATGTTGCAACTGCTTTTCCACCACGAAATCCCGCAAAAATCGGATAGGTATGTCCCAGAACCGCAAAAATCCCTGCCAACAATGGATTTATATCAAGATGGAAGATCAAGGGAAGAGCAGCTGCTAATGTGCCCTTTAGAATATCAGCAAGCGTTACCGCTAAGCCCGCTTTAACCCCGAGCGTTCGAAACGTGTTCGTACCTCCTAAATTCCCACTTCCATGCTCCCGAATATCGGTTTTGTAAAATACCTTTCCAACTATTAGCCCAGATGGAATGGAGCCAAGTAAATAGGCTAGGATCAAGACCAAAATTATTTGAACCATTCAAAATTTCTCCTTCAATAAAAGATCCAGTTCTTCTATTTTACCATGGATTTGTGAAAAAGTACTATTCCTTTCAAAGATAAGTTTAAAAGAGAAGTAAAAAAAAGTTGGTCAAAATGGTTCTCTAAAAATGCTTTTCACTGGGGAAATTGATTATTGAGTCAAAAGTAAGGACAAAAAAAGTCAAATTTATTACAAAGCAATTGAGAATTTAGGAACGGTTGATAAATCGATTGAATGCCGGGAAATGGGAACCTATAATAAAGAAAAATCTAATGATCATCAAAAGAACCGGCCTTATCTAGACGGTAAAAGATCGGTTTTCTTACATAATTTTATACTAACGATGAAAGAGGTGATGAACCCATGAAAAGAAGTGTTCTGCAATATCCTTACTACCAATACCCAGATATAAGGGTTTTATATGTAGAAGATGAAAGGTTTTCCCGCGAGAAACTCCTGCGGGTTTTAAATCGAAGGTTTGCCAATATTCATGTTGCTATTGATGGTGTCGAAGGTTTACAACTCTATCAAAAATATAAACCGGATTTAATTATTGCTGATATAAAAATGGATCAAATGAGCGGATTAGAGATGATAAAAAACATCCATGCACATAACGAAAAGGTCCAAATCATTGTTACCACCGCACATGATGATAATGATTTTTTTGTCCAATCGATTGAAAGTAATGTCAACTATTTTATTTTAAAACCGATTGATTTGGATTTACTGTTACAAGCGATTCAAAAATCCGTTTACCAAATTCAGCTCGAAAAAGAGCTTGAAAAACAAAAGAATCTTATTCGTATTATTCTTGATTTTCAGGATAATCTCATTTTTATAATTGAAAACGGAGAGATTGTAGAATGGAATCAAGCTTTAACCAATGTAACGGGTATAAGTATTCACAAAAATAATCCAACAGGTTATCAAAGTGAATTTCTGGCAAGTTTTTTTGTCGAGGATCCTCATTATTTTTATCCCAAGGATAAAGGGCGTTGGTTAGAGGAGTTTACTTCCAGCGGAAAAAACATGGCAAAAGTTCGTTGGAAAGGACCACATGGAAACGATTATAACTATGTGATGAAAGCAGGACCCATCCCAGGTACTAATCAAACCTTATTCGTGCTTACAGATATTGAGAAAGAAAGTCGAGAAAAGGATCATTTAGCTATGCTGGACCCATTGACGAGCAGTTATACCCGTCAGAAATTCAAGGAAATTTTGGCCAGCGAAATGAGGCGTTCCGAACAATTTAATCGGGCCTTCTCACTTATTTTAATGGATATTGATTTCTTTCATACACTCAATGATCAAATAGGTCACACAGCAGGAGATAAAGTGTTAATCACAGTATCGACCATTGTTCAACAGCGGATTCGCGAGTGCGATATTTTAGCCCGCTGGGGAGGAGAGGAATTCATCCTCCTTATTCCTGAGACAGTTGGAAAAAATGCTGTTGTTTTAGCCGATTCAATCCGTTCGATTATTGAAGAATACGATTTTCTTAAAATCGGAAAGGTTACCTGCAGCTTTGGAGTTGCTGAATTTGCTTCGGGAAAAACAAAAAGTGAATTACTCGCAGAGGCCGAACACGCCTTAACCTCTTCAAAAAATAATGGACGAAACTGTGTAACATTATACACCTAAGAAGAGTATGGGGGCGGCAATTATGATATACATATATATTAGCTTATCCTTGATGATTGGTTATATCATTTTCACTATTTATTTATATGTTTTTAAGAGCCGTATCCTGATGAAGAAGCTGAAAGACAGTGAACGTTGTTATCGAGATTTAGCGGAAAAGTACGAAGCCATTAATCGAAACCTAGAAAAAAAGATTCAAGATGAAGTAGAAAAAAACAGACAAAAAGATCGTCTCCTTATTCAGCATTCTCGTCTTGCTGCGCTGGGGGAAATGATAGCCAGTATTGGCCATCAATGGCGCCAGCCCTTAAATAGCTTATCCCTAATCATCCAAGATGTACGGGAGGAATTTGAGTTTGGTCAGCTTGATGAAATCTATATTGATAAATTCACGAAGGAAAGCATGATTCAGATCAAACATATGTCCCGTACCATCAATGATTTTCGGAAATTTTACAAACCGAATAACGAAAGGGGCCCTTTTTCGATTGGAAGTTCAATTGAGGACGCTTTGTCGATTTTTTCCTCCAGTCTAAAATATTATGGGATTAGAATGGAATTTGAATATCGGGGTGAGCTGATGGCATACGGCTTCCCAAACGAATATAGTCAAGTGGTGTTGAACATTTTAACCAATGCCCGCGATGCCTTTATTCAAAAGGATATTAAGGATCGAAAAATAACGATAAAATTACGTGAAACATCAAAATTTATTACAGCCGAAATCACGGATAATGCCGGGGGAATAGAGCCTGAGCTCCTAGATAAAATTTTTGATCCCTATTTTACAACGAGGCCGCAAGGAACAGGTTTGGGCCTTTTTTTGACTAAGATGATACTAGAAAATATGAACCGATTGGTTATGGCAGAAAACCAAAAACATGGTGCCCGGTTTTGCGTCTCAATACCAAAAGTAAATGAAACAGCGAAACAAGAACTAATCTCTGTTTCTTAAGGTAAGCTCCCAATTAAACGGCTAGCTACAGCGCCTAGGGGCCCGGGGTCATAAGCTTATCCAGTTCCGGCTCCTTTGGACTCGAGTCATAATCCACCCCCTGAAGAAGGCAAAAAGCGCCTACTTGCATGGTGCGTCTTAGCCTAGAGTCCCAGGACAGTCGCCTCCACTTTTAAATCAATCCGTCAAGAAGGCTCGACTGTAGCCTTGCGCCCCTGGTCAAGGCGCTTTCGCTTTTCGATTTTGCAAGCGTTTTATTTTGGCTTTTATTATCAAAAAGGGTAAAATAAAGATAATAATTCCAAGGAGTGGTAATGATGGCAATTGAAAATCCAAGCCGTGAGGAAATTGGTGCTATTTTGAATAAGGCAAAGAGAATCGCTGTTGTGGGCTTAAGCGACAATCCTGCAAAGGCTTCCTACCAAGTATCAAAAGTTATGCAAGATGCAGGATACGAAATTATCCCTGTGAATCCAGCTGTTGACAATGTCCTAGGTGTTAAGGCAGTAGCTTCTTTAAAAGATATCCAGGGGCATGTAGATATTGTCAATGTTTTCCGACGTTCCGAACAATTGTTCGATGTCGCAAAAGAATTTGATGAGATTGATGCCGACATATATTGGGCCCAGCTCGGTCTTGCAAATGAAGAAGCCTATCAATTTTTAAAAGAAAAGGGGTATACCGTCATTATGGATCGCTGCATTAAAATTGAATATGCAATGACAAGATAAAGAACTGCTATTTTTTAGCAGTTTTTTTATTTTTCACCCCCTGTAAACAGCTAAAATTGTATTACAAAAAAATGTTGTTTTTAAATACATATTTGCCAAATCGAAATTAATCGCTACAATTAAGCATAGACGCCGCAAGAAGATGTGTTAAAATAAATGTGGCAAACATTAGTTCTATTGGATAAATTTAAAGGATAATGAACTCTTTTAAACGAATGTTTTACTAATTAATTGTGAAAATGGCGGTGAACGCCATTTATGTTTTTTAGGTATGAAAGGGGTATTTTAGTGGCAAGAAATCAGCAAGCTTTTGACTACAATGATGATGCCATCCAGGTACTAGAAGGTCTTGAGGCAGTTAGAAAACGCCCAGGTATGTACATTGGCAGCACTGATTCACGGGGTCTTCATCATCTTGTGTATGAGATCGTTGACAACTCTGTAGATGAAGCACTAGGCGGATTCGGTGATCAAATCATTGTAAGAATACACAAAGATAATTCCATAAGTGTTATGGATAAGGGTAGAGGAATGCCTACAGGTATGCATAAAATGGGAAAACCAACACCTGAGGTGATTTTAACTGTGCTCCATGCCGGCGGTAAATTTGGCCAGGGCGGCTACAAAACCAGCGGTGGTTTGCACGGTGTAGGTGCATCAGTCGTAAATGCCTTATCTGAATGGTTAATCGTAACAATTAAACGAGATGGCTTCGTATATGAACAACGTTTCGAGGATGGCGGTAAACCGGTCACAACACTCGAAAAACTCGGCAAAACGAATCAAACGGGGACAACGATTCATTTTAAGCCTGATCCAACCATATTCTCGACCACTACCTATAACCTTGAAACTCTATGTGAACGGCTGAGAGAATCAGCTTTCTTGTTAAAAGGTTTAAAAATCGAAATTATTGATGAGCGTAATGATATTCACGAAGTTTTTCATTATGATAATGGTATTGAGGCTTTTGTTGAATACTTAAACGAAGATAAAGAGACACTCCATCCAGTTGTCAGTTTTGAAGGATCTCAAAACGGGATTGAAGTAGAATTTTCATTTCAATTCAATGATGGATATTCTGAAAATGTCTTGTCGTTTGTTAACAATGTAAGAACAAGGGATGGCGGTACACATGAGGCCGGAGCCAAAACCGCCATGACTAGGGTATTCAATGACTATGCCCGCAAAGTTGCTTTTCTTAAGGAAAAAGACAAAAATTTAGACGGTAACGATATTCGTGAAGGATTATCCGCGATTATTTCCGTGAGAATCCCAGAAGAACTGTTACAATTTGAAGGACAAACAAAGGGAAAACTCGGTACGAGTGAAGCGAGATCATCAGTAGATTCCGTTGTTTCTGAACATTTATCCTACTTCTTAGAAGAAAATCCTGATATTAGTTCCTTATTAATCAAAAAATCGATTAAAGCGTATCAGGCCCGGGAAGCAGCAAGAAAAGCCCGCGAGGATGCACGAAGCGGTAAAAAGAAGAAAAGAGGAGAAACCGTCCTTTCTGGAAAGCTGACACCGGCACAATCACGGAACCCGCAAAAGAATGAACTCTACTTAGTAGAGGGTGATTCTGCGGGAGGTTCTGCCAAGCAGGGCCGTGACCGCCGTTTTCAAGCTGTCCTTCCACTCCGTGGAAAAGTTATCAACACAGAAAAAGCGAAACTCTCTGATATTTTCAAAAACGAAGAAATTAACACGATTATCCACGCAATTGGCGGAGGCGTTGGTGCCGATTTTACAGTCGAAGACATCAATTATGACAAAATTGTCATTATGACAGATGCTGATACAGACGGTGCCCATATCCAAGTTCTATTGCTTACCTTCTTTTATCGTTATATGAAGCCGCTTCTTGAAGCAGGTAAAGTGTTTATTGCCCTTCCACCGCTATATAAAGTAAGTAAAGGCTCAGGGAAAAAAGAAATAATCGAATATGCATGGAACGAGGATGAGCTTCAAGGAGCTATTAAAAAAGTTGGTAGAGGCTATATCATTCAGCGCTACAAAGGACTTGGCGAAATGAATGCAGACCAGCTATGGGATACCACAATGGACCCAGAAACACGGACATTAATCCGCGTTAAGATTGATGATATCGCAAGAGCGGAGCGACGTGTTACTACGCTAATGGGTGATAAGGTCGAACCGCGTCGTAAATGGATTGAAAGTAATGTAGCATTCGGTTTAGAAGAAGATGATACGATTTTAGAAAATGAAAATATTACCGTCTCCGAGGAGGTTACTGAAGGATGAGTGCACTTGAAAAATTTCGGGACTTACCTCTAGAAGATGTAATTGGTGATCGTTTTGGAAGATATAGTAAGTATATTATCCAAGAACGTGCACTGCCGGATGCGCGGGACGGATTAAAGCCTGTACAGCGGCGTATCTTATATGCTATGCATGTGGAAGGCAACACCTTTGATAAAGGGTTTCGTAAATCGGCAAAGACAGTCGGTAATGTTATTGGTAACTATCACCCACATGGTGATTCTTCTGTATATGAGGCGATGGTGCGTTTGAGTCAAGATTGGAAGGTTCGGAATGTGCTTGTCCAAATGCATGGAAACAACGGTAGCGTCGATGGTGACCCGCCCGCTGCGATGCGTTACACAGAAGCAAGACTTTCGGCGATCGCCGCTGAACTTTTAAGGGATATCGAAAAAAATACAGTAGAATTTATTCCAAACTTTGATGATACATCAAAGGAACCGACTGTTTTACCAGCCATGTTCCCAAACTTACTTGTAAATGGTTCAACAGGAATATCAGCCGGTTATGCCACCGATATTCCTCCACATCATTTGGGTGAAATCATTGATGGCGTGATCATGAGAATGGATCAACCGGATTCAACCGTAGATGAACTCATGACCGTGATTAAAGGACCAGATTTCCCTACTGGCGGAATCATTCAAGGCATAGAAGGCATTAAAAAAGCCTATGAAACTGGTAAAGGGAAAATCATTGTCCGAGGAAAAGCTGAGATTGAAGAGGTTCGCGGCGGTAAGCAGCAAATCGTTATTACGGAGATACCTTACGAAATTAATAAAGCCAACCTCGTCAAGAAGATGGATGAGTTCCGAATCGATCGAAAAGTTGAAGGAATGTCAGAGGTTCGTGATGAGACGGACCGAACCGGTCTTAGAATCGTGATTGAATTAAAAAAGGACGCACACGCAGAAGGTGTCTTGAATTACTTATACAAAAATAGTGACCTTCAAATAACCTATAACTTTAATATGGTCGCAATCTATAATAAACGCCCGAAACTTATGGGAATTCGTGAGTTACTCGATGCCTATATTGGGCATCAAAAAGAAGTTGTGACCAGACGTACTCAATATGACCTCAATAAAGCGAAGGAACGCCAGCATATAGTTGAAGGTTTAATGAAGGCTTTATCGATTCTTGATGAAGTCATTGCCACCATCCGCGCATCTAAGGACAAACGGGATGCAAAAGATAACTTGATTGCGAAATTTGCCTTTACAGAAATACAGGCAGAAGCGATTGTCTCTTTACAGCTCTACCGTTTAACAAATACTGACATCACAGCTTTACGTCAGGAAGCAGAAGAGTTAGCCAAAAAAGTGGAAGAGCTTTCTAGCATCTTAGCTAGTGAGAAAAAATTATTATCTGTCATTAAAAAAGAGCTCAAAGACGTGAAAAAACGCTTTGTCGATTCACGCCGTTCTAAGATTGAAGCGGAAATCGAAGAAATTAAAATCAACCTTGATGTCACCGTGCCAAGCGAAGATGTCATTGTTACAGTGACAAAAGAAGGTTACGTCAAACGGACAAGTCAGCGTTCTTTTGCGGCATCCGGCGGACAAGATTTGGCAATGAAGGAATCCGACCGTCTCCTTGCCCAATTAGATATGAATACAAAAGATGTATTATTGCTCTTTACCAATAAGGGGAACTACTTGTTCTGCCCTGTTCACGAGCTGCCGGATATACGTTGGAAGGATCTCGGCCAGCACATAGCCAACATTATTCCAATTGACCGTGATGAGGAGATTATTCACGCCATTTCCGTTAAAGACTTTGAGAAGGATGATTATCTTGTTTTTGTAACGAAAAATGGCATGGTTAAGAAGACTGAGCTGAAAGCCTATAAAGCGCAGCGCTACTCTAAACCTCTTGTTGCGGTAAATCTTAAGGATGACGACCAGGTGGTTGATGTTCATTTAACTGATGGCTCTAAAGAGCTCTTCTTAGTCACGAACTTGGGATATGCTTTATGGTTCCATGAGGAAGAAATCAGTATCGTCGGACAGCGGGCTGCGGGTGTAAAAGGCATTAACTTAAAAGACGACGATGTAGTCATTGGCGGAAAGCTGATTACTCCAGGCAGCAGCGAATCCATTGTGGTAGCTACCCAGCGTGGCGCCTTAAAACGCATGAAGTTAAAAGAGTTTGAAAAAGCAACACGTGCGAAGCGTGGTGTGGTCATACTAAGGGAGCTTAAAGCAAAACCGCATCGGATAACCGGCTTTGTCATCGCAAATGAACAAGACTTAATTATAATTGAGACAGAAAAAGGCTATTCCGAAACGCTAAAAACAGTGGATATTAGCTTTAGTGACCGTTACTCTAATGGCTCATTTATTCTTGATGAGGATGAGAACGGCAAAGTAACAAACGTTTGGAAAGTATCCGTACCATCAGCGGTAACCGAATAAAAAAATGAAAAGAACCTCCTAGGAAATCAGGAGGTTCTTTTCATTTTTTTCCCAAAATTGGACATACTAAGTAAAACAAAAGGATGTGGAGGGGAACTGGATGAAAAAAGAGATGCTGCTAGTAATCATTTCGTTTTTTCTTATATCGCTGTCGACCATAACAGGGGTTTATGCGATTGAAGAAAAAAACAAAACGGTCACCATTTCCAAACAGGAGGCAGATTTAACTGGTGATAGACAAAATGAGACCATCTTCCTAAAAGGGGTACCTGATCAAGATGAAGAGGCCAATTTACAAAATATTTATATCGAAATATCGGCGTCAAATGGCAGAACATACAGCCTCCCATTAGAAAGTGGTACTAAGGCATCGCTGAAGATAGTAGATTTAAACCATGATGGATTGAAGGACTTATTTGCAAACATATTATCAAGTGGAACCGAGGGCACTGTTAAGAGCTATTTGTATACCTTAAAGAATTTTGTCCGAACCGAGTTAACGGTTCCTGAACCGCTCGAGATGGATGCAAAATTTAAAAATGGGTACAAAGCAGAAATTAAATTATCCGACACTGGAAAATCCTATTTGTTTGATTTAAAAAAGCGCAAAGACTATTACAAAAAACTCGGTTTTTATTATAGAGGAAAATTAAATGAGCCAACGGAACTTACAGTAAACAATTATAACCATGTGGAACCGATTCACATCGACAAACAAAGAATCGGTCTAAAGGGGCAGCAGAAGGTGACAGGGATCGCAAATGCGGATACGATCGCTTTAGTTGAATCTATTTGGTATTATGATCGTGGACACTGGAAGCTTTTTAAAGCAGATGTTAAACCATCATGATGTTAAAGTTGAGTGTGGATACGTTCAAAACACAGGAGAGATCTTCTGTGTTTTTTCTTTATATTGAAAATTGACGAACATCCTTAAGTGGAATATACTTAGGTCTATAAATAATTAAGTTACCTAACTATTAGTCTGGTGAATAAAAGAGGTGATATAAATGGCTGGGACAGAAAATGAAACGGCACATAAACTTATTAAGGCTTTTCAGCAATTCCGCAAAACTGGAAGAAATGAAAAGAAAATAGCCGGATTTAACCCAAGTGAATTCAGGGTACTGTTCCTGATTCAACGTGCAAATGAGAATAATAGTGAGATGAAGGTTTCAGAAATCAGTCAGAAATTGAGAGTGACCCCGCCAACGGTAACACAAATCATCAATGGTTTAGAAAAGGATGGTTATATTGAACGGACCATCAATCCTGAAGATCGCCGGGCTGTAAAGATTAGCCTGACGGAGGCTGGACTAAAAGCAACAGAACAAGCCAGAAAGAAATTTAATGAAACCTTCTTAGGTCTAATCGATTACTTAGGAGAAAAGGATAGCGAGCAGTTAGCGGAACTACTCTTTAAGGTACATGATTATTTCAATCAATTAGATAATCAATAAAATTTAACATTAGAAAATGGAGAGGGTTCTTCTTGTTAAAATTAAGCAAATATCTTAAACCATTTCAGATTCCAATCTACCTCGTCCTTGTGCTTGTCCTTTTACAATCCCTATCGGAATTATACCTGCCAACACTCATGTCTGATATCGTGGACAAAGGGGTCGTGACTGGTGATTCGCACTATATTTGGAAAATCGGCGGTTTTATGCTGTTGGTAGCAGCAGGCGGTATGATTTGTTCGATAGCCGCCAGTTTTTTCTCAGCAAAAGCAGCATCCGGCTTCGGAAGATTATTACGAAGCAAGGTCTTCTCACACGTGGGAAATTTTTCCTTAAATGAGTTTGATAAACTAGGGACAGCATCGCTTATTACAAGAACAACGAACGATATTACGCAAATACAGCAAGTAATGATTATGATGCTAAGAATGATGGCCGCTGCACCAATGATGTGTATTGGCGGCATTATCATGGCGTATTCAAAAGATGCGAAACTCACTCTGGTCCTGGCGGTGGCGATTCCTTTTCTAATTGCAGCGATCGTGGTGATTGCTAGAAAAGGAATTCCGTTGTTTAAAGCCATGCAAGTTAAATTGGATAAACTTAATCGTGTTTTACGGGAGAATTTAACCGGCATTCGGGTTATTCGTTCCTTTAACCGAGTAGAGTTTGAGAAAAAACGCTTTGATGAAGCGAACTGGGATTTAACGCAAACCGCCATTAAGGTTAATAAAATTATGGCGGCAATGATGCCAATTATGATGGTTGTCCTGAACCTTACCACGGTAGCGATAATTTGGTTCGGCAGTCACCGGATCAGCAATGGACATATGGAAGTAGGGGATATGATGGCATTTATCCAATATGCGATGCAGATCATGTTCTCGTTCATTATGCTATCAATGATGTTTGTTATGATCCCGCGAGCTTCAGTTTCAGCTGTCAGGATTAATGAAGTACTTGAGACAGTGGCCGATATTAAGGACCCAGCATCTTCTGCATCATTTGATGGCGAAAAAGGAAATGTGGAATTCAGGGATGTTACATTCAGCTATCCAGGTGCTGAAATGCCGGCTATTTCTAACATTTCTTTTTCGATGCATCCTGGCGAAGTGACGGCAATTATTGGAGGTACTGGTTCAGGTAAATCAACCCTTATTAATTTAATTCCACGTTTTTATGACGTTGATCATGGTCAAGTGCTTGTAGATGGAGTAGATGTTCGCGACATGACACAAGAACAGCTTCGGCAAAAAATTGGTTTTGTTCCCCAGCAGGCTGTTCTCTTTACTGGAACGATCTCTGAAAATATCCGCTATGGGAAAGATAATGCCTCCGATGAAGAAGTCTATCATGCGGCAGAAATTGCTCAGGCAAATGAATTTATTTCATCGATGCCTGAGGGTTTTGATTCGATTATTGCCCAAGGGGGAACAAATGTTTCAGGTGGTCAAAAACAGCGCTTATCCATTGCGCGGGCCCTTGTAAGAAAACCTGAAATCTATATTTTTGATGATAGTTTCTCAGCATTGGACTTTAAGACTGATGCAAAGCTACGTGCAGCCTTAAAAGAAGAAACCGACGATTCTACCGTCTTGATTGTGGCACAAAGGGTAAGTACGATCATGGATTCCGATCGAATTATTGTTTTAGATGATGGAAAAGTTTCCGGAATTGGCACACATAAAAAACTCATGGAATCTTGTTCAGTTTATCGTGAAATTGTAATGTCACAGCTGTCAGAGGAGGAAATTGCATGAGTACGGATTCCAAAAATCAGCGTCCAGAAGACGGTGCCGCTCCACAAAGACCAGGTCCGGGAGGAGGATTCGGACCTCGTGGAATGGGGATGCCTGTCCAAAAAGCAAAAGATTTTAAAGGAACTCTTAAAAGACTCGTAGTCTACTTAAAGCCTTATAAATTGCAGCTCATTTCCGTCCTTATCACTGCAATCATTAGTACCGTCTTTTCAATTGTCAGCCCGAAAATAATGGGTAAGGCCACCACAAAGCTCTTTGAAGGATTAATGATGATTTTTAAGGGTGTTCCTGGCGCTAAAATAGATTTTGATTATATTGGCCAAATCATATTACTCTTAATTGGTCTCTATATATTAAGTGCCATTTTTGCCTATTTACAGGGATATATCATGGCAGGGGTAGCCCAAAAGACCGTCTATCATTTAAGAAAAGAAGTGGAAGAAAAACTGAACCGTCTGCCGTTAAAGTATTTTGACTCTAAGACCCATGGTGAAATACTAAGCAGGGCTGTCAATGATGTGGATAATATTAGTACCACGCTGCAGCAAAGCTTAACACAGCTGATTACTTCCGTTGTTACTTTAATTGGTGTCATCGTGATGATGCTTTCAATCAGTCCATTAATGACCTTGATTGTCATCGTTACACTGCCGCTAAGCTTTTTTGCTACTGCTAACATTGCGAAAAAATCACAGCAGTATTTTAAAGGACAACAAAAATCACTTGGTCAGTTGAACGGGCATGTGGAAGAAATGTATACGGGGCATAAAGTGGTTAAAGTGTTTGGGCAAGAAAAAAAATCAATCGAACAATTTGAAGAAATTAATAACAAGCTTTATCAATCAGGCTGGAAGGCCCAGTTTGTTTCCGGAATGATTATGCCGCTTATGTCTTTTATCAATAATATCGGCTATGTGCTTGTGTCTGTTGCAGGCGGCCTATTAGTGACTAAAAAGGGGATTGAAATCGGGGATATCCAGGCTTTTATCCAGTATGCTCGTCAGTTCTCGCAGCCCATTGCACAAACAGCTCAAATTGCCAACGTCATTCAGTCAACAATCGCCAGTGCGGAACGCGTGTTCGAAATATTAGATGAAACAGAAGAGGTACCAGAAGCGGTTCAGCCAAAAGAAATTAACCTACCAGAGGGTAATGTAAGGTTTGAACATGTTTCCTTTGGTTATAACAAAGATGAATTGTTGATTGAAGATATGAACATCGATGTCAAATCAGGTCAAAAGGTTGCGATTGTGGGTCCAACTGGAGCTGGGAAAACTACTTTAATAAACTTGTTGATGAGGTTCTATGAACTTAATTCCGGTCGAATATTAATCGATGGAGTTGATACAAGGGATTTAAAAAGAGAGAAACTTAGAAGTCTGTTTGGAATGGTTCTTCAGGATACATGGCTGTTTAACAGTACGATTCGTGATAATATCGCTTACGGAAGAGAAGGGGCGTCGGAAATGGAAATTTTGGCAGCTGCCAAGGCTGCAAATGCTGACCATTTTATCAGAACACTTCCGGAGGGCTATGATACGATTTTAAATGAAGAAGCATCGAATATATCGCAGGGTCAGAAGCAATTACTTACGATCGCTCGGGCTATCTTAGCGGATCCCGCGATTCTTATTCTTGATGAGGCAACCAGCAGTGTCGATACTCGAACGGAAGTACAGATTCAGAAAGCAATGGATTATTTGATGAAGGGACGCACTAGTTTTGTGATTGCGCACCGTTTATCGACCATTCGGGATGCTGATTTAATCCTGGTCATGAATAATGGTACGGTGATTGAAAAAGGTACACATCAGGAATTATTGGAAAAAGGCGGTTTTTATGCTGATTTATATAATAGTCAGTTTGCCGGTCGGAAAAATGTAGGTTAATGTATGGCGCTTAGGGTGATCCTAGGCGTTTTTTTCTCTGAAGAATTTCCGAAGGATTATTGTAAAATTTAATCTCGTCTCATTTTCTTAAGTATACT
This sequence comes from Neobacillus cucumis, assembly GCF_023715505.1. The sequence goes on along the minus strand of NZ_JAMBOH010000012.1, from coordinate 27,381 downwards.
TAGGATATGAGACAATATATGAATTTGTTTACATAATAATATTATGTAAACTAATAAAATAATGAAAAACTGCCGAGAAGGGGCAGCTTTTTTATTATTTTATTCCATTTGTTCTTTAGGCATATCCATTTTATCTACAGCTATTTTTAAATCGTCGTTCTTAATATGTGTATAGATCATCGTTGTCTGTATAGACGAATGACCTAGTTGCCGTCTTAATTTTGGCACATCATTTATTTCTGCATGATATCTCGTTGCGAACGAATGTCTTAGTTTATGTACCGATAATGATGGTTTACCAAATGCCGCTGCATATTTTTCAATGAGTTTTTCAACAGATCTTGCTGTTAGCCTTCGTGATTTTCCTTTTGGACCTACCGGTGCAGAAATAAACAATGCTTTATTTGTTTTATCGACCTTATACTTTGAAACTCTCACCGTGAGATATTCCTGGAGATCAGCCATGGCCACCTGGCTAAAATAAACGAATTGTTCTTTATTTCCTTTTCTAATCACTCTTACGCAGTATTTACTGAAATCAATATCGTCTAATTCGATACCGACTAACTCGGAAAGCCGCAGGCCTGATCCTAAAATTAAGGAAACTATCGCTGTATCTCGTTCTTTATTTAACAAATAAAAGTTATAACGCTTTTTATTTTCCTTATATAATTCACCATAATCATTTGCTACAAACAAACGAAACTTTTCGTATTCATCGCCAAGAAGGATTTTACCTTCCATTTTATTTGCTTTCGTTTCCATGCTGTCTTTTACTTCATTAAATTCGATTTTAGCCATGACATTACGGTTAATATATGGCTTTAAATCAGGCGTTTCAGCAATATTTTGCAAATAGTTAAATAACGACTTTAAGGCTGATAATTTACGGTTAACGGTCAATTCCTTGTTATCTAATTGATAATGGAGATAGTTTAAGAAGTTTTCAACCTCTAAAACTGTCATGTGTTCGAGACGTTCTAACGGAATATCCTTAACGGGACCTTGATACAGTTGCTCCATAATCATCCAGTTGAAAAAGATTTTGTAGTCATGACAGTAATTAAATAAGGATGCGGTCGAAAGTTTCCGCAGCTTGTGATTAATGTATTCTTCAACATACCAAGGAAGTTCGTTCAGCAAGGTTTGTAATTTCTTAAAATTAGTTTGTTTATCCTGATTTACCATAATAACACCTCACTTCTATATTTTACCTGATGGTCATAATTACGTCAAATTTATATTTTACGTAATTATTTAAATAGGGAGTTTCACCACCTTTAAAATGAACAGCAAATCTTCTCCAATAAGGAAACTATCCAAATTATTCCATTCATCTCAAACCTAAATTTCTTTAAGTCCCCTTCTCTTTTTCTTACATAAAGTAAATAATGTAGTTTGTTAAGCTTGTGCTGTAAGAGGATGTTTAATTTGTAATGGAAAACCATTGTTACTACTTCCTCTTACAAACAATACTTCGGTCCCCTTATATAAATTACCTTCTGTTTTAATTCCTTCATATTCTGGGGTATAATGAAAAACAATTTTATTCGTTTCTCTATCAGTAATTTTTAAAAGTATATCTTGAATATTTATTTCTTTTTTAGAAATAATCTCAAAAATATCAATTTGGTTTTCATCCTTTTTATAGATTACGATAACATCCTCACGCTCTAGATAGTAAACATCATTGTTAAATACGTACATACAGTAAAACATTAAAACCCCTTGAGTATTTTCCGTTCCAAAAAGTTTAGATACGGGTAATCTTTCGGATGCAAATTCAAAAATAAAATGAAGATCCTTCGAATTGTGACCATTAAGTTTCCGGATACAAGAAACATCTGTTCGGCTTAGTGTAAATGGCATTGAAAATTGATACTCCTTAACTGCTTTAAACCCAAACTTCGGTTAAAAATCTAAAACTGTTTGGTTAGCAAATAAGTACATATAATCATACTGGTTCTCATACTCAGCTAGTACTTTGTTCATTAAACTGGCACAAAGGCCTCGCTTTCGATAATCAGGATGAGTCATAACTGTGCCAATCTGTAATGCATCTTTTTTCTCACCGTTTATAACTAAATTTAGAACGTTAACTGAAACATTTGCGACAACTTTATCACCATCCATATAAGAAAAAGGGATATAGTGGTTATTCCAAAAGCCTTTTTGGTACCATTCCTCAAAATTAATGCCAAATACCTTCGCAGCAAGCTCATTGAAGCTTTTTCTAAGGCCCTCATCATGCTTATAATCTTTTAAATATTTTAATTCCTTCATTATGCGTTCCCCTTTTTAGTATTTCTATTTCTTCCTTACTTCCACCAATCGTTCCATCTCTATCTATGAAAACAGCTGAAATATCCATAAAATTACTTCCGTTAATTATGTTCAACATAAACTATTCAATTATATATGATAAAATTCCTTAAGAGGTAGATCTACCAGAATATGATATAATCATACGAGGAGGCGAATTATGGACGGGAATCATGAGGTGCCTGCAAAATGGTACAAGAACCCCCACAACAAAATTATTCTAAAAATATTAATCCCTATCATTCTTGTAATCCTTCTACTTGTCGTGAAGAAGGTCTGGGGAGATACCATCCTCTCCTACTCCCAAGAAAACAAGTGGTTTATACTTACTGGATTTTCAGCTGTCATTCTCTACATAAGTTGGGCCTTTAAAGACCTTTTTGCTAACCATAAACAAAATCTTCGGAGAACATGGTATTTCTTGTTTATTGTTGAAGTGGTTCTGCTGCTCAATCAAACAGGTTTTGATGTAAAAGAGTGGCAACGTTACACTTTGTTAGCAGGAATGTTCATTTTTATTGATTTAGCCTTGTTTCTTACTCCATCTATCAAGAAAATCGGCGGCGCTGAAATGGAACAAATCAATGAGGTTGAAAGTGTCAATGAAGAGATGAAGAAAGTCATTGCTCAAACGCAGAATAGAAGTTTACAATTTACATATTTATTGGACATGATACAAATTTCCTCTTTTGAAACGCAAGAATGGGATGAAATAGACAGTTACCGGGAGAGTTTAGAGGATTTTCTATTTTCATATGGGGAAACTTGCCGACAAGAGATCACCGTATTCAAGAAAGAACATAACACTCATTTTAAACAAGAAGTTGGGACAGTACTCGGAATCAATCTTACAGAAGAACAAATGAACTCCATTAATGATAATACTGTCGTCCATATTAACAAACAAACTGTTCTTATCCCCTACCTCGAAAAGGTTTTTCCAGTAGTCATTTCAATCGAATCGGAAAAAGAGCATGTATTGGATATAGACATAGATCACATCATTAATCTATCTTTGATACATAGTTGGTTGAAAAAACCACAAGAAGAACAAACGTATTGGCAAACATTGTAGATAAAAAAGTGTATGTTTGATAGAATTAGGGTATAGATAGGAAAGGAGTGGATAAAATGCCAGAGCGTACTAACAAACCTAAAGAAAATGTAGTAAATATTGTTGGAAGACGCAGCGGTAGAGTTAAGTCTCCTTTTTTACAAGAGAAGGCTACTCGAACAGTTCCACGAACTTCTCCATCATTGTATACACGGGAATTATTTAAGAGAAGTGACGAAGCTGTAGATCGCTTAAAAGATAGCCGTTACGCAAAATAAGACGATAAGACAGGAGATACTCCTGTCTTTTTTGATTAAAACCTTCATAATTTGACCATACAAACAGTATATATATGGACAGGGATTTGTATGGGAGATGATCATGTGGGAGTAAAAAAGAAGAAAAACCCCTTTTTAACCGATAAGCCCTCTGGAACCTTACCAAGGCGGGACAAGGATGATAGTTTACTGCTAAACTTGAATAGGAAAATGAAAGACAATATTGATAAATTAAAGAAAGGCAGATAGAGTGTTAGTTATCCAACCTGCCTTTTTTCTTTTTCTACTGTTTTACCAACATGGTGAAACTGTTAAAGAATAAATTTCGATATAACAACTTACTGTTAAATAATCAATGATTATTTATATCTACTCATAACTAAAATCCCTTGGACCAAACTGATGCCCAGCGTGAGGATGCTGTTGCTCTGTTTGTGCTTCTGCTTGTGCCCCATCTTGAGTTCCTATTTGGGATTCAGCCTGTGCCCCATCTTGAGTTCCTGTTTGTGTTCCTGCCTGTGTACCAACTTGAGTTCCCGTTTGTGCTCCTGTCTGTGGACCAACTTGAGTTCCCGTTTGTGCTCCTGTCTGTGGACCAACTTGAGTTCCTGTTTGTGCTCCTGTCTGTGGACCAACTTGAGTCGCCGTTTGTACACCTGCCTGTGCCCCTGTTTGTAATCCAGTTTGGTTACCAGTTTGAAAACCTGCTTGGAACCCGGTTTGGAACCCCGTTTGGAACCCAGCCTGGAACCCAGCCTGGAACCCTGCTTGATATCCGGCCTGATTCATTGTTTGTTGCCCTGTCTCTGCCCCGCTTGGCAGACCCATTTGCTGCCTCACACTTTTAAAATCAGAGTCTTCATATTCATTTTCATACAAACAATTGTCAATTTCATCCTGCCATGCTTGTTGCCCTGTTTCTGACTCACAAGGCAGAAACATTTGCTGCCTTACGCCATTAAAATCAGAGTCTTCATATTCATTTCCATACAAATCATTTTCGATTCCATCCTGCATTGCTTGTTGCCCTGCTTCTGCCCCGCTTGGGTGCATTTGCCACCCTACAACCATAAAATCAGAGTCTTGATATTCATTTCCATGAAAATCATTGTCGATTTCATGATGCATAGCTTGTTGTCCTGTTTCTGACTCATACGGCAGACCCATTTGCCGCCTTACGCCATTAAAATCAGACTTTCGATATTCGTTTCCATACAAATCATTGTCGATTCGATTATACATATACTCACCACCTGCCGATATGGTATGCACTTTAAGAAAAAGATGAGCCTTTCCATAAAAAAGACAGGGGGATATACTACATACTTTTAGGCTGTTTGTCGTCCAATCTATTCCTAAACTAGTGGCATAAGCTGAAATTTAGGATGTTCATTCTCTCCTAATGTTCTTACCTTGAAACGATTCGTACTTTGAGACTTCCATAATCGTTTCCTCGATTTCTTTTACATATGTATCAAATAATGGAAGATTCTCTGTTACTATAAAGTTCTGTTTATCTATAGAATTAAGTAATGCAATAATTGCTTTAAATTTGAGATCATCATGATTCGGTATTTTTGCTGCTCCAGATATTTCTCCTTTAACCTCAATTTTTCCATCCATGTCTTCCATTTTAAAATTCACTTTATGTATTTGCTCTGTTTCCACAAAATATGCCTTCTTCCTTATCAATTATCAGGACATCAAAGAAAATAGATGGCACCCTTAATGGGCGCCTTTTTACGGCTCAATTTTTCTTGTAACTTTATTGTCTGTTGAAGCAAATTCAGTTCCGTATTTTCCTGATGAACCAGCTTGATGGCGCGATGCCTCCGCTTGGTTATCTTCAACGGTGCGACTGCCTTGTTTTTTATTCTTATCCATACCCAATCACCTCCAACGTTAATATACCCAAATAAGGCGTCTTTATTTTTTAACCAACTGGTATTTTTCATAAAATCACTCACTATTGCAAATTCTATATTTGTTAAACACTAAAATAGTAAAGGAGTCTTATTATGCAAATGATGCAAAATAATCAACCGCCTATTCCCAACCCGCCACGAGCCATTACCACAAAGGATCTTTTATATTTAAAGGATGCTATGTCATGGGAGTTGCTTGCATTTAAGAAATTTCATTCTATGGCTCAGCAAGTGCAAAATCCACAATTTAAGCAAGCACTCGACAAAGTCGGCCAAATGCACCAAAATCATTTCAAAAGAATCCTTGGACACCTACAAGTCGATAATAATGCAGCTTTAGCAAGCTTACCTAATACACAACTACAGTAATCTCAAAAAAGAAAAACGGAGGTTAAGTGATGCAAAACCAACAATCACAACAAAACCAAAACAAGAATCAAATAGCCAATCCGCAAACTGGTGAACTGCCAAAGGTAAAAAGTCCGGAAATGAACGATCGTGACTATATTAATGATGCGCTTAGTACCTGCAAATATTTAACTGACAGCTTAAATATTGCAGTTCGAGAGGCCAGCCATGAACAGCTGCATCAAGAATTACTGCAAATCCTAAATGAAACGCACCAAAGTAGCCGTGAGCTTTATAACTTAATGTTCCAGCATGGCTGGTATAAGCTTGAGGCGGAAGAACAGCAAAAAATCGATCAGGCTTATCAGCAATTTAACAACTATTCTTCACAATTCCCATACTAAGATGAAAGCCTAGTTTTCTAGGCTTTTTTATTTTATCCTCCTTTCTCCCTCCCTTCCTGATAAAATAAAAATAAAATAGCAGTATAATCTTTCCCATCAGATTTTTCATAACATTAGTCATATTTTCATAATTTTAATTATATTCATAAAACTAACTTGACTTTTCCAAATTAAATAAGATATAAAATTTGTATACATCTCTGATTATAGAACTATTTTCCTAATGTACCTTGTATTTTGGTGATTTAGAATTTCCCGTGATTTTAAAACAAGGATTACTAAATCTTAGGTAAGTGAGGTAATGTCATGTACAAAGCTTATTGTCGAACGTTTCAAAGGGTCATGAAAACGACCTCCTCCCTCCTGCCTTGGCGGGAACCGAAACTATTAGAGGGCGAAAATAGTCTACGGGAACTGGCCAAACTTATTAAAGACCAAGGAGTTGAAAACGTTTTAATCGTAACCGATCGAGGAATCGTCTCGGTTGGACTGATGGATGAATTTCTAGAAGATCTTCGAAGTGAAAATATTAGCTACGTAATCTATGACAAAACGGTCCCAAATCCCAAGATTGAAAATATTGAAGAAGCATTACAAATGTACTCGGATAATAACTGTCAAGGCATAGTCGCGTTTGGCGGGGGTTCCCCGATGGATTGTGCGAAAGGTGTAGGCGCCCGGGTTGCTAAGCCCCAAAAAACCGTCCCACAAATGAAAGGTGTATTAAAGATAATAAAGAAGCTTCCTCCCTCTTTGCGATTCCTACCACAGCTGGCACAGGCAGTGAAGCTACCCTTGCTGCCGTAGTCTCTAATAGCAAAACCCATGAAAAATATGCCATAATGGATACATCACTCATTCCGCATTTTGCCGTTTTGGATCCCTTGTTAACTGTCAAACTCCCCCCTCATATCAATGCTGCAACCGGGATTGATGCTTTGACACATGCGGTTGAAGCCTATATTGGCAGGAGTAATACTAAGAATACAGCACTGTACAGTATCGATGCTGTAAAATTAATTTTTGATAATCTCGATGAAGCATACGCAAACGGGGCCAATCTTGTGGCACGTTCAAATATGCAAAAGGCGGCCTATCTGGCTGGAATGGCTTTTACTAGAGCGTATGTTGGTTATGTACATGCGATTGCCCATACCTTGGGTGGATTCTATTCGGTTCCCCATGGGCTTGCAAATGCAATCATCTTACCCTATGTCCTCGAGTATTACGGTGATTCAGTCCAAAGGCAGTTAGCAGAACTTGCAGACGTCATCGGCATTGCTGACCCGGAGAAACCAATCGCACAAAATGCCGAGAAATTCATAGCGGCAATTAAGAATTTGAAGGAAAGGTTGGACATCCCTAAAAAAGTAAGCGGGATTATTGAAAGTGATATTCCCGTTATGGTCGAGCGGGCTCTCGCAGAAGCCAATCCTCTCTATCCTGTTCCGCGAATTCTCTATAAGGATGACCTGTTTCAACTTTACAAGCTAATAAAGGAGTAGCATTCTGCATTCAAGTAGGAATAAATAAAAGGTGGCTAAAGAATGGAGACCTATAGTTCTCTCATTAACAAGCAAAAATCATTTTTCAAAACGGAAAAAACTAAAAATGTCGATTTCCGTATTGAAGCCCTTCAAAAGTTACGAAATTCCATAAAAAAAAAATGAAAAGACAATAATGGAGGCCTTAAGAACGGACTTAAATAAATCAGAATTTGACGCATACACATCAGAAATCGGATTTGTTTTGGAAGAATTGCGTTTTACGGTGAAACATCTGCGTTCATGGGCAGCACCCAAAAAGGTTAAAACCCCGGTAACTCATATTGGGTCGAATAGTTATATTTATCCTGAACCCTATGGTGTGGCTTTGATCATCGCACCTTGGAACTATCCATTTCAATTGGCAGTCGCTCCGTTAATTGGTGCGATTGCCGCAGGAAACTGCGCCATAATCAAACCGTCTGAATTGACACCGAAAACGTCCGAAGTATTAGAGACCCTGATTCAAGAGATTTTCTCTGAAAAATTTATTGCGGTTGTCCAAGGGGGTGTCGAAACAAGTCAAGCCTTGCTGAATGAACAGCTTGATTACATTTTTTTCACAGGAAGTGTTCCTGTAGGAAAAATTATTATGGAATCCGCTGCAAAACATTTAACTCCGGTAACATTAGAACTGGGTGGGAAAAGTCCTTGTATTGTTCATGAGGATGCCAATCTTAAGCTGGCTGCTAAACGGATTGCCTGGGGGAAGTTTACAAATGCCGGACAAACCTGTATCGCCCCGGATTATCTTTATGTTCATAAAAGAATTAAAGATGTGTTTCTCCAACAATTTAAGGAAACAACCTTTGAATTGTATGGCAGAGACCCTTTAAAAAATCCTGACTTTACGCGGATTGTCAGTGAAAGGCATTTTAATCGACTTTCTTCATTTTTGGACAATGGGCAATTATTTATGGGTGGAAATGCGGATAAGGAACGATTAACCATCGAGCCTACCTTTTTAACTGATATCACCTGGGAAGATTCGATTATGCAGGATTAAATTTTCGGACCTCTTCTACCGGTGCTGGAATATGAGGATTTATCAGAGGTGATCGAGGGCATTCATCGCCATCCGAAACCACTTGCCCTCTATATCTTTACGGAAAATTACAAGATTCAAGAGGAAGTCTTAAATAAGGTCTCCTTCGGGGGCGGATGTGTTAACGATACCGTTTATCACTTTGTCTCTCCATATTTGCCGTTTGGCGGTGTTGGTACCAGCGGGATTGGAGCTTATCATGGAAAGGGAATTTTGACACCTTTTCCCATCAAAAAAGTGTCCTTAAACAAACAACTAAGTTTGATATACCGTTCCGTTATCCAAATATTAAGAACGGACTGGAAAAAATCAAGTTATTTATGAAGTAAGATTAAAAGCCTGAACTTCAGAAAAGTGAGGCCAGGCTTTTTATAATGAAAAAGGCTGAGTTTTATTGTTCCAAATGACTAGAATAAAGGACACTATAAATTATCAAGTATATTTCCATTTTCAGTTTCTTCTTTAAAAGTCAGTACCTCTTCAACCGGTTGATAGGATTCGCCATAGAAGCGTTTGTCTTTATAGGTATGAATTAAGTTATAAGTTTTTTTCATGGCATCAAATATGATTTCTTCTGACTCATTATTTGGAGCCCAAAAAAGTATTTCCATTTTATTAATTTCATTTGTGGCTAAAGACCTCCGTGCATATCCAATTGACTCTGCATGTTCAAAACCTTCTCGTTTATAAAAATGAAGCCTTTTTGCTGTATCACTGTCTTTATAGTTCACCGGTTCCACTTCCAGAATAATCGGTTTCCCTCTGTGCTTCAATTTTTCCATAAGTTTATGACCCAGTCCCTGACCACGGGCATTTTTAGATACAAAAAGATAATCGATGAAAATAAAATTATCAAGCTCTACATACATTAAAACATGATTGGGCCCTTCATCCTTATGATAGATTTCAGAGCGTTCTTTCAGTAAAGTCTGCATATGTTCTTTTGATTTCATTTCCTCAATCGGGAAATATTGATTTAATTTTTCATACCAATGCATGGACATACTCCTTTGAATGTTGGTAATACCTAAAGGAATTATGTACTATTTGTAGAATTTCATACTCTTTAATTTTATAGGTGAAATATCTAAAGCTCAAATTCCCATTCATCCTTAAGATTTAAGTAAAGAACAAGTAGCGTATTTTCTAATTCTGTCTCCGTTTTTCCTATCACGTCGATCCCAGTTTTAGGCAGCAGCAAATCAGTAATCTGTTTTGTCAGCCGATTTCGCTCCTCCACTGGCAACTGATGAAAACGGCTTGCATAGGTACTCACCAACTTCCAATCCTTAGCCGTAAATGACTTTAACGTCCAGTCATCCAATTCAAGGTCGTTCACCGTAATTCCTCTGAGATTAATTTCTTTTTCAATGGGTGTAAATTTCTTTTTCTTTTTGGCCTTTCGTTCATGAACGACAATCGTACCAGCAACAAGGTCACCAAGCCGTTTATGTTTAGGATGGAAAAATATCATGATAATACCAAGAAAATAAGCTGTTGGCAGTGAATCGATCAGACGAACAAGATTTCGTATAAAACTAGACAGCAATGTAATGCTGTGCCCATTTTCCTGAATCACTCGGATCCCGACCACTTTTTTACCAAGGGTTCGACCCCCAGAAAAAAACTCAAAGAAAAAGAAGTAGCCCCAATTTAGAACAAATAAACCTATAACTACAACCGCAATGGGAAAGGTACTTTCCGTAAGAAAAAAAGGCGACGTTTCCATCCCGCCCATTATGAAAAAAAGTATCACGATTGTCAGTATATTTATGATCATGAGCAGGGCCTGATCGATTATAAAGGCTGCGGCTCTGCTCCCTAATCCAGCAATTTGAAACTGTATGGCTACATATTCTGGTGTTTTGATATCTAAATGATCATCTGTCATCAAATTCCCCCCTTAAATCTCGTTGATTTTCTCTGATATGGTTTCTATTTTCCTACTAATTTTCTATAATAAGGAGAAAAGTATAAAAATTTACATAGCTCCGTAAAAGAAGGTGTCAAAATGAATCTCAAGCAATTTGTCAAAATGCACCGTGAAGATTGGAAACAACTTGAACAATTCGTTACCCTATTAAGCAAGAGAAAAAGGGACTATACCGGTGAAACCATTACACAGTTTCATCGATTATATCAAAAGGCAGCGCAAAATCTTTCTTACAGTCAAACTTATTTTCCAAATGATGAAATAACGCCCTATTTAAACACCCTTGTTTCAAAAGCACATAACCTTTTGTACAAAGACCAGGTTTCAAGCTTTAAACAGATTCGTTATTTCTTCAGCACTAAATTTATTGGTTTATTGCTGGAGCAATGGAAATTTGTCATCGCCGCGATGATTTTATTTTTAATTGGAGCGATCGGAAGCTTTCTTTCTGTTATGAATGACCCGCTCCATATTTATTCGATTCTCCCTGCGGAAATTTCTCAAGGCGTGGATCCAGATAAATTAGGAAAAGGCTCTGGTGCCGTTGATTCTTCCCTGATGTCAGCGAGTATTATGACCAACAATATTAAAGTCGGCATCTTTGCCTTTGCCGGTGGCATTGCCTTTGGCCTCGTTACCGTTTATTTAATGGTCTATAACGGGATCATTATTGGAGCCCTTGCTGCCCTCTTTTGGCATCACGGCAAATCCTATGATTTTTGGGCCTTTATTGTTCCACATGGAATGATCGAACTTACAGCTATTTTTATCGCAGGCGGTGCTGGGCTTTTAATGGGCTATAAGCTCTTTGTTCCTGGGCAATACACAAGAGGCTGGCAATTAAAGCGGCATGCCAAACGATCCGTTCAGCTTTTGCTTGGTACAATTCCATTGTTTGTGATTGCTGGAATCATCGAAGGCTTCATTACACCGGCAAAGATTTCGTTGGGAGCAAAATATATCGTCGCTGTCCTAACCGTTGCCGGCCTTATCCTATATGTGTTTATAGGTAAACTTAAACTAGCCAAATCCCAGCCTATAAAAGATTTTGATTTATAATTTGAATATAATTTGACACGGCCGTTACAGCCAATTTTTCCTCTCGGGCCTCGATCATCTGCAGGCCTTTTTTCTCCCATTTGTTCTTCTCCCGCTTTTTTAAAATAACTTGCTGCTGAGCAATACTTTTCACCATTGCTTGCTGTACCGTTTCAGGCACTTCCTTTACCCTCTTTAATAAAGTCTGGTCTTCCACGCCGATCATCAAAAACAAATGGCGCTGTTGAAGCCGTTGTAAATAAACTAAGGCACTTTCCTCATGTAAAAAAGTACGAACATCACTAAATAAAAGCAGCAGACTTCGTTTCTTTTGAACTGTTTCTAAATACCGTAAAACAGCTCCATAATTAGACTCAGATGCGTCTACCTTTAAATTGTAAATAGCATGCAAAATGGTCTGTAAATGAGCCATTCCTTTGGAAGGTGGAACATAGACGTGGATTTCCTTTGAAAAAGCAAGAACAGAAACATAATCGCCTTTTTTTAATGCTGCTGCCGTGACAGTCAGGGCTGCTTCTAACGCCTTTTCTAGCCGATTCCCCTTTTTCAACTCTGCCCCCATCATACGCCCGCAATCAATTAAAACCGTTATATATTTGCCATGCTCTGGCTCATAGTCATTTGTCATGACTTCCCTCAGTTTGGCCGTTTGCCGCCAGTTAATCTTACGCGGATCATCACCGACCACAAACTCTCGAATTTTTGAAAAATCGCCAACACCGCTCCTTTGTCTGCGGATGTTTAATCCTTCATACTTTAAATAGCTTTGAGCATTTTCTAAGTATTGTTTTGTTTCAGTTAAATCTGGAATCACTTTTACCGTTTCCTTTATGGAAACGGTTGTTTGTTTTTCCCATAAACCAAAGCGGCTGCGATAACGAAAATAAAGCTTTTGTACATCATAGTCTCCTCTAATCGTGGCAATAGTATCATAGGTAATCACCACGGCAGAATCCTTTTGAATTTGTCCCTTAAGTGGAAACGGCCTATCAAAGAATTGTGGCAGTCCGTCAATCAATCGGTACGAAATGGAATAGGGAGAGGTATTACAAACCTCAATCTCGATTGGATAAGAGATTCCTCTTTCCATTTCTTTGGGCATTGTCCTGTTGAAGGTAAGCTGTTGTTTATTAGGTGAAAAAAGTAAGTCCAATAAACTGATACAAAGGGCCAAAATGTTAAAGGTAATGATATAAGCCCACGAGAGGCCAATAATCATTCCCAGCATAAAAACTACAGAGATTATGAGGTAAATGAACAATAACCGTTTGGCAGGCAGGATCCCTTTATCTTGGAACAGGAACCGAGCCCACAAGCTCTTCAATGATTTGGTCAACGGTTGCTCCCTCCAATTCTATATGTGGAGATAACTGAATTCGATGTCTTAATGCCGGTTTGGCAACCATCTTAATATCGTCTGGCGTCACATAATCTCTCCCTGCAAGATAGGCCCAGGCTTGAGCCGCTTTTCCTATTGAAATCCCCGCTCTCGTACTCGCCCCAAAGCGAATTGATTCTGCCTCTCTTGTTTTACGAACGATCTGTAAGATGTAGCCTAATACGGTCTCACTTACGGTTACTTTTTCAATTTCTTTTCTTATCGCCATAAAAGTGTCCATATCCAGGATGGCTGTTAACCGACTTTCCTCAATAGTGTTTTCTATCACCATCTTCAATACATCTTTCTCCTCATCAAAGGAAGGAAAATCGATATAAAGTTTAAATAAAAAACGATCCTGCTGCGCTTCTGGAAGTGGGTATGTACCTTCAAATTCAATTGGATTTTGTGTTGCGACCACAAAAAATACATCTGGCAAAAGATAGGTTTCACCTTGGATGGTCACCTGCTTTTCTTCCATCGCCTCCAAAAGGGCGGCTTGTGTCTTAGCAGGGGTTCGGTTAATTTCATCAGCTAATAGGATATTGGTGAAAATTGGCCCCTTAAGTGTTTGAAACGTACTTTCTTTCATGTTATAAATCGCGCTGCCCGTAATATCACTAGGCAATAAATCCGGTGTGAACTGAATCCGGTTAAAGCTGCCACCCAGAAGACCTGCGAGCGTTCGAACCATTTGCGTTTTACCGGTGCCAGGCACTCCTTCCAAAAGGACATGTCCGCCTGATAGAATGGCAGAAAGCAGGAGTCTAAGATTAAGGCTCTGACCTAGGATCCGCTCTTCATATTTTTCTAAAAAAGATGTTAATTCTGTCTTCATGATTCAACCTCATTTCGTAATTCCTCTAGTTTTCTCGACCACAATAGATATTCTTGCTTATTGATCTTTTCCTGGTTTAAGATGGCGGCTAAGCCGTATAGGAAAGTTTTCATTTCATGGGCAGGAATTTTTATCCATTTTCTTTCAAAATAAGGAGTAAGCTCCTGCCAACCCTTATGATAAGGAATATGCCAGCGTTCCTGCAGCAAAACCTTTACATAATCTGCTTGGATATGGAGTGAATCTTGATAACGTCTGCCTTTTAAATACCAGGCGGCAATCGCCTGAATCCCTTCATCACTAAAGCGGACCCACTCTTCCCGCGGGCTTAACAATGGGCCAAACCGTTTCCCCTTGTACCACAGCCAGAACACCACCAATAAAATCCCTTGAAAAATAAGGACCAAAAACCACATCGGATAAACCGCTAAAATGGACGATTTGTTTTCCCCAACATGCGTATATTCATCAAACAAAATGGTGTCAGGATTCCCTCGATTTAATAGTTGAAAACTAAGTGGCAAGTGGTCTTTTTTCAGTAGTTTATCATTGGTGAACCACTCAGGGGTAATGGCAACGATTAAATGTCCCTTCCCAAAGGTTCTTTTTACTGCGATCGGACCATACTGATCAGACAGCAACAGTTCATCACCCTTGATCGTACGGATTCGAACATCTGAATTCACTTCTGCTTTGAAAGTTTTATAGTTCTGATCCTTTACCAAATGCCATCTTTTGCTTTGAGAGGGACTCTTTTCAATAAAGTCTGCTTCAAGATCAAACATCCCTTTTGGGTTTGTTTGTAATAACAAGATCGTATTTCCAGCATTCATATACGCTTTATATGCCTGCATCAACTCTTTTTCAGGTGTAAAAGCAGGGCCGACCATTACAAGCATTTGGTTGTTGTCTCCTTTAGGGAGTAGATCAGGTGAATGGTTCCAGCTTTTTACGCCTTTTTCCTTTTTTAAATATGTATATATTGCCTTAATCCCAGTTGGAGCAGGAGAGGTGGTCACATAATCTGGATAAATTTTTGGTTTGGGTGTAAAGGCGACATAACTAACTCCAATAAAGAGAAGGAGAAGCACGGCAAACCAAATCCATCCACGTATTTTTAAAGCATTCATTGAATACTTTCCACCCCCCTACTTCCCAATATATCTCTGATTTTTGTGCGAAACGGTTTATATTCTTCAGGACTTACCTTATGTTCCCCATAAGCGGCATCCTCAAAGAAGTGGGCAAGCTCGAAAAATTCTTCAGCATTTTGCTGACTCACTTTTCTTAATTCATCATAGTAATCCCAATTGGTTTTCCATATCCTTGCCTCAAGCCATTCCTTTTCATGATAATAAAAAAGCATGGCTAAGAAGAGGTGTCTTGTCGATTCTGTATAATCTTCAAGGGATTCCAGTTTTTCCGCCTCTTCTAAATGCCTTACGTACGTCCAATTTCTCTCTTTTAATGATTGTAGCGGCCTCTCGTTTCGCAGCAATCGATTCCGTCGAGTATTTCGAAGAAGCATAAAGGCTGCAAAAGCTAACAATAAAATGACAATAACAATAATCGTAATTAAAATGGCACTGGAAGCGCCACTTGCCGATTTAATGGAAGGGAACAATTTCTCCAGCTGTGAGGCGATCCACTCTTTGGCCTTTTCCCACCAGGTTTCGATCAACCCGTTAGAGTGATCATAATAAACTTGATACTCCTGTTTTTGTAAAATCTCTTCAATATCATCTCGTGCTTTGTTTGCATTTAACATAACCATCACCTAACATATAGGTTTTTAGATCGACTGATAATCTTCAATCAATTCTTTTAAATCCTCCGCATCATTTCTTGTTTTTAAATCAAAATACATAACCCCATAGCCTACGGAGAAAATCATCGTTGTAAATAATGATGCCAGATTCGAAATTAGGCCTAATAAAACACTGTCCCCTAAAAGCGCGCCAAAAGTCAGCTGAACAGCAAAGCTTATAATGGAAACAATTAAGTAAAACACAATATATAGGCCAAACAATACCCAAGTCCGTTTCTTCGACAGCCGCCAGCTTCGAGCAAAACCGGGTGTGACTTTATCAAGGACAACCGATCCAAAGTAAAAGCTCCAGCGTGTGATTAACAGACCCACACCGACCGCAAACCCAATAAACAACAGAATGCCGACCAATATCCCTAAAACAGGATGGACAGCGGCTGCAAGAGTAGCGCCTGAAAAAGCGACAATCAAAATGGGAATCAAGATTATTCCTAACAGTATAATTCCAAATAAAATCGAACTGCCCAGTATTGGCCAGAAGCGTTGGAACGCTTCTTTAATAACCGAGCTAACCGTATACTCTTCTTCTTTCTTAATATGCTGGATGGCAAATAAAATAGCGGCCTCAGCAACCGGAAAAAGCAGGAAGCTCACTAACCCAACGACGATTAATCCGATATCAGCACCTAAACTACTAGAATCAAACGAGCCGGAAGAACTGTCCAAGTTTGAAAGTATTTGTTCATACCATTGTCCCCCTGTCCCTGTATCCCGAAAAAAACTGGTCCCGGTTGCCATCTGAATAATGGCTTGAAGTAAATAGACGGGTCCCATAAAAACGATTAAAATCATAAAAAATTCCTTAAAGCGATTTTTGCTCAAACTAAAGGTATGATCCAGTATTTCTCCGAACGCTTTTGGTTTTTTAAACTTAGAATTCAAATCATTATCCTCCTAAAATAGGTTTATAAACTATATTCTAACAAATCTTTAGAGTAAAAACTTGTAAAAAAATATGGCCAGACTCACCATTTTGAGTAAGGCCTTCATTTTTAGTTATAGTCGTTCCTTTTCATCCCTAAAAACCGTTGAGTGGTGAATTCCCCGGTTTTTTAGGTCTAGATTTGCGAAAATTCTTCAACAAGTTCTCCAAATCGTTTCAGTGCATTTTGGATTGGTTCTGGGGTTGTTAAGTCCACACCAGTCTTTTTCAATAACTCCAGTGGATAATCAATGCTGCCGCTTTTCAGAAATTTTAGATAAGAATGGAGTGTTTCTTGGTCTCCTTCTAAAATCTTTGTCGCCAGTTGTATCGCAGAGGCAAAGCCTGTCGCGTATTTATACACGTAGAATGGACGATAAAAGTGCGGAATTCTTGACCAGCCATATTTCACTTCCTCATCAAAGACAACCTCATCTCCATTGTATTCCCTAAACAACGTTTCATAGGTTTTGTTGAATACTTCAACATTCAATGGGATTCCCTTCTCGGCCATGTCATGTGTTTTCATCTCAAACTCCGCAAACATGACCTGTGTGAAAAAGGTTCCTTTGAACTGGTCTATAAAATGATTGAGCAAATGATTTCGGACTTCAGGATCCTTTTCATTATTTAATAAGTAGTTAATTAAGAGTACCTCGTTAACGGTCGAAGCTACCTCCGCCACAAAAATACTGTATCCCGCCGTAATTTGCGGCTGGTACTGTGAGCTCAACTTACTGTGAACTCCGTGGCCGCATTCATGGACCAGGGTGAATAAACTATCCAAATCATCTTGATGATTTAATAATATAAATGGATGGACGCCATAAACGCCCAAATTATAAGCCCCAGATCGTTTTCCAGGTGTTTCACGGACATCAATATACCTTGAGTCCTTAAACTCTTTTAAGATGTTAATATAATCTTCCCCTAGAGGAGCTAAAGCCTTCAACATGGTTTCATATGCTTCTTCATAAGAAATCACTTGTTTTACACCGCTGACAAGCGGGACGCTCATATCATATTGGTGGATTTCCTCGAGTTTTAATTTCTGTTTGCGAATTTTTGTATACTCGTGTAGCGGTGCAATATTGTCTTTTGTTGTTTGGATAAGATTCTCGTAAACCTCACGCGGTACTTGGTCACCAAACAGTGCTTTTTCAAGCGCGGATGGATATTGACGAATTTTAGCCAATGTTACGTTATTTTTGATCGCAGCTGAAAGGGTTGAAGCGATGGAATTTTTTAATTGAACATATGGCTGATAATAGGCTTTATAAGCCTCTCTTCTCTTTTCACGGTCTTCATCTTCAATTAATTTGGAATACATGCCTCGTGTTAATTCAACTCGGTCACCATCTCCATTTGTGACTTCGCCGAATTTAATATCGGCGTTATTGATCATCCCAAAAGTATGTCCCGGTGCTGACAAAGCTTCCCCTAATTGGGACAGGATTTCTTCTTGTTCCTTGCTTAAAACATGCTTTTTGTAGCGGAATGAGTCAAGTAAATCTTCTTCAAAATATATCAATTTTTCCTCTTCTTTGATATATCCCCTTAAAGTTTCCTCGTCTAAACTTAGTAAATAAGGCATAAAAAAGGAAGTGGCAGCACTGATTTTCACACTAAGCTGCTTCGCCTTATCTAAGTAGGACTGCGGGAGAGGCTCTCGAGTATTTTCATCGACCATTAACATCGCAAAAGCATAGACTTTATTCAAATGAAAGGACAGCTCTTCTCTTTGTTTAAGGTATTCATATAAGGAATGGCCATCGTTTATTTTTCCATCAAATTGCTTGAGGCTGGCGCCAATGTTCTCAATTAATTGGTAATCTTCTTCCCATTTACTGATATCAGGATATATATCGGATAAATTCCATTTTTCGTGGGCGGGAACTTCATTTCTACTTTTATATGTCGTCATGGGTAAACTCCCTTCAAGGTATTCAGTAATCTATTGTTTTTAAAATAGAAAAGCCTTCACAAGTATATTCCATATGTATCAACCATTATCCTTTTTTATGTTAAATTCAGTACTATAAAGCAAAAGCAGGCCATGATGATGACCTGCTTCCATTGTTATTTGTTATGACTTAACGCCATAAGTCTTTCATTTACTTCTTCTTCACTTAAACCATGTTCAGCAACATAGCGGTTTCTTGGGTGAACCCGGCACTCATGTGAACAGCTTCGTAAGTGTTTGTGCTCGTTTTCTTCTGAGCAAAGGATTTTTTTGTTACATTCAGGGTTCGCGCAGTTAACATAACGCTCACATGGCTCGCCTGTATAGTAATCCTTGCCGACAACGACATGCTCTATGCGGTTAACTGGAACACTAATGCGCTCATCAAATACGTAAAGCTGTCCATCCCATAGGTCGCCTTGAACCTCAGGGTCTTTCCCGTAAGTGACAATTCCGCCTTCAAGCTGTGATACATCTTCAAAGCCTTCTTTGCGAAGCCAGCCGGAGAACTTTTCACAACGAATCCCGCCGGTACAATAAGTAAGGATTTTTTTGCCTTCAAATTCCTCTTTGTTCTCTCTAATCCACTCTGGGAGATCGCGGAAGTTCAATATATCTGGGCGGACTGCTCCTCGAAAATGGCCAAGATCATATTCATAATCATTTCGAGCATCGATCACAACCGTATCTTCCTTTTGCATTGCCTCAAAGAATTCCTTTGGCTTCAAATGCTTGCCGGTTAATACGTTAGGATCAACATCATCTTCTAAACGAAGTGTGACAAGCTCTGATCTGTAGCGGACTTTCATTTTTTTGAAAGCATGCTCTGATGCTTCATCAATTTTAAAAATGGTTCCCGCAAACAACGGATGCTCGTCCATGTATTTCATGTAAGCGTCTGTTTGTTCGATGGTGCCTGACACCGTCCCATTGATCCCTTCTGCTGCTATGATAATCCGGCCTTTTAAGCCTAAGTCGTTACAAAATTGACGGTGTTCATTTGCACATTCCTCTGGGTTCTCAATCGAGACATATTTATAATAAAGTAATACTCTATATTCTTGATTCATTGTTAACCACCTTTAAATCTTTATCTAAAATAATTTTGTTTTAAATATTAACCTTATGATTATATCAGAAACAGGTTTTACTTTCAAATCTATTTACCCAGGTAAATAATTAGCGGCTTTAAAGGTGGATATTACCAACCAATCTTAGCTGTTTAATCTGTTACAATTTTATAGTAAAAAGAAGGAGGAAACATTCCATGAAAAAACGTAAACTCCTCCTTGCAATGGTAATTGTTCTTACCTTCCTTGGAGGAATCTATACAGGGATACAATTCTCTTCGAACAAGCCACAGGAAAAATCAATTAAATCTGAAAAAGCACCACAGTCGGCAATTAAGCCGCAGGTCAAAGCATTACCTAAAGTTGAAAAAACAAAATCAAAAGTATTGATCGGTTATATACAGGATTTCCGAGATCCCAACCAATTAGACTACAGTCAATTAACACACGTCATCTTCTCTTTTGCCCATCCAACAAAAGACGGCGGAATTTTACTAAATGGCGACTCCGCTTTGAAAAACCTGCGGACCACCGTTGCAAAGGCAAAGAAATCGAATACCAAGGTAATATTAGCTGTCGGTGGATGGTTTCATATAAACGGCGGGGAATCCTATCCCTATTTTACAGCTGCAATTTCAAATCCGGACTCACGGACAAAGCTAGTGAACGAGCTTACTAGTTTAGCAGACCGTGAGAACCTAGATGGAATCGATATTGATTTTGAACATCCCCACTCAAAAGCGGATGCAGAAAATCTTGCTGCTTTTACGAAGCAATTAAGCGCACAGCTTCATCCAAAAAAGAAGGAGCTGTCTGTCGCTGTTTATTCAAAAATACATGCTGTTACCTTAACTGAAATTGGTTTGGTTCAGTATCTACCGTCCATGTTTAAAGATGTTGATCATGTGAATATCATGGCATATGACGGGCAATGGGACGGCGGTTACAATGCGGCTAATTTATCACCGTATCCATTTACAGAGAAAATCGTCAATTATTGGACCAGGTTGTTTGAAGATCAAAATATCTCAAAAGATAAATTGGTGCTTGGAGTACCATTTTATGCTCAGCCAAAGGATCCTAAGATTAAACAGGTCTCCTATGGAGCCATTATTAACCAAAACCCTGCCAATGCCAATAGGGACACCGTTAATATGTATGGAACCACTTACTATTACAATGGTGCAGCAACCATGAAAAAGAAAACTAAACTGGCCTTAGACCATGGTTTCGGAGGAATGATGATTTGGGAGCTTGGACTTGATGCAAAAGGGTCAAATAGCTTAACTAGCTCCATCTCTGAGACAATTGAACAATCGACCAACACTCCTGTAAAATACTATGCTGTTGAGAATGCGCAATAAAATGAAAGGCTGTTACACTCGTTAATGAGAGTACAGCCCTTTTATATATGAAACGCTTCTTCAGCAATCAATTGATAGGACTTCACTCGATCTTCTGGTAAGTGGGTAATCGTTACCAGCATGATTTCATCTGCATGAAATAAAGAGACTAGCTCATATAGCTTTTTTATTACCTTCTTGGGGTTGCCAATAATCATGTTTTGTTTCATTTTTTCTATAGTTTGCAGGTCCTTGTCATCTAAAGGATATTGCTTTGCTTGAGCAATGGAAGGAACCCCATGTCCCTCTCCTTTACTTTTCTGTAAGGACCATATTATAGAACTTAATGCAATCTCTTCGGCCTCTTCATCCATCTCCGCACAAATAACATTCACTGTTAAAATCACTTCAGGCTTTTGCCAATGCGTTCTTGGTTGAAAAGTATCAAGATACTTCTGAATAATTTCTGGCCCGTTGTTCTCACTCATAAACTGTCCAAAGGCGTAGCTCATCCCCTTTTCTGCTGCCAGTAAGGCACTTTTTTTACTTGTTCCGAGCAGCCATAGGGCAGGAGGAACTGGTGGAACAGGAGAAGCCTTTAAATTTTTATATTCATGTTCAGAAGGAAAGTCATTTTCTAAAAAATGGAGCAGTTCCGTTACTGACTTTGGCATATTCCAAACCTGTTGTAAAAAGTTATCTGATAAGGCATTAGAAGCCTCCGCGGAACCTCCCGGTGCCCGGCCAATCCCGATATCAATCCGGCCAGGAAATAAGGTGGCGAGCATGTTGTAGACTTCTGCTACTTTGTAAGGTTTATAGTGTGGCAGCAAGACCGCACCTGAACCGATGCGAATAGTCGAGGTGTTGGCGCCAATATAACTTAACATCACTTCCGGGGCCGGACAAGCAAGTCCAGGCAAATCATGATGTTCCGCAATCCAATATCGGGTGTAACCCAGTTTTTCACCGGTTTGAGCAAGCTTCATGGATTCATTTAATGCTTCATGAGCTGTTTGATTGGATGAAATAGGAGCTTGGTCTAAAATACTGAGTTTCATTTATTCCACCCCCTTAATGGTTCGTTTCAAGTAGACTTAACTTGAATTCCCCGACTTGACCTTTTTCATATAAATTTGTAATTGAAGTGGAAAATTGCTGAATGGACGCCTTAAAAGCTAGTTGTCTTTCCTGTATTTTTACATCAAAGGTACCTTTATAAAGCAAGGTGGTGATATCATGATAATCCGCACTGGTTACTTTAAAGGCAACGGTTATTTTATATAAATTATTGATCTTTTCTTCTTCATAATGGTCAAGTTCAATAACTGTGTCATTTAATATTAATTCATTTACCAAAATATCGTCCCCTAACTTCATAATTACTAGAAGCATAGCACTCGGAAAAATTCTAATCAAATATAGTGTCTTAGGCAAAATTTCAATTTTAATTCTTAGATTTAAAAGAAATTATACAACTATTAACAACGACACGTTTCTGACACAAAATTTGGCATTTGTCGAATATTTTTCCAAGTTTTTTGAAGGAGATTGTCGAAAAAAGAAGAATAAATTAAAAGATAATTAAATAGAGGAGGAAGAAAATGAAAAAATTATTAACCATTATTGGCGGATTAGTCATTGCAGGATCTTTGTTTGTGACATCTGGAAATACGGCTAAAGCAGCAGAAGAGGAACCATGTACTTGTCATGAGTTAATTCCAATTCAAGGTGCTGAAAGAAATAAAATTGTGGCGGATTTTATCAGTAGCAATGAGTTTAAAGAAATCAAAAAGGATCTTTGGAAATTGGGGTATTCATGGAATGGGGCTCACACAATTGAAGTAGTATTACCTGGAGATGGCAGGACTATGATAGGTGTCCCAGTTATAAGTGCTGAAGGAGTACCCGACGTTTACGTATTTATTAATGGGGTATTTGTGGGTAAAGAATCTGATATCCCTCAAGACCAACAATAATTAAAATCCCAACTAGTCACAGTTGGGATTTCCTCCACTTATTTACAATAGAATGAATATTATCAAAACAAACTAACTCATCCGAACTGCCAAACACTATGACTAAGGTTTCCATACCGGTAGCTGCGATGAAGCAAGCTTGCCTTTTTCACATCATCCGCTGCCCCCATTGCATAGAAAATTGGAATAAAGTGCTCATTTCCATAAGGAGGTACCGCATATTCTGCATTTGGAGCAACTGACTCATACTTAAACAGTGACTCCAAATCCCAATTGTCTAAATGAACAGCCAACCAATCATCAAATTCCTGTGCCCACTGATCGATTTCATTATCGGACCATTTTACTGCTCTTAAGTTATGAACCGTTCCCCCGCTTCCAATCACTAAGACATCTTTTTCCCTTAAAGCAGATAAAGCCTTACCAATCTTATATTGTTCTTCAGGTAAAAGCTTAGGATTTACCGACATCGCAATTACTGGAATATCGGCATTCGGATACAATAACCGCAGCACAACCCAAGCACCATGGTCCAACCCGCGTTCGGTTTCAATTTCAAACGGTATACCGTTTTCCTTAAACAAATTCTGGATTTCATTCGAAATCTGTTGATCCCCTTGAGCAGGATACTGTATCTGATAAAGCTCTGGAGGGAATCCACCAAAATCATAAATCGTATTATAGGTATCAACATTGCTTACTTTCTGAGCCTGTGATTCCCAATGGGCAGAAAATAACACAATCGCCTTCGGGCGCGGCATGTTCTTACCTAACTTATTCAAATATTGGGTGTACTCATTATTTTCAATTGCTAACAACGGTGCACCATGCGCAATAAATAAAGATGGCATCATTTTATATACCCCCTATTTTAAATGTAATAGTTTTAAAAGGATTTGGTATCCGTCTTTTGTCCTTTAAAAATAACCTGGTCAAGAGCAAACATTTTACTGCCGTTAATAGCAATGAACACAGCCATAGCTAGTAAGGCTAAATCCAATTCATATCCAGCCATTTCTCCATTGCCTAAAAAGCCAACCGCGAGCTTCACTTTTAAGGTTGCACCGATCATTAATAGTGCAAGCAAGGCTGAAACAACTCTGCTCCCTAATCCAAGGATTAATGCAATTCCGCCAACAACTTCAATTGTTGCCACTACATATGCCAAGAATCCTGGTAAGCCGATTGCTCCAAACCAGCCAGCAATATTTTCAATTCCCCCTTGGAATTTAACTACCCCATGAACAAAGAACGTAATTCCCAAAATAACACGTAAAATTAATGTACTTGCTTCAAATTTTTTTAACATTTTCTAACCTCTCCTTAAAAATATTATTTTTCTAGTTGTTCAGAAATCCATCTGATAAAGTCCTGATGATTCTCTATTGTTACGGTATGTCCCACTGGATAGGTCCGAAAGGTAACATTTGCGCCTAACTTGCGGAAGTACTCATCATTGGCTACTCCCAATTCAAAAGGAAGCACCTGATCCATCTCCCCATGTGAAATAAAGATGGATAGATTGTTGACCGGTTTAATGTTGTACTCTTCCTTTACAAAAGCAGGGATATACCCGCTTAATGCTACAATACCTTTAATTCGGCTGCCTAATGTTAATCCTAAAGTCATTGACAGAATCGCTCCTTGACTGAAGCCAAGTAAATATAATTGTTGCTCGTCTATCGGATATTGGCTGCAGGCATAGTCAATGAAGCTGGTCAGTTTCTTCACTCCCTCATCGAAAACTTCCCGATGTGGTTTCCCATACCCTTCTATTGTAAAAAATGCATAGCCAGGAGGCTGTGGTAAGTGACCGCGGATACTGAAAATGAAAAATTGGTTTTCTAAACTGTCCACCAATGGCAGCATATTTTGTTCATTGCTTCCAATACCATGCATGAGAAATAATGCAGGATAAGTTTTGTCTGGATCCATTTGTGCTGGCCGGCGGAGCTCATAAATCATTGGTGCCGTCATAGTTAACATCCCTTTCTTAAGTGTTTTATTATTTTAGTCTTTCCTTAATTTAAGGTATCAGGCAATATTCAAATAGAATAAAAAGATTCATATAAGAAAACACGCGTGCAAAAAAATATGTTCTTATTTGTATTTTAATATGAACCTTTGTTATCTATAGGATAACAACTAACGAAGTAGATTGTCAATTACTTTTTTGCTAATATATAAATATGTTCTATATTAGAAAACTATTGAGGTGGATGATTTGGATATCGGCGCAAAAATTCGAGCGATACGAAATAGAAAGAAAATCACCATTGCCCAAATGTGTGAAGGAACGGGACTTTCCAAAGGGTTTATTAGTAATGTTGAAAATAATAATACTTCTCCATCAATTAACACACTACAGACCATTGCGACCTATTTAGATGTTCCTCTTCCTTACCTGCTTTTAGAAAAAAAAGAACATATGCAGGTTGTTAGAAAAGAAGAAAGAACCCATACTACTATGAATACTTTGAAAATCGAGCAAATCTCTTCAAAGGGAGGATTATGGCTAAGGAGTGTAGAGTTTCCACCCGGAGCATCGATTGGTGATGCCCATTCACATGAAGGGGTAGAATGTCATTTAGTATTGGAAGGAAAGGTTCTTGCAGAGCAAGGGGAAGATTCCTTTGTCTTGGAAAAAGGGGATTCCTTTAGCTGGAATGCCAGTGTACCTCATACCGTTAAAAATATCAGTACGGAAAAAGCGGTCGTGCTGATTGCCGTTTATTCCAACACCGAACTGAGTGACTTGTTTTAACTTTAAAAGGAGGAACCCAAAAACGTTCCTCCTTTTACCTTCTTACATATTTTCCATAAAGTCTTTAATGACTGAGATTAGTTCGCCTGGTTGCTCATACATACTCATATGACCAGAATCTTTAATAATCGTTTGTTTAATGTTTGCTTTACTCACAGAAAAGGTTTTTTCTACAGGGATAATTTGATCTTGTTCCCCGGCAATTAACAACACAGGTAATGAAGTTGACTCGAGCACACTGTTACGATCCGGTCTGTCCCTCATGGCACTTAATGTATGGATAGCTCCTTCTGAAGGTGTACGATAGCCGATCTGTTTTGCTGATTCTATATACTGTTCTTCAAGGTGATCCGGTGAAAATAGCTTAGGAACAAGTCCATCAATCAGCGTCTTGATACCCTCATTCTTAACCTTATCAATATTTGTACTTCTACCCTTCTTAGCCTCTTCCGAATCAGGAAAGGCAGTGGAATGAACAAGTGAGAAACCGTTTAAAGTGTCACTGTACTTCTCTGCATAAGCAAGTGTAATATAGCCCCCTAATGAGTGGCCGAACATGGTTACTTTACCTAAATTCAATTTATCTAAAAACTCTTTGATCATTTCAGCCATATCTGAAATTGAATAGTTCTTTAAAGCGGTTGTAGACCCTCCATGTCCCGGAAGGTCCGGAGCGATAACCCGATAATTTTTTGATATAACAGGTATGACTTCTGACCAATATGCGGAACTGCCACAGAACCCATGAAGCAGCACAATCGGCTTGCCTTCTCCTTCGTCGACAAATGTAATGGTTGAATTTTTTAAAGTGGCACTTTTAGTTTCCATAAAATAAATTCATCCTTTCGCTCTTTTTATTTATCTTATAATATCTTAAAAGAAATCAATAATAAAAAGCATTACTCCTCCAATAGAAGCAATGCCCATGTTTACCCTATTTGCTCTTCATTTAGCTCATGATTCAACACAGATCTTTTATTAGGAATCACCGTTAAGTTAGATTTCTTCAATAAATACTGCATATGCTCAACTGGCATTGAACCATGGCCTTTACTGTCGCCAAGAATAAATTGGATTGTGACGCCATTATTGCTTTTAACCGTCATTGTTTCAGCAGAGTTGAAAAACCCTTTTGCATTTTGCGAAATTTGAAACTTATTTCCTTCTTCAATTAACATGTACGAACTCCTTTAATGTATTCTCTATGTTAGTATGCCAATTCCTATTTTTATACATACATTATTTTTCCAAAAAAAACTTACACGGCACAACTAACACAATGAATTAGTTGTGCCGATTCCATTTGCTTTCAATATTGATTAAATATGCATCTGGATCCTTTTTAAATCTTCTCTGTTTTGTGTGTTCATGTATTCGACTGTCC
>NZ_JAMBOH010000119.1 GCF_023715505.1 Neobacillus cucumis | reverse complement strand
CGCGCGTGACGCCGAGCCGCGCGCAATACTTGATCGCCTTCAACTGCTTGCCGCCGAAATGGTCGGTGCTGACGATGTCGCGCAGGTGCCAGACCACCGGCTTGCGCGCGAGCCGCCCGGCGAGCGCGGCGACCACCATCGCGCGTTGGGTGTTCGCGTAGATCACCTCGGCGCGGCGCGCGCGCCGCGCGACGTCGCGCACCAGCCGCACGAGCTGCTTCACCGCGCCGAACGACACGCCGCCCTGCTTGCGCACGCCCGCGAGCGCACCCTGCTCGACCACGTCGACGCGCGCGCCGATCTCGTCGAGCGCCGCGCGGAACGGACCGTCGGCGAACAGCAGCACGTCGGCGTTCGCGCGCATGTGCTTCATGATCTCGCGCAGCGACAGCTCGGCGCCGCCGAGCACGCCGCTCTGG
>NZ_JAMBOH010000118.1 GCF_023715505.1 Neobacillus cucumis | reverse complement strand
CGGCTTCATCGCGACGTTCGCGGCCGGCGTCGCGATGCGGCGCGTCGAGCATCGCGCGAGCGGCGACCGCCCGCCGCGCGAAGTGATCGGCCAGATCGATTCGGAAGACGTCGTCGCGACCGAAAAGCATCCGGAGAAAGAGCATGCGTTCATGGCCGAATCGGTGCTCGGCTTCACGATCGAGCTCGAACGGATCGCCGAGGCGATCGTGATGACGATGGTCGGCAGCGTGCTCGCGACGCTGCCCGGCCCGCTGCTCACGTGGGGCGCCGTCGCGCTGGCCGCCGTGCTGTTCGTCGCGGTGCGCCCGCTCGCGGTGCTGGTCACGCTGACCGGCTCGCGTGCGACGCATGCGCAGCGGCGGCTGATGGCGTGGTTCGGCATTCGCGGGATCGGCTCGTTCTACTATCTGCTGTTCGCGCTCGAGCACGGAC
>NZ_JAMBOH010000117.1 GCF_023715505.1 Neobacillus cucumis | reverse complement strand
CCGTGCGCCCTTTCTAACTTAACCTAAAAGGTTTTACTCTAAATTAATAGAGAGTATTCTAAAATGGCGATTTTACTCGGTTTTTACTTGGTTTCTTCTATACGATTATCTAGTTTTCAAAGAACGATTTAAAAAAGCTTTGAGAGAATTGCTCCCTCAAAACTAAACAAACAGAAAACAATCAAACAAACTTTTTTTGTCTGGCTCATATGTCCAGCTTTTATCCTTAGAAAGGAGGTGATCCAGCCGCACCTTCCGATACGGCTACCTTGTTACGACTTCACCCCAATCATCTGTCCCACCTTAGGCAGCTGGCTCCTTACGGTTACCCCACCGACTTCGGGTGTTACAAACTCTCGTGGTGTGACGGGCGGTGTGTACAAGGCCCGGGAACGTATTCACCGCGGCATGCTGATCCGCGATTACTAGCGATTCCG
>NZ_JAMBOH010000116.1 GCF_023715505.1 Neobacillus cucumis | reverse complement strand
ATCGAATGGGAAGCTGCTTATCAGTTGATTGCCAGTCATCTCAATCGATTGGATGACCCGAATGAAGCTGTCTTTTATACCTCTGGTCGAGCCAGTAATGAAGCGTCGTTTTTGTATCAGTTATTTACCAAATGCTATGGCACGAACAATATGCCAGATTTCTCCAATATGTGCCATGAAGCAAGCAGTGTGGGGTTAAAAGATAGTATCGGCTTAGGTAAAGCAACCATCATAATGGATGACTTTGAGCATTGTGACAGCGTGTGGAGTTTTGGGCATAATCCAGGTACCAATCACCCACGTATGCTAGAAACATTGGCAAATGTCGCTGAGCGCGGTGGCAAAATCATTGTGATTAATCCGCTTAAAGAGCGGGGACTTACCCGTTTTCAAGATCCAAAACGCCCAAGCCAAATGCTGACAAATGGTAGCACGCCAC
>NZ_JAMBOH010000115.1 GCF_023715505.1 Neobacillus cucumis | reverse complement strand
GTCTAAATCAACTATTAGAAAGTAAGTTATCAAAAAATACTTCAACTTTTTCTAAATCGGCTTCATTCAAATTAAGACTTTCAAGCTCAACAATAAATTTCTTATCAGTTTGAATGATTTTTCCAATAGTCTTACCTTCTTTCTTGTAAGATTTCCTTACCTTGGTATTAGTAGGATGTTGATTTGAAAGAGAGTTATTAGATTTATTTTTTATAAAGTCTGGTAACTTACTTTGCTTCAAGTGGCTACTGATAATTAAATCAAACCCTTCGGAAAGAAGCGGTAAAAATTCATCATGAGGAATATTAAGCTGTTTTCTTAGTGTGGCTAATTGTTCAATAGTATCGGCCGAGATGATGTTAGGATGATTATCTAATTTGGCTAGTAAATTATTATCTAAAATTTCAAAAGCAAATAATTTGTAAAGTTTCTGTCTAGAAA
>NZ_JAMBOH010000114.1 GCF_023715505.1 Neobacillus cucumis | reverse complement strand
ACTACGAATCAAAAGGTCGGGAGTTCGAATCTCTCAGGGCGCACTTTAACGGGAAGTAGCTCAGCTTGGTAGAGCACTTGGTTTGGGACCAAGGGGTCGCAGGTTCGAATCCTGTCTTCCCGACCATCTACTTCATTTTTTGGGGTCTTAGCTCAGCTGGGAGAGCGCCTGCTTTGCACGCAGGAGGTCAGGGGTTCGATCCCCCTAGACTCCACCATTTAAAAAATTAAATTTATATTGACAAGGTAAAATTACTTTGTTATTATATAAAAGTTGCACAAATAACTATTGCTCATTGAAAACTAAACAAACAAGAACGTCAACAAACATAATATTAGTTTCTATTATAGAAACTAAGCCAACGTAACAAATTGAGCTAATCAACTTTCATGGAGAGTTTGATCCTGGCTCAGGACGAACGCTGGCGGCGTGCCTAATACAT
>NZ_JAMBOH010000113.1 GCF_023715505.1 Neobacillus cucumis | reverse complement strand
AAGGAAGGGGTCGATATCAGCTGGTTTGAGGAAGGAAAGTGGACGCTTGCCAAGCGTATCGAGCAAATCCGTACCGGTGTGCACTGGGCAGAGGAGCCGGTTTCCAGAATGGCGCATCTGGTGTCGAACATCTACGTTACGTCGGTGAACGAGGTCGAGGAAGATCTGGAAATCGAGGTGTCGAGTCGCATTCTGGTGCGCCAGAACCGAAATCAGTACGAGAACATGATGCTTGCCGCGCGCCGTAAAGACGTGTTGAGTCGTTC
Organism: Neobacillus cucumis; assembly: GCF_023715505.1. The sequence continues at coordinate 177 of NZ_JAMBOH010000113.1, read as the reverse complement.
TTCCGATGGCTGGAAGCTTCGACGGCGGGAGATCACTCTCACTGAGAACGTGCTTACCGTAAAGATGCTGACTACCTTCCTCTGAACGCGGGTGAGTCTATGCACCCCAGGCATGCGTCATGCGGGCGGCATGTTGCTCCCGTTGAGTGTTCCCCATCAATCGGGACACTTCAGGGC
>NZ_JAMBOH010000112.1 GCF_023715505.1 Neobacillus cucumis | reverse complement strand
TATCTGCTCCAACATTTTTAATATCTAATTCAAACTTGTCTTGAATAACCTTTAGTCTTTCAACGAAGGGCTCGCAATCATTTATGTTTCCCGGGCTAGGATGAATATCTACAATAATTCCGTTTTTAGTATCAATACTGGTGTGAGCTAAGTAGTGGGGACCAGTTGGCTTTCCAGGACGACATAACACACCAGCGTCAGAATCCGTTTTTACAACTGAGATTGTTTCAGTAGATGGACCTTTTGGCTTTCGTCCCCGTTTTTTCGTTCCAGTTTCTTTCCTTTTTTCCTCTAATTCTTCTTCAATTTTCTTCGATCTTGTAAACAGTCACTTTATTTCCTCTAAAATGCGAAGAATTTTTTCAAATTTCTCCAGATTAAATACTATACTTTCCTGGATTAATATGCTAAATTTTCTGCATATTATGAGAGGGAAGTTTTTTTAT
>NZ_JAMBOH010000111.1 GCF_023715505.1 Neobacillus cucumis | reverse complement strand
CAGGAGAGAAGAATGAAAATTTTCCAACGCTACAATCCGCTGCAAGTGGCGAAGTACGTGAAGATCCTGTTTCGTGGACGGTTGTACATCAAGGACGTTGGCGCATTTGAATTTGATAAGGGCAAAATCCTTATCCCGAAGGTCAAGGACAAGCTGCATCTGTCAGTGATGTCCGAAGTCAATCGTCAGGTGTTGCGTCTGCAAACTGAGATGGCATAGCCTGGCACGTAGCAGTACGTAGTAGGTAAAAGACGGCTCCCGATGGGAGCCGTTGATGTTTTTAGCCCTTCATTTCCGCATAGCGTTTGCGATATTCGCCCGGTGGGATGCCGTTATGTTTACGAAACAAGCGGGTGAAATAGACCGGATCGCTGTAGCCCACCGATAAAGCAATTTTGTTAAGTGGGAGCGAAGTGCTCTGAATAAGCCACCTGGCGCGGTTGATGC
>NZ_JAMBOH010000110.1 GCF_023715505.1 Neobacillus cucumis | reverse complement strand
ATTTTGAGAATGACCATGAGAAAAACTTCCGTGCGCCGAAAGCGTACCCGGAACAATCAATGGCAGTCGCGGCGACGCATGACCTTCCTACGCTTAAAGGTTATTGGGATAGCGGCGATCTGACGCTGGGTAAAGTACTGGGCCTGTATCCGGATGAAGTCGTGCTGCGCGGGTTGTATCAGGACCGGGAACTGGCGAAACAGGGGCTGCTGGACGCGCTGCACAAATACGGCTGCCTGCCAAAACGTGCCGGTCACAAGGCTTCCCTGATGTCGATGACGCCGATTCTGAATCGCGGCATGCAACGCTATATCGCTGACAGCAACAGTGCGTTGCTGGGCCTGCAACCGGAAGACTGGCTGGATATGGCTGAGCCGGTCAACATTCCGGGGACCAGCGACCAGTACAAAAACTGGCGGCGTAAGCTCACCGCCACGCTGGAGCAGATG
>NZ_JAMBOH010000011.1 GCF_023715505.1 Neobacillus cucumis | reverse complement strand
ATATTTAGGTTAAACTGAATTTGAGTCATGATTAATTCCTCCTCATTGTTTTCGTCGCTGTTAACATTGTTGACAAGAGGAATTAATTTGACTCCTTTTCTTTTTACACAATTATACGGACTTAATCCTAATTGACGACTGAGCAGGTGGAAAATGAGGTAGTTGGGTAGTCAATCAGGCTAATTGACGACCGAGCAGGTGAAAAATGAGGTAGTTGGGTAGTCAATCAGGCTAATTGACGACTGAGCAAGTGGAAAATGAGGTAGTTGTGTAGTCAATCAGGCTAATTGACGACCGAGCAAGAGCAAAAAGGGCACCCTGGGTAGTCAATCGAAGTAACTTAGTAGAATAAAGATCTATTCATAATACGCCCATTGACCAAACCCTATCAAAGTATAATTTTGTTTAAGGATTCGACTAATTTGCTTTTTAGACTCAATCACCCTACACCATTCATAAACTATATTAGTAGTGATTTTCATATCAGGAAAAAGCAGCAATAACTCCTCCACACTTCGTAAGACAGCGGAATCAACCGTTTCCTCATGACCGCATGTTCTACACACAATCTTCTCCCTTCTTTCCATCGAACAAATTAACGAGTGACATACTGCGCAAATCAATCCCTTTTGCAATCCATTATAAGTATAAGGAGGTAAGCGAGTATAGGGAGAGTCTGTTTGATGCATCGAAATTAACTGATCAGCAAGCATTTTATGCCGGTTAGTTAGCTTTGACGGGACTTCGTTTAATTTTTTCATCAGGCAATTAAGCTGAGTAGGGTGAATAATCGGCTCGTTTAAGGGGGCTTGGTATAATGTGAAATAGGGGTTTACAAAGGTTAAGGAACCTTCAATAGGTAATTGAAAACCAAGATTTTTAAGTGAAGGGCGGAGAAGGGATTTGCTGCGTTTTAATTGATCCAAAGGATTCTTTATTTCGTCCTTAGATAACTTAGGATAGAAATTTCCTAATTCATATCTATAATCACCTTCAAAGTTTTTAACTTCAAATGGGTAAATCGTTTGCTGAGAAATAATTAAGGTGTCAATTTGAAAAAGTGATTTATTATGCTCGAGGCACAAATCATTTAAAATGTATAAATCGTTTTGCAGCTTTGACGTTAACTGGTCAAAGACCACCTCACCCTGGTATCCTTTTTCTAGGTAAGCATAATGCTGTTTGTCTTTTGATGATAACTCCATTCGTACGTTTAAAGAGCTTAGGATCCTTAATTCTTTTGATTTCTTACGCGTCTTATATGGGTGCATATCAGACTTCCTTTCACCTAATTAATATACTACTCCACATCAATTTTATAAAAAACTACTATATTAGTGTTTGAATACTTTGTTAACATTGATAGAATAATCGGATAAAAATTGGCAACTTAAAACCTTTAAAATATTAAGTTCATTGCCCTTTTGATAAAAATTCATTATAATTAAACATGTCTAATTACTCACTTAGAATACAACATACAAAAGTGTAGAAAGAGGTGATTATTATGAATTTTAATCCTGTATCCAGCAAGAAACTATATATGCAAATTTATAACCAAATTCTCTCAGAAATCCAATCAGGTGCATTTAAAATAGGTGATAAACTGCCAGCTGAAAGAGAACTATGTGAAATGTTCGGTGTAAGTCGTGCTCCGATTCGACAGGCCCTAAGCGCTTTGGAGTTAAATGGAATTATTTATTCCCGTCAAGGCGAAGGCGTTTATGTGAAAAGCACTCAACTTGCAACTGATCAATCCTTCTTTAAATCAATTACCCCTGAAGATATTGTTGAGGCTAGAATGAACATCGAGCCACTGATTGTTAAATTTGCAGCCCAAAGAGCAACAGATGAAGACATAGAGGAGCTTCGTTCAACCATAAAACAGATGGAGGACGAAACAAGGGCTGGCGTATACGTACCAGAAACAGACGAGAAATTACATTGTGGTATTGCCAAGGCCTCTCATAATGATTTATTTATCAACATCATGGCTGCTATTATCAATGCGATGAAACAACAGGAAATGTGGAAATTTATTCGAGATCGGACCGTAACTCGACCAGACTACCGGGACGTTAATTTCAGAGAACATCAATTACTTATTAAAGCAATAGAAGACCGAAACGAAAAAGAAGCAGTGAAAATTATGACGGACCATATGCAAAATTTATATGATCGGTATTGGAAGGATTAGATGAATTAATCTTTCAAAACTGTATAGTACCAATACTCAAAATTCCCCATGAAAAATTATGATGGGGAATTTTTTTATTTTCTATTAGTTTAATGGTGTTTATTCATAATGCTAACTTTTCTTATTGACAAACAAAATCAAGAAAAGTATATTAAATACATAACATCTTAGTAGACAAGTGGACAAGAGAACAAGTGGACAGGAGTAAAAAACAAAAGGAGGAGATTATGAGAGCAGCAGTCATTGATAAACCATACTCGATCGTATTACAAAAGGTTAGTTCACCGGTAATAAAACATGCCAATGAAGTGAAAATTCAAGTGGTCGTAACTGGAATATGCGGCTCGGAAATTCATGCGTACCACGGGACACACCCTTTTCGAATCCCGCCAGTCATATCAGGACATGAGCTTGCAGGGGTGGTTGTAGAAACAGGGTCAGAAGTCAAGGGGGTCTCAGTAGGGGATCGAGTGACAGTGGAGCCTCAGTATGGATGTGGTGTTTGCAGATCTTGCAAAGCTGGAAAATATCATATTTGTAAAGAAAAAAGAGTATTAGGTACACAAGAATGGATCGGTTCTTTCGGTGAATATATCGTTGTTCCGGAAAACACAATTGTAAAGCTGCCAGATAATATATCCTATGAACAGGGAGCTATAATCGAACCCCTTGCAGTAGGCGTTCACGCTGTTAGAAAGGCTGGAGTAGGACCCGGAGATGAAATAGCTATTCTCGGAGCAGGCCCTATAGGTTTGGGTTTAATGATAGCTGCCAAAAACGCAGGTGCATCCAAGATCTACATAACAGATGCTTTGGATTATAATTTAGAAATTGCCAAAAAACTGGGTGCCACTTCTCCAATTAATACAAATGATGAGGATGCAGTTGAAAGAATATTGGAAGAGACAGATGGTGAAGGAGTAGATACAGTATTTATTGCTGTAGGAATTCAATCCGTTCTGAATGATTCTTTCAAGACCGTCAAAAGAGGCGGTAAAGTATCTGAAGTTGCTCTTTTTGGCAAAAAACCAGAAATTGATATTTCTTACATTCAAAATAAAGAAATAGAATTAATTGGCTCCAACATGTATGTGAGAGAGGATTTTGAGATTGCGGCTGAGGCAATTGCCACTAATTCATTTGATACCTCTTTGTTCATAACAAAGGTGATCCCAATCGATGATATCAAGAATGCTATGAATATAGTTGATCAAAAATTAGAGAATGTTATAAAGGTTTTATTGAAATTTTAAATGTTTTATATTTTAGCAGCTTTCCTATTTTATCGAGAAAAGAGAGAATGAACAATTTTTTTAAAACTGTTTTATGTAAGGGGTTGCAATAAATTCAGAGGGAACGATAGGAGGAATTATTTTGGATATACTTCAATTAGAGCGTTCAACTACTAAAAAGGTTACGTTAAGATTAATTCCGTTTTTATTTTTATGTTTTACAATATCGATACTAGATCGAGTAAATATTGGATTTGCCGCACTACAAATGAACCAAGATTTAGGTTTTTCGAATGCGGTTTTTGGATTTGGGGCAGGGATCTTTTTCCTTGGTTATTTCCTTTTAGAGGTCCCGGGCAGTGCCATTATGACGAAAATTGGACCAAGAAAATGGATTAGTAGAATCATGGTTACATGGGCCATCATTGCCATATTTATGGCTTTTGTAAAAACGCCTATGCAATTTTATACAGCGCGGTTTCTTTTAGGGGTTGCTGAAGCTAGTTTTTATCCATGCATGGTATTTTATTTAAGCGGTTTTTATCAAACCAAACATCATGCAAAGGCAATTGCCGGATTTATGGTTGCTATACCAGGTGCGAATGCATTAGGTTCACCACTTTCCACTTTCTTACTAGGAGTCAACTGGTTAGGTTTGGAGGGATGGCAATGGATGTTTATTATGGAAGCGATTCCAGCTGTGATTTTAGGTATCGTATGCTATTTCTATCTTGATGATAAAATTGAAGATGTCAAATGGTTAAATAAAGAGGAGAAAAAATGGTTAATTGATATTACAACAAAAGAGAAACTTCAAAAGCAGGAAGTTAAACACTACACTTTCCTGCAGGCTTTAAAGGATCGTGATGTTTTAATCTTATCTGTCGGATATTTTTGCTGGATGATTGGCTATTATGGAATTGTTATGTTTTTACCAACCATTTCAAAAGGTTTAACGGAAGCAACCTCTCTTAGTACTCAATCAATGGGTTGGGTTTTAGGATTAATGTATGTTTGTGCGATGGTGACGATGATTCTAGTTGGTAACCACTCAGACAAAAAGAACGAGCGGCGCTGGCATGTTGCCGCATGTTTAACAACCAGTGCCATTGCAATGGTCATTAGCAGCCTGGTTGCCAATACTAGTATTGTTTTATCATTTGTCTTTTTAACCATCGCCCTTTGTGGAGCTTTTGGCGCCTACTCACCATTCTGGTCTATTCCTCCATCGTTCTTAACGGAAGCTGCAGCTGCAGGGGCCATTGCACTTATTAACAGTATTGGGAATCTTGGCGGATTCTTTGGACCGTACATTGTTGGATATATTAAGGATCTGACAGGATCATTTAACGCTAGCATGGTCTTCTTAGGTGTAAGTTTGATCGTAGGCTCTTGTATTATTGTTTTCTTAGTAAAACAGTCAGGCAAGGTTTTAAGGCCGAATGTCGAAAATAAATTGGAAAAGTCTAGTTAAAAAGTTAATTATCTGTGTCTTCTAGCTGACTCAAACCTTCGGATAACAATCATTTGTTAACCGGAGGTTTTTTTGTCTTTAAAAAACAGTATTCTATGGAGAAAAGTTGAAATTTTTATAGATTTGCCAATTGATTAATTTTTATAAAATCCTTATTGACAAATATGTAAACGGTGTTATACTGAGTTCATAAGTTAACTTAGTAGACAAGTAGACAAGAAGATAACAAAACAAGCTTATCAAAATTGAATGAGGTGACTGGTATGAAAGATGTTGGTATTGAAGAATTAAAGCAAAAAGCGATTGAGATGAGGAAAACCGCTCTCACGATGATACACGAAGCGCAATCAGGACATCCAGGAGGCTCCTTATCTGCAGCAGATGTGGTAACGGCACTTTATTTTAGAGAAATGAACATTGATCCGAATAATCCCCAATGGGAAGATCGTGATCGGTTTGTACTATCAAAAGGGCATGTGTGTCCGATCCAATATTCAGCATTAGCTTTACGAGGTTATGTACCTTATGACACCATTTACACGTTAAGAAAGTTTGGTTCTCCATTCCAAGGACATCCAGATATGAAAAAGTGTCCAGGTATTGATATTTCTACAGGGTCTTTAGGACAGGGACTTTCTTGTGCAGTTGGTATGGCACTGGGAGGAAAAAGGGATTCAAAGGATTATCGAGTATTCGCTATTTTAGGAGATGGGGAGTGTCAAGAAGGCCAAATATGGGAAGCTGCACAAAGTGCTGTTAAGTATAAGTTGGATAATTTAGTTGTTTTCGTGGATGACAATGGATTGCAAATTGATGGTACAACCGAAGAAATTATGCCAAACCAGGATTTAGAAAAGAAATTCCAGGCCTTTGGTTTTGAAACGAGAAGAATCGATGGACATTCAATGGAACAGATTGTTGAAACATTAGATTATATTCGCGAAGCTAAAAACGAAAAACCAAAATGTATTGTTCTTAACACGGTAAAAGGTAAGGGAGTATCTTTTATGGAACATTCCGTTGGATGGCATGGTGTTGCTCCGAATGATGTCGAGTTTCTGAATGCAATTGAAGAAGTAGCAGGGGGGTTAAAATAATGAGCTTAATGGAGAAAGATGTTGTAGTTAAAAAAGCTACCAGAGAAGCCTTCGGTGATGAAATTGTACGATTGGGGAAAAAGAACAAAAATATTTATGTGGTGGATATTGATATTGGTAAGTCTTGCAAGACGACAGAATTTGCCAAGCAATTTCCAAATCAGCATGTAAATGTCGGTATAGCTGAACAAAATGGTGCTGGATTAGCGGCAGGACTTGCGACAACAGGTAAAATCCCCTTTGTAAGCACTTACGCAGTATTTGGTTCACTAAGAATGGCGGAGCAAATCAGACAAGAAATTTGTTACCCCAACCTAAATGTAAAAATAGCCTGTTCTCATGGCGGACTTACTCCAGCGAATGATGGAGCAAGTCATCAAAGCATCGAAGATATGGGTGTATTAAGAACGATTCCAAATATGACGGTCATTATGGGTGCTGACTATTATTCTACTAGGAAATTAATCGAACAAGCCGCTGAATTGTATGGTCCGGTCTATCTTCGTTTTACTAGAGATACCGTTCCGGTTCTATATGATGAAAATGAAGAATTTACGATTGGGAAAGCAAAGCAGATCAAGGACGGAAAGGATCTCGCGATTATTGCAAATGGTGACACCGTCTATCTTGCCTTAGAAGCAGCAAAGCAATTAGAAAAAGAAGGTATATCTGTAAAACTGCTAGACATGCATACGATAAAGCCACTAGATAGAGAAGCAGTCGTTGACTGTCTAAATATCGGCAAAATCATTACAGTTGAAGACCATAATATTTTAAATGGTCTAGGAAGTGCGGTATGTGAAGTAGTTGCTGAAGAAGGCAAAGGGATTGTGAGAAGAATTGGGGTTCAGGATCAATTCGGGCAGTCGGCCCCATATGAAACGTTGTTAGAGCTTAATGGTATTACAATTGAAAATATTGTCACTACAGCAAAAGATTTACTCAAAAACTAATAAATGACCGAGGAGAGATGAAACATGTTTGAATTAGAAAATAGAGTAGCGATCGTTACAGGCAGTGGTTCAAAAAAGGGGATTGGACGTACAATTGCACTTACCCTTGCAAAACAGGGGGCAGCAGTGGTTATCGCTGACCTTAATATGGATGGAGTTCATGAAGTCGTTAATGAGATTAAAGAAGCTGGCGGAAAAGCTTTTGGTGTTGAATTAAATGTAACCAGCAAAGAATCGAATGAAGCCATGGTAGAAAAGGTTCTACAAACCTATGGCAGAATTGATATCCTTGTCAATAATGCTGGAATTTCACAAAAAGTAACCGTTCAAGATATGACTTTAGAGGACATCAACAAAGTATTTAATGTCAACATGTTTGGACTATTCTTATGCACTCAAGCCGTACTAAAAACGATGAAAAATCAAAAGTATGGCCGAATCGTAAGTCTTTCCTCCGTTTCCGCTAAACGAGGTGGCGGAGTATTTGGTGGACCGCACTATTCTGCTTCAAAGGCTGCCGTATTAGGATTTTCTAAGAATCTAGCCCGTGAAGTTGCTCTTGATGGAATCACTGTAAACTGTGTGGCACCAGGTCTTGTTAATACAGACATTTGGAAGTCCCTTCCTGAAGAGGAAGCAAAGAAAGTGATCGATGGAATTCCAATGGGAAGACCAGGTGAGACTGAGGAGATTGCGGCAACGATTGCTTTCTTAGTTTCACAAGAAGCATCCTACATTACAGGAGAAGAAATTGATATTAATGGCGGGTCACACATGGATTAATTTTGTCCTAACGGTACAGGCATTCCAGTTAGGAATGCCTGTGTCATTTTAATGAACACTGCAGAGGAGTGGTTGATATTAATTTTAATCCAGTGGCCAGTAAGAAATTATATATGCAAATTTATCATCAAATCCTGTCTGAAATCGAATTGGGTTCATTTAAAAAAGGTGATAAATTGCCTGCCGAAAGAGAGCTGTGCGAACAATTTGGTGTAAGCCGAGTTCCCATCCGACAGGCCCTAAGTGCATTAGAATTGAATGGAATTATCTATTCCCGCCAAGGTGAAGGAGTTTATGTGAAAAGTAATCAGATTACACCTGATCATTCTGAATCGGCCATTTTTTTTAAATCGATATCCCCAGAAGATATTGTTGAAGCAAGGATGACTATAGAGCCTCTCATTATTAAATTTGCAGCTGAAAGAGCAACTGATGAAGACATTGAAGAACTTCGTTCGACCATCGAGGAAATGGAGAAAGAAACCAAGGCTGGTGTTTATGTACCAGAAACAGACCACAAATTACATTTTAGTATTGCAAAGGCCTCTCATAATGACTTATTTATTAACATTATGGCGGCTATTAGTAATGCAATGAAACAACAAGAAATGTGGGAATTTATTCGGGATCGAACGGTCACTCGACCGGATTATCGAGACATTAATTTTTATGAGCATCAATTACTTATAAAAGCCATTGAGGATCACGACGAAAAAGAGGCAGTCGAAGTCATGAATAAACATATGAACAACTTATATGATCGGTATTGGAAGGATTAGACCTATTAAGTTTTCCATGCAAAATCGTATTGACAACCCTTACATGCAAAGATATACTTAATGCAAAATAGGGAACTTAGTATACAAGTAGACAAAATGGATAGGGAGCGGCTATGCAGAAATTTTACATTTATATATTTATATAATAGAAGAATAGGAGAGTCGCCCTATCTATTTGTATTGACAAAGTAAGTTAGAAGTTTTTGGAAGCGTTTGATGTATGGGTTTACAATGGGTTAAATATTAGTGATTTTAAATCTTTCTTAGGGGAACTCTCTTTTAAATGAGAATTAATTCCCTTTAACCTTTAATGAGATGATGGCTTGGAATAAGGAAGGGACAACAAGATAAGGGGGAATTATTTTGGATCAACTCGCACTAGAGCGTTCAACTACTAAAAAAGTTACATTAAGATTAATTCCATTTCTGTTTCTATGTTTTTCGATATCTGTACTTGATCGGGTGAATATTGGATATGCTGCCCTGCAAATAAACAATGATTTAGGTTTTTCGAATGCTATTTTCGGATTCGGAGCCGGAATCTTTTTCCTTGGATACTTCCTTTTAGAGGTACCGGGCAGTGCGATGATGGCTAAAATTGGACCGCGGAAATGGATTAGCAGGATCATGGTTACATGGGGCATCCTTGCTTTTTTAGAAACGTTCGTCCATACTCCCATACAATTTTATACTGTACGATTTCTTTTAGGTGTTGCTGAGGCCAGTTTTTATCCATGTATGGTATCTTATTTAAGCGGTTTTTATCAAACGAAACATCATGCAAAAGCGATTGCCGGATTTATGGTGGCAATACCAAGTACAAATGCTATAGGTGCTCTATTATGTACTTACTTGCTAAGCGTTAACTGGTTTGGTTTGGCAGGATGGCAATGGTTGTTTATTTCTGAAGCCATTCCATCTGTAATCTTAGGTGTTATATGTTATTTCTATCTTGACGATCAAATTGAAAAAGTAAATTGGTTGAACAAAGAAGAGAAAAAATGGTTAATTGACGTTACAACAAAAGAGAAACTTGAAAAGCAGCAGGTGAAACACTACACCTTCCTGCAGGCTTTAAAGGATCGAGACGTTCTCATTTTATCCGCCGGATATTTTTGCTGGATGGTTGGATATTACGGGATTAACATGTTTTTACCGACAATTTCAAAAGGCTTATCTGAAAAAATATCTATTAGCACTCAAAGTATGGGTTGGATTTTATTTCCTATGTATATTTGTGCCGTGGTGACGATGATTCTAGTTGGCAACCATTCAGATAAGAAGAATGAGAGACGCTGGCATGTTGCTGTATGTTTAACCATAAGTGCGATTGCGATGATTGTCAGCAGCTATATTGCTAATGCAAGCATTGTCTTATCATTTGTATTTCTAACCATTTCATTATGCGGGGCATTTGGGGCATACGCTCCATTTTGGGCCATTCCACCTTCTTTCTTAACTGGAGCCGCAGCTGGAGGCGCGATTGCCCTTATCAATAGTGTGGGAAATCTTGGTGGATTTTTCGGACCTTACATTGTGGGTTATATTAAGGATACAACAGGTTCCTTTAATATAAGTATGATTTTCTTAGGTGTAAGTATGATATTAAGTTCTTGTATTATTGTTTTCTTGGTAAAACAATCAGGTAAGGTTAAGAGTAGGAAATTAGAAAAAAAACTGAAACAAATAAGTTAAGAAAATCTATCTATACTAAATTGAAACTTTATATAAATTGATATCGTGTAGAGGTGTATTGGCCATGAAAAAACTAGGGGTCCTAACAAGTGGCGGCGATGCCCCAGGAATGAATGCTGCTATAAGGGCAGTAGTAAAAGCATCAAGTCACTATCATGTGGACGTAATGGGGATACAGGGCGGATTCCAAGGTTTAATTGATGGTAAGATTCATGAATTAACATCCCAAGAAGTAGAAGATATTGCCGATCGTGGCGGTACGATTTTAAAAACGTCAAGATCCTTAGAATTCATGGAGGAAACAGGACGAAAGAAGGCTTTTAATGTATTGAAAGATCTGGATATAGATTCCTTGATTGTCATAGGTGGGGAAGGATCTTTAAAAGGAGCTGAAAAATTACATAAACTAGGTATAAATGTGATCGGAATACCTGGGACGATTGACAATGATTTAGCTTATACCGATTATTCAATCGGATTTGATACCACTTTAAATACGGTATTGGAGTGTATCGGTAAAATTAAAGATACTGATTATTCACATGATAAAACCACAATTGTCGAAGTGATGGGAAGATATTGCGGCGATTTAGCTTTATATTCTGCTTTAGCAGGTGGAGGAGAAATCATCTCTACTCCAGAAAGACCATTAGATTTATATTCTATCTGTTCAGAATTACGTTTAAGAATGAGCCGTGGAAGAAATGATAACCTCGTCATCGTTACCGAAAGAATGTATGATTTGCAGGAAATGCAGCACTACATTGAAAAGAAGTTAAACATTAGTGTAAGAACTACCTCATTAGGTTTCATCCAAAGAGGGGGAAATGCATCCGCATTTGATCGGGTATTGGCAAGTAATATGGGCGTTAAGGCAGTAGAACTGTTGATAAATGGATATTCGGGTCTAGCTGTTGGAATGAAAGAAAATAAAATCATTCATAAAGAACTGGGCTGCGTAAATTCCGAAATAGCGGATAAGCAGGATAAATATAGATTACTAGAAAAGCTTTTAGGTTAGAAAAAGTATGCGCTTAATTGTTGCTTGGATCAATAAGTTTTTAATTACCAAAAATTTAGGGGGAAGCGAAAATGGGCGAAAAATTAATGGAAAAACAAGGTACGATTATTTGCCAAGTGTGTGAAGAAGTAATTGACGTCGTTGAAAGTACAGAAGGCGTTAAAACGTGGTATGGAATGTGTCAGGATTGTTCCCGGGAGAAGAACGAAGATTAACGTCAATCAACTGTTGGAGGGAAGTAAAATGAAAGTTGCGATTGCATCTGATCATGGTGGTATAAATATTCGTAATGAGATCATCTCATTGCTAGAAGAGATGAAAATTGAGTACTTAGATTTAGGGTGTGATTGTGACACCTCTGTTGATTATCCAGATTACGCTATTCCTGTTGCGGAGAAGGTAGCAAGTGGTGAAGTAGAACGAGGTATCTTAATTTGTGGCACGGGGATAGGAATGAGTATTTCGGCAAACAAAGTAAAGGGAATACGCTGTGCCCTGGTACACGATACGTTCAGTGCTAAGGCAACAAGAGAGCATAACAATTCCAATATCTTAGCAATGGGAGAACGTGTCATCGGTCCAGGCCTAGCCCGCGATATCGCGAAAATATGGTTAACAACCCCCTTTGAAGGCGGCAGACACGCAAACCGTATCAATAAAATAACGGAATATGAAGCGGGGGGACGGTTCTCTTGCTTCCAGCAAAGTTAAAAACAAACCCCCTTTCGCTAATTAGGCGAAGGGGGTTTATTTGTTAGTTATTATCCTTTATTGCTTCAGTATATATTCTAAAATCGGAGCACAAGAACCGTCCCCATGCTCCCACAGCCATGTTGGGGATACAACAAAACCTAAATGCTTGGGGGAAGCACACAAAAGATTTACGATGATAAAAAATACCTATAGTGTGTTAAAAAGAAATTTTAGTGTGCAATGACGGTTTTGTCTAACGATACCTAATAGGTCAAAACTGTTGCAACTAAAGGGATTAGACAAATAAATTAAAAAATTTTGGGCATGCCATAATTTTGGCATGCTTCTTGCATTATTAAAGGTAAGAAATGAAGGAGGTTATGAAATGAGGCATTTTTTGATTGCCACACATGGAGAGTTGTCTAAAGCATTTATTGAAACATTGGAACTAATAGCGGGTAAAACAACGAATGTTTCATACTTTGGAATGACTAAACTAAAATCTGGTGATTTGGCAACGGAGGAATTGAAAAAGATTTTAACCACGAAAAAGGAGGATGAACATTTTATTGTATTAACTGATATCTTTGGAGGAAGCGTCACAAATATTTGCACCGAGCTCCTGATGGATTTTAAAGACTTTGATATTATTACAGGTTTAAACCTCCCAATGATGCTGACCTTAATTTTATCAGGCGATGAACTTAGTGTAGAGGACATGATTGAAGAAGGTGTGCGCTCTGCTAAGGAAGGCATAATTCATATTAATAAATTACTAGAAGCACAGAAAGGAAGTACAGAAGATGATCTCATTATTACGGATTGACGATCGTTTAATTCATGGACAGGTAGCATATGGATGGAGCAAGGCACTTGAGATTAATGTAATTCTCGTCGTAAACGATGAAGCTAAAAACGACGAGATGAAGGCAATGGCCTTAAATTTGGCGAAACCAGATAGTGTTAAATTATATATCCGGGGAGTGCAGGAATCAGGTGAAATTGTTAAAAAATTTGCTGAATCCCAAAAAAGTAAAGTATTAGTGCTTGTGAAAAACACGGAGGACGCACTGGCACTTGTAAAAAATTCAGGGGGCGTTTTAAAAGAAATTAATGTAGGCGGGTTGCGTTTTTCAGAAGGAAAGCGGAAACTAACCGACTTAGTCGCTGTAGATGACCAAGATTTAGCCAAATTTAAAGAGATGGAAGACTGTGGTGTTGACTTAGAATTTAGGATGTTACCTCGGGACAAGAAAAAAAATCTTAAAGACTTACTAAAAAATTAGCAGTAAAAAAGGGGGATATAAAAATGGTTTCGCAAGCAATTATGCTGGGAATTATTGCAGGAATTGGCATTTTGGACAGCCGAATTTTTGGGGCCCTCATGCTCGAACGTCCTCTCGTTACCGGATTATTAGTCGGATTGGTTCTTGGGGATGTCAAACAGGGGGTGATCATTGGGGCACAGCTTGAGTTAATTTGGATGGGGATTGCAGGAATTGGTGCATCAACTCCTCCGGATGTTGTAACAGGCGGGGTACTTGGAACTGCATTTGCTATTTTAACCGGTAAAGGACCAGAAGTAGCGTTGGTTATTGCTGTTCCGATTGCTGTGTTAGCTCAATCTTTAGGGGTTTTGGTACGTATCGTGAATGGTTATTTTATGCATAAAGCAGAAAAATTTGCTGCCAAGGCCGATTTTCGCGGTGTGACATTGATGATGTGGGTTCCACCAGTATTGTTTTTCCTAAGCGTTTTTATTCCAACCTCTTTAGCAATTATTTTAGGGGCAGACCAAGTCAAAGGCTTAATAAATGCAGTCCCTAAAACGATACTTGATGGATTAGGAGTTGCTGGGAATCTGCTTCCGGCCGTCGGATTTGCCTTATTGCTCGATATGCTATACTCGAAAAAAATGGCAGTATTTTTCTTCCTTGGATTTTTGGCAGCCTCTTACCTCGGACTAAATATTACAGCCATTGCCTTATTTGGAGCTTGTATTGCAATTATTATTCATATTGTTATTAATAATAAAAAAACCGAGGTTGGCAATGGTGCTATGGCAATCAATAATTTAACGGAAGGAGAGATTGACTTTGACTGAGAAAAAGGTGACGAAAAAAGAACTTCGCCAAGTTTTTTGGAGATCGCTAGCCCTTCAAGGAGCGTTCAACTACGAACGGATGCAAAATATGGGATATGTATACGCAATGATTCCCGTTATCAAAAAGCTGTATACGAAACATGACGATCAGGTAAAGGCGTTAAATCGCCATTTGGAGATTTTTAACACGACACCTGCCATTTCAACAACAATAATGGGCATTTCAGCAGCAATGGAAGAACAAAACGCGAACAATGAAGACTTCGATGAAAATTCCATCAATGCGGTAAAAGCATCTTTAATGGGCCCACTTGCCGGAATCGGAGACTCTTTATTCTGGGGCACGTTCAGAGTCATCGCAGCAGGGATTGGGATTTCCCTTGCGACAAAAGGAAATATCTTTGGCCCTATTCTATTCTTTCTTTTATACAATATTCCGCACTTATTCATAAGAATCGCGGGATTAAGATTAGGGTACCGGGTGGGAGTATCTTCCCTTGAAAAAATTCAAAAAGAAGGCTTGATGGAAAAAATAATGGCGATTGCGACAACTATTGGTCTAGTTGTCGTCGGGGGAATGGTAGCCACGATGCTAAATGTAAAAACCCCACTTCATTTGAATATCAATGGAGCAAAAGTAGTCGTTCAAGACATATTAAATCAAATTTTTCCAAACATGCTGCCATTATTCATAACCTTTGCCGTATTTACATTAATGAAACGAAAAGTAAGTATCACTAAACTAACACTAGGGATAATTATCGGCGGAATATTGATTCACTGGGCCGGTATTTTATAAATAGAAAGGGAGATTGAGACAAATGAGAATTCAAGAATATATGCAAGAAACTCCAGTAAAAATGAAAGAAATTATTCAAGAAGCAGACCAGCTATTCGCGGAAGTAAGAACACGAGAAATTGACCGCATTGTTGTGACTGGCTCAGGAACAAGCTTTCATTCTGGACTCCAAACACAAAAATTAATGCAGCATATTGCAGGAGTTCGTGTGGATGCCTACTATCCATTTGCAATTAACACGGAGACCTTTCTAGGAAACTCATCTAAAACGTTGGTAGTTGGCATTTCGCAAGGAGGAAGCAGTTACTCTACCTATAATGCTATGAAAGTAGCAAAAGAAGCAGGTTGTTTAACAGCTTCTATGGCTGGCCAAGAGGATGCTCTAATTGACGAGGTAGCAGATTTCATTCTTACGGTTCAATGCGGCGAAGAATTAGCAGGTGCAAAAACGAAAGGTTTTTACTGCACAAAGTTAAATCTGACTCTTCTGGCACTTCAATTGGCAAGAGAAACTGGCAAACTATCAAATGAGGACTATAATAAGGAAATTTCATTACTAGAAGAAACTGCGGATCAGTTCTTAAAAACCTATGATACAGCCCTTCAATGGATTGAGACGAATAAAGAAAAGCTTGCTCAAGCGAAGGATATTCGTGTAATCGGTACAAGTGAAATTTATGGTGATACATTAGAAAGCGCGCTGAAATTACTAGAAACGATGCGTATTCCTGTTACAGGATATGAGTTTGAGGAATTTATCCATGGTATCTACAATGCGGTAAATGAGGATTCAACTATTATCATTTTTGATACAGGTGTAGAGAAACGGTTAGAGAAACTGGTTGAGGTGCTATCGAGCTGGACCGAGCATATTTATGTAATTGGCAGCAAAGTGGAGGAAAATCCACAAAATATGAAAGCAGAGTTCATTAACCATCCATACTACAAAACCTATGAATACATTATTCCTGTTCAATTAATCTGTGGTGAAATTCCTCCCTTAAGAGGAGTAGACCCAAGCATTCCAAAAGACCCGAAATTTCATATGAAATTGGAAAGCAAGAAGTTTAATAAGTAGATTTTAATATGGAATAATAGCATTTAGGAAAAGGGAGGTTAATGCTTTGATTAAGGCTGTTGTCTTTGATTTTGATGGACTGATCATAGATACCGAGACCATTTGGTTTGATAGTTTTAAAGAGATATTGGGGAGGTATGATGTTCAGTTTCCATTAGAGATTTTTCTCCCTTGTGTCGGAACACACGGAACCATTATCGATCAATATATTGAAGAAAAGTTAGGTAAAAACATCAGTGTCACAGAGGTAAGGAAACAAGTACGGGAATGCCATCGTGAAAAAATCGACGGTATTGGTGTCAGAGAGGGAGTACGTGAATATTTACAACAAGCAAAAAAATTGGACCTGAAGATTGGTTTGGCCTCCAGTTCAAGCAAAGAATGGATTCATGGGTTTTTAAGAAAGCTCGATTTATTCGATTACTTTGACGTTATCAAGACCAGTGATGATGTCAAAATGATTAAACCAGATCCCGCCCTTTACTTTCAATGCTTGGATGCTTTAAATGTCAGTTCCAATGAAGTCGTAGCTTTTGAAGACTCAAACAATGGAGCGAGAGCTGCAAAAGCGGCAGGTGTAACTTGTGTAATCGTACCCAATCCTATAACTGCAGGAATGACTTTTGATCAATACGATTTGCGGATTGAGTCCATGGCCACTCAATCACTGACGGATGTGTTAAAAAGAATTACCACTTTTGTGTAAGCTATCCGCTTTATGGATTTCAAGCTAAATGAAAGCCGGACCCCTTGGAATGAGGAGGGATCCGGACTTTTTATATAAAAGTTGAGTTGCATGAACAATGTGGATTTGGTGAGTAATATTACTAGCCGATTAAAAGTATTCCAGTTAAAAGATCCTCAAAACACCTCTTTTACCACAATCCTCAAGCCTTTGGTTTGCTTACGTATTAGAACGTCATAGAAATTCACTGAAATATATTGTAAGATCATATTACATCGGTTCATTTAGAAGGTTATCTTTGATAGATGGGGGAGGGCTAACAGTATGTATGATGAATTCATAGATTATATGATTGAAGTGACTAACACGTTTTCCGTTGAGGCTGAAGCAGAATATGCACCATTTCAAACTGAGGCGGTGGCTCTCCATTTTAATATAGATCGAACTAGAGCAAGCAGAATATTGAATGAATTGGTTAAAGAAGATATTCTAGTGAAAGTGAATACACGTCCGGTTTGTTTTTTACACAGAGAAAAGATAGAAGAAAACTATGGAATTGTTGCAAATTCTACTTATGATAGTTTTGATGCTTTAAAAAAAGAACTAGTAATTGATAAGGCAGAAGGAATTTTTAGTCAGTTAATTGGGTATGAGAAGAGCTTGAAAGAAGTTATTCAACAAATAGAAACATCTATTCATTATCCGGACAATGGATTGCCGCTAATGTTACTTGGACCTACGGGAGTGGGAAAAACTTTTTTGGCCAAACTCATTTATGATTATACCCGTGCAAAAATGATCATTGATAATGATGCACCTTTTTATGTATTTAATTGTGCGTTGTATGCAAATAATCCGGAATTGCTGACAAGTTACCTGTTTGGCCACTCAAAGGGGTCATTTACAGGTGCCATCAAGGATCAAATGGGACTAATTGAACAGGCAGATCACGGGATACTGTTTTTAGACGAAGTTCACAGGCTGGATCGAGAAGGCCAGGAGAAATTATTCACGTTTATGGATCAGGGAACTTTTTCCCGAATGGGGGAAACAAATGTCGTTAGAAAATCCAAGGTTCGCTTAATTTTTGCAACGACAGAAAACTTATCTGTTTTTTTAGAAACGTTTTTAAGAAGAATCCCTATAACCGTAAATGTCCCAAGCCTCGAAGAACGGGGCCAGGCTGAAAAAAGTCAGTTTATTCAGAGTTTTTTTACAGAGGAATGCAAATTGCTCGGTATTCCAATCCATGTCACCAATAAGGCACTTGATATCTTAAATAAATATTACTATGCCGGGAATATTGGAGAATGCAAGAATATCATTAAATACTCCTGCGGGTTTGCCTATTCTAAGAAAACGAAAAACAATGACCAGATTTTTATCACTTTGCAGGAATTGCCGGGACAAATTTATAAGAGCTCCCCACAATTGTTTGATAATTATGCTTCAAAGGAAGGAGGTGTTTTATTTCATCCTCATAAAAAAAAGCAAATCCTACATGTGAACGAAGCGATGATTAAGCATATTGAGCAAACCTACAGAAATTGTATGGGGTATTTTTCTAAATTGGAAAATAGTGAATGGAAAGAACGAGAATTTCTTGAGAAATGTACAGAAGAGATTACGGCCATGACGGACAATCTAATATTTGAAAGACCGAATGAATCAAAGAGCTTTATGATGGAATTTAATCTCTCCGCCATACAGGACATTTTTCGGTATTTAGAATCCCATTATAATATTAAATATGATGGAAATAGTGTATATACACTTTCATCCTATTTATTTTTCAAATCTCAACCGTTTATCTTGAATAAACAAGATGAGAACCTGACAAAGCAAATGCTTCAATTTATTAAAAGACATTATAAAGCGGAATATTTAATAGTGGCGAAAATTATGTCTTTCATCGAAAAGGGTATGGAATTAAATTTATATCTTGAAGATATTATTTTGATGACATTATTCTTGTGCAAAAATCAGATACAGCAACATGATAATCGTCTGAAGGCGATGATTATTGCTCATGGTTATGCAACGGCGAGCAGTATTGCAAATGTTTGTAATCGCCTGTTAGGTGTAAAGGTTTACGACTTCATTGACATGCCGGTTGAGTCATCCATAAAAGATATTACGAAACAAATGCTTCAATATGTGGAGGAAAATGACACATCTAGCGGGTTGGTTATTTTAGTGGATATGGGTTCGTTAAGTCTCCTTCACGATCAAATCAAAGAGGCCATTGATGGTCCGCTTCTTTGTATAGATCAGGTTTCGACTTCATTTGCTTTAGAAATTGGGAATTATTTATCACAAGGCAAATCTATTGAAGAGATGTTGAAGCCTTTGGAGGAACTTGTTCGGCCTAATATTAATCTTTATTATCCTTCTAAACGTAAGGAATATGCAATTGTTACCTCCTGTTTTACAGGTATCGGAACTGCTACGCAGATTCAGCAATTACTTTCCGAAAGTATGGAAGATTTGCTGGATATAAAAGTAGTATCACATGATTTTGAGCGCTTAAAGCAAAATGGAATGAACGAGCCACCGCTTAGAGTTTATGATGTTTTGGCGATTGTTGGAACAGACAATCCTGAAGTTGAGGGAATCAATTTTATTTCATTGGAAGATATTATTTCTGGAAAAGGTGAAAATGATGTTTTCAAAATCTTTGAGAAAATCGCACCTCCGGAAACGATTCGTAAAGTGAATGACAGAATCATCAAGAACTTTTCTCTTAGAAGAGTGATTGATTCCTTGATCATTTTAGATACGGAAAAGGTTATTTCACAGGTGGAACATGGGATCAAGCAATTGGAAAATCAGATTAGACAAAAGCTACCCAATGATAAAAAAATTGCCTTATTTGTCCATGTCAGCTGCATGATAGAACGCTTAATAAGAAAGTCACCCATTTCGGAATATCCGAATCAAGAAGAATTTGAACGAGTCCATAAAAAGGAAATAAGTATTATAAGAGATGCATTCAATGTGCTTGAAACTACTTATAGTGTTCAAATGAATATTGCCGAAATTGGTTATATTTTCAATATCATTAAACCAAATTTAATGTCCTATAAGGAGTCAGCGACATAAGCAAATGTTATTTAAGGATAGGGTTTCCCAAATTTTAAGGGGATACCCTTTTCTACGTTCACTGATTGGCTGGTATTTTTACGATTTTGATTGGAGATATTGGAGTACATAAATTGTCCTTAGGTAGAAGCAAGGGGACGGTTCTCTTGCTTCCTGCAGAAGAAAAACCCCTTTCGCTAATCAGGCGAAGGGGGGTTACTAGTTAGTTATTATCTTTTATTGCTTCGGCAAATATCCTAAAATGGGAGCACAAGAACCGTCCCCATGCTCCCAACTTATGCTGCTTTCCTTGCGGCTGCTTCCTTCTGTCTTGTTTCCGGGAAGGTTGCCACTAGGAAGATGTATAAGCTGGAGGCAGCGATGAAGAAGATCATGGCTGGTGTGTATCCGGAAGAGCCTAGGATAAAGCTCCAAATAATGGTTGCGATGGTTTGACCGGCGTAGGCAATGGCCCAAAATAATCCGAACATAATTGTCAATCTTTGTGGTGTCATCCCTTTTAATTCATGAGGGAGATTCAAAAAGATTGGGTACTGGATATACATCGCAAATCCAGAAATGGAAATAAGCGTATATGATAGGAGCGGAAGTTTATTAGCGAAAACAATCCCAAGGGCAAACGTTCCTACCATGACAATTCCTGAGAACAGAAGGGTTGGCTTCCGCGGAACTCCTTTATTCCCGATGGTAATCCCGGCAAATGTACCGAGAATACCAAATCCTGAAATTAACAGGTTCGTCACTGAGCCATTTAACAATGTATATTGGTCAAAAATCGCTTTAAAGCTCACGAGCGATAAGACATACAGAGTTAAAAAGGAAGCAAACGCCAGGCCATAGCGCCAGAGAAATCCATCCTTGAGCGCATCTTTGTAACCATACTTTTCTGTTTTTTTACCTGTTTCCTTCGTCGTAAAGTTCTCCGCTTTCCAAAGCCAGCCGATAAAGAAAAGAATCGTTAAAGAGGCAAAAAACGTTAACGTTACGCGCCAATTGGCTACCATTTGCTTGGCAAAAACCGTGAATAAGACAGCGACAATAAAGGCACCGGCATTATAGGCGACCGTATTGGCGGCATTAATGCGCAGCTTTGTTTTTGAATTTTTTACATAGTGGGCAACGATTGGGTTCATGTAGACAATCACCATCGAGCCACCTACGGCCATGACCATCCGAGCGACTGTATAGGCCCAATAATTAGGCAGATAAATCGCGACAAGCCCCATCATTAACAGGCCAATCGCCGTGCCTGCTGCTTTTCTTGGTCCTAATTTCATCAGTACCATTGCTGCTAAAATGTTGGCAAATACACGCGCAGTCGTAATCGAATAGTTCACTAATTGAGAAATAATCGGATCGACCTGCCCACCGAAAAACGTTTCCGTTATTTGCGGTGTCAAGGAAGAACCCGCCACCCAGTTCATGGCAAAGGTTACATAGGCAAGCCATAATACCGCCATCATAAAATAACCTTTTTTGGTATGATTGATCGTATTCATATTTTCATCTGCTTTCATTAGAGATTCCATCTCTGGCAAAGGTTCTTTTTAGATTACAGGTTGCATGGTTTCCTTTAATACAGTAACTGAGTGATTAAATTGATGTTTTTCTTTTTCATTTAAGTCGATTTCAATAACTTCACGGATTCCGCCACGGTTAATGACAGCTGGAACGCCGATAAAGACATCCTGTTGTCCATATTGGCCATCTAGATAAGAAGATACCGTTAAGATACAGTTTTCATTATTTAAAATTGCTTTTGTAATCCGAACAAGGGACATCCCAATTCCATAGTAGGTAGCGCCTTTTCGTTCAATAATATGATAGGCCGCATCACGGACGTTAACAAAAATTTGCTCTAGGCATTCTTTGTTTAGTTTTTCGGCTGGAAGTTCTTCAAGTCTTTCCACACCTACTGAGGCACGGCTCCAAACCGGAAGTTCTGTATCTCCGTGTTCCCCAATGATATAAGCATGTACATTTCGTGTGTCCATGTTAAAATGCTGGCCAAGGGCAAAGCGTAGTCGCGCAGAATCTAAGACAGTACCAGAACCAATCACTCGCTCTTTTGGCAGACCAGATTCTTTCCAAGTTACATAGGTTAAGATGTCGACAGGGTTTGTTGCGACCAAGAAAATGCCGTCAAAGCCACTGGCCATGATGTTTTTTACGATTTCTTTAAAAATTTTTGTGTTCTTTTCGACTAATTGTAAACGGGTTTCACCTGGCTTTTGCGCCAATCCTGCTGTAATAACAACTAAGTCCGCAGTTTCACAATCTTGATAAGTACCGCTCCATACGTTGATAGGGGACGGAGCAAATGGGATTCCGTGGTTCAGATCCATCGCTTCGCCTTCGGATTTTGCCTCATTCACATCTATCAAAACTAACTCTTCTGCCACTCCTTGATTAATCATGGAATAGGCATAGCTGCATCCGACTGCACCTGTTCCTATTAAAACTACTCGATTCACTTTCTTATTTCTGTTTTCCATGATGTTCTCTCCCTTTTATATGAAATGAATAAAATGATATAAGCTATATTCTTGATGTAATGATTCATAAATAACTTGACTATGTTAGTATATCACTAGATTGTGAAGTTTTTCACAATAAATATGACATTAATATGAATCTTTCGTTGAAAACCTTTACAAAGAGCGCGGGGACGGTTCTTATGCTTCCTTTTCACTAAGTTTTTTTTAAAAGACTAAAAACAATGACAATGGGGAAAACCACACGGATTACTAGCTGGGATTAAAGATCCGATTGGGATGTTAAATGAGTTTTCTAGGGAAATGGAACAAGAAATTACAAAAGATCGTTAGCCCGACAACAAGGAAACGGATAACCAAATGCAGCAGAAGTGAAAGGAGAGTGCACCGCCAGACAGGGTTGGTGCTTCTCTTTCTATCTGCGCAGTAAAAAGGATTATATTGAGTACGGAGACGCTGATTCATTATAGCGTTGGATGGGGAGCAGGCTGCCATTTAAGGTTTTGTGAAATATATTAAAAAAGCCCTCCTCCGATACAAAAGGAAAAGGACTTTTTTAAAAAATTAGGAATTAACGAGTTTAATCAAACGTTTAATTAGTTTTGCTATTGTAACCAAAGTTTATATAATCCTTCGGTTATCGCTAAGTTGTACATGTAATACATCCCAAAAGCGATGCTAATGACACCTGTCAGCCGGGTAAGGGTTTGATTTAGCACGCGTTTTTTGGCACTAAAAACGAAAGGAATCCCAATAATGGTTGTAAAGAAAAGCATACCCAAAATGGTTCCAACACCAAATATTAAGATATAAACAGCCGCCTCCCAAACACTTTTGACTGTACTCATCGTTAGTAAGACCATTGCGCCGCTGCCGGCTAAACCATGGACTAAACCAATAAACAAGGATTTCAGGTATGAAACATTTTGATGTTGGTGGTTATGCTGATGCTGCCCGTTATGAGAATGGGAGTGGAGGTGTTTATGCTCGTCCCCGTCATGTTCATGCTGGTGAATGTGGATATTTCTAAAAGAAAGTACAGTGGTTAAACCAAGATAGACAAGCATGATTCCTACTAAAAATTCTAATGACATCGCCCATTTTTCTGGTATTTCCCCCTTCATTAAAATGAGGATTATTCCAATAATAAATAATGTCGCTGTATGGCCAATTCCCCAGAAAACGCCTGCTAGAGTGGATTTGAATAATTTTTTACTTTGGCTGGCAATGGTAGAAACAGCGATAACATGATCCGGCTCGATAGCATGCTTGATTCCGAGAACAAATCCTAAAGCTAGAACGGATAGAAAACCTATCTCCATAATTTCCTCCTAATTAGTAAAGACTTTTTTTAAAGGTATGAATTCTAGTGATGAAAAATGCTAAATAACTAATCTGAAAAATTATAGCACAAGATCCAATAATTTGTTTATCAGACGAACAAAATATTTCTTGATTTCCGTTCTAGAAGTTGTGAATTTTTTAAAAGGTTCTTCTCTTATCATAGAAAGGGCCTTTTTTATGGTAGTTTGAGGTTTGAAATACTTACCATTAATTAGGGAATATTACAGTATGAGGGGAGTTTTTTGAATTGAATTTTGATTTACATGCTCAGGGAAGCTGGCTGCCGATCCTACTCTCGCTGCTAGTATTTATATATGCTCTTTTTATGCCCAAGAAAGAGATTGGCTGGAGAGAGTTTTATGTTACTTTTGGGATCGTTGGTTATTTTGCTTGGATTTCGGATTCGTTATTAGGGAAAATGTTAGATCTTGTGGATTTCGGGCACCCGAAAATCACGGGAATCGGTGAGTTTTTGAGTTACAGCTTAATACCGTCCTCTATGGCCGTTATTTATTTAAATTACTTAGAGAAGTCAAATAAGTGGAAACTAACCATTATTTTCACCATCATATCAACTTTAATTGAAGAGCGTAGGTTATATGAAACCCCATGGCTGGAGTTTCTTTATCTCGATTCCTTTGTATTTTATCGTATTTGCCTTTTTACTACCTTTCATCGTAAGTTGATAAAATGTAGGTCAATTTAGTCTTAGAACTTCTCCGGCGGCAGCTATTTCTGTTAGGAAGTTGGAATCAACCCAGGAGCAGAAGGAGAGCGCCCTCAAACCTACGCCCCTAAAGTTAATGGACAGCATTGACTTTAGGGCTAGAGAAAAAGAGCCACTAGGGTAGCCAATAGATGCTATAAACGACCGAGCAGAGGAAAAAAGAGCTCGCAGGGTAGACAAGAGATGCTATAGACGACTGAGCAGGAAAAAAAAGAGCCACTAGGGTAGCCAATAGATGCTATAGACGACCGAGTAGAGGAAAAAAGAGTCTCCAGGGTAGTCAATAGATGCTATAGACGACCGAGCCGGGGAAAAAAGAGCCACTAGGGTAGTCAATAGATGCTATAGACGACCGAGCAGGGAAAAAAGAGCCGCTAGGGTAGCCAATAGATGCTATAGACGACCGAGCAGGGAAAAAAGAGCCGCTAGGGTAGTCAATAGGTGCTATAGAACCACCGAGCAGGGAAAAAAGGAGCCACTAGGGTAGCCAATAGATGCTATAGACGACCGAGCAGGGAAAAAAAGAGCTTCTAGGGTAGCCAATAGATGCTATAGACGACCGAGCAGGGATGAAAAGAGCTGCTAGGGTAGTTAATAGATGCTATAGACGACCGAACAGGAAAAAAAAGAGCTCTTAGGGTAGACAATGCACACTATAGAACGACCGAACAAGGGGAAAAAAGAGTACCATAGATAAGAAGGGTTCATAACCTCTGATATAATAGATTAGAATGTCATTTTAATATATATATACAATAAATAGGCTGTTGACTTGTATACAAGATACTAGTATAATCATTATAAAGCGGTTACATAAAAGGTTGGGTGGGACATGAACTTACAAAATATATCATCAGGAAGAGAGACATTATCCAATCATGCCTATCAGGTCATAAGGGATGCTATCGTCACTTTGCAATTTGAACCAGGGCAGCAGGTTTTTGAAGCGGAATTAGGAAATCAATTAGGGGTAAGCCGAACACCGATACGAGAAGCCTTTAGACGGTTATTGGCAGAAGAACTAATTGAAGTCCAACCTCAGCGCGGGAATCGAATTGCTTACCTATCAAAAAAGAAAATTGATGAGGCTCGTTTTGTCAGAGTGAGCTTGGAAGTGAGTGCATTTAAGGAAGTGGCGAAAAAGTGGGATCAAAATAATCCTATTTACCAAACCCTTCATAAGCAAATCGTCGATATTCTAGAAAACCAAAAGAAAATGGCGGAAGATCATAATTTCGACCTCTTTCTGCAACTCGATGAACAATTTCACTATACCATACTCGAAAGCATGGGCAATGCCACGTTAATTTCCATTATCAATCAAATGAGGGGCCATCTAAATCGCCTTAGATATTTGGAATTACAAGAGACCAAACACTTTATACGGCTGGTCAATGAGCATGAGTCGATCTTTGAAGCGATTTTATCGAATGATGCCAGGAAGACGGAAGAACTGTTAACCAGCCATATCCGTTGGCTGGAGGATAGTACGCAGACACTTATTGAAAAATATCCTCATTTTTTCAAAGACTAAAACAGGATAATAGTAAGTACGTTTAATCAACAGAATCATGAAAAATAAACGTACTTATTTTTATAGCTTGACTTGTATACTAGTATTCAGTAAATTTGCAGGAGGACGAAGGACCTAGTCCCCCCAATCGTTACAAATAAATTTTAATAAAGAAGGTGGACAAAAATGAAAGCGGTACAAGTAAGTAAACCACATGAGCTGACCATTCAAGAAGTTGAAAAACCGCACATTGTCAATCCGAAGGATGTCTTGGTTAAAGTAAAACGAGTAGGTATTTGCGGCTCTGATCTTCATATTTACCATGGCACCAACCCTTTGGCGACATTACCGAGAGTCGTGGGCCATGAGGTGGCAGGAGAAGTGGTCGAAGTTGGACCAGAGGTTGCGAATCTGCAAGTTGGTGATCATGTTGTAGTGGAGCCGATCCGTTATTGCGGAGAATGTTATGCCTGCCGCAAGGGACAGCCTAACGTGTGCCAATCCTTAACGGTATTTGGGGTCCATGAAGATGGCGGGATGCGGGAATGGTTTGTCCTTCCTGAAAAACAATTGCATAAGGTGAATGCTGAACTCCCATGGGAAGAAATTGTTTTAGCGGAACCTTACACGATCGGCGCACAGGCTGTTTTTCGCGGACAGGTGGAAGAAGGCGACACCGTTCTAATCCAAGGAGCCGGACCGATTGGTATTTGTGTTCTCAAGATGGCAAAATTCCATGGTGCAACGGTGATGGTCACAGATTTGAGTGACGAGCGATTATCCTTTGCAAAGGATAATGGTGCAGATGTAGTCGTTAATGCCGGGCGGGAAGAGGTTTTAACGGCTGTCCACGAATGGACGAAAGGGGAGGGAGCAAACAAAGTCATTGATGCAGTTTGCCTGCCTAGTACGTTTGCATTATCACTTGAGGCCGTTTCTGCTGCCGGAAATGTGGTCGTTCTTGGTTTTGATGAACAGCCTGCCGCAATATCACAGCTTCCTATTACCAAGAAGGAAGTAACGGTTACTGGATCAAGACTACAAACCTATCAATTTCCAAAAGTAGTAGAGCTGC
Organism: Neobacillus cucumis; assembly: GCF_023715505.1. Next base: position 180,678 of record NZ_JAMBOH010000011.1, on the reverse strand, counting down.
TTAACGAAGGAGAGCTTCGTCATAATGGGCTGGTAACCCATACCTTCCCTCTTGCACAAGTACAGGAAGCTTTTACGTTTGTCGAAGAACATCCTGACCTAGTTAGGAAAGCAATTATTATGTTTGAGTAAAGGCGGAGGTGTGTTATGAATATTACATTTCGATGGTATGGACGAAATAATGATACCGTTTCCTTGGATCAAGTGAAACAAATTCCCGGAGTCAAAGGGATTGTCTGGGCTTTGCATCACAAACCAGTTGGGGAAGTATGGGAGACAGAAGAAATTCAAGCGGAAGTCAATTATATTCAATCGTTTGGATTCCATACAGAAGTGGTTGAGAGTGTCAATGTCCATGAATCTATTAAACTAGGTAACAAGTACCGAATGAAGTATATCGAAAATTACAAGCAAACGATTCGCAATCTTGGCGAGTTTGGCGTGAAAGTCATTTGTTATAATTTTATGCCGGTCTTTGACTGGACGCGGACAGAAATGTTTCACCCTTTGGAAGATGGTTCAACGGCATTGTTTTATGAAAAAGCGAAGGTTGATAATTTAGATCCAGAGGAGCTTATTCGGACCGTATCGGCCTCGTCTGACATGACCCTTCCAGGCTGGGAACCAGAAAAGCTTGCCCGAATTACGGAATTGTTTGATACTTATAAAGAAGTAGATGAGGAAGCCCTATGGGGGAACTTAGCCTTTTTCCTAGAGGAAATACTCCCTGTTGCGGAGGAGGCCGGCATAAAAATGGCGATTCATCCGGATGATCCGCCATGGTCCATTTTTGGATTGCCGAGAATCATTACAGGGGAACAAAGCTATGAAAAACTGATTAGCATCTCCGATTCTCCGGCAAACGGTTTTACCTTGTGTACGGGATCAATGGGGGCCAATCCTGCCAATGATATGGTGGAAATCGCCAAGAAGTACGCGAGTCGCTCACCATTCTCCCATATTCGTAATGTAAAAATCTATGAGAATGGTGATTTTGTAGAAACCTCCCATTATACACAAGATGGTTCTATTAATATTAAAGATGTCGTGGGAGAATTGAACAAACAGAATTATCAGGGCTATGTAAGACCAGACCATGGACGCCACATTTGGGGTGAAGTCTGCCGCCCGGGATATGGGCTGTATGACCGTGCTTTAGGCATCATGTATTTACATGGTTTATGGGATGCCTACGAATCTCAAAAGGAAGCAGGTGAACTTCAATGCTCCCCATTCATGAAAATTTAACTGGCAGGGTGGCCGTCATTACAGGCGGAAGCGGTGTCTTATGTTCAGAGATAGCGCGTGAACTTGCCCGCCATGGCGTGAAAGTAGCGATTTTAAATCGAACAGCTGAAAAAGGACAAAAGGTAGTGAATGAAATTGTTCAGTTCGGCGGAACTGCCATAGCGATTGCAGCGAACGTTTTGGATAAGGTATCCCTTGAGAACGCTCGAGAAATCATCCTTGAATCGTTTGGCAGTGTTGATATTTTGATTAATGGTGCAGGAGGAAATCACCCTGACGCGATAACCGGTCCTGAGACTTATGAAGAAAACGGCAGCGGGCAGTCATTTTTTGAATTAGATCCAAAGGGTTTTTCTCAGGTGTTTGACAGTAACTTTATTGGGTCTTTTCTAGCCAGTCAGGTATTCGGAAAATCTTTGCTTGAGGCAAAGGCACCGGTGATTATCAATTTTTCATCAATGAGTGCTTATGCTCCAATGACAAAAGTACCTGCATACAGTGCAGCAAAAGCATCGATTAATAATTTTACGATGTGGATGGCGGTTCATTTTGCCGAAAAGGGCTTACGAGTAAATGCGGTTGCACCGGGGTTCTTCCTGACAAACCAAAATAAAAACCTGCTGCTTAATGAGGATGGAAGCTATACCGCACGTTCGAAAAAAATTATTACCGGAACCCCTATGAAACGGTTTGGGAAACCGGAGGATTTAATAGGGACCATGCTCTGGCTTTTAGATGAAGAGTATTCCGGGTTTATCACAGGGATCACGGTACCGGTGGATGGAGGCTTTTTAGCCTATTCGGGAGTTTAAGTGCTGCTGATGAACAAAGATGAGAGTGCGAATGACTGGGGAGTCGTTCGCACAGGGATTGGATTATTTTTAAAAAGGAAATTTGAAAGCGTTGACAAGATTCTAGGGGGTATATGAATGTTAGCCAAAATGTTTTCGAAAGATAAATTGCCTATCCTGTTGTTATTATTCTTAGCCGGTGTCATTAATTATTTAGACCGTTCTGCATTGTCGATTGGGGCTCCGTTTATAAAGGAAGACTTGCACTTATCGGCCACCCAAATGGGAATTATTTTTAGTAGTTTTTCTGTTGGATATGCGATTTTCAACTTTATTGGCGGAATGGCTTCTGATAAATACGGTGCGAAACTTACTTTGTTCGTTGCGATGATCGTTTGGTCTTTATTTAGTGGGGCGATTGCCTTAGCCGTGGGATTTACTAGTTTAATTGTCATTCGTATCTTATTCGGAATGGGGGAAGGCCCGCTTTCGGCAACGATCAGCAAAATGGTCAATAACTGGTTCCCGGCTGACCAACGTGCTTCTGCGGTTGGTTTGGCGAATAGCGGAACACCACTTGGCGGTGCGATTTCCGGTCCGATTGTCGGCTTCATCGCAATTACCTTCAGCTGGAAGATCTCCTTTCTACTTATCATGGTCATCGGTCTTGTTTGGGCGGTGTCATGGTGGAAGTTTGTAAAAGAAAAGCCTGCTGCGACTGCGAAAAAGGCGGCCGTGGTAAAAGCGGATCAGGTTTTACATGAAAGACGTCCATTAACTTTTTATCTAAAACAAAAAACAGTTTTATTTACGGCATTTGCGTTCTTTTCCTATAACTATATCTTGTTCTTCTTCTTAACCTGGTTCCCAAGTTATTTAGTAGATGCCCGCCATATGAATGTAAAGGATATGAGTGTGATTACCATGATTCCATGGATTGTAGGCTTCATCGGTCTAGCCTCTGGCGGATTTGTGTCAGATTTTGTTTTTAAAAAGTTTACCAACAAAGGTGTTCTATTCTCAAGAAAAGTTGTGCTTGTTACTTGTTTATTTATTTCAGCTGTTTGTATCGGATGTGCCGGCCTTGTCACAACGACTGTCAGTGCCGTAACGTTGGTAGCGCTTTCTGTCTTCTTCCTATACTTGACAGGTGCCATTTACTGGGCCATCGTCCAGGATGTTGTCGAGCCAGGCAGTGTTGGATCTGTGGGTGGATTTATGCACTTTTTGGCTAACACCGCTGGAATCATTGGACCGGCATTAACAGGCTACTTAGTGGATCAATCTGGTTCATTCACATCAGCCTTTTTATTAGCAGGCGGACTGGCCGTGTTTGCTTCGCTTTCTGTCATCCGTTTTGTTCGTCCTATCAAGTACCCCAACACGAAAAAAGCAGACGTAAATATGACTGTTTAACCTTTGGCAGATGGCTCAAACCTGTGGTTTGAGCCATCTCTTTTTTTGGAGCCAAGGGAACCGTCCCTTTGCTTCAAATGCACAGCCAGGTCAATTAACTGTCGGAACGGTCAACGAAAACTGGACAGGGGATGCCCGTTATTACGAGTACACTACTGCGGCCGACCCAATTGGGAGCGGCATCATCAGCCCAATCCCTGCCAAGGAATTTAACCCGGAATTATATAACTCCGGAGAAACCCGGATTGTAACGATTGATCTTTCTGTGGAATTGAGAACTGAATATCCAGTGACAAGCCCATCACTACTCACAAACTTTATCAGGATTACTTCTGGTGATTCTATCAACACCAATCCAAACGCTACAAGTGAACTAAATTATATTATTTCCGGCACCGGAACCACTCTCGTAAATGGTGAAACTATCAATTGGAAGAAAGGCGACTTCATGACACTGCCATCTGGTTCTGTGAGCCGCCACACTGCTTCCGAAGACGCAACAATCTATTATATATTAGACACTCCGCTGCTTGATTATCTCGGAGTTGAAGCAAAAAAATTCCGTTTCGAGCCAACACTTTTTACTGCTGAAGAAGCCCAGGCTAAATTAGATGAGGTAGCCAATGCTCCGGATGCACATTTAAAAAACCGAATCTCTATTCTGTTAAATAATCAAAAGTTCGATCAAACTTTAACGATTACCCATGTATTATGGGCGATGTTCGGCATCGTTCCAGTAGGATCCAACCAGGCACCGCACAGCCATAAATCAGTCGCTCTTGACTTTGTTGCCTATGCAGCGCCTGGAACTTATACACTGGTAGGAGATAAGGTTGATCCTGAAACATCCGAAATCATCGACCCGATCCGTATCGACTGGGTACCAGGAAAGGCATTCGTAACTCCTCCAGGATTATGGCACTCTCACCATAACGAGTCCGGAGAGCTGGCATTCATCATCCATTCAGGACGCGGGCCTTCAGACATACCTTCGTACTTTGGATATTCAATTCACTCATTACGACCAGGACTAATGAGAGTAGCCAAGTTTTGTGAGCGTAACATTAGAGTGCCGGGTAAAACCCTTCTGCCGCATCCAATTAACGACTGTAGAAGCAAAAGATGCGGAAGGTTTAGTAAATAAAATCATCCAATCGATTCATCAATAAGTCAGGCTGACCCCGAGGTTCTTATGAACACTTACAGGGTCAGCTTTTTTATTTTCAGAGGAATTTGAGATATAATAAAGTTATATCCAGGAATTTGGAAGGAATTTATTTCTATGAAAAAAAGGGTTAAATTAGTGGTCGGGATTTTCCTGATCTTTAACCGTTCCAGGTTTTTAAGATAATGGATTATTTGGCTGGGCTTTATTAGCAAAGAAAGTAAGAATGAGTTTGGAAAAACTTAGTCGCTTCCGATGCACATAAAATTTTTAACTGCAGGGGAACTGATATATAAAAACTGTACATACTATCATAATCCTTTCGAAGATTTGAATTTAAACCAAATGAGGTGGAAAAATGGCAAAGGAATTAACTGGCGTACATGCCGTTGTTACAGGAGGATCAAGCGGTTTAGGATATGCAATGGTAGAAGCACTTCTTGATGAAGGAGCAACGGTTGCAGTGGCATCCCGTCCGGGAGCAAAAATGACGGAAGCTGTAAAAAACCTTCAAGATAAGGGATATTCGAATGTTTTTGAACTTCCATTGGATGTCAGGTCAGAGGAATCGGTACAAGATGCAGTGAACTGGGTAAAAACGGAATGGGGTAAGATCGATGTCCTCGTGAACAATGCCGGGATAGGCATGAGGACTGTCAACCCAAAATTCCTTACAGAACCACAGCCTTTCTATCAGGTCTCTCCTGAAGGGTTTCGAAATTTAATCGATACAAATGTGACCGGTTATTTCCTAACCTCCCGGGGATTCGCTCCTCTGATGGTCGAGCAGGGAAGAGGAAAAATCATCAATATATCGATGAATTATGAAACCATGAAACGAAAAGGATTTGTCCCATACGGCCCTTCTCGTGCCGCAACCGAGTCCCTGTCATTTATCATGGCTGAAGACCTGCGTGAATTTGGAGTGACGGTAAATATACTTCTTCCTGGCGGGGCCACCGTAACCGGAATGATACCTGATGAAGTGAGAAGGGAACTTGAAGGAAACTCTCAGCTTCTGAAGCCGGAAATCATGGCAAAACCTATCGTTTATCTTGCTTCCGAGCAATCTGAAGGATTAACAGGTGAACGCCTAGTCGCAACCGAATTTGACAGCTGGTTAAAAAATAGAACCAAATAAAATGAGTGAAGAGACTTCTTCTTTGGCAATATGAATGAATAGGAAAGAGACTTATTTTTGCGGTTTTTCGTTCATCGGGGTTATGAATGACTTTAGGACGGGTTGTCCTTATGGTTTTCTCATGATGATAAATTGGTTATAAATGGTAAAAGAGCCAATAATCTATGGAAATGAGCCAATCTTAATGAAAAATTAGAGCTAGTATTTAGAATAAAAACGAAATTGTATGAACGCTTATTAAAAGAAAGATAAATTGTCTTTCAACTATTTTATATTAAAAAAATAGTTGAAAGGACGAGCAACTATTGATGGAGTCTTAAAATCAACATTTTCCCACGTCAATCCTATTAGTTTATATAGTACCTTTGAGAAACTTACAGGTTCCAAAATAAATTGACGTTGGATGAAATGTTTTAACCAGTTCATTACCATTAAGAGTGTGCATGGGTTTGTCCGTTAAGCTTATTAAAAAAACTCCCGTCCCACAAAAGGGGAAGGGAGGATATGCTAATTTTTCCCGCGGTACTAGCGACATGATGTGACGACACCTAAAGCCGGTAGGAAGGTTGCTGACTAAAAATTTATGCATTTTGCAATTCATATTCGTTATGAAATGTGATTTTTATACTTTACTGCTTCAAGGAGCAAATCGACAATATGGACACCCCTCATTTTTGAACTCAAGCCTTCACGCTCGATTCCAAGCTTCATCTGTATCAAAAGTATTTCGTCAAATGGAAAGAGCAAGGATTGTTTAACTAACGGTTAGCTTTAATTTAACAAGAGCAAAAAGAATCTTCTAACCTACTATCCTTTTTAAAAGCTCATTTTTTTTTAGCTGCTTATATAGCGGGTATGTAATAAAGTACACCCAGCTAAAACGGAAACAACAATCCGTGAGTTAAAAAGCGCTTTAGATGGAAAATACAGTGATTATTTCGTTAAATTTGCTAGAGAGGCAAGAGATAAAGGAACAGGTCTTTGGGCATACGGGGAAAATGGAACAACTAAAGGTGATCTTGATCAAAGTACTGCAGTATCTAGTTCCCAAACGTCATCTAATAATACACATTACCAGGTAGTGGTGGTTTATTAAAAATTCTTTAGCTTTTTGACTAATACCCATTTGCTTATTGTATTTATAAGAAAACTCCTTCAAAAAATGTAAAATGAGAATTTCAATATCAGCTTTTCTTTCGCGTAATGGTGGAATATTAATTGTAAACCCATTAATTCGATAATATAAATCTTCTCGAAAACTAGGTTTTCCCTTTCGATTCGATAACTGGTGAATACTTTTGGCTATAAACTCTTTTCCAACTCCACTTTCTCCTCGAATCAAAATGGGAATATCCGTTGGTGCCAACCTTTTTAGCTTAAAAGTTTTTCAGCAAGAGGACTTCCCCTAGAAATAATAAAATCATTCATTTCTAAAGGTAACATTTGAACCCGATGTAGTTCATTTTCTAGAAAATTAATATATTCGTTTAAAAAACACTATCAATGGAAGAATGTCGAAATGCTGAAGCACTCCTATTAAGGCTGCACATGGACGATAAAGGTTGGTATTGGCTTCGTATTCAAAGTCGCAGGATCGTTCATTTTCTTATCTGTAATCAATAAAAACTGTACAGTGCCATTTTGACCAAGCGTGGCAGAGTTACCGGACCAAATTCTATCATCGTCAGAAGTAGCTAAATTACCATCGCTCCAATCAGTAAAAATTTCAATGTTCCCTTGATCGAATTCCTCTTTGGTTCTTGCATCAGCTGGAACATATGCAATGGTTTGACCGACTTTCATGTTGAGTGTATTTTGTTGAGCCGCAACCACATTTCCGTCATTATCCAATTTGAAAGCCACTTGAACGGAACCGGCTGGAGAGAGCTGTGATGCAGGTGTCTTAGAGTCAACGTATTTTTTTCCTTGCAGTGACAACTTTCGCATTCCTAATTTCCGATCTCCTTTGACTATTAGGACGTTCCCCTGTTGTTCGCTGGTCAGACCAATGGTATCTAATGTTTCCTCTAATGTACAGGTACCATTTTCATCAATCGTCAAGGCTAATGCCTTCGATGAATAAAGTACAGACTTTCGGATATTCTCTAAACAAAAAAAAAACCGGGCGGTTTTTGCCCGGTTTTTCTTATCTAGTAAAATATTTTCATTATTCATAAAAGCAGACAAATGATTAATCTCTTTAAATAGTAAGATTTTATAATGCCTTAGAGCCGTTTGCATCTGCTGCTTTATTTCTAGAAATGAGTTCTGCTTCAATCTGAGATATCTTTGAAGATTCACTCATACGCCAATAGGTGATAAGGCTTATTGCAATACATGCGGCTACGTAGAAGAAGAAGATGGACTCAAGGCCAATACTCTTTAACCACAATGCCACGAATTCCGCAGTCCCGCCAAATATAGCAACCGTCAGGGAATAGGGGAATCCTACTCCAAGTGCGCGAATTTCAGTTGGAAATAACTCTGCTTTTACAATAGCATTGATAGAAGTATAACCGGTTACAATTGCAAGACCTATCATCATAAGGATAAAGGCCATAATCGGGCTTTTTGTATGCTGCATGAGCAGGAATAATGGGACAGTTAGTAATGTTCCAAATATACCGAAACTCATCAATAATGGCCGGCGCCCAATTCGGTCGGACAGCATCCCGGCGAGTGGTTGAAGAACAACAAATGCAAGTAATGCAATAAAATTGATCCAGCTTACGGATTCTTTATCGATCCCTACCGTATTGATCATGAACTTCTGCAAATAGGTTGTAAACGTATAGAAAGCAACTGTTCCGCCAAGTGTTAAGCCAACAACTGTTAGAACAGCCTTAGGATATTTCATCAAAACCTTAAGGGTTCCGGCACTTTTACGGGTTTCTGAACCCATTTTTGAGAATTGTTCTGATTCGTCCATCGTCCGGCGTAACCAAAGTACAGCCAATGCTCCTAATGCTCCAATTACGAAAGGAATACGCCAGCCCCATGAAACCATATCTTGTTCATTGAGTACTTGCTGAAGAACAATCTGAACCCCAAGTGCCACCAGCTGTCCAGCAACTAGTGTAACGTACTGGAAACTCGAGTAGAAGCCGCGGCGGCCGCTGCTGGCCATTTCAGATAAATAGGTTGCAGAAGTTCCGTACTCTCCGCCTAGTGATATCCCTTGGATGAGGCGGGCGAGAACGAGAATAATCGGAGACAGTATACCAATACTGCTGTAACCCGGAATACAGGCAATAACGAGAGAACCCCCGGCCATGATCGAGACGGAAAGTGTCAATGCGGCCCGGCGGCCAAAACGGTCGGCGTAGCGTCCCATTAATAAACTGCCAATTGGGCGCATCAGAAAACCAATCGCAAAAATCCCCGCTGTGTTGAGCAATTGGATGGTAGGATTTCCTTTTGGAAAAAATTCAGCTGAAAAGTAGACTGCAAAAGCAGAATAAACATACCAGTCGTACCATTCAATTAGATTTCCAAGCGACCCTTTGAAGATGTTGCTCCTAATACGTCGTGACTCTGCACGATTAATAGATTGTTTCACTTTTAAAATCCCCCTTTTTTAAGTAACTTAATGGTGCACAGCTGCATCCAAACTAGTACCCGAAGTGTTGATGTAACAACATTCCTTTTACCCCAACCCCTGTTGTGATGTAAGCGGATTCAAAAAAATACTAGCATTTCCCACCTTCTTCTAACTTAGTTCTCGTAATATACTATGCAACTTTCGTGCCAGCTCGTATCTGAGGGCCCGATCCCTTATTTTTAAGGGAAGTTCATTAGAAAAAAATTGAATTTTTCATCAATAAAAAAAACAATCCGGCAAAAAACTCCGCTTAATACGGAATTTTTTACCGGATTGGATCATCGAATCGTACATTTCTTCCGTCCACGCAACATGGCCTACTGATCGCCATTTTCTTTATAGTATTTCTTCGCACCGGGATGGAGGGGTACCACGAGACCCTTTCCCGCTTCTTTTCTATTAATCTGATTCGCAGCTTGATGAGCCTTCTGCACAACATCCAGACTTTCAAAGAATGTTTTGGTTATTTTATAAACCTGATCATCTTTTAAATCGGAACGCACCAGGAGGATATTGCGAATAGCGACCGTTGGGACGGGCGATACATTTTGATAGACCGCAGTCGGGATTTCCGCTTTCTCAAAAAACGGAAACCGCTTGATCAGCTGATCAACGTCCGCAGGCTGGATCGGAACGATCATAACTTCCTTTAACCTCTGCAATTCCAAGACCGCGTTATTGGGGAGGCCGGATGTTACAAAAGCAGCATCAATGGTCTTGTTTTTTAATTGTTCAATCGCCTCATTGTAGGAGAGGTATTCGGGTTTCAACTCATTATAGGTAATGCCATGTTCACCTAATATCATCCGGGCATTTACTTCTACACCGCTATTCGGTGCACCGACTCCGACCCGTTTTCCTTTCAAATCGTACACCGAATTAATTTGGTTTTCTTTCAACGTAACTATTTGCACATAGTTAAAATAAAGTCCTGCCACCGCTTTAAATTTTTGCGTGGGTCCACTAATCTTAAAATTTTCTTGCCCCTTTAACGCAAAAGAAGCAGCATCCGACATAACAAAGGCTAGGTCTGCCTTATGTTTCTTCAGGAGGTTCACATTCTCCACCGAACCGTCGGTAGACTGAACCGTGGCATTGTAGCCAAGTTTTTCTTTATAAACTTTAGCCAATGCTCCACCAATGGTGTAGTAGGGACCGGAAACACCGCCCGTTGCAATTGTTAAAAATTTCTGTTCGCCGTCTACATTGTTGGATCCTTTCTCAGGTAATTTAGAACATCCGACTGTAATAGCCACTAAGATTAACACTATAATCCGGATCCATGAACTGATCTTACTCATCTTTTTCCCTCAAATATTGCTTCAGCTTTTCACGTAATCCCCGTTCACTGATCACTAATTGTTTAGCCGTATTGAGGCGATGACCCTCATTTTTTTCCAGAGTGTAAAGGATGTACGCTCGATTCACTTCAGCAAGCGAAAGACCTTCCGGGATAAACAAACCACCCTCTTTAGGTTGTTCATCTTTGCCAGGAGACCATTTCTGATAGACCGTTGCCGGGAGATCAGAGGGCTTAATGACCTCTTTTTCCGAAAGAGCGACCGCATATTCCAGCGTATTGGAAAGTTCTCTCACGTTACCAGGGTAAGCATAGTTGTAGAGAATCCTTTTTGCGTCCAGACTGCAGGTCTTTGTGCGGATGCCCATATTTGAGGAGTATAAAGTTAAAAAATGTTCGATGAGCAGCGGTATATCCTCCTTGCGCTCGCGTAAGGGCGGGACATGAATGGGAATGACATTCAAGCGATAGAAGAGATCTTCGCGGAAATTCCCGTTTGCCACTTCTTCCAAAAGATTCCGATTTGTGGCTGATATAATTCTTACATCTACTTCCTTCGTCTGCTCGGAACCCAATGGCGTGACCACCTTCTCCTGAATCACCCGTAAAATCTTGGCTTGAAGGGCAAGCGGCATTTCCCCGATTTCATCCAGAAATATAGTACCGCCATCTGACCGTTCAAAAAGCCCTTGCTTTCGCTGATAGGCGCCTGTGAACGCTCCTTTTTCGTGCCCGAACAATTCGCTTTCAAGTAACGGTTCGGGAATGGCTGCACAATTGATGACTGAAAATACGCCATTCTGACGGCAACCCTGGAAATGAATGGCGCGGGCTACTAATTCTTTGCCTGTTCCGCTTTCTCCCGTTATCAAAATATTGGAAGGGATATCCTTTACCTTCTCGATCAATTGGAATACCTTCCGCATAGTACTACTCTTACCGATGATATCCGCATAGCTTTCCTGCTGGCGCACCGCTTGGCTTAATACTTGAACCTGCCGGTGCAGCTCCTGGAAAGCAAGGGCCTTGTTCAGCAGTAATTTTACTTCCTCCAAATTAAGCGGCTTGGTCAGGTAATGATAGGCTCCAGCTTTGATTGCCTCGATGGAAGATTCAATCGTTCCATAGGCAGTCATAATTATCACAACGGCATTTGGTTTCTTTTCCTTGATGATCCGCAGAAGATCCATTCCGCTTGTTTTCCCCAAATTCAGATCGAGCAAAATGCCATCGATGTCCTCTTTTTCCAGCAGGTTTAATCCTTTCTCCGCAATAGTAGCTGTCCAAACTGTGTATTCATCCTCAAGAGCGAATGAAAGTGATGAACAGATTGCTGGTTCATCATCAATGATTAAAATGTTCATCACGATGCATCTCCTTCGTTTGAAAAATATAGTATAAAAGTAGTACCTTTATTTTTGACACTTTTCACTTCAATCCGCCCGCCATGCTCCAGCATAATTTTCTGGCTAATATACAAGCCTAATCCAATTCCTTGACTCTTTGAGGTATAGAAAGGCTGGAACAAATGAACAATGTCCCGTTCTTCGATTCCTGCCCCTAAATCCGTAATCACCAGGCAGATCAGTTGTCGATCCGTCTTCGCATGAAAGGTCAATTTCTTATCTATTGTGGCGGACATTGCTTCAATCGCATTGAGGATCAGATTGATCAGTACCTGTTTTATGCGATCACGGTCCACATACACTTCCAAGTCGGGAGAAATATCAACCTCAAGTTTTATCCCTTCACTTCGGATCTGTTTCCTGAATAGACTTGTCACAGACTGAATCAGGTCTTGAAGGTTTGCCCATTTTCGGTGCATGGGCTTTTCCCGTGAATAATCGAGTAAATCCTCGATAATCCTGTTCATTCTTTCTACTTCTTCCGGGACGTGCCGGACCAGCTCAGCCCGGAAGCGGGAATCATCCAGCTTGAGCGGGAGTAATTCAGCAAAGGTTTTAATCGCTGTAAGCGGATTGCGAAGTTCATGAGCAATACCGGCGACCAGCTGACCTAGGGCCCGCATTTTTTCCTGGGCAATCAGCCTAGCCTGCAGGTGCTTCTGTTCTGTCCGGTTCTGGAGGGAAAGGATTCCTCCTGCCTGCTCTCCCGCACTGTTTTGTAAGGAAGCTAAATAATAATGAAGAATCCGGTCGGTGCCATCCCTCAGATGGAACTCACCTTGCAGCATCCGCTGCTCGCTTAAATCTGCCGTCTGATCGAGAGGAATTTGGGGCAGATAATCCACGACGTTTGTTCCCCCCAACTCGTCCTTGATACCAAGAAGATTACGGGCAACGTGATTGATCAAGGTAATTCTTCCTTCCTGATCAAAAGAAAGAATCCCGTTATCGACACTGTCCATTACTTTTGTTTGAAAAGCAAAGCTATCGGCCAAAGCGGCAGTTTGTTTTTTAACCTCTTTTTGCAATCGTTTATTCCAAAAAAAGCTTCCCGCAAGCACAATGACTGTAATCCCCAATGCGATGAGCAGTCCGGAGACAAGCTTTCGCCACCATCCAATTTCCATCCCGTTATAAGGTTCGAGATACTGTGAATATAAGCGTTCATAAGTTCCATTACGATGAAGCTCTGCCAATCCCTTATTCAATTCGTTTAACAGATTATAATTACCTTCTCGGACAGCAAAAGCATAATCTGATGGCGGAATGAGCCCTGTGCGAATACGGTAATGAAGTTGTTTATTTTCTTTTTGGAGAATGTATTCGGCCGTCCAGCGATTGCCCAGGAATACATCTGCTCTTCCTAGAAAAAGCATTTCCATTGCATCAGGCTGGTTAAAGGCAACGAGCATTTTGCTTCCTCTAATGCCTTCCAGCTGGGTGATGACGGTGTCTTCCCGCTGAACCGCAACGACTTTTTCTTTTAGTTCATTAATACCTGATAGATCCCGGATTGCTGCCGGAACAACCACCGCATCTGAAATGGTCAGATAGGAATCGCTGAAGTCCAAAAAAGTGTCGACGGTGCTTGTATATTTCATGCCAACTATGACATCCAGCTGGCCTGCTTTCAATTTATGAACGACATCTTCCAACTCAAGAGGAATCAATTTGATTTGCACCCTTTGTTGTGCAGCAACATTCCGGATAAGCTCGATGTCAAAGCCGGCAGCTGCTCCGTTTTGATCTAAATAGGAAAGAGGGGGCAGGTTCTTGTCGAAACCGACGCGAATAACATCCTTATCCTGTGCTTCCGCCATTCCTGGCAAAGTCGGGAAAAGAAACAATAATAGAAAAACTACAAGCAAACCTAAGCGCCACAAAAGCAGACTACCCCCTAACAAATATAAACTGTAATGGTTCTAATGTTCTTGTTTACTATCCGTAACTTCTGAAGCAATCCTGAATTCAGAATGGAAGGGCATTCATTTTTCAAACAGCACATCCTTTTAAACGTTGATGTTCCTAATATCTAAAGCTAAGAAAATATGTTTTTTGGTGGAAAAAGGTAAAAAGGCTTTCGAAATCGAATTATACCAAAAACTAATTTATGTACAACCAACTTTGTTATATATTTTATCATTCTTGTTAAAAATCAAATAGACTTGGAAGAAGATGGAGGGAAAATGTAGGTTTGAGGTTAGGCTTATTGGGACAAGACAGGCAAGTAATCTCCTGTGCTAGTCCGAATAGTTATTTGGAGTCTACGCTTATTAAAGGTCAAAGAATAAGGGATAACGCTTAGTTATCCCGCTTTGTTATGTTTTGAACAAAATTCTTGCCTCTTTTTAGTGAATATTCCTTTTCTTAAAGTTCCCCCCCTCGTACTTCAGCAATATCGCCGATGGCAAGGAAAGCTTTCCATTTCTTCATTCCACGATCTTTTTTCATTAAAAGTGTCCCCCTTTTTAATTATTGTAGGAACGTTAGTTCTTATTTATCATGAGAAATATAACAACAATTTTATTGATATGTTTACATCCCCCTTCCGTTTTTATCAGTCATGCAGCCTTAAGGCTGCGGTTTTTCTTCAGAAATAAGGAAAAGGAACAGCCTAAAATTTATTATAAAACACTAAACTTCTCATCCCGAACATCGCTGATAAACATATGTCCAGGTGCATGGGTAATCATGATGGATGGTTTACTATTCATTGCAACCGCTTGTGGTGTAACGCCGCAAGCCCAGAACACCGGAATTTCACCAGCTTTAATGGGTACAGGATCGCCAAAGTCAGGCTTTGAAAGATCAGCGATGCCAATTTGGCTTGGACCACCAATATGAATCGGAGCCCCATGTACAGCTGGAAAACGTGAAGTAATTTGAACCGCACGAATCGCATCCTCCGGTTTCATTGGCCGCATGCTGACAACGGTCGGCCCTTCAAATACACCCGCTCCTTCACATGGAATATTCGTCTTATACATCGGAACATTACAATTCTCTTCAATATGACGAACCGGAATTCCACTTTCTAATAGTGGTGTCTCAAAGGTAAAACTGCAGCCGAGTAAAAAGCCAACCATATCGTCTTCCCAATACTCCGAAATATCGGTTACTTCTTCGGTAAAAACACCATCTCTGTAAATCCGATATTTCGGAATATCCTTTCGAATATCGGCAGTCCGAGCAATTTTACCAGGAATAAAAGACCCAGGTTCCGTTACATCCAGCAGTGGACATGGCTTTGGATTTCGCTGGCAGAACAACAGAAAATCAAAAGCATATTCTTTCTTTAAAATTACTAAATTCGCTTGTGTGAACCCTTTTGACATCCCCGCAGTCGGCCCTGTGATCGTTTGTTTGCGAATCAGTTCTCTGATTTCAGCGGGAGCCATATTTTCATAGCTGATCATTTTATATCCCTTCCTTTAAAAATCTATTTAAAAAGCAATGGAATTTGTTCAATTAATGTATCGATTCCTAAATATCCCATGACGATTACTACTAATCCGCCTGTAATGGTAAGCCATAGTGGATGTTTATAATCCCCAACCACATTTTTCTTATAAACCCCAATTAATAAGGTTCCTAATGCAATTGGCAAAATAAGCGCATTGAGGGCACCGACAAGAAGTAAAATTTTAACCGGTTTGCCTACCAATGAAAACGTTAAGGTGGAAACTAAGATAAATAAGATAATAATCCAATTGTGATATTTCTCAATCACCGGGCTGAAAGAACGAATAAATGAGACCGAAGTGTAGGCAGCTCCGACAACGGAAGTAATTGCTGCGGCCCACATGATAATGCCAAACATGCGATAACCTATATTACCTGCGGCAAGCTGGAATACAGAAGCGGGAGGATTTGCTGCATCAATTTGAAGTCCCTTTGATACAACTCCAAGTACGGCTAAGAATAAGGCAACACGCATCAACCCTGTTACAACAATTCCGGTTACAGAACTTTTTGTCACTTCCGGTAAGGATTCAACCCCTTTGATTCCAGCATCTAACAAACGATGTCCGCCGGCAAAGGTAATGTATCCGCCGACGGTTCCGCCTACAAGCGTTACGATGGCAAAAATGCTGATTTTTTCTGGTGCAACCGTATTGACTATAGCTTCCCCAACAGGAGGAGAGGTGATAAAAGCAACATAAATCATTAAGAGGATCATGACGCCACCGGCAACTTGGGCTACCTTGTCCATTGCTTTGCCTGCTTCTTTTACAAGGAAAATAAAAATAGCAAATGCGGCACTAATGATGGCGCCGGTTTTTGGATCCAGACCAAGCATCGCATTTAATCCAAGACCTGCTCCTGCGACATTTCCAATATTAAAAGCAAGACCACCAACTACAATAATTACAGCTAAAAAAATACCTAATCCGGGTAAAACCTTATTGGCGATCTCTTGGCCACGCAATCCAGAAACCACAATGATACGCCAAATATTGATTTGAGCAAAAGCATCAAGAAGTAATGAAATTAAGATGACAAAGGCAAAACTTGCAGCTAATTGTTGAGTAAAAACTGTTGTTTGTGTTAAAAAACCGGGGCCAATTGCGGATGTAGCCATTAAAAAAGCGGCTCCCAGTAAAACACTATTGCTGACCTTCTTTTTCTTCTTTGCTTTTTCTGCTGCTACATTTTCTTCTACTTCTACTTTTTTCGTGATCATTTAATTGCCTCCCATTCTAGGTGTTGATGGGTGATACGAGGATCTGGTTTTGTTCTATGGTTTCTTTAATATATTTTGCAAAAGCAAGGGCGAGTTCGCCATCTCCGTGGATACAAACCGTATCTGCTTTCAATGAAACTTCGGTGTTCTGCTGTGACGTAACTTTTCCTTCTGTCACCATTTTTATGACCTGTGCCACTGATTGTTCCTTATCCGTTATTAATGCATAAGGCTGTGACCTGGAGGTTAATGTACCATCTGATTGATAAGTTCGGTCAGCAAACACTTCATGTGCTGTATTAAGACCAACTTTCTGACCAGCTAATACTAATTCACTGCCGGCAAGTCCGAATAAAACCAATTCAGGTGAAACATCATAGACTGCTTGGGCAATGGCTTCTGCCAGCTTCGCATCTTTTGCCGCCATATTGTATAATGCTCCGTGCGGTTTTACATGCTGCATTTTCTCATTAAACACGGTTAAAAATCCTTGAAGAGCGCCAATTTGATAGACAACCATGTCATAGGCTTCTTGCGGTGAGATCTTCATTTCCCGGCGGCCAAAGCCATTTAAATCAGGGAGTCCGGGATGCGCGCCGATTTTTACTTGATTTTCAATCGCCAGTTTGACCGTTTCTCTCATGACACTTGGGTCTCCGGCGTGAAAACCGCAGGCAATATTTGCCGATGTTACATATTTTAAAATTTCTTTCTGCTCGGCTAAGCGATATCTGCCAAAACTTTCTCCAATATCGCAATTCAAATCTACCTTAAACACATTTTATCCTCCTTTTATTTTTTGATGGAACCGTCAACACTCCACTTTTTATAAAGCGTTGTCATTTAAAAATTAGAGTTTAGTTCTGAAATAAGGAATTGAAGTTTTAAAATTTAAATTCATTCTATCATAAAATGAAAAATCTGAGTAGACAGTAATTCGGGAATTTTCTAAAAATATAAATAGAATTAATTTTTATGCACTAAACAGCTTGTTTTTTTAATTCTGAATATTATAATGATCGTATATCCATTTTTTAAAACATAAGTTCCGAATGACGAAACTAGTCGGAGGTTTTTACATGTGTTCTCTTATAAATAAAACCGTCATCAAACCTTTAGGTGATTCGGCCCTGATTGTACACCTTGGTGACGAAATCAGTCCGGCCATTCACCGAAAGATTCAAGCGTTCTCAGCATTATTAAATCATCACCAATTTGAGGGGTTTGTGGAGTCCGTACCCGCTTTTACGAATATAACCATCTATTACAACCCAGTAGTAGTGCATCATTCCATCGTAAATTCCCAACCAATGACTCCATTTCAAAAAGTGAGTGCAAAGCTCAATGCATTACTACAGCAAATGGATGATCAGCAGGTTTTTGAGGGAAGATTGGTGGAAATTCCTGTCCTTTATGGTGGAGAATATGGACCTGATTTAGAGTATGTAGCGTCTTTTCACAAGATATCCGCGGAAGAGGTGATCCAAATCCATACCGAAAGCGAATGTTTGGTGTATATGATTGGTTTTGCTCCAGGGTTTCCATTTATGGGGGGAATGGACGAGCGAATTGCAACTCCCCGCAGAGAAAGCCCAAGGACCGCGATTGTACCCGGTTCAGTCGGAATTGCCGGAAAGCAAACGGGCATTTATTCACTGGAAACACCTGGTGGCTGGCAAATTATTGGCCGCACGCCGCTCGAATTATTTCGTCCTGATTTGAATCCTCCTACATTACTAAAAGCGGGAGATAGAATAAAATTTTTCCCAATTTCTCCTGAGGAATTTAACACATTTAAGGAGGGGAGCCGATGACTGTAAAAGTATTTCATCCGGGACTGTTAACCACGATTCAAGACTTAGGAAGATATGGTTCACAAAAATATGGTGTTATTGTTGGCGGAGCGATGGATTCATATTCGCTAAGAGCTGCAAATCTGCTGGTTGGGAATAAAGAAAATGAAGGGGCACTGGAAATCACCTTATTCGGTACCGCGCTTTTATTTGAGGCGGATCGGGTCATAGCGATTACCGGCGGAGATTTACAGGCTGTTATCGACGATAAAAAAGCAGCAACATGGCGGCCGATTTTGGTGAGAAAAGGGTCTATTTTACAATTAAAATCAGCCATCAATGGGTGTCGCGCCTATGTCGCCTTTGCCGGTGGTATTGACGTTCCTGAAATAATGGGAAGCAAAAGCACTTATCTTCGGGCAGGTATTGGCGGATTTAAGGGCAGAGCTTTGAAAAAAGAGGATGTCATCGAGTTCGCTGAGATGAATGAACTTAGTCAATCCATATTCGCAAAATTGGAAAAAGTGGAATGCGATCCAACCTGGTCCGTCAATTTTACAAAGCTAGTCAATCTGCAGCAAGCCCAGACCATGCGAGTCATCAGGGGCTCCGAGTTTGACCGTTTTGATGAAAATAGTAAAAGGGGCCTGTTTCAGAAATCGTTTAGGTTAACGACCCAAGCCGATCGGATGGGTTATCGAATCGAAGGACCCCAACTTTCATTAGAAAGGAAATTTGAATTATTGTCTGAAGGGGTAACCTTTGGAACGATTCAAGTCCCGCCAAACGGAAACCCAATTGTCTTAATGGTGGATCGGCAAACAACTGGAGGCTATCCAAAAATAGGGCAGATTATTTCTGCTGATTTATCAAGCATGGGTCAACTGCAACCGAACGCAGTGATTCATTTTAAAGAAATTTCCCATGAAGAAGCGGAAAAAGAACTATTGGCGAAGGAAAAAATCATCGATGAAATAAAAGTGGGGATCCGCTTTAAAATACTGTATGGATGAGAGGAAAAAATCATGAAATGGAATGAACTGAAGGAACTAATCGAAATACTCGATCACTCTTCTTTAGATGTTTTAAAGGTAGAAAATCAGGATATCAAATTATACTTTCAAAAGCACGATGCTGCAAATGTGAAGATTGATTTTAAAGAACAGCTTTCACAAACCGCAGAATTCGGGACCAAGGAAACAGAAAAACCTGCTGCAAAAAAAGAGGATGGTTTTTACCAAATCAAATCTCCAATGATCGGCGCATTTTATTCCTGTTCCAATCCGGAGGCAGAACCTTTTGTCCAAGTGGGATCGGTGATTGAAAAAAATCAAACGGTTTGTGTGTTGGAGGCTATGAAATTATTTAATGAAGTGGTTTCAGATGTAGAGGGGGAAATCACCGAAATTTTAGTAGAAGATGGACAAATCATTGAATTTGGACAGCCGTTGTTTTTAGTGAAGGTTGGTGAGTGATTTGTTGAAAAAAGTCCTCATTGCCAATCGCGGGGAAATCGCGGTCCGGATTATTCGTGCTTGCAAAGAAATGGACATCCAAACCGTTGCTGTTTTTTCAGAAGCGGATCGTGAAGCACTCCATGTGAAGCTTGCAGATGAAGCGTATTGTATTGGCAGGGCCCCTTCAAAAGAAAGTTACCTAAATATGGAGCAAATTCTCGGTATCGCCACCTTAACAAAGGTGGATGGAATCCATCCCGGATACGGATTCCTTGCGGAAAATGCGGATTTCGCCGAGTTTTGCCGTAAGTGCGACATTGAATTTATCGGACCCTCTCCAGAATCGATTCGAAAAATGGGCATCAAAGATGTCGCGAGAGACACAATGAAAAAAGCAGGTGTCCCGATTGTACCTGGTTCAAATGGGACGATAAAAGATACCGCGGAAGGTTTAGAGATTGCTAGAAAAATAGGCTTTCCGGTTATTATAAAAGCAACTGCGGGCGGGGGCGGAAAAGGAATCCGTGTCGCATATAAAGAAGAGGAATTAATAAAAGGAATTGAAATGACCCAGCAGGAAGCGAAAACCGCATTTGGGAATCCGGAAGTGTATCTAGAGAAATTTATTGAAGATTTTCGTCATATTGAAATTCAGGTCCTCGCAGATACCTACGGAAATGTCATCCATTTAGGTGAACGGGATTGTACGATTCAGCGGCGCATGCAAAAACTGGTAGAAGAAACCCCGTCGCCGGCTCTTTTAGCGAAAACCCGGGAAATGATGGGAGAGGCGGCTGTTAAAGCAGCAAAAGCGGTTGATTATGTCGGGGCGGGAACGGTTGAATTTATTTATGATTATAAGGAAGATCGCTTCTATTTTATGGAAATGAATACCCGGATTCAGGTAGAACATCCGGTCACAGAGATGGTCACAGGTGTCGATTTGATTCAAGAACAGATTCGAATTGCATCAGGTGAACCGGTGAAGATGAAGCAAGAGGATGTAACCATGAACGGCTGGGCAATTGAATGCAGAATTAATGCTGAAAATCCCGCTAAAAACTTCATGCCTTCCCCAGGTAAAATTGAAGAATATCGCTTACCGGGCGGTTTTGGGGTCCGGGTTGATTCTGCTATCTATGCCGGCTATCAAATCCCGCCGTTTTATGATTCGATGGTCGCAAAATTAATTGTCCATGGCCGGACAAGAAACGAAGCGATTAAGAAAATGCTTCGTGCTTTAGATGAGTTTACGGTAAAAGGCGTGGCCACAACGATTCCATTCCATCAAGCGCTGCTAATAAATAAGGTTTTTACCAGCTGCGAATTTAATACGAATTTCCTTGAGACCCATACATTAGAGATCAAGGAAAGGTAAACTGGATACAAAACTACTAAAAAACATCCTCTATTCTCCTGAAACCCAGGTATATAGAGGATGTTTTTTACGTCTGACTATACCCTAACCGCTTGGAAATTTCTTCTGTCGCTGCTTTTAATTTTTCGGCAAAATTAGAGATGTTTTCGTTTTGATAATTAGCTTCAATCCCCGCAATACTCATGCCGGCAATGACTTCACCTTTATGGTCAAAAATAGGTGCCGCAATGGCTGCTGTGTGATCTTCTAATTCCGAATAACTAATCGTATACCCATTTTCTTGCGCTTGGCGAATGGCGCTAAACAGCTCATCCTTATCCGTAATTGTTCCCTTTGCAAAAGATTTCAACTCAGCTGAATCCAAATATGTGTGAATTTCTTGCTGGGGTAAAAAAGATAAAATTGCACGGGCACAAGCACCCGCATACAAGGGGCTTCTTCTGCCGATAGCGGTATATAATCGAACCTTTTGGTTTGTATCAATTTTTTCAATATAGATTGCCTCGTCTCCTTGCTTGACGATGAGGTTGATCGCTTCCCCTACATCATCATGCAGATCTTGCATAATCGGATAGGCAATTTTTCGGATATCCAGTCTGGATGAAACAAGATGACCGAACTTAAGAAAGAGCAACCCTAAGCGATATTTGTTATCCGGCCCCTTTTCTAAAAACTCCATTTCTTCTAAAGACATTAACATTCGATAAACGGTAGTTTTCGGAATCCCTGACAGATCAATCATTTCTTGAAAGGTTAATGCCGCATGGTCTTTAAATAAATTTAAAATATCCATCGAACGGACAACCGTTTTATTTTTATGATTCATAGTGTTACTCCCTCTAAAAATAAAGCTATTCCATTACTCTGCTTTTCCTACTATAATATCAAATTTTGAGGAGGGATTGTAGGTAGATTCGATAATATTCATTTGGTTGATAAAACAATAAAAATTTACAAAGAAAACGGTGAATTTGTAATAGAGATAATCAATGAATTCAACCATGCTACCAAGCGAGTTTTCGCCACAGAAGAGGGCTTGAAAGAAGGTTTAGATATTTACCATTCAGTTATCCATGAATACGAAATAGAAGCCTCAGAGAACGTATGGGCGTTGGTTATCAATCATTTGAACAAAGGGTAAAGTTAATCTGTCCGGAAAAACAAAAACGTTGGCTGGGCCATCATTTTACCGCAAATGCTAGCAGCACTTGGCTCCATTTTTGCTAAGGCCGGCGTTGGCGAGGTCGTCTCAAAAATGGTAAGTGATGTCCTTCCAACCAATATTCCATTTGTCGCAGTTGCTGCTTATTGTATTGGTATGGCCCTGTTTACAGTCATTATGGGCAATGCTTTTGCTGCTTTTGCCGTCATTACAGGCGGAATAGGTCTGCCGTTGATTGTGCACATGCATGGAGGAAATCCAGCCATCATGGCGGCAATTGGCATGTTTGCAGGTTATTGTGGAACGTTGATGACACCGATGGCAGCAAATTTCAATATTGTGCCGGCCATGCTGTTGGATCTTAAGGATAAAAACGCCGTCATCAAGGCACAGCTGCCGATTGCCATCCCACTCTTGCTGATCAACATCTTATTGATGTATTTCTTGGTCTATCATTTCTAATACCTAGTAGAAAGGGAAATTGTTATGAAAAAGATACTTGTTACCGGTTTTGAGCCGTTTGGAGGGGAGCCCGTCAATCCGGCGCTCGAAGCAGTGAAGCGGCTAAACGGAAAAGAAATTGCAGGATACGAAGTGGTCACAAGGGAAATACCAACCGTTTTCAAAAAGGCGATTTTTAGTCTGAAAGAGTCGATAGACGAAATGAATCCTGACATGGTCATCTGCGTTGGACAGGCAGGGGGGCGTTCCACGATCACCCCTGAACGGGTAGCCATCAATGTCGACGATGCCAGAATCACAGATAATGAGAATAATCAGCCAATCGATGAAGAAATTGTTCCAGGCGGGCCAGCCGCATACTTCTCCAAACTGCCGGTCAAGGCAATGGTGAAAATCATGAATGACAATGGAATCCCAGCTTCCGTTTCGAATACTGCGGGCACATTTGTCTGCAACCATATTTTCTATGGGCTGATGCATTATCTTGATACCAGCGGCAAGGAGATTCGAGGCGGTTTTATCCATATTCCTTTCCTTCCGGAACAGATTGTACGCAACCCCGGACAGCCAAGCATGAGCCTTGAATTCATTGTTAAGGGACTGGAACTATCCATTGAGGCTGCTATATTAAATGTTGGCGGATGTTGAATTTTTATTAAAAAAACCTCTTTCCGATGCTGAAAGAGGTTTTTTAGTCACAGGGAAGAGTGGACCAAATCAATAAACTTCCTAGTTCCCACCGAAATTTGTTCTTCGTTGGCAAATGAATAGCTTAACCTTAGCCACGAAGATGGTTCCTTTAAAGGATCACAAATTTGCCCGGGAACAAAGGATATCGAGTGCTCTAAGCTCTTGGCTAGTAAGTCATCTGTTGAAAGCTGGTTTGGCAGCCTTACCCATAAATTCAAGCCGCCATTTGGGCTGGTCCATTGCCAATCCGTCGCTGACAACTCCTCTTCCATGATTTCTTTCCGTATTTGTAAGGCAATTCGTAGTTTTTCAACATGCTGCTGCAGTCTTGACGACGAATAGTAATGCAGGAAAATCTTTTGATTGAGCAGCGGCGAACCGTTATCCACTAACGATTTTACAGAAAGCAGTGATCTCATTATAGAAGGTTGACTGTTCATCAAAAAGGCAACCCTTAACCCAGGTGAGATGTATTTGCAAAAACTTTTAATATAGATCACCATACCAGAGGTATCGTATGTGTACATGGGCGGCGGCGGCTCTTGGTCAAAATAGATGTCATAGTAGGCGTCGTCCTCGATTAAGAGACAGCGGTATTGCTCAGCTAACTGGACTAATTGCTTCCGTTGTTCTGTTGGTACCGTGTATCCGGTTGGATTATGGAAGGTTGGATTCAAATAGAACAGACGTGGTTTGTGTTTCTTCATGATGATTTCAATCTGTTCTAAATCGTACCCGTAGGGATGAATATCGACCGTGACAATATTGGCTCCTTGGGCTCTAAATACGTCTATGGCTGAACTGTAGCTCGGCCGTTCCAAAAGAATGGTGTCTCTTGCTTTCACAAACGCTTGAGCAATCAGATGAATGGCTTGCTGAGAACCAGCCGTAATCAATAGCTGATCAAGATTTGTCATTGTTTTATAGTGTTGATTGAAATAGTCGGAAAGCGATTGACGCAGCTCTTCGTCACCTTGAACGGTCGAGTAGGTGGACAGTACCTTTGGGTAGAGGTCAAACACCTTTTTTACATAATCAGAGATATAGCGATTCGGCAACAAATTGGGGTCAATTAATGCCTGTGAAAATTGATAGGAAACTGGTACTTTATGAATTTCTGATAAATGATTTTTTTGCACATAGGCAGAGACGATTGGGTTTCTGAGATTTTCCTTTTCACCGGATTGCACATAATAGCCGGATTTATCTTTTGAATAGATTCTATTTTCCTTTTTTAGAAGCTGGTAAGCTTTTAATACGGTTAAGCGGTGAACATCGAAGTCCACTGCTAGTTTTCTGATCGAGGGGAGCTTTTCATCTTCTCTCCATTCACCCAGTTCGATGCGGTTTACTACATAATCATAGATTTGATTAAAAAGGTAATCAGCTTTCCTCATTTTCTTCCCTCCATTCCGCATGATTTTTAGCATGTTTCTATTGTATCTGGGCTCGCTGCTTATAGCGAAAATTAAGATGCTTTTATCTATTAATCTTTTATTAAGGACTTAGTAAATTCCTACTTTAGTACTGTTCAAATGGGGGAATTATGAAGCCATTTAATTTTAAAAATGTGATAAACTTACAATATGTTTTTTGATTTTATCAACATCCAATGAGGTATAAATTGTGAATGAATCAAATTTTTTAATAGATAAAGAAATTGAAATCGAGCTGCAAAAAGCGATTGAACAGAACCAGTTTTTCCTTCACTATCAGCCGAAGCTGGATTTGAGAACAGGTGAACTAGTTGGAGTAGAGGCGTTAATTAGATGGAATCACCCTAGATGGGGAATGGTTTCACCAGAAAGTTTTATCGGGATTGCCGAAGAAACAGGTTTGATCATCCCGATTGGGGAATGGGTTTTACTAGCTGCTTGCAGGCAAACGGTAAATTGGCAGCATGAAGATTTTTTCACAGTGGTCTCTGTGAATCTATCACCAAAACAGTTTAGTAACTCAAATATAGTTAAGACGATTGAAGAAGTTCTCCAAAAAACAGGACTTGACCCGCACTATCTAGAGTTGGAATTAACCGAGAGTTTAAAGTCTGATATGGAGCATACCATTTCATCCTTACAACAACTGAAGCAGCTTGGAATTTCTATCAGTATTGATGATTTCGGGACAGGATATAGTTCCTTAAATTATTTAAAGGAATTCCCGATTGATACATTAAAAATTGACCAGTCTTTTGTAAAAGAACTTCATCACAATCCGAATGATGAGGCGATTGTGAAAACGATTATCTCCATTGCTCACAATTTAAACTTAAAGGTTGTGGCGGAAGGAATCGAAACTAAGGAACAGCTCATATTTCTCCAACAGCATTTGTGTGATCAGGGGCAAGGATATTTCTTTAGTAAACCTATGCCGGCGACTGAGTTAAAAGAAAAACTTTTTGAGGTTCAACAAGTTGTAAATCAATACGGAATCCCCGAGGGTACAAGGAATCGTATCTGGTATGAGGAGCTGCTAAATCAAGCGAAAAAAGAGTTAGAAGATACTGTTCGGATGCAACAAGGAATGATTTTTAAGTATAAAAAAATAGGCGGCAAATTTGTTCACACCCTCTGTGATGGGGAATTACTGTATAGAATGGGGTTGATCCCTGCACAAGTAGTGGGTAAAAGATTAGATGAATTTCTCCCCTTGGAAAATGCCTTGAATAAAACAGCCTACTACCAGAGGGCATGGGATGGGGAAGAACATGTTCATTATGAGGACGAGATAAATGGAATTCTTTATCTAGCTAGTTTACGCCCTATTAAAAAAGGCGGAGAGATCGTCGAGGTGATTGGTTCGTGTGTGGATATAACCGCGCGAAAACAGACAGAGATCTCTTTGCGAGAAAGTGAGTCCAGGTATCGCCTTATAACAGAGAATATGAGTGATATCCTTATGTTGCTGGATAGCCGTGGGAAGATTTTATATGCATCTCCTTCACTTGGCAGGGTACTTGGGACCCCAACAAAATCCTACGAGGGAGGGAGCTCATTCCGGTTAATTCACCCCGAAGACAGGGATGAAGTCATGAGACGGTATCAACAAATCCTAAATAAGAATCCTTCCTCTCGAATGGAAGCGCGTTTTTTGCATGCTAATGGAAACTGGGTCTTAATTGAGGGGATCTGTACACCTGTGTTCGGCAGTCATGGTGAAATAAACCATTTTATTATCGTCGGACGCGATATTACAGATAAAAAAAGAACAGAAGAGCAATTAGCACAATCAGAGAAATTAGCCATAGTAGGAGAACTAGCTGCTGGTGTTGCGCATGAAATTCGAAATCCGATGACATCCATAAAAGGATTTATCCAGCTCTTCCAGCAAGGGATCTATAAGCCGGAATATTTTAACGTTATTTTTGATGAATTTCAACGGATTGAGGATATTCTTCAAGAATTTTTAAACCTGGCTAAACCACAACCATTCAAAATGAAAAAGTCTGACTTAAGATCCATCCTTCAAGATGTTGTGACCTTGCTTCGTCCAGAGGCCAATCTGAAAAATGTTCAAATCTATCATGAAAATAACCATCCGCTCCCACCCATTATGTGTGATGTGAATCAAGTCAAACAGGTTTTCATTAACATCATTAGAAACAGTATGGAAGCTATGGTAAACGAGGGTAGTATTCAAATTGTTGGAAGTTTAGAAAATAAGTATGTCCTTATTAGTATTACCGATAATGGCATAGGAATAAGTGAAGACCGTCTGAAAAGACTGGGAGAGCCGTTCTTTAGCAATAAAGAAAAAGGGACCGGTCTTGGTTTAATGTTATGCTTTAGAATCATCAGACAGCTTAATGGGACCATTACCATAAAAAGCATAGAAAATAAAGGAACAACCGTTGAGGTTAGGTTTCCCAAGATGCACGGGGACGTTTCTCATGCTTCCGAAGCATGAGAAACGTCCCTTTGCTTACAATCTGGTCTGCTCTTCTTCATCTGTTCTATTCAGCATCCCCTATAATGGAGCAAAAGGGGGAATAGTCTTGGTTATTATTGGTTATTTATTTATGTGTTTGATTTTCAGTACGACTTTTCTGGCAATAAAGATTGGGATTGATGCAGGTGTGCCGCCATTTTTATCGGCAGGACTCCGTTTTTTTATAGCCGGTTTGGTTCTGTTTGCGTTGATGGTGATAAAAAGAAGGGCCGCTCTTGGTTTGTTTTTTCGTAAAGAGATGCTGCTCTCGGGGATTGGATTAACATTTGGTACGTTTGCGACTTTATATTGGGCAGAGCAGTTCGTCCCATCCGGAACGGCAGCCGTCTTATCGGCCACAGGGCCGATGATGATCCTGCTCATCCAAACCTTTATTTTAAAAATGAAGGCTGATTCCAGTTCCTTTATTGGATGTTTGGTGGGAATCGTAGGGGTTTTTCTTCTCCTTTTACCAAGCTTTACTTTTCATATGGATACGTTTGTGTTGGCGGGTTGTCTTTTCATTATCGTAGGTGAGGTCTTTTATGCATCGGGAACGATTTATTCAAAAAGAGTCATCAATCAGTTTGATCAGGTATCCCCAATTGCATTGAATGCGGTTCAAATGATGCATGGCGGAATCCTGTTGATGCTCTTGTCTTTCGTGACGGAAGATATTCATTGGGGTGCTATGGTAAGTCCGGCAGCGATTGGCTCTTATCTTTATTTAATTGTGTTTGGCTCGATGCTAGGGCATAGTCTCTATTACTGGCTTGTATCGAAAACAAATCCGGTTTTCCCTTCGACCTGGCTGTTTGTTTCACCGATTCTTGCGATGCTGCTAGGGGTGGTTTTTTATCATGAAGCACTTTCCTGGGTGTCCGGAATAGGTGCATTAACGATTATCCTTGGAACCATCATCATTTCGCTGCCAAATTTGAGATCATATCTCAAAAGTCCTATTAAACAAGGAAACCATTCAGCGTAAAAAAATAGTTAGTGAAATAAAAGGGCTGTTCTCTTGAAACTGGAATTCAAGTAACAGCCCTTTATTTTTACTCTTTAGGAACGCAAGCCCATACCGAAACACTTCCTCCGTTAACTGGGAAAGTCGCATATCCATCTTCTTCGATGACAATTTGCTCATCCCTTGAGTTGGTCAGGTCTACCCATGTTTCGCCAGCTTTTCTCTTGCCAACGTACATTCTTTTCTCTCCATCATCTCCATTGGAAATCACAACAGCACATCCGGAATGCTTAACATCTTTAACACCAAGCCGAACCCAGCCGATTGTATTTGGATGATTGAAGTAATCATGCTGTTCCCCGTAAGCTCTATGATAGCGGGCAAAAAGCAGAGAATCCAGAATTTCCTTTTTTCCTTCTTCAGGCTCTGGGCCTCTAATACCATAATAATCGCCATAGAAAATGCATGGATATCCCTCTTGCCGTAGAAGAATCAAGGCATAAGCGCTAGGCTTAAACCAGTCTTGGACCCATGATTCCAGGGATTCCTCTGGTTGGGTGTCATGATTATCAACAAAGGTAACCGCATGCTCGGGGTGAGAACTTACAAGGGTGTCTTCAAAGATGCGGGTTAAATCGAAATCTGCTCCTTCGATGGAGGCTTGGTGCAGTTTATAATGCAAGGCAACATCAAACAAATCGATATGATTGTCGACACGATCAAGGAATACCTGGCAGGCATGCAAATCATGTTTCCAGAATTCCCCTACCATATAGAAATCCTCGCCGCGGTGTTTACGCATCTCATTTACAAACTCGCGAATAAAATCATGGTTTATATGCTTGATGGCATCGAGACGGTATCCATCACAGTTAAGGGTATCAGCAAGCCATTCGCCCCATTTAATCATTTCTTTTTTGACTTCGGGATGGTTATAATCAATATTGGCAAACATTAAATAGTCATAATTGCCGAATTCGTGATCGACGTTTTTGCTCCAATCCTTGTGGTCTCCTAGAATTCGATAGATTCCTATTTTTCCTGTCTTTTCATCACAATCAGTTCCATTGAAATGCTCGAACCCCCATTGAAAAGAAGAATATTTTCCTGCACGTCCTGGAAAGGTGAACTTTGTCCAGCCTTCAATTTCAAAGGGTTCCGATATATCTTCCATCCGGTTCTCCTGGTTGACTTCAACCGCTTTAAACGTTTGAGTTTCGTCCGCCCCTGCTTTATGGTTCATCACGACATCTACATAAACTTTTATGCCGTAGTTATGGCACGCGGATATGGCTTCGATTAGTTCCTGTTTCGTTCCATACTTTGTCCGAGTGGATCCTTTTTGATTGAATTCACCCAGATCATATAAATCGTATGGAGCATAACCATTATTGTCCGGTGAGGACGCTTTTGTCACGGGAGGTATCCAAATGGAGGAGATGCCTTTTTCCTTTAGTTGCGGGGCCATTTCCTTCAGACGGGTCCAATGAGTGCCATCCGGTTCTAGATGCCACTCGAAAAATTGCATAATCGTTTTATTTCTTTCCATGCACTGCTTCCCCCTTGTTCATCAAATCATCGAGCATAGAGTGTTTACCCAGTTAGACACCAAGTTAATCCAGGGGGAGCAAAAGGAGCAAGAACCGTCCCCGCGCTTATCCGCGCTTATTTATGGTTTTAACACTACTTTTATACAATCTTCTGTTCTGGTATCAAATACTTCATAACCATGCTTTGCTTGATCTAAGGGGAGGACATGTGTTACTACATCACTAGGGTCGATTTTTCCGGATGAAAATAAATCATAAAGAAAAGGCATATAAGGAATAACGGGTGCTTGTCCTGCTTTTATGTCGATATTTCGCTGGAATAAATCTCCGAGTGGGAAACCATTATAGCGTCCGCCATAGACACCGGTGATTTGAATCGTGCCGCCTTTTCGAACTGCCTGACTGGCAATGACAATGGCACCCATTGCTCCACCTTGAAGCTTTAGACCGCTTGCCAGAAATTCCATCGGTGTCCACTTGCCATCCATCCCGACTGCATCAATGACGATGTCAGCTCCGCCTTTCGTGATTTCCTTTAAGTAGAGGCCTGTGTTTTCATGCTGTTCAAAATTGACAATTTCCACGTTGTTGGTCCGTTTGGCATGCTGCAAACGGTAGTCAATATAATCAACAGCAATGACCCGTTTAGCTCCTTTATACCAGGCGAATTTTTGTGCAAGCAAGCCAACGGGACCGCAGCCTAGAATGACGACTGTATCCCCATCTTTCACACCAGCATGATCAACAGACCAGTAAGCTGTCGAGGCCGCATCTGCAAGCAATACCAGTTTCTCATCTTCCATTTCACAATTTTCAGGGATTTTAAAAGGGGTGAAATTCCCGTACGGTACCCTCATATATTCTGCTTGCCCGCCAGCATAGCCTCCAGTTGATTCGGAGTATCCAAAAAAACCTCCCATATCACCATGTGGATTGGAATTATCACATTGGCTGGTTAGGTCATGCTGACAATACCAGCAAGTTCCGCAGCTCACATTAAAAGGGATAATGACCCGATCCCCTTTTTTTAGGTTTCGGACATCTGGTCCCACTTCCTCGACCACACCCATTGGTTCGTGACCAATCACAAAATCCGTAGGCGTATTGGGAATCATGCCATGAATTAAGTGGAGGTCGGACCCGCAGATCGCGGAGGATGTAACTTTTACGATAATATCATCTGAGTTTTTAATTGAGGGATCTTTTACCTCTCTCACTTCTACATTCTTAATCCCTTGGTAAGTAACAGCTTTCATCTAGTACCCCTCCTTTTATTCATTTGGTGTAGCAAACATTCCGCCCCTGTCCGTGTCATTAGGGAAGAGAGTCATTTGGGCGATTTGTACCGCCGTTTCTGCGCCTTTTAGGTCAATCGGATACTGATCTTTAAAATTATAAGGATGGAGCCATTTGTTTTTTATCATGAGATCGGAGATTTCGCCATGTAAATCAAGAGCGGCTTCGAGTTGCTTGGTTAGTATTCTTCTTAGTTCAGGGTTTGTCGTCTCTGTAATCGCAAAGCCATAATTGCGAATTCCGCTTTTAACTGATATTAAAAAATCCATGGCAAACGTGGAATCTGCTAAATTAGGCATGCCCTCTGCATTCCGTGGGTCTAAATAATCTTGCATCTTTTCACCTCCAGATTAATGAAGTATTTGGCTTTGTTTATAAAAGGGGAGTAGTTCATTTATATCCTGAATGGATTGCTTCACATCTTTTTCCATTAATTGTTTTAATTCATTATTGAAGCAAATTCCCTGCATTAATTTAGATCGAAGCAGACAGACGGTTTTAAAATTAATAATTTCATGCGTTTCTAATGTTTCGTGTAAGGCTAATTTTTCTTGGTCCATTTTTCGCACCTCCGTTTCTTAACATTTCTAACTAGAGATATTTTCTCCAAACAAATCAATTTAAACTAAAAAAATAATGAATATAGATCACAATTTATTGAAAATATAAGGGAACGAAAAGACTGAAATTAATGGAGTGAACTAAATGGTAAAATTTTTGGGGCTTCATGAAACTCTCGATTTACATGAATTGTTGACCTTTAAAAACCTTTGTCTGACCAAATCAGCCACAATGGGGGCACTCGTTCAGGATGAAGAATTAAAAACGATACTTGAAAATGATGTTACAACTGGCCAGCTTCATATTGAACAATTACAGCAATTTTTAACCAATCGGGAGGCGCAGTGATGAACTCATTTATTCAAAATTTGATGGGGATGGGCGGGATGACCGATCAGGTGATCGCCACCGACTTTTTAATCGCTGCCAAAGCAGGGGTAAGAAACTATACGGTTGCTCTTACTGAAGCGGCTACTCCAGAATTACGAACTGCTTTAAGAGCACAGTTAAGAGATGCCATTCAAACCCATGAGAATATTACCAATTATATGATTGCAAAGGGATACTATCATCCACATGAGTTGAGTGAGCAGCTCCAGGTTGATTTGACTGCTGCAAGTACAGCAACAAACCTGGCTGAAAAATCAAATAGCTAATAGGGAAAACCCAACTTCACTTTTTGAATGGAGGTTGGGTTTTTTATCTTAAAGCTGAGGAAGATATAAGGTTTAGTAAAAGTTCCATATAACAAGAGAACCACCCCGTTTAAAGGGTGGTTTTCTTGTTATTATTCTATTGCCACTTTTTTAGAGTTCGTCGGCCAAAAATAACCGATAATCGCACCGACTAAGGCTGGTAACATCCATCCAAGGCCAATACTGTAAAGTGGTAAATACTCAATGTAAGCCGACTTAATCGATTCGAATAAAGTATTAGTCGCTCCAGGTAAACTGCTGGCTAATGTGCTGTATCCATCGAAGAAACTAACACAAAAAGTAAGGAACATAGACGCAGCATAGACACTTTGCTTATGCTTGAATAATGAGGAGCTTAGCGCTAACAAAATCAGAACAATCGCTAAAGGATACAATAACATAAGGACCGGTACTGCAAATTGAATAATATTGTTTAAGCCAAAGTTGGCGATAATAAATGATACCAGGCATAGGATTAGTACGAACATTTTATAGCTTACTTTTGGAAAAACACTATTGAAAAATTCACTGCACGATGTAATTAGGCCAATGCTAGTTTTTAAACATGCTAGTACGATTATAATCGCAAGTAAAATCGCACCGAATGGTCCGAAATAATGCTGAGCAACCTTAGCAAAGATCAACCCGCCATTATCGAATGTACCGATAGCCGATACGCTGGATGCCCCCATATACGTAATGAGGCCGTAAATCAGCATCATTAGCGCCATAGCGAAGATACCTGATTTCCAAGTTGCTTTCGCAATCGTCTTCGTGTCGGTGATGCCTTGTCCCTTAATAGCATTGATGACAACAATCCCGAAAGCTAGTGATGCGAGGGCATCCATCGTATTATATCCTTCTTTAAAGCCCGTAATAAATGCCAATCCACGATAGTCGCCTGTCGGCTTATCGAAGTGTCCCATCGGCTTGACGATCGCAATAATAATTAGGAAGAATAAAAAAACTAAAAATGCCGGTGTTAGATATTTTCCGATATAGTCGATAATTTTTGCAGGATTTAATGAGAAATAATATACGATGGCAAAAAATAGGAAGCTAAAGAGCCCGAGATATAAACTGGTGTGTTCTGGATTTATAAACGGTTCGAAACCAACCACAAATGGTACGGTTGCTGTACGCGGAATCGCAAAAAATGGTCCAATGGTTAGGTATAGAGCCATTGCGAACACGACGCCAAATACTGGATGGACACGGCCTGCTAAGTCACGCAGGCCGTTACTTCCGGATAAACCAAATGCCAAAATGCCCATAAACGGGAGGCCTATCGCTGTAACTAGGAAGCCGATTAGAGCTGGCCAAAAGTTTGTTCCGGCAAGTTGTCCCATTTGGATAGGGAAAATTAAGTTACCTGCACCAAAGAACATTCCGAACAGCATGGTACCGATGACTGCATAGGTTGAAAAGGATATTTTTTGTTGCATTATATGTGCTCCTTCTTGTTGAATTTGATTTATTTTAACACCTTTTTTTGTAGTAAGCTATAGGAGTTGCTGATATAAATCTTTCCTAATATATTATTTTGAAAAAATTATTGACAGAATAATAATTCAAATTTTATAATACAGAACATACTTGAAATTTGGAACTAATTCTTTAAAATTTACATAATTGAGCAATGAAGGGAATATTAGTAGTGCTTATCTCACTGTTTTCAGAGAGCTGATGGAAGGTGCAAATCAGTACAAGATAAGGATGAACTTCGATCCCTGAGCATCTTTTTCGAAATAAAGTGGACCTTTATGAGGGAAAGACGGTCGATGGACCGTTAACAAAGTCGAGAGGCAGACTTTGTCTGCAACTAGGGTGGTACCGCGATAAAAAGTCGTCCCTACTGATAGGATCAGTAGGGGCTTTTTGTGTTTGTTGGGCTTTTTTTACATTGCCCGAGGGAGTGTCCAGCTACCCATTGCGGTAAATCAGCGACCCTTTCATAGTTATATTAAATAGGAGGAAACTATTTTGGAATTACAAAAAAGATTATTGCCACGGCATATCCGATTGATGGCCATCGGGGGAGCCATTGGCACAGGTATATTTAAAGGGACATCGGAAACGGTATCGATTGCGGGGCCTGCTGTTATATTTTCCTATCTTTTCGCAGGCATATTGCTGCTTGTTGTCATGAGTGCCATTGCCGAAATGGCGATTGCCTATCCTAGTCTGAATATGAAAGGATTTATTCGATTAGCATTTGGAGCTAGAGTATCCTTTGTGATTGGGTGGCTGTACTGTTTCATGTGGCTCACCGTTTGTGTGATTGAGGTAATAGCAGCAGGAAGCTTTCTGCAGTACTGGTTTCCTTCAATGTCTTTATGGTCATTAAGTTTTATTAGCGCTATTTTTATTGTGGCGATCAACTTTATGAATGTTAAGAAGTACGGAGAGTTCGAATTTTGGTTCGCTGGTATTAAAATTACCATGATTGTTTTATTTATTATCCTAGGTGCAAGTATTTTATTTGGGATGATTCCTAGTAATGAAACTCACTATCTACAAAACTATTCGCAGCACCAGGGGTTCTTTCCACACGGCTGGTCAGGCGTGTTCTCTGCCCTATTAATTGTTATCTTTTCTTATGGCGGTTCAGAACTGATTGGATTGACGTTAACAGAAACAAAGGATGCCGAAAAGGTATTACCTAAGGTGATTAAAGGCGTTATTTGGAGGATTGTGATATTCTATACAGTCCCTATCCTGATCATTTGCGGGTTAATTCCGTGGAATGAAGTCGGCAATCAGGATAGTCCGTTTGTCCAGGTGTTATCTGCGGTTGGATTTCCTGGTTCTGCCCATATTATGAACTTTGTCCTTATTACTGCTGTATTGTCTGCCGCAAACTCAGGTATCTATGGCTGTACTCGAATGTTATATTCCTTAGCAGCAGAAGGGGAAGCACCGAAACAGTTTTCATTTGTGGCTAAGAACGGGGTGCCGTTATACAGTGTGATTTTGAGTGCTGTCGTTCTTGTCGGGGGGACGTTTGTTGCGTATTTTTCACCAGACCGTGTGTTTGGGTACTTGATGGCCATACCAGGGTTTACGGTCGCAGTGGTGTGGATTGCAATCTGTTTGGCGCAGGTCAAGCTTCGTAAAACATACAAGAAACTGCCTCATTTTCGAGTCTGGGGGTTCCCTTATGTAACCGTCTTTACGGCAGCGGCGTTGATCATTAGTTGTGTGGCATTTGCCTTTAGTGAGGAAAACCGATTAAGTATTTTTGTTTGTTTAGGTATTCTGATCATTTTAGTAATATGCTCGGGCATGGCCGGTAAAAAGGGGTCTGATCTTACTTAGGAAGCATGGGGACGGTTCTCATGCTTCTGAAGCATGAAGAACTGTCCCGTTTAATATTTTTTAAAAAATATATTGAAACGTTTCCAATTGGGTGATAAGATAGGCATATAAGTTAATTGAAACGTTTCCACGAGGGAATAATGAGTACATGAAATTGTTTAAATATCGGAGGTAATTGTAGTGCCAAGTATTAAAGATGTTGCCAGTTTAGCAGGAGTTGGAGTTGGCACCGTCTCAAGAGTAATTAATAATCATTCAAATGTTACATCTGAGAACATCAAGAAAGTGAATGATGCAATCAAACAATTAAACTATATACCCAATGAAGTGGCAAGAAATTTTAAAATGCAAAAATCGAAAATGATTGCCCTTTTGCTCCCTAGTATATGGCACCCGTTCTTCTCAGAAATGGCTTATTACATCGAAGATCAACTCGATAAGGAAGGGTATAAACTCATGCTCTGCAATAGTGGGGGAAGGCCTGATAAGGAAGTCTATTACCTTGACATGTTCTACCAAAATAAAGTGGCAGGTATAATCGGGCTCACCTACAATGACATTGAAGAAAATGTGAACACCGACATCCCATTTATTAGCATTGACCGTCATATTGGAACAAAAATTACCTGTGTGACCTCTGACAACTATGAAGGTGGGCGAATTGCTGCAAGAGAACTAGCAAAGGCAGGAGTAAAAAAAGCCGCTTATCTTGGAATAACCAGTTATGCTTACAGTGAAGTCATTCTAAGGAAAGACGGATTTAAAGACGAAGCAAAACTTCAAGGAATAGAATATGTCACATTTGAAGAAACCAGCGATGTTTACGACGATGATGTATTTTTCGAGCGTTTCTTTCAAAAGCATGGTGAAGTAGACGGAATATTTGCCAATACAGATATTCTTGCTGCTAAGTACATTAAAAAGGCAAAAGAAAAAGGTTTGAACGTTCCAGAAGATGTGAAAGTGATTGGCTATGACGGAATCCAAGACAATGATTTGTTTCATCCTATCCTTTCGACCATTAGGCAGCCAGTTGAAGAGATGGCGAGAATGTCTGTCAACCTTCTTTTAAGAAAAATTGAAGGAAAAGAGTTAAAGCAAGAGATTTATCGAATACCAATTCACTATCGAAAAGGTGAAACAACCTAATTAATTTTTTTATCTATCTTTGGAAACGTTTCAACATAATATCTGGGGATTCATGAAATACAAGATTAAATGGGCAGAAGAGATTGACTGAATCCCCCAAAACCAAATGAAAAAGCTGCTAAATTTTTTTATCTATTATTGGAAACGTTTCAACATCTAAATTTGAGTACATTCTAAGCTATACGTGTTACTAGATACATAGCCTGCTCAAACGAGTTTTATTTATTTTTAAAAAAGTTGAGGGAGATATTATGAAATTAACCTTAAAAGCTTCCACTAATTCTTTAAAAGCAACAGCCATTCCACTGGGAAATGTAAACAAGAAAAGCAGGGTCAAAAGAATTCTCGAAAACTATGAGCTTTATCTCTTTTTATTGCCTGCCATCATCTATTTTATTGTATTCCAATATGTACCTATGTATGGTGTTTTAATCGCCTTTAAAGATTTTACCCCGTCACTCGGAATTTTAGGAAGCCCTTGGGTAGGATTTGAACACTTCGAACGATTTTTTCATTCTTATCAATTTTGGGATTTAATCAAGAATTCACTAGGTTTAAGTATTTTTCAACTGATAATCGGATTTCCGATGCCCATTATTATTGCTCTTTTGATGAATCAGATGATTCATGAAAAATATAAGCGATTTGTACAAACAGTCATTTATGCACCGCACTTTATTTCCATCGTGGTTCTTGCAGGTATGATGTTTGTCTTCTTTTCTGACAAGGGACTAATTAACAGCGCTGTCACACTTTTTGGTGGGAAGGCCATCGCATTTATGTCAGAACCGAGCTGGTTTAAGCCTCTTTATATCGGTTCAGGAGTTTGGCAAGAAACAGGCTGGGCTTGTATCGTTTATCTCGCGGCATTAGCGGGAGTCAGCCCGGAAATTCATGAAGCGGCAACAATGGACGGCGCCAATAAATGGCAGCGGATTTTACATGTTGATATCCCTGCAATCATGCCAACGGCGATTATTCTCCTGATATTATCAGTTGGGAATTTAATGAATATTGGTTTTGAAAAGGCTTACCTTATGCAGACGCCTCTTAACCAACCGGCAGCGGAAATTATCCCGACATACGTCTATAAAGTCGGTTTGCAGCAGGCTGAATACAGTTTTGGAGCCGCTGTAGGATTATTTAACAGCATAATCAACTTGATCTTACTGTTTATTGTCAACAAAACGGCTAAGAAATTCTCTGGATCAGGGTTATGGTGAGGAGGAAATAAACATGACACAAGCAGCAAAAACCATTAAATCAAAAGAAGATAAAATATTTGATGTTGTCAACACGATATTTTTATCGCTGATTTGCTTAGCGGTATTGTATCCTTTATATTTCGTCATCATTGCTTCTATCAGCAATCCGAATATGGTTTATAACGGTGAAGTATGGCTCTTCCCGAAGGAGATTACCTTTGAAGGCTACAAGCGGATTTTTAGTGATCCGAAAATTTGGCTTGGGTATAAGAATACTGTCGTATACACCGTTGTAGGAACGGTAATACAGGTTTCACTGACACTAATGGCAGCTTATGCACTATCGCGCAAGGACTTTTACGGAAAAGGTTTTTTTATGATGGTGATCCTTTTTACCATGTTCTTTAATGGGGGATTAATCCCGACTTATTTAGTGGTTAAGGATTTAGGAATGCTTAATACGATCTGGGCAATGATCCTTCCTAAAGCAGTCGCCGTTTGGAATCTGATCGTAGCCAGAAGCTTCTTTGAAGAGAATATTCCAAATGAACTTCTTGAGGCAGGGAAAATTGACGGATGCTCTAACACCAAATTTTTCTTGAAAGTGGTACTGCCACTTTCTAAACCAATCATTGCCGTTATGGTTCTGTTTTACGCAGTTGGACAATGGAACTCATACTTTGATGCCCTCATTTACTTAAATGATGAGAGTCTTTATCCATTGCAATTGATCTTAAGAAATATCCTGACTCAAAATCAGTTGAGCATCAAAATGCTGAGTGACCTTGACAATCTTGCAGCACAGCAGCAAGTAGGAGAGATTATTAAATACGGAATTATTATTGTAGGAGCCCTTCCATTGTTAATTGTTTATCCATTTGTTCAAAGACATTTTGTAAAAGGAGTTTTAATTGGCGGAGTAAAAGGATGATCTTTTAGATACCTAAAACAATTTCGCCATTATATAAGAATAAAAAAATATCATAAAGGGAGAACACGACATGAAAAAGTCATGGGTTAGGAATTCACTGGTTTTATCTATTGGTTTATCTACTATTCTCGCTGGTTGTTCTAATAGTTCAAGCAGCAGTGCAAGTGAAAAGAAAGTCAATGTTAAGATGAATGAAACGGGTTTACCGATTGTGGATAAATCCATTACGTTAAATTTTGTATCACCGAAATCTTCTTTAGCTCCAAATTTTAAAGATATGACTCTGTTTAAAGAGTTGCAGAAACAGACGAATGTTCAAGTGAAGTGGAATAATATCCCAAGTGAGGGATATCAAGAGAAGAAAAACCTGTTGCTTTCAAGCGGGGATTTACCAGATGCGTTTTATAATTCCGGATTTACAGATTTAGATATCGTGAAATATGCAAAAGATGGTACGCTCATTTCTCTCGATGAGTTAATAGATAAGTATATGCCTAATTTAAAGAAGAGATTGGAAGAAAGACCTGCTCTAAGGAGTGTTATCACTTCTCCTGATGGGCACATTTATTCACTTCCAAGAGCAGAGGAAATGGACCTTGTTGGACTTCCAAACACCATGTACATAAACAAAACGTGGCTGGATAAATTAGGATTAAAAATGCCGACTACCCTTGAAGAATACCACGATGTCCTAAAGGCCTTCCAAGATAAAGACGCAAACGGTAACGGTAAAAAGGATGAGATCGGATTAACGTACTTATTTAATGGCTGGTGTGGAAACTTTGGTGATATGATTGCTGCCTTTGGTGTTCCTGACAATAATGACCACCGTATCGTACGTGATGGGAAAGTGATTTTCAGTGCGGTTCAACCGGAATATAAAAAGGCTATCGCTTATTACCATAAGTGGGTGAAAGAAGGAATCATTGATCCTGAAGCAACGACTCAAGACCAAGCGAAGTTATTTTCAAAAGGTAAAACAAAAGACGAGACACTTGGTTCCTTTATCTGGTGGGAAGACACTGAATTAGTCGGAACAGACCGTCAAGATGATTATGAGGTTCTGCCGCCTCTTAAAGGAACTGACGGAACTCCAATTGTTGGTCGTTCTAATTACTCTGAATACAGCCGCGATGCATTTGTGATCACAAAGGCCAATAAATATCCAGAAATTACGGCAAGATGGGTAGACCAGTTATATGCACCAAAAGAATCTGCTCAGGTTGACTGGGGTCCACTGGGTGAAATTTATGATGAAGATGCAAATGGAATGCTTGTAAATAGAGAACTTCCGGCTGGAGTTGCAATGGGTGAATTCCGTCAAAAAGTAGCTCCTGGAGGACCATTCGTGGTATTGAAAGAAGACTTTGGAAAAGTGGTTGATATGGAGCCGCGTGCAAAAGATCGTTTAGCGATATTAGACAAGTATTATCGTCCATATGTAGAAAAAGAAAACTATCCACAGGTTTTCTTTAATGAAGAAGATACCAAACGAGTCAATCAGCTGCAAACCGATATTACTCAGTTTGTGAATCAAAAGCAAGCTCACTGGCTGCAAGATGGTGGAATTGAGAAGGAATGGGATAGCTATGTAAAACAGTTAGACCAAATGGGACTTCCGGAACTAATGAAACTATACCAAAAAGGTCTTGATAAATTTAATAAGAACAATAAATAATTCATGGATTCATTAGAGGGCAGAACATAAAGGGTGCTTCCTTTGTTCTGCCTTATCTTTACTAAGGTCCACTGAAAAATAAGGAGACAGGTGAACATACATGTACGACATTACAGCACTTGGGGAGGTACTAATTGATTTTACACCTTCCGGATTTTCCGAAAATGGAGGGACATTGTTTGAACAGAATCCAGGCGGTGCTCCTGCAAATGTTTTAGCCGTATTATCTAAGTTTCAAAAAAGAACTAGATTTATAGGGAAAGTTGGAAACGATCGGTTTGGTATTTTTCTAAGAAATACATTGGAACAAATACATGTGGATACTGCAGGGGTAGTTATCTCGGAACATACAAATACAACTTTAGCTTTTGTTCACTTAGATCATACGGGAGACCGAACATTTAGCTTTTATCGGGACCCTGGGGCGGATACAACATTAGAAATAGATGAGGTAAACTTTGATACTATTAAGAATTCGAGAATTTTCCACTTTGGATCTCTCTCATTGACGCATAACCCTTCTGCTGAGACCACACTGGCAGCCGCTTCTTTTGCTAAGGAAAATGGGGTACTTATATCCTTTGATCCTAATCTACGGGAGTCGTTATGGGGAAATCTAGATTATGCCAAAGAGATGATGTTCAAAGGACTTCAATTGTCCGATGTCGTAAAAATTTCCGAGGAAGAATTAGTGTTTCTTACTGGGGTTAGCGATTTAGAAAAAGGCTCGAAAATCATCTGTGATCATTATCAGGTTCCATTACTGTTTATCACTTTAGGTGGAAATGGCTGCTTTTTTAGGCATGGAGAAAATACAGGCATTGTACCGGGATATACTGTGAATGTCCAAGATACTACCGGAGCAGGAGACGGATTCCTTGGAGGAGTTCTTTACAAAGTTCTTGAGAAAAATGGCAAGATTGATAACTTGTCGAAGGAAGAATTAACGGAAATAGCCTCTTTCGCAAACGCGGTAGGTGCATTAGCTACAACCAAAAGAGGTGCGATTTTAAGTATGCCTACTCTCAATGAGACTCTTACACTCATTACTTCAAAAGCGACGACAAAGGAGAACGTGTAACTATGGTATTGGATCAATCAAATTTGCTAAGTTCAGAGAAATACATAGAAAACTACCGGCCTCAGTTTCATTTTACACCGGAATCGAATTGGATGAATGACCCTAATGGGATGGTGTATTATGAAGGCGAATATCATCTGTTTTATCAATATCATCCCTATAGCACGGTTTGGGGCCCAATGCATTGGGGACACGCGGTAAGCAAGGATCTAATTCATTGGGAGCATCTGCCGATTGCTTTATACCCTGATGCAAATGGAGCGATTTTCTCTGGAAGCGCGGTAGTGGATTGGAAGGATTCGAGTGGATTTTTTAACGGAGGAACAGGCCTTGTTGCCATTTTCACTTCAGCCGATGGACCAAAGCAAACGCAAAGCATTGCTTATAGTACGGACAAAGGGAGAACTTGGAATATATATGAGGGAAACCCGGTTTTAATGGATGAAAATTGTCTAGATTTCCGCGACCCAAAAGTGTTTTGGCATCAAAAATCGAATAAGTGGATCATGGTTTTGGCTGTTGGGGACCATGTAAGAATCTACCTTTCAGATGACCTTAAAACTTGGGACTTTGCAAGTGAATTTGGACGAGAAGCAGGCTCTCATGAGGGTGTATGGGAGTGTCCGGATCTGTTTGAATTGCCAATTGGTGAGACGGACAAAAAGAAATGGATCATGATTGTCAGCATCGGCAACGACGACGCTCACCCAGAAGGTTCACGAACACAGTATTTTATTGGAGAATTCGACGGAAAAACCTTTGTCAATGATAACCCAAATGATACCATTCTATGGGTAGACTATGGACGCGATAATTATGCAGGAGTAACTTGGTCAGATACATTGGGGGAAAGACGGGTATTTATTGGCTGGATGAGTAATTGGAAATATGCCAATATCACGCCGACGAAAGAATGGCGAAGTGCCATGACTTTGCCGAGGGAGTTATCGCTCAGTAGCACATCGGATGGTATCCGATTAACCCAAACTCCTGTAAAGGAAATAGAGAGTATCCGGACAGAAAAAAGCAAATGGAAAAATTTATTCATTGACCCAAATTCCAAGAATCTACTTGCTGATTGCAAAGGCAAAGAAATCGAAATTTTAGCTGAATTTGAACTAAATTCTGCAACTGAGTTCGGTTTTGAAGTAAGAACGTCAAGTGAAGAAAAAACGATTATTGGTTATGATGTTACGGAACAAGAACTTTTCATCGATCGCCAACGATCTGGTGATTCATCCTTCCATCCGTTGTTCGCTTGTCGACATACTGCTAGAGTTGAACCAGAAGGAAATCGAGTGAAGCTTCATTTATTCCTGGATTGGTCTTCGGTTGAAGTGTTTGCAAACAGCGGTAAAACCACCATGACGGACTTGATTTTTCCGAGCAGTGAAAGCGAGGGATTAGCATTGTTTGCCGTTGGCGGGGATGTTAAGCTAGTCTCATTAGAAGTCTATCATTTAAACTCAATCTGGAAATAAAAAGGGGAAGTCATCCATGAATATCCTGAATAGTCGAATGCTAAGGAGCATTGAGCGAATTGTAGACCTTTTTTTATTGGACTTGATCTGGCTTCTCCTTTGCCTGCCTGTGGTTACGATTTTTCCGGCAACGACCGCGATGTATGGCGTGACTCGTAAATGGGTAATGGGCAAAGAAACAGACGGAGTTTTTCGAAGCTTCTTCTTGTTGTTCCGGGAATGCTTTTTTCAAAGCATGGGAATCTCATTCTTATGGTTTGTTTTAGCCTATTTGATTTTCTTCAATTATCAACTGGTGCATTCGAACTTGTTAATCACGGGTATTCTTGGGGTGCTGACTCTATTATTTTTATCTGTAACAGTTTATTTATTTCCGGTTATGGCTCATCTTGAGACCAAGTGGAAGCATATAATTCGAAATTCGCTTACTATGGCCATTTCCTTTCCTATATCAACACTCTTGTTAATTGGGATTCTACTGATTTCAATGTATCTTATCTATTTAGTTCCGGTACTCATTTTTATCGTTGGAAGCGTTTCTGTCTATGTGTCATATACTATCTGCCATAAGTTATTCTTAACATAACTAAAAAAGCTGCACATCTGGTGCAGCTTTTTCTAATTGTAAAGTGTAAGGACCATATATTAATTTAAACTTTATAAAAATAGAAGCCTAAAATAGTAATTTTATCAGCCCTTCAAGCTGCTGATAGGAATTTGTCTCATATGTTGGATGAATATGTTCAATCGTCCTTGCTTTGTTCTTGTCATTAATCCATATTGAGCCCCAACCAGCATGATGGGCTCCTGCTATGTCATTCTCAAAAGAATCCCCAATCATATAGGAATTGGAACTCGATGTATTGGTTTTTTCATTAACATAATCAAAGAAATCCTTGTGTGGCTTTGCATAGCCCACTTC
This sequence comes from Neobacillus cucumis, assembly GCF_023715505.1. The sequence continues at coordinate 136,224 of NZ_JAMBOH010000011.1, read as the reverse complement.
GCTAGAGATATAGATATGGTTCTTTGGTAACCACTGTGAGAGATTTAGTGATTCTAGTTTCAACCGCTGATGGGTGGAAGGACCGTTTGTTGTCACATATACAGGAATGCCCTTATTGCTTAAATATTGAAGAATATTTTTCATTTCTGGAATAAGGGTGACCTTATATTGCTGGTCTTTATATTCCTTTTGAAAGGCATCCGCCTCATCAGTCGTAATCGTATATCCGAAATCTTTAAAGGCATTGATCATGCGATATTGATGCATCTTTTCTAATGACATTTCTCCAGACTCTGTCAGCGCAAACACTTTATCACTATACTCGCGGCTCTTTTTAAAGAGGTCTAGAATCGAAATATCGGTGAACGTTGAAAAAACTCTAGTATACGCTTCTTGAAAGGGTTGGAGTTGGTCATATAATGTATCATCTAGGTCGAAGAAAATCGATTTCATGCGCTACACTCCTATTCATTACATTCTTCTATTATAGTAAAATGAAGAACTCAAAGGAAGCCGTTTTAGGAAACGATTCTAAATTCGATTTCTTGATCGTTCAACTCAAACTCATCATGGAGCTTTTTATGGAAAAGGTTGCAAAATTTGATTTCTGTTATCCCGTAAAAATAGGCAAAGGGATTCTTAATCTTTCGGTCAAACTTTAGCTTTCGAATCAGCTGCTTAAAGGATTGAATGGCAACATCAAGGATCATCTCTGAATCCTTCTCCCATGAATTGCGGTAGGCCGTGATTTTAGCTGTTTTCCAAAACTCTTCGATGGTTTTTGCATCGTTAAAGAAGTATTTAACTTGTTGAACAAAAGGCTGTGGAACACGGTCGCTTACGTATGTATGATCAAATTTTAACGGTTCTTCTATACGTTCTTTTATCTTTTGATCTTTTTCAGTTTTTAAAAGATTACTAGCTTCTTTAGGGTGGGTCATTATTTCCTCTTTAGGTGGTTCATTTGAGGGAAAACGACTAAACTGGTACAGATTGCTCGATTGTGAACCATTTTTTCTTTCGGTTTCGAAGACAGTGAGAATACCTAATTTCGTGGCTTTAAGGATCATCCGTTTAAACGTAGAACGAGAGATGCCGAGGTCCTTATATTCTTCGTGGATGGCTTTTAAGATGGTGCCGATTTTGGCATTGCAAACGCCGGGGACTTTCGCTGCGTAACGTACCAATCTCTTTAATCCCATTAATTCTCCTTTTGAAAAATCTTGCTTATGTTCTAACATCCACATCTCGATATGGTGATTGAATTCCTGAAGTGAACTGAATTGCGAAAACTGTTCGAATCCTTCAATATTTCCTGACTTAAGATTGCACATTTGCTAACACCCTTTCATCGCTAAAATTGGTGCCGTTTGTCAGCGAATCTGACGTATCTGGCATCTCCACGATATCGGGTTTAACAAGGTAAATCGAATTCCACTTTTTCGCATTTGGAGGCGTTTTAGAGGCTTTAAGTGCCTTTTTGGGCATCAAAAGTAAAATTTGGAGCCGTTTTTGGCAATTTGAGCTGATTTTAGGATCATTTTGTTTTTCTAAAACAATTTAAATCTAGCGATAATGATTGTCCAAATTATGAATGTTAATATGGGCAGTGAGACGAGCGTGACTAAAAACGACCGTTCGAATAGGTTATAGCCCTTTTTTTCGGCAAACCATTCACACAATAGGACAAGGATATAAAGTAAGATCAGTTGGACTGAAAGAGATAGGAGTTTATAGAGTACAAATTGAAAGAAACCATGATTGTCCATTTTATTTCCCCTTTCACATATCTATAATTATTCAGCGGCCGGGGGAAGTATTATTAAAATGGAATGGAAAAAGGCCCCTTTCTAAAGGAGCCTTTCACTATAATAAAAGAGTTTCTTTTTTATCTAGATAAACGTCGTACATCTCTAAACATTCGAGAAGTTCATGTTTATACACTAATAATGCCTTTTTCACTACCAGGTTGTTATTTTGGCTGTCGAGCTCCATATTACACTCTTCCAGTTCCTTGCTTTTTACTAGTTTTAACTCCCTAAAAATGCTCTCTAAATCTCTCCCCATTGACGCAACCTCCAAAACTATTTCTTTTTCTACTGAAAGTATGGACGGATTTTTCCTATTTTATGCAATTGTCTTAAGGATATAACCATCTTTTTTATAGACTTAGTCACTTGGAAATATAATTAAAATAGGTATAAATATCCACGAGGAATATTCCGAAATATCTAATTGTTATCTTATTCACAGGAATTTAATACTATTACGATAGTAATAAAAAGCACTTAAAATTGGATGCTGCCATTATTTTCAGTGTTGTGCATGTCGAAAAAAATGTCTAGAATTATATTGTAGTATCATGATATGATGTTGAATAAACCTAATTTATACTTTTATGTATATAGTAATAAATTTTAGATAAATTATTAAGGAAAAGGAGAGAGGTTATGAAAAGAATTAGTCTTGCATGGCAAATCTTCATTGGTTTAACATTAGGTATTATCGTAGGCGCGATATTTTACGGAAATACTCATGTAGCAGATTTTTTGCAGCCAATTGGGAATATCTTTATCCGCTTAATTAAAATGATCGTTGTACCAATTGTTATCTCAAGTATTATTGTTGGGGTTGCTGGTACTGGCGATATGAAATCCCTTGGTAAACTTGGCGGCAAAACCCTACTATATTTTGAAATTATCACTACTATTGCGATTGTGTTGGGATTACTATTTGCTAATGTCTTCCATCCTGGAACAGGTGTCGATCGTTCACACCTAGCTAAAACAGATATTAATACGTATGTGGAAACGGCGAAAACAACTGAATCTCATTCTTTTGCCGATACGTTTGTTAATATCGTCCCAACCAACATCATTCAGTCATTAGCGAATGGTGATATGCTAGCCATCATTTTCTTTTCTGTTATGTTCGGACTTGGTATTGCTGCGATTGGCGAAAAAGGTACACCGATTATCAACTTCTTTAAAGGTACTGCCGATGCCATGTTCTGGGTTACTAACCAAGTGATGAAATTTGCACCGTTTGGCGTTTTTGCACTAATTGGTGTGACGGTATCAAAATTCGGCTTGTCATCACTTATTCCATTAGGAAAATTAGTTCTCGTTGTTTATGGTGCTATGATCTTCTTTATTTTGGTTGTCCTAGGTATTACGGCGAAGATTGCAGGAGTTAATATTTTTAAATTCTTAGCTTATTTAAAAGACGAGCTATTACTTGGTTATTCTACAGCAAGCTCGGAGGCTGTTCTTCCGAGAATCATGGAGAAAATGGAGAAGATTGGCTGTCCAAAGGCGATTACTTCTTTCGTTATTCCAACCGGTTATTCGTTTAACCTTGATGGATCCACGCTTTATCAAGCGATTGCAGCATTGTTCATTGCGCAAATGTATGGAATTCACTTGAGTATTACGCACCAAATTACGCTTGTTCTTGTCTTGATGGTAACATCTAAAGGTATTGCCGGTGTTCCAGGGGTATCTTTCGTGGTTCTACTTGCAACGTTAGGAAGCGTGGGAATTCCGGTTGAAGGTCTTGCGTTTATCGCCGGTATTGACCGTCTTCTTGATATGGCTCGTACTTGTGTCAATATTGTTGGTAACTCTCTAGCTGCAGTTGTGATCTCGAAATGGGAAGGTCATAAGCTTAAAGATGAAGGTAAAATAGCAGCTTAAATAGATGAATGGAGACAGGGATGCAGATTATTGCACTCTGTTTTTTTGTTTCTTAAAAATGGTCTGGAGAAGTTGTAAGAGCAGAACACCATTCGCGTGTTCTGCTCAGATTGGAGCAAAAAAACATAGGAATTTCAACTGATGAGATTTTACCCTAATGAATGGCTTTGGCTGTCCCACTTATAATTTTTAATTGGTCATTTTCATATCCAACTTTATACTCTACCTTAAATTTAGCATAATTTTCATTTCCATCTACCAAATCAACCGCCGTAATAATCCCCGTTACAGAAATGCTATCTCCATCCTTCGTGGTTTGGACATCGCCTATCGTGGTAGACTTTGTGGTTAAGTATCCGTTTCGAAATTTGGAGAACCCTGTTTTACTCTGCCAGGAGCTTCCCAATAAAGAATAAGCTGTGACATAATCACGAGAGTTTAGGCTTTCATAAAAATAGTTAACAAGATAACCAGCCGTTATTTCTGGTGAGTCCGCATCTTCACTCACATCTGCTGAGGCGGTTTCTATTGTGGTGTCAGGTAACTCTGTCATTGGAGCCTTCGACCATCCTTCTACAAGAGACATAATAGTAACGATTGGAAGACTGAAACCAATGGAACCTTGATCTGTTGCAGCAGAATTAATTCCAAGGACTTCACCAGTCTTGCGGTTTATCAACGGTCCGCCTGAATTACCAGGAGCAATCGGAGCGGATATCTGATAAGCATCCTTATAATGAAAAGGTTTAATGTCAAAGTCTCTTCCGACACCGCTAATAATCCCAGTTGTGACTGTGTTTTGCAAGCCTAGTGGACTGCCAAGGGCTAATACTTCCTCACCCACATCCGACTTCTTTTGACTTATCTGTAAGGGTTCTTCAGAGGCTAATCCCGGGACACGAACAACGGCAACATCAACATCCTGACTTATTCCAATCACCGTTCCTTGAAACTCCCTGGCATCAGCCGTTTTAATTTTGACGGTTTTGGCCCCGCTCACCACATGTGCATTTGTAATAACATCCCCATTTTTATTATAGAGAAACCCTGAACCCAAGGTGCCATTCTCCTGCTGGATCATGACAACTTCTTTCTGAACATCATGAATAATGTCCTTTAACTTCTTCTCTGACACTTTGGCCTTTGCTACATTCGGTACGAACAGTGAGGTGTTTTTTAACTGGGCAGGAATTTCTTGATGCCAGTAAAAAATCAGGCCCCCGCCAGTTCCTAAAATAAGCAGCGAACTAGCCACACTAATAAGCCATTTCATCATCATTTCCCCTTTTAATCTAATTCCCAAGTAATTTTAGTTATTTTGACAGTGCAATCCTGATAAACCCCATATTGGTAATTATCAAAACTGCCATTTTCACCAGGCTCTAAGTAGAAAGGATCTCCGTATGTATAATCCGTCCCAAGGGAATCCCCGTTTACATCATAGACTGTATAATAGATTTTGATAGAGGAAATGGATACCGTAGCATGATTTTTTAGGTCACCTGTAATATGCAGGTCACCATACTCATCCGTATAAACATTTAAATTGTCGATGGTAACAGCTGCGGTATGGTTGTTTAGATCTTCTTGAGCTGCCACCTCTATCGCTTTTTGAATCCGTTCCTGTTCTGCTTTCTCAAATGACGCCTGTTCACCCTTTATTCGGTCTTTAAAAGACAGCAGTTTCGTGTCGTTCGCTGCATATTCAAGACCCTTATCAACGGTCGTCATTGCTTCAGTGAAATTTTTCTCACCCAGTTGAGTTTCTGCGGCTTTTGTCGTCAATTCGACCACTTTTGTTAAAATTAACCGTTTGACTTCATCCGTCTCTGAAGAACTAAGTGAAGATAAGGTATTTAATTTTCCAGCAAGCTCTTCGACTGTATTAAGGTGATTGATTTCTACTTTTATTTTTGCAACGGCCAGAGTTGTTGATTTCTCTTCTAATTGGTTATTCAGTAGAGCGTAAAGTGGGCCTTTTAGTGTTTGTAGTGTTATTTTCAATTTATTAATCTGTGAATCTGCTTTGTCGATTTGCTGTGTTTTCAGGGAGTTGGAAATTTCCTTTAATGAACTCTCTGCCTTTATGGCCTTTGTTATTTTTTCTTCATCTTCGATTAATACTTTATAGTTCGGTCTTAATGTTTTAGCCTTTTTTATGGAAGACAAAGCCTGGGCATATTGGCCTTTTAGAGCATCATTTTCGGCTTTTTCTTTTAAAGAGGTGACACTTTTATTTGTCTCGATCTGATGACTATAGTAGGCGTAACCTGATCCAGCGGAGATAACTAATGAAAACACTGGAATGGCAATGGGCCATACTAAGGCGGACTTGATAAATCTTCGTTTTTGAACACGTGTTTCTTCTTCAGCTGTATTGATAATGGCTACAAGTGGTCCGTTGTTTGGATTTTCTATTACTCTTTCTTCTGCTTGCTCCTCTGTTGATTTTTGTTTTGGTTCTACCGCCAATTGTGTCCCGCAGTTGGGACAAAATCGAGCGTCTGTATCAGGTATCTTTGACCCGCATTGCTGACAATACATTTCATCACTCCTACTAAAAAGGAAATTATAGGTATATTATACTAGTAAAATAGGAATTGTGTAAGTCGACAAAATTTTTATCTCTCTTTTTTAGAGGATAAATGAAGGGTTTATTTAAACTACTCATGAAAAAAGCAGAACACATAGAAGCGTTCTGCTAAAAATGATAATATCGGCTAAGTAAAAAGGAGATCCATTTACAATGGGGAGATTTGCGGATATTTTCAATCAGCCCTCTAATGATAACAGGCGGATAGGTTGGCTCCAATAGCTGCTCTTTCAGTAAAAGCAGTGATTCTTTCTCCACTGATTCCTCCATTTCCAGCATCTTCTGTTCAACAATTTCTAGGATTTGTTCCTTAGTGATCTCTTCATTTATCGGACTCTTAAACATTTGGATTAACTCTTCTGAAATAAACGGAACCGTCGTATGCTGCGCAAGCAAGTTTGTTTTTTCCACAAGTGATTTAGACAGCAATTCCAAATCAAGTGGAACTTGATAAAAGAAAAATAATTGTGAATAAGTGTTCATGAATCCTTTGATACAATACATTAAATCATATTTCGTTTCTCTGACTGCTTTACCATATAATTTGTCCAGCATGGAAAGAATGGTTTTGTTGACTAAACGATCATAGTATTGCATTTTTACCAATAGGTCATTATTAAAGGTATGGGATTGCTCCTTCATCAGTAATTTCGCGAAATCTGAGTGATCATAAGAAGTTTGGAAGATAATGTAATAAAATTTATATAAAAGTTCTTCCTTATTTGTATTTCTGACTACATAGTCAATATCAGAGGTCATTTGATTCATGAAGTGGTCAATCAACGCCAGAATCAATTCGTCCTTTGATTTAAAAGATAAATAAAACGCCCCTTTAGAAATGCCGCAATGTTCCGTTATCTGTTGAACGGAGGTAGCTTCAAACCCTTGCTTAGCGAAAAGTTCAAGCGCTTTTTCCATAATTAGTTGTTTTTTCAATGTACTCGCTCCTAACGTCATTTATTGACAAATGACTGGTTGGTCATTATTATAAATAATTGAGCTATGTAAGTCAATCAAGGGTAGGTGTAACAGTGAAAGGGATAGCGAATTTTGTACTTGGGAATAAACTGGCCGTCTGGCTGTTGACGATTATCATAACGGTTTCTGGGATCTATTCGGGGACACGCATGAACATGGAGACGATTCCGAATATATCGATTCCATACTTAATGGTGACAGGCGTCTATCCGGGGGCCACTCCTGAAAAGGTAATGGAAGATGTATCGATGCCAATTGAGAAGGCAGCTGAAGGTCTTGATCATGTAAAATCGGTACAGTCCAATTCATACTCGAACATGTCAAGTATTCAGGTCGAATATGAATACGGCATTGACATGGATGAGGCAAAACGTACCTTAAAATCAGCATTAGATGACGTGAAGTTACCAGATGGGGCACAAGAACCAAAGGTTACGGCCATCAGTATGAACATGATGCCGGTTGTGGCTCTCAGTGTGAGCAGTTCAAAAGAAGATATTGTAGATTTAACTTCAACAGTGGAGGATGTTCTTCTTCCAAAGATCGAAAAAATTGATGGTGTGGCGTCTGCCACTATTACAGGTCAGCATATTGATGAAGTTGACCTTACCTATAACCAAGCTAAATTGAAAGAATTTGGTCTGACGGAAGATAAAGTGAAACAAATGATTCAAGCGAGCAATATGGCGGTTTCTTTAGGGCTTTATCAGTTTAAAGAGGGTGAACAGGCTGTTGCGATTGACGGCAAATATATGACAGCGGATGAATTAAAGAATACGATCATTCCTGTCACACCGACTAAAACACATCCATCCCCATTTGTGAAATTAAGTGATATTGCTGCGATTCAAACTGTTGGTAAAGTTCAGTCCGTCTCCCGTACAAATGGGAAAGAAGCCATTGCGATTCAAATCGTGAAAGAGCAGCGTGCCAACACAGTTGATGTCGTTAACAGTGTGAAGGACCTGGTGAAAGAGCAAAAGGCGAAAATCGATGGTCTTCACATTGATGTGACGCTTGACCAAGGTAAACCAATTCAAGAATCTATCTCGACCATGGTGGAAAAAGCGGTCTTTGGCGGTTTCATTGCTGTATTGATTATCTTATTATTTTTACGAAGCTTTAAATCAACGATTACGTCGATTATCTCGATACCAGTGTCCATTTTCATGGCGTTACTGATTCTTCACTGGCTCGATATTACCCTTAATATTATGACACTTGGAGCGATTACGGTAGCCATTGGCCGGGTCATCGATGACTCAATCGTAGTCGTGGAAAATATTTATCGCCGCTTGCATTTAAAAGAAGAGAAATTAAATGGCCGCGCCCTTGTGCGTGAAGCGACGATTGAAATGTTTAAACCAATCCTTTCATCAACATTAGTAACCGTTGCAGTATTTGCACCATTAATTTTTGTAGGCGGCATGGTTGGTGAGTTGTTTGCACCGTTTGCCTTAACGATGACGTTTGCACTTGGTGCTTCGTTACTGGTGGCGATTACAGTGGTTCCAGCCTTATCACATACGTTATTTAAGAAAAAGTTATACAGTGAAAAGACAGGTAAGAGACATAAAGAAGTTGGCGAGCTAGCGAAATGGTATAAGTGGGGGCTAGAAAAGGCGCTTAATCATAAAGTCATTACGTCCATCATTGCGGTGGTGTTATTGGCTGGCAGTTTGGCGCTGACGCCATTAATCGGCTTTAGTTTCATGGGCAGTGAACAAGAAAAGATGATGTACTTAACCTATACACCTAAAGCAGGTGAGTTAAAGGATGAGACTCTAGAGAACGTGAAATACGTTGAAGATAAGATGATGAAACGTGATGATATCGATATCGTTCAGTTATCGGTGACCGATAAAGCGGACACCTCCACTGCTATGTTTGGCGGCAGTGGCGGCGGGGGATTAATGTATCTAATTTTTGATCCGGATATAAAGGATTTCCCTAAGGTAAAGGATGAAATTGAGAAATATGTGAAAAATCTTGACCAATCAGGCACGTGGAAGAGTCAAAACATGGGTGCCTCAACTGTTGGTTCCAATGAGGTCAGCTATACCTTCTACAGTGATAATCTAGATAAACTCTACCAATCTGTTGATAAGGTTGAAAAGGTGATGAGGAAGGATAAAGGTCTTAAGGATGTTACTTCTAGTGCAGAAGATCCTTATGTCGAATACACCTTTAAAGTAGCCCAAAATGATTTGATGCAATATGGGTTAACCACAGGTCAGCTTGTGATGATGTTGAACCCGACGAAGACACAAGATGTGTTAACGACGATCGAGAAAAACGGTGAATCCCTGGATGTGATCGTACAGCAAGAGCAGTCGAAACAGCCGGCATCGATTGATGAAATGTTAAAAACCCAGGTACCAACGGCGATGGGTAAGACTGTGCCGCTTTCACAGCTTGTAAAAGTGGAAAAAGGAACTACGTTAAATACACTGGCACGAAGCAAGGGTGAGTACTATGCAAGTGTTTCTGGAACTGTCCTTGGTAAGGATGTTAAAAAGGTAACCGATAGTCTCAAGAAAGAAGTAGATAAACTTGACTTGCCAAAAGGTGTTACAGTCGGCACTGCAGGTGTGCAGGCAGACATGACGGATACCTTTACACAGCTTGGTGTTGCGATGCTAGCGGCGATTGCGATCGTCTACTTCATTCTTGTGGTAACCTTCCGTGAAGGTGTCGCACCGTTTGCGATTCTGTTCTCGTTACCGTTTGCGATAATCGGTTCATTTGTCGGTCTATTAATTGCCGGTGAGACGATTTCGGTTTCGGTTATGATGGGTCTCTTAATGTTGATTGGGATCGTCGTCACGAATGCAATTGTACTCGTGGACCGAATTATTCATATGGAACGTGATGGATTGACGATGCGTCAAGCGGTACTTGAAGCGGGGGCGACCCGTTTACGTCCAATCCTGATGACGGCGATTGCCACGGTTGGTGCGTTAATTCCGTTAGCGCTCGGCTCAGGCGGCGGAGGGTTGATCTCGAAAGGACTTGGAGTTACCGTTATTGGCGGTTTAACAAGTTCAACATTGTTAACATTGTTCGTGGTACCGATTGTTTACGAGGTATTATCGAAGTTATTTAAGAAAAATCGGCGCGAAGAACAAGAAAACTAAGAAATGGCCCTGCAAGATGATGAGTCTTGTGGGGCTTTTTTAGCTTAGAGACGGTTTATCGGAGGTTTTTGGGAAGATATCGGCGGTTACGGAACTTTTATCGGCGTTTTTTTGATTTTATCAGCGGTTTTGACCCTTTTATCAGCTTTTTTAAAAATAGGTACCTAAGGTTTGTTTAATGTGAGTTAAATTTTGTTTGTTACATACATTAAATAAAAGGGTTTCCATTTTTTGAAAAAGAGGGTGTTGTAAATAACGACCATCCAAGAGATTGCTGAGGTCCTTGCAGGTATGGATCATTCGCTTGCCCCAATCTGGAGCCAAAATGATATTATCAAAAAGAATATAGCGATTAGTTTTGATTATTGGTTAGAAGATACCGGGATACCGATCACCTTAGCTGAATTTGTGGAGCAGTATTTGGCGCATGCCGAGTATCTGGGGGAGATGTTTTCGTCTGGGATCGAACTAGATAATGGTTGAGGTTATAAGGGGAAGTGTTCACAGCACTTCTGTTTTTATTTTGATTTTTAATAAAAACGTTTTCTTTATAAAAAAGTCCTACCTTTTCAGTATTTGTTCTAGCAAACTACCACTTTTGTCGGATGTTCTTTTGTCGATAATTGCATTAATATGTCTATTGAAGTAAATAAAGGAAAGGTAGGAATTATTAAAAGTGAAGAAAAATTTAGTAACAGCCGCTGCAACTGCCGGGCTCGTACTTACTGCTTTTGGAGCTACAGCAAGTGCACAGGAACCTGCTTATACAGTTCAGCCAGGAGACAGCCTTTGGAAAATTTCTCAATCAAATCATGTGACTATAAATCAAATAAAAGAGTGGAATGCTCTATCAAGTGATACAATCTATGTCAATCAAAAACTATCACTTACTTATACGGTAAAAAAAGGTGATACTCTTTGGGCGATTGCAAGAGATAATGGTACGACCGTAAGTGAACTAAAACGCTTGAATGGCATGACATCAAGTTTCCTTCGTGCTGGGCAGCAATTGAAGGTGGCAGAAACGAGTGTAAGTGATTCTACTTATACCGTACAAAAAGGTGATTCGCTTTCAGTGATAGGAGCGCGTTTTAATGTAACGGTTCCTCAGCTTAAATCAATGAATCAATTAACCTCTGACACTATTTATGCTGGGCAGACGTTAAATGTGAGTAGTAATGGGGCTAATACTAGCACTGTGGCTAAGTCAGATTCAGTTACAGCTGGAAGTACTGCGGCAGCTTCAAGTGTGGAAACAAAGAGTCCTTCGGTATCTTCAAATACAGCTTCCACGGGAAGCACTGCAACCACTTCAAATACGGCAGCAACTGAAGAAGCGCCAGTAACATCTGGAACAACAGTGACACCGGAAAAGGCACCAGCAGCACCGGCAGCACCGGCGACACCGGCAGCACCGGCGACACCGGCAGCACCGGCGACACCAGCAACACCAGCAACACCGGCAACACCGGCAACACCGGCGACACCGGCAGCACCGGCAGCACCAGCGGCACCGGCGACATCAGCAGCAGCAGCAACACCGGCAACACCAGCAACACCAGCAGCAGCAGCAACACCGGCAACACCGGCAACACCGGAGGCACCGGCAGCACCGGCAGCACCAGCAGCACCAGCAGCACCGGCAGCACCGGCAACATCCGGATCAACAGCAACAACCGAAAAAGCACCAACAACATCAGAATCAACAACAACGACTAATTCAGCAGCAGATCAAAAGCCAGCAACTTCTACTGAAGCAGCCCAAAAACCAGCGACTGCATCTACTTCAGTTGTTGAAGGAGTTATCGCTGAGGCTAAGAAATATATCGGTTCACCATATAAATGGGCAGGAAATACTCCAGCAGGATTCGATTGCAGTGGCTTTACAGTTTATGTATTCAATAAAGTTGGGATCTCCTTACCACGAACAGCAGCAACACAATGGGATGCTGCAACACCAGTCAGTTCGCCACGTGTAGGTGACCTAGTCTTTTTTGAAACCTATAAAGTGGGACCGTCCCATGTTGGAATTTATTTAGGAAACAACAAATTCATCAGTGCTGCATCGACGGGTGTAACCATTTCCGATATGACATCATCATATTGGAAAACTAGATACCTTGGTGCAAAATCTCCATATTAATATATAGATATCGGGAAAAACCCTTTAGGAAGACAGTATAAAAAGTGCTGTCTTCCTTTTTGTTTTAGTAACACATTTAGAGGGAATTTTTTAAAAGGGTATCATAACCCCCGAAGCCCACGCGAAGGCGAACCTTCAAGGGATAAGGAAGGTCCATAACCCCTGAAGCCCCAGCCAAAACGACTCTTCGAAGGATAAGAGGTGATCATAACCCCCGAAGCCCACGCGAAGGCGAATCTTCAAGGGATAAGGAAGGTTCATAACCCCTGAAGCCCCAGCAAAAGTGACTCTTCGAAGGATAAGAGGTGATCATAACCCCCGAAGCCCACGCGAAGGCGAACCTTCAAGGGATAAGGAGGGTTCATAACCCCTGAAGCCCCAGCAAAAGTGACTCTTCGAAGGATAAGAGGTGATCATAACCTCCGAAGCCCACGCGAAGGCGAACCTTCAAGGGATAAGGAAGGTTCATAACCCCTGAAGCCCCAGCCAAAACGACTCTTCGAAGGATAAGAGGTGATCATAACCCCCGAAGCCCACGCGAAGGCGAATCTTCAAGGGATAAGGAAGGTTCATAACCCCTGAAGCCCAAGCAAAAGTGACTCTTCGAAGGATAAGAGGTGATCATAACCCCCGAAGCCCACGCGAGGGCGAACCTTCAAGGGATAAGGAGGGTTTATAACCCTCTAAGCCCATGCGAAAGCCAACGTCCGAGGGATAAGGAAGCCGGTTTTGGTTTCTACTGGCTATTTGTAAATCAGAACTAAGTGTAAGGCTGCAGTGGCGGTCTTTTTTTGTGTCTTAGTCTCATCTCACCTACGTCTCAGGTCTGAGATGAAAATCAAGCTCTAGCGCAATTATGGAAATGAAAGAAAACAGGTAAGATGAAATCAAGATAAAGAAACAAATACCTGAACAATTCCAAGGAGGAATTAAAATGAAAAAATTTGGTTTATGTTTAGCAGGCGGGCTGGCTGCTCTTATAATGCTCCACTCCATCGGCCCAATGGTTGGATTACTGATAAGTCTCGTGTTGCTTTACTTCATCTTTAGACAGTTTCTCAAAACGGATTCCATTGCTTGGAAGATTGGTCTAGTCATTATTGGCTTGATCGTACTGTCTTCCACAATCCACCACATCCCAGCTCTTATCGGCGTAGGTGCTGCTTATGTGCTTTACCTAGTTTATAAAGAATGGAACGAAACCAAAAAGGCACCCAAAATCAATGATAACGACCCATTTGTAAACTTTGAAAAGCAATGGAATGAATTTAAGAAATAATTTTTATCAAAAGGAGAGAAATAACATGACAAACTTATTAACAAGAATCAAAGACATCATTGTAGCGGATTTAAATGAGGCCCTGAATAAAAAGGAAAATCAAAACCCGATTGCCATGCTCAACCAATACCTGCGCGAATGCGAGCGGGAAACTGAGAAGGTCGGCAAGTTGGTGGGTCGTCAAACTCAGTTGAGAGATGAATTTACAAGAGAATATAGTGAAGCCATAAAATTGGCTGAAAAAAGAAAGCATCAAGCAGAGGTTGCCTCATCCGCTGGGGAAACAGAGCTTTACCAATTTGCTGCAGCCGAGCAGCACCATTACGAAGAACGGGCACAGCGCCTGCAAGCTTCACTCACTCAAGTGACCGAGCAGCTTGATGAATTGGAAAGAAAATATGAAGAGATGAAGCGAAGAGTGAAGGATATGCAGATTCGCCGGATGGAGTTAATGGGCAGGGAAAATGTAACCCGCGCTAACTTGGAAATGAACCAGATATTAGAACCGAATTCTTACGCGAATCCTTCCTTCTCAAAATTCAAGGAGATTGAAGGTTATATGGACCGACTAGAGCAGAAGGTGAAGAGTTCTTTCTTCAGCAGTACCATTGACGAACGAATTGCGCAGCTGGAGAAAGGAAAAAACTTAAATCTAACAAAAGAATAATAGAAATAGCAGTGGTCCTAAAAAGGAGGGCCACTGCTTATTTAGTTATTAACCCTTTGTGTCAATTTTAGTAACTTCAGAAAATTCTGTTGACTTATCTTGAATTTGATTTATCATTTAATTACGAAACGTCGTTTTGCTAATAAAACATGGTTGTATGGAGGGAGTATATGCCTTATTTACAAGTAGAGGATTTAAAGATTCATTATAAAATCGAGGGCGAGGGAGCTCCATTAATTATTTTACATGGAATGGGGAACAACTCTCAATCATGGAAAAAACAATTAAAGGGCTTATCTGAGCATTACACGGTTATAGCTTGGGATGCGCCTGGGTATGGGAAAAGTTCTGATCCAACAGTAGAGTTAAAGGAATTCAAGCAATTTGCAGATGTATTAAAAGGATTTATTGATAACTTACAATATGAATCTGTTACAATTCTGGGTCATTCTATGGGTTCGGCCATAGCACTTGATTTTTGTTATCGCTTTCCGCACATGGTAGATGCCTTAATCATTTCTGATGCGACAAGAGGGGCAGCCGCCTTGAGCAAGGAAGCGAATGAACAGAAATTAAACAATCGATTAACCAACATTGAAACATTAGAGCCAAAAGAACTGGCTGCCCTGCGTGTAACGGAGCTTCTTTCTCCGCAGCCGGCGCCTGATGTAAAGAAAGAGGCAGAAAGAATCTATTCGCAAATAAGACCGATGGGCTTCCGATCAGTAGCCTATTCACTTTTTCATTTGAATCAAATGGAGATCCTGCCTCGCATTTCTGTACCTACCCTTGTCATTTGTGGAGAATTAGATAAAGTCACGCCGGTATCTGAATCACAGATTTTCCATGATGCCATTAAAAATTCAACATTTGTTACGATCCCGTTGACAGGTCATTTGTGTTATCAAGAGGATCCCAATCAATTTAATTCAATTGTCCTAGACTTTCTAACCTCTTTAGACAAGGGTAAGGATGCACACTGTAATGCCCTCTTTGATTAAACTTCATGAAAATAGTAGAATAAGTAAATTAAAGATAATGAGATGGTGAAATAGTTATGGTAAAAGATGAAAAGGAACGTTATAATGCCAATGCTTTAGTAAGAGGATTGGAGATATTAAAGCTATTCAGTGAGGAGCGTCCAACATTATCGTTGGTAGAAATCGCGAAAGAACTAGATGTGAGCCGGACAGTTCCATTTCGATTATTGTATACACTCCAAACTTTGGGATACCTCCATCAGGATGAACATACGAAACGCTATAGTTTAACTCCAAAGGTTTTGGAATTAGGATTTGCGTATTTAAGCACATTGAAACTCCCAGAAATTGCGCAGCCATACTTAGAAAAATTAAGAGATGAAACAGGGGCTTCCTGCCATTTATCGATATTGGATGGCCATGAAGTCGTTTATGTTGGCAGTGCGCCTGTTAGAGGTGTTTCGGCGGTAAATGTGAATATTGGGCTAAGGCTGCCTGCGCATGCCATTGCAAATGGGAAAGTACAGCTTGCCTATCAACCTCAGGACCAATTAAATCAAATCTTGTTTGGCTCTAATTTAAAACCATATACGGAAAGAACGCAAACAGATTACATGGAATTTCAGCAGGAATTGGATGCAATTCGGCAAAAGGGATATGCGATTACAAAGGGAGAGTTTCACCATGGAATTCAATCGGTTGCAGCTCCTGTATTCGAGCGTACCGGTAACGTAATGGCAGCCCTTAACATTGTCGCAACAGAAAAAACGTTTAATAGTGAATTTATTGAAAAAGTAGCTTTACCAAAAGTGCTTGAAGTTTCTAAAATATTATCCGGTTTTATGGGCTATCATACTAAAATGAATTAAAGCTTGCAGCTAGATGCAAGCTTTTTATTACGCGTTATGTGTTTTGTATATAAAACGAATTTTAAATAATAAAACAAAACTTATATTTTATGTTGACACAATTTTCTTAAAATTTTAAAATAGACTTAGTAGTAAACGGTGTTTTATATATAAAACACTAAGGCTGCTGCAAATAATCAAAAAAGGAGGAGTTAAAGTCAGTTATAGCCTTTGAATTATAGTATACTATGAATAATAATTTGGAAGCGTATTCATTTAAAAAGGGGGCTCTTTCATGCTGAAAGGTAACAAACGATGGATCTATATTGCGATGCCTATATTCTTCTTTTGGTTTTTTGGACAAATTGATAAATTAGGTATTTCTATTATTCAAACCGATCAAGGCTTCTTAAGTGATCTTGGATTAACAGGAGCAGATAGGAATGCCAAGATTGGAATGATTACCTTTGTATTTACCATTTCCTATGCATTGTCTAATATCTTTTGGGGATTTATCATTGACAAACTTGGAGCTAGAAAGACAGGTATTTTAGGTCTTTCCGTATGGGCACTGACCATGGTTGTTGGCGGGTTATCCACCTCTTATGAAATGTTTATTGTTAGCCGAATTGTTCTTGGGATGGGTGAAGGTATGATGATTCCCATTTGCGGTAAGTTCATTTCAAACTGGTTTCATCAGCGTGAACTTGGCCGGGCGCAATCTTCTTGGCTTGCAGGAAACTATTTAGGACCTGCATGTGGAGCTGTTATATTAACGCTTGTTATTGCTACCTTCCATTGGCAGGCTGCCTTTTTCGCTTTAGCTGCGTTTAATATTTTAATTGTACTTCCAATGTTTATATTCCTTACTCGTGATACCCCTGAAGAACATCCAGGATTGGATAAAAATGAATTAGCCTATATTCGGCAATCAGATTCTAAAGAATCTACTAAAAAACTAAACTTTACTCAAGACTTCCGTTATTGGATTGTTTGGTTTGGAATGTTAGTTTCGTCGTTCTTGTTTTTTGGTATTAGCATTTGGCTCCCGACTTATTTAGTCGGAGCAAAGGGCTTTACAAGAGAGGCAATGACTGGAATCACCTCTTTATCTTGGCTATTTGCTTTAGGTTTTGTATTAATTTGCGGATTTTTAGCGGATAAAACGAAGCGCCCTGGTTTAATAGCGACTATATTATTTCTTTTAACTGCTTCATTCTTAACTGCTGCCATATTATCTCCACAGCCAGTAATGGCCGGGGTTTGCATGGGCTTAGCGATGGGATCGCAAGGCGGTGTTTTCCATATCAGTAATTTATTTATCGTCAAATTCTCTACTCCTGAAACAGCGGGACGTGCTGCTGGGTTGATGGGATTCACCAATATCCTTGGCGGTTTTTCAAGCTATATTATGGGATGGATGGTTGATGTTTCTGGCGGGGACTTTGGACCTTCTATCGTTATGCTAATTATTGCTGCTGCGCTAGGTTTCGCTGCTTATCTGTTTACATTGAAAAAAGAAGCATCGGAGCTTAAAATGGAGAATTTGCCGCCTAATCATGTAACTGTCTAACAACCATATAAATACGGGTATTGGTTTTGTATACAAAACACAGTTGTAAATAAATGAATTTTCTCAATATTTTTAATTGACAATTATAATATTGGGATTTATTATTGGTTTATAAACAAAACAATGTTTTATATATAAAACATTAAAGGAGTGTTATGAATGTCCCAGGAAAAATTTTCATTAGAAGCGTTTGAGAACAAATATGTTGCGAGGTTAAAGGATCGCTCTCTTGATTGGAATGTGTTGAAGTTTCAGGAAGAAATAAACCCGGCTTATCGTAGAGCGCAAATGAGATACATTGGACGTGGTGCAACAGCTAATAACGATTCCAATGTCATTGCGGCTGAACACTTTACATTAAGCACGATGGTTTTACCAGCGGGATGTGAGGGACCGCTTCATTTACACGACGATGTGGAAGAAGTTTTCTTTGTTATCAAAGGAAGTGTGACAGCGCTTATCCAGGAAGAGGGAGAAAACGAAATCCATGAAATCGTCCTAAATGAGAGAGATTGTATTAGCTCCCCACCAGGAGTATATCGTGGTATTCGAAACGATGGTGACGAAGAGGCTTTGATGCTGGTTATGTTAGGAGCAGTGAAACCGAATTTACCAACCTATCCAAAAGGCAGTGCTTTAGAAGAACTTCGTATCCAGCGGGCAAAAGAAAGAGAAGCCATTATTAAAGGAAACTAATTTTAAAATTAGGCAGATGTTTCAACTAAGCATACTCCCTGATTCCTGAAAAAGTGTTCATTGACAGGGATGGTCCTCCTACTTCAATACGGGATCATCCCTGCCTGAATTTAAAAGTTTATTAAAAGTGGAGGTGGCGAGATGTTAGGAATTACACATTTACGGCATATTAGCTTAATTACCCCAGTGCTAAAAGAACAAGCTGATTTTTATGAAAAAATTTGGGGCTTAGATAAAGTTTCGCAGGATGATCAATCAGTTTACTTTCGGGGGGCAGGTCCAGAAAATCATATCCTAAGCCTACATGTCGGTGAAAAAAGTGGATTGCACCATATTGCATTTGGAATGGTGGATAAAAATGCCGTCGACCTGGCAGCCGAAATTCTTGCTTCAAAGGGCGTGAAGATTGTTTCACCTCCCGGGTATCTAGAGGAAGAGGGTAAGGGTTATGGTTTGCGTTTTGTCGATCCTGAAAATCGCTGTATCGAATTATCCGCCTGGGTGGAAATGCATACCACTATTTGGCAAAAGAAAAATGTGGATCCGGTCAAACTTAACCATGTCGTGATGAATACGAAAGACCTTGATATGATTACTGATTTCTATACGAATGTCTTAGGGTTTAAGGTGACCGACTGGAGTGAGCACCAAATGTCCTTCCTTCGCTGTAACAGGAAACACCACTCCATTGCCTTCAATCAGGATCAACACGCCTCTGTTAATCATATCGCGTATGAAGTGGATACAGTGGATGAGGTTATGAGGGGAATTAGTAATGTAAGAAAAGCAGGTTATCAAGAGATTTGGGGCCCGGGACGCCATGGTCCTGGAAATAATGTTTTTTGTTACTTTCAAGATCCAGGGAAGTTTGTGATGGAGTATACCTGTTATCTAGAAACGATTGAAGATGAGTCAGAATGGAGAGCGCGTGTCTGGAAACGGGTTCCGCATCTAATGGACCAATGGGGAATTGCTGGACCTCCAAAACCGGAAACACGGGCAGCGATGGCTGGAAAGCCAGATCCGGGTTGGGTGGATGTAATAGAATTGGTTTAGCGTCTGGATGAAAAGGGGTGGTACCATGGATTTAGGATTAAAAGATAAGGTAGCTGTTATTATGGGCGGCACATCTGGCGTTGGGTTAAAAACAGCTGAGATGTTTCTTCTGGAAGGTGCCAGAGTAGCAGTTTGTGGAAGAGATCCGGAAAGAAAAGAAAAAGCATACGATCATTTGCTGAAATTTGGAACAGTAGATTCCATTTTTGCAGCGACATGTGACGTAACGAGTAAGGACGATGTGAACACTTTTATAAACGGAGCAGCTGCTAACTTTGGCGGGATAGATATCCTTGTGAATGCTGCCGGACAAAGTGTGATGGGCTACTTCTTTGATGTAACGGACGAACAATGGGAACAGCAGATTAAGTTAAAATACTTTGCCATTATTTATGCAGTCAAGGCGGTTCATCCTTATTTTATCAAGCGGGGCGGTGGCAGAATCATTAATATTAATGCCACATTAGCAAAAGAGCCGGAAAGGCATATGATTGCTACAGCTGCTACAAGAGCGGGATTATTGAATTTAAGTAAGACGCTGTCACAAGAGCTTGCGTCAGAGAATATTTTAGTCAACTCTGTAAGCTTAGGTTTGATTCGAACGGATCAATGGGAGCGGCGCAGGTTAAAAAATGCCCCCGACATGAAAGCAGAAGATTATTATGCAGATTTAGCTAAAAAGAGAAATATCCCATTAGGCAGAGTAGGGGAAGCAGAAGAAGTAGCCAGTGTTATTTTGTTTTTAGCCTCAAGCCAAGCAAGCTATGTATCGGGATCAACCATAGAAACAGCTGGAGCGTTAGGGAAAGCGCTTTAATTTTAGAAGAAGGCAGGAATGAATGATGAGTGAACAAAATCAAAAGGAATTTACGACTGCTGATGCAGTTGTGAAAGAACTTGTTCGTGCTGGAGTGGAAGTAGCATTTGGAATTGTTAGTATCCATAATATGCCGATTTATGATGCTATTCTTCGTGAAGGAAGTATTCATTTAGTCTGTTCCCGCGGGGAGAGCGGAGCGGTCAATATGGCAGATGGATATGCCAGAGCAACAGGTAAATTAGGAGTTGTAATTACTAGCACTGGGACAGGAGCAGGAAATGCAGCAGGCTCCTTAATTGAGGCATGGGCAGCAGGAGTTCCTGTTCTTCATCTTACCGGTGAGGTTGCTTCTCCATACTTAGGAACTGGCAGAGGGTATATCCATGAATGCAAAGACCAGCTGTCCATGATGGAAGGTTCGTGTAAAAAAGCAGCCCGCTTAAGAAGACCAGAGCAAGCTGCAGCAGTCGTGAGACAAGCCATACAAGACGCGTTTGCTTATCCAGCAGGACCAGTAACACTTGAAATCCCCATTGATTTCCAATCTGCTATTATCCCAAATCATCCGATTGAAGAAATCATAACAACAGCTCCAACTAATAAAACTATTCCATCCTTGCCTGAAGAGGCAATAACTAAAATCTGTCATGCCCGTAGGCCGGTGATTTGGGCAGGAGGAGGAGTGATTTCCTCCGGCGCATCCAGAGAAGTCGAGGCATTAGCTGAAATGATTGGGGCAGCTGTGATTACAAGCCAATCTGGAAAAGGAAGTATACCTGAAAATCATCCACAATGCATCGGCCATTTTGCCGCGTCTGAATTAACGAAAAACCTGCTGCAAACCGCTGACTTATTGATCAGTATCGGTGTTCGATTCAGAGGGAATGAAACATCGAATTGGAAAGTTCCTGTTCCAAAAGAACATATAGCCATCGATGCCGACTGGCTGGCGATTAATCGTAACTATGAAGCTACCTGTGGACTCGTAGGGGATGCTAAACAGATTTTACAGGCTTTAAACGAAGAATTATGCCATAAGTCCATTACTCCAGATCCTTCCTATCTGGATGAAGTGCAGTCTGTACGGGAAGAGCTGCGAGCTCAGTTACGAGCAACACTTGGTCCCTATGAACAAATCCTTGATGGTATGAGAGAAGTGTTACCTCTCAATACGATTTTGGTCCGTGATGTAACCGTTCAAGCAAATGTGTGGGGCAGCCGCCTGTTTGAGATATATGAACCAAGAACCTCGATACATGCGTCGGGCGGCGGGATTGGTCAAGGACTGCCAACAGCCATTGGTGCGCAAATGAGTGATAAAGATCGAACTGTCGTACTAATGGCAGGAGATGGAGGTTTCATGGTCAATGTCGGTGAAATGGCAACCGCAGCGCAGGAAAAACTGCCTTTGATTGTTGTGTTGTTTGATGATGCAGGTTATGGTGTGCTCCGAAATATTCAAAGTGCAGCTTACGGACGTCAGGTAGCCGTGGATTTATTAAGCCCTGACTTTGTGTTATTGGCAAAGTCGATGGGATTTGATGCCTCACGAATTAGTTCCCCAACGGAGTTTGTTACAGAGCTTGAGAAAGCTGTAGAAAACAAAAAGCCAACGATGATTGTTGTAGACATGGAGGCTGTCGGCCCAATGGCGAAACCATTTGGAGGACCTCCGGGAGCAGCAGATGCATTTAAACCGAAAAAATTATAAGGAGGAAAGATAGTGATTTCAACGTATCCATTTGTTTCAGGCAAATATCTGATCGGCGGGAAGTGGATTCAAGCAGAACAAACAGCAGCTGTAACCAACCCGGCTAATACGAGTGAAGTTGTTGGTGAAGTGGCCTTATGTTCAAAAAGTGAAGTAGAGCAAGCCGTGTTCACTGCGGCTAAGGCTTATGAAGGCTGGTCGCAAAGTGATATTTATGACAGGGCAAACCGGATGAGGCTTGCAGCTGAGGAAATTAAAGCAATCGTTGAAGAGAATGTCACTTTACTAGTCCGCGAGAATGGTAAGGTATTAGTTGAGGCGAAGAAGGATTTACTCAGGTGTGTAGATATTATGAAACAAGGGGCGGAAGAATTATTAGAATGGTGGCAGCCTGAAAGTTTACCCGGCAGCCAAAAAGTGCAAATCAGAAAGCGGCCGCGCGGTGTGGCAGCCATTATCTCTCCTTGGAATTCTCCACTGATTCTTACATTTAAGCGGGTTATACCCGCAGTATTGGCAGGAAACACAGTAGTCGTAAAGCCGGCGACCAGTTGTCCATTAACGATTATGACTTTCTTAAAGGTGGCAGCTTCCTATTTTCCGGATGGGGTGATCAATGTGGTAACAGGTTCCGGTGGTGTGATTGGTGATGCTCTTTGCTCTGACCCAAGGGTTCGTACGATTGCGTTCGTTGGCAGTACGGAAACCGGTAAAGAAATCATGCGCCGAGCTGCCGGTACGGTAAAGAAACTGTACATGGAACTGGGCGGAAATGATGCGGCAATTGTTCTGGCTGATGCCAAATTGGATGAAGAAGCGATCAAACGCTTACGTTTTGGAATCCTTCGTGCGGCAGGGCAAGTATGCTCAGCGATCAAAAGAATCTATGTTCATGAATCGAGGTATGAGGAAGTCATTGAAAAATTAAAGAAGGAATTCAGTCGAATTCGAGTTGGAAACGGTATTCAGCCTGATGTTGAAATGGGTCCGTTAAATAATAAATCCCAATATGACTATGTTAACGGTCTGATCAAACGGGCAGCAGAATCAGGGGCAACTGTATGGACTGGAGGAATTCAACTCGATCCTGAATCATGGGATCAAGGCTATTTTATCATGCCAACCATCATTACTGGAGTAGACCAAACAAGTGAGATTGTACGTACAGAACAATTTGGTCCGGTTATCCCAGTATTGCCGTTTTCAAATATTGATGAAGCCGTAAGACTTGCAAATGATAGCGAATTTGGTTTACGGGCGTCTGTTTGGACAGAGGATGAAACACTTGCGATGAAATTAGCTGACCGCTTGGAAGCTGGAGCCGTATTTCATAATAACCACACGGTTTTCCAGGACCTTCACCTTGATTTCCCTGGATTAAAAGAAAGCGGACTGTCCCGTGAAACGAGACATTGTGGGCTTGAGTATTTCGCAGATTCATATGGTCTGGCCAACTAAAAAGGGGGATGCCTGATGAGAATAGGGTTGATTGGCGGAGGAAATATTGGAAAGTTCCTTCTTCAAAGCATCAATATGGATGGTCTTCTTCCAGACGGAAAAATTGTTGGCCTTTATACCCGCAACCAGCAAAGTGCCGGACAGCTTGCTAGGGAATTTGATACAGAAAACTATTTAGATATTCAATCACTAATAGAATCTGCTGCGATTGATTTAGTCATAGAGGCGGCGAATATTCAAGTAGTAAAAGACTACGCTGCTGCTATTTTAAAAAGTGGAAAAGATTTAGTCGTAAGCAGTGTAGGTGCTCTAGCTGATAGCCATTTTTATCAGCAACTAGAAAGAATATGCCAAGAAGCCCGCTCGAAAATTTATTTACCGGCAGGGGCAATTGGTGGACTGGATATATTGAAAGCGGCAAGATCTATTGGTGAACTTGAGTCCGTTTCCATTATTACAAGGAAACCACCTCGGGCACTGCCCGGCGCTCCTGCCGATAGAGAACAAGTGATGTTCGAAGGAACTGCAAAGGAAGCGATTGAATTATTCCCTAAAAATATAAATGTATCGATTATTTTGTCCTTGGCAGGGCTAGGACCGGATAAGACAGGTGTAAAAATAATTTCCGATCCAGCTGTGAGAAAAAATAGTCACTTGATAGAGGCTGCAGGGTCTTTCGGAGCATTATCTCTTCAAGTAGAAAATGATCCGATGCCCAATAATCCTAAAACAAGCTACTTAGCAGCCTTAAGTGTATTGTCTGTATTGAAAAATAAAGATGCAGTCGTTAAGGTGGGTTAGATGGTAGAATGAAGATATGGAAAGTCATTCTAGTATTCTAGTAAAGAAAACAGGGGAAACCCAATCTTTTTAGACAATATTCTCCTGTAAATAGGAAACAACATTAAATAGTAAGGGGGAATAGGCATATGATGAAAACGAACATCAAGCTTGAAGAAATGTCGCAAACAGACATGATTGACTATTTAAAAGAATCTGTGCAGCCTGAAAGTGGCGCAATTCCTGCTTTTCTTTTAGGTGATCCAAAGGTTTATGACATCGAACACAAAAAAGTATTTTTAAAAACCTGGCTGTTTATTGGCCATGACTCAGAAATCCCCAACAAAAATGATTTTATTACAAGAGACCTAGCAGGCTATTCCGTCATTATTTCCAGAGGTGCAGATGGTGAAATCCGCGGTCTTTATAATATGTGTACCCATCGTGGCATGAAACTGTGCCGGGCAGATGCAGGAAATAAATCATCGTTTACATGTCCGTATCATGGCTTTAATTTTAAAAATACCGGGGATTGTATCGGGGTACCGCTTCAAAAGGATCTTTATGGAGAGGGGTTCGATAAATCTGGGTTAGGGCTCCATAAAATCAGAATCGAATCTTACAAAGGTCTTATGTTTGGTACGTGGAATGAAGAAGCTGAGCCTTTAGTAGATTTTTTAGGTGACTTTAAATGGTATCTTGATATCTTAGCAGGCCGGGCGGAAATGGAAGTCATCGGGCCGCCGCAAAGATTTATTATCCAATCAAACTGGAAAATTGGTGCGGATAATTTTGTAGGTGACTCCTATCATACCATGGTTACTCATGGTTCCATTGTTAAATTGGGAATGGTCCCAAGTGCGACTTATTCGAAAAAAGGCTATCAAATCTATACAAAAAACGGGCATGGACTAAATCTTGGAACACCGAATCCTGATTTTGCTTTTCCGGAAGAACTTAAAGACGAGTATAAGTCTAATTTAACAGAAGAACAGTATGACGTATTATCTAATCTAAAAAATATGATTGGCAATATCTTTCCTAATCTATCTTTCTTAATTTCTCATACGAAAGTAAAAGGCCAGTTGATCTCAAATACCTCAGTCCGCCTTTGGAGACCGGTTGATGTGGATAAAATGGAGGTCATTACTTGGTTTTTAGTAGAGAAAAACGCTTCAGATGATTGGAAACGACGTTCTCGAGAGTCGTTTATTTTAACGTTCAGTCCTTCAGGAATCTTTGAACAGGATGACACCGAGGTATTTACGGATATTACTGCTGCAGCCGCTGGTACCATGCCCTTAGTGAAAGGGCTTACCTTTAACTATACGATGGGCTTACATCGGAAACCTGTGGAAGATTTTATTGGCCCGGGTGTTGTTTTCGATGATAAATTCACAGAGGCCAATCAACGAAACTTTTATCGTTACTGGCTCGATCTAATGACTTCTTAATATTTTCTTATACAGGGTAGATTCTATTAAAAAGATTGGAGGAGTAGGGATGAGTTTAGAGAAAATGCTGGCGACCTATGAATTTGAACAATGGTTGTATGTAGAAGCTAAGCTGCTCGATGATATTGATTTTGATGGCTGGTTTAGCTTGCTGCACCCTGACATTACCTATCAAATGCCGGTTCGAGTGAATAAGGAAGGTATTGAACGTCCGGATTATTCCTTAGATATGTTTGCATTTCATGATGATATTGAATTATTGAAGATCCGCGTAGACCGTTTGAAAACAGATTACGCCTGGGCGGAAATTCCTCCTTCACGGACACGAAGATCCGTCAATAATGTCCGGCTTCTTGACTACATTCCGAATGAAAAAGCCGTTGTAAACAGTTATTTGACGATTTATCGAAGCCGAAGTACAGATATCCATCACGATTTAATTTCTGGGGAGCGTCAGGATGAATTCACGTATGTGGCTGGGGAATGGAAGCTGTCGAAGCGTGTTTTCATTGTAGACCAAACCACATTAAATACAAGAAATCTCGCTATTTTTGTTTAATGGCTGAAGAAAAGGGGGCAGACTTGATGGCTCAGCTTAGCGGCAAGTCTATTTATTTGACCGGAGGTGCCTCTGGTATTGGAAGGGCTGTCACCGAAGCATTTATCAAAGAAGGTGCAGCTGTTACGATCCTTGATAAGTCGGCAGAAGGATTACATGAATTGAAACAGCAATTTGGTGAAAAGGTTCAATGTATCGAAGGTGACGTAACGGTATATGAAGACCATGTTCATGCAGTTGAAACTGCAGTAGAATCCTTTGGAAAGTTAGATGTTTTTGTTGCCAATGCAGGTGTTTTTGATGGATTTGCCAAGTTTGAACATGTTACACCGGAAGCGATGTCAGCTGCTTATGACCTGCTGATGGATATCAATGTGAAGGGCTATTTTAATGGGGCAAAAGCTTCGGTTGCGGAGCTTAAGAAAACATCCGGGAATATGATTTTAACTGTTTCTGGGGCAGGATTCTATCCAGATGGAGGCGGAGTCTGGTACACCGCGAGCAAACATGCTCAAATTGGTTTAATGCGTCAGCTTGCGTTTGAATTAGCACCTGAAATTCGAGTGAATGCGGTGGCCCCAGGAGGTACTTTAACTGCGTTACATGTTATTCCGCCGCTCGAGCCCTTCGTAAAGATAGTTGATAATGAAACGAAAGAGAAAAGTATTAAAAAACGGAATCCACTGCAAATTGCGATGAAATCAGAAGACCATGTAGGGGCCTATATCTTGCTTGCTTCGGACCAGGCACGTGCTATTACGGGTGAGGTAATCTCAAGCGACGGAGGATTAGCTGTTCGCGGGCTTGGTTGATTACGATCTAAAAGACACATTGAGGTGATTGTTAAATGGCCCACTCATTAACTGATAAAAAGCCGTTGGCTGGGAATAACGTCATTAATCAAATTGCATTTGTTGTTCGGGATATTGAGCAGGCATCAGAAGCATTTGCTCAACTTCTGGGTATACCGAAACCAAATTGGTTTTTAACTGGTGATCGTGGAGTTTCGAAAGTCACTTTTCGCGGCCAGCCAAGTGATTCCCGCAGTAAGCTCGTATTCATGAATACACCTACAGTGCAAATTGAACTGATTGAACCAGATCAAGAACCTGGGACAATAAGTGAATTTTTGGATACAGTAGGTGAAGGGATTCATCATTTCGCCTTTGACGTGGATTCCATAAAAGATAAACTTCCTGTTTTTGAGGAAAATGGTTATCCATTACTCCAAAGCGGAGAATTTACTTCCAGTGATGGAAGATATGTATATGTCGATACCTTAAAGAGTCATAAGATTCTAATGGAGCTCTTAGAAAGTGCTGAACCCAGAGATACCGCTCCTAGAACTGATGTCTTCACCCCGTTATTAGGAACGAATAAAATAGAGCAGTTTGCTATTGTCGTAAAAGATCTTGATGCTGCTGCAGAAGAGTACTGTAAGTTATTAGGTGTAGAAAAACCTCCTGTTATTCAGTCCGATCCAAGTGAAGTGACTCAGGTTGTTTTTGAAGGAAAACCAACTGAGGGTGAGTCAAAATATATGTTTATTAATACCCCTTTACTTCAACTTGAATTAATCGAGCCAGGGGATTCACCAAGTACGTGGAAAAAGCACCTGGAAACACAAGGAGAAGGGGTCCACCATATTTCATTTTTGGTAAATGATATGGACGAAAAAGTGAGGGTATTGGAGAATATGGGCTATCCAATTATTCAAAAGGGAAATTTCTGGAATGGCAAAGGAAGATACGCTTATATGGATACCACCGCTACATATAAAGTAATAATTGAACTGCTTGAAAGATCTTGATTGGCAAGAAAAACGGACTTGTGACAAAAGTCCGTTTTTCTTTTACATCCAGCAGTATATTAATTCCACTCGCTAATATGATGTTAGGGAAGGGGTGAGAGGATGACGGTACATGTCGTTGGTACTGGTGAAAATCTGTGGTCTATTTCCCAAAGGTATAATGTGTCAATTCATACCATTGTTAGTGTAAACGGGTTACCATCTACTACAGAAATGGTTCCGGGTCTTGCTCTTTATATTCCGGACAATTCTCTGTCCATACGGGCCTATCAAATAAAAGCTGGTGACACCCTTTGGGAATTGGCCGAGCGATTTAAAACGAATCCTTCATCGATAAGTCCTGCTAATCCAGGAATTGATTTGAAACGACTTCGAATCGGTCAAGTCATTAATATTCCCTCACCAATTAAATTAACACTTAGTACGCTTGGATTCTTAGTGCCCTCCGGATCGACGACAAACCTCTCTATTATAGAATCACTATCCACTCAACTAACCTACTTAGCAATCGTGAACTATGCCTTTACCAGTGAGGGTTTCGCTTACGCTCAAATAGACGACTCTGCCATCATTGCGAAATGCAAACAATTAAATATTATCCCATTATTAATGATCCGGAACTTTACCACTAGTGGCTTCAGTGCTGAGCTAGCAGGAGGGGTGCTGGGAAACTCAACCTATCGGCAGAATTTAGTTACAAGCATCGTCAATCTCACAACTAGTAGAGGGTTTGGCGGTGTAAGTCTTGATCTTGAGTTCATTCCTCCAGCAAGGCGAGATGATTTTACATTATTCTTACAAGAATTAAAGAGACAATTAGGAGATTTAATTCTAAATGTTAATGTCCATGCCAAAGCAGCGGATTTACCGACTAATCGGATTGTGGGCGCTTATGATTATGGGGCAATTGGAACCGTAGCTGATCTTATGGCGGTCATGACGATCGATTATGGTTACCCTGGCGGCCCGCCTGAACCAATCGCACCCTACGGATGGATTGAACAGGTGATCGAGTATGCACTCACTCAAGTAAGTCCACAAAAACTGTTAATGGCAATGCCGCTATATGGCTATGATAAAGTGGTCGCTACAAATGCAACCCAAGGATTATCTGTGCTTGCGGCACAAAATCAAGCCATTTCCGTTCGAGAACCTATTCAATTTGATCCTACAGCTAGATCTCCCTGGTATCGTTATTGGGCCGGGACGGTAGAGCATGTGGTTTGGTTCGAAGATATTCGAAGTTATATTGAAAAGTATAAACTTATTGATATTCACCAATTAGTTGGAACCACTTTTTGGCAAATCAGTTTGCCAGCACCACAGAATTGGGCATTTTTAAATAAGGATATAACAGTTATTAAAAACAGGGGAAAATAACTTATAATTACAATGGAGATAAGAGGATTTTGGATAAAAGGGGGGAGAATTAATGAAACATGAAGCTGTTAGAGAAGACAAGAGAAGGACTTCTATGCAGACTTTAGTAGAGCTATGGCTGGTTTCAACAAAATTGGGATTAACCTCTTTTGGCGGACCGATTGCTCACATAGGCTATTTTCACGAGGAGTATGTTAGACGTAGGAAGTGGATGGATGAAAAAAGTTATGCTGATTTAGTGGCTCTATGTCAGTTTTTACCCGGTCCTGCTAGTTCCCAAGTGGGAATTGGAATTGGTGTGATGCGTGCAGGTGTTTTAGGTGGCATCATCTCCTTTCTTGGATTTACGTTACCATCTGTATTGGCCCTGATTATTTTTGCGTTGATCTTGCAAGGAATTGACATTGAGAATTCTGGCTGGATTCACGGTTTAAAAGTTGTAGCTGTTGCGGTTGTGGCGCAGGCTATTTTAGGCATGGCCCAAAAGTTGACGCCCGATTTAAAAAGAAAAGCGCTTGCCTTATTCGCATTGGTTGCCACTTTATTATGGCAAACCTCATACACACAGGTAGTGGTCATCTTGATTGCAGCCATTTTTGGTTTTCTTATCTACTCTAAGAACAATGGAAATACAGATTCAAAAAATCAATTTCCTATATCACGCAGGTTTGGTGTTATTTGTTTA
The DNA here is from genome assembly GCF_023715505.1 of Neobacillus cucumis. The sequence goes on along the minus strand of NZ_JAMBOH010000011.1, from coordinate 105,922 downwards.
AGCTTATTTTTTACATTACTGATCCTTCTTCCTCTAGTAAGAGAGGTTACTTCGTGGCATTGGATTGCGGTTTTTGACAGTTTTTATCGGTCTGGTTCCCTTGTTTTTGGCGGGGGACATGTAGTACTGCCATTGCTTGAACGGGAATTTGTACCGAACGGATGGATCAGTAAAGAAGTATTCCTTGCGGGATATGGTGCGGCACAAGCTGTTCCTGGTCCGTTATTCACTTTTGCCGCTTATTTAGGTGCGGTTATGAATGGGGGGATTGGCGGGCTAATTGCTACGCTCGCAATCTTTTTACCGGCATTCCTGCTTATTCTAGGGACCTTGCCTTTTTGGGAGGCTCTACGGCGTAATCAAAAAATTAATGGAGCGTTAATGGGAGTAAATGCAGCAGTGGTAGGGATCTTAATTTCTGCCTTTTATCAGCCAATCTGGACTAGTTCCATTATGGAACCAATGGATTTTGCTTTTGCCGCAGTTCTATTTAGTATGTTAGTTTATTGGAAGTTGCCACCTTGGGTCATCGTTGTTACTGGTGCAGCCGGTGGTTCGCTATTAACATTTCTTTCATAAGGATTGTAAAACTCAGGAGCCTTTTCATCTGCAACCTCCACCTTTCCAGATATTGAAACCAAACAAGTTAGTTTTCGTAAGTATATAACCGGCAATTAATATAGAAGAAAGGTGGCTATGTATAAATGGAAACTAGAGAACAATTATTGGACGAGCTATCTGTAATAGAAAAATGGGAAAAAAGACCAAAGTGACTTGTGGTTTTGGGAGCGTCTAGGCCGACTGCCATTTAAGCTTCTGGATAAACTAACTCCTCAATTCATTCATAACAAAGTTGGCAACTTACTTGAAGAAATCGGTTCTTATATACAAACTGGCGGCAGTTATTTAATAAAAAAAGAGACTATTTTTGAAAAAGTAGAAAAAGAGATTGGGAAGCCAATCAACGATGTATCGGATATTAAAGAAATCCCTATTACGACAATGCATAAGTTAAGCATTGAGCTTACTGAGCAGAGGAAGAAGTTTGCTGCCATCCAAGGTGCCAGCACTGGAATCGGCGGAATTTTTACGCTTGCTATCGATATCCCGGCTTTAATGGCTATTTCTTTAAAAACATTACAGGAAATTGCGCTTATTCATGGTTATGATCCAAGCGATCAAAGTGAGCGGGTTTTCATTGTGAAATGCTTGCAATTTTCATCTGCTGATATTGTCGGGAAACGGGCGATTTTGAATGAGCTTTCCCAGTATGGTCGACAAGAGAGAGAATCGGGTGAAATGGTTTCACAGCTGCAAGGATGGCGTGAGGTAGTGTATACATATCGGGATCAGTTTGGCTGGAAGAAGCTTTTTCAAATGGTACCGATTGCCGGGATGATTTTCGGGGCATTTACCAATCGGTCGATGGTAAATGATTTGGCTGAAACAGGGATGATGCTTTATCGGAAAAGGAGGATTCTGGAGAGGCTGACGCAAGGACAAGATTCAAATGACCAGCTAGATTAGCAAGTCCTCATATTTTTATACAAAAAGTTTATTTTAGTAAATTTAGTTTATTATTGGAGGTTCTCCGTATTTTATACATCAAATAGAAAAGGGTGCAGAACGGTTGATACCGTAATGCACCCTTTTTGATACATGGGAAGGTTCTCCTACTTCCTAAGCAGAAGAACCGTCCCCGCGCTTCCTTTAATAAACAACAACCGGCTCGTATGTGCTTAAATTGTTATAGACGGTTTTCATAACACTTGGCGGTGTGTTGACGCAGCCGCCAGAACCTGCATTTAGGTAGGCTGTGCTTGACCAGTTTTTACGCCAGCTGGCATCGTGGAAGCCTTGTCCGCTGTTCGTAAATGGTGCCCAATATTGAACCTCAACTTCATAAGATCCACTGCCTACATGGCTGCCTCTGAGTGTGGCTGGTGTTCGTTTGTAGAGGATATACCAAACACCTTTTGATGTATCTTCACCAGTACTGTGTTTCCCTGTTACCACACTCGTTGTGACGACTAATTTTCCTTTTTTGTATATCCAAATACGCTGCTGTGCAATCGATACTTCCGCATAGGTATCGCCAATACCATTGTTCCCGGTCGTTTCATAACCGTAGCCTTCACCGCTCCAGCCATGTCCGATAATACTAGAAGCAGAAATGGATGTTGTTCCTTTTTCAAAAGCGGCCTCGACCTGTGCAGTTTCTTTGTCCACATCTAATGCCCAGCCATAGCCTTGTCCTTTAACCGAAATCACTGAACCTGAATGGGTCTTAAATTTGAAGTTTTTATTTAATGTAGACTGAGAATCATTAATTTCAGTAATCTTGTTTTTAATATCATCTGTATCAATGGTAACTTTTAAATCTTTAGTCACAGAAGCACTTTTGATTAGTTCGCTGGCTTTTAGTGAATAAACTTGATTCTGTACTTTATATTCAACCGTTTTCTGAAGGAGTTCTTGCAGCTTTTCTTCTTCTTTTTTTACAATCTCACTGTCTTCTTTGACCGGGAGTATAAATACAGGATTCAGATGGATTTCACTTGTAAATCCTTGCTTTTCGAAGGCCTTTACTAGGCCGGCGACATCATATTGCTCCCCGTCCACGCTTTTTGAAACGACAATTTTGCCTTGCTCCAAATGAGCTTGTGCATCTTGGGGAACTTTTAAACTCTTGTTCATAGAGATTAGCTTTTCTTCCAATTGTTTTTTCAATTCTTGGCTGTGATATGTATCTGGTTGGGTTGGTATTAGTGAATAATTTTTTGCCTTTGAAGAAGGAAAAAACGTCCGCTGGCTTTTTGCTATTTTTTTAACACCTGACAGGTCTTGATCCGTAAATCCCATCTTCGTATCTGTTCCATCTAAAATTTGTTGTTGTCCGACATAGACTTCATTTTTTAAAATGGTTGTTTTTAATTTTTCAAGTGCCTCATTTGCGGTTAGTCCACTGACATCTATGCCGTTAATCTTGATATTTGCATTAAAGTGGTTTGCCTGATAATAACTGATTCCGCCCAATAGGAGTGCAACCAGAACGATGATACCAGGTGTGATCACCTTCCAATTCTTATACCATTTGGATGGTGTTACCCGTTGTTTATCCATTTCCGCTGATTCATTTACCGCATTTTCCATGAAAAATTCCCCCTCAACCCGGTGACCCAGCAATTAACGTCAACCGCCTTTACTTTTCATTTGTAATTCGAACATTACAATTATATTACAACACTCTTAAAATAACCTTAAATTATAACTACCATTCTACTAAATTTTTTATTTTAACTTTGTCGTAATTTGTAACTATGTGAAAAATTTAATAAATTTTTGGAAGTAGGAGATTATAGTTGAATCCAATAAAAAGCCGTGGTATAGTAATACCGTCCAATAAATGACCGAAATACCAAAATGGTCAGTTAACAGGAGATGGTTATAGCCCGATACTTAAAGGTGACTTAGTATTTTAGGGAGAAAATTTTTTTTATAAAAAAATGACCATTTGAGAATATTGGTCAATAAGAATTTAATAGAATAATAATGAGGTGAATGATATGAAAGCTTTCACATCGGTGAAAAGTGAGTTTCTGAAAATCCTTCGCACGCGTAAATTACTAATCGCTATTATCGGTGTGATGACAATTCCGGTGCTTTACAGCGGAACTTATTTATGGGCCTTTTGGGATCCATATGCCCATTTAGACCGTATGCCTGTGGCGATTGTGAATAACGACCAAGGTGCCGTCTACAATGGTGAGAAGTTGACGATTGGTAAGGATTTAGTGGAGAACTTAAAAGGGAAAAAAAGCTTTAACTGGAATTTTGTTAGTGCCAGAAAAGCAAAACAAGGCTTGGAAAATCAAGATTATTATTTAGAGATCGAAATTCCGAAAGATTTTTCAAAAAATGCCACCACATTACAAAGTGATCATCCTGAAAAACTAAATCTCATCTATACGGTTAATGAAGGGAATAACTACTTATCATCAAAAATCGGCGATTCAGCCATTGAAAAAATAAAAGAAGAAGTCTCAAGCTCTGTCACGAAAACCTATGCAGAGTCGATGTTTGACAGTTTAAAAGATGTTGCTGACGGATTGAACAAGGCTAGTGACGGGGCCGGGGAGCTTTATAATGGAATTAATGAAGCTAAAGATGGTGCCGGAAAACTAGAGAATGGAATCAATTCTGCCGGCAGTGGTGCGGCTAAATTAGCGGATGGTGCAAAATCCGTAGATTCCGGTACCCAAACCATTAAGGAAAACCTTGAAGTTTTAGCCGAAAAATCGGTCGACTTTTCAGAAGGGGTTATATCGGCTTCCTCTGGCTCCAAAGAGCTTCAAAGCGGATTGGAGCAATTTAACACCGGACTTACTCAGATGAAAGATGCCAATACAAAGCTATTAACAGGTGCGACTCAAAGTGAATCTGGCACAAAGCAATTATCGGATGGCTTAGCTTCAGCCGCAGCTAATTTACCTAGTCTGCAAAATGGTTCACAGCGGCTTGCGGACGGTGCTTCCCAGCTCTCTGATTCCTTAGATCAATGGAAGACAGGAGCAGACCAAACAAAGGTTGGGGCCGATTCTGTAAGCCAAGGACTGGAGCAGCTGCTTGGTCAAGTAAGCAACATGGCGGATAGTTCGACAGACCCAGCCGAAAAGGCAAAATTGACGGCCCTAAAGGACAGCCTGACACAACTATCACAAGGGAGCCAGCAGGTTGCTTCAGGTGTGGGTAATTTGTCAAGCAGTGCTGGCCAAATCAAACAAGGCGCAGGTTCGTTAGCTGCCGGCGCGGGTCAGTTAAATCAAGGTCAAGAGAAATTGGCCGAAGGCATTAATCAATTATCAGGCGGGGCAAAACAGGTATTAGACGGTCAGGGACAGTTAAAACAAGGGCTTGCTCAATTTGGGGCCAAGCTTGATGAAGCCCAAACAGGATTCGGCCAAATTGTGAATGGCTCCAACAGCCTGACATCTGGGTTAGGCCAGTTAGCATCCGGTTCCACTTTATTGCAAGATGGGACGAATAAGCTTGCACAAGGCGCTAACCAATTAGCATCTGGTACCACATCGCTTTACAATGGCGAAATGGACTTGAATAACGGGATGACCAAGCTTGCAGATGGATCATCCGATTTAACCAGCGGTATGGCGAAACTATCGGATGGCTCGAAGGAATTGAGCCATCAATTGGATAGCGGAGCAAAGGATGCTAGTGATGTTAAAGCTAATAACCGTGTGTACGATATGTTTGCCAAACCAGTTAGTCTTAAAAGTACGAAGATGAACCATGTTCCCAACTACGGCAGCGGCTTGGCTCCTTATTTCTTGTCACTTAGCCTTTTTGTTGGTGCGCTTATGCTGTCTGTTATTTTCCCAATGTTTCAACCAGCTTCAAAACCGAAGAGCGGATTTAGTTGGTTTTTAGGAAAAGCAGGGGTTATTTTGGCGGTTGGTATTGGCCAGGCGTTGTTAGTGGACGCGGTCATGCTGTTAGGCCTCGGGCTTGAAGTGAAGAGCGTTCCTTATTTTATACTGTTAAGTATTATGACAAGCTGGGCCTTCTTGGCGATCATTCAGTTCCTTGTGACAGCTCTTGATAATCCAGGACGTTTCTTAGCTGTAATTATCTTGATCTTGCAATTAACAGGCAGTGCGGGAACGTATCCGATTGAACTGGGACCAACATTCCTGCAGCATATTAGTCATTTCTTGCCGATGACCTATTCGATTTCTGGTTTTAGAGCGGTTATTTCAACGGGTGACTTTGGATTTATGTGGGACAATATCGGATATCTTGCCGTCTTCTTTGTTCTATTCCTAGTAGCAACCTTGAGTTTCTTTATCGTAAAATTTAAACGCCAGCCAGAAGTGCAGGTACAATAATACAATGATGAAAAATGGCAGCTTGAGACCCAGGCTGCTATTTTTTATTGTCGATTACTTTCGCCTTTTTTTGACAACTTTCGGACAAGCGTTGATGCCATATTTTCTTCCATTCATAGACTGATAGAGCAAAAGAATGGAGGGATATGGATGTTTGGTTATTCAATGGTTCAAATGGTACGATCACATGCACATAAACTGGATCATTCCTTACGTGAAAGTATCTTAAACCTTTATAAACCTTTCAAATGGACACCATGCTTTTTGCATGATTTTTTTGAAGGGACCATAAAAAAGAGGAAAAAATTATCTGTTATTATTGAGTTTGAGGAAGGCTGCTTCGAAGAGGGATGCCAAGTAGTAGGTGAGATAGTGGGACGCCATAGGAAAAATCGGTTGAGACACCAATTTCACCGGATTTCCTGCAGCAGTGCAGACCTTACGCCGAATGGATTAGAAGAGCTTCTCACAAATTGTAACCATATAAAGAAAGTCTATTTAAATAGTGAAGTGAAGGCTTTTTTAAACGTAGCCGTTCCATCAGCGAATGCTAAAGGAATCATAAGAAACGGAAAAGAACTAACAGGCAGCGGGGTTAAGATTGCCATTGTCGATACAGGAATTTATCCACATCCTGATTTATCTGGCCGAATTACAGATTTTGTGGATTTTATTAATAACAGGACTGCTCCATATGATGATAACGGTCATGGGACGCACTGTGCGGGAGATGCTGCTTCAGCGTCTTTAAAGTATACGGGGCCTGCTCCAAAAGCACATCTAGTTGGGGTTAAAGTTCTGGACAGATCAGGTTCAGGTTCTCTTGAAACGATTATGCTTGGTGTAGAATGGTGTATTCTATACAATAAACAAAATCCTGCTAATAAGATTGATATTATTAGTATGTCGTTAGGAAGTACTGCCCGCAATTATCGTTCAGAGAATCATGATCCAATGGTTAAAATTGTGGAGAGTGCTTGGGAATCGGGCATCGTCGTATGTGTCGCAGCTGGAAATGAAGGTCCGGACCGGAGTACCATTGCAAGTCCTGGTATAAGTGACCGAGTGATTACGGTGGGAGCGTTCGATGACAAGGACACCTTGCAAAGAACAGATGATGATGTCGCTAGTTTTTCCAGCCGGGGGCCGACAATTTATAATGTGAAAAAGCCGGATATTTTAGCTCCAGGGGTTGATATTGTTTCATTAAGGTCACCTAACTCCTATTTGGACAGGGCTCAAAAGAGCAGCCGAGTAGGAAGTAATTACTTTACTTTATCGGGAACTTCTATGGCGACACCGATTTGTGCTGGAATCGTTGCTTTGATAAAAGAAAGTAACCCACAATTAAGCCCCGACGAAATCAAAAACTTACTAACTTCCGGTACCGTTTTGTGGAAGGACAGGGACTATAATGTATATGGTGCAGGGTATATTGATGCTAATAACTCGATTCCTTAATCATGTTAGAGAGGGTGTTTTAGTATTAGACACCCTCTTATCTTTTCTACTATCAATTTGTTTATAAGTTTTGCCTAGTACATATGTGATAAAATGATCTAAAGAGAGACTTAATAAGGGGGGAGACCGTGTTTTCTTTTTTTAAACAAAAAGCAGTTCATCTATTCCCAGGCTATTTTGCGCTGGTAATGGCCACGGGGGCCCTCTCCATCGGAACTTATTTTCTTGGAATGGACTTGATTGCTAAGATTTTATTCTATCTAAACGCAGCGGCATATATTGGTTTATGGATCTTAACGCTTATTCGGTTTTTTTGCTATTTTCCTAGAATGGCTGCCGATTTGATGAGCCATACCGCTGGGCCCGGATTTTTTACGATCGTTGCCGGAACCAGTATGTTTGGCTGCCAGCTTATTATTATTACTGATTTTTATAGGGTTGCCGTGTATTTATGGGGGCTGGCGATTCTTCTATGGGTCGTGATCATGTATACCTTTTTTTCAGCGGTTACGATTCGCAAGGAGAAGCCAGCGCTTGCTGAAGGGATTAATGGGGCCTGGTTGATTGCGGCGGTCGCAACGCACTCGATCTCCATCCTTGGAACGCTGCTTGTGCCCTATATGGAACGGGGGCAGGATGTTGCCTTGTTTTTTACGTTATGTATGTATTTTCTTGGCTGTATGTTGTACCTCAACATTATCACATTGATTTTTTACCGCTTTACCTTTTTAAAGCTTGATCATTCAGCCCTGACACCCCCGTACTGGATTAATATGGGGGCGGTTGCGATTACTACATTGGCAGGTTCTTCGCTCATTTTGAATGCCAAGTATTGGCCGTTACTGGTTGAAATTACTCCCTTTTTAAAAGGGTTTACGTTGTTTTTCTGGATTATGGGTACCTGGTGGATTCCACTGATGTTTATTCTGATGATCTGGCGTCATCTTTATCATCGTTATCCTTTATCGTATGATCCGCAGTTTTGGGGGCTGGCGTTTCCGCTGGCAATGTATACGACGAGTACCTATCAGTTGTCTAAGGCGCTGGGGGTTCCATTTTTAACCGTGATTCCTCGGTTTATGGTGTATATTGCACTGGCTGCTTGGGTATTTGTGTTTTTGGGCATGATCCACCACATGTTTTTTCAACGTATTCATTACGCTAAGTCAGTGGAGGAGAAAAGCTTGTAGAGCGGTGTTTCTACGAGCTTTTTTTCGATCTTCTGTACTGCATCCAGTAGAATCTTTTCATTTTAAATTACTTAAGATATGATGAACGGTATCACAAATAAATGAGGTTTTGCGAAAAACAAACAGCACTTACCCTAATTTGATGGAGAAGTGCTGTTTTGTACTTTTGTTCTTGCGGGAACTTAATTTTTTTGCTCAATCAGGATTTCCTATCCAAATAAAAAAGAATGGCCATATACAAAAAGATGGCTGAAATCCTCCACATATCCTTTTGTTTACTTTAATATTCTCCTTTAATAACAAAATACGAGCCCCGAATGGTTCCAGCTAGTTTAGACTTCTGCCTAGCAAACTTAAACTTCCCTTCTAGCTCCTTTGGTACCTCCATCCCCTCAGAAAGCTTAAAACCAACAGCTCGCTTCGGCTTAGGGTCATCAACCGTATACATGACGTTGACCTCAAGACCATCCTCATAAAAGACGTAGGCCATTTTGATATTTTCCACTTGAAAACGAGATGTTTCTAAAGGTTTGGCTGCAAACTCAATATCACGTTCTTCCTTCAAAATTCGATTCACATAATCAAGTGTCTCGCTGGACTCGCTAGCTGGTACAACCGTAAATTCATGCTTGTATTTGTTCATAAAATAACGGGCTTCATTGGCACGTAAACCAGCAAGCGCTTCTGCTACAGGTGAAGACAGTAAACCAACCGTAGACACATTTTTAAAATCAACGATATAAGACAATTCCATCCTCCTCTTATCTCTTTATTTCCTAACAACAGGAATCCATATTTCACCAAATACTAAGCCATTTCGCTGCCCCATCTCAACCGTTGCATTTGGCCCGCCAACATAGGCAAAATTCTTTGCTTCTGGCAAGACTTGACCAAAGGCAATGCCAGTGAGCATATTACTCAACTCATCAGCCGTTTTCGCTTCCCCTTTAACAACTAGGTACTCCCCTTTAGGAAATTGGATAACTCTCGTTGCTTCCGGTAACGATGTCTCTGTCATGACGCCAGCATAATGCATCATCTTATTATTCACCGCTTCATTCACGGCAAAAATGTAGTCATTTGTGGCATTTGTCTTTAAAGTGTCAAGCCTTCCATCTTGTTTGACGGTCTCCCAAAAATCTGACTTTTCCTGGCTTATGCCAGCATAGTCTGTGTAATCGCTCTTAAGCTCAATTCCAAAACCTAAAACAGTAAAGCTATCTTTTTCTTCTAGCGTATAATCTGCCATAATTAAAACCTTCCTTTTTTTAAAATTAATCAAATGATTTGTCTTTCCACTTGATGAGTTTATAATAGCCTTAAATGATGTCAAAAAATGATACTGTTTAGGAGGTCCAGATGAAAAAAGTTGAACGGATTAATATCATCATGCGGTATATCAACAATCGCGCTCACTTTACAATTTCTGAAATCATGCGGGAATTTAACATCTCTCGTTCGACAGCTATTAGAGATATCAGAGAAATTGAAGCTATGGGGATGCCGCTTGTCGCTGAAGTTGGCAGGGATGGGGGGTATTTTGTCATGAACAACTCTGTCCTGCCCACTGTTCGCTTTACTGATAATGAAATTAAAGCTCTTTTTATTGCCTTTATGGCCACAAAAAATCAACAGCTCCCCTATCTAAAGAGTCGTCAGTCTTTAGCTGAAAAGTTACTAGGCCTCATCTCAGAAAACCAGCAAGAGACCATAGTTCTTTTAAATCAAATCTTGCTATTTGAAGGGACCAACCCGAATAACCCTGACCTGCTTGATCTGTCAGACCTCCCTCATCCCATGTTAGAAAAACTCATCCAAGTCCTTCTTTTGGATCGATATTTATTGATCACTATTAAAGAAGAGAAGGTAATAAGGTCTTATCCCATTTATCTCTTGCACCTTTATCGTGAAAAAAGCCTGTGGCTGATTGAAGGTTTTGACTTAAAGGAAGAAAAGAAGCAGATCTTTAATGTCGACAATCTCACCAATGTCCAATCCTACCCAACGATAAATAGATTAAGTAAGAAAAAGATGGTAGAAAAACTAAGTAAGCAGGAGGAGGTAATCAACCTTGTTCTTGAACTTGGTCCAAAAGCGATTGCTCAGTTTAAAAAATACCACCCTTTAAAAGTATCACTTTCCTATACGAATCCTTACCAAGCCACAGCCATTTTAAAGACTTTTATCGATGTTCATAATCCCGAAGAATTGAATGAAATGACAAGTTGGCTGCTTTTCCTAGGCGGGGATATCAAGGTCAAGGAAATGCCAGAAGAAGTTTTAGCGAGTTTACAAGAGAGATTACGAATATTCTGCCCATAAACGGTGCAAGTTAATACTCATATAATTTTGAGCCTGGCAAGTTTCCAGTTACTCTTTATTTTCACACACCCAGAAAAGATAAATTCTTCCTAATAAATAGAAGTATTTTAAAAGGATAATAGTATTTTTATCAGTACTGTTCTTTATTGAAATTCTAGTAAAATTATTTTGGGTGAAAAAAAATTAAACCTCATTTAGATGAGTTACGTTGAGCCGTACCACAAGTAAATGAGGTCTTTTTTAAAAGATAAGAAAGTATAAATATTTTTGACTTCGAAAATTGTCCAGCTCCAGCGCCTAGCCCCTCGAGGTCACAAGCCAATCCGGCCAAAAGGTTAAAGAGCAACCTTTCGGCCGGCTCGTCTTGTGCTTGTCGGGGCTAACCAAGGCGCTTGCGCTTTTCTAATGCTTGTAAGATTGGGATTGTTTTTACAATAAAGCACCGGAGAAAGAAATAGCCATAAAGGCCATACCATTAATGGCATATCTTTTATGGCTTACTATTTTTGGTCATCTTGCTCCTAATTAGAAATGGTACTTTACCCTCACCTATAAATGTGTGCTTTTTCTGTAGTACGCAAATTAGAAGTTCGAATTTGCGTACTAGGAATCGTTTATTATATAGCATTTTTCTTATCCAATTGAGATTCCATTTTGTACTCTTTTGATCTTAAGTCATCGTTCACTTTCTGCCCTTGTTCCAAAAATTCTGTTTTGAATCCGCTCTTTATTGCCCAACTGTAGAATAAAAGAGACATGCATGTTACTAAGGCCATATCCCAGCCAAATGGAATGACATTAAGTCCGCCAAATTTTTCACTTCCCAGGAATGAAACGATCATCATACATAATAGGTAAGCAACCATCCACAGCCCTGCGAAGAAGTTTTGACGGAATCCCTTCCATTTTTGTTTTGCTTGATAATAGAAATAAATGGGAAGGCCGATCATAATGATAAATAATACTTGTCCGGTCAGCGGCCATTTTGCCCAATATAGAACTAAGGAAGCTATCACGAATCCAATCGGCGAAATGAAACGTAATCCTTTCAAGCGTAATGGGCGGTACAGGTCTGCACCTGTGCGTCTCAAGGTCATCACCGTAACTGGACCTGTAATATAAGAGATCAAAGTTGCAACTGAAATAATCTCTGCTAATACGCCCCAGCCTCTAAACAGGAATAGAAATAAGAAAGACACACCCAGGTTTAAAAACATGGCTTGACGCGGGACACCATAAAGGGGATGAAGTTTTCCAAATACACTTGGAAAGTACTTGCTTTGTTCCATTCCATAAATCATCCGTGAAGTGGTTGCCGTATAAGTAATACCTGTCCCGGAAGGAGAAATAAAAGCATCAGAATAAAGAATAATTACTAACCAGTTTATGCCTAATGAAATAGCTAAGTCGGCAAACGGTGAATTGAAAGTTAAATGGTGCCATCCGTTTGCGATCATAGACGGATTAACTGCCCCAATAAAAGCAATCTGCAATAAAACATAGATAACGGTGGCAATTAAAATGGAACCAATTACGGCAATGGGGATAGAACGTCCAGGATTCTTTGCCTCACCCGCCATATTAATTGGACTTTGAAAACCATTGAATGCAAAGATAATACCAGAAGTGGCTACAGCGGTAAGCACACCCGCCCAGCCGTTCGGTGCGATACTTCCTGTAGAAGTAAAGTTAGAGGCATGAAAGCCGGCAAATAAAAGTGTCCCAATCGTAAGTCCAGGTATAATGATTTTAAAGACCGTAATAAATGAATTCGCTTTTGAAAACAAACTGACTGTCCAGTAATTAATGAAAAAGTAGATTATTAGTAATCCAGAGGCAATGGCTAAACCTCCTCCGGTAAGACTTCCGTTTGCTACTAAACCATGTGTCCATTGCGCCCATTTCCATGGCCAGGAACTCATATATTGAACAGATGCCACGGCCTCAACTGGAATGACAGAAACAATTGCTATCCAGTTTGCCCATGCCGCGAGAAATCCTGCAAACGAGCCGTGTGAGTACTGCGTATATTTTACCATTCCGCCTGCTTCAGGAAACATGGAGCCTAATTCACTATAAGAAAGTGCAATAAATGAGATGACGATCATACCAATGATCCAAGAGATAAAAGCCGCTGGTCCAGCAATTTGTGCCGCTCTCCAAGCTCCGAATAACCAACCGGACCCAATAATCGATCCGAGCCCAACCATAGTCAATGAAAAAGTCCCCATTTTTCGATGCAATTGATTCATTTGTTTTCCCCTCTCATATTTAGAACAAAGGTATAAAGCGTTTACAAAAAATTCCCAAACATCATTATCTATACAACTTTTGTTAATTAGGAGTTTTATATTTTTAATAACCTCCTAATCCGTAACACCCCCATTTCAAAAAATATGCGCGTTATGCGAACTTTTATGGAAATTATAAACTGAAAATAGAAAGAAATCAATATTTTGTACTCAAAACGAGAACATTTTCGATTTTTATCTTCAGAAGATTAAAAATAATTGATTATCTCACCAACTGATAAGAGTTATGGGATAGACTAGAATAATAGTGTGCGTAACGAGAACATTATATTGATTTTTCGAAATTTAATAATATAATAGCTAGTGTAAATACGCGTTTCGCGTAAATTTGATGTTCCTTTTATGGAGATGCTGTTTATGATTTTACTTTACATAGGGGAGAGTGAAAGATATGTCCATCACAAAGAGTCCAATGAGAACAGAAAAGGATTTTTTAGGCTCAAAAGAAGTTCCTGCCGAAGCTTATTATGGGGTCCAGACACTTCGCGCGGTTGAAAACTTTCCCATCACTGGGTATCGAATTCATGAAGAATTAATTAAGGCAATGGCGATGGTGAAAAAAGCAGCTGCGATGGCAAATATAGAGGTTAAACGGCTCTATTCAGGCATTGGAGAAGCGATCATTAAGGCAGCAGATGAAATGATGGAAGGCAAATGGTACGATCAAATTATCGTCGATCCTATCCAAGGCGGCGCAGGAACCTCAATTAACATGAATGTAAATGAAGTCCTTGCCAACCGTGCCATTGAGTTAATAGGGAAAGAAAAGGGGGACTATTTCCACTGCAGTCCTAATACCCATGTCAATATGTCACAATCGACGAATGATTCATTTCCTACAGCGATTCATATTGCCGTTCTAAATCTTTTAGAGAAACTATTGGCAACCATGGAAGAGATGCATTCCGTCTTTCAGCAAAAGGCGGAGGAGTTCAATCCTGTGATTAAAATGGGACGCACCCATCTTCAGGATGCGGTACCGATTCGACTTGGGCAGGAATTTGAAGCATATAGCCGCGCAGTCGAACGTGATATCAAACGGATTAAGCAATCACGCCAGCATTTGTATGAATTGAACATGGGGGCAACAGCCGTAGGAACAGGTTTAAATGCGGACCCGCGTTATATAGAGTATGTGGTCAAACATCTTAAAGATATAAGCGGCCTGCCGCTGGTGGGTGCTGAACATCTTGTCGATGCGACGCAAAATACAGATGCCTATACAGAAGTATCAGCAGCATTGAAGGTGTGTATGATTAATATGTCAAAAATCGCTAACGACCTGCGCTTAATGGCTTCAGGACCAAGAGCCGGTTTGGGTGAAATCATGTTGCCAGCACGTCAGCCTGGTTCTTCGATCATGCCAGGAAAAGTAAATCCAGTCATGCCAGAGGTCATTAATCAGGTAGCCTTTCAAGTCATTGGGAACGACCATACGATCTGCCTTGCCTCCGAAGCAGGACAGCTTGAACTGAATGTAATGGAGCCTGTTCTCGTTTTTAATCTTCTGCAGTCGATCAGCATTATGAATAATGCCTTCCGCAGTTTTACCGAAAATTGTTTAAAAGGAATAAAGGCGAATGAAGAGAGATTAAAAGACTATGTAGAAAAAAGTGTTGGCGTCATTACGGCCGTTAACCCCCATATTGGGTACGAAGCAGCGGCTAAAATTGCACGGGAGGCCATCTTAAGCGGTGCTCCCATCCGGGAACTGTGCTTGAAGTATGATGTGTTAACAGAAGATGAGCTTAATCTGATCCTCGACCCCTATGAAATGACACATCCCGGAATCGCCGGTGCAGCCCTGCTGGAAAGAGAGTAAATGGTTTAAAAGTACTTTTCTAAAAAAATAACAGCACCTTCTAATGTTCATTAGAGGTGCTGTTTTGTTATTGGAAAACCCTATGATGATCCCATATCTAGGCTTCTTTACTCATTCCCTTTGCACTCAATATTCTTTTCACCCTCACAAAAGAGACAAAATCGTTTAATTCATCGACTGATAAAAGTTCCCCATCTATTGAAAGTCTGTGACTGTGGCTTTTTGCAAAATCGGTAATTTCAATAGTATCATCCTTTTCTGCTCCTAATAAGTAATCCACCGTTGTATCAAATAAACCTGCAATTTGTAATAAGGAATGGAGGGAGGGTTCACGGTATCCTGATTCGTAACCGGCATAAGTGCTTTTTGCTATCCCAAGTTTGTCGGCCGTTTCTTGTAGGGACCATTTTCGCTCTTTTCTTAATACAGATAAACGTTCCAGCATGCTCTCGAGGCCTCCAGCTTTTTAATATTGGATTTATTATACCATTGAAAATTAGCGAATACTAGAAAAATATACGCGAAACGAGAACATTATATTGATTTTTCATAATTTAGTTATATAATAGCTTATATAAATACGCGTTGCGCGTAAATCTTGACCATCCTTTTTCAATGGAGATGTTGCTTGTGAAGAAGATTTTATTGCTTGCTACCGGTGGAACCATTGCCTCAGTGGAGAGGAATGAGGGGCTTGTTCCTGAATTGTCTGTTGAAGAATTGCTGAACTTTTTACCAGAAACATCAGGTGATGTTCATGTTGACGGAAGAATCATCATGAATATCGATAGTACCAATTTGCAGCCAGAGCAATGGATAAAGATCGCTGAGGCCGTCTATATCCATTATCATGATTATGACGGATTTGTCATTACACATGGGACCGATACGTTAGCGTATACATCCTCAGCCCTTTCCTATATGCTTCAGGGGCTGGAAAAACCGGTGGTGCTGACCGGATCCCAAGTTCCGATCAGCTTTCAAAAAACCGATGCGAAGAAAAATGTTACCGATGCGCTTCGGTTTGCTTGTGAGGATATTGGCGGCGTATTTGTCCTATTTGATGGCCGAGTCATTCTCGGAACGAGAGCAGTCAAAATGAGAACAAAAAGTTATGATGCATTTGAAAGTATTAACCATCCGTATGTCGCTTACGTAAATGGAAATGAAATACACTACCAATGGAAACCTGTCCGGGCGTCGAAAGAGTTTTCTTTTAACGCTAACCTATGTACCGATGTATTTCTGATGAAATTATATCCTGGTATGAAGCCTGAGACGTTTGATTATTTAAAAGATTTATATAAAGGAATCATAATTGAAAGCTTCGGTAATGGCGGCTTGCCTTTTGAAGGAAGGAACTTGCTTTCAAAAATCCAAGAGCTTACGGAACAGGGGGTTGCGATCGTAATTACCACGCAATGCCTGGAAGAAGGAGAAGACCTGCTTCTATATGAAGTGGGCCGAAAGGTAGCTCAGCATCAAGTTATTTTATCTGGGGATATGAATACAGAAGCTATCGTTCCCAAATTAATGTGGGCGTTGGGACAAGCTGAATCTTTGGAACAGGTTAAGAAAATCATTGAAACGCCAATGGCAGAGGACTTAACCGCCAAATCAGATCAAGAAGACGATATCGAAATCGAACCACTTATTCGTTTGCTTTAATAGTGGAGATCGAAAAATAGGTCGACTATGAGGGCAATCTACAATTCTGTCTTTATAAGGACACGTGACAAGATACATCCATACATGGAGTGGGTACGCTAATGAAGGTTTTACAAAAAACACAAACGATCGTTCGTTATCAGAATTCTAACGGTAAAGTATTTTACGGAATTGTTGAGGGTGATGAAATTTTACAATTGTCCAGTACTTTTACTGAAATTGCAAACAATCAACTAAAATATGATGGTATAAGACTTAAATATAGTGATGTCAAAGTTTTAGAGCCTGTAGCACCCTCAAAGGTGATTAATTTTGGCTGGACATATGCTGAACATGCAAGGGAGACCGGGGGAAAGGCTAACCTCAAAGAGCCATTTATGTTTTTAAAACCAGCCTCTTCCTTGATTCCAAATGGAGAGGATATCATTCTTCCGTCAAGTGATTTAACCAAGCAGGTAGAAATGGAAGGGGAAGTAGCCCTTATCATTGGAAAACGTGGTAAAAATATAAAAGAAGAAGAGGCTTTGGATTATGTTTTTGGCTGTACAATCTTTAATGATGTAACGGCAAGAGACCTTACAAAAACGGATCCCCAATTTACACGCGGCAAAGGTTTTGACACATTTGGACCGTTGGGGCCGTGGATTGTGTCAGGCCTTGATCCAACTAATTTACGAATCGTTACCACTTTAAATGGAAAAATCGTACAAGATGGAAATACGAATCAGATGTCACTCTCCATTCCTTTCCTTATCAGCTGGGTTTCACAGATTATGACACTGGAGCCTGGTGATGTTTTGGCTACTGGTTCCCCATCTGGCAGTTGTCCAATGAAGGCAGGCGATGCCGTAACTGTGGAAGTAGAGAATATCGGTAAACTATTTAATTATGTATTGTAGCAGATATAAAAAAAGATGAAGGGGCCTAATTAGGCCTCTTAGGAGCACGGGAACCGTCCCCGTGCTTCTTCCCTTTGATTAGAAATCGTAAACCCCCCCCTGTTTTTTGAACTCTAAAACTAGCATGAGAACCTTCCCCTTATATCCATAACAAGAAGATTTGTAAGATCATTCTTTCTTATTACCTATTTTTTTGATAAATCATAAAACTAAAACAAATTGGAAACCACTTTACAAAATAGGTTACTACTACTATAGTAATCATATGGATTTAAAAACTCTTTGCCAGTGTTAAAAAATAAGAATTTTGCAAAAATGAAAGCGCTGGCTTTATAAAAACGAACTCAGCGAAAAGGTAAACCTCCCTCCATTGTACTGGTTGCGATTACCATTAACTTCAAAAAAAGAAAGGGTTTACAACTTTAGTAACAAAGGAGTAAAATAAAGTTGTCTGTTAGACGTCTGACATCTTACGTTTGTATTCAGGTACTAGGTTTCGATAAAGTATTAGATAATATTTATACAAAAAGAGGTGCGCTTCAATGAGAATGGTTGATGTAATTGAGAAAAAACGTGATGGTTACGAATTAACCAAAAAAGAAATTCAATTCTTGATAAACGGGTTTACAACAGGAGATATTCCTGATTATCAAATGTCAGCTTTTGCAATGGCTGTGTTTTTTCAGGGAATGACAAAAGAGGAACGCGTTAGCTTAACGGAGGCAATGGTTCAATCCGGTGACCAAATCGACCTCTCAGGCATAGAAGGGACTAAAGTAGATAAGCACAGTACCGGTGGAGTTGGCGACACAACAACCCTTGTGCTGGCACCTCTTGTTGCCTCTGTCGGCGTTCCAGTTGCAAAAATGTCAGGAAGAGGCTTAGGCCATACTGGAGGAACAATTGACAAATTGGAATCGATTAAGGGATTCCATGTGGAAATTTCAAATGAAGAATTTACCCAATTAGTGAATCAAAATAAAGTAGCTGTCATTGGTCAGAGCGGGAATTTAACACCTGCCGATAAAAAATTGTATGCACTTAGGGATGTAACCGCAACGGTTAACTCCATTCCGCTGATTGCCAGTTCCATTATGAGTAAGAAAATTGCTGCAGGCGCTGATGCGATTGTTCTAGATGTTAAAACAGGCAGCGGAGCATTCATGAAAAATCTTGACGATGCGAAAGAATTAGCTCAGTCGATGGTGGAGATCGGCAATGGGGTCGGCCGGAAAACAAAGGCAATCATTTCCGATATGAGCCAGCCGCTCGGCTTTGCAGTCGGCAATGCTCTTGAGGTAAAAGAAGCGATTGATACGCTTAAAGGACAAGGACCTGAAGATTTGCAAGAACTCTGTTTAACACTTGGAAGTCATATGGTTGTATTGGCTGAAAAAGCTTCTGATTTTAACCAGGCACGTGAAATGTTAAAAGAGTCGATTCAGAGCGGCCAGGCATTACAAACCTTTAAAACCTTCCTTGCAGCACAAGGAGGAGATGCATCAGTTGTGGATGATCCTAGTAAACTTCCAACCGCTTCCTATATGGTTGAAGTTCCAGCAAAAACTTCTGGTTATGTGGCGGAAATTACGGCGGAAACGGTTGGAACCGCTGCTATGATGTTAGGAGCAGGACGGGCCACAAAAGAATCTGTCATCGATTTGGCAGTAGGCGTTGTCCTTCATAAGAAAGTGGGGGATCATGTCGAGGCAGGAGAGTCCTTGGTTACGATTCATAGTAACAAAGAAAATGTTCAGGAAGTAATCGAAAAAATTTACTCCGCTTATAAGGTTACAGATGAAAAGGTAGCCGCACCTACACTGATCTATACAGAAATTCAATAATTGGCATCATAAATGGAGAAACATCATCTTGTGCAAACTGGAAAAAATTTAAAGGCTGGTCTTATCGCCAGCCTGGATACCAAAACATATTTGAAAGGATGACGAACAAATGGACATGCAAACATTACTTGATCAAGCAATCGAAGCCAGGAAAAAAGCGTATACGCCCTATTCAAATTTTCAAGTAGGCGCAGCCGTTTTGACAAAAGATCATCATGTCTTTCAAGGCTGCAATATTGAAAACGCCTCCTATGGATTGGCCAATTGCGCTGAAAGAACGGCTATTTTTAAAGCGGTTTCTGAAGGAAAAAAGGAAATAGATACAATCGTTGTTGTTGCTGATACGGAGGGCCCTGTTTCACCTTGTGGTGCCTGTCGCCAAGTAATGGCCGAATTCTGTGATAAAGACACAAAAATTATTTTAGCTAATTTAAACGGCGAAAAGATGGAGACCACCATTGATGAATTGCTGCCCGGGTTTTTTTCTTCTAAAGATTTAACAAAATAAATTTTTTTGTTTGTAATGAAAGCGAATACGAACAACTTTTGGAGGACTTACAATGAAATACATCATTGCGATTATCGGACTGCTTGTTGTTTTCGGACTGGCATACTTGGCAAGCAATAATCGGAAAAACATCAAAATAAAACCGATTATTCTTATGGTCATTATTCAAGTCATATTATCAGCATTATTATTAAATACCACGTTAGGCCTGGATTTAATCAAAGTATTTGCAGGAGTCTTTAATAAATTATTAGGCTATGCAGGTGCCGGGATCTCGTTTGTTTTCGGGGGACTTGCCAATAAAGGAGAAATGCCATTCTTCCTAAATGTATTGCTGCCAATCGTGTTTATTTCCGTGCTAATTGGAATATTTCAGTATTTGAAGATCCTGCCGTTTATTATGAAAGCCATTGGGTTATTACTCAGCAAAGTAAACGGAATGGGGAAATTGGAATCCTATAATGCGGTTGCTTCGGCCATGATTGGTCAATCTGAAGTGTTTATTACGGTGAAAAAGCAGCTCGGTCTCTTGCCTGCCCATCGTTTATATACCCTTTGTGCATCAGCGATGTCCACCGTTTCAATGTCAATTGTCGGTGCCTATATGACCATGGTTGAACCAAGGTACGTGGTTACGGCACTTGTTCTGAATTTATTTGGCGGATTTATCATCACTTCTATTATTAACCCTTATACGGTAAATCCAAACGAGGATATTCTTGATATCCAGGAAACAGAAAAGCAGAGCTTTTTTGAAATGTTAGGCGAATACATTATGGATGGTTTTAAAGTAGCCGTGATTGTCGGTGCGATGCTAATTGGTTTTGTTGCCTTAATGGCTGCCATTAATAATATTTTTGATTTAATTTTTCATATTACATTCCAGGAGATATTGGGATATATCTTTTCGCCGATTGCGTTTATCATGGGAATTCCATTTTCAGAGGCTGTCCAAGCTGGCGGTATAATGGCCGAAAAGCTTGTAACCAATGAGTTTGTAGCCATGATGGACCTGGCGAAAATAGGGGATGCCTTCAGCACTCGCACATTAGGAATTATTTCTGTTTTCCTTGTTTCATTTGCCAATTTTTCATCGATCGGGATTATTGCTGGAGCCGTAAAAAGCCTTAACGAGAAAAAGGGTAATGTTGTCGCCAAATTTGGCTTAAAGCTTTTATACGGCGCCACTCTGGTAAGTGTGTTATCGGCTGTGATTGTAAGTATTGTTTTATAATCTGTTGAAAAAGCATTTTTTCACCCTGTAGAGGAGGATGGAAAACTGCTTTTTCCTTTTTGAAGGAGGGGAATGTTGTGAAAATAATCTTTCACAACAAAGCATATGAGTTTCGTCGGATTATTTCTTTCGGGTGCCGTTTTATTTCTTAATAGTTTGATGTTAACAGGAAAAGCAGAAGCAAAAAGTGTTGGGGTTTTTAATCTGTTTGTAGGAGTCATCCAACTGATTATACCTTTTTATTTAATCATGGTGTCGGGTCAACATCATTGGGAGTTGTATAACTACGCATCTATCTTTTTATTTGGTTTAACTTATTTATATGTTGGGGTCACCGCATTAACAGGACTTGATGGCAGGGGACTTGGCTGGTTTTGTTTGTGGGTGGCGGTTATCGCGGTTGTTTATACGTTCACAGCCGTGATCCACTTCCATGATGCTGTCAGTGCGATTACATGGGGAATGTGGGCTTTTCTGTGGCTGTTATTCTTTTTATCCAATTCACTGCAAATGAAGATTGACCATTATCTTGGACGGGTTGCCTTTATTCAATCCTGGGTTACCTTAACGATCCCGTCTTTATTGTATTTTTTAGGAATTTGGAACACACCTGTTGTCAAACAAATATGGCTGATGGTTTTAATCGTATCCATCGTTTATTTTTGTATAAGCTTACTTAAATTCCGTTTACCTATGCAGAAAAACAATGAAAGCCTTGAAGAGATGATTTGAGGAGGATTTATCGACACAAACACTTTCTGATCTGGGGGAGGGCAACCGCAGCTGACCATTTCAATGTGAAAATGCCTGTTGTACGGTACAAGGTTTTTTAAAGCGTTGAAAATTAATTTGGAGGTGTAAAGATTGAAAACGATCTTGATTACAGGGGCAGGTACAGGGCTTGGTAAAGAACTTGCCCTTGCATATGCCCAAGAAGGAAATCGAATCATTCTGGTGGGAAGAACACCATCTCATTTGGATGAAGTTAGACAAATGATAGGAAAGACAAACGGAAGTGCTACATCAGCGACCTGTGATATTACAGATCCTAAAATGGTTGAACAATTGCTTTACAATTGAATAAAACAGAAAAAATTGATCAAGTGATTAATAATGCTGGTATCGGTTACTTTGGCCCCCTGGAAGAAATCTCAGCGGATAAAATCAGTGATATGATCGATACGAATGTAAAGGGAACGATTTATGTAACAAAGGCAATATTGCCGACCTTCTTGGAACGGAATGCCGGAAAAATTATGAACATTATTTCAACCGCTGGATTACGCGGGAAAGTTCAGGAAACAGCCTATTGTGCAAGTAAGTTTGCGATTCGAGGGTTCACCGAAGCCTTAGTGAAAGAGTTAGAGAATACTTCGATTTCTGTTTCCGGTGTCTATATGGGGGGGATGGATACTCCATTTTGGGATGAAAATAACTTTGTGACTGACCGTTCAAGATTAAAATCGGCAAAAGACGTAGCACGGGAAATACTAGAAAGGGAAAATGAAACCGAGTTGATTATTGGTTAATCGTTTCATCCTTAACGGTATCCTGCTAACCACTAACTGCTATTTTAGATAAATCAAAATAAAAAGTACTGCCTTTAAAAGTTAAATTCTTCTCCAATGGGCTCTCCATTAAAAAAACCTCATTTAGATATGTTACGCTACCGTACCATAAGTAAATGAGGTTTTTTGCGGAAAACAGATACAGCACCTTTCAATATGAGGGAATGTGTTATTTATATGAATAATATGGTCGATAAAGTTATTGTAAAATTCAAAAATAAGTTTATATTCTTAATACTTTTATTTAAAAAAAGCTAGATATGTAGATGTTTTTCTGAAAAATACAATTGTGTTTTTTATATAGTAGTATTATAATTGAATAATAATTCAGATAAGTAAGTAAGAAGCAATTAGTTGGAAGGAGGGAGTCAAAGTGGAAACAAAAGAATTAAAGAGAGGCTTAAAATCACGTCATATTCAGATGATTGCGTTAGGCGGTACAATTGGTGTCGGATTATTTATGGGGTCAGCAAGTACCATTCAATGGACGGGTCCTTCTGTGCTGTTTGCCTATATGATTGCAGGAATTTTTATCTTTTTTATTATGAGGGCAATGGGAGAAATGTTATATTTGGAGCCAAGTACGGGCTCTTTCGCAACATTTGGATATAAGTATATTCATCCATTAGCTGGGTATTTAACGGCATGGAGCAACTGGTTTCAGTGGGTAATTGTCGGGATGTCAGAAATTATTGCCGTTGGGGCATACATGAAGTATTGGTTCCCAGATCTCCCCGCTTGGATTCCCGGTTTGGTTGCCTTTGTGATTCTTGGGGCAGCCAACTTAATCTCGGTTAAATCGTTTGGTGAATTTGAATTTTGGTTTTCGTTAATCAAAGTTGTCA
Source organism: Neobacillus cucumis (assembly GCF_023715505.1). Next base: position 82,346 of record NZ_JAMBOH010000011.1, on the reverse strand, counting down.
CTATTTTAATCATGATAGTTGCCGGATTTGGTCTTATTTTCTTCGGACTTGGCAATGGAGGAACCCCAACCGGGTTATCAAACCTTTGGAAACATGGCGGCTTTTTTACAGGTGGCTGGTCAGGATTCTTTTTTGCACTATCACTGGTTATTGGGGCATATCAAGGTGTCGAATTAATCGGGATTACAGCGGGAGAAGCAGAAGATCCGCAAAAAACGTTAACAAAAGCGACCCAAAGCATTATTTGGCGGATATTAATTTTTTATATTGGGGCAATCTTTGTGATTGTGACCGTTTATCCATGGGATCAGCTGCATTCAATTGGCAGTCCATTTGTTGCAACCTTTGCAAAACTTGGAGTTACAGCGGCAGCCGGAATTATTAACTTTGTTGTCATCACTTCGGCAATGTCCGGGTGCAACAGCGGGATTTACAGTGCAGGCCGAATGCTTTACACATTGGGCGTCAATGGACAAGCACCAAAAATCTTTACGAAATTATCTTCTAATGGGGTACCCCTTTTAAGTACGATCGGTGTACTGGTTGGTTTGGCCGTGGGGATTATTTTAAGTTATATTGCACCAAAAAATCTATTCGTCTATGTCTATAGTGCTAGTGTACTTCCAGGGATGATTCCGTGGTTTGTTATTCTGATCAGCCAAATTCGATTCAGAAAAGAGAAGGGGGATAAAATGGACAATCATCCATTCAAAATGCCTTTTGCCCCTGTATCAAACTACCTGACAATCGCTTTCCTGGTTCTAATATTAATAGGAATGTGGTTTAATAAAGATACCCGTGTATCGCTTGTTGTAGGGATTGTTTTTCTGGCGCTTGTTTCCATCAGCTATTACGCATTTGGCATCGGAAAGCGTGCAGCGGGAGCTCAAACCAAACGTGTTTCTTAAGACTTCTTGAAAATAGCATTATAGTTATCAACAGGGGCAGTTATAACAATGCCTCTGTTTTTATTATGAAACAAATAACTAGGTAAATGAATGTCAGCTAGTTAAAAAACTCATTTAGACGCATTACGGGGAGCTGTAACATAACGTAAAATAAGGCAGGGACTTTAAATGAAGGAACATCATCAACCCAATACTTTAAATGCCCATAAAAGTCAAAATGGGATTACACCTGAATTCATTGAAAATGCTCATAAACTTAGAGAACAGTTACTTCTTGGAATACAACTTTGTGACCCTGCAATTATAAACAGCTTTGAAAGAGACATTCAACAGGGGATTGGAGAGGAAAGATTAAACATCCTTAATAGAGTCCCGAATAATAGGCTCCGGTCCTACAAGAATATTTTATTATCACACAATACGCTTTATAGTTATGCTGCTGAAAAAGGTGGTTTAAGCCCATGGCAATGCCATTTTATATCAGAGAAATATGCTATTATGATTGAGCATGCCAACGCAATTTCTGAACTTGATCAAATTCATGGGAATATGGTAACAGAATATTCCGACCCAACAATACGTAAATCTAAAAGCAAAAATTTAACGATTGTGGAGAAGGCGGAAAACTATATAGAGATGAACTTTGCGGAGGACATTTCACTAGAAGAAATGGCATTGAAATTACATGTTCATCCTTCACATTTAATGCGTGCGTTTAAGAGAGAAAAAGGAATAACTATTAGTAATTATCGAAATTTGAGAAGAATACGAGAGGCAAAAGAGCTTATTCTATTCTCCAATCTTTCCATGACGGAAATTGCCTTTATGGTTGGATTTAGCAACCCTCCGTATTTTTCTAAGTTTTTCAAAGAGGTAGAAGGAGTAACTCCCGGAGAGTTTAAAAGGAAGAGTAAGAAATCTCTATAAAAGAAGTGACGTACGTGTGAGTACGTTCCTTTTAGTGGTGTATGAGAAAATCATGCGCCTATTTATTTTGCTCTTTTTTTACGAACTGCGTATTTACTTTCCCTTTTTTGGATAAAAATTCATGCAATTATACTATAAAAACATGCAATTATAGTTTAAAAGTGCCAGTGTCATTAGATGTATACTAATTAAGTAATGTGTAAAGCGCTTACAAAGAGGGGTGTGTTTAGTAAAACAGCATGAAAGATATCGCTAACTTTATAAAAAAGATGGAGGAGGGTGGCTTATGAAGAAGTTTGGAGTAAAAGACCAAGTTGGTTATGCGCTGGGGGATATTGGAGGAAGTTTCGTTAACTTATTTATAGGCGGATTTTTCTTAATGTTTTGTACCTATGTATTGGGTGTTAGTCCTTATTTTATGGGGACGATGTTTTTGTTAGGTAAATTCTTTGATGCCATTTGTAATGTGATTATGGGAACGATTCCAGACCGTTGGAGATTAGGGAAATCTGGCGATAAATTTTTACCATATATTAATATTTCTAAATGGATATTAGCAGCATCTTGTTTATTAGCTTTTGCAAATGTATCTAGTTGGGGATCTGCAGCCACTCATGTTTGGGTAGTATTCGTTTATTTATTCTTCTGTGTCGCTTATACAGCGGATTCCATTCCTTACGGTTCTCTTGCATCTGTTATAACGAATGATCCTGTTGAACGTACAAAATTATCTTGTGCTCGTGCGATTGGCGGTATGGTTGTTGGTCTTGGATTTTTATCTTTCGTTCCAATGTTTATCTATGATAAATCCCATTCTATAGTTCCAAACGCATTCTTCAAAATTGCGATTGTTTTTAGTATTTTATCGGTATTAGCTTATACAGGACTTGTAAAATTAACAACAGAACGTATTCATGATGATCAACAAGAAGGGGCAAAATCCGATTATCGTTTTAAGGATGCATTTACAGTAGCGATAAAAAATAGACCGTTAATTGGTATGATGTTTGCATCCATTGGTTCACTTTTAATGATAAATGGTGTAAGCCAATTAGCTCCCATTGTCTTTGCAGAACGTTATCATATGCCAGGTGCTTTCGCTATTAATTCTTTCATTAGCATCGGTGTTACACTGATATTATTCGTGATCGTTCCTAAACTAGTTGTTAAGTTCAATAAAAGAAATTTAGTTATTGCCACATCCATCTTCAGTTTAGTTGCGACTGCTTTAATGACATTGGTTATTTTTGAAAATGTATACGTGTTCATGGTTTTATATAACCTTGCTACAATCGGTTCATCCGTCTTCGTTATGGTTGTTTGGGCTCTTGTAACAGATTGTATCGACTATGCAGAACTTCAAACTGGAAAGCATTACGAAGGAACCCTTTATTCCCTTTATTCCTTTGCTCGTAAAGTAGGTATGGGATTAGGTTCTGCACTCGGAAGTTATGCTTTAGGCTGGGTTGGCTTCGTTTCTGGAGCAAAATCTCAATCACCAGCAGTGGCTGAAGGTGTATTAAAGATGTACACTGGTATGCCAATTATTGCATTCATTATCATGTTAATCGGTGTAGGTTTCATTTATAACCTAAATTCAAAAAGAACAAATGAAATGTATGCAGCATTAAAAGAAAGAAGAGCATCTTAATAGGGGCTCCCATATCGTAATTCTTCATAAAGTGAAATTGCAGGAGAGAAAGAAGAGGTTCATATGCGTACTAGATTCCTTTCAAAAATGACAAATGGGGAAGTCGAAGATTATTTAAGTAACAATGATATTATCTATGTTCCAGTTGGAGTAACGGAAACTCATGGAGCCTTACCGTTGGACTCTGAAACCGTTTTGGCAGAAGCTATTGCGTTAAAAATGGCTGAAGAATCAGATGGGCTTGTTTTGCACAACTTACCTTATTTCTTCCCAGGCGGAACGATTGTTGGCAAGGGTACCATTCAAATGAGCATAAAAGACGGAATGGCTTATTTAGACAAGATTGCAAAGTCATTATTAAAACAAGGCTTTAGACGACAAATTTATATTACCAGTCATGGTCCAGCCTATTTGACCGTAAGCGGCATGGTTCGTGATTTCTTTGATGAAACAAAAGTACCCGTCTTGTATATGGATGTATTAAAAGCAGCAGAGGCAGCCAATTTCAATCTGATGGATTCATTTCATAATATGACCATCGGTGCTTATAAAGTTTTAGGTAGATTAGAAGATGTTCCATTGAATGTACCTGAATCTCACTCTGTTACTTATGATGTTCAAGCGATGTTAGCAGGCATGAGTAAGAATCCTGGTAATACATTAGGAAAATATGCTTATCAATCAGGAGCAGTGGGTTCTTACTTTGATAAGCCATCTGACCATATGGCTACACCGCTTTTGAAAACACCCGAAGAAAGAGAAGTACATGCAGATGCGGGTGTTCAAGCGATTAATGAACTTGTCAAGGCATTGGATATGCCGGCTATCGTGGAAACACTTCGACAAGTGGATGTTTATACCAAGGATACGATTCTTCCAAAATACGGGGCGCATTTGCCTAATGGAATAGCGTAAAAAACAAATATCAAGTCGTGCGAATCATATGGGTATCGCACGGCTTTTCTCGTTTAATCGAGAAATATAAAGCCGCAGAGTCTGCTCTATATAACGATAAGACCTCATTTTGATACATCACGGTGAACCGTATCATCGGTAAATGAGGTTTTTTTCTTTAAGTCAAGAAATGAAGAATAATAAGCATGTTTTATGAGCTATTGGAAATACCATCAGGACAAAGAATATCCAAAGTTTGGTGGGATTTTGAAACATGAAACTATTTGACATGATACGTGATGCATTTGAACCTTTTATGGATGGAGAAAAAAGACCTTTGAATGTAATGGAGGTTTCTAACCTGGGTTTTTCCTTTTAGGAACGGAAATCACCATGCGTAATGAAGAAATTGGTTACAATATAGCTCTTGATCCGGAATTGAAACAAATTTTAAGGGATGTTAGAGAAACTGTGCATGTCCCGATTCGAGACGAGTTGATCGAGTTTCTAAAGAAAGAAGGTATCCCATTACCAAATACTACGTCTGAAAAACCACTCGGGGATTTTCAGAATATACCGGAGGGCGCAAGGCTGAATGACGAGGAGCTGGCTAACCTCATGTCCTATAATCAGGCGATGGGAGTCAACTATGCCGCCAAAGGTCTAACTGAATCGATACGGGCCGATGTTGGGTTACTTTTTTCAAAAATTATCTTGAAGAAAACCATGGCGGGGTTAACCGTAAAACAATACTTAGATCGGCATGAGTGGCTTCGTGTTCCGCCTTATTACAAAGGGTAAGTTCAGCTCGCGCGAAAATAATGATTAAAAATGGCTGGATGGAAGAACCTCCTCAAATGGAGGAACGAAAGCAAATAATTAAAAAGTAAAGTCATAATATACTACCTAACTGGTACTTTACTTGAATAAGAAAAACATAAGAATCCAAGACCAGGTGTGTAAATTCCATGATTGGGAAAAATGGTTGTTTTTAATTCCTCTTGCAAATTTTTCCGAAAAATGTTAAACTTTAGAAGAATTATTTTTGTTCGGTGTAAAGGATAGCATAAGATTAACTTTTCGTCTTGATGATCACTGAGTGCAAGGATAGTAACACATTGTGTGCAAAGCGCACAGCAGGAGGAAACAAAATGGAACAAGGTAAAGTAAAATGGTTTAACGCAGAAAAAGGTTTCGGATTTATCGAACGTGACGGTGGAGAAGACGTATTCGTTCATTTCTCAGCTATCCAAGGCGAAGGTTTCAAATCTTTAGACGAAGGTCAAGCAGTTACTTTTGACGTTGAGCAAGGTCAACGTGGAGCTCAAGCAGCTAACGTACGTAAAGCTTCATAATAAGAACAAACTAAAGCAGGCTCTTTATAGAGTCTGTTTTTTTATTTCTTCTTTTAAAAACAAGGAGCCCCACTCACGAATGAGTAGGGCACATGTAAACAAGTAAATCAAATGGTAATCAAAAGTGTATCACATAATCACGAATTCTCCTAATTAAGTATAAAATTAGATATCAATTAGTTGAAGAACTGTGTCCTATTGTGTTTCACCCCAGATATAAAAAGGTACCCGATTAATCGCGTGCATACTTAATTATGCCATGTAAATAAACGGAGTATTCTCGCTGTACACATTCTCTTAACTTGATTTTTCCTTCCTTTTCTAATTCTCCAACCCATTCTTCAATTATTTTTCCATCTTCTTTTGTAGCCTTGGGAATTTCTGTTGAAAACAAATTACCTCGACTAGCATTGCGTAGATTTTTTAATAAACCAACTTTATTCATTGGGTCATCCCCTTTATCTATGATTTTCGACATCTAAGCTTGGTAGATTCTTCATTTAAAAATATCATATTAAAAGATTTAAGGATATCAGATATTGGGCGGTTTTGGTATAAATTAGATAATATTGTTAATTACCCGGGAAATGTGAAGGGTTTTAGAGAAGTTTGTCGAAATCCTCTGGAAAATGCTGTAGATGGTTTGAATAAAAAATAGAAATTGTCAGTTTTTAAAGTGAATGAAAAAGTTGGAGATAACTATATCGGGTACCGATACATGATATAATTTTATTAGAAAAAAATGGAAGTGTGTAAAAAGGGAGGTTTGAAATAGATGAAATGGTTGAAAAAGTTTAAAGAAGGACTTACTGGGTTAACTGATGCCATTGGACGTTTTCCTTTAACCACTTTCTTCTTATTCGCTGCAGCCGTGGCTAATGCTTATTCGATTAGTACAGAAAGGAATGATACCAAGTTACTTTTAACCTTTATCCTTGGTGCGTTACTTAGTGCTGTCGCCCAGGTTGGTTATGAGCGATTCTATACTACATTTTCGTCCCGACTGATGCTAATGGGAGCGGCTATCATCCTAACGGGTGGATACTACTCGATTGTTAGACCAGCTCCAAATTTAAGTACAGAGATCGAAATTAGAATCGTGGTAGCCATGTTTGCGCTGCTTTGGGCCTTCATCTGGGTGCCCGTAATTAAAAGCAACACCAGTTTTAATAAAAGTTTCATGATTACCTTTAAGTCATTTTTTATTTCCCTCTTTTTCTCTGGTATTATCTACGGCGGGATCGCGATTATCCTTGTGGCCTATAATGAGCTGATTTTTAAGATTGGTTATACAGCTTACCCACATACAGCCAACCTTATATTTGTTCTTTTTGCACCCTTGTACTTCCTATCACTCATCCCTGATTATTCAAGGGCGAAGGACGACACGATTGATCAAGCTGCACATTGTCCGACGTTTTTGAGAATACTGCTCTCGTATATTTTGATCCCACTAGTAGCAGTGTTTACGCTCATCTTAGTGCTTTATATTTTAAAAAATATCAGCGGGGCATTTTGGGCCGATAATTTACTTGAACCAATGCTGGTTTCTTATGCCATTACCGTTATTTTGCTTTATATCTTAGTTAGTGAGCTAGAGAATAAGTTTACGGTCTTTTTTAGAAAGGTTTTTCCTAAGGTATTAATACCTATTGTTCTCTTTCAGGTTTCCTCTTCGGTCATAAGTCTGAATGAAATGGGTGTTACACATACCCGTTACTATGTGATTTTGTTTGGTGTATTTGCAATAATGGCTGGTGTTTTATTTAGCTTTTTACCAGTACGGAAAAATGGTATTATTGCGGTTTTGTTGATTATTTTTTCAGCCATTTCGATTGTTCCTCCGGTTGATGCGTTTACCATCAGTCGTAACAGTCAGATTGCAACCCTTGAGGATGAGCTATTAAAATATGATATGCTCGAAAATAATAAAATTAAGCCTAACGAGTCCGTATCTGAAAAGGATAGAAGGATTATAACCAATACTGTTCAGTACTTAGACCGCATGGGATATACAAAGGAGATTGCTTGGTTACCGAGAAATTTTGATGTTTACAAGGATTTTAAGGATACGTTTGGCTTTCAAGAGTATCAGGAATCGGGGGATGTAAATCAATCCGTCTACCTGACAATGGAGCCATCAATGCCGATTAATATTGAAGGATCTGATCGATTTATTCAAATGGATCTTTATCCATTCGATAACAATGGTGAGCAGAAGATTAACGATTTTAAGAAGGCGGGTAAGACCTATACCCTCGTAACAGATACAAAAGGAAAACGTATTGACTTGAGATTGGTGGGAGAAGACAGACAAGAGCTTATCCGTTTTAATACTCAAGAAATCATTGATAAGTTCTATCATTATAATGCAACTAAGAGCATGATAACAGCGGAAGAAGCTACGTTCACGAAGGAGAACAGGCGTGCTAAACTGACGATCGTGGTGCAAAATGTAAGTATTGAAAAGCAAGCTAACCAGAATAACGCAGGGATATTTGTATTTATTCAGATTAAATAGCTGGACTCTATATGTGATTATTCAGGCCCCTCTCAGTGCAGAGGGGTTTTGGTTTTTCGTATTAAGGGAATGAAAGAGAAAGTGGGGTTGAGGATGAAGGAATGTGTCCTTCATAAATAATCATCCTATATGAAGTTAATATTGAGTTGCCGATTTAAATAAAATAAAAATAAGGTACGGCTCTAACGGCAAGAATAAGCAAATAGAAAGGGGAATGCCGATGTTAGATTTAACCATTAACTGGAAAGGTAAAATGGCCTTTGCAGGAACGACCCCCTCAGGCCATGAGATCAAACTGGATGCCGCTCCAGAGGTTGGTGGAGAAAATACGGGAGCAAGACCGACCGAACTGCTTCTCCAGGCTGTCGCAGGCTGCACGGGAATGGATATTATTTCAATTCTGCACAAAATGCGGCTTGAGCCCAGCTCCTTTCAAATAGATGTGGAAGGCGAGCGGGCGGAGGAACACCCAAAACGATTTACAAATATCAATCTCCACTATGCCTTAGACGGGGATTTACCTGAAGACAAAGTCATTCGTGCGATTCAATTGTCAAAAGACAAATATTGCTCTGTTTCCCATTCCTTAAGTGCCGAAATCACTGTCAGCTACTCCATAAATGGGGTTAAAGGGAAAAGGTCTATTTAAGATTCTAAGTAACTGCCTGTAGGAAAGGCAGTTATTTTTTATAATGGGGTCCATAACCCCTGAAGGAGAAAAAAGTGAAGTCGTACGAAGGATAAGAAGGGTTCATAACCCCTGAAGGAGAAAAAAGTGAAGTCGTACGAAGGATAAGAGGGGTTCATAACCCCTGAAGGAGAAAAAAGTAAAGTCGTACGAAGGATAAGAGGGGTTCATAACCCTCGAAGGAGAAAAAAGTAAAGTCGTTCGAAGGATAAGAAGGGTTCATAACCCCTGAAGGAGAAAAAAGTGAAGTCGTTCGAAGGATAAGAGGGGTTCATAACCCTCGAAGGAGAAAAAAGTAAAGTCGTTCGAAGGATAAGAGGGGTTCATAACCCCCGAAGAAGAGAAAAGTAAAGTCGTTCGAAGGATACGTCCCCTTGCTTCCCCTTGCTTCCCTTGTTTCCACTCCTATTCTCTTAAAATAATATTTTTTGTGTAACCGATTGCATTTTTTGCCGAATGGCGTTAGAATGTAAACAAGAAGAAAAATGTTAACGTTAACATTCCATCAAACTAATAAATTATTAATCTTTTTTTAGTACTAATTATTGTTAACGTTAACATTCATAATAATAGGAAGCTGGTGAACCTATGAGAAATTTCATGGATGAGAATTTTCTTTTAAACAATCAAATAGCTGAACGCTTATATCATGAGTATGCAAAACAAATGCCTATTATCGACTATCATTGCCATTTAAGTCCAAAGGAAATCTATGAAAATAAGACCTTTAAAAATGTCACTGAAATCTGGCTTTACGGTGACCATTATAAATGGCGCTTAATGAGAGCAAATGGTGTGGATGAAGAGTACATTACTGGCAGTGCCTCTGACTATGATAAATTCATCGCCTGGGCAAAAACAGTACCAATGACCATTGGAAATCCTCTATTTAACTGGACACATCTAGAATTGCAAAGGTTTTTCGGGATACATGAATTACTTAACGAAAAAAGTGCTCCAGAAATTTGGGAAAAGATTAATGGTTTATTAAATAGTCAAGGCTTTGGAGCAAGAGATTTAATTAAAAAATCAAATGTAAAAGTTGTCTGCACAACCGATGATCCAACTGACAGCCTTGAATATCACTTAAAACTAAAAGATGAGTCTGATTTTGAGGTTAAAGTTTTGCCAAGCTTTAGACCGGATAAAGGTTTAGAAATTAACCGGAATACCTTCCAACCATGGGTTGAAAAGCTCCAAACCGTTTCAGGTATTTCAATTGAATCCTATGGGGATTTTCTTAAAGCACTAGAGTCAAGAGTGAGATTTTTTGATTCAGTAGGATGCAGGGTCTCTGACCATGCCATTGATCAAATGATTTATGCTGAAACTTCAGAAGAAGAAGCTGCTGCGATTTTTAATGTAGCCTTACAAGGCAGCAAGGTCTCTATTGAAGATGAAAAGAAATTTAAAACCTTCACCTTTAAGTTTCTAGGCAAACTTTATAAAGAGCTAGACTGGGCCATGCAGTTCCACATAAATGCATTGCGGAATAATAATAGCAGAATGTTTGAAGAGATGGGCCCTGATACCGGCTGGGATTCTATGAATGACGAATCGATTGCAAAGCCATTATCTCGATTATTAAATTTAATCGAACAAGAAAGTGGACTTCCAAAGACCATTATCTATTCATTAAATCCCAATGACAACGCGATTATTGCCTCAATGATTGGTAATTTTCAAGGTGGAGGAATCCCAGGAAAAATTCAATTCGGTACAGCTTGGTGGTTTAACGACCATAAGGATGGAATGATTGAACAAATGAAGTCACTAGCCAATATGGGACTTATCAGCCGTTTCATCGGCATGTTGACGGATTCAAGAAGTTTTCTTTCTTATACAAGACATGAATATTTTAGAAGAATCGTATGTTCTCTAATTGCCGAATGGGTAGAAAATGGGGAAGTTCCAAATAACCTTGAGTTTTTAGGTGAAATTGTCCAAGGCATTTGTTACCTAAACGCAAAAGAATATTTTGGTTTTGACCTATAAGAAAAGCGCAAGCGCCTTGGTCAGCCCAGACAAGCACAAGACGAGCCGGCCGAAAGGTTGCTCTTTAACCTTTTGGACGGATTGGTTTGTGACCTCGAGGGGCTAGGCGCTGGAGCTGGACAATTCTCTAGGTAAAAACTTTTATACTTTCTTACCTATAAAAAAAGACCCCACCGAGTTTGCTAGTAATATTGGCGAATATTACTAGCAAACTCGGTGGGAATCCCTAGAAAAAACAAATCAACAAATATTATATCAAAAAAACAATTGTGATTTCAAGCTTCATAATAGAATTGGAGGCAACTATATGGAAAATTCATCTACCTTAAGAAAAGATGCAGTAAATAAAACATCAGTAGATCAAGAAGCGAATAAAATACCCACAAAAGAGAAAGCGCTTTATGGATTTGGCGACTTTGGTAATGGCTTCATGTTTGACTTAGGCCAGTCCTATTTAATGCATTTCTATACAGATGTTGCCGGCATTAGCGCTGCTGCGGCAGCTGGAGTTTTTTCCATAACGAAGATTTTTGATGCCTTTATGGATCCTTTGGCCGGGTCACTTATTGATGCAAGAACACCGGGTAAACGTGGTAAATTCCGTCCCGTCATGATGCTTTCAGCTATTATTCTTGCAGTTTTGACGGTTCTTACCTTTACAATGCCTGACCTTTCTATGGGCGGGAAAATCGCTTGGGCATATGGTACCTACATGGCTTGGGGTCTTGTTTATTCATTTACAAATGTTCCTTATGGTTCCTTGGCTTCCGTTATGACGCGGGATGTCGGAGAACGATCCTTTATGGCATCAACACGCCAGGCAGGATCAATCGGTGCTCAATTGGTTACAGGCGTTGCCTTTATTCCGATTTTATCGATGTTCGGAAGTACAAAATTAGGCTATCCGGCTACGGCTGCCATTATGGCCTTCATTGGTGTAATAGGCTTCTTTATCTGCTATAAAGGAACAAAAGAACACATTAAAACGGAAAACGCTCGAAATAAAGAAAAACAAACAGCAAAAGATTATTTACGTGTTGTGTTCACAAATCGACCATTATGGTGTTTAGTTTTAATGACCTTGTTTACGATTTCGGCCATGAATACGAATAACGCAATGATGATTTATTTCTGTCAATATAATCTTGGTCATGTTGGTTTGCAGCCTATTATTAACTTTATCCAGATGGGCAGTTCGGTTGTAGGGATTACGTTGATTCCATTTTTGGTTCGCCGCTTTGGCAAAAAGAAAACAGCAATGGCTGGACTATTAGTTGGAGTGGTTGCAGATGCTTTAAACTTTGTGATTCCGACCAATGTTTATACTTTTATCATTTTTGTTTCAATCGGTTATGCCGCTTTAGCCATTTCAAATGGTGTAACATGGGCGTTTGTTTCAGATGCTATAGATTATGGCCATTGGCACACAGGGATTCGCAAAGAAGGTGTTACTTATGCAGCGTTCAACTTCTCGCGAAAAATGGCACAGTCACTTGCCGCTCTTGTTTCTGCCGGTGTTCTCGCAGCTACTGGATATGTTGCAAACGCTCACCAAACGGCTGGTACGCTTCTTGGCATTAAAGGTACAATGACGCTTTATCCAGCAGTTGCCTTGCTTCTTGCAGCTATCATTATTGGTTTATTGTATAATTTGTCTGATGATAAATTTAAGAGTATTGCAAACGATTTGAATAATGGACGCTGGGAAAAGGGAACTTTCTAATCTTGCATTAGGCTGACCAAGGCGCTTGCGCTTTTCTTATGAGATAAGAAAGTATAAATTTTGACTTCGAGAATTGTCCAGCTCCAGGCGCCATCGGCTCGAGGTCACAAGCCAATCCGTCCAAAAGGTTAAAGAACAACCTTTCGGCCGGCTCGTCTTGTGCTTGTCGCCGATAGGCGGGCGCCTTGCGCTTTTCTTATGAATTTCTGGTATATTTAAAAAAAGCGGAATGTTAATAAAAGGGTGAAAACAAGTGGTAACGATAAAAGATATAGCGAAACTGGCAAATGTATCACATACGACTGTTTCCCGTGCATTAAATGACAGTCCGCTCATAAAGCCAGGAACGAAAAAGAAGATACAAGAATTAGCGGAACAGCTAAACTACACACCTAACTTTAATGCTAAAAGCCTTGTTATGCAAAAGTCTTATACAATTGGACTTTTCTTTACAAGTATTTCAAATGGTACGTCATCCAGTTTCTTTGCAGATACGGTAACGGGTGTAAATAGTGTGATTAATGAGGATTATAACTTATTTGTAAGAGGGATCGATGATTATCATGACTTTTCATCGATCCGCCATCATCGATTTGATGGGATTATTTTAATGAGCCAAAGTGAGTCGGATAATGCCTTTATCTACCATGTCCTTAATCAAAAAATCCCTATTGTTGTCATCAATAGAGAAGTCAGCGATCAATCCATTATTAACATATTATCGAATGACCGTGAAGGCTCATGTGATGCTGTAAAGTATCTGATTCAAAACGGCCACAAAGATATTGCCATTATGGAAGGGATTAAAGGATTTAAATCAACAATAGAGCGCAGGGAAGGATATCTGCAAGCGTTAATTGATCATCAAATTCCCATCCGGAACGAGTATATAGTGGATGGAAACTATGATATGGAAAGTGGATTTAGGGCTATGGGAAAATTACTGTCTCTAAAAAATCCACCTACAGCCGTGTTTTGCTCAAATGATGATATGGCAGTAGGTGCTCTCAATGCTGCATTTGCAAGAGGCCTAACCGTTCCTAGTGACATATCCGTCATAGGCTTTGATGATATTCAATCTGCACAATATACAAATCCATCATTGACAACCGTCAAAAAACCGATTGAAAAAATTAGTCGACTAGGTGCTGAAAAGATTTTAAAGGTATTGGAAGAAAAAGAGAACAAAGCTGAAAAGATTTTTGTCGAAACAGAGTTAATTCTTAGAAACTCAGTATCGGCACGTAAATAAACTAAACCCGTTTATAAGTGAAATTTGCTTGTTAACGGGTTTTATAAACAGAAAATATGTTCACGTGTGCAAACCAAAGGAGGATTAGATATGGAAAAACTAAATAAAAATGTGGCAGAAGGCTATCATAACTATCCTGAGAAAGTGTTGCAATTTGGCGAAGGCAATTTCTTAAGGGCCTTTGTTGATTGGCAGATTGCTGTTCTTAACAAAAAAACCGACTTCAATGGCAGTGTTGTTGTGGTCCAGCCGCGCGGAAGTGCAAAGGTTGAATTGCTCAATGAACAGGATGGCTTATATACCCTTTATTTACAGGGAATGAAGGATGGAAAAGCTGTTAAAGAACATATGTTAATTGATGCGATCAGCAGAGGCATCAATTTATTTACTCAATACGAGGAATACGTCGAGCTTGCGAAAAATCCTGAACTTCGTTTTATTTTCTCCAATACAACAGAAGCAGGCATTGCTTATGATGAGACGGACCGTTTGGAGGACCAGCCGCAAAAGAGCTTTCCTGGAAAATTAACAGCCTTCCTATATCATCGCTTCCAAGCTTTTAATGGGGATGCAGATAAAGGGATGATCATTATTCCTTGTGAATTGATTGAAAAGAACGGTGAAATATTGAAAAAGATCGTTCTTCAATATGCTGCACAATGGAACCTGGGTGAGGAATTTGTTCAATGGATTCATAAAGCGAATACGTTTTGTTCCAGTCTGGTTGACCGGATTGTTCCAGGTTTTCCAATCGATACGATCGATGAAATTACAGAAGAGCTTGGTTACAGGGATGATTTAGTGGTGGTCGGGGAGCAATACCATTTATTTGTGATTGAAGGTCCACAATGGATTAAGAATGAGTTCCCAACCCATTTAGCTGGTTTAAATACCTTATTTGTCGATGACTTAACACCCTACCGTACCAATAAAGTTCGCATTTTAAATGGTGCACATACAGCGATGACTCCTGTTTCTTATTTATACGGATTGGATACAGTGGCAGAAGCAGTTGATCACCCCGTTATTGGTACTTTCATTAAAGAACTTATTTTTAAAGAGATTCTTCCAACATTGGATCTTCCAGACGAAGAATTAAGCCTTTTTGCTGAGGCAGTTCTTGAACGATTCAGGAATCCCTTTATCAGGCATTTTCTGATGAGCATTTCATTAAACTCCATGTCAAAATATAAAACTAGAAATCTGCCAACCCTACTAGAGTATATAAACCGTAAAAAAGAATTGCCTGAAAAACTAGTTTTCTCACTAGCGGCTTTGATTTTCTTTTACAAAGGAAAAAGAGGGGCACAAGATATTCCTCTAGCAGATGATCAGGATATTCTTGAACTGTTTAAAGAGAATTGGGCCGCTTTTGACGGCTCAATCGAGAGTATAAGAACGATTGTCTCCCGTGTTTTAGGTTACGAAAAAAATTGGAAAATGGACCTAAATGCACTGCCAGGATTAACGGATGCGGTATCTCGCTATCTTTACGAATTTGAAACAAAGGGAATGGAGAAAGCGATTGAAGTTGTATTAATGGAGACTTCGAAAAAGTAAAGGGGAGAATAGGAATGTTAGAATTTATTCAAATCAATGAAATCGACAATGTTGTAGTCGCCTTACAAGATCTAGCAAAAGGGCAGTCCATTCGAGTAAATGAGGATGAAGTGGTATTAAAGGAAGATGTGAAGCGAGGCCATAAGGTAGCGATAAAGGAAATAAACGAAAAGGAATATGTAATCAAGTATGGATATCCAATCGGTTATGCCACCACGTTTATTCGTGAGGGGGAGCACGTTCATACTCACAACACGAAAACAAATCTTGATGGTATTCAAGACTACCAATTTAACCAGAAGCTATCTCAAAATCCTTTTCAAAAGGAGAACCTTGTTTTTAAGGGCTTCAAACGGAAAAACGGCAAGGTTGGGATCCGTAATGAACTGTGGATTGTTCCAACAGTTGGTTGTGTAAATGGGATAGCGGAAACGATTATCAAACGTTTTGAAAAAGAAGTAGGCGATATCAGTCCTTTCGAGAATGTACTGGTGCTAAAACATAGCTATGGGTGTTCCCAGCTTGGGGATGACCATGGCAATACTCGAAGCATACTGCAGGATGCGGTCCTGCATCCTAATGCCGGTGGTGTATTGGTGCTAGGCCTAGGATGCGAGAATAATAACTTATATGATTTTAAACAAGGCCTTGGTGAATTTGATGAAGAGCGAGTGAAATTCCTCGTTTCTCAAGAGGTTTCTAATGAAATCGAGGAAGGCGTTAAGCTGTTAAAAGAAATCTATGAAAATGCCAAGCATGATAAGCGTGAAGAGGTACCATTATCCGAATTAAAAATCGGCTTGAAGTGCGGCGGATCCGATGGCTTGTCCGGAATTACAGCAAATCCGCTGCTTGGGAGATTATCTGATTTCCTTGTCGCCCAAGGAGGAACAACGGTCCTAACCGAAGTACCTGAAATGTTTGGTGCTGAAACCATTCTGATGGAACGTGCCGAAGACGAGGAAGTATTTTCAAAAACGGTTGAATTAATCAACGACTTTAAACAATACTTTATTGCGAACAACCAGCCTGTCTATGAAAATCCTTCACCAGGGAACAAAGCGGGCGGTATCACGACATTAGAGGATAAATCTCTCGGCTGCACGCAAAAAGCTGGAACATCCGTTGTTACCGACGTACTCAAATATGGTGAAAGGCTGAAGAAAAGAGGATTAAACCTTTTGAGTGCTCCCGGGAATGATCTTGTGGCTGCCTCTGCCTTGGCCTCTGCAGGCTGTCAACTAGTCCTATTTACGACTGGCCGGGGGACACCTTTTGGCACCTATGTTCCAACCATGAAGGTTTCAACGAATACGCCGCTATATGAAGCAAAGCCGCACTGGATCGACTATAATGCAGGAAAATTGCTGGAGCAGTCTCAAGATACCGTTTTGCAGGACTTTATTGACTATATCATTGAGGTAGCGAGCGGTGCTCAAGTAAATAATGAAAAGAATGATTATAGGGAAATCGCAATTTTTAAAACAGGAGTTACTTTATAAAATAAAGAATATAAAAAATGAGGTTTACTACTATCGGAGGTGCAAGACAATGGAACAGAATTTGCTTTCATTACTGGAAAGGGACAAAATCATCGCAATAATCCGAGGAATTCCAAAGGGCAGCGGGGAGAGAACAGCGGAAGCGCTGGCAGCAGGGGGAATTACATTTTTAGAGGTGACATTAAACACAGATGGAGCTCTTCATATGATTGATGAAATCAGAGGGAAATTTGGAGACCGTCTTAGGGTTGGAGCGGGAACAGTATTAAATCTTAAAATGGCAAAAGAAGCAGTTCAATCTGGGGCTGAATATATCATCTCGCCTAATCTTGATGAAGAAGTATTAGCTTATGGACTGGATCATGGTGTGGAGGTATGGCCAGGAACGATGACTCCTTCAGAGATTGTCCGCGCCTATAATCTTGGAGCAAAAGCCGTAAAGGTATTCCCGATAGGGTCCCTTGGCGTGAAATATATTAAGGATTTAAAAGCTCCACTTAATCATATCCCCATGGTTGCGACGGGGGGCGTCGATTTAACTAATATCAAGGAAGTACTTGGCTATGGAGCAGCTGCCGTTGGT
The DNA here is from genome assembly GCF_023715505.1 of Neobacillus cucumis. Next base: position 64,787 of record NZ_JAMBOH010000011.1, on the reverse strand, counting down.
CTTGGCGGAAACCTTGTCAATAATAGCCTGATTCAAAAGGGTGATTTTGAGCAAATTACCCAGATGGCCGCACAGTATACTAAACTTGCCAATGAGGTAGAGTTACATGCAGTCAAATAGCAAAGTAGATGTTGTGACACTTGGCGAAAGTATGGTCCTTTTTCAGCCGATTGGCGAAAAGGGAGTAAAGTATGAATCTCTTTTTACAAAGTCATTGGCAGGAGCAGAATCCAATGTTTCCATTGGACTAACACGTTTAGGTAAAAAGGTTAGGTGGGTAAGTAAGCTAGGGAAGGATCCATTTGGGGATTTCATCTTGTCCACACTTGCTGGGGAAGGTGTGGAGGTATCTCAGGTCATCCGTGATGAACATTTACCGACCGCTGTTTATTTTAAGGAAACCAAAAGTTACGGCGACCCGACTGTATATTATTATCGAAAAAACTCAGCCGCTAGCCATATTCATCCATCCGATGTAAGTATGGATTGGTTAGTGGGGGCAAAGCACCTCCATGTGACAGGGATTACACCGGCACTGAGTGAAAGCGCTGCTGCAGCGGTTCGGAGAACAATGGAGCTGGCCAAAGAAATGGGGTTAACGATTTCTTTGGACCCTAATTTGCGGAGAAAGCTTTGGAGTGAGGAAGAAGCAAGAAAAGTGCTGCTTTCGCTTATCCCACTATGTGATGTGTTTCTTCCGGGACTAGAGGAAGCAGAGGTACTAGTTGGACCACAATCCATGGAAGAGTATGGGGAAAAGTTTCTTAAAATGGGGGCGAAAGTGGTTGCTTTAAAGCTTGGTGCTGAGGGTTCGATTGGATTTATAGAGGGGGAAACAGTGAATGCGGCTCCGCATGTCGTTCATCAAGTCATTGACACAGTTGGAGCTGGAGATGCTTTTGCTGCAGGATTTCTCTCTGTATTTTTGGATGAGCAAGATGCGATGACACCATCGTCCTTGGAAAAGGCTTTAAGCAGAGCAAATATATTGGGAGCCTTGGCCACCCAATTTAAAGGGGATTGGGAAGGCATTCCGACGGTAGACGAGTTAAATGCATTGGAAACAGGAAAGCTGGAAGTAAAAAGATAAATCAAATTCACGCAACTATCATAAAACATGAATGCATAGGGCATTGGGGTTTTATGATAGTTTTTTTATGTAAAAACAAAGATATCGGACCTTTAGGTCTATTCCAATACCTTATATGAGTATAATTATAGGGCTTTTTCATATTTTTATGATTGTAATTTGTAGTTCGTTTGTACTATTGAAATGCTAGCCATATTTCCATGAAAACTCCTGAGCCTTTTTGTTGCTATTTACTCTATTTTTACATATTATTAATCCGAGATAATCATTTTCAAGAATATCGAAAGGGAGATTTAATATCAATGAATATATTAGTAGTAAAAGCAAACAACCGTCCAGCTTCTGAAGCTGTTTCTAGTAAAATGTATGAGACTTTCATGGAGAACCTAGAAGGTGTGAATGTCACCACTTATGATGTATTTGCAGAAGATATGCCATACTTTGGCCAGGATTTATTCAACGCTTTTGGTAAATTACAATCTGGTGAAGAGTTAACAGATCTAGAACAACGTATCTTAGCAGCAAAACAAAAAGCTATGGATGCTCTTTCTGCAGCAGATGTTGTTGTATTTGCTTTCCCGCTATGGAACTTAACGATTCCTGCTAAATTACAAACATTTATCGACTATGTATACGCTGCAGGCTTCGCATTCAAATACAGCGAAACAGGTCAATTAATCAGCTTAATGCCTGACAAAAAAGCCGTTATCCTAAGTGCACGCGGCGGTATTTACTCTACACCTGAAACGGCTCCAATGGAAATGGCTGCTACTTATATCAAAAATGTTTTTGGCGGCGTATTCGGTATGGAAATCGCTGATGAAGTGATTATCGAAGGTCATAATGCAGCACCAGATCAAGCACAAACGATTATTGCTGAAGGCTTAGCAAAAGTCGCAGAAGTAGCAAAGCGTTTCTCAGCTGTTAAAGCTTAATTACAATATTAGTAGGTACACTAAAGCACCCCTTGTTTTAGAACAAGAGGTGCTTTTTTCCTCTATAATAAAGTGGCTTGAGATTGTGATTCCTTCAAATGAAAACTAACTTAGAAACCTACCTTTGTCTGAAAGGTAGGTTTTTTATTATATATGGCAATAATTTAGAAAAAGAGGTTGCGGAGGATTTTCCTAATGGCTGAATTGAAATATTTAGAACCTACTGAGCTGCTTGAAAAAATATATGCCACGCTGTGTTCGGAGTATGAGGATGCCGAGCACTACAAAGATGAAAAGGATCAAAGTGAGATAGACGTTACCAAGAGAAGGTTGACGAAAAAAATATTTAACGAGTTTGTGGTGGATGAAGAGTATTTTTTAACGATGGATTCGGACGTGTTTAATGAAAGATACCATTTATATGAGGAGGATTTTTTGCGGTTGATTAAGCAATGCAGTGAGAATCGAGTCGAGTATGAGACCTTTGTGCAAATTATCGACGACCTCATTGCCAGTGCCAAATTTCGGCTTCATGCGTTTGAGCAGTTGACGGAGGAAATTCAAAAATTACAAGAAGTGGATGAACAGGAGGAGTCCGAGGAAGAAAGTGAGGAGGCGGATGAGAAATAATTGGCCTAAAGTGGGTGGGGGGATTGTGGATAGGATGTTTAAATGTTTGTCGGCATGTTTAGCGTCTGTTATCGACCACTCTTAAGAAACAACAACTGTTTCAAAAAAATACCAACCACTTTTGGACTTTACCACCCAATGGTTAAATTCAAACACAACCAGTAACAAATATCGCACCGGTTTTATTCCACATCTAGTATTAGAAAGGTTAATAGAGTTATATAAGTTAGATTAAATGTAAGATGAGATAAAAAGAGGGTTGCCTTCATTTTCTAATGAGGTCGCCCTTTACGTTTATTCAGGAATCGAAATATTGGAAAATTACTTTGAGAGTTTGTTGGTTCATAATGGATTTTTTAGTATTACTTGTTAAATAGAGTGATTTTATTACAATATGTTAGAACAAAGATTTGTCTAAAATGGAGTTCAGCACAATTTTGTATAATTACTAAGACATCATTTGTTCCCAATACGTTGTCTCTGTGAAAGCGTTTTATTATATGATGATTACAGGAGGTTAAGCCAATGATGATTGAAAAACGTCCGGCACTCTTATTGAACCATTTTTTAAAAGTGAAGCATACTACCATGAATCAAATGATGGTGGCTACTCAATTAACCAAACGGCAAATCTCCTATGACCTTGAAAAAGTGAATCAATGGTTGAAGGAGAAAGAACTACCGCCAATCCAATACAAGGGCATTCATACTATTGAGGTGCCGGAGTTGGTCTTGGAATATTTTCGGAAGCAGCACACGAACTTAAAAGAGCGGGACTTTATTTTAACAGAAGAGGAACGCTTATCGGTCATCTACCTTTATCTGTTTATACGAACTGAACCAATTTCATCTATTCATTTAATCCAGCTTTTACAAGTTAGTAAGAATACGGTCATTTCAGATGTGAAACGGGCCAACGAATTTAATCGTCCTTTTTTGGTGGAGATTTGTTATACAAGGCAAAAGGGCTACCATTTAAAGGGAACAGAATTTGATAAAAGGGTACTAGTAATGCACTGTCTATCAAAATTAATCCATGTCCCCTACTTTGAAAGACTTATTAATCATCTATTACCTGAGAAAAATGGGCACATCCTTTATGAGAGATTGCAAGAAACACTTAATCAAATGGAAAAGCATAATAACCTCCATTTTGTTGAAGAACGTTTACAGCAATTTGCCTATTTCCTTATTTTTTATTACTACCGTTTGCAAGAATTAAAGTTTGCCAAATTTCATTTGGATGAAATGACATTATTAAAAAAAGACCCAATGTGGAGTGTAGCTAGCCAGTTAAGTGAGCAGTTACCATTTGAAGAAGAGGAATCTGAGTTATGCTACATCACTATTCAATTACTTGGTTTGTCACTCGGTAGAAGTTCTACTAAGGAGAATGGTCAGGATTTACTATTTAAACTATGCGAGCAGCTTGTTTTTGATTTTGAATCCAAGGCCTGCATTGTTTTTGAAAAAAAGGATGATGTGGTTCAAACGTTATACCAGCATTTGAGGCCTGCCTATTTTCGAATGAAATATCGTATTCCTATTGATAATCCGCTCTTGAATCAAATTAAGAGTGAACATAAAGAGCTATATACCATTGTGAAAGAAATTCTTCATCCGATCGGATTGCTGTTAGGAATCACTATTCCTGAAGAGGAAATAGGTTTTATTACCATTCATTTTGGTGCTCTGTTAGAAAAGCCGAAGCAGGCACTGCCAAAAAAGAAAAAAGCCATTGTGGTTTGCCCGAGTGGGATTAGTTCATCTCTCATGGTTAAACATCAGCTTGAGTCACTATTTTCAGAGATTAGCGTGGAAAAGACATTATCCTTGCAAGAGTTCAAGGAGAATCGGTGTGATCGCTATGATTTAGTATTTTCAACAGTAAAGCTTGATTCCAAACTTCCTTGTTTCTATGTAAAGCCCATCATGACACCAATTGAAAAAAATAACTTGGTCACAGAAGTTTATCAGTATCTGTTTGGAGTTCAATATCACGATATCTCGTTGAAGGAACTGATACAAACAATTGGTAAATTCGCCCATATATATGATGAAAATGGGTTGAAGCAAGCATTAAGTCAAATGACATTTCATAAAAAAGTAGAGGTTATTAGGGGGAGACAACCAGTGTTACAAGATTTATTACAAGATGAAACCATTCAAGTAATCAAAGAGCTTTCTGATTGGGAGGAGGCTGTAAAAGTAGTTGCAAATCCATTGCTAATGAAAGGAATTATCGAGCCATCCTATATTACGGCGATGATTGAAAATATTAAGACATTGGGTGCTTACGTCGTGATAGGTCCTGAAGTGGCGATCCCGCATGCACGTCCAGAAACGGGAGTTAATCAGGTCGGCATGAGCTTTTTAAAGCTTCATCAACCAGTGAACTTTTTAAATGACGAAAAGTATCCGGTTCGCCTGCTGTTTTGTATTGCGGCGGTCGATAATACAACCCATCTTAAGGCACTTTCGCAGTTAACCAGGCTCCTTAGTGATAAAAATAATATTGAACTTCTAAAACAAGTAGATTCGATGGAAGAGATTGTTGGCTTATTTAAGCAATACTCTGAGGTCGGTTGATTACCTGGCACTTCATTGGGTTTAACAGAAAAATAGATTGTGATTCTAGTAAGGGACTATACAAAAATTGGAGGAATTATTATGAAAATTATGGCCGTGTGTGGATCAGGTTTAGGAAGCAGCTTTATGTTAGAGATGAATGTTCAACAAATTTTAGCGGAGTTGGGGTTAGGTGGGATTGAAGTGGAGCATACCGACCTAAGCTCAGCAACTCCAGCTGATGCAGACGTATTTATTGCGACAAAAGATATTGCAGAAGGAATGGGGCACTTAGGCGAGGTAATCGTGATTGACAGCATTATTGATATGGATGGCATTCGCGTGAAACTTAAGGATGTGCTTGAACAAAAGGGACTACTCTAAGAAATATGCAAATATTGATTTGTTTTCAATAAAAGGAGGCTTTTATTATGGGGGAAAGAATTCTTAAGCTGGTTATGGATATTCTAAGTCAACCAGCAGTATTGGTTGCGTTAATTGCACTTATCGGTCTTCTCATTCAGAAAAAGCCTACGAGTGACGTTATCAAAGGAACCGTCAAAACATTCTTGGGTTTCCTAGTCATTTCCGCGGGAGCAGATATTATCGTGGCATCCCTTGATCCCTTCGGGAAAATGTTCCAACAGGCGTTTCATGTAAAAGGTGTGGTTCCGAATAATGAAGCCATCGTTGCCATGGCGTTAAAAGAATATGGTAGTATCACCGCTTTTATTATGTTTTTTGGGATGTTAGCCAATATTTTAATTGCAAGGTTTACTAGATTAAAATATATCTTTTTAACTGGCCATCATACCTTATATATGGCTTGTATGCTAGCGGTAATCCTTGCGGTATCCGGCTTAAAAGGGGTTCCACTCGTTGTGGTTGGTTCTCTCGCACTAGGTTTAATCATGGCAGTTTTCCCAGCAATCTGTCAGCCTTTCATGAGAAAAATTACGGGTAATGATAGTATCGGATTTGGACATTTTTCAAGCTTAGGATATGTACTTTCGGGTCTTGTGGGGAAGGTAGTTGGAAAGAATTCAAAATCAACTGAAAAAATTAATTTCCCTAAAGGATTAGGATTCTTACGTGATAGCTCTGTAACGATTGCCTTAACCATGATCATTCTCTATGTCATTATCGCTCTATTTGCTGGTCCATCTTATATTGAAAAAGAGCTTAGCGGCGGCACTCATTATCTTGTTTTCTCTCTTATCCAGGCCGTTAAATTCGCTGCAGGTGTATTCGTCATCCTATCAGGTGTTCGTCTTGTGTTAGCCGAAATTGTTCCTGCATTCAAAGGAATTTCAACAAGGCTTGTACCAAACTCCAAGCCAGCTTTGGATTGCCCAATTGTTTTCCCTTATGCACCAAATGCAGTGTTAATTGGATTCTTCTGCAGCTTCCTTGGCGGGATTGTCGGAATGGTTATTCTAGGATTTACAGGTGCGATTATTATTCTTCCAGGAGTAGTACCACACTTCTTTACAGGGGCAACCGCAGGTGTATTTGGTAACTCTACAGGTGGTATTCGCGGAGCAACCATTGGAGCGTTCGCCAATGGTTTATTAATAACTTTCCTTCCAGTTTTCTTAATGCCAGTTCTTGGCGATCTAGGTTTTGCAAGTACTACTTTCTCAGATGCAGACTTTGCTGCATCCGGTATTGTTCTTGGAAATATTGCACACTCATTAGGCTCTACAGGTGTAACAGTTACTGTTGTTGGATTGGTATTAGTTGCTTTAGGATTTGGTTTTTTCAAAAAGGACAAAGCTGACCAAAGTACTCAAATCGGAGCTTAATGGATGTAAAAATGGATAAAAGCACAACGGGGCGGAGCAGCAATTCGTTTTAGCTGTCTCCCCTGCAATGCTTTTCTTTTTTTGCAAAAAAAGGGTGCCTTTTGCACCTGAATGGAAAAAAGGAGGATTTAGGATGAGTAGTAGTCTTCAAAAAGTAGAAAGATTTCGGGATGAAATTCGTTTAATGACATTAAAGGAACTCCACCATCTTGGCTTTGGTCATTATGGCGGCAGTTTATCGATTGTAGAGGCCTTGGCCGTATTATATGGTGAAGTGATGAAAGTGGACCCGGATAATCCTAATTGGGAGGAACGGGATTACTTCATTTTGTCGAAGGGGCATGGCGGTCCGGGTCTTTATGCGACCTTGGCGCTGAAGGGGTACTTCCCTGTTGATGTACTATATACTCTCAATCAAAACGGAACCACTCTCCCATCACATCCAGACCGCAATTTAACGCCGGGTGTTGATATGACAACGGGTTCCCTAGGGCAGGGAATTTCAGCGGCTGTAGGAGTAGCGCTTTCACATAAACTTTCTAATAAAGATAATTTTACCTATTGTATTGTGGGAGATGGCGAACTAAATGAAGGTGAGTGCTGGGAAGCTTTTCAATTTGCCGCTCATCATAAATTAAACCACCTCTTTGTATTGGTGGATGATAATAAAAAACAATTAGATGGTCCGACAAAGGATATTATTGACCCGCTAGATTTTGAAGAGAAATTTAATGCGTTTGGATTTTATACGATGAAGGTTGACGGCCGTTCGTTGGAACAAATCTATGGTGCTATTCAAAGGGGGAAAGAACAGTCCAACAAACCGGTGGCGATTATTTTAGATACGATTAAAGCACAAGGTGTTCCATATTTAGAGGAAAAGGCTGATAACCATCATATCCGTCCAAGTCATGATGATGAAGAGGCAATATTAGCTGTCATTAATGAATTAGAGAACAAACTTGGAAAGGTTGTGTCTTAATGATTCAAACAGCATCTAAAACCTATGAAATTGAAAATATGGAAATGCGTCAGATGTATGCCAATACCATTCTTGAATTAGCTCAAAAAAATCCCAATGTCATTGCATTAGAAGCAGATTTAATGAGCGCGATTTCTACCAGTAAGATTGCCAAGCAGATTCCAAACCAACTCATTAATTGTGGGATTATGGAAGCTAATATGATGGGGGTTGCGGCGGGTCTGTCGCTTACGGGAAAAATTCCTTATGTGCATACATTTGGCCAGTTTGCTACAAGAAGGGCCTTTGACCAATTGTTTGTTTCGGGGGCATATGCCAAAACAAATATTAAAATCTTAGGCTCAGATGCAGGAGTAACAGCTGAGCATAACGGCGGCACACATATGACATTTGAAGACTTGGGCCTTGTTCGTTTGATTCCAAATACGGTTGTCTATGAAGTAAGTGATTCTACCATGTTAGGATATTTGCTGCGTAAAATTGAAAAAGAGCATGGCATCCATTATATTCGGACCATCCGTAAAAATGCTTTTAAAATTTACAATGATGGGGAAACATTTGAAACGGGGAAAGGCAAAGTACTTCGTGAGGGTAGAGATGTGACCATTATTGCCAGCGGTATTATGGTGGCAGAATCGTTAAAGGCAGCAGACCAACTTAAAAAACAAAGAATCGAAGCAACCGTGATTGATATGTTTTCCATCAAACCAATTGACCGAGAATTGATTGTTGAATATGCTGAAAAAACAAAGGCTGTGGTTACTGCCGAAAATCATAATGTGATTGGCGGTTTGGGAAGTGCAGTTGCTGAGGTATTAAGCGAACATTGCCCAACTAAAATGAAACGGATTGGCGTGCGAGAAAAATTCGGCCAGGTTGGAAAAGTAGACTATTTAAAAGGAGTCTATCAATTAACGGAGAAAGATATTGCTGAGGCTGCTCTTAGCTTGATTTAAGTTTGGAAGCATTGGGACGGTTCCCATGCTTCCAAATAGATGGAGGCCGGTTTCAATGCGAACCTGGCCTCCATGTTATTAAGTTAGTTCATAATCGGTTACGTCACGGTTTATTACTCTTGCTCCTTTTGAAGCCACTAGCTCCCCACTGGCAGTAGTGAATAATCGACTGTAATACTCTGTACCATAGTAAGTTTTACCACTTCCTCATTAACCGGCTCCTTTGGATTATCAATCGAAATGCAGCAGTCTTATCAAACTCCGCACCAACTGCAATTCCAACGTCTTTGCCATTTATCATCGTCCCCTCCTTATCCCTGTTTTAAAGGTGTTGGTGTTGCTAATGGTGTCAGGCACCAGACTCTATCATTACCACCAGACTCCTGCTAGAATAATAGTTGTAGCTTTACGTTTATTTTTCCAGTTAAGGATAAATTAAGGAAGCTAGTATATATTTAGTAATTAGAGAGAATTATAAGGGGATAACCAAAGTGAATCGATTGAAAAATAGAATCATTTCTTCTGCTTTTGCACTTGGGGTCATCAGTGCAGCTATTTTTGTATTACCTTCCAACTCTTATGCCCAAACTCCGTTAAATGTACCGCTGATCTCACAATTGCCGGAATTGAAGAATGGCTGCGAGGTTACGAGTTTATCCATGCTGCTTCGTTACAAAGGAATAAATGTTTCGAAAATGACACTGGCTACTCAAGTGAAAAAAGACCCGACGCCTTACCGAGTATCAGGGAATACGACCTACTGGGGGAACCCGAATACAGGCTTTGTCGGGGACATCACCGGGCGTTCCATCGGGTATTCTGTTTATCATGGCCCCGTCTATCAGTTAGCAAAAAGGTATACGAATGTCATCGATCTAACAGGAAGTTCGTTTGATGTCATTTTAAAACAGTTAAGCAAAGGGAAACCGGTCTGGGTAATTTCAACGAGCACTTTCAATACAGTGCCGAGCAGTCAATGGAGAACGATCCAAACGCCGACCGGGCCGATTCGAATGACCTTTCATGAGCATAGTGTCCTGCTTACCGGTTATGACCAAAATTACGTCTACTTCAACGATCCGCTTGCGAACATCAAAAATCGCAAGGTATCCCGAGCGTCCTTCATTAGAGGCTGGGAGCAATTTGGCAGACAGGCGATCACCTATGGATCTTCAAAAGGCGTACTCGACAAACCGGGCACAGGTGCGACCATCAATGAAACTTACAATCTATCAGGCTGGTTTTTAGATGAGAGCGGTGTTTCTAAGATTGAAGTATTGGTCGACGGAAAAGTGGTCGGTCAAGCCACCTATGGCGATTCAAGAGCGGATATAAAAAAGGCTTATCCTGACTACAACAATGGGAATGCAGGTTTCCATTATGCATTGGACACGAAGAAATTGAGTAACGGAAAGCATACCATAACGGTTAAGGAAACAGGTAAAAATGGCTGGACCAGTACATTACCTGGAAAGGTTGTCAACATTTCAAATGCACAAGGAGTATTGGATACTCCAGCAGCCAATGAGAAAATCAAGGGGCAGTATAACGTAAAAGGCTGGTATTTAGACCCAAGCGGCGTCTCCAAGATTGAAATTTTGATAGACGGAAAAGTGGTTGGTCAAGCTTTTTACGGCATTTCTAGATTGGATGTAAAAAAGGCTTATCCTTCTTACAACAATGCTAATGCTGGTTATCATTATGTTCTAGACACAACCAAATTTGGGGATGGAGTGCATTCGATTACGGTTAGGGAAACCGGAAGAAATGGTTTAGTTTCCACATTGCCCCAAAAAGCATTCACGATTACCAATGTCAGGGGAAATCTTGATCAGCCGGTATCAGGCAGTACCATCAACGGCAGCAAAACCATTTCCGGTTGGATATTAGATATGAGCGGTGTATCGAAAATTGAGGTACTTGTGGACGGGAAGGTCGTCGGCCAAGCGGTTTACGGGGATGCCAGACCAGATGTGAAAAGGGACTTTCCTGACTTAAATAATGGAAATGCCGGTTATCATTATGTGCTAAACACGACAGGATTTAGCAATGGAAAGCATACCATCACTGTCAGGGAAATGGGGAAAACTGGCAGGATCACCACGTTGTCTGGAAGAGTTGTCACTTTCTCTAACTAGTATGTAGAGGCTGATTCGTATACGAATCGGCCTCTATTACTTTTAGTCATGTCAAAGCCTAACTCTCAAGCCCGGCACGAAGTTTTCTGAGGGCACTCATCTTCCACTGTTTCACAGCGGAAACTGAAACCTTCTCGCGGGCAGCGATTTCCTTTACAGATAAATCCTCCACAAAGGTTGCCACTACCCATTTGGTTTCCTTTTCCGATAAGCCATCACAATAGGATAGGAGCTGCTCCTCCTCAAGCGGTATTTCGGAGCAACTCCCTTCGATCATTTCCCAATACTCCTCTTTCGGATACACATTTTCAGCCTCATAACGGGAGCGTTTCGTCAGTTCGAGTAAGAGCTTCCCTTTTATATAGCTATATGCATAATTCGTGAAGTTTCCCTTTTCGGGGTTAAAGCCCTTTTGTGCCTCCCAGAGTCCAATTAACGCAGTTTGATAGAAATCTTCCCGGTTACGGTAAATCGATAAAGACTGTAAAATTCGATGAATCATCGGCGTGTATTGTTCTACTAAACTGTCAAAGTTATCCACTTCTAGATCCTTTCGGGACCCGCGCGCGTTCCAATCAATTCCTAGGTAGCTCTACCATAACGGGAAATGAGATTTCCATCGAATTCCAAAATTTTTAATTTGAGAGGGAAAACGAGATGATATCACCACTTTTGTGGCTCAAATAAGAAATTCTGAGGCGATTTTTGAAATTTTAAACGAATTCTATATGAATTTAACTAAAGGTTTTCTGTTCTCAAATCATTGCCTGGCTTTTTATTTTCATAAAAAATAACGTGCACAGCTATATTCAACTCACCAGATTTTGTAAAATAGAGGTGTGATCATTAGTTGGTAACAAAGATGAAGGGGAGGGATTGGGTTGATGGAGACAATCATCAAAATGTACCAGCATTTGGATTGGGCTAACCTTCGGATTTTAGAAACGCTGAAAACTATGGGGGATCACAACAGCGAGGCGAAACGATTATTCTCCCATATCTTGCTTGCGGAGGAGGTTTGGTTACTTCGAATAAAAGGATTGGACAGTAATCCTCAAGAAATCTGGACAGAACTTAGTCTCGAAAAATGTTCCAACCTCTTGGCAAAAAATAAACAAGGCTTTTCCGAACTTCTTGGAGGTTTGTCAGAGACAGATATAATCGTGTATAAGAATAGTACTGGTAAGAAGTTTTCGACGGCAGTTCAGGATATTCTCACGCATGTGGCACTTCATGGGCAGTATCATCGGGGGCAAATTAACCGGCTGCTGCGAGAAGAAGGATTTGAACCTGTTAATCTCGATTATATTACGTTTGTTCGTTAAATAAGACCCTATTGGACATGTGCCATGCTCCAAATGAATTTGTCCAATAGGCTCTTTTCTCATATGTATGAATCTTCCTATATTCCAACAAAAAATGCATCATCCACTTACAAAAATCCTCATCACAACAGGCTAGAACGAGGATCTAATCAAACGTTTGTATAGTCACCCAATAAGTCAAAAATGCTTATTTTTTGTCAAAAAACATCCCCTAAAAGTGACATTTCAAACAGCAGAGGATCGGATCTTTCGCTATGATAAAGATGTATATCCACAAACCGATGAAGGGAGCCCTTTATGAGAAACCAAGGCACAAGCTCAGATTTAATCGATTCCTTTACGTTCATTCTGTCAAGTCTGCTGTTCCGATGCTCCATTCATTTATGGGGCCGTCCAAGGGATTTCAGACTCCATGCTTAAACAAATCGAAAAAACAACTCCAATCACTTCACCATTTCACTCGCCCCATTGGGAAAAAATCCTTAATGGAAATAATATTTGTTTATGGTCAGTCGATGCCAGAACGCTGAAAACCTTACAGATTTCCTCAGCGTGCCAATCTATTTTCGGCTACTCCAAACAGGAATTTATTGAAAATTTCTTACTGTGGAAGGAGATTCTTTATCTGAACGATAAAGACAGGGTCCTGCAACAGCTGCGTTCGATCGGAAACGGTGAATCCGCGAAACTCGAATACAGAATTCAAACTAAGCATGGGGGATATAAGTGGGTCTCTGATTACGTATCCTTAGTTCACGATGAAAACACGCATCAAGTGCGATTTGACAGAGTCATCATGGATATTGACCATCAAAAAAAGACGGAGGACGAGCTTACGTATTTAGCCTTTCACGATCCCCTTACCGGGCTGTCAAACCGAAGGAAACTAGAAATGGAGCTCCAAAAGGCCCTTACCGAAGCAACAAATAACCATCATTTTGTCGGTATTTTATTTATTGATATCGACCGGTTTAAGGACATTAATGATTCGCTGGGGCACAAAATGGGCGATAAATTTATTCAAATAATGGCCAAAAGGTTAAAAGAGAATTTACGGCCGGACGATATTATCTCGCGTCAGGGCGGGGACGAGTTCGTGATTTTATTAAAAAATTTATCCAATAACCTGGCATTAGATGAAATGGCTGCAAGAATTAGTCAGGTAATGGCCCAGCCAATCAAAATAGTCGACCATGAATATCGCCTTGGTGTCAGTATTGGGACCAGTATTTTTCCAGACCATGGGCTGGAAGCGGACGTGCTCATGATGAGGGCCGACCATGCCATGTATCTGGCAAAAGAAAATAAAACAGGAATCCAGCAATATCAAACAGGTATGTCGAAAAGCCTATCTAGAAAAATGCTGCTGGAACAATATCTGCACCGGGCTATCGAACATAGTGAGTTGTATTTAGAATACCAGCCGATTATCGATGTGCGGTCGAACGAGATTATCGGTTTGGAGGCATTGCTTCGCTGGATGCATCCGGTTCTGGGAAATATCTCACCGGGGGAGTTTATCCAAATTGCCGAGGAATCGGACCTAATCCTTAAACTGAGCAATTGGGTGTTATTTACCGTCTGCCACCAGCGCCGTCGCTGGATGGATCAAGGGTTAGCGCCTTTTTATATTTCCATAAATGTTCCTGCCCAGCAAATCAACCAAGATACCTTTATCGAAACGATTAAACGTGCGTTAAAACAGTACAAGCTGCCAGCCGAATTTTTAAAAATAGAAATTACGGAACGAACCGCTATGACGAACGTTGAGAAGACCCTAATCACGCTGAGGGAGCTGCAGGAATTTGGGATCGATATCATTTTAGATGATTTTGGCATCGGCTATTCATCAATCAGTTATCTAGTCCAGTATCCATTTAATACAATCAAAATCGATAAATCCTTTATCCAGGACTTTCACCATAACTCCAGCCAAAAGTCGGTTTGCCGCTCCCTGGTGGCAATGGGGAAGAACCTTGGGATGAATGTGGTGGCAGAAGGAGTAGAGGAATTCGAGCAATATCACTACTTATGCAGCATTGGCTGTGATAAAATGCAAGGCTACTATTTTAGCAGGCCGATTTCGCAGGATTTGGTTGAGAGTTTAACTAGCCATATATACACGGTAAAGCTCTAGTTTTAGCTACAACTATTGTTAACTAGAATTTAACTTTTTCTTGTGAGATAAGAAAGTATAAAAGTTTTTAACTTTGAGAATTGTCTAGCTCCAGCGCCTAGCCCCTCTAGGTCATAAGCCAATCCGTCCAAAAGGTTAAAAAGCAACCTTTCGGCCGGCTCGTCTTATGCTTGGCTACAGAAAGCTATTGCTTTCTGTACGCATTAAGGGCGACTAGTCTTTGACCCTGCTTTCGCTGGCCAGTCGACAAGTCGCCCTATATCGGGGCTGACCAAGGCGCTTGCGCTTTTCTTTGTTAAACCTCTTGTATTGTCATTTTTCCGGGATTACTATTAAGCTTAACTATATTAAAGTGATTGAGGCGGGGAGAGGTTTATCATGCGAAGTTATTTCATCTTGGGGATGTGCGTCTTATTTTTAGTTGAATATTTTGTGGAGCTTGAGTGGCTGCAGTTAGTCGTAGTCGGGCTTTCGTTATTAGCCTTCTTGGGCAGCGCCTTTAAAGCAGATCGGTTTCCACGCTTGCTCGGAATTATTATGATGACTGCGGGACTAATCATCGAATGGCGAAAAGGAACCGGGGTTCAAGGAATTAGCGATGGGCTCTTCTTAATTCTGCCATTGATTTGCCTGCTCACACTTGCGCCGCTTCTGTCCATTCCGTTAAGACTCAGTGGCTACTTTGTATCCATTGCTGCCTTACTAAGGAATCTCATGCATCAGCCGAAAAAACTTTATGCGGGAATTACGGGAACGCTTTTTTTACTAGCCCCGGTCTTAAACTTAGGGTCGGTGCGGATTTTAAATGAATTTCTGGAGGAAATTAAGCTTCCTTCGGCCATGTCAGCTAAAAGTTATCTGGTTGGTTTTTCAACCGCTGTCATGTGGTCACCATATTTTGCCTCGGTTTCACTTGTGCTTCACTACCTGAATATATCCTTTAAAGGGTACATTCTGTACGGAATGGGTTTATCAATCTTATCGTTAGTCGTCGGAAACATTCTGTTTGCTCTGTGGGAAAAACGGCATCCGCTGTCTGAAAAATTAACACCGGAGGCTCCGCTCGAAAAAGGGCACCGCCTGCAAATGATGAAGCTTGTTCTATTCGTTGTCATTTTAATGAGTGCGTGTTTAGTGGTGGAAAATTTCACTCATTGGTCGATGATCGTTATCGTGTGCTTGATGTCGATTCTAGTTCCAGCTGGGTATGGCGTGATTTCGAAAGGCTGGAAACGAATGGCCTCTCCATTAGAGGATTTCCGCGACCGGACCGTACCAATGATGAATAACGAAATCATGCTGTTTATGAGTGCGGGGATGCTGGCCTTTGCCATGAAAGGGACGAGTGCCGCGAATGGAGTTAGTACATTTCTTGGCCAGTTGGCAAACCAGTCGTTTATCTTGTTTGCACTTGCTGTGATGCTGATTGTTCTAAGTATCACTTATATCGGGATTCACCAAATTGCCGCTGTCGGGGCATTGGCAATGCAATTAAATCCCGCCGAGCTAGGGATGAGTAATATTGGCTTGGCACTGCTGCTGCTCCTGACTTGGTCGATTTCCACTGCCCTCAGCCCTTTTTCGGGATTGAATTTGATGGTCAGCCGCTTTGCAGGGATTTCCGGTGTTCAAACCGGTCTTCGTGCCAATGGACTACATTTGTCTATCATTGCATTGATTGGAATCGCGATTATCGCCTTTATTGAATAATAAAAAACAATCTAACGAGTTCATTTTAGCGGTGTAAACAATCCAATCACCATGGAAACACATACTGGATTTCATATTAGAAATCTGAAGTGCCCCCCTTGGGTTCGACTAAACAATCCAGCTTAGGGGGTTTTTTATTGTTATATAAAGGGGTTCAGCCATTGTCGCTGCTACCTGTCAATAGCCGTGATTGACGACCTAAACTGTTCGAAAAATGCAAAGACGGTAGTCAATAGCCGTGATTGACGACCTAAACTGTTCGAAAAATGCAAAGACGGTAGTCAATAGCCGTGATTGACGACCTAAACTGTTCAAAAAATGCAAAGACGGTAGTCAATAGCCCTGATTGACGACCCAAACAGCTCGAAAAATGCAAAGACGGTAGTCAATAGCCCTGATTGACGACCCAAACTCCTCAAATAATCCAAAGACGGTAGTCAATGACATCGATTGACTTTTTCCTTTTTCACCCCACAAGACCCCCCGCGATTTTATGGCTGTTTTTGCATTTTATAAAGGATATACCCTGTGAAAAGCTGGAACAAATCCATAAAGTTTTTCGGATTTTTATTAGATAGGACCTCAATCCTTTGTAATCGATATGCCAAGCTGTTTCGATGAATATGAAGTTCCTTCGAAATGGCATTCATGTCGCCGCTGTTTTTAATATAGCAAATCAAGGTCTCCATCAGCTCTTGCCCTTTAGGATTTTCATCAAGTTCCTTATAAAAATCAGTGATCTCGGTAAACGAAATATCTTTATTTGTTAGGTAGTCAATAAACTTTAGCTCTTGATAAACGCAAATCGCTTGCGGAAGCTCCATCCGTTCCACAATTTCAATTGCACGCCGGGCCTCATGAACGGACTTGGACACATTGGTATAGTTGCTGCCGATACCAATCTTTATCTTATCCAGAGAATGGATTGACTCGATTCTTTTCACCACATCACTATCACTTGGGACCACAAAAAGCATGGTGTCCTGGTTGAGCCGAAAAGAAAACTCCTGCTCTAACAGATAGGGTTCCTTTGGGATATGGCCCTTTACCACAATGGCTTTACGCTCTAAAGTTAAATTAATTCCAATCGCTTCCCCGCTGCTGATCATCCCGGGATCATATTCCTGGCTGCGGAACACCCATTGATACAAAAATTCCTCTTTCATCTGCTCTTGAATACGCCGTTCCCTAAAAAGAAATTCCTGGTTGATTAATAGATCAGCGGTAACCCGGACTAATTCAGCAAACGGACCGACAATGTTGGGGTCGCCGCTGATTCCGATGACGCCGATTATTTTATTGCGAAAATGGATGGGCATATTGACGCCTGGCTGGGAGCCTCCCTCCGAATGATAAATCGATACGATGGTTCCCTGTTCGATCGCAGAAACCGCTCCCTGATGGTAGGTGCCGATCCTTTCCGGGGCACCGCTCCCAATAATTAACCCAATTTCATCCATGATATTGACATTATAGGGGATGACTTTCATTACTTTATCCGCGATCACTTGTGCTAGAGCTTGGTTGATTTTCACCTGAATTCCTCCATCCATTTTTATTCGGTTTCAAATATTCCTCGGAATATTTGTTTATTTGCCCAAAAAAATTCAACGATTATTAGCAATTTGAATGATGATTTATTTGTAAGACAATTATACAATAAATAATGTAAACGGTTACTAAAAATAAATAAAAAAGTTTTTCATACGTCTGATAAAACGTCAAGAATTAGTCACTTGACTGATAAATCTTCACTTTTTTGACACATATTAAAATCATTTTTGGTCAAATGACTAAAAACAACCAGATAAACTTTATCAAACTGAACGAAGATATCCTTACCGAAACCGTTTACTATAGATATGTGGAGCGATTCATGAATTGCAAGAATGAATCATCACATGTCAATGATTTGTCATACCATTCGCATATTTGTTTACAGAATATAGGTTATTATGATTACGAAATTAGAAATAGGGTTTGTCGTAAAATAATAATCTTTTATAAAAACAGAATATGTGAAGGGATTCACAAATGCACTATTATTATTATCTTTTTGTCCAAAGCAAGAATCTTAAAAGCTGGGAGGAGTTAACAAATGTTTAAGCCAAGAGGGGTTATCCCCGCATTAGTCACACCATTAGATAAAAACGGTCATTTGATGGAAGAGGCATTACGAAATGTCATCGACTACACCATTGCAGGTGGTGTCCATGGATTATTTATTCTAGGATCGAGCGGCGAAATTTACGGTTTAACGCCCGAGCAAAAACGCCGTGTCGTGGAAGTAACAGTGGATCACACTGCTGGAAGAGTTCCTGTTTATTGTGGGGCTAGTGAAATCACCACGAGAGACTGTATTCAAACAGCTCGAATGGTTGAAGAAATTGGCGGCGTGTCAGCATTATCTGTCCTTACTCCATATTTTATGTCACCAACCCAAACGGAGTTAGCCGAGCACTTTAAAGCAATTGCCAAGTCAACAAACTTACCCGTAATTCTTTATGGGAACGAAGCTCGTACCCAAGTAAAAATTGATGTGAAGACTTGTGAAGAACTTAGTAAGGTAGACAATATTATTGGAATTAAAGACTCAAGCGGAGATATGACGAAAACGGCTGAGTACTTAAGGGTAACTCCTCGTGAATCCTTTTCCGTGTTACTTGGACGCGACACACTGATTTATGCAGGTCTATGTCACGGTGCCACTGGTGCCATCGCGAGCACAGGAAATATTGCTCCTAAATTGGTAGCGGATATTTACAATACGTTTGTGGCTGGCGATTATCAAAAATCACTAGAATTGCAGTTTAAACTGGCTCCGTTACGTTTAGCCGTGGACAAAGCAACATTCCCTGTTGTGTTAAAAGAAGGTTTAAGAATGGTAGGAATAGATGTGGGCTATGCATTTGCTCCTGCAGCAGAGATGAATCGGGAAAGTAAGCAATTATTGGCCAATGTTTTAAAAGATTTAGAACTTTACCAAACCTATTAATTTCCTAAGGGAAAGGAAGAAATAACATGCCATTATTGTATGTTGCCTTAGCAGTTATCCTTTTACTAGTTTTAATGATTCCGCTGAAAATGAACGGGTTCATTGCACTTCTCTTAACTTCTTTATTTGTTGGTTTGCTCGTCGGAATGCCCTTGGATAAAATTTGGGAAACCATTGGTGACGGTCTTGGAGGTCAGCTGGGCGGGACTGCCCTAATTGTCGGCATCGGGGCTATGCTTGGAACGGTTATGGCTGATGCGGGAGCCGCACAGCGGATTGCTACTAGTTTAGTAGACAAAATGGGAATTAAACGGATTCAACTTGCCATCTTAATCGCTGCATTTGTACTTGGCGTTACGATGTTTTTCGAAGTCGCTTTTGTCTTATTGATTCCACTTGTATTCGTCATTGCACGTCAAACAAAGTTAAATCTATTATGGGTTGCTTTACCAATGTCGATCGGGTTATCAACCTGCCATAGCTTTCTCCCGCCACACCCGGGACCAGCGGCAGTTGTTGGCGTCTTCCATGCCGACATGGGCTTGACTCTTTTATACGGCTTAATTATTGCAATACCAGCGGCAACTTTTATCGCCTATACCTGGACTAGATTTCCATTTATTAAAAAGATTAATCCGATCATTCCAGATGGGCTAATTACGAACAAAACGTTTAAAGAAGAAGAAATGCCATCGTTTGGATCAAGTATTTTTGTTGCTCTGATTCCAGTCGTACTAATGGCCCTTGACGCGATTTGCACTTTATTTTTACCAGAAGATAACGGTTTTAGGCACGTAATGGATTTCTTCGGTTCATCTGAAATGGCTTTATTACTTGCTCTCTTAATCTCTATGTGGCTGCTAGGACCTAGAATAGGCCGCCCACTTAAAGATGTTATGCAGTCTTGCTCCAATGCGGTTAAGCCAATGGCCATGATCATTTTGGTTATTGGTGCAGGCGGTGCCTTTAAGCAAGTACTAGTTGATGGTGGTATTGCTGACTACATCAAAGATATAACAGCGGGCTGGAACATGTCTCCAATCATCCTAGCTTGGATCATTGCGGCTCTTTTACGGATTGCTCTTGGTTCTGCAACGGTTGCGGTAATGACTGCTTCTGGAGTGGTACTACCAATCGCTCAAAGCTCAGGAATTAGCATGGAATTAATGACACTTGCCGTTACATGCGGAAGTATTGCTTTCTCTCACGTAACCGATCCAGGATTCTGGATGTTTAAGGAATACCTCAATTTATCGGTTCCCGAAGCTATTAAAATAAGAACAACCTATACAACCGCACTTGCCATCATTGGTTTAATCGGTGTATTAATTCTCAATATGTTTGTAGGATAATAATTTCTTTTGAGTCAACCGGGCAGTAAATCAGTTTAGATCCCTTAAGCTTGGGAGTTTGCTGCCCGCCATGGTGTCAAATAGAAAAGCGGAAGCGCCTTGACCAGGGGCGCAAGGCTACAGACGAGCCGGTGAGAAGGCTGCTCTTTAGCCTTCTTGACGGATTGGCTTATACCTAAGAGCCACTAGGCGCTGAAGCTAGACAATTCTCATCTAATAAGGATAGTACAATCTTGTACTCTCTTTAAATAAAAAAATCTGTAGGAGTGAAATAATAATGAAGAAAATTGGATTTATTGGACTAGGAATTATGGGTAAGCCGATGAGCAAAAACTTGATCAAAGCTGGATATCAGTTAATCGTTAGTGATTTTAATAAAGAAGCAGTCAAAGAACTTGAACAATTAGGTGCAGAAGTAGAATCAACTCCAAAAGCCATCGCGGAAAAATCAGACATCGTCATCACGATGCTTCCAAACTCTCCAAACGTAAAAGCTGTTGCATTGGGAGAAAACGGGCTGATTGAAGGTGCACATGATAGATTAATTTACATTGACATGAGTTCCATCGCCCCAGCTGCTTCTCAAGAAGTCTATCGTGCATTAATTGAAAAAGGCGTAGAAATGTTAGATGCTCCTGTCAGCGGCGGCGAGCCAAAGGCAATTGATGGAACCATCTCTGTTATGGTTGGCGGTAAGAAAGAAGTTTTTGAAGAAGTGAAAGAGGTATTAGCCGCAATGGCTGGATCGGTTGTCCACGTGGGTGAAATCGGTGCAGGTAACGTCACAAAGCTTGCTAACCAAGTCATCGTCGCCTTAAATATTGCTGCTGTATCGGAAGCATTCGTGTTAGCGCAAAAAGCTGGTGTAAATCCTGAAGCTGTTTATCAAGCTATTCGCGGCGGTTTAGCTGGAAGCACAGTATTAGATGCAAAAGCGCCAATGATGCTAGACCGTAACTTCGACCCAGGTTTCCGAATCAACTTACACATTAAAGATTTAACAAACGCAATGGAAACAAGCCATGAGTTCGGCGCTCCAGCTCCATTAACAGCAGCTGTATTAGAAATGATGTATACACTGAAAGTAGATGGTCATGAATTTGAAGACCACAGCAGTCTATTAAAATACTATGAAAAGTTAGCTAACGTTGAAATTTCTCGTTAAATAGATTGAAAAACACATAGAGAACGCACCAATAATTAGAATTATGTGTTCTCTCTCTTTAAAAGGAAGGAAGTATAAAAATTTTTTAACTTTGAGAATTGTCCAGCTCCAGCGCCTAGCCCCTCGAGGTCACAAGCCAATCCGTCCAAAAGGTTATAAAGCAACCTTTCGGACGGCTCGTCTTGTGCTTGTCGGGCTGACCAAGGCGCTTGCGCTTTTCTTTAAAAACAAAACCATTTTGATTGGAGAAAATCTACATGAATACAGTTGAGAAAGTTATTAACGCTACTCCAGTTGTAACAGAAATGGAAGTATATCCGGTGGCCGGCCATGACAGTATGTTATTAAATCTTAGCGGCGCTCATGGTGCTTATTTTACAAGAAACATTGTCATCTTAAAGGACAGTAATGGAAATGTCGGTGTTGGTGAAGTACCTGGCGGCGAAAGCATCCGCAAAACGCTTGAAGATGCGAGAGCTATAGTAGTCGGCTCATCTATTGGTCATTATAACAATATCTTAAATAAGGTACGAAAAGAATTTGCCGGCCGCGATTCAGCGGGCCGCGGGTTACAAACGTTTGATTTGCGGATTACGATCCATGCGGTTACTGCGATTGAGGCTGCATTGCTTGATCTTTTAGGAAAACATTTAAATGTCCCGGTTGCTGCTCTTTTAGGTGAAGGCCAGCAGCGTGACAAAGTAAAGACACTTGGTTACTTGTTCTACATTGGCGATCGCAATCGGACGGATATTCCTTATTACAGTAACCCTGATTCTGAAGTGGACTGGTACCGCATCCGCCACGAAGAAGCGTTAACTCCTGAAGCGGTTGTCCGTCTTGCTGAGGCTTCACAGGCCCTTTATGGCTTCAAAGACTTCAAACTTAAAGGCGGCGTGTTAGAAGGAAAAGAAGAAATTAAAGCGATTAAGGCACTAAAAGAAAGATTCCCAGATGCAAGAATTACCCTTGATCCAAATGGTGCATGGTCATTAAAAGAAGCCGTTGAGCTTTGCAAAGATATGCATGGGATTCTAACTTATGCGGAAGATCCTTGTGGTGCGGAAAATGGGTATTCTGGCCGTGAAGTGATGGCTGAGTTTAGAAGGCAAACAGGTCTTCCAACAGCAACCAATATGATTGCTACGGATTGGCGGCAAATGGGTCATACAATTTCCCTGCAATCGGTGGATATCCCGCTTGCGGATCCGCACTTCTGGACGATGCAAGGTTCTGTACGTGTAGCGCAAATGTGTAATGATTGGGGCCTAACTTGGGGGTCTCACTCTAATAACCACTTTGACATCTCCCTTGCGATGTTTACCCATGTTGCAGCGGCAGCACCTGGAGAAATCACGGCGATTGATACACACTGGATTTGGCAGGAAGGAATTGAGCGCTTAACGAAGGATCCATTCCAAATTGTTGACGGACATTTAACGATTCCTGATAAGCCAGGCTTAGGGGTAGAGGTTGATATGGATCAAATCATGAAGGCTCATGAATTATATAAAACACAAGGATTAAATTCTCGTGACGACTCTGTCGGAATGCAATTTTACATCCCAGGCTGGAAGTTTGACAACAAACGCCCATGTTTGGTTCGATAAATAGAAAAGCGGAAGCGTCTTGATCAGGGAAAGAAGTAGTTCATTTTTTTCCTAGAACGCAAGGCTGCAGACGGGCCGGTAAAAGGGATGCTCTTTAGCCTTCTTGAAGGAAGGGCCTTTGACCTGAGTCCCTAGGCTGAAGCTAGATAATTTTCTAAATACAAATAGGGTGACTGCTTTGTCACTCTTCTTAAATTTTCAAATTAACCGTAAAGGACAGATAGATATGAAGTTTGTGCTAGCGCCTGATTCGTTTAAAGAAAGTATGACGGCGAAAAATGCTGCCCTTGCAATGGAAAGAGGGATCCGGAAGGTTTTCCCTGATGCGGAATGTGTGATTGTTCCGATGGCTGACGGCGGGGAAGGCACGGTCGAATCTCTCGTCAGTATGACAAACGGGGAGATCATCAGGACAGAGGTGCTTGGACCGCTAGGCGAGAAGGTTATTGCTGGATACGGTCTTTTGGGAGAAGGGCAAACCGCTGTTATTGAGATGGCAAGTGCAAGTGGATTGGAATTACTTAAACCTGAAGACCGCGATCCTCTATTGACGACTACTTTCGGAACCGGACAATTAATCAAGCATGCGTTGGACAAGGGTGTCAGCCGGTTTTTAATTGGAATCGGCGGCAGTGCGACAAATGATGGCGGGGCAGGAATGCTTCAGGCTTTGGGTGTTTCTTTTAAAGATGAACATGGTGAGGAGCTTTTCTTTGGCGGCGGTGCCTTAAAACGGCTTCATACGATTGATATAAGCGGCTTGGATGAACGAATAAAAGATGTCAAAATAGACGTGGCCTGTGATGTGACCAATCCGTTAATTGGTGAAAACGGCGCCTCCGCCATCTTTGGTCCCCAAAAAGGGGCAACTCCTGAGGTCGTGCAGGTCCTGGATCAGAATTTAGCTCATTTTGCGGAAGTAATGAAGGCTCAGCTAGGTAAGGATATTGCTCATATGGAGGGTGCCGGAGCTGCCGGTGGACTTGGTGCTGGGTTGATGGCCTTTTTAAATGCGCAGCTGAAAAAGGGTGTCGACCTTGTGATAGAGTATACCGGACTTGAGGAGCGCGTCCAAGGTGCGGATTATGTGTTTACAGGAGAAGGAAGTATTGATGGGCAGACACTGTTTGGGAAGACTCCATATGGCGTCGCGAAGATTGCCGAGAAATATTCCATCCCAGTGATTGCGTTTGCCGGCCGAATTGGCAAAGGTGTTGAGCCTTTATATGAAAACGGGTTTACGGCGATTATTGGTATTTTGACAGGTGTGACCTCTTTAGAGGACGCTTTGAAAGCTGGAGAGGCCAATATTGAGTTTGCAGCAGAAAATATCTGCCGCGTATTACAGGTATAACTTTGATGATGCTGCCAAGTTTTCTTGGCAGCTATTTTTTTAAGAGCCCAGGTGGAATCTGTAACTTGAACCTTTTTTCATTTAAGGTAATAATGGAAGAGATTACAAATTAGATTGTGACCGAGGAGCCTAATATGAAAGACCCTTCGAAAAAAATAAATGTTGAAATGGTTCAGCGTCATACATTATCAAAGCAGGTAATGGAAAGTATTGTCCAGCTATTAATCAGCGGTCAGCTCAAACCAGGGGATAGGCTGCCGACAGAAATGGAATTATTGGAGATCTTAGATGTCAGCCGTCCGGTCCTGCGTGAGGCGCTTAGTTCCTTAGAGTCCCTGGGCGTTATAAGCCGTAAAACGCGGGAGGGGACATTTTTTAATAATAGAATCAGCAGCCATCCCTTTTCCGTCATGCTGGCGTTAGCACATGATAATCTGCAGGCATTGGTTGAGGCGCGGATGGCATTGGAGTTAGGGCTCATTACGATGGCGGCTGAGAAAATTAGCGAAGAAGAGCTCGCAAGATTAAAGCAGACGATTAATACTATCGAGAATTGTCAAGATGGTAACTATGGGGAAGCTGATATTGAATTTCACCGTATTATTGCGTTAAGTGCCGATAATCCGATTGTCGAAGGGATGATTGATTCGTTAATCGTGACGCTGGTGAAAATCAATAGTGAAATTAAGGTTCGAGAACCGGAGCGGACTGTCCGCCATCATACGGCGATTTATGAAGCACTGGCCAACCGTGACCCATTTGAAGCCTTTCACCAAATGTACCTCCACCTCGATTACGTCCGGCAGAAGGTACTAAAAGGGCTAGAGTCAGGAGAAGAAGCGTAGAAACGAAAGAAAACTAAAGGTGACAGGCACCATGTGAAGAATTCACATGGTGCCTGTCACCTTTAATTGTATTTTCACAGTTATAAGATGGGTTCCTATTTTTTCTCCATCAACCACTTAGTAACGACTCTAGATTCATTATCTGTCAGGAGATGTCCTGGCATTTTATCGGACCCTTCGGTGACCATCTTAAATAATTCGTCTTCTGAGTATTTGCTGCTCATATTTAAAACAGATGGTCCGACAGCACCTTTTA
Source organism: Neobacillus cucumis (assembly GCF_023715505.1). Next base: position 38,934 of record NZ_JAMBOH010000011.1, on the reverse strand, counting down.
GATTTCCTCCATGACAGGCTGAACACTTATTGCCATAGAGTGTCTCTCCATCCATTGCTTCTGTCTTATCCGCAGACTTAGATGAACAGCCAGCCAATAATACAAGTGATATGCCCGCCACTATCCAGAGCTTTTTCATATATCGATCCTCCATAATCATAGTCAGAAAAGAACAGTTCCTAACATGATTATAAAGTGTATAAAGCTGGAAATAGGGCTTGAAAGATGAAAGTTTTCGTACAATTAAAGACCGTTACCTTAGAAGGTAACGGTCTCTTCAACCGCTTGAACTTCCGATTCATGTACTAGCTGCACATTAAATTTGCTGTCCTTCTCTCTAATTTCCCAATAGCCGGAACTATATTTATAGATAACCATAAAAAGCTTCCCGTCATAACGAACAATTTCTGTATTCATTCCAATACCACCTTTATAGTTAATTGAGTGATACTATCTATATTCCATCATTCGCTAAAATATGACGGTAACCTTCGGAAAATATCAGGAATAGCCGAATACTAAACATAAACATTGTCAAAACCGTAATATTGGTGTCAGGCACCTTGTGAGACACTGAGCGTTTCGTTTACTTGGTTGTTGAGTTTTTTGATTTGTTGGACGATGTTGGTGATTTCTTGGACAGGTTGGAGTAGTTGGTTGTTTTCGAGGAAGGAGGGATCGAGAAGGCCGTTTTTTAGCTGCGCTAGGTATAGGTCAATCTGGGAAACCAGGCGGTTATTTTGTTCGATCAGCTGTTGATGAAACTCCCTTACCGTTTCTGGGGCATCCAGATTATTAAACTTTATTATCTCCTGTTTCATTTGCTGGAGTTCCCTTTTTAGTTCATCTGCTGCTTGTTGATTGTCGGTAGCCCTTTTAACCAGTGAGGGGGTGTCAGCGGCAAATTGGGTCACCTTGTCAAGATAACTAGTGGCATCTCTTGCATAGTCAAGCGTGTCATATGAAAGGTTGAAGAAAGAACAGCCACTGAGAAGAACTAAGAGTCCGACAAACAGACCAGTCAACCACTTTTTCATGTCTAAAACCTCCGTTTACTGTTTGTGTTTGCATTCAAAAAAGCACTCTTCTTCTAATGTATTATTCTGCTCTAACGATAATATTCATGTGACATCAAGAACCGAGGAATAATATCAACCTTTCGCAACTCTAGCAAACGACTTCATAGAATTAAAATTTTCCCAAGTTCCGCCAAAATCTGAGATACTTCGTTAAGATTTATAGCATAATCAAGGGCAGTGGACTTTTCTTGCCAATTCTCAACATAATCAACATAAAAAGTGTCGATATTTGATGATGAAAATAAGTTCCTTGAATACGCTTACAACTAGTAAACTTATTTCACAAGGAGTTTTTAATATAAGGGGTTATCGATTATGACGAATGAGGATCTATTTTTACAAATTGAAAATCTACGATTAAAAATGATAACAGTAGGGCTTTCCAAAGGCTTTACCTCTGCCGAAACGGTAAGACTTAGTGAAAGACTTGATAGATTAATTAACCTCCAAATGGGTTTAATAGAAGAACTAACAGCATAAGTATTTACATACATGAAGTTTTTTTCCCAACATCAAGGCAGAGAAGGTGAATCGTAATTTTCTAGTAAAAGAATTTACTAAAATGGCAGAGGGCTGTGCCCTCTGCCAATTTTTTTATATTACCAATAAAGTAAAGATCGGCTTGCCATATTAAATTACGCCGCATCAATCTTCTTCATTTTTTTATATTAATAATAGGGGTAACCACCATAATACGGATATGGGTATCCTCCCGTTAAGGCACCCGCTGTTAACCCACCGAGGAAGCCGCCTAAAAACGGTGAACCGAAGCCTCCATATCCATATCCATACCCTGGATAACCCCCGTGATAGTATCCATGATGATGGTGATAATATCCTCCAGGATAGCCGCCATGATACCCGCCATGATATCCGCCGTGTCCTCCAAACATGTGCATACATCTCCCTTTTCTATTTGTTGAAGTGGCAAAATAGCTACTTACTACCTGTAATGTATGCATGATAGATGTCCAGTGAATGGGCGGGCACCAGCCCAGATCCAATCCCTCAAGAAGGCTAAAGAGCAGCCACTGGCCGGCTCGTCTGTAGCCTTGCGTCCGTGGTCAAGGCGCTTCCGCTTTTCTAATTAAGATTTTTGTTGCTGCAGTTTGTGGTGTAATTTATTTAAATGTTCCATGAGCTGCTCATACTCGTTGAACTCAATGTTACAGGCTTCAATTTTTTCGCCGACCTTTTGGGTGATTGCTGGCCTTTGTTGATAGGCTTTTTTTTCTAAAAATATAAAAACCCTTCTTTCATCCTCAGTGGAACGTTGCTTACGGAGCCAGCCGTTCCCCTCCATTCTTGCAATCATCGGCGTTAAGGTGCCGGTCCCGAGATTTAAGCTTTCACCCAAGTCCTTTACCGTTACCCCATCTTTTTCCCATAAAGCCAAGAGGACCAAGTACTGCGGATAGGTTAATCCGAATGGTTGAAGAACTGTCGAATACAGTTTTGTAAATTCACCAGCTGTTTCATAGATGGCAAAACATAGTTGATTTTTTAACGTGAAGAAGTCTTTCAAATGATCACCTTTAAGAAAATAATTTTTTGATATCCTGCTCCATCCTGCTTGGATCGACAGTTGGGGCGTAACGTTCGACGACCTGGCCATTGGCATCGACCAGAAACTTCGTGAAATTCCATTTAATATTTCTTGAGAGAAGACCTTTTTTCTGATCCTTTAAAAAAGTAAACAACGGATCTGCTTTTTCTCCGTTTACATCAACCTTGGCAAACATCGGAAAGGTTACACCGTAGTTCACCTGGCAAAATTGAGTGGTTTCGTTGATATCAGCAAATTCTTGGTTGTTAAATTGATCGCAGGGGAACCCTAAAATCTCAAGGCCCTGGTCTTTGTACTTTTCATTTAGTGCTTGAAGGCCTTTAAATTGTGGTGTAAAGCCACATTTGCTGGCTGTATTGACAATGATTAACGGTTTCCCCTCATATTCTTTCAATGACTTGATTTCGCCGTTTGGCATTTTTACATTAAAATCATAAACGGTTGTCATGTTTTTCCCTCCCAAAGTAAAAAAAAATAAATCGCATACGATTTAATCGTATCCGATTTATTAGCGTTTAGCAATTATTTTTGTCTTCGTTCCTTCGCCTTTTTAATTTTCATGAGTTTGGTCGGGGGCTGTTTACGGATCCATTTAATAAAGCTGGCAAGCCTTTCATCCCCTCTCAGTTCGGGTAATGTTGTCAGCCGGGCGGCGATTTCCTCATTGGTGTAGAGAGCGTGGATTTGCTTATGGCAGGGAATGCACAGGCCTGCGGTGGCCCCAAATGTTCCGCCCATTTCTTTCGGAAGCAGGTGATGGACCGTTGTTTCCACCTGCTGTCGTCCGCAAAGTTCACAAGTCCCCATAGTTTTTTCCCTCCGGTTATTTTGGTACTATTATATACAAGAAGTTGTGATGGGATTCTAGCTTGGAAGAGGATCAGAGGAAGGAGCATTTCATGCGGTATTTATTTTTGTTGATCATCATCATACCAGCAGCTGATATAGGATTTTTACTATTATCCGGTAAAACCATCGGTGTGTGGCCTACGATATTGCTTATTATTTTGACAGGAGTTATTGGCGCCTATTTAGCGAAAAGAGAAGGACTGCAAACGATTCGGAAGGTTCAAGAACAGTTGAGCCGCGGCCAGCTTCCTGGGGATGCACTTTTAGATGGCATTTGCATTTTAATAGGTGGGACTTTTTTATTAACTCCAGGATTCATTACCGATATTGTTGGCTTTCTGATGCTTTTTCCGCCAACAAGGAAGATATTTAAGTATTTAATTAGTTACTTTTTCAAAAAGAGGATCAACAGGAGTAATCGGAAAATTATTAAATAAAAGGCTGTGTTAAACTCGGGTGTTGATTTACGCTCCAGGTGCGTGCGGTTCGCGGGCGGTCCGGGGACCTCAACATCGTTATAAAATCAATAATAAGCTCTAACACAGCTAATAAAAAAAGGTTGCATACCCTATAGAATAGGGATACAACCTTTTTTGTTATCTTACAGCTGTTTGAGGAACATAGCCTGTTAATTTACCATAGCTGATTCGATACCAGCCACCGCTTGTGGAGAGAATGGTAACGGTTTGGTTTTTCTTTATTGTCCCGATTATTTTTGCTTTAGACGATGCAGAGGTACGTACGTGTAATAATGAAACCAATACTTTTCCTGTTTTCACCTTTTTGACTTCAAAAGCAGCTGTAGCAGAAGATTTATTATTGCTTGTATCCACCGTATTGATCACTACTGTATATTTTCCGTTTGCGTAGGAATTGGTGCTGTAATCCAGCTTAACTGCACCAGCCTTCGTTAAGGCATCCTTTTTCAAATACGTAAGGATTTTTCCTTTGCTGTCCTTAATATATACAGTTAATTTCGAGGTCTCATTGGTGTTAAAAGTGAGTGAAGCTTTGTTAGTTGTGTTATTCACACTTGTTTTAACGGTGCTGATTTTTGGAGCTGTTGTATCTTTTACTGGGGCGATTTTCTTTACTTCAAATGATGGCAACGCTGATGCCCGATTATTCGAGCCATCCATCGCAATGATGCCTGCATAATATTTACCATTTGCTAATGTAGAGGTATTGTACTCTTTGTTAATTGTTCCAGGTTCAGTTAAAGCATCTTGTGATAAATAGGTTAGAATTTTTCCGGTGCTATCTTTGATATAAACGGAAATTTTCGCCTTTTCATTCGTTTTAAAAGAAATGACAGCCTTATTTTTTGCATTATCGACATTGACACTCACAGCACTTATTTGCGGAGCTGTCGTGTCAGCAGGCGGAGTTTGGATTACAATAGGTGCAGTCGTTGGAACTTCTGCTTGATCGGTCGGTTCCGGTGAAGGTTGTACGACCGATTGAGGTCGTTCCGTGTATTCTTTTGTTAAAGTTGTGCCATCATAATAGAACACAAGGATTTCGTTATATTTTTGACCTGCATCTGCGCGATTTTTCGCGCCCCATTGACTTAAACCTACCCCATGGCCATCACCAAGTCCGGAGACCGTGATGTTATCGGATGTTTGCGAGATATTTGTAACTAAATAACTTAACATGGCGCGAATACCGACCATGGCGCGTATTTGCGTAGCGGATACGTTTTTGTACTCGATTTTTTGCGGTAAGAATAAGCCTTTTTCGTCTACTTTATCCTTTGTTAAAAACTCAATCGTAATATCTCCTTTTGATACACGACCACCAGAGGTAGGTGTAGTTAAAGACAAAATAGGGATGGCAGTTATCTTTATTTCTTTCCCTGCATAACCATGTGTAAGCATCCAAGATTTTATCGAGGTAGTGATTGTGGTATCAAATTCTTTCATTTGAACCCATGAAGGAATCGTTGGATCGATTTGCTGTTTTTTTACAGAAAACTTCCATGCTGTTTTGGCATCAAATTCGTCTGCTTTGATCGTTAAATAGGAAACAGGGGATGTACCCCATACATTTGCATTTGACTCTGTTTTTCCTCCATTACTTGCAGAGAAAACCGCACTAATCAATCGTCCATTTGATTTTAAGACTTCACCTTTCGTTTCATCTACAGCTGCTGTGCTGTTAGGGTGCCAGGCGTAGCCTCCGTATACTTGATAATTGATCGTGTCATCCATCACTCTATTTAAATAGGATAGCGCATAGGTTCTAGCAGCGACTGCCTGAGCTTTTAATGCTTCTTTATTCCAGCCTGCCATCATTTCAAAAGGGACAACGCCCTTTAAATAATCTTCTATATAAACCTCATTAATGGGGCGGACGTATTTTGAATTCTCAGGGATAAATTGAAATGAACCTAAATAGGGACGATTGTTAATGGTTAAAAGGTTTGTTTCTAATGAAGGGATTAGGTTTACGGAATCACTTTGAATAAGTGTGGTTGAACCTTCTAATAATGTAATTCTATTATTATCATATTTGACCACATAAGAAGTCCCATTGGTTAAACGTATATTTGACCCTTGGACAAGATAGTCCCCCGTAGGCTTAATGGTCAATTGTGGTTGGTTTCCTATATAATTAACCAATTTAACCTGCAATTTTGGTTCAATCGTGTCTGCCGATGCACCCGAAATAAAAAGATTAAATAGTAAGAAAAAGGAAAGAAAACTTACTACTATTCTATTCAATTATTCTCCTCCACTCATAAATAATATATTCACTTACAAAATCATACTTTATTAGAATCATAGTTTACAATGGAAGATTATTGGAAAATAGCAGTGAACAAACCAGCAGTTTGTTACTTCTAAAAGGTTGACAGCGGTATCAGTCTATATTAACCTTACTAATGTAATTTGTTTAGTAAACAAATTAAATAAGCGAAACCTTTATTTTCTTTTTTATAGAATAGTGAAAAGGGTTGCAGTAAAAAATAAATGATACAACGGGGGGATATATAATGCAGGGACTAACAAACTCATTACCAATCATATGGGTAGCGGTGGGGGTCGCATTACTCTTATTTTTGAACATGAAATGGAAACTTAATGGGGTTCTGGCACTCCTAATTGCTGCTATATTCGTAGGAATCATGAATGGCTTATCGCTTCCAGAAGTCATCGAAACGATCAAAAAAGGTCTTGGCGGCACACTTGGCAGTTTGGCGTTAGTGATCGGATTTGGTGCAGTACTGGGGAAATTGATGGTTGACTCAGGTGCTGCACAACGAGTAGCGTCTACACTCCTAAATAAATTCGGTGTCAAAAATGTCCAATGGGCCATCTTGCTCGTCGGAGCGATCTTCGGTGTTTCCGTATTTTACGAGGTAGCTTTTATTATCTTAGCTCCACTAGTGATCAGTATCGCGGTTGAAGCAAAAATGCCATACTTACGCCTTGGAGTGACGATGGTTGCCGCAGCCACAATGGCCCATAGTATTTTCCCGCCGCAGCCGGGTCCAGTGGCCCTTGTTTCTGCCTATGGTGCAGATATGGGTATGGTTTATATGTTGGGTCTAGTCGTGGTTATTCCAGCCATTATCTGTTCAGGGATTATTTTTCCGAAATTGATGCGTAATGTGGAACGTCCGGTTCCACCATTATTAAAGAAGTCAAAAGAGTTTACTGATGATGAAATGCCCCGATTTGCTGTAAGTTTAATTGTTCCGTTAATTCCTGCGATTATTATTACTGCAGCAACTATTTTAAACATTTTTATCAAAAAAGGTTCGACAGCCTATCAAATTATAAACTTCTTCGGAAGTGCCGAAATTAGTATGTTACTTGCTGTCTTAGTGGCCGTGTATGTATTTGGTATTCGTGTTGGCCGAACCATGCCTGAAGTAATGAAATCCTTTTCTGGGGCGATTGAGGGCGTTGCAATGGTCATCTTCATCGTGGGTGCAGGAGGGGCGTTCAAACAAATTATTTTAGACTCGGGCGTTGGTGAGTATATCGCCAAAATGATGGAAAACACAAGCATTTCACCACTTATTATGGCTTGGTTTATTACAGCTTTGCTCCGTTTAGCGACAGGTACAGGTGTTGTTTCTGCGATTACCGCTGCGGGGATCGTTGGCCCATTAATGCATCAATTTGATGTCAATCCTGCCTTAATGGTATTAGCAACTGCTGCTGGCAGTAACACGATTACTCATGTGAATGATGCTTCTTTCTGGTTGTTTAAGGAATACTTTAATCTATCCATTAAAGATACATTAAAATCATGGGGACTTCTTCTGTTAATTAACTCACTTGTCGGATTGGGAATTGTCTTATTGCTTAGCTTGTTTATCTAAACCGGACATATGGTGCCGCATTCGATATGCGGTACTTTTTTTTGCAAAAAAAAAACATCCCATAGCTTATTTTCTTAGGCTGGGATGTACTGGTTCTGATTGAGTGAATGGAACATATTCATGGTTTTTCTCCATTTTTTCTACAAGATTCATTAATAATTTTCTCATCGTATTTTCCTCCATTTCTTTGATACCCTTATTATCAATGAAAAGGGCTATAATCACAAGTGGACTGAAAACGGCAACAATTACTCTGAAAACGACATCATTTACCAAGAAAGCGTTATAATAAAAATGGTTCTTACAAATACTCTATTTTTCTCCATATTGCTCCGTTTTTTAAATTCTTACATTCTACTCAAGTTTTGGAGCCATTTATATTTAATGCCGGCGAACACACAAGAATGCAGTCTGACATAAAGTAAGGTAAGAAATTCAACAGTAAAGGAATGTTCCTAATATGTCCTTCAATCCCCCAGTCAAGATTGATACCGTAAGCGGCGGGATCGTGCAATTTGGAGGTGCCTTGTTTGTTTCTCCTAAAAGTGCTTCAAAAACAGCATTTGGCGCCGGGTCTGATAATACAGGTGTGCACATTTTAACCATTAGCGGAGTTAGTGCAACAAATGCTCCTGATTGCGATGTTATTGATCAGCCAATTGTTCAGGATGCATAACTCAAAAAGAGGGGCTGTCATGAATCGATGACAGCCTTTTTCAAAAGATAAGAAAGTATAAATGTTTTTGACTTCGAAAATTGTCCAGCTCCAGCGCCTAGCCCCTCGAGGTCACAAGCCAATCCGTCCAAAAGGTTAAAGAGCAACCTTTCGGCCGGCTCGTCTTGTGCTTGTCGGGGCTGACCAAGGCGCTTGCGCTTTTCTTATATATTCAAAACATTTTTTCGTTAGCAAGTTGAAATGCTATGGAAATAATTTGGCAATGTGAAAAAAACTTATTCTTGCTATATTAGCAAGAATAGATAGTCAGATATAATATTTATTATATAGATAGAAGTTTTTGGGGGGAGCATCTTGGAAGTCATCTTTGTTTTTACACTCATCATCCTTTTTTTGATTATAGCAGGTAAATATATAACGGTGTCTGTCCGAGATGTGACCAAGCGGAAACAAACCGAGCGGGAATTAATCGAAAGTGAGCATCGCTACCGTAGTTTAGTAGAGGTATCCCCAAAAGCCATTCTTGTTTTTCAAGAAAATCATATTGTGTTTGCCAACCAGGCCGCGATGAAACTGTTTGGTGCTGCCAATGAGCAGGACCTTTTCGGTAAAAGTATTTTTGAACTTATTCATGTTGAAGACCGTGTAGAGCTAATTAATAACCTCACAAGATTGTCTAAACAAGAAAATGTTGCTATCCGTGAGTATCGATTTCATACGTTAGATGGAAGAACGATTTTTGTTGAGGCGGTTGGGACCAATATTATGTTTAGTGGCAAGCCTGCTCTCATGGCTGTTGGAAACGATATTACGGAGAACAAGAGACTCCAACAGCAAATCAAAATGAGTGAACAGCGCTATAAATCCCTTTTTGATTATCATTCTGATGCCGTTTACTCGCTAGATTTAGAGGGGAGATTTACGAGTGCAAACAGCGTTTGCGAAACATTATCTGGTTATAGTCCGGAAGAACTATTGGATAAGAATTTTTCGGAACTGATTTATGAGGAAGATTTAGAAAAGACCATCAGGATCTTCCATTTAACCATTCAGGATGGGGGAAGTCAGCAAAAAAATCAATTTCGACTGAAGCGCAAAACAGGCGAATTTATTAATCTAGACACGACCACTATTCCGATCATTGTCGACGGACAAATTGTTGGAATGTATGGCATCGCGAAAGATATCACCGAGCAAATCAGAAATGAGGAAATGGTTCAGCATTTAGCCTATCATGATTATTTAACTGGTCTCCCTAACCGAAACATGTTGAATGCACTTCTCACGAATGGGGCCATAACGATTGAGAACTTAGCCGTATTATTTATCGACCTTGACCGATTCAAGATTGTCAATGATACATTAGGGCATTCCATGGGCGATCAGCTCTTAAAGAAGGTGGCCAAAAGGTTAAAAGCTTCACTATCAGATAAGGATTTGATCTTTAGGCAGGGCGGGGATGAATTTATCGTTTTCTTGAAGGAGACAGACCGAGAAAGAGCTGATATGATCGCCAATCGAATCCTCGATGCCTTGTCAACACCGTTTAAATTAAATACGACGGAAGTTTTTACCTCACCGAGCATCGGAATCAGTTTATCCCAAGAGGATGGCGACACGGTTGAAATATTGATAAAGCATGCAGATTTTGCCATGTACCAAGCGAAAAAGGCTGGAAAGAAGACGTATCGTTTTTATTCTTGTATCCAGTATGATGGAGATTTCAATCCATTGACGTTGGAAATGGAACTTCATCAGGCCGTTAAAAAAAGTGAACTTTTCCTTGAGTACCAGCCCAAGGTGAATTTAAAAACAGGGAAAATGTTCGGTGCAGAAGCATTGCTTCGCTGGAATCATCCTAAGTGGGGAATGGTCTCGCCGGTGAATTTTATTCCAGTTGCGGAGGAATCAGGCTTAATTAACCCGATTGGAGAGTGGGTTCTAAGGCAAGCGTGTACACAGAATAAGAAATGGCAGGTGAATGGCTTCCCGCCAATGGTCATCTCTGTAAATCTATCAGCGCGCCAGTTCTCACATGCGAGCATCGTCGCAACTGTCGAGAAAGTACTAAACGAAACCGAGTTAGCGCCACAATATTTAGAACTTGAGATTACGGAAAGTATGACGATCGATATTGAACATACGATTTCCACCCTGCACGAATTAAAGCGGCTTGGTGTTCTCATCAGTATTGATGATTTTGGAACAGGCTTCAGTTCATTGAATTATTTAAAACAGTTTCCAGTGGATACGTTAAAGATTGACCAGTCCTTTGTACGGGAGCTGTTAAATAATAATAATGATGATACGATTGTAAAAACGATTATCTCAATGGCACACCATCTCCAATTGAAAGTGGTGGCTGAGGGGATTGAAACAAGGGAACAATTAGTCTTTTTACAGCAGCACCTTTGTGATGAGGGACAAGGTTATTTCTTTAGTAAACCGGTTTCTGCTGAAGATTTGATTAAAGCATGGACAAGAATTGAACAGCTTGTCAAAGAATTTGGGATATCGCAGGATGTCAATGACAGAATGTGGGCAGAGGAAGCCTACCGGATTACCCAACAGGAGCTGCAGGATACAATGAGCCGTCAGCAGGGATTGACGTTGAAATTTAAACAAATCGATGGCCGGTTTATTCATACATGGTGTGAGGGCAGTCTTTTATATAAGATTGGATTAACAAAGGATAGAATAGTAGGCAAGGATTTAGGTGAATTTATCCCACAGAAACAGGCGGAAGAAAAAGCGAAAATCTACAAAAGAGCATGGGATGGTGAAGAGAATCTATCCTATGAAGCTGAAATCAATGGTGTTTATTATTTAGCTGCGTTAAGTCCGATTAAAAGAGGCGGAAAGGTAGTCGAGGTGATTGTTTCTTGCATTGATATCACACCATTAAAAGAAACAGAAAAGGCACTGCGCGACAGCCTGGAATTGTATCGGCTAATGGCCGAGAATATGACGGATTTAATTACCATCTTTGATTTAACAGGAAGGATCATCTATGCTTCCCCGTCCCATAGCACGATCCTGGGACTGCCGACTAGTTATTATGAGGGCAGGACATTCCTTTCTGATTTAGATCCTGAGGATCAAGCGGATTTTCCAGCCATTATGAATGAGATAACAGAGAGAAAGCAGCCGTACCATCTTAAGTTTCGCATGTCGGTCAATGACGGCAGCTATAAGTTATTTAAGACCATGTTGACCCCTATATTGGATAAGGATGGAGAAGTAAAGCATATTATTGGTGTGGCAAGGGATATCACCGATATGAAAAAAGCAGAAGCATTGGCATGGGCAATTGGAAAAGGTATCCATTCCCAGAGTCATCAAGCATTACTTTCATAAAAGGTCAAAAATGTAAACCGTACAAAAAAAGGACGCATCTAAGCGTCCTTTTTTGCAATATCGCACATACCGATTTTTCATTAAATATCTATGCCTGCCAACTGGCCAGTTGATATTTCCGCTCGCCCACACACTTTTTCTTTTAGTATGTCCCTTCCTTTACCACTTCCTGGACATTCATTTGCTGCTTCTGGGTTAAAAAGAAAAAGACTCCTGCCAAAACGAGCAGTCCGCCGACGATTTGCCAGCCTGCCAGATGTTCGTGCAACAAGAAGAACGCTAATATCGTAGCCCCAACGGGTTCTCCTAAGATACTCATCGATATCGTCGTCGCATTTACATAGTTTAATAGCCAGTTATTAATTACATGGCTAACGGTTGGAACCGTTGCGAGCAATAGAAAGATGCCCCATTCCTTTGCCGGGTAACCAATAACCTCAACTCCCGCTGAAAGATTATAAATGGTAAGAACAATCGCCGCGGAGAAAAAGACGCAAAAGCTATATAGCCAATGGGAAACCTTTTTAACCGTCGTCTGGCCGATTAACAGGTAACCGACAACAGAGATTACGCTAAAAAAGGAGAGGATATCTCCCATGATTGCTCCTTTACTCAGGCCGAAGTCACCCCAGCCAATCATCATCGCGCCAATGATGGCAATGCCCATTGTCAGCAACGCTGAAAGGGTGGTTCGTTCCTTATACAAAAAGAATCCGCCAACCAGAGAAACAATCGGCTGCAAGGCCAGGATAATGGTGGAACTTGCTACTGTCGTTAATTTTAACGAACCAAACCAAAGAACAAAGTGAAATGCCAAAAAGAGGCCGGAAAAAAATAGAAAATACCAATCTTTTTTGACGATTTTTTTAAATTCGTGACGTTTTTTCCAAACGATTGGCAGCATTAAGATACTGGCAAACCACATCCGGTACATACTCAGAATAGAGGCCGGCGCGTCTGACCACTTCACAAAAATAGCCGAAAACGAAATGGCAATAATCGAAATCGTCAGCGGCAGGGCAATCGATCGTGAACCTTCCTGTTTCATGTCTTCCTCCTATGGTGCATAACTAATATCAAACAACTCCTTATTATACTCGTGTTTTTTTGGTGTCTCAACGTGTTTCCAAAAAATAACCAAGTAGAGGAGGCCGGTTAGTTAATGAACCGGCTTCTTTAAAGACTTTAATTTTTGAAAGGTTCTGTTTACATATAGGAAAAAGAGTAGATAAATGCATAAGGTGAGTAGATAAATCGGGTAGGAGTAGGCGAAATTCCATCTATAATATTTGAACATATTAAATTTTAGACTAATCCATTCCACCAGCATGGCAATAAAGGACCAGCCGAGAATGTACCAAAATAATCGCAGACCACGAATCGACCACTTATCAAAAAAATAAATAAAGAAATACCCAAACGGCGGGTAGATGAACCAGCCAATCCAATCAAACCATTCGTATTTTCCGTAATCATTGATATCATACAAATTAAAGCCTGAGCCCGCTAAAATATGGTCGCTTACTTGAACATAGGCCATTCCGAAGAAAAGAATCAGCAATGTAATGGTGAGCGGAAATCTTTTAGGCAGTTTTACTAGTAATACATAAGCGACAATTAGGGAAATAACAATAAACCATTCATTTTCATCAAATTTATCCGGTAGTAATAACATTAATGTTTCAACTCCTTCAGGACTAATTTTCGAAATAGATAATGAAGGAAGAAGGTGATTATATATATACAAAGCCATTGCGCCAAATCATATGACCAGCTCCAGTTTTTATAGGTGAGCACTTTTAAATACTTTAAGCCACTGTCTAGTCCCACGATTGAAAAGACTGCAAAGAGAATCATTAGAACTTTTGCAGGCTTCGCTTGAACCTTCCTGAGATGATCTAAACTGCAGGCAATGATTAACGGATATAACACGATAAATGAAAGGTAAAAGGTGAACCGGTCCGAACTTGTTTTTCCTAAACCCATTCTGTCTAAATTTAACATGACGAAATCCATGACATTACTGTCTAAGTACATAACTACAAGGAAAATCATCGTCAGTTCTAGCGTATTCAATATTTTGGGCCTAACCGTGCAATAAATAATGGCGATTAAACTAATGGTTGAATAAATGGTAAAAGACATACTGCCTCCCCTTTATCCGACATTTTCATTTATTATGTCCCACAAATTTATAATCATTTGCATCAATTTATGTTTTTGTTATTTATTCATCTTTTCAGGCATAATAATCACATGGACACTTAAGGGAAGATGTGATCACATGAAATTCAAATATCTTGTCATAACCCTTTTCTTAATCGCTCAAAGCTGTTCCGTGAGCTCAAAAATTGGTGTAAGGAATACTGGTGCCCAGACCCAAAAAGTTCAGGAAAAGATTCAAGCTTATCTGCTTTCCAAACATGTCAATGGGAGCATTGCTGTAGTGAAGAAAAATAAGGTGATTTTTAACGAGGGGATTGGTTTAGCCAATCGAGCTACTGGGAGAGTGAACCGGCCTTCTACGACTTTTCCCATCGGATCCGTCACTAAGGTGATTGTAGCAGCCTGTATTTTGCAGCTTCAGGAAAAGGGAAAGCTAAGCACGGAGGATTCCATATCAACGTTTATTCCTAACTTCCCAAATGGCAGCCGTATTAAACTAATTCATTTATTAAACCATACGTCGGGAATAGAAGAGAATCTATTCCTCCATGGAAAATCAAAAGATATGCTGAAAGGGATTAGCGTTAAATTTCCTGCCGGTAAGAAGTGGGATTACAATGATATCAATTATTTCGTGTTAGGACTAGTCGTGGAAAAGGCATCAGGAGAATCATTACATAACTATATACAAAAGAATATCTTAGACAAAGCTTCGATGCATCATTCCGGATTTATAACGAAAAACAGGCCGGTGCCCTTTAATTCGAAAGGTTATATAAAGACGGGGGATTATGCGCTGCCAGTCAATATACTGAATTGGTCCAAGCTATTCGGTTGTGGGGATATCTATTCCACGGCTCTTGATCTATGCTTGTTTGATGAGGCATTACTAAGCGGGAAGCTCCTTTCTAAACGGAGTTTACAGGAAATGCTGACACCTGGATCCCCATCAAAGTATGGAGAAGGTGTCTACATTTACGGCAATCAGGTTTTTAGCAGGGGCGTAGTTGGCGGCTGGGAAACGCTGCATGTATTTTTTAAGGATCATACCATCATGGCGATTTTGCTGAATGTTCGTGATAAGAACATCAATATTCATCAGCTTTCAAGCGATATAAAGAATATCATTCACTAAAACGATTAGCTGCATTGATTGATGAATTGCCGGAGCGGAAAAATTGATCTTGTCACTATTAATTATGAGAAATTAAGTATGAGACAAGTAGGAGAAATTTTAGTCAGTGAGAGTCTTAATATTTAGTTAATAGGGCATAGATGCCCCTATTTTTTTTGGTATTTGTATTTATTTGACAAAATTTTTGGTATTATAGATGTAGTTTGTAAGAAGATGTAGAATTAGAAGGTTTTAGAAAGCCGAAACAAAGGAGAGATCATATGGCAGTGTTAGTAACGGGCGGAGCTGGATATATCGGCAGCCATACATGTATAGAACTGTTAAATGCCGGACATGAAATTATCATCGTTGACAACTATTCAAACAGTAAACCGGAATCCTTAGAAAGAGTAAAAGAGCTTTCAGGTAAGGATTTTGCTTTTTATGAGGTTGATTTGCTTGACCGGAATGGTCTTGAGAAGGTCTTTGCGGAAAATCAAATTGAAGCGGTCATTCACTTTGCGGGTTTAAAGGCAGTGGGTGAATCGGTATCGATTCCGCTTCACTATTACCATAATAATATCACGGGAACACTGATTCTTTGTGAAGTTATGAAGCAATATGGTGTCAAAAATCTGGTCTTTAGTTCCTCCGCAACGGTGTACGGAATGCCGGAACGGGTGCCGATTTCAGAGGACTTCCCGCTAGGGGCTACCAACCCATATGGCCGGACTAAGCTGATGATTGAGGAGATTTTACGAGACTTGTATGTGTCTGATCCCGAATGGAGTATTGCTTTATTACGCTATTTTAACCCAATTGGAGCCCACGTTAGCGGCAGAATTGGCGAAGACCCGAATGGAATTCCTAACAATTTAATGCCGTTCATTACTCAGGTAGCGGTCGGCAAGTTAAAGCAATTACAAGTGTTTGGCAGTGATTACCCAACCGTCGATGGGACAGGTGTCCGTGATTATATTCATGTCGTCGACTTGGCCATTGGCCATTTAAAGGCGCTTGAAAAAATCCTTCCAGTAACAGGCGTGGAGGCTTATAATCTTGGAACGGGTACGGGCTATAGTGTGCTTGAGCTTGTCGCTGCTTTTGAAAAGGCTTCTGGCGTCGAGATTCCTTATAAGATTGTTGATCGCAGACCAGGAGATGTTGCTGTTTGTTACGCTGACGCATCCAAAGCAAAAAATGAGCTTGGCTGGACTGCTGCTAAGGGAATTACGGAAATGTGTGAGGATTCGTGGAGATGGCAGAAAAATAATCCGAATGGGTATGAGGATTAAACCGATTAGAGCAGGAGACAGGACCTAAGATAGGGTAGTGTTTTATGTTAATAAAAATAGATGATTTAACGGGGCCTAAAGCCGCGGAATTGATTCAGGAGTCAATAGGGACTCTGGACCAAAATATAAGTAGAAGAACAAATCAGTAGCCGCCATTTTGATAACAATAAAAACACACTGTGATTTCATATGCGAAATTCAGTGTGTTATTATTGTTGATTTGAACTCAGATTATTTTCAACTAGATCCCTGCTAACTTATTTCTATCAACTGCACAGGGTGGCATTTCAAACCAACCAAGGCGGACCATTAATTCCGCTCCATCATCTAGATAAGTGGCGATTTCAGCTATGAGTCGGGCGTATGTCACCCCTAAATCACGTCTATTACTTGTTGCTAATGCATTCCCATATGAGGCCATTCCTGCTCCATTTAGGTAGAGGAGATGATACAGCATGAGTTTTTCGGAAAAGGGTGAGGTTGTTGAGTCAGTAACCTCAGACTCCCATGTAGATATACTCGAGATATCATCGTCACGCAGGATAGACCCAAAAACCTCTATATGTTTAGCCGCTATTCCTTTACCACGCTTCATAAATACCTTAATTGATTGAGTTTGGCTTACCTGTAAAAATCCAGTTATCAACGCTTTTCCCAGAGAATTTGTTAGCGTATTGTAAAACAAAGTGGTAATTTCTATTGAATTTAATGCTCTTCTATCGCCGAATAATGCATTAAAAAAACTTTCCTTATGAACGTATTCTGCTTTTTTGGGATAAGGGATATAAGGTGGTCGAATATATAATCCCTTTTTCAAAAGAACCTCGATAATTTGATTAAGTTGACTAGTGATTTGTTCTATTGCATAGTTAAACGTCTGACGAACATCATTACGAGGGCAAACAGCAAGAGAAACACTATATGTTGCTAAACCAAATCCCAGCATTTGCTTAAGGTATTCAATAATAAATCGGTCGGTAAATAGTTTGGGTGCTTCCAAATTAACGTCAGCGTTAGTAAAACCATAAGGAATCGGCAATTTTTCCAAAAGAAAATGTTGTTTCACTCTTGATTCCATTGCTTCTGAGAACTCAAATGCTGACTTTACTAATGCTTGGATATCAGAATCTTCTGTTGTTTCTTGAAAATGTTTTAACACGCAACTTGCCATTGAGCTATTTATATATGTAACCCATAGTTGAGACAATTCAGATGATGCCATTTTTATATTTTCACTCATCATTACTGCCTCCCCTTTACCTTTAAGTTCTCTTGCTCTATATATTTTCCAAATTGCTTTCCTGTATACTCAACTTCGACTAAAAAGGAAAATGACGTATGTCAACATACGTCATTTTTATATCATTTATAAAATTTTGGCTGTTTTTCTTAATCAACCTCTACTTTTTTTGCTTGAGTATTGGTGCCATAGACGCCCTTTGATTCGATAAAGCGCTGAATTCGTTTGAGTGCTTCCTGAAGATGTTCCATAGAAGCGGCATAACTGCAGCGGATGTAACCTTCCCCGCTTTCGCCAAAAACATGACCTGGTACAACGGCGACTTTTTCCTGCATTAACAGTTCCTCAGCAAATTGTTCAGAGCTTAAGCCAGTTTGGCGAATGGATGGAAATACATAAAAGGCGCCGCCGGGATTGTGGCAATCGAGCCCCATCCTGTTCAGAGTCTGCACCATATAATTCCGTCTCCGGCGATAGCTGTTCCTCATCGAGATCACTTCATCGTACGTATTGCGAAGGGCCTCAATCGCGCCGTGTTGAAGCATATGCGGCGCGCACATGGTGGTATATTGGTGGATTTTTAACATGACCTCCACAAACTCGACGGGTCCGGCGAGGAAACCTAATCTCCAGCCTGTCATCGCAAACCCTTTGGAAAAACCATTTATAAGAATTGTCCGCTCATACATGCCTTCAATCGAGGCAATACTACAAAATTCTTCATCATAGGAAAGCTCGGCATAAATTTCATCCGAGACTACAAGTAAGTCGTGCTTCTTGATAATGTCGGCGATTTCCATTAGCTCATTTTTCGTTAACATAGTACCAGTCGGATTGTTTGGCGAGCATAGTAAAATGGCTTTTGTGTTTGGTGTAATCGCTGCTTCGATTTGCTCCGGTGTTACCTTAAAGCCGTTTTCCGGAGAGGTGGAAACAGGAACAGGTTTCCCCCCGGCAATCGCCACTAATGGTCCGTAGGAGACAAAGGCCGGTTCGACAATTAAGACCTCATCGCCTTGGTTTAAAATAGCGCGAAAGGCAAGGTCGATACCCTGGCTAGCTCCAATCGTTACGATTACTTGGTTTTTAGGATTATAAGCTACGCCGAACCTTGTGACTAAATAGTTCGTGATTTCTTCCCGTAATTCGAGCAGACCTGCATTTGCTGTGTAAGAGGTATAGCCTTCCTCGAGTGATAAAATGGTCGCTTCGCGAATGCTCCATGGCGTGGTGAAGTCTGGTTCACCCACACCTAGTGAAATAACCCCTTCCATGCTTGCGGCAAGGTCGAAAAACTTTCTAATCCCGGAAGGCTGCAGTTCTATGGCTGTTTGGGATAGATAGTGTGCATGCTCGTGTCTCATGGTGTAACCACCATCCTGCGGTCTTTATCATCATTATCACTTTTAAAAATAACGCCGTCATGTTTATATTTTTTTAACATGAAATGGGTAGTCGTTGAGACGACATTTTCAATCGTCGATAATTTTTCTGATACAAATTGGGAAATTTGTATCATTGATCTTCCTTCGACGGTGATGGATAGGTCATAGGCACCTGACATGAGGTAAAGCGATGATACCTCAGGGAAACGGCCGATTCGTTGGGCTACCTCATCAAAACCGACCCCGCGTTTCGGTGTTACTTTTACGTCGATCATCGCGATGACGTGTTCTTGCCCCTCTACTTTGCTCCAGTCAATTAAGGTCGGATAGCTGATGATAATTTGTGATTGTTCTAATTTTTCGATGGTGGCTTTAACCGTTTCTTCGCTGCACATGGCCATTAAGGCAATGGATTCTATAGGTAATTTATGATTTTCTTCAATGATTTTTAAGATTTCAATTTCTTCACTGTTAAGCTGCATGTAGATGTCCTCCTGTTTCTTTGAACGTTAATTATTGCTAGCTTCAGCCCCTAGGCTTTTTCCCTGACCAAGGCGCTTGCGCTTTTCTCACTTATTGATGATTTTAATCCTATTTGCGATGTCTGTCACGTGATGTTGAAAAAAATTTTGTATTTTTCTGAAAGAGGGGGGAAGCAGAAACGAATGAAGTAATCTCAATAAAGAGTTTCCGTGAGGCTAATTCATCATTTTTTAAATGAAAACGCACTCACATAAAATATGTAAAATCTAATTAAAAAATTGGAGTATAATAGGAAATAGATTCTAGCAACAGGAGTAGTGAACTGTGGAAAAACAAACTAGCAAATATAGATGGGTCGTTTTTGCCTCGGTCTTGTTTACGTATTTTTTAATCGTCAGTCAACGGACAGCACCGGGCTTGATTTCTGACCAGTTAATGAAGGACTTCAATTTAACCGCGGCAACCATTGGATTGCTGACAAGTATTCAATTTTTAGCTTATGCCGGCTTTCAAATACCAATTGGAATTCTATCTGACCGGTACGGGCCGAATTTCTTCCTTATCATTGGTGCCTTGCTGAACGGGATTGGTACCTTAATTTACAGTCTCGCACCAAATGCATTTTTCCTCCTTGTGGCGAGATTATTGGCAGGATTAGGGGATGCCACGATTTGGGTCAACCTCGTCTTGATTTTAAGCCAATGGTTTAAAGTCAGAGAATTCGTCGGCTTACTCGGAATGGCGGGAATGGCCGGAAGCTTTGGTTTCCTGCTCGCGACCGTTCCTTTTTCAGCGTGGATCTCCTTATCAGGCTGGCGCACGCCCTTTTTTATAACAGGGATTGTTTTAGTTTTGAGCGCCGTGCTGCTATACTTTGTACTCGAAAAAAAATCGAAACAGTTATTTAAAAATGATACGGTCAAGGTGAAACAAAAGAAACCGCGCGAAAAAACAATCATCGTGCTGCGGCGGATTTTTTCAAGCCGTCAGGCCTGGGCTGCCTTCTTTTGTCATTTTGGCTTAGTGGGGACCTACGTGGGATTCATCGGTTCTTGGGCGGTTCCTTATGGAATGCATGTGTATGATATGACACGGTCGCAATCAAGTCAGCTTGTGATGCTCGGTCTAATCGGTGCCCTCGTTGGCGCACCGCTGACAAGCTGGATCTCAAGCAGATTCGATTCGATAAAGCGTCCGTTCATCGTGGTACATGTGATTGCGTTTGTCAGCTGGCTCGTTTTATTTTTTAGCGGCAAACCGCCATACTATATGCTCGTCATTATCTTTTTACTGATTGGCTATGGAAATGGTTCCAGTTCGTTAACGTTCGCGGTTGTACGAAAGTCATTTGATATGAAGGAAGTCGGTGTCGTATCGGGCTTTGCCAATACAGGGGGCTTTTTAAGTGCGGTTCTCCTGCCAAGTATTTTTGGGAAGGTATTAGACCATTTCCATACATCGTCCGCAAGTGTTGGGTATCATAATGGATTTATCATTCCAGTTGTTTTCTCGCTTCTCGGGTTAATCGGGGGAATTTTTATTAAAGAAGATCACCAGGAAGCAAAGCAGCCAAGTGAAATAACGGCATAAAAAAGAGTCCGGATTCGGACTCTTTTTTTTTACATCTAGCTCCAGCGCCTGGCCAGGGCGCTTTTCGTTTAGGAAATTATCGCTCGTGGATAACTAACTGTTAATAAAAGGACTGTCAACGTCCAGATCCAGCGCCTAGCACCTAGATGGTCTACAGTCAAGCCGTCCAAAAGGTTAAAAAGCAACCTTTCGGCCGGCTCGTCTTATGCTTGTCTGCGATAGACGGGCGCCTTGCGCTTCTTATTAGAACTGCAAGAATGCTAATTGAATAAAGAACAATACCGCAAACACATAAAGTAATGGATGAATCTCGCGCCATTTCCCCTTCACCAACTTTAAAATGGGAAAAGTGATAAATCCGAGCGCGATTCCTGTTGAAATACTGGAGGTCAGCGGCATACTTAAAACCGTAAGGAAGGCCGGGAATGCTTCATCAAGTTCATTCCAATTAATTTTGGCGATACTGCCCATCATTAAACTGCCGACAATAATCAACGCTGGTGCTGTAATCGCAGCAATTCCCGACACGGCACTAACAAGCGGGCCAAAGAAGGCTGACACCAAGAATAAAACCGCCACAGTTACGGAGGTTAAACCAGTCCGGCCGCCAGCCGCAACACCGGAAGTCGATTCTATAAAAGCGGTTGTCGGGCTTGTCCCCAAAATCGATCCGACCATTGTTGCAATGGAATCAGAGAGGAGGGCCTGTCTGGCACGCGGCAGCTTGTCGCCCTTCATTAACCCGGCTTGATTGGCAACCCCAATCATCGTCCCTGTTGTATCAAAAATCGTCACAAGGATAAACGAAAAGACTACAGCATAAAGACTGTGCCCGATGACATCACCGAAGGCAGTGATAGGATTTCCGATCATCAGCCCTTCCGGAAGAGATGGAAGCGACATGAATCCTTTCGCAAAGGAAAGCTGCCCTGTAAAGTAAGCAATCACCCCGGTAACAATCATCCCGAAAAATAAGGCCCCATTGACTCTAAGAACCATCAAAATTAATGTAACAGCCAATCCTACAATTGCTAAAAGGGCAGAAGAGGAATGCAGATCACCCAAACCTACTAAATTAGAAGGATCAGCGGTAATAATTTTGGTTTGACGCAGGCCGATAAATGCGATAAATAAACCAATTCCAGCGGTAATTCCGTGCTTTAAATTCTCTGGAATGGCCTCAATCAATTTTTCACGAAACGGTGTTAATGATAAGATGACAAAAATAATTCCTGCTACGAACACAGCGGCAAAGGCCGTTTGATAGCTAATCCCCTGGTGGCCGCCGACGACTGAATAAGCAAAGTAGGCGTTTAAACCCATTCCCGGTGCGATGGCAATGGGGTAATTAGCAAAAAGCCCCATCCATAGGGTTCCGACTAAGGCAGCGATGATGGTGGCGGAAAATACCTGTTCAAATGGTACGCCGGCATCGGCTAGAATGACAGGGTTGACGACCACGATATAGACCATAGTGAAAAAGGTTGTAATCCCAGCCATCAGTTCTGTTTTTGTATTAGTATGATTTTCTTTCAATCTAAACATTAGAATCCTCCGAAATACGAACAATTTTTAGCAACTTTACTATAATATTCGTTTTTATTGCGACTATCAAGAGGTAAACTTTATTTTTTCCTATTTTGACTTAGGCTAAGTAGGGTTATTGTCATAAAAATTTTAAAGTTAGCAAAAGAAAAGCCCCTCATCATAGTGATGAAGGATCATTCCAAAAAATTATTCGGCAATAATAAACGCATCGGTAATGCCTGTCCGCTTCAGCTCGTCTAAACGGTCTTCCGCATTTTCCCGGTTGGCATAGGCCCCTGCTTGTACACGATACCAGGTTTGACCGGAAATCGTGACTGTAGTCACAAATGAATCAATTCCCTTAGAGGAAAGGAAGGCTACCCGTTCATCGGCGTTTTCTCTTGCTTGAAACGATCCGGCAATGACCTTGTATAGGGTGCCTGTCCCAGGATCGGCCGGTTTTCTTTTAAGATTGAACGCGCTCGCAATCCCGTTGGCATGGCCTTGGGCCACGTTTTGACGCCAGCTGGATTGCTTCATTAAAGCAGCGTCATGGGAATTATCGATAAAACCATTTTCCGATAATAGGGACGCCATGTTCGATTCACGTAAGACGTGAAAGTTGGCTTTTTTCTGGCCGCGGTCTTTTAATTGATTTAATTTCATGACCTCAGCATGAATGATATCCTGATATTTTGCCGAGGTGGATGTGTCTGAGAGGCCGCTGTAAATATAATCTTCATATCCTTGGGCAGACCCTCCGCCGGCATTGATGTGGATCGCCAGATAATAGTCGGCGCCCCAGCTGTTTGCCTCATTGGTCCTTTCACTCAAGCTTTTCGTGATATCGGTCGTCCGGCTCATTTTTATTTCAATATCTTGATAGTTATTGAGTAAGATGGACCGCAATTTAAGGGCAATATCTAATGTTACGTCTTTTTCGTTTAAACCACTCCCTTGGGCCCCAGGGTCATTACCTCCATGGCCTGGATCCAAATAAAGTTTCATCTTATCTCCTCCTTTATAAAAGTGCATTCAAATCATCATATGGGATAAGCTGTCATCGGGCTTGTGCATTTGCCATTAAACACAAAAAAAGCCAACTTCAATTAGTTGGCTAAATTTTACAAACATACCCTTTTTAAAATAATTCAGAATATAAAAATTGGTTAAAAATATTAATTGACGTCGGGGATAGAAATGTTATATATTTTATCATATTGATGTTAGGAAATATAACATGGAGGTGTTTCCATGAAGAAAATAGAGGCAATCATCAGGCCCGAAAGGCTCACTGAGACAATTAAGGGTTTAAAGAGTATCGGCATCACAGGTTTTACCGTTTCTCAGGTAGTGGGACGAGGAAAACAAAAGGATACAAAAGGTGTGTATCGCGGGAAAAATTATCAAGTGACGCTGCACCCTAAAGTGAAATTAGAAATTGTTCTTTCCGATTATTTAGTGGAATCCACGATTGAGACGATTGTAAAGGCGGCACAGACCGGAGAAGAGGGCGATGGGAAAATCTATGTTTATCCGATTCTAGAAGCCTATAACATTCGGACGGGGAAATTTGATGATGATATTGATGATCTAGTAAACCGGGAGGAGGGACTATAATGGTACTGACGTATATCAATACAGTTTGGATTGTTTTGGCAGCGGCAATGGTATTATTTATGGAGGGAGGATTTAGCTTACTGGAGGCCGGATTTGTCCGAACGAAAAATGCGGTGAATGTGACCATGAAAATTTTCGTTGACCTAACGATAGGAGCCTTGGCGTTTTGGGTGGTTGGATTTGGTGTTATGTTCGGGAAAGATGCCTTTGGATTCATCGGGACCAATTTGTTTGGAAGTCCTGAAAAAATCCACCTTGCTGTTCATTTGCCTAGTACCGCCTTTGTTCTTTTTCAAATGGGTTTTGCGGTTGCGAGCATATCGATTATTTCAGGCGCAGTTGCCGAGCGCATGAATTTCAAAGCCTATGTGGTAACGGCAGCACTCATCTGTATTGTGATCTATCCTATGAGCGGCCACTGGATCTGGAATAGTGACGGCTGGTTAGCTAAGCTTGGGATGAAGGATTTTTCGGGTTCGGCGGCGATCCATGCGGTCGGCGGCTTTGCGGCATTGGCAATGGCGAAATGGCTCGGGCCGAGGAAAGGCCGGTTTAATTCCGATGGCAGTGTGAATGTATTTGCGCCAAGTAACATCCCGTTAGCTTCGGCAGGTGCCTTTATTCTTTGGTTTGGATGGTTTGCTTTTAATGCCGGAAGTACATTGGATGCATCGAGTCCTGCGCTTGCACCGGTTGCGATTAATACGATGCTTGCTGGCGCGAGCGGCGGTTCAGCTGCCTTATTTTTAACGATGAAAAAATTCGGTAAAGCAGACCCGAGTATGACGATTAATGGTGTGTTAGCAGGATTGGTTGCCATTACGGCAGGGTGTGCGTATGTTTCGGAATGGTCTTCTGTTATCATCGGAGCGGTTAGTGGTATATTGGTCATTTATGCTACGCTTTTTGTTGATTATTTAAAGGTAGATGATCCAGTTGGCGCCGTGGCTGTTCATGGTTTTGGCGGGATATTTGGAACGATTGCGGTTGGATTGTTTGATAAAACGGACGGTTTATTGACAACTGGTCATGTTTCACTCCTCCTTGTTCAGCTATTAGGCGCGGTTGTTGTAATGGCTTGGGGTTTAATTGGCGGGACGTTTATGGCGAAGGTATGTGAAAAGACGGTTGGCCTCCGCGCTACTGAGCGAGAAGAAGAAGAGGGCTTGGATATGTCTTACCATGGCATTCCGGCGTATAACGAGTTGGAGCGGTTTACGGATATCCCGGCGAGCTTGTTCAATTTTGAAGAGACAACAGGGATTACGGTAGCTCCGCCCTCTGCTACTAAAGTAAAAACAGGGGATTCATTTTAAGAAGAAGGCTGGATTCATTGGGATCCGGCCTTTTTTTGTGAGAAAGTATAAAAGTTTTTAACTTTGAGAATTGTCTAGCTCCAGCGCCCTAGCAGCGAGACGCCTTCGCTCTCCGCCCTACGATAGGTCAACATCGAATCACTATCGCTCTTCGTGTTTCCTTTATCTCAGTTGGAGCGCTCCAGGCCATACGCCGATGACCAGGGCGCCTCCGCTTTTCTTAATTGGTAGGTAAATATTGTTAATACCTCGATGTGAGCTGTTTTTTTTGAATAATGTTATAATAGAAAAGGTTTTTAATTCTAGCTAAGGGGAAATGAATATGATTCTCGTCGTTGGCGGAGCTGGTTACATTGGTAGCCATCTCGTAAAGGAATTAGTAGAAAAAGAGGATGTTGTAGTACTGGACAACCTATCAACTGGCCATCGTGACGCGGTTGATAAAAGGGCCATTTTTGTAAAAGGGGACCTCGGTAATGAGGAAGACCTGCAAATGGTGTTCAGAAGTTATCCTATTAAAGCCGTTATGCACTTTGCTGCTTATAGCTTGGTCGGAGAGTCTGTTATAGATCCATTGAAATACTATGAAAATAATGTGGCTTCTACCTTAACATTGTTAAAAGTGATGATTAAATTTAAAGTGAAAAACTTTATTTTTTCTTCTACTGCTGCTACATATGGTATTCCTGATGTGAAGTTGATTGATGAAGAGAGCAAAACTGCACCGATTAATCCTTATGGACAATCTAAGTTAATGGTTGAGCAGATGCTGGCTGATTTTTCAAAATCGTATGGATTGAATTATGTTGTGCTGCGTTACTTTAATGCGGCAGGTGCCCATCAATCTGCGGCCATTGGCGAAAGTCATGACCCGGAAACACATTTAATTCCGATTATTCTTCAGCAGTTGTTGGGGACTAGGGAAAAAATCTCTGTGTTTGGCTCTGATTATGATACAGAGGATGGTACATGCATCCGCGATTATATCCATGTCACCGATTTAGCACATGCTCATATTCTTGCCTTGGAAACTTTATTATCAGGGGAGAAATCCGCTGAGACATATAATTTAGGCAACGGTCTTGGCTATTCTGTTAAAGAAGTCATTGAAACGTGCGAGCGAGTTACGGGGATTAAGGCGAATGTAGAAATGGCGGACCGCCGTGCCGGGGATCCTGCTAGATTAATAGCTTCTTCTAATAAAATTTTTACAGAACTTGGCTGGAAAGCGGAACGCAATCTTGAGAAAATTATTGCCGATGCCTGGAAATGGCATCAGAATCAACTATATTAATTTAGTCAAAAAGCAATGGACCATTTTAACGGTGCATTGCTTTTTTTAGATTTACCATTACTGGTATTAGGCGATTACAGGTTATTGATAGCTATAGTAGTTTAGGTTACACTTTTGGAAGGGACCTGTGGATTATTTATCAGTGAATCGATTACGTTTGAGGAGTTTCAGGATGCCTTAGATGGGATTGATAAGAGAAATGTGGAAGGATACACCTAATGGGGGGCCGTCAACCGAATTGGGTGTTTAGGCCCTATTTTATGATATAATTAATTCAGTCGATTTTTGGAGAATAGTTAGAAATATTGTTATCATTATACATATGATGAAATGATGTGAAGGAGAGATAGCTGTGAAAAAAGTTCGTAAAGCAATTATCCCGGCGGCTGGGCTGGGGACACGTTTTTTACCAGCGACGAAAGCCATGCCTAAAGAAATGCTGCCAATCGTGGATAAGCCAACGATACAATATATTGTTGAAGAAGCCATTGCTTCGGGGATTGAGGATATTATTATCGTCACAGGTAAAGGGAAACGTGCGATTGAGGACCACTTTGATTTTGCCCCTGAGCTTGAGAAAAATTTAATGGAAAAAGAAAAATGGGATCTATTAAGTAAAGTGAATTATACCTCTAACCTTGCGGATATTCACTATATTCGTCAGAAGGAGCCTAAGGGGCTGGGTCATGCCGTTTGGTGTGCGCGCAACTTTATTGGCGATGAACCATTTGCGGTTCTGCTGGGTGATGATATTGTTCAAAGTGAGACACCTTGTTTAAAGCAGTTAATTGATCAATATGAAGCGACGTTCTCCTCCATCATCGGGGTTCAGCATGTACCACAAGATGAGACTCACCGATATGGCATTGTGGACCCGTTTGAGCAGGAAGGCAGACGTTATCAGGTTAAACATTTTGTTGAAAAGCCAGCTCCAGGAACAGCTCCTTCTAATCTTGCGATCATGGGGAGATATATCTTAACTCCTGAGATCTTTTTGTATCTAGATCAGCAGGAAGCAGGAGCTGGCGGTGAAATTCAGTTAACCGATGCGATTCATAAGCTCAACCAAATTCAACGCGTGTTTGCTTATGACTTTGAAGGAAAACGGTTCGATGTCGGTGAAAAAATCGGCTTCGTCAAAACGACCGTCGAATTCGCCTTGCAGCAAGAAGAACTCCAAGACGAACTCATTCAATTCCTAAAGGAACTCATCAAAGAACACGAAAACAATCCGAATATCAACATCCAGGAAGTGTAAATGGTCTCATGCACCAAGCCGTGGCTTATTTGGGGAAATCCTCCGGTAAATCGCGGCTTTTTTTATGTTTGATCATGTGCAGCTGGATTGTAAGGGCAGACACCTAATTAAGGATTATTCATAGAATGAATAAGGAGAAAAATTAGGAGGTCCCCTATGTATCCATATACGAATTATTACGATGCGGTATATAGACAGACGAATGTCTTGATTCAAGAAATTGAACAGGCAATAAATGGTGAATATAGCGCCATTGAATGTTATGCAAGGTTGGCCAATTTGGCTTCTAGCAAGAAAGAGCGGGAGCGGATTTTGGAGATTCGTGAGGATGAGGTCAGGCATTATCAACAGTTTGTTCATATTTATCAAAGATTAACGGGGCACCCGCCTCAGCCGAAAATCACGGAAGAATGTCCAAACAGTTATGTGAAAGGCTTAAAGTTTGCGATCGAGGATGAACAGAAAACGGTGGATTTTTATATGGAAATCGCAGATAAGGCTACTGACCCGATGATTCAAGCGGCATTCAGAAGAGCGGCGGTCGATGAACAAAATCATGCTGTATGGTTTTTATATTTTTTTACAAAAGCCAAATCATAGTGTAAATGCCCCCGGAGAAATTGAAATGGGGGCATTTTTTGTTGATTTGAGCGCTTGGAGGAAAAGGATTAATCCCCGCTTTCTCCGGCTGAATTGCTGCTCTCGTATAAATGATCATGGTCGGAAGATGATTCTTGATTGTGTTTGTTATAGTTATTCTGAGTACTGTGGGATTTTCTTTTTTCTTTATTTAGGCTTGGGAAGATTAAGAAGGCCAGGATAATTAAAATCGTACCGAAGAACTCCTGTGTACCGAAAATAAGGTAGACTCCGTACACAAGGAGGATGACACCTATAATTCGCTGAGTCATTCTTATAATTTTCAGAGACATTCCCCCTTCGTTGAAAGTAAGTGTGGGTAACTTCCTCTACCTTATACATAAATATTAAGACTTAGGACCTTTTATACGTTTATAGTAAAAATCAAGCTTGGCCGTCTTTAAAGGACAAAAGCCCCGTAAAGTTAACAGGGGGCGATTCATTTAATCCAAACCTTTGAACATTTTGTTACCATCCTCAAAAATCAAGAGCTTGCATGAGAAAGATTTGTATAATGGGGAAGAGGGGAAAGGTGCCTGTCACTGAATGTGCTATTCTCATCGTGTGAAACGAGGAAATGGTGCCTGACACCGAATCTATTTATCAAGGAAAAGGGAGTGATTTTATTGGTAAGAAATGTCCGTTTGTGGTTTGAAGGGGCGAAGTATCATGTGACGAGCAGGGGGAACCGGAAGAGCGCGTTGTTTTTGGAAAAGGAGGATTATCAGAAATATCTCGACCTTGTTGAAGAAACACGAATGCGTTACCCCTTTCAGCTCCATCTTCAGTTGAAAACGCTTGAAACTCCTCTGAGTATAATCATGAAAAATCTTAATACCAAGTACGCGAAATATTTTAACAAAAAGTATGAGTTCACTGGCCATGTGTTTGAAAAACGCTATGGTGATGAACTTCTTAACTCTCGCGAATATGAGATTGATGTCAGCAAATATATTCATCTAAACCCGGTAGAGGCCGGAATGGTCTCATCCCCCGAAGATTACCCCTGGAGCAGCTGCCGAACCTATGTATATGGCGAAGTCCATCCGCTAATAGACCCCAAACCGATTCTATCTTACTTTCCTGATCCTCCAGCCCATTACTACCAACAATACATGAATGCTGCTAAGACCGATAAATTTTTCTGGGAAGACGGAAAGCTCCTAAAGCGGGAGGGGGAGTGGTGTCGATGTGGGCTCGAGTAACGGGTATCGGCTTAAAAGGAATGGACGGCTACCGTGTCAGTGTAGAAGTGGAGCTGTCTAAAGAGAATAATCAGCGACTGGGTGAAAGAGGCAAGAGAAAGATAATATTAGCATTCTGGAGAGGAGATTTGTAATAGCCGAGTTCCATAGAAACCCTTCGTCGTACAAGTCCTATATCCGCGATCCAGCAAACGATGCCGCAGCAGCTAGCCATTCAGAGGAATTGTAATTGGAGCAACCGTACCCATATCAAAATCCTTCGCATCGCCCGCACCATCGCAGACCTGCAAGGAAGCCCAGCCATCACCGGCCAAACCATCCAAGAAGCAATCCATCTCAATGGTGACAGCACCATTTGTAATCTCACTACAGTGAAATAGGTGACAGGCACCATTCGTGGACAAAGAGTGGGCTTTGTCCACGTGAAAAAGACAGTGAGGCCATTTGGGTTCATCTCTGTCTTCTACTTTTAGCTCATATAAATAGCAATAAGCTCAGTGCCATAACAGCCATTCCACCGATCAAGCCGTATATTGAAAGATGGGCCTCGTCATATCGTTTAGCGGCGGGAAGTAACTCGTCAAGAGAGATAAAGACCATAATTCCTGCAACCGCTGCAAAGATGATTCCAAACATAATATCGTTCAGAAAGGGCATTAAGAACAAATAGGCCACAAAAGCTCCAATGGGCTCTGACAAACCGGATAAGAAGGACAGTTTAAAGGCCCGCTTTTTATCGCCTGTTGCAAAATAAACTGGTACCGAAACGGCGATCCCCTCAGGAATATTGTGAATCGCGATCGCAACTGCTATTGCAATCCCTAGCTTAGGGTCCTGAAGTGCTGAAGTAAAGGTGGCAATCCCCTCTGGAAAGTTATGAATTCCAATCGCTAAGGCTGTAAAGGTCCCCATCTTTAATAAATCCGGTTGTTTTCCCTGGGTGTCAGGAGGATTCATATCCTCGACCGTCTTAAGCTCATGAGGATTGCTTTGCTTTGGGATAAATTTATCAATACTAGCAATTAACAACATCCCGGCAAAGAAGCCAGCAACAGTGAGCCAGTTTCCTGGCTGAACCCCCATTGCATCGACAAGAGCGGTCTTAGCTTTTGAGAATATTTCAATCATCGATACATAAATCATAACTCCAGCTGAGAAGCCGAGGGTGACGGATAAAAACTTGGTATTGGTATGTGAAGTAAAAAAGGCAAGGAGGCTGCCTATTCCCGTTGCAAGGCCGGCAAATAATGTTAGCCCAAAAGCTAATAACAGATTTTCAGTCACCTGCAAATCACTCCTTTTTATTAATAACCATATCAAATGAATCACAACAACGATAGAGTCGCAGTTATACTTTATATGCATCTAGTCGGCATATTTCCACAAAAAACAATCGCATACCTATAGCAGCGCCCAAAAATAAAAGGATGCAGTAAAAAACACTGCACCCCCGTTACAAATGGTGACAGGCACCATTCTATTCTTCGTCCTTCTTCTGTTGCTTTTTCTGGTGTTCTTCGAGGGCAAGGAGGATGTCTTGGACGTCGATTTTTCCATCTTTGTTTAGATCTTGTAGGGTGTTTTCCGGTGCTGCCGGCGGTGTTGGAGCAGGTGCCGCTGGTGTCGGAGCAGGCCTGGCCACAGGTCCAGCAACCACTGTAGCCGAACTCTTGGGTTTACCTCCGACAAACGTAAACACTAAAAGGATGAGAATGAGCAAACCCGCTACGCCATCGACGATATAGAAGGTTGTAGCATAATCGGACCAAAGCATTTTACTGCTGTCGACCTTCTTCTCGGCATTGGCAATATATTGTTTAATCTCCGAATGATTTGGATAGATCCGCTGCACCGCCTCGAATTTCTCTAAGGCATGCTTATAATAACCGCCCCAATACAATTCCAAACCTTCCTGGAATAGCTTATCGGTTTCACTCTTTGTATTTCTTACCCCGGCTTGATTCACAAATTCCCGCACCGTATTCACTGGTACAGCAAAATTAAATCCTTGTACCTCCTGACCATTGACCGTATCGCCTCTAAAGGTTAATAAACCAATGATTTGCCCTTTATCATTGATGACCGGTCCGCCGCTATTTCCGTGTGTTGCCGCTGCATTAATTTGAATAACCGGGCTTCCTTGGTCGGTCTTTTTCGAGGTAGCGGAAATTTGGCCTGCTGTCATGGAAGAAACTAATGATGAATCTGGTGATAAAAGATCAGAATCAGCTGCGGCAGGGTATCCGCTTACCCAAATGTTATCTTGGCTTTGGATATTGTCTGAATTCCCGAGCGGGATGGTAGGCAGGTTTTTGCCTTCAATTTTTAAAACGGCGACATCCTTTCCTTCATTAATAGGTGCGCCGTAGCTTTTAACCTCTCCATCGAGAACATCTCCACCTGGTAATACCACCTTTAATACTCTTTTAATATCCGTGTATTGGGTATAAGCCACCATGTAATTATAGGCGGTCTCATAATCCACTTTAAAATAATCAGCCACAATAGAAACTAGTTGTTCAAAAGCTTCATTGGCAATGTCTTCATCTTTCTTTTGTGTCGCTTCCACCACATGGGCATTTGTGACAATATAGCCATCCGAGCTTATAATCGCCCCAGACCCAGATCCGCCCACTACCGATTGATTGTTTAGTTGTTCAAGTATGGAGATCACTTCCGGATCATTGGGATTGTTAAACTGCCACCTGACCACGGTATAATCTACAATTCTTACAACTGCCGGCTTTGTATATTCAGCAAGCTTCTGCGCCTTCGCAATTTTTCCTTCGGCTGGTTTAATATTTATTAGGAAAAAGGAGGCAATAATTACCGCTATAAGCAGTAAACTAATAGGTATGGTAAAAAGGGCCTTTTTTTTCAAAATATCACCTCTTGGTTGATTTAAATTCACTCTGCAATATATTCCTTGGAATAGGAATGGGAAATTGTCTATGTTAAATTATTAAAATTTGATGAGAATTTTTTAGGTCTAAAAGACTAATTCGGGAGTTAGAAAAGCTAATTATCAATGAAATATAAAAAAAATGACTCCTATTAATAAAGGAATCATCTTTTATCATCTTAACTCTTTATTCAAATGTCCTGTTCACGGGTGTCAGATTCCCTGTGCTGCTTTTGTTGTAAATGATACATAGCTCCAATCATTCCCGCATCATTTTGATGTTTACAACTTTCAACCGGAATCTTAATATCTTTCCACCAATAAAGGCGGTCAAGTTGATTATTAATCATTTTTATTAAACCTTCTTGGCCGATTACCCCGCCGCCAATTAAAATTTTTTGTGGATTTAAAGTTGCAGCTAGGTTATAAATTCCATAACTAAGGATTTTTATCCAATCATCCACTAGTCTTTTCACTGAAGAATCTTTAGCAGCTTTAAGAAAAATGGTCTCGCCATCCACCTTTTTAATTTCATTAATACCCTTTAACTTTTTATAGGACCTTATTAAGGCAGACGTAGAAGCATTGTTATTCAATACATCTTCTGTTGACTGGGTAATCATAAAACCAAATTCACCGCCTCTAAAACTGTGCCCATGTACAAGTTTCCCGTCTATAAAAATCCCGCCACCAATTCCAGTACCAACTGTTACACAGATAAAATCGGTACAATCTTTTGCGTTCCCACTTATTTTTTCTGCTATAGCAGCACAGTTTCCATCATTTTCAATTTCAACAGGCAGTGAAATTTCGGTTTCTAACAATATTTTAAGATTCTGACCATCTAATACGGATATAGCTCCCGCTCGTTCTGAGTAACCTGTATGTGGGTTAATATGACCTGGCAAACTAATGGCAACACCACTGACACTAGTATTTTCTGGATAGGCCTTAATGGTATTTACCATTTTTTTAATAAACATTTCGAGGCTTGTGGAGGGGGTAGCATAGCTTCCCTTGGAAAGAATGGATCCATTCTCTAACAATAAACCATGCTTCACTTGTGTCCCGCCAATATCAAAGGCAATATATTTTTTCACTATTTTCCCCCTAGTCTACGTGGGTTAGGAATGTCATAATGTTATTCTTTATTAGGGTATTCATCAGGATACAACATTCATTACTACTTTTAAGTTGATGGCCATTGTTCTTTTAAAATGACATTTAATTCAATGAATTCTGGAATTTGAAATATGTTCCAAACTGACGGTCATGATTTTTTACTAATTTACGATAATGATTTTCCCCTCATCTGGAGTAGGTGTCTGAAATTCGTTGTAAATTTGTTTTAATACATCTTGAGATAGTCGTTTCAATGGTTTGTTACGTTCTTTGCAAGTTTTGTAGTCCGTATCAACGTAGTAAATTTTTAATGTAAGTCCGAACTCTTTAGCTACCCGTATCCATCTTTTCCGACGCTCCCTTGTCCTGTTTGTGGTATCAACAATTACGTTATGACCGCTTTTTAGTAATGACCTGACCATAAGTTCAGCGCTTTCCCATACGAGCGGTTCTGCTTCTGCTTTATAAATTTCGCCATGTAAAGCCAGCCTGATATCATCCAGAGATACACGAACCCACCCTTGGTCTTGAAGCTTCTTAGCGTATGTTGATTTTCCGCTTAGCGGCATCCCGCACATAATACCTAATTTCAAGTCACATCTCTCCCTTATCAGATTCTTGCCTGCACTCTATTAGACAAACAACCCAACTGTAATAGTGTTTTACTTTATGTAATGCAAGTCAGAGTAAATTTGACAGGGACAAATTAACTGTGTTGCCTTACGGTAACTAGATATTTTCCTGAATAACCAATTTTTTTGGGTGAAACTGTGATACAAGCCGTTTCCATTTCATAGCAAGATACATAAAGCTAACAGTATAGTATAAATAATCTATATTTCTGGAAAGATTATATTTTTTCAAAATTATAAAAAAGGAGAGGAAAACTTATGGTAAGGAAAGCAATTGTCCCTGCCGCCGGGTACGGCACTAGGAATCTTCCTATTACAAAAGCAATACCTAAAGAAATGTTTCCTTTAGGCTTAAAACCGGCCATTCATCATATCGTTGAGGAGGCGGTTCAATCAGGTATTGAACAATTATTAATCATAATTTCCAATTCAAAACATTCTATTTTGGAATACTTTGACCATTCAGTGGAGTTAGAGGACTTTTTAAAAAGCAATAATAAAGAACATATGCTTAAACATTTAGAACTTCCAAAAATAGATATCACTTACATCCAACAACATTATGCTAATGGACTAGGGGACGCTATACGACTAGGAAAAGAATTTGTAGGAGATGAACCATTTGGAGTTCTATTACCAGATGATTTTGTTTTATCCGATCGAACCCCCGCTCTTAAACAGTTAATTGATGTGTATAATGAGACAAATAGTAGTGTTTTAGGATTAAAACAGGTAAATCAAGAACAATTAAAAAACTACGGAGTTATCCAAGGTGCAACTAATACTAATCTCATTCAAATTGAAAATATAGTGGAAAAGCCTAGACAAGACCCTCCTTCGGATTTAGCTGTTATCGGAAGATACATTCTTACCCCAACTATTTTTCAATGTATAGAGGATCTAACGGAAGGTGTTGACGGAGAACTTCAGTTAACAGATGCTATTAAATTTTTGCTGAGGATCGAACCTATATATGGAAAAATCGTATCTGGGGATCGTTACGATATTGGTAATTTAGAGGAATATGTAGAACTCATGAAAATAATGAGTAAGAAAGTATAAATCGATTAAATTCCATAAAAGGAGAGAGTTTTTGTGTTAGACAAAGTTTCAATTATTATTCCTTTCCAGTCGGATTACGGCCCAAGAGCAAAGGCATTTGAATGGATTCAACAGTATTATGCTCGTGTTATGCCCGAAGCAGAGATATGTTTAGGATTAATCTCTGGCAAGGAAGTTAATAAAGCCAAGGCGGTAAACCTAGCGGTTAAAAAAGCCACAAGAGATATTTTCGTAATAGCGGATGCGGATGTGGTTTATGACCCTAATCTGATTGTGGAAGCGATAAAAGTACTCAAAAAAGGAGGTTTTGTTGTTCCTTTTACGGCAGTCTACAATATTGAAAAACAAGGAACTGAGAGATTACTCAAGACAAAACCAAAATGGCCAATAGATGTAAAATCAGGAGAATGTTATAAATCAAATTGGGTCTATGAAGGATTTGCTGGAAAACTCTTTGTCATTTCTAGAGAGAATTTTGAAGCGGTCGGAGGTTTTGATGAGCGGTTTATTGGTTGGGGAGGGGAAGATGATGCCTTTTCCCATGCAGCTCGGACGATGTGCGGCAAACTAGTAAATATAGAGGGGAAGGTCTATCACCTATGGCATCCGGCTTCAAGCTATCAAACAAATCCCAATGGTAGAGCGAATGCTAAACTTCTTGGACGTTATGAACGTGCAAGTGGAAAAAAGGAAAAAATGAAGAAGCTCCTTGCGGAACGGAGCAGTACACTAGAGGAACATCAAGTTACCACAATAGCTAATTACGAAAATATTTTACCAGAATCACCAAAAAGCAAAATTTGTTTTGCCATCCTTGTTCATGAGGATAGAGAATTAGTCAAGCAGTTAATTGACAATGTCCGATACTATTGCCCCAATAGTACAATTGTTTTATACAACGGAGGGAATGATCCAACTCTTTGTGAGGGGTTAGGTGTACCCGTTTGTCCATATAGCCATAAGTTAGTACGGGGATGGACGACCATTTATTTTATGGAAGTAATGGAATGGTTAGAAGAGTTGGGTATTGAGTATGAATATTTTATTAATATCGATTCCGACGCATTGTTCGTTAAAAATGGATATGAAGAATTTATTCAAACTCAAATGAAGGATGCCGATTATATGGCAATCAAGTTAAGAATCCCAGAAGAAGACTGGTATATCGGAAAGGAACTTAAAAAAGATAAAAACAGGTGGAAAGCATTATTTAATCTCAAACCTTACTATGGAGTTTTCAATGTTGGACAGGTAATATCTAAACCAGTAGTGAAAGCATTACTTGATCCAGTAAGAAAACAAAAGTTAAAAAATGCTTTAATAGAAACGCATTCTTTTGGTACGGATGAGGTATTTTACGTAAACATGGCTGTGGAACTTGGATTCAGGGTAAAAAATTATCCAAACAAAATGGACGAAAGGATGATACGATATCGGCCTTACTTTACCGTGGAAGAAATGATTTCCTGTCTAAATAAAGCGGAGAATAGTTGTCTATGTCATCCCGTAATTCGAGATCAAGCTGATCCTGTCAGGAAACTAATCCTTAATATGGAACAGGAACATCATACTAAACCGTATAAAAGCAAGGAATATCCGTGGTATGAAGATGATTCAGATCATTATTCAGTGTCTCTTCCAATTAAAAGTAAATTTGGGAATTCAGAGATTGTTGTTCGGTCAGGTTCCTCCTTGATCCACTATTATCAGGATCCTAATGGGAGATGGAATATAAGTAAGAAGTTTGCTAACGGTGTTACTGGAAATCCAATATTTTTTGAAAATAATTCAGGTCAATTTGGTGTAATCTGCAAACTAAAAACTGGTGGAATTGGTTTTTGGCTGCGAGACAACAATAAAGATAGCTTCCCTTGGTATGGACCAACTATCTATCAACTTGATAATTTAGAGCCATTAATGGCAAGTAAACTTCCGAACGGAAAACATATAATCGTCTTTAAGGATGACAACAAAATGATTTATTGGGAACTGGATAATGATAAATGGAATAAGGTCTTCCCGAATAGTAAGTGAATCAAAACATAGTTTAAATGAAACTTTAGAAAAGCCTCCATGTATGGGGGCATTTTTTTTATATACTATTAATTGGAGGCAGGAGTTTTGATATGATAACTATATAAGGGGGATTAAAACTTATGAACTTAAAGAAGATTCATCACGTGGCTGTCATTTGTTCCGATTACCAAAAATCAAAGGATTTTTATGTAAGAATTTTAGGTCTTACACCAATAAGAGAAGTGTACAGGGAGGAAAGGGAGTCCTATAAGCTGGATTTAGAAGTCGGAGGACAATACCAAATCGAGCTGTTTTCATTTCCAAACCCGCCAACGAGGCCGAATCGTCCGGAAGCCGTTGGGTTAAGACATTTGGCTTTTGAGGTAGAGGATATAGAGGAAGAAGTGGCTGAGTTAGT
This sequence comes from Neobacillus cucumis, assembly GCF_023715505.1. The sequence goes on along the minus strand of NZ_JAMBOH010000011.1, from coordinate 786 downwards.
GAAGCATGATATTTTAGTAGAACCAATCCGGGTCGATCCGTTCACAAACAAAAAATACACCTTCTTCGCAGACCCTGACGGCCTTCCCATTGAACTTTATGAACGGTAAAAAAACTACGGTGACTGTCACCATTTCTACTACGGTCAACTAGGAATGGTGGGAGTTCCCGGAATGAGATTTCCATACAAAATGATGATGGCTCCTAAGCTGCTGGTTCATTCCATGAAGATGTATAGGATCTTTACAAAGAAAATACAATATTCCATACTCCTCTCAGTTTAAGCTATCTTCACCATAGCCTATGAACCAACTCCAATAATTCTTGGGTATCAGCCGGAACTCGCTCAACTAACACCAAAACAGGAAGAAAGCCCCCACGAGTGGTGCCTGTCACCATTAGCACTGCGAATACAATGATTACCGTTGAATCCCACCATCTAAATGTAACCTTCGCCATAAAAAATACGTCTTAAGTCTTAGCTTCCTTTCCGTTTGTGGTCTATGGCAGGAAGGGATTTTTTCGTGTATTGTGGAAGTAGTAAATGTTATATTCTTCTAATTTGAAAAGTGTTTTTCAAGTTTGTGAAACATTTATTTACTTATTTCGTATCACTAGTGTTGCGTTAATTAAATTTCAATATTAAAAACACTCTAAATCTTCACTAATTTTATTTTGTGCAAAGAAAAAGTCCTTTATAATGAATAAGTCAGGTGGTAACCCGTCCAAATCCACTAAAAAGGACACATCTCATGGACAAGATTACACGAAAAACCTCATTTGGACA
>NZ_JAMBOH010000109.1 GCF_023715505.1 Neobacillus cucumis | reverse complement strand
GACGTCGTCCGGGTTGCGGCTCGTCCGCACCTCCAGGCCCTTCTTCGCGTGGTTGCGGTGAATCGTGCGGATGCTGCCCGTCGCCGCGGCGAGGATGGCGTCCGGGCCCGGAGTCAGGTCGATGAGGCGAGTGTGCTTCGGTTGGTGATCGTGCAGCGCCGGGTGGAATCTGTCTGCCTCGAGCACGTCCCGCCACAGCGGCAGGTCCGACCAGAGGGCCTCGCGTTCGCTGCTGCGCGGCTCGACGCGAACCCACCAGGCTCGCCGTCGACGGGCATGGGCGTGGATGGCGCGCAAGGCGTCGTCGAGTGCGCCCGCGTCACGGCAGATCGGCCCGTACGGCACGTACAGGTAGGAGCCGACCGCGCGCTTCTCCTCGACGCACAGTGCCGACCACCCGTCACCCTGCAGTGTCGACGTCGGCTTGCCGAGCTTGCGTTGGACCTTGGCC
>NZ_JAMBOH010000108.1 GCF_023715505.1 Neobacillus cucumis | reverse complement strand
CGTCGAGCTGTTCGCGTGGGATGCCGACACGTTCGACACGCGGATGCAGGGCAGTGCGATCCGGCGCATCGGCTACGAAAGCTGGCTGCGCAATCTCGCGGTCGGGCTCGGCAATGCGCTGCGCGCGGGTGCGGACCGGCTCTCGCCGGCGGCGCGCGACGCGATCGTCGCCGCGCTGCGCGCCCGGGCCGACGATCCGTCGCCGCTCGTGCGCGAGCATGTCGAATGGGCGCTGCGAGCCGCGTGAAGGCGGCGTAAAGTGTCGTCGGCGCGCGGGCAGGGCCGCGCGCATCCCCCGGTCAGGAGAAGGCAATGTTCAACGCAGTCATCGACGCGCCGTTCGGCAAGGTCGGCATCCGTACGGATGCCGCGGTGGTGCGCGAGATCGTCTATCTGCCCGAATCGATGAAGTCGGTCGATCCGGATTCGGCGCTCGCGAAGCGCGCGGTCAAGC
>NZ_JAMBOH010000107.1 GCF_023715505.1 Neobacillus cucumis | reverse complement strand
GCTGCAGTCTTTACCGGGAATAAATTTGCCGGCTTGATCCGTCATCAGCGTTTTCATCATCTCGCCGGTATCCGGGTTCGCTTCGAGAGTAAAGTGCCCTTCTACCACCAGCAGTACCGGGCGAGTATCGGTCCCGCGCGCGGCGGCATAATCCCGTTCAAGCTGGGCATTGTTCGCCACCGCGACGCGTTTACCGGTCGCACAATCGGTAAAGGTTGCCGCATCGGCCATATAGAAATACATGCCGCGCATCGCCATCGGCGTCGTCGGCAGGCTGGCCTTCACTGGCTCCAGGGTATAGTTGAGAGGAGACTGAATGGGGCTTCCGTTGCGGTCGAGCATCTCCAGCTTGTCGCCTTTCGCGCGAAAGTAAGATTTCTCGCCCTTGCTGTTGGTCAGCACCAGCTTATCCGCGGTACGTGCCCAGGTGCCGTACGAGGCAAAGGATGACGGCTCACGAC
>NZ_JAMBOH010000106.1 GCF_023715505.1 Neobacillus cucumis | reverse complement strand
AGTTCGGAGAGCCGCGTGAAGCGGGCAGTGCGCGCTTCGTGTTCGAGCATCGACAGCAATTCTCGAAGGCCCATGGCCGACAGTGCGTCGTCCGGCATGGCTTCGGCGTGCGCGGCCGAGAACATCCGGATGAAACGTGCGACGCTGCCGCGCAGGCGGCGGAACGCATCGACGACATCGGTGACCTGCTGCGCCCGCGCGTCGCTCGACAGCGGCTTGAGCGCGCTGATCTTGCGCGCGAACGGCTGTTCCCGAGCGTTGTGCAGCGGGGTGCGATCCGTCGCCGTGCGGGTCATGATGATGCTCCGGGTATGCAGGTCTCGATATATTCTACGGAATATATCGAATTCGCAAAAAAAGGCGATACCGTCGCCGCGCGACACGGTATCGCCCACGGCCCGAACGGCCGCACCGGTCAGTCGATCGCGCGCATCGCGTGGCGCAGTTCCTGATAGCTGCGCAGC
>NZ_JAMBOH010000105.1 GCF_023715505.1 Neobacillus cucumis | reverse complement strand
ATTCATGACGTACCAGCGCCCGGACGGCTCGGACGTGAAGTTCGTGCGCCCGGTGCATCGCCTGACGGTGCTGCACGACGACCGCATCGTGCCCGTCACCGCGTTCGGCGTCGACGCCGGCGACACGACGCTCGGCCACCGCTTCCTGTCCGACGGCCTGGTCGCGATCCAGCACGCCCGCGCGTACGCCGACACGCTGCGCGACAAGGGCCGCGTGATCGCGCACTTCGCCGATCGCCGCGAAACGATCCGCACGCAGCTGAACGAACATGCGAACGGCGACACGGTCGTGATGCCCGAATCGCTGCTCGACGAAGTCACGTCGCTGGTCGAATGGCCGGTCGTCTACCCGTGCCGCTTCGAGGACGAATTCCTGCAGGTGCCGCAGGAATGCCTGATCCTCACGATGCAGACGAACCAGAAGTATTTCGCGCTGACCGACGTCGCCGGCAAGCTGCGCTCGCGCTTCCTGATCG
>NZ_JAMBOH010000104.1 GCF_023715505.1 Neobacillus cucumis | reverse complement strand
AGCATATCGGCCGCACCTGGCGGACCGATCTGAGTCAGCTTGATGAGCTGAAACAGCATATCGACTACCCGATGGTCAATCAGGCGGTGCGTCAGGCCAAGTTTGAGAACAAACAGCGGCTGGCCAGCTATATTGCTCAACAGCTCAATGTGGTGGTCAATCCGAAGGCGCTGTTTGATGTGCAGATCAAACGTATCCATGAATACAAACGGCAGCTAATGAATGTGCTGCACGTCATCACCCGCTATAACCGGATCAAGGCCGATCCGCAGGCCGAGTGGGTGCCGCGGGTGAATATTTTCGCCGGTAAGGCGGCCTCGGCCTACTATATGGCCAAGCACATTATTCACCTGATCAACGATGTGGCGGCGGTGATCAATAACGATCCGCAGATTGGCGACAAGCTGAAGGTCGTCTTTATCCCCAACTACAGCGTTAGTCTGGCGCAGCTGATCATTCCGGCGGCAGATCTGTCGGAAC
>NZ_JAMBOH010000103.1 GCF_023715505.1 Neobacillus cucumis | reverse complement strand
TTAATTTTCATGGTTCCGAAGGAACCTTCGCACCAAACTCTTCTTAATTTTTGAACCTGTTTGTATTCCTTTGTTTTTGTCCTCTGTATATTTTCCTCTAATAACTCATGTGCAATCGGACGAGAAATGGTTCTCCTACTTGCAGTCTTTCCAAAACATTTTTCTCTAAAAGGGCAGACTTTACAGTCTTTGGTTTTCGCAGAATAAGTTTTATAATAATGTTCACCTTTACTCATTAGATGAGTAAAGGTTAGCTCTTTTTAATTCGGGCAAGTATATGTATCTGTTTCTCTGTCATAAATAAAATCACGGTAGGAAGTTGTATCAAAAGCATTGTCGTACTTAATTGGACTTATATAGCCTGTGATTTCAAGTGTTTTTAATCCATGATGAATTGGAGTTGTGTCGTATCCTCTATCTGCTCCAACATTTTTAATATCTAATTCAAACTTGTCTTGAATAACCTTTAGTCTTTCAACGAA
>NZ_JAMBOH010000102.1 GCF_023715505.1 Neobacillus cucumis | reverse complement strand
ATCCACTCCCGCTTGCGCACCGCCACGGCCAGGGCGTTGGAGAACGCGCCCATGCCGACCCCGAAGACGCCGAGGATCAGCAGCCCGACCAGCACGTGCAGCGGGTAGAGCACGAAGCCGAACGGGATGCAGACCAGGGTCACCAGCGCGGCCTGGACCACCAGCGGGGCCAGCTCCTTGAGCGACTTGCCGATCAGGATCGAGGACCGTCGCAGCGGGCTGGCCAGCACCCGCTCGTAGCTGCCCAGGGTGATCTCGAACAACAGGTTCGACCCCGCGACGCCGGTCCCGAACAGGCAGATCATCACGATCACGCCCGGAAGGAACCACTGCAGCGGGGATCCGCCGCCGAGCACCGCCGAGTCGACCGAGCCGGCCAGCAGGGTGCCGAACAGGCCCAGGAAGACCAGCGGCTGGACCAGGGAGAAGACGACCGAGAACGGGTCGCGCAGGACCAGGTACATCTCTCGCTGGAAGACCGCCAGGG
>NZ_JAMBOH010000101.1 GCF_023715505.1 Neobacillus cucumis | reverse complement strand
CCCCCAGCGCGCCCATTTCCCGGGGCGCCACCTCGCGGCCAAGCGGGGAGCCCAGCGCTACGGTGACGATCTGCAGCAGCGCGTGGATCGTCGTGGTGCCCGCGGGCATGGGTGCGCAGGGGGGTTGGCCACCGCCGCCGCAATAGAAACCCGCCTCCGCCCGTAGCGACCAAGCAGCCACCAGCCAAATCCGGCGACGGCGCCGCCGGCCACGATTGCCACGATGCGGCGTGGCCAGGACCGTGACGCCCTGTAAAAATGACACCGAACCGACGATCTGCCCGTAACTGTAACCAAAAGCCAGGGTGCTGAATCGCGTGTAAAATTAGTGCCAAAACCATGCCGGACAGACCGGCCAGAATCCCGGTTAATACCACGGCTATCAGGCGGATCAGATGATTTTTATTCCCGGCGGCGACGCTCATTTTCTCAGGCCTTGAAAAGGAAAAATAAAAGAATAAAGGACGAGACTTAAACATTGCGTAATCATAG
>NZ_JAMBOH010000100.1 GCF_023715505.1 Neobacillus cucumis | reverse complement strand
GATCTGATCGGGTGTGCGGTTGGTGACCAAGGTCACTTGGTAGCCCTTGGACTGCAGAGCGAGGGCCATTTGCAGCCCGGACTGCCCGGCTCCAACGATGGCGATACGTTGACTCATGATATATCTCCTGGAGGATATCGTTAATTTTTAGCCGGCCTGCTTGCCGTATGGCGGGACATTCTGTTCGGGGCCCATCGCCGAATACCCCCCGTCCACGGCGTAGTCGGCGCCGGTGACGAAACTGGCATTGTCGGAGCACAGAAACAGCACCACCTGCGCAACTTCGTCCGGATCACCAACCCGTCCCAACAGATGGAACGGTGTGGCGAGTTCGTCGATACCCGCTCGATTGCCACCGCTCATTTCGTCCATCAACCTGCACCAGATCCAGCCCGGGGACACCGCGTTCACACGAATGCGGTCTGGCGCGAGGTCCATCGCCATACTGCGCGTCAGCTGCAAAATTGCCGCCTTGGAAACCGGATAGAGCCAACGC
>NZ_JAMBOH010000010.1 GCF_023715505.1 Neobacillus cucumis | reverse complement strand
AGATTCGCTCGACTTGCATGTATTAGGCACGCCGCCAGCGTTCGTCCTGAGCCAGGATCAAACTCTCCATGAAAGTTGATTAGCTCATTTTGTTACGTTGGCTTAGTTTCAAATAGAAACTAATATTTATTGTTTGTTGACGTTTTTGTTTGTTTAGTTTTCAAAGAACAATTAGTGACAGAATAAAATTATACCACTTCGTTACCCAGGGTGTCAAATATTATTTTAAAATATTTTTTCATCTGTTCAACGAGAATTAATATTATCAGATTTGTTTAACCTTGTCAACAACATCGAATAATATTTTTTCAATGAGCAGTTTGCCTATCAAGCATTCCCTCATCAGGATTACTATATTACTATCATAAACAAACGAAGTCAACCTCTATTAAACAATTTTTTTAAAAAGTAAGCCTGATTTACGAAATGTAATCAGGCAGCTTGACGATAAATGTACTTCCCTTTCCTATTTGACTAGATACTTGAATGGTTCCTTTATGGGTTTCCACAATCCATTTCGCAATGGAAAGTCCTAATCCATGTCCCCCAATTTGGCGGGAGCGAGATTTGTCCGTTCGATAAAAACGCTCAAAAATTCGTTGATAGTCCTCTTTCTTAATCCCAATTCCCGTATCTTGAACGAAAATCCCTAATTCGCTCCCTTCTTTTAAAAGGGTAAGCTTCACTTCCCCGCCATCAGGCGTATATTTGATTGCATTGTCCAAAAGGAGATAAATTAGCTGAGATAACCTCTGGGGATCTCCTAACACAATAAAGTCGGTTGGCGCAGATAAATCAAACTGAATCTGCTTGGAAGCAGCAATCGGTTTTAATGACTCAATCGCTTTTTCAGAAAGGGGTCTTAAATCAAAAACTTCAGTTTTAAGCTCGATTGTATTCGAATCAGAACGTGCGAGGGTTAAGAGATCACTGACCAAGTTCGTCATCCGCTTAACTTCTTCCCTCATATTGGCAAGTAACTTCGCTGACATTTCATCTTTTTCAACGGTCATATCCATCGCATCCACAGACGATAATAAGACACTTAAAGGCGTCCGTAATTCATGTGATGCATCGCCAACAAATTCACGCTGCCTCCTAAAAGCCGCTCTAATCGGAACCATCGCTCGTTTAGACATGCGCAAGCTAATATATATGGCAACTCCCACAAAAACAATCCCTAACACGATCAGAATAACCAAGATCCAGTGAAATAAGCGATAAGCAAATGAGACGTCTTTGCCTATATAGATTTGTCCCATATATTGACCTTTATAATAAACTTCATGACTGGCAATCATCATATGAATATTTTGATTTTCGTCAGGCGTACGGAATTCTCCTCTGCCTTTTCTTAATTTATCATTCAAGCTGATCATTTCCGTCTGTATTTCCTGATGATTGGTTATATGTTTATTGAGAAGGGAGAGGAATTCAGGGCGTAACCGAGGATTGGTCTCGCTGCCTAAGACTACTTCTCCGTTAGTATTGAGTACATAGTAAAAGGATTGATTGACTCCAGAAAAAATCACTTCTTGATTTTGGATTTCTCTTAGGCCACTTTGGCCATTGTTACCCAACAAGTTTTCAATGTAATTTGCTTCCTGCGCGACTAAGGTCTCCAGTTCCCTCTCCTGTGTATTGAGGATAACAAAATAGAGAACCAAATAAACAATTAAGACAAAAAGAAAGAGAAAAAGCATAAGAAGTCCACTAAAATTGCGGGTCAGCCGATTTTGTGTACTATTAAAAACATCTTTTTCGAACCGATTGAAAAGCGGGCCTATAAATGAAAAAAATTTATGTTTCAAATTTATACCCCACCCCTCTGATACTTTGAAGTTTATCTTGCTTATTAATTAAGGATAGTTTTTTGCGGATTAATTTAACCGTCGCATCAATTGTCTTCATCGTTACATCGGTATCGAGACCCCATACGCGCTCATAAATAAGTTCACGCGGCAGTACTTGTCCTTTATTTTGCACCAATAAATCTAAGAGCTGAAATTCACGGGGACTAAACTGAATATCAGTCTCACCAACACGTATCGAATGACTTGCCCTATTTAGGATCAGTCCGTTTATTTCTGTTTCATCCTCAACAATAGGTGCAAAATTCCGGCGAGATAATGCACGCAGTCTAGCCATCAGCTCATCTATTTCAAACGGTTTAACCAGATAATCATCTGCGCCAGAATCAAGACCTTCGATCCTATCTTGGACGGTGTCTTTTGCCGTTAACATCAGGATGGCCCCTGAATATCCTTGTTTACGTAACTTCCTGCAAACACCCACACCATCGCCATTCGGCATCATCCAATCCATAATGATCACATCATAGTGGGCAGATGTTGCGTAATAGAAGGCGTCATCCCCTTCCTTTACCCATTCAACATTGCAATTACCTTTCTTTTTCAACATATATACCATTAAGTCACCAAGGCGATGATCATCTTCTGCTAATAGCACATTCATATTTAACATGCTCCTTTTTTTCTACATTTGTCTATAAGTATCCTAAAGATGAATTCTTAAGTTTGTCTTAAAAGAAAAAAGAAGTACCCAAGCTGACCTCTGGTGTGCTTCCTCTTTTTGAAAAATTATTTTCCTAAACCATCGGTTTGCTTTATTAAGATCTTTTAGGTTTATGTGAACTTTCATTGAAGTATTAATAAATTGATGTCTGGAGGGAGCTTTGGAATTATTCCATATCTATTTAACTAACTAAGATCGCTCTGATGACTGTAGTGTAGTCCTGTTTAGCGAAAACTCGGTGAAAAGTAGTTATTAATTTACTTTTTTGAAAAACAAAAAGAGAGCCCCACAACTAAGTATGGAACTCTCTTAATGGAATTCTTATGCAATTTCTCTTTCCGCTTTTAATCTTTTTCTTTTTCTACCTGCCGCAAGTACCTTCATGGATAGGAAAATTCCTGATCCAGTTAAGAAAATCATGGCGATGGCTGTTAGGTCAATTAGCCAAGTGATATCGGCAGTTCCGATTCTTCCTTCGTGCAGACCTCTAACAATACTCATAAGTGAACTTGATTGTGAACCTTCACCGCCTCTTCCTCCCATCGCAGGAACCTGTCCATTTGTAGTACCTTGTGTGTTAGCTGCCGTTTGGTTATTTGTAGTACCATTAGATTGAGTGGCCGTCCCGGACTGTGCTGTCTGGCCAGTTGTTTGGCTAGTATTATTTGCAGTGGTGCTTTGTTGCGGAATCATCATACCTTGTTTAAAATTAGCTCCGCCTTCTGTCTGTGACTGACCGATCAGCCATGGCTCATTCATGAGCAGCCCTGTAATTGACTCCATTAGAATAAATATAGAACAAATTAACCCAATCCATAAGTGTGCTTGTCGTGTTTTTTTCATAATAATATTCTCCTTTTTATAATTATTTTAGTTGCCTGTCTTTCCGCTTGTTGTACCTTGTCCGCCACTTGGCGGCGCCATGTCCTGACCATCAAAGTTTCGACCCATACCTTGACCTTGCATCATACCGCCTTGATTAGTAGACGAGCTGTTTGAAGTCAGCTCTGGTAACTGTACCGTTTGGCCTTCGGTAACTCCTTCTGTGATTTCCACATATTCGTCTGTTTCAATACCTGTTTTAACCGTTTTTTGTTCACTGGTAGTTCCAGAAGAACTGTCGGTGCTGCCATTGGCTGAAGTAATAATCACATATTTTTCTTTATTGTCGTTTGTATAGATCGCATCTACAGGAACATATAATGCATCCGTCTTGCTAGCAGTTAAGATAGTAGCTGATGTACTCATCCCTACTTTTAGGTTGGTTGGTTTATCAATATGAATGGTTACATTAAAGGTGGATGAACCACTTGATGAGGTTCCTTCCTCTGCAACAGCGGTAACTTTCCCTGTATATGTCGCATCTGGGTAAGCACTTACTGTTAAAGTTACTGTTTGACCCACTTTTACTTTAGGTATATCTAATTCATCTATCGAAACAACTGTTTGTAAATCGTTGTAATTGGTAAGATGAGCAACGACCATACCCTTGTTAATTCGATCGCCTGAAGCAACAGAAACCGCAGTAATGGTTCCACTAGTTGGCGCAGTAATTGGATCGCTATCATCCGTAAAGGTTACTAATTCGTCTCCGGCGCTCACCGTGTCGCCAGCAGATACTAAAACCTCATCAATTTCGTTATTGTCCTCTGTTGCTTTAATATCCTCGGTGGTTACTGGTTCAACTGTTCCAGAACCACTAATTGTTACTTCTAACTTACCTTTTTGCACGTTAGCCGTTCGAACCTGCGTTGTAGTGCTTGTACTAGCACTGCTTTTGGAGTGAAACCATTGATAGCCGACATACCCAACAACTAGTACACTTATCAATATCCAAATCCACTTCTTCATTTATCTAAACTCCTTTTATTATGGAACAGCCCGGACCCGCTCCAAGCATTTTTTTATTTCATGAGCCTATTATCATGTGCGTCCCTTAACTTATCCTTAATAAAAATTAAAAAGGTAAAAAGGTGCCTGACACCAATAAATGGTTTAGGATAGTGTTTATGTCGCTAATGGTGTCAGGCACCACTTATAGCACGAAAAAAGGATATATTATACAATTAGCGTAAGATATTTAGAGTGCGGCGGTGATACTTTTGTTTAAGCTATTATTAATTGAAGATGATCTAACGCTTTTTAATGAAATAAAGGACCGGCTTATGGGCTGGTCTTATGATGTGTATGGGATTAGTGATTTCAGTCAGGTGATGCAAGAGTTTACGAGTGTTAAACCCGATTTAGTGATTATCGATATTCAGCTGCCAAAATTTGATGGTTTTCATTGGTGCCGGATGATTCGATCCCATTCGAATGTTCCGATTTTATTTCTCTCTTCACGCGACCATCCGACAGACATGGTAATGTCCATGCAGCTTGGTGCGGATGATTTCATCCAAAAACCGTTCCATTTTGATGTGTTGATTGCCAAAATTCAAGCGACCCTTCGCCGTGTTTATAATTACAATCATGAAAAAATAACCCTGAAAACCTGGCAGGCAGCAACGATCGATGTCGAAAAAAACACGGTCAGCAACGCGGCAGGGACGGTAGAGCTCACAAAAAACGAGATGTTTATTTTAAAGAAGCTGATTGAACAAAAAAATAAAATTGTCAGCCGAGAAGAGTTAATTAAAAGCTTGTGGGAGGATGAGCGGTTTGTCAGTGATAACACTTTAACTGTCAATCTTAACCGGCTGCGAAAAAAGCTGGACGAGCTTAATCTCGGACGATTTATTGAAACAAAGGTTGGCCAAGGATACATGGCATGTGAAAAGGCGCAAACATGATGATTAAAACCTTTTTAAAAGAAAGACGGAGCTGGATTGTTCTTTTTTTCTGTTTACAGTTACTAGTCCTTTTTACAGGCTATATTGATTCCGCCATAAACTTTACCCCCCTTCTCTATATTGTTTTTTTATCGACGCTTATTTTTGTGATTTTTTTGTGCTTTCGCTCCCATAAGGAAACGAAATTTTATGCTTCTTTATCGGAATGGGAAAACAGTCTCGATTTAACTAATATGGCCGGGGCGGAAAGTCCGTTTGAAAAAATAATTGAGGAAAGTATTGTGAACCAAACAGAGTTGCTAAAACAAACGGTTTCGAATAATTTGGTGTCTGTGGAGCAGGAAAAAGATGAGCTTTTATCTTGGATTCATGAAGTCAAAACACCTTTGACAGCAATGCATCTAATGATTGACCGTTTAGATGATAGTCCATTAAAAGCACAGTTATCTCTAGAATGGCTGCGAATCCATCTGCTGCTGGATTCACAACTTCATCAAAAGCGCCTGCCCTTTATGGAGAATGATTTATATATAGAAAAGACTGATCTGAAAGTCTTACTTTTTAAGGAGATTAAAACGTTGCAATCCTGGTGTATGCAAAAAGGGATCGGATTTGAAGTCGAATTAGAAGCAGCTTCTGTCTTAACCGATGCTAAGTGGCTGGCTTTTATTATTCGCCAGCTGTTAACAAACGCAGTGAAATACAGCTCGGCATCGGATATTGTTATACGAAGTTTTATGGAAGATGACCGAACTAAGCTGATGGTTCAGGATTTTGGGCGCGGCATGGACAAAAAAGACCTGCCGCGCATTTTCGATAAAGGCTTTACCTCAACAACCGTTCACCATGACAACGCCTCTACAGGCATGGGTTTATATTTAACCAAGAAAATTTCTGAGTCTTTATTGATTCATATCGATGTCCTATCAGCCCCCGGCGTTGGGACCACGTTCACGTTAACCTTTCCACGAAAAAATGAGTTCGGCGCGATTTCAGGCATGTGACAAAAATGTCACATGCTTTGCTGTTTTGTTCGGCTAATCGAAGGAGAAGTCAACCGGCAAATTTTATAATTGGATTATCAAATAAAGGAGCGTGTTCGTATGAGTATTTTAGCAGCCAAAAAAATTCATAAGAGCTATGGTAACAAGCTGAATAAACAAGAGGTTTTAAAAGGGATTGATATTACCGTTGAAAAAGGGGACTTCGTGAGTATCATGGGGGCCTCCGGGTCCGGGAAAACAACACTTCTCAATGTGCTCTCCTCGATTGATAAGGTCAGCGGCGGGACTATTACGATTGAAGACAAAGATATGACAGCTATGAAAGAAAAGCAGCTCGCTGAGTTTCGCAAGCAGCATCTTGGGTTTATTTTTCAAGATTATAATCTTTTAGATACGTTAACTGTCAAAGAAAATATTCTATTACCATTATCGATTACTAAGGTTTCTAAAAGAGATGCAGATGAGAGGTTCAATCGGGTTGCAACGGAGTTAGGGATAGAGCAGATTGAGCATAAGTACCCAAATGAGATCTCCGGCGGACAAAAACAGCGGACGTCAGCAGCAAGAGCGTTCATTCATGAACCAAGTATTATTTTCGCGGATGAACCCACTGGGGCGCTCGACTCGAAATCTGCATCCGATTTATTAAACAAACTTAGTGAATTAAATCGAAACCGGACTGCCACGATTGTGATGGTGACACACGACCCTGTGGCAGCTAGTTTTAGCAGCAGAGTGATATTTATAAAAGACGGTCAGATTTATACTCAGTTAAATAAAGGGGAGCAATCCCGGCAAGAGTTTTTTAAGGATATCATGAAAACTCAAGGCGTGCTAGGCGGTGTGCCATATGAGCGTTAATCAGCTTATTTTTCGAAACTTGAAAAAAAATCTTAAAAACTACTATCTCTACGTGTTTGCGCTCATCTTTAGCGTTGCCCTTTATTTTTCATTTGTCACGCTGCAATATGACCCGGCGATGGATGAAACGAAGGATACCCTTAAAGGAGCAGCAGCCATCCGTACAGCAAGTGTTCTCCTTGTGGCCATTGTCTCCATCTTTTTGCTGTATGCCAATAATATCTTTATTAAGCGGCGGAGCAAGGAAATTGGTTTATTTCAATTAATTGGAATGACAAAAACTCGGATTTTCAACCTCCTAAGCACCGAGAATTTTATTCTCTACTTTGGTTCGTTGGTGGTGGGGATCTTTATCGGTTTTTCCGTCTCCCGGTTAATTATTATGATTTTATTTAAAATTACCAAGGTGGATGCAATTGCCCGCTTGCATTTTTCATCGCAGGCTTTGGTCCAGACTTTAATTGTTTTTAGTGTCATCTATATCCTAATTATGCTGATGAATTATCTTTTTATAAAGAGGCAGAGCATTCTCTCTCTCTTTAGAGTTGTTTCCTCGACGGAGGAGAAAGTGAAAAAAATGTCTATATGGGAAATACTCATGGGGATTTTGGGATTGCTTGCGATTATTTCCGGCTACTATATTTCATCGAAGTTATTTAGCGGTGATTTTACCACGATGACAGAACTGTTTTTGGCAATGACTTATATTTTGGGTTCTGTCATTATCGGCACCTACTTGTTTTATAAAGGATCGGTTAGTTTTATTTTTAATATCATTCGGAAAAAGAAGGATGGCTATTTAACAATCAATCAGGTATTATCCTTGTCATCGATTATGTTTCGAATGAAATCAAATGCCCTGTTACTAACGGTTATTACAACATTATCCGCTCTTGCGATAGGGCTATTGTCGTTGAGCTATATCTCCTATTATTCTGCCGAAAAGATGGCTAAAAACCAGACTGCGGGCGATTTCGCCATTACCAATGCAGAAGATGCCGATAAATTTAAGGATGCATTGGCTGCTAAGGAAATTGATTTCGACGAAAAGAGGATTGAGGTACTCCAGGTGTCCGCCAATCTTAAGAACATTTTGGATACAAACCTTGAAGGTGTAATGGTAGACCCTAGTGCACTGCCTCTTCCGATGATTAGTGAACGGGTTTTGAAAAATACCGATGTGGCCGCAGACGAGACGATTTTTACCGGTTATAATGATTTACTTCAGAAGTTTATGAATTTAAAAGAGAGCGGTAGAGTCGAATTAAAGGGGCAAACTGAAACAATTCCGCTCCGATACTTAGGTTTAAAAAAGGATTTTGTGATTTCAGGATATTTTACGAACGGCGGTCAGCCGATTGCGATTGTGGACGATTCTGTTTTTGAACGCTTGAAGAAGGATGTAAATCCTTCTATTCAAAAGAAGACGTCTCTTTTTGTTGGGTTTACGTTGAAGGATGAAAGTCAGCTCGAAAAGGCCAACCAGGTTTATCAAGACTTGTCCTTTAACAAGAATGACCTTTATTCTTCTCGTTTGGAGATCAGTAATACTCAGAAAGAAATGATGGGATTGATTATGTTTATTGTTGGCTTTTTAGGACTAACATTTCTGATCACGTCGGGCTGTATTCTGTATTTTAAACAAATGGGTGAGAGTGAAGAGGAGAAGCCGAATTATACGATCTTACGTAAGCTTGGTTTCACGGAAGGCGATTTGTTGAAGGGAATTCAAGCTAAGCAGCTGTTTAACTTTGGAATTCCGTTAGTGGTTGGGCTGCTTCACAGTTATTTTGCCGTCCAATCGGGCTGGTTTCTTTTTGGAGCCGAAGTATGGCCCCCGATGATTCTAGTTATGGTCCTCTATACCGCCCTATACTCCATCTTTGGAATTCTATCTATACTCTATTATAAAAAAGTCATAAGGGCAGCACTCTAAATTAAAAAACGGGACTAATAGAAAAAGCAGCCATGGCTGCTTTTTTCTATTAGGTGCCTGTCACCATTTTCAACATTTACAACGTCAAATGTCACTTTTTGGTGCCTGTCACCATTTCTTTATCGATTATCTACTTTTTCTGGATAGAGGTCATGGTTCATTAGGCGGTAGTTTGCCATTTCTTCGTATTTGGTGCCTGGTTTGCCGTAGTTGCACCATGGGTCAATGGAGATACCGCCGCGCGGTGTGAATTTACCCCAAACTTCAATATAACGTGGGTCTAGCAGTTTAATCAAGTCATTCATAATGATATTGACACAGTCCTCATGGAAATCTCCGTGGTTCCTAAAACTAAAAAGGTATAACTTCAAAGACTTACTTTCAACAATCTTTTTATCTGGAACATATGAAATATACATAGTCGCAAAATCCGGCTGGCGTGTCAGCGGACATAAACTCGTAAACTCCGGGCAATTAAATTTCACGAAATAATCGCGTTCAGGATGGAGATTGTCAACAGCCTCCAAAACCTCTGGTGCATATTCAAATGAATAGGTAGTTCCTTGATTACCTAATAGTGTTAAATCCTTTAATCCTTCTTCGTGGCTGCGGCCAGACATAAAAAAACCCCCTATAAAAATATGTCCCTACACTTTTTAAGAGAGTATCAGCTGAATGTTGTTCTTTTTTCTATACAAACTAAAGGATAAAAAACAAAAAGCCACGTCCTATATGGACATGGCAGAAAGTCATGTATCCATAGTTTTTTATAGAGGGTATCAGCTATGAACCTCTCCCGTTCAAAGTACGGGTATTCTCATCTCTATATAATAAAGAACTGACTAGAGAACGTCAAACAGAAAATTAAGGTAAAACTAAGAGCACGCTGGCATCCTGTCAGTTAGGACTATACTTCCCTATTTTAGGTGCTCGTTAAGTACATTCTCTTCTAAAACAGAAAATTTGTCTCCGTACACTTTAGTAATGTGATTTTCTCCCCATAAACATAGCGCGTTTAAAATGCTTTCTAGGCTCGATCCATATTCACTAAGCTCATACTCCACTTTTGGCGGGACTTGATTATAAACAATCCGGTTAATAACGCCGTCCTCCTCTAATTCTCGTAATTGTTGAGTTAACATTTTTTGTGTGATATCCGGCATCAGACGTTTCAATTCACTTGTTCGTTTCTTCCCGTGTGTTAAATGACAAAGAATCACGCATTTCCACTTTCCACCGATGACCTCTAATGTCGCTTCAACCGATATATTGTATTTCTTTTTCTTCATCTCTAACTCCTCCATTTTAATAGGTACTGAAAAGTATCTACCGCACTTTAGAGTTCTATAGCACTTTGAAGTGCGTACTTTTCATCTAATACTGTATATCCCATAATAACATTTGCCGGTTGAAATATCCCATTATGATTCTTTTTATAGTTTTGCTTTTAGCAAATCATTCATGCAATAGAACCATTTTTAGGAGGTGAGAAACAAATGACATTAGATAAAAAAGAAGTACATTGGCTCTGTTGACATGATTATTTCTTGAACGCTGTAACAAAGATTTATACATCGTTTAGGATTAATACTATGCCCTTTTCTCGTTTAATGAAACAGGTCAAGAGAGTTGTCTAGAACAGCAATTTTCTATGTTCATATAATATATAGAAATAATATTTTCTGAAATGCGATTGGGGGGTGTTGAAAGTGAATTTAAAACCTGAAATTATCGAAAAGTTGGACAAGATTCAAATATCAAGAGTCTCCCGCAGTGTGGAGGTAAATAACCCAACAAGTTATCAAATGTTAGGCAAAGGACACCAAGGGGCTGTTTTTCAAATTGATGAATCTCGCTGTGTAAAAATTTACTGTTCAAAGATTGATTTAATCAGAGAGCTTCATGCATTGCAACTAGGAGGTAAGATTGGCATTTGTCCGATAGTGTATTTTTGGGGTGAAAATTATATTGTTATGGAATACTTGACTGACCCATCTCTCTTAGAATATTTACAACAGAACCCATTAAACAAGGAATTGGCGGCCAAAATAGTTAATTTGCTAGATTTATTTGAAAAAGCAGGATTCAATCGTTTTGATCATTCTGGCCGCCACATTTATGTGTCGCCAAAGGGAACAATGAAAATTATTGATGTGGTTCATATAATTAAACCACAGCCTGTCTACTTACCCAAAAAACTAATAACTGATATGGGAGTTAATGCTGAAGAGTTCGTTCAATTTGTCAAAGAAATTAGTCCTAAATGGTATAAACGCTGGGTGAATGATCCTGATTTTTCAGCATTGATGACGAAAGTAAAAGGAACCATTTAGAAAAAAATCCTCATTTATCAATATCATACCTGACATAATAAGAAAGGTTCAGCCCTTAGACTGAATCTTTCTTTTTTCCTTTTTTTGACTGTATCTGGATTTCCGGTAAGAGTTGTTTAGCTTTTACCAGATGAGTGACGAGCGCCTCTTTTTCTGATTCCGATACATCCCAGTCGTTAGGAATCGAATGGATAATGTCATAAATGGCCGCTTCTGGTATTGCCTTAACTTTTTCGATAGCTGCATTAAGCTCATCTTGACTTTGCTGGAATGATAGACACCACTTATGAACGGTAAGTTCTACACTCAAATGAGGCATTTTCTTAAGTGTTTTAACTGTCCATTTATCATTAGAAAAACAACGCCCGTGATCAATCATATGGAGAAAATACTCCCCCTGCTCAGTAGGTTCAAGCAGGACATTTTCCTGTTTACGATCGGTATTCCCTATCCAAAGATCGAATACAACTATTTCTGCAAGCTGACCTCGATTACTTACTTTTATATGCTCATTACTTGATTCCCTTGAAAGCTGTATGCAGTTATCGATAAATAAACTAGCAAACTGGCTCCCAGATGTGAACTTTTGCTCTGAAAGAATAGGATACTTCTTAATAAAATCATCTGTTATTTGTACAACTTCAAATGGAATCACAGGTAGTGAGAGAAGTTGGCCTAATTTACCGGCAATATAATCATTTACTAGTATTCTTGTTCCTGATGGATTATTCTTGAACTTCACTACATATGTTTGACCATCATTAAAAAGGATGTGCTTGGGTTTTGAATGACCTTTAAAGAAAGTATCCATCAACTGAACGGGATATAGGTTTTGGTTCATTTCTTACCCCCCCCTTTGTCCATTATGATGATGACTCTACTCCTAAACAAAATGAAGCAGAGTTTGAGGTGAGTTTCAAACCGATGCAAAATCCGTGCCCGAATATAGGGTAACGTGGTACCCTCCATACGGTGTTCTCTGACTTTGGGGATACCCATGAAATCACTTTCCCATTTTTAAAACCTCGCTTGCTTTTGTACTGGTAAGGGACAATTGCAGAGCGACCTTCCCGTAATAGTCGTAAATAGTCTGGTGATAAGCCAATATCAAGTGATAACGGTAAAAGATTGTCAGGAATATTATTATAGGTGATAGAGATTTCACTTTGTCCCTTTTTAAGTAAAAAGTGCTTCATCAATCCATGGGCAGCACTATTTGGTTGTTTGTTGACGAGCACAAGCTCAACTTCCTGATCTTCTTTTATCGTAAGAGATTGAATCTCGTAGGTGTCACGTTCAAATCCATAATCTGCTAATGCTCCAGGGTGATTCATCGGAATATCCATAAAGTCATTTAATTCTTCTAACCAATTCCAGTCATCTGAAGGATTACCAATGACAAGTTGACCATCATTTTTATCATAAAAAAATAGATAATTAATGCGTCCGCCAAAACGTGGTGAAATCACTGCCGCTAAAACATGATTCCTTATTATGACTTCTTTATGTCCGTCATTATCTAAATCCTCAATAAAAGCATGAACAAGGCTTGTACGGTCTTGATCTTTTCTCCATTTTTCTGCCTCCATTAGGATAGAAGCTGCCCTCACATGGCTGGCAACTGCACGTGCCCAGTGAGCTGGTAATGCCACTGCATTACTATCACGATCGCTGTGAATACTGTTAGGAGCATCATGCCATCCTGTTTCATAGGTACATGCAAGTATGTGTTTTCGGGCTAGTTCAAGTAAGGAAGACGGATAAGTGGTCTTTACAGAGAGTTTATTAAACTCTTCCCATTTTTCGATCAGACTTCGTTGATATGGAGACCAAGCCTTAGAATTAGCCCAATTCATGTAATCTTCACCAGCTCCAAAATCAATGGCCAGTTCTCGGTAGGTTCCTGTTGCAATCGGACGAGGAGGTTGAATGTTATGACTAGCCAACCACGACTGAAGAAGAACGGTTGTTACCTCTTTTTTCCCTATCAACCAGTCAAGAAAACGTTGATAATAATGAATGGCATGAGGATTCCAAGGCGGAATTCCGGCAACCTTCTCCATATCATCACCGTAAATTGCAATCACGTCTCGCCCCTTAACAAGCTCTTGTTGCATGTATGATAGGAGAACATTTAATCGTTGTTCATGCATCTTTGTTTCGAGTGGAATGGATAGACGCATTTCTTGGGAGAGAGGAAGTGCGATTAAATCACGACTTCCTTTAATGTGGTAGGCTTCAAAAAGTTCTGGAATAAAGCAGGGATTAAGGTCATAGTTTCTACGGGGAGAATCAGGCAAGATCAGCCGGTCATCGATTAGAACGTATTGAAAACCACCATTTTGAAGTGTATTATTAGTTAGAATATTGGCTAATTTTTGGGTATTCCAAACTCGTTCAGGAACCCAAAATCCCTTAACATCGGTAACATCCCCTCCAAGCCATTTTTCGATTAAATCAAGTTCTTCTTCCACTTGATAACGATTGTGCTCGTGATCAAAAAGCGGCATAATATTTTGGGCATAAGTAGAACCAATGACCTCTACTAATCCCGATTTTCTTAATTCAGCAATTTCTTCAAGAAAGAGCGGATCGTACCAGGCACATGCTTCAATGAACGTACCGCTAATGTGGAGGTGGAAGGGGATATCATATTGCGAATGGAGATCAAATATTGCTCGTAAACCGCTGGAAGCATCGGGAGGACCTATAATTTCTTCAATACCAGGGCGATTGTCGTAGCCGTTGGTAATCAAGTATTGATTGGCATGATGAACAATTGCAAGGGGAATGGATAAACCGCTCATTTATAACCACCTCCTTGTAAGTTTTGTTCGTACTTAATAAAAAAAGGGTCTACGATGCTTAAGTTACCAGTTTTTAGAATGCATAAGTCATAGTGAAGGCTTTCAAAAAGCGTACGAGCGCTATATAAAGAGACTCGCTCAAGAAAAGCCTGACGGTTGATGAAAGGATGATTGTCGAGATACTTATCAATGAAAAACTGGATCATGGATTGAAAATAGTCAAAATTTCCATTCTTGAAAAAGCTGCTTACCTGAACATGACTTGCCATATAGGCTACTTCCCAAGCGGGATCCCCAGCAAAATGTTGATCGAAATCAATTGCAATTACTTGTTGCGCGTCAATAAAAACGTTCCTTGTATGAAAATCTCCGTGCAGTAACACTTTATCTTCCGTTCCCAATTTGTGTGAATTTTGAACAAAGACATCGTACATAGCTTTTAACTTTGACTTATAGGCTGGTAACAGTTCTGAAAGTTCTCTATAATAGCGCCCCACTTCAGCATTGGCCCTAGATAGTGTCCCTTCTCGGATCTCCTTAATAGGAATCGCATGCATCCTTGTTAACCAGCCAGCAATTAGTAAAGCCAGCTGCTTGCTATTCACACTTGATCCATGTATCCAATCGTCTAATGTTTTTCCTGGTGACTTGGACATAATCAACATTCCATACGGCTGTAAAAAGGCGATGGGGCGAACTATCGTATGGTTAGGGTCCGTATTAAATCCATTTTTCCACAAGTATTGCAAAAACTGATAACTAAGGAGTCCTTCTTCTTGGTCAGCATACAATTTTCCAATTAATGAATCTTGTTTCCACTCCCCATGCTGATTACGATAAGTTACAAGATATTCTACAATCAATTTCCGTATTTTAGGTTTGGAGAAAACGAGTGATGCCTGTATAACTGTCCTATTGTTACCATAGCTATCTTGATAGGCAGAAAGAATTTCCTCTGTTGAGGGAAGTTGTGTAGGGATTGGCATTTTTTATTAGCTCCTTTCTATTAAATTAAGATGGCTTATTCCGAAGAACTCAGTAGCTTTAGATATAATTGCTGTGTCTCAAACGCGACCTTTTTCCACGTGCAAGCCTGTGCTTCCTTAGCACCCTTTTGACCTAGTTTTTTTCTTAACTCTGGATCGTCTAAAAGCTTTATTATCGCCATTGCTAATTCCTTTGGCTGGTTCGGCTCCACTACATAAACATTCTCAACAATTTCACCAGCTCCAGTTGTACTCGAGATAATAGTAGGGATACCTGATGCCATAGCCTCCAAAACCGTTATTCCAAAAGGTTCCGATCTTGCAGGGAGGACAAATAATAACGCGTTTTTATAACATTCTAGTAATTTTTCACCCAAGACATTGCCAGCGAACTCTACACGATTGTGAATTTTCATCCGGCGTGATTGGAGGCGTAACTTATGGAGTAAGTCTCCATCCCCTGCAATTAAAAAGCGAACATCATCTCGTTCGAATAAAACAAGTTTTGCAGCTTGTAAAAAAACATCCGGAGCTTTTTGGCCTGTCAATCTACCGAGAAATAAGATATAGCCATCCGTGTTTTGGTAATCGCGGGTTGCCAATTGTTCAAAATTTGAAACGTCAATGCCATTGTAGATTGCGGAGATACGCTTCGGATCGGCCTGGTAGGAATGAATTAAATATTGTTTAGTCCTCTGAGACACCGCAATCGTATGTTTCACGTTACTGAAAGCCTCTTGTTCAATGGAAAATATACCTGGATTAAGCGGCTTCCCTGCAGCTCGGTCATTTTCAGTAGAATGGACAGTCCAAATGAGTGGGATTTTGTATTTTTTCGCGATTCCTGTTGCTGCAAATACCCCCATCCAATCGTGCGCATGAAGAATGTCAATTCCTTCTGGCTGAAACCCTTCCTCAAGTCGATCCCGAAATTCCATCACAGAGTCCCATATGTCACTTCCAATATATGAGTCACCCTGTATTGGATGGGACAAGCTTAACTGGTGAAATTTTAAATTCTTTAGTGCTTCAAATTCTAGCTGTTTAAACACAGGGAGGTAGAGCTCAATTTCAATACCAATGCTCGTCAATTCTCGAACAATTGCTTGACAATGAACCCCTAACCCCCCTGAAAATTGAGGAGGGTATTCCCAACTAATCATGGCTACCTTCATTAATATCAAACACCTCCTGTTTGTTTCCACCTGATTTTGCTTTTTCAATTGTACTGGTAAACTTATGATGGGTTGTCCAAGTTTTATACAAAGAAGGTTCCAACGCTTGTACATACTTTAGAAAGGCAGATGCCTGTTTACCCATCCCTACGATCATTTTTCGCGGAAAAAGATTCTGAGGTAATTTGGTATCCCACTTCAGGTTTATGACTTTTAGACTACCATCTTGCATTACGTAAATGTTTGTTAGGGGGTGATCAAGACGGTTAAAACCTACATCTTTAAAATCATTTAGAAGCCCGAGTAGTTTTTTTGTTAATTCTTTGGTCATAGAATTATTCTTTAAATAATCAGCAATTGTCGGTGCCTGAATGGCCTCTATGACGACGTAAGTCCCTCTTCTTCCATACACAACTGGTGTAATTCCGCGTGACGCTCCCATTTGAAGCGCTTGAAATTCTTTTTCGGCTTTCTCCTCATTCACGTAATAAGTAGCCCAATGATTTTCATCAATTTCAATAATAATGTGCCTCTTATCCTGGCTGATCACTTTCAAGTCCGTCGGGTTATGAATAATCATTCCTTCAAATTGAGGCTTGGTCACCTGAATTTTATTAATTTCATTTATGATCATTTCTTTTTCAGTTTTATTCGATTTTTTTTCCACTATCCATTTATCTCCTTTTTACGTTATTATAAATAAAAGTGTTAATTTACTATTAAAAGTGTTAATTTACTATTAAAATGTTAATTACTATTAAAATATGAAAAAATAGTAAAACAAACTAAACGCTTGTCCACAACCTAAAAAATTGGCTAATGCACTAAGATAAAAGATATACTTTACAATTAAATATTTTTCAGAAATTAGTTATGCTAAAATGTTCAATATAAATAAATAATCCCCAATTCCAAAAGGAAATGGGGATTATTTTTGTTCGTTTGCCGGAATCTTTTCATTTAAATAAAATCTAATCGCTCAAATCATTTTCATCTTTCTCATATGCTATAACTACTACTTTTTTATTAGTGCGTTCACTCAATTCATCTTCAAACGTTTTAATCTCACTTACCAAATTAGACGCTAAATCTGCAGCTACATAATAATTGTCTTTATCCACGTTCATCCCTCCTTTTTTCTTTTATTATCTCTTCCCCTTTTGCCAGTTATTCTAGGACAGAATATTTAACCAAACATGTCTATCCTGTATATTCCTTTTCCTCAATCTAAACTAAAAGCAATGTCCATTAGCTCTACGGCTAAACCGTTCTCCAGAAACCCCTGCTTTTATTTTTAGCTTGTTCTTCTTCTTCGTTTTTCTTTATAAAGATTTGAAAGACAAATTACAGAGTAGATAATAACTGCCTAAAATTTGAATCCAAAAATTTTAATTAACGATACTCGTAATCCAATTACTGCAATTCGAAAAAGGTAGGTACCAATAATGCCAAAACGATGATCAATCAAGTGGAATTCCATCCTCGTTTAATTCAAAAAGAAATCCAAACTTTTTGACGGGAACAGGGAATCCAGATGGAAGCATGGTCACCATTAATGCAAGGGCAGCTATTAGACCTGCCGATAATCCAAGAAATTGCTAATAAGTATAACAATTCTACAGCACAAGTTATTTTGCGCTGGGATCTCCAAAATGGGGTCGTCATCATTCCAAAACCAACAAAAAAACACCGCTCATCAAAAACGCGACTGTATTTGACTCCGAGCTAACCAAAGCAGAAATGGAACAAATTGACGATCTGAACCAAAACCATCGCGTCGATCCAGACCCCGACAACTTCGACTTCTAAACAACACAAAAGGGCTGGTAATGATGATACCTTTTCACCATTCCCAACCCTCTCATAGTGTTAATCTACTTTTTGGTGCCTGTCACCGTTTGCACCCATGCCACCTTATTTAAGATGAACTGCTTCTACTACTTCCAACTGTTCTTCACTGTTCGGATCAATCGGTAAGCAAGCATGATTTAACATTTTTTGTGTGATATCCGTTATCAGACGTTTCAATTAACTTGTTCGTTTCTTTCCGTTTGTTAAATGACAAAGAATTACGTATTTTCCATTTTCCACCAACGACCTCTAATGTCGCTTCAACCATATATTATATTTCTTTTTCTTCATCTCTAACTCCTCCATTTTAATAGGTACTAAAAAGTATCTACCGCACCTCGAAGTATCTATAGCACTTTGAAGTGCGTACTTTTCATCCACAATTGTATATCCCATAATAACATTTGCCGGTTGAAATATCCCATCATAATTCTTTTTATAGTTTTGCTTTTGCAAATCATTCATGCAATAGAACCATTTTTAGGAGGAGAGAAACAAATGACTATAGATAAAAAAAGAAGTACCTTCGCTCTATTAGCATTAGCTGTTAGTGCTTTTGCCATCGGAACAACGGAATTTATTAGTGTAGGGCTGCTGCCGCTCATAGCAAAGGATTTACAAATATCTGTTACAACTGCCGGCTTAACTGTTTCTTTATATGCCTTAGGAGTAACTTTCGGGGCTCCTATTCTGACGTCCCTCACATCTAGGATGTCACGTAAATCCTTGTTACTATGGATCATGATTATTTTTATCATCGGCAATGGGTTGGCGGCAGGCGCAGCTAGCATTTGTGTTTTATTAGCTGCCCGTGTGATTTCTGCCTTTTCACATGGTGTCTTTATGTCGATTGGATCAACGATTGCTGCAGATTTAGTCCCTGAAAACCGAAGGGCTAGTGCAATATCGATTATGTTTTCAGGACTTACAGTGGCAACTGTTACTGGGGTTCCTTTTGGTACCTTCATCGGCCAGCAATTCGGCTGGAGGATGGCGTTCGTTATCATTGTCGCAGTCGGCGTGATTGCTTTCTTTGCTAACAGTATCCTTGTTCCGTCTGATTTACGAAAAGGGGTTCAGACAACGTTCCACGACCAGTTTAAATTGGTAACCAATGGTCGCTTATTGCTTCTATTTATTATTACTGCGCTTGGTTATGGAGGAACATTCGTAGTGTTTACGTACCTATCCCCTATTTTGCAGGATATTACGGGATTTAAGGAAAGCACCGTTGCCGTGATATTACTTGTTTATGGTATCGCGATTGCCATCGGAAATATGGTGGGCGGCAAATTATCTAACCAAAATCCTATTAAGGCGTTATTTTATATGTTTATCTTCCAAGCTGTCGTCTTATTTGCTTTTGTTTTTACCGCTCCACATAAAATAGCAGGCTTAATCACTATCTTTTTCATGGGCCTGCTGGCATTTATGAATGTACCTGGATTACAAGTTTACGTCGTTATGTTAGCAGAAAGGTTTGTCCCTGCTGCAGTTGATGTAGCGTCTTCAATTAATATTGCTGCGTTTAATGCCGGTATTGCGATGGGATCCTACTTTGGCGGCGTGATTACCAACTCGATTGGATTAATTCACACCTCTTGGATTGGAGCATTAATGGTCCTAGGAGCGGTCGTTCTTACGGGCTGGAGCTGGAGGCTTGAAAGGAAAGACCGTAAAAAAGCCGGTATTAAGATTGAAAAAGTAATTTAATTTCACCCCTTTGTTTTCATAGTAGGCGCGGGGGGATAGTGTAATAGCCCCCTGCCTTTTTATAAAAGAATTAATCTGGAGGATGATTATAATGGTTAACAACTTACAAGACACAACTACACTTATCAATGGAGTAAAAATGCCTTGGTTTGGACTTGGAGTATTTAAAATAGAAGAAGGGCCAGAACTAGTCAATGCAGTAAAGTTTGCCATAAAACATGGATATCGCAGTATTGATACAGCTGCCATCTATCAAAACGAAGAAGGAGTAGGACAAGCGATTCGAGAAGGAATCAAAGAAGCGGGTATTTCCAGAGAAGACCTTTTTGTTACATCAAAGGTCTGGAATAGTGACTTAGGCTATGAAGCAACTCTAGAAGCATATGAAACAAGCTTAAAGAAATTAGGGTTAGACTATTTAGATTTATATTTAATTCATTGGCCTGTAGAAGGAAAATATAAAGAGGCGTGGCGGGCTTTGGAAACTCTCTATAAAGAAGGCAGAGTAAAAGCCATTGGCGTAAGCAACTTCCAAGTCCATCATCTGGAGAATTTAATGAAAGAGGCCGAAATCAAGCCAATGATCAATCAAGTGGAATTCCATCCCCGTTTAACACAAAAAGAAATCCAAACTTTTTGCCAGGAACATGGAATCCAAATGGAAGCATGGTCACCATTAATGCAAGGGGAGCTATTAGACCAGCCGGTAATCAAAGAAATTGCTAATAAGTATAACAAGTCAACAGCACAAGTTATTTTACGTTGGGATCTCCAGAATGGGATCGTCACCATTCCAAAATCAACAAAAGAACATCGCATCATCGAAAACGCCGCTATATTCGACTTCGAGCTAACCAAAGCCGAAATGGAACAAATTGATGATCTGAACCAAAACCATCGCGTCGGCCCAGACCCCGACAACTTCGACTTCTAAACAACACAAAAGGGTTGGTAATGATGATGCCTTTTCACCATTACCAACCCTTTCATTGTGTTAATCTACTTATTGGTGCCTGTCACCCATTATATCCTTAACACCTTATTTAACCATTTATCGGTGCCTGTCACCCTTTAGAATATTTTCCCTGGGTTTAGGATGTTTTTGGGGTCGAGGTTGTTTTTGATGGTTTTCATGATAGGGATGATGTCTCCGTGTTCTTCTTGTAGGAACGCCTTTTTGCCAAGTCCGATTCCATGCTCCCCGGTGCAGGTCCCCCCTTTTGCTAAAGCATACGAGACAATCTGATGATGAACAGCTTCGACCACTTCCAACTCTTCTTCACTGTTCGGATCAATCGGCAAGCAGGCATGATAATTGCCATCACCGACATGTCCTAAAACAGCTCCCTCTAAACCATTTCTCTCGATCACTTCCCTGGTCTGCTTTAAAGCCCCAGCAAGTTGTGATAACGGGACGCAGACATCAGTAAACATTAAGATTTTTCCAGGATTAGCGGCCTGAATAGCAAAAGCTGCATGGTGCCTTGCCTCCCATAATTGTGCCCTTCTTAGCGAGTCATTCTCAAATTCAAAAGAAACACATTGGTCATCCTTTAGAATTTCTTCCATTACTTCCACACTATATGTAACTTCCGGTTCATTTCCGCTAAACTCCAAGAAAAGAGTCGGCTCCTCACGGTAATCTGTAGTCTTAAACACATTAACTGCTTGAATTGTTTTTTCATCAACTAACTCAATTTTCCCGATTGCCAGTCCTGCCTTTAAGAGAATAGCAGCGGCATTTCCAGCAGCTTCAATCGAGGGAAACGTGGCTTTTACAGCAGACACAGTCTCTGGAATCCCCCTCAGCTTTAAAGTAATCTCCGTAAAAATGCCCAGTGTCCCTTCTGATCCTATTAACAATCCCATTAAATTATAGCCCGCCGAAGATTTAAAAGAATTTCCTCCGGTTCGAACGATGGATCCGTCTGCTAAAACCACCTCTAAGCCGAGGACCTGATCACGCATCACTCCGTATTTCACGCTGTTAGTACCGCTGGCATTCGTGGCCGCCATACCGCCGATCGAAGCATCTGCGCCTGGGTCCGTCGGAAAAAACAACCCATGTTTTTTCAGAGCTTGATTGAGCTGATTTCTTGTGACCCCAGGCTGTACGATCACTTGAAAGTCATCAGGCCGGATGGATAAAATTTGATTCATCAAACTGAAATTAAGACTGATGCCACCGTATACCGGAATTATATGTCCTTCTAAGCTCGTCCCCGCCCCGTAGGGCACGAGGGGAATGGAATGCTCACTAGCAAATTGCACAATCCTGCTTATTTCCTCTTTTGACTTAGGAAACACAACTGCATCCGGACAGGATGGTGTATGATATGCTTCCCCTTTACTGTGCTGTTCTAATATCGTTTCATTGATTGAAACACGCTCACTATCTCCGACAATCGCTAACAATTCATCATTAAGATTCACCTAAGTCCCCTCCATAACACTGAAACTAGTACACTTCTTACTAAACATTTTAAACGTGGAGGAACTTAATTTATAGTTAATATTAAAAATTTTCACTCTTTTCTTTAAAATCAACGGATTTTAAATGATAGATTTCAGAGAAAAAGTCTGTTTTGATTAACGGCAGGTTAAGCCCAATTTTCATTAACTCATCTCCATAAAAGACCTGGCCACTTTCGTTTAATTTGTATCTAAACTGCGGATTTAGTCCGCGTAATTTCATTCGCAGGAAAGGGGGATTCGGTGTTGCTAGCGTCTTATAGTAAAATACCACCGCTTGCCTTTGACCGCGTCCTACATACATCCAAGCGGTATTCATCCCCTCAAAGGGGCTCCACAGCCGATAAAGATCACCAAAAAGGACGATTTCTTTTATTTGATGATATAGCTGAATTTCCCGCCCGGCTAGCTCTTTGTCTTCCTTGCTAAGTTTATCAATATTTAATTCAAACCCAAGATTGGCCGCCATGGCGACATGGCATCTCATCTCTAATGGTGTCATTCTGCCAGTCTGATGATTCGGGATATCTGAAACATGAGCTCCCATCGTAATAGCCGGATAAACTATACTCGTTCCATATTGAATTTTCAGCCTTTCGACCGCATCCGTATCATCACTCGTCCAGGTCTGCGGCATATAATACAGCATCGCCAAGTCAAAGCGGCCGCCCCCGCCCGAGCAGCTTTCAAACAAAACTTCCGGGAAGCGCTCGGTTAAAACTTCTAAAACCCGATACAACCCCAGCATATATCGATGGGCCGTCTCCTTCTGTCTTTCTGAAGGCAATAATGCAGATCCCACCTCCGTCATATTCCGATTCATATCCCATTTTACATAGCGAATTGGGGCACTCTGAAATAGATTCGAGAGCGTTTCTATTAGCCAATCACACACATCATCCCTGCTTAAATCTAGAACAAGCTGATTTCTCGAAAGTGTCCGGTTCCTCCCTGGAACATGCAGACACCAATCTGGATGCCTGCGATACAAATCGCTATCGGGAGAGACCATTTCTGGCTCCACCCACAAGCCGAATTGCATCCCTTTAGCATTGATATAACTAGCTAATCCGTTCAATCCATTAGGAAGTTTTTCCCTATTAACAAACCAATCTCCAAGCGAACTCTTTGCATTATCTCGACGGCCAAACCAGCCATCATCTAAAACAAACAGCTCAATGCCCAGTTCCTTAGCGGTGTCAGCGAGATCTCTTAACTTTTTTTCAGTAAAATGAAAGTAGGTTGCCTCCCAATTATTTATGAGGATTGGCCTTGTCCTGTCACGATAAACTCCGCGGCAAACCCGGCTTCGAATGATTTTATGAAAAATCCTCGACATTCCGCCCAATCCTTCTGAGGAATAGACCATCAGAGCCTCCGGTGTCTGAAAAATTTCACCTGGCTTCAACAGCCAAGAAAAATTTAATGGATTAACTCCCATATTGATCCGGGTTATCTCAAAGGGGTCCACCTCAATGGAAGCCTCGAAATTCCCGCTGTAAACCAAACTAATCCCGTAAACATCCCCATACTCCTCGGTTGCATCCTTTGATACTAAGGCTAGAAAGGGATTATGCTGATGACTGCTCGCACCCCTTGCGGAAGAAATCGATTGAACACCGTGGATCAGCGCTCTCCGTTCAATTTGGCGTTCCCGTGCCCAAGTTCCTTGAAGGTGAAGCCAGTCCCACTTCGAGTTATGGAAGTCAACCGACATGCTCATGCTTTTTTCTATCTTCACCTCACGGCTGCCTAGGTTTTCAAACGAGACCGACCTCGTGATCACATCAAAATCTCGGTAAATCGTATAATGAAGGTTAAGACCGATGCCAAGAATGGAATCCACCAATGTTACGACCAGCGTGTCCGCCTCATCATCATCCTCTACATAGACCATCGGCAGCCCATTCAAACGGGGCTTTCCTTTAAAAATCGCATAGGAATCATATACAAATTCAGTTACTGTTGACCCATCAGAACTCTGAAGCTGATAAGCCGGCGTTCGGAAGTCTCCATTTCCAAAGGCGGGATATTCCTGCGGCAGGGTATCAAGCGAAAACCGGGGGTCAGCAGGTTCATTCATCGGCGAAAAGGCTCTTCCTTTTAATGGAAGAATGGCTAATGGCTGGAGCAGTTGGACCCTACTCCCCCAATATAAATGCGCTAAATACTTTCCATGGACAAGCTGCATCATGTAACTGATTCTGCCATTATATAAATGAAATAACTTCTGTTCTTCATTCCATTCAATCGGCATGACATCCACTCCTAAAATGACATTTACTTCACTATATTCGCGGTTGAAGTGGAAAATGGTGTCAGGTCATACATAAAAGTGAAAATTTTTGATGATAATATCTAATAGCTAAATTTTTAGAATTAAATTTAGGAAGTGCAGCGATGGATTATTTAAATCATCTTCTTGAACACTTTGGCTATCTGGGGATTATTTTTGCTTTAATTGGCGGTATCATTGGCCTGCCAATTCCTGATGAAGTTCTTCTTACTTATGTGGGTTATAATGTTTTCGCCGGAAAATTGGCGTACCTGCCATCACTCCTATGTGCCTATTTCGGGGCAAGCAGCGGGATTACGCTTAGCTTTATTTTAGGCATTGTGTTAGGAGCGCCGTTTTTACATAAGTTTGGCCCGAAGTTGCATATCAGTGAGGCAAAGATTGATCGCACGAAGAAATTATTCAATAGATTTGGCCCGTTCCTTCTCGTTATTGGTTTTTTTATTCCAGGCGTTCGGCATATTACCGCCTATCTCGCTGGAATTAACAATTATTCTTATAAAAAGTTTGCCCTGTTCGCTTATTTAGGAGCACTACTTTGGTGCTTTACCTTTATCACTTTAGGCAGATTGCTTGGTGGAAACTGGGTATATGTTGGAACATACTTTTCTAGGTATAGTATCTATATTATTGCCTTTTTCCTAATAGGTCTGTTTATTTTGTACACCTATAAAAGGAAAAGAAAAGTATTGAAAAATGCTTCATATGATTGAAAAAGTTGCTCTCGAACCAGAGCATCTTTTTTCTGTTATTACCAGCCTCGGCTTGCACCACCGCCGCCAGAGGAACCACCTCCGCCTCCTCGCGACCCTCCACCGCCACCGCCTCGTCCACCACCACGGGATAGAATGGAGAGGAGTAAGTAGGTAAGGGTGCCTCCAAAAAATTTAAAGTCAAGGAAGACGACAACCAATACAATGATAATAATCAGCCAGGATGGGATTCCAATCCCTTCATCCTTTGGCGCCGTTTTTTGTCCACTCTCACCGTTATATTCGGCCATGACTTCTTTGGCAAGTGCTTTGTAAGTTTCCGTTACGGCTTGGTTGGGCTGGTTATTTTTTAAAAAAGGTATAGCATATTGATCTAAGATTCGGCCGGCTTTCGCATCAGGAATCCTTCCTTCGAGGCCATACCCAACCTCAATCCGGATTTTGTGTTCCTTCATCGATAAAACAAGGAGGACGCCATTATCCTCTTTCTTGCTTCCAATTCCGTATTGGCGAAATGCCTCATTCGCATATTCTTCAATCGTTCTGTCACCAATACTATCAACCGTCAATACAGCAACCTGTGCGGTTGTCTGATCTTCAATGTTTCTGCCTAAGTTGATTAGTTCTGCCCTTTCTGTTTCGTTTAGGACATGAGCAAAATCTTGTACATAGATATCTCCGACAGGAGCAGGTATTTGGACATCCTCAGCAAGTGCACGGGCTGTACACAGAAATAATGTGGTAAAAACCAATAGAAGGCTGAAGATCCGTTTCGCTTTCATTACCCGTTGCCTCCAAAGTCAACTTTGGGAGCTTCTTGGGCTTGTGGGTCTGCTTTGAAGTATTCTTTTTCATCAAACCCGCCGATTCCTACAATAATCGAGCCCGGGAATCTTTTTACTTTTTTATTGAATTCCGCTACTTGTTCATTGTAATCCTTTCGTGCAACAGCAATTCTGTTTTCGGTTCCAGACAGTTCATCCATTAGCTGGGTAAATTGCTGGTCTGCCTTAAGGTTAGGGTAGTTTTCAACGACGACGAGCAAGCGGCTTAGTGCACCGGATAATTGATCGTTAGCGGTTGCTTCTTCTTCGGGGGTTTTTGCTCCGGCAAGCTTTGCACGTGCATCTGAGATGGAGGCAATGACATCTTTTTCATGTGCTGCATAGCCTTTTACGGTATTGACTAAGTTTGGGATTAAATCAAGCCTTCGTTGGAGTTGATTTTCGATTTGAGCATGTGATTGATTCACGTCTTCTTCTAGATTGACAAAGCTATTATAGCTGGACATAAACATGAGCCCAAAGATAACAATGACAGCGACCACAATTCCTAATCCTAACCAGCCTTTTTTCAATCTAATCACGTCCTTTCTCACTTATAGTATATATCACTTGGTAAATAAGTTCCCTATTTAAGCTATTTAAAAACTTACCTATAAATTCAGTTAATTAAACGTTTGATTAGTTTTTTAATTTGGCAGATAATTGTTGGTCTATTAACGTTTTCTAAGATTTAATTAAACGTTTGATTAGTTTTGCTGCTGAATTAATTAAACGTTTGATTAATTTTTTCAGTCGCCAACCCAATCGAATTTAAGAATTTGTTAAGTTCCCTATGGCATAATAAAACCAATGAAAAACCTTTGTAATTAACCCCAACTCATTAATGGTTTAATTAATTTTTATCTATGAGAGATTTCCGAATAAAAAAGCTTTTTAAGTCAATCAGAATTATGAAACCTTTAGTGGGCTTAGCCGTATATATATGTATCTTTACGAATTTTGCACCTACAATAAAACTATAAAAGACGGGGAGATATAAATTGGGATTATACATTTTACAAATTGGACAGTATGCTTTTGAAATTTATTATTGGCTTATCTTAATATCGATTTTTGGGTCCTGGTTTCCAAAATTTCAATCCACAAAGATTGGGATGTGGATCTCAAAGCTCGTCGAACCATATTTAGGCTTCTTTAGGCGGTTCATCCCCCCACTTGGGCCTATTGATATTTCACCAATTATCGCTATATTCGTTTTTAGATATATAACAGGATTTGCTCTAGAAGGACTGCGACAGTCATTGAATGTAATTGGTGTGTGATTTTCTCTAACCTACATTAAAAAAACCCGAATAAGGTGCACTAATTAAAGAAGTGATCCTTATTCGGGTTTTTTATTCACTTATTTAAAGAATCTACTTATTCATTAACAGTTTTCACAAGATTTCTTTATACTGCTGTACCGGGGTAATTGGTTCTTCACCATTTAATACTTTCACCATATTATCAACTGCAAGATTAGCCATCCTCATTCTTGTTTTGACACTTGCACTTCCAATGTGAGGCAGGGTAACGACATTGGATAAGGATAACAATGGATGATCCATTGCTACTGGTTCTTGTTCAAAGACATCTAACCCGGCACCCCAAATATCACCATTCCTCAACGCTTCATATAATGCTTCCTCGTCTACGATCCCACCTCTTGCAGTGTTGATGAGGATGGCATTCGGTTTCATCAGAGACAATTCCTCTTTACCAATTAGATGATGTACCTCCGCACTATATGGAAGCATGAGGCATACATAATCTGATTGCCGCAATAAATCCTCTAATTCTACGTAGTGAATACCTAGCTCACATTCTTTATCTTGCTTTCGTGAACGATTATAATAAAGAACATTCATATCAAATCCCTTTGCCCGCTTGACGAGGGCCTCTCCAATTCTCCCTAACCCAATAATCCCTATTGTAGCTCCATATATATCTTGTCCAGTAAGCTGCATCAAGGACCATGCACCCCACTCGCCGTTGCGCAAGACATTGGAAGCATTTACAACTCTTCGGGCAGCTGCCATTAAAAGCGCAAACGTTAAATCGGCCGTGGTTTCCGTAAGGACGCCAGGCGTGTTGGTTACAATAATCCCCTTTCTTGCTGCTGCTTGAAGGTCGATATTGTTATATCCTACCGCTACGTTACTAATTATCTTTAAATGCTTGGCCCTAGCTATGACTTCTTCATCTATCTTTTCTGTCAATAAACAAATAAGACCGTCGATATTTTCTATTTCCTTCATTAAAATTTCCCTTGGGACAGGGATATTTTCTTCTCCCCACATTCTCACATGAAAATAATGAGAAAGTTTATCAATTATTTCCTCGGGCAGCTTTCTTGTAATATACACGGTACTTTTCAACTAAATCCCCACCTTTTTATTGGAAATATTTCCTTAACACGGGTTGTAAATTCAAAATAAAAAAGGGCACTGGATAATTCCCATGCCCTATGTGATTGCTGTCTTATATTGAAAACGTTTATGTTTATTAGTTAAGCTTTTAAAAAATCCGCAACTATTAATCTTGTGCAGGTTCTTTTAAGGTCGTGATAATTATGAAACCAAGTACTAACAATACTGCAAAGAATCCAAAAGCAATATTGTAATTACCTGTTGCATCAAGAATTGCACCAACGATCATCGGAGAAAAGAATCCACCAAGGTTTCCACCACTGTTGACTGTAGCAATAGCAACTGGGAAAGTATTTCTGTTAGTTAACCCCATTGGATAAGCGGTAAATGCAGGCCAGCCAATGTTAAGGAAGAAACCTGCCAATCCTAAGCTAAGAGATACAAGTGTTGCGTTGTCTGGGATATTAATAACGACCAGCATCATAATGGCTGTAGCGATAGCAGTAATTAACATCGTTGGTTTACGCCTTTTTAAAAATACTTTGTCAGAGATAACGCCGCCTAAAAGCGCGCCAATTAATCCTCCAATTGCAGGGGTCGATGCAACAAATCCCATTTTCATAAAAGAGTAGCCTTTTGCATTAACCAAATACATAGGAACCCATGTCAACATGCCATATAATACACTGTTCATTAAGAAATAAGTAAGCGTATTACCCCAAATGTTCCAAGAAGTAAAAACTTTTTTAGGAGTATTAATTATTTCAATTTTCTGATATCTAATCGCCTTATCAAGCCAGCCAAGTGATCTTTGTTCCCCACTTGCTTCAACCCTAACTTCCTCTTGGCGAATATATTCTAACTCAGCTTTTGATACCTTTGAGCTGTCTTCAGGCTTAGTTCGAACTACTAAGTACCAAACAAGAGCAATAACTAAACCAGGGATGGCAAACCAGTAAAACACATAACGCCAACCGAATGACATGGCAATCGCAGCCGCGATAATTGGTACAAAGATTGGAGCAAGCTGTGTGGAAGCAATATAAATACCTGTTGCAGTCGCTTTTTCTTTTGCTGGGAACCAATGGTTAATCGTAGTTGACATACTTACCGGTACAGGACCCTCTGTCAAACCTAATAGTAAACGAAGTAAAATCAAAAGTGCAGCACCAGAAACTGTTCCGAGTAAGAAGGTAACCACCGAAAAAGCAATAACAGCAAGAGCTACTACTCCACGAGTTCCTTTTTTGCCAAGTAAAAACCCTGCTGGAATCTGCGAACAGGCATATCCTAAGAAGAAGAAACTTGAGATCGCCCCTGCCTGGAAATTGTTAAGAGCAAAATCCTCTTTAATAAACGGGAGGACTACACCGATATTCGTACGGTCTGCATAACAAACAATGTATACCAAAAAAATAAGCGAAAGAACTAACCAACGATAGCCTGTCTTTTTCTTTAGTGCAAGACCTGCACTGATCTTAGATTCAGGTAAAGACATACCATATCCCCCGTTCGATTAAAAATATTTTTTTAATATCACTTCAGAAAAAGTTTCTCCTCTAACTGTAAGGGTTTTCATTTTTTATTAAATAATAACCGCTTGATCCACCTCAATTTTTTCGCCCGTCTCAGAGCTTCGCCTAGCACTCAAGGCAAAAAATGATTTTAAAGAAGGATATAACTCATTAAACACTTTATATAATTCGTCATATTTTCTTAGTTGACTCTGCTGTGGCTTTAGTGTGTAAATTGTGTTGTTACAAATTTCTTTTGCGGCATATTCCAAAGAAGAAAAATAACCAATAACAGTTCCTGCAAGTAAACAAGTTCCTAATACACCGGTCTCGGAAACATCTTTAATATGAACGCTTTTGTTCAATACATTGGCTTTGATTTGGGCCCATTCTCGATTTTTCGCCCCTCCGCCAATAGATTGGTAGCTTTCCACTTGAAGCTGATACTTTGTTTCAATAATTTCGTTAATTTGCTTTAGTCCAAAAGAGCATCCTTCTAACACAGCACGAAACATATCTGCTTTCGTTGTGTTTAAATGAATTCCGGCAAATACTCCTCTAGCATTTGGATCCCAAATGGGCGCACGTTCCCCTTGCATATATGGCAGAAAAAAAACACCGCCTGCACCAGGAATTGACTGTTTGCATAAATCCTCCAAAACTGCCTTCGAATGTCCTTCCGGCTTCAAAAATTGCTCATAGAACCAATGAATGGCTGCACCAGGAAACGACATCGCTCCATGAGATAACCAGCGATTTTTTATAACATGGCATCTATTTAAGAAACGCTTATCCAAAAGCTCAGGCTGATCAGTACAAACCGTAAAGACATTAGATGTCCCTACTGATTCAAACATTTCATTGACCCCAATACCGAGCGCTGCTGCTGAGCATGCTGTGTCCGCTGCACCGGCAACTACGGGAATACGAATGGATGTTAGGATCGGATGCATATATTCCCCAATAATTGAACAAGGATTTACAACATCAGGAAGCTTATCACGGTCGATGCCAACTTTCTCATAAATATCTGTCGACCATTGATAGTTTTCTACATCATAAATGCCCGTGAAGGAGCTTTGCGTCCAATCCATCACAAAGTTTCCTGTTAATTTGTGTAAAATGAAAGTAGAAAGGTTCCCCCATTTATAGGTTTGGGCATACAGCTCTGGGTGATGGTTTTTGAACCACAAATGAGTTGTTACCGTATACATTCCGGGCTCTAACCGGTTTTTCGTCACTTTGAACAATAGTTCTTCGCTGACTTGATTTTTGATCAGGTCCGCTTCCTCTTTACTTCTTTGGTCTAAATACAAAATCCCTGGATAAAGTGGCTCGCCCTTTGCATCTAAAAAGACCGAACTATTACAAAAAGTAGAAAGAGAGATTGCATCTACCTTGCCCGCATCCTCTACCTGCTGCCATACATTTAAAAGTAATGTTTTAACTTTATTCCAAATGTCCTCTAGATCAATTTCTACCCAGCCCATTTTAGGGTAAAGAAGAGAATAGGGCTCATATTCAAGAAACCCTAATTCTCCTTCTCTATTCATTGCTCCAACTTTAATTCCACTTGTCCCAATATCTATTCCAATAATGTGAGACATGACTCATCACCCTCTATACAGTTACTGGTGAATTCATTAATTCGTTATAAAGCTCCAGTGTTTCTTTTACTGTTCCTTTATTATGGATAATGTTTTTAAACGCTGTAACAACAGCTGTTGGATTAGGATTGTTCCATACTATTCTTCCAAAGGTGATTCCAACTCCGCCAGCATCAATAACATCGTATACCATTTGGAAATAGTCTTCAATATTATTTCCGTTATCTCCACCTGCCACTACGACCTTTCCTGGTGTAGAAGCGACGACCTTAGCGAAGGTTTCTGGATTGCCAGTATACTTAGTTTTTACGATATCTACTCCAAGCTCTGCACCTGCACGAACAGCGTAAGCTACATGCTTCCAATTATTCTTGTCATCCTCTGGGATTTGATTTCCTCTTGGATAAATGTGGGCAATCATTGGCAAACCATGTGCAGCCGCTTGACCGGCAATTATTCCAAGATTTCTGAGCTGTTCTGGCTGGTCCTCTCCACCGACAATACACCCCATGGAAACAGCATCGGCTCCTAAACGGACTGCCTCATCTACTTCAGTAACCCATGCATCATAATTTGGCTGCCAAGGGGAGAACGTAGAGCATTTCAAAATAAAGCCTGTTTTTCCTGCATGCGGACGGTAACACATATCGGCAATTCCTTTATGCATGGTAATTGCATCAGGTCCACCTGCAACGATTTCATCCAACTTACGCTGGATTGGCATAAGTTCTTCAAAAATCCCCCGTGCCATTGCTTGGTCAACTGCAACTGCTAATAGTTTCCCAGACTTTTGGTTTAATAGACGATTCATACGAATTTCTTTACCTAAAAATGCCATAATAAAACACTCCTATTCTCATATTCATAGTTTTTTTATTGAGTAATAACAGTCTTCATACCATTTCCATTTTTCACATCCATGATCGCCCTCTCAATATCATCAAGAGTGTAACCAGTTGTGGTAATTACCTCAGTATTAATCTGACCAGAAGCAATCAGTGATAGTGATTTATGATAATCTGCTCTTGTTAGAGCAGATGTTCCGTTGATCGTAATTTCATTGTAATGAATGACGTTTGGATCGATTTCTGACATAACATTTTTCGTAAATCCAGCGAAAAGGTTTAATATACCACCTTTTTTTAATAGGTTCGCACTAGAGTTAACTAAGAAAGGAACGCCTATTGCCATGATGACAATATCGGCTCCCAGCCCTTCTGTTTCACTTAACACGATATCTTCTAATGATTCAATATTAGGATTTACAGCAAAGTCAGCTCCTGCAAGGAGTGCTTTTTCACGGCGATGACCAATTGGCTCACTTAAAATAACGGTACTTGCTCCTGCAATTTTCGCTAATTGAACATGCATTAATCCAATGGGTCCGCCTCCAATAACCACTACAACATCGCCCATTTTGACATTTGCCTTTCTTTGACCATTGATGCAGCAAGCAAGCGGCTCTGTAATAACGGCCTGTTCAAAGGTAAGATGATCCGGGATTTTCACTAAATTCCCTGCTTCGAGAGCTGCGCTAGGAATCCTCACATATTCCGCAAAACCACCATCGTACTCATATCCAATCGCTGTACGGTTTGCGCAGACATTTTCTCTGCCATTTAAACAGTAGTAACACTTCCTGCACGGAATAACAGGCATTACTCCCACCCGATCTCCTGCAAAAAAACCTTTCACTTGACCGCCAACTTCTTCAATTGTGCCAACAAGCTCATGACCAATGACTGAAGGAGTTCTGACACCCTTTGTCTTTTTCCCTTCAAAAATACGGACATCTGTACCACATACAGCACTGGCATTAACTCTAACAAGTACCTCATGTTCATTTATTTCCGGCTTTTTTACCTCTTCAAGCTTCAGTTCATTCGGTCCATGAAATACAGCTGCTCTCATAACTCCTTTGCTCCTTTTAGGTTAGTATGGTTCTTTATGAAGGAAATTTCCTTCATTATTTTTATAAAAAAATAGAAGATAATTTCCTCTATTCTTTTATTTAAACCAGTTTATCCATGCTAGAAGAAGATCTTAGTGAATTTTTGAGTCAAATTCACCTTTTTAGGGCACTTGACTATGCTTGCATTATAAATTGCTAAGAGTAGATATTGAATTTTCTAAAAACTTTATTTACAAACTCATCATATCACGTGATGGTAATTTCCTTCAACATTTATTTTAAAAAAAGTGAAACTTTTTTTCTGAAATCCCTTACAGTTTTTTATCTATGGTGGATTTACGTGTTTTCTGGAGGTTGCTGTAATACAATTCATATTGCTGGTTGGCAACCGCAGCAACTAAAATATCAATAATAGTTAATTGAGCAATTCTTGAAGAAATCGCATCGGTTCGAAACAATGTCTCATTTGAAGCTGTTTGCAAGACGATATCCGATATTTTCGTAATCGGCGATTTTGATGAATTTGTAATACAAATTATCGTTGCCCCCGCTTCTTTCGCTAACTTCAGAGCTGCTAAAACATCTGTGTTGGAGCCTGTATGGGAAATTCCAATCACAACATCTTGATTTGTGAGCACACTGGCTGACATAGCTTGCAAAATTGTATCGTTATACGCAAATGATTTAATCCCTAATTTTAATAGCTTGTGGTGAGCATCTAATGCTACGGTTCCGGACCCGCCTGTTCCATAAAACTCAATGAAACGGGCATTTGAAATGGCATCCACAGCCTTCCTTAGTTCCCCATCATTACAAACCTCTATAGAATCGTATAGTGCTTGAATGTTTGACTGAAATACCTTCTTTTTAATCATGACGACGTCGTCACCTTTTTCAATAACTTCATGAATCTGCTTTTCCGGGGCGATGACTTCCTTCGCCAAATTTATCTTCAAATCTTGGAATCCTTTATAACCAAGCCTTTTACATAATCGGACAACAGACGATTCACTTGTTTCACTTCTTTCAGCTACTTCCGTAATGGAAAGATGTATAATCTCGTCCTGATTTTGTTCGATAAACTCGATAATTTTTTTTTCTGAATCCCGAAGCCTTGACATGGCGGCATTTATTCTGGTGAAAAAACCTGGATTTGTATTTACGTTCAATTCGCTCATTGACGTTCCTCTACTTTCCCTTTCATATTCGTCTATTTCCTATTTTATAATAATTATTTAACAATTTTCTACTTGATTTTATTTATTTAAAACGTAAACAAGCATTTTCGTCCAACAAGAAACTGAATTCTCTCTTCGTTGAATTTAAATTTCCGATGGTAACTTCAGTCTTAATACATAAACTCCAGTCTTCTAATTAAACGTTTCATTAGTTTTAAAGTTACAGTTCAATCGTATATTGTTGGTTATTTTCGCCGTTCTTCGAAAAGACTCTTTCTATATATCGAAGCTTCGTCCCTGTCATTAACATCACCGTTGAACTTCTCGTTCCATAATGCTCACTCTCAATAAACAAGGGCGAAAGCATCCGCTCCCATTCCAATGTAAGCCCTGTACTTGGAAGAGCCTCATCCGGGGCGGGATCCGCATTTTGCAGAAGGGCAAACAACGCTTCTTCCATCCCATCGTTTTTCTCACTTATTATTCGTGCCAAACCTTCCCACCCTTTTTCCACCTTTGGCCAGCTGCTATTTAATAAATGGTTACTCACACCATATATACCTGGAGTTAGTTTTTCCAGTTTTCCGCCGACATTAGAGTAATAATATAATTCGTTCCCATCCCCTACTAATAAGTTATAGCCTGGATACAAGTGATTATGTACTTCAAGATTTTGCATATACTCTTCCATATTCCCTTTATATATCAAGGCATCAGCCACTAATTCTCCTCGTGAACGTTTTCCCTCTGTTGCTTCCTTGGGATCGCGGTAATTAGTCAATGCCGCAAAGCGCCCGCTCGTTGTCACTCCCATCCAGGTGCCCATTTTTTCTAGGTCCCGTCCGGCAAGAATATCAGGCTGATCCTCCCAGAAGTGTGCCGGGGCAGTCGGCCGTTGATAAAATTCATCACGATTTGCCGCGACAATTAGTTGATACTCCTTACGAACACGATAGGCAAACAGAATCAAACACATCACCATCACACCCTTTACAAGTAATACACTAATACTAAATAGCCTTCCCATTTCATAATTCGTCACATTCTCAACAAAAACCTTTTACAAGTACTATGACGGAATAATAGTGCCTGTCACTGTTATTACTCTAAATAAAGTAATAATGGTGACAGGCACCGCTTGAATAGTGAATGCACCGAATTATTTTTTTGGTTTAGTGGAAAATAATCTTGTTTGAAGATGAATAGGAGGTTGTTTTATGTCTGAGTTAGAGCCGATTGAATATGAAACGGGTACTGCGATTCGTGATTACGACATTATCCAAATTATCCCAACCGCGAATGGGTATGAGGTCCTGTTAGATGTTAATCTAGACAGTGGCTACTCTTTAGCGGGAACAAAAATGGAAATCACTCTTGAAGATTTACAGGGCTATGAAACCAATGAAATAGAAGAGGGCATAAAATATGCATTAGGATTTTTCTCATAAGGTTTGGTTAAATTCTAATCTATACAAAATATCCCCGGCCCTTCTTTTATAAGAGCCGGGATATTTTCTTTCTTTAAATTACTAAGCGAATTTGGTTTCCTGCAGGATCATTTGTGACGTAAAAGGTTCCTTCATTTCTTATAGGAGCACCAATTTGCTCTAGTTGTTTCCTGACTATCTCTCTTGCCTCATGATTAGGGAAGACGAGGGAATACCAATTTAAACCAGCGCTATTTTCCGGAGGTGTTGGGGCCCCTGAACCTTGCCAAGTATTGATAGCGACGTGATGGTGATACTTGCCTGACGAAAGAAATACCGCCTGCGGGTAGTAACTCACAACCTCAAAGCCAATTCCTTTTGTATAAAAATCCTTTGCTTTTTCTAAATCACCTACATGGAGATGAATATGCCCCATAATTGTTCCGGATGGAAGGCCCTTCCACTCACCCGTACCATCCGCTAGAATCCCTTCTGCATCCAACTCTTCAGTGGCCATTTCCACCAAATCGTTTTTCCAGGTCCACTCAAGAGACGGACGGTCCCGATAAACTTCAATCCCATTACCATCAGGGTCATTCAGATACAATGCCTCACTTACATAATGATCGGCTGCTCCTAGCGGGTACCCTGTCAAGATTAAGTGGCGTAAAAAGTCTCCTAAGTCGGCACGCGTTGGAAGTAATACCGCAAAATGGTACAACCCTGACATGTGCTCTTGTTTCGGAATGACATCCACTGGTTCTTCCAGCGTTAACAGGGGAGTTTGTCCGTCAGCGGTTAGAACAGCCTTCCGTTCACTTTGCTCCAATAGCTGAAGACCGATAATATTTTGATAAAACGTAACGGAATAATCTAGATTTTTTACTTTTATATTAACCTCACCGACATAAATATTTGGCCCTTGATGAAATTGATCCATGTTCATCCCATCCTTTTTTCTTTCATTAACAAAACAATGGCGTTCATTGCTACGCTAATAGGGTTTAATTCGATTTCATTAATTATTCATTTAGAACATCTTAAGTGTACCTAGTATTTATCTCGGATTCAAGTATTATAATTTAAATGCATTTTCGCCTATTAACTAAAACTAACACAGTCTTAACACTCTCTTTACACTAGGTTTAGAAAAAATCCATTATCCGCTAATACAATAGAGTAAACAAATCATTGGAGGGATTGGATGAAGGTTACGGTTGCTGGAGCAGGGTATGTAGGATTGGTCACTAGTGCTTGTTTAGCGGAGCTGGGACACGAAGTGACATGCATAGACATTCAAAAAGAGAAAATTGATATGCTGCAATGCGGACGTTCTCCCATCTATGAGCCTGGGTTAGAGTCCCTTATAGTGAAAAATTTACATAACAAACAGCTGAATTTCACCATCAATCCGTATGATGCATACTCAAAAGCTGAGCTGATTTTCATTGCAGTTGGTACCCCAGAACAACATGACGGTTCAGCAGACCTAAAATACATTCATGTGGTTGCCCATACCATCGCTCACTATATTGAGCAGGATGTCATTGTGTGCACAAAAAGTACTGTTCCAGTGGGTACGAACGAGCTCATTCAACAAATCATTGACAGCAGAAAACCTCCTAACCTTCAAGCAGAAGTAGTTGCTAATCCCGAATTTCTTCGTGAGGGTACTGGCATTATTGATTTTTTTCATGGAGACCGTATCGTGATCGGCACCAGTGACCCCAAAGTGGCAGCCTTTATGGAACAGTTTTACCAGCCTTTGCAGATCCCAATTTACAA
Organism: Neobacillus cucumis; assembly: GCF_023715505.1. The sequence goes on along the minus strand of NZ_JAMBOH010000010.1, from coordinate 171,387 downwards.
AACGGACATCCGAAGTGCCGAAATAATTAAATATGCTTCCAATGCCTTTTTAGCAACAAAAATTAGTTTTATTAATGAGATGGCATGCATTTGTGAGAATGTCGGGGCGAACATAGAGGAAGTAGCATATGGAATCGGGCTGGACAAACGGATTGGCCCTCATTTTCTTAAAGCTGGAATTGGCTATGGCGGCGCCTGTTTTCCTAAGGATACAAAAGCACTTGCACAGCTTGGCTGGCATTTGAAACAGCCTCTCCCCCTGCTTGATGCGGTCATTCAAGTAAATAATCGTCAACAATCGCTTCCGATTGTAAAAGCAAAAGAGCTGACCGGATCATTAAAAGGGAAAAAAGTTGCCCTACTTGGATTAGCGTTTAAAGCAGATACAGATGATGTCCGTGAGTCAGCGGCTTTAACCCTTGTCAACGAACTGTCTGTGGAAGGTGCCGATATTTGTGCCTATGATCCCATTGCTATACCCAATGCTCAGAGAATATTAGGTGATACGATTACTTATAGCCAAGATATTCGAAAAGCACTCACAGACGCTGAACTTGCCATTATTGCAACAGAGTGGGAACAAATAAGACATCTTCCTTTAGAGGTCTATCTAACACATATGAAAAAACCAATAGTTATTGATGGCCGTAATTGTTATTCACTTCAGGCTGTTCAACAGTATCCGATTACGTATCGATCTGTAGGGAGACCTGACATTACAATGTAACCTTATGGAGGGGGAAGTGACCATGATGAAGATAATCCATGCAGTTTATGGATTTGAATGCCGCTTATTACAACGAGTAAATCGACATTACGATAAAAAGCTGTTAAATCTATTCTTCCGAATTATTACACAGTTTGGAGGGGCAGATATCACCATCGCAGCTTCCTTTCTTCTTATCATAATCTCTACAGGTGAACCTAGATTAACGGCTATTAGCAGCGCACTTGCATTATCGGCAAGCCATATCCCAGTCCATGTCATCAAACAGCTGTTTCCACGAAAAAGACCATATTTGATGATAGAAAGTACCAAGTTTCCGACTAATCCTTTACAGGATCATTCCTTCCCATCAGGGCATACAACGGCCATTTTTTCCGTGGTAACCCCTTATATTTTATCCATACCGCAACTTGCATTTGTACTAATTCCTTTAGGAACGTGTGTAGGGATATCTAGAATTTATTTAGGACTTCACTATCCTTCTGATATCCTTGCTGGCGGCATGCTTGGCACCCTCACCGGAGTTATTTGTTTTTGTTTGTTATGTTTGTAAGATAGGAATGTTAGGAGGGATGATATGAGAATTGCCATTTTCACTGATACTTTTTATCCTGAGATAAACGGTGTTGCCCGAACGCTGAAAAGATTGACTAACTTCTTAGAGAACCAAAACATTACCTTTAAACTATTTGCACCCGCCTCTCCTACAGAGGAACATGCTTCTTGCCATATTCACCGCTCTAAGAGCCTTTCCTTTTTCATGTATCCTGAATGCCGGTTAGCTTTTCCAAACCTTTCTCAAATGAAGTCGGAACTCCTAAACTTCTCACCTGATCTAATTCATGTAGCCACCCCGTTTAACATCGGCCTTTGTGGAGTATATTTTTCAAAAAAACTAAATATCCCACTTGTTGGCTCGTACCATACCAATTTTGACGATTATTTACAGAGTTATAGCCTTCCATTTCTATCGAAACTACATTGGAATTATATGCACTGGTTCTATCAAACCTGTAAAAAGATCTTCGTCCCCTCTTCAGCAACATTCCAACTATTAAAGCAGCATGGTTTTACCAATCTTGAGCTTTGGCCGAGAGGTGTGGATTGCCAGCTGTTTCATCCTTATTATGATAAGAAATCCGTTATAAACCGTTACAGCCTGCAAGATTCCTTTATATTGACGTATGTTGGCCGATTAGCACCTGAGAAGGATTTATCTACCCTCTTAGCTGCAGCAAAGTCTATTCCATCAGACATTAATCAAAGAATTCATTGGCTAATCATTGGCGACGGTCCACTGCGGGAGGAACTTGAAACCCAAGCACCGGGCAATATGACGTTTACAGGATATTTAGATGGGGAGCGTTTGGCAGAAGTCTATGCGGCATCTGACTTATTTGTTTTCCCTTCAGCCTCCGAAACCTTTGGAAATGTGGTGTTGGAATCACTTGCTAGCGGAACACCAGTGATAGGTGCTAAATCGGGTGGTGTGCAGAATATTATTAAGCCGGGGGTAACCGGACTCTTGTGTAACCCTAGTAATGTGCAGGATTTTTCGGCAGCCATAATGCAGCTATTAACAAATGAATTGCTACGGCAAAAAATGGGGCTCTCTGGCAGAAACTATGCTCTAACCCAGAGCTGGAATCATATATTAAATAACCTCATCTGCCATTACACGGATGTTATCCAAGAACGTGAACAACAAATATACGCTTAAATAAGTGCAAACATTAAAAAAGGTGACAGGCACCGCGAAGGGACAACGCGCGGTGCCTGTCACTATTTTTAGGCTTCTGCGATATTGGGTTGTGCATAGGTCTCCTCGTCGAATTCTCCTGTTGCTTTGCTTGTGAGGACTCCTGCTGTCATCGCCCCACTAACGTTTAACGCTGTCCGTCCCATGTCAATCAGGGGCTCAACTGAAATGAGCAGGCCGACGATTGCAATTGGAAGGTTCTTGACCGATAAGACAATTAGGGCGGCAAACGTGGCCCCTCCGCCAACTCCGGCAACGCCAAATGAGCTAATAGCTACAACCAGAATAAGTGTCACAATAAAGGATAGGCTTGTCGGGTCAATCCCGGCACTTGGAGCCACCATCACCGCTAACATCGCTGGATAAATTCCTGCACAGCCATTCTGGCCGATTGTTAAACCAAATGACCCAGCAAAATTGGCGATTCCCTCTGAAACCCCTAGATCCTTAGTTTGGGTTTTAATGGTCATTGGCAATGTTCCTGCACTTGTACGTGAAGTGAACGCAAAGGTTAAGGTTGGAAGTCCTTTCGTCACATATCTGAACGGATTCAATTTTGCCAACGACAAGAAGAGCAGATGCACAAGGAACATGATGATCAATGCCACATAGGAGGCTACCACAAACTTTCCTAGTTTTACTATTGCCTCATAATCACTTGTTGCTGTCACTTTTGTGATAATCGCAAGAATCCCATAAGGTGTCAGGCGCAGGATGATGGTGACAACCCTCATGATAATCGAGTAGAGAGTGTCAATGATTTTAGCAAAAAACTCGGCAGGTCCCGGGTCCTTTCGTTTAACCCCAAGGTAGGCAATCCCAATAAAAGCAGCAAAGATGACAACCGCAATCGTGGAAGTTGCTCTCGCACCTGTTAAATCCTGAAATGGATTACTTGGGACTAATTCAATGATTTGCTGGGGCAGGGTCATATTTTCAATTCCTGCAGCCCTTTCTGCTAATTGATCATTTCGTGCCTTTTCGGCATCTCCTTGAGTAAGCTGGATGCCATCGAGACCAAAGCCTAATGCCGAGCCAATCCCAATCGCTGCAGAGATAGCTGTTGTCCCAAGCAAGATACCAATGACAAGGAAACTGATCTTCCCAATATTCTTAGTCAATTTGAGCTTTGTGAACGCCCCAACGATTGAAATAAAGACAAGCGGCATCACAACCATTTGGAGTAGTTTTATATATCCGATCCCCACAATGTTAAACCAATCAATGGATGTGGTGGTCACTTCGTGTGTACTACCATAAATCAAATGAATGAGATAACCAAAAATAATACCTAAACCCAAAGCCGTGAAGACTCGTTTAGAAAATGACACATGCCTTTTTTGCATCATAAATAAACCAAACATAAGCAATAGTAAAACAGCGATATTTACAATGATCAGAACGGTATTCATCGTATTCCTCCCCTGTTTCCTTATAGAAAATTCAATTTTCCTATCAGTCAACTCGGAATTATATTCATCTGAACCAACTGCTGTTACCATTCATCAAACGTTTGATAGTAAATAAATATGCCAAGTTGGTCATTATATACCACCCTCAAAGCCTTCAAATATAACAAAAGTTTTTAACTTGCAAACATAAAAAAAGGTGACAGGCACCGCCCGTGGACATTGTCCACGGGTGGTGCCTGTCACCCATTTAACTATTATCAACTTACTAGTGGTAGTTTAATTTCTACTTTGGTTCCTTCGTTTAGTTTGCTTTTGTAAGTAATACTTCCATTGTGTTGTTTCAGTATCTTGCGGCAGATCATGACACCAAGACCTGTACCTTTTTCTTTTAGGCTGTAGAACGGCTCGCCTAAACGAGGAAGCAGCTCCTCAGGGATACCCAGTCCGTGGTCTTGAATCCAAATCACGCAATTATTTGCTCCGTCTTTGCCCATTTGAATTTGAATATCACCGCCAATGGGCATTGCTTCAATCCCATTCTTTATTACGTTTAGGAAAACCTGTTTTAGTTGATTCTTTTCCCCTTTAATAATAAAAGGGCCCCCCTCAAGCTTTAAGTCAAACTTAATATTGTTCATATGTGCCTGCGGAGAAAGTAACTCGACTGTATTTACAAGTAAGTCCCCTAGATTTACTTGATCTAACTGAACGGCTTGCGGTTTTCCAAGAGAGAGAAGTTCACTTGTGATCGATTCAATCCGCTCTAATTCACTTAAAAGCAAATCATTATATACAATCGAACTATTTTCTGCTTTATATAACTGAACAAAACCTTTGATTGTTGTCAATGGATTCCGGATCTCATGAGCAACACCTGCAGCCAGCTCCCCGACAATCGATAGCTTTTCCGACTGTAAGAGAACTTCCTCAGATTTTTTTCGTTCTGATATATCCCGGCTGATAATGACAATATTTTCAACAGTATCTTCTTCACCCTTAACAGGCATACACTTAGACTCAAATTCTATCCAGTGTCCATCTTTATGTTTTAATCGAATTTCCACCGATTGGAGTTCGCTATATTCAAACATTCCCTTAATTGCATCTAGGAACATCGGTTTATCATCAGGATGAAGTAACATGAAACATCTATGTTCCTCTAATTCAGAGCATGGATAGCCTAATACAAGTTCATGAGAAGGGGAAAGATAACTAATAGCGTGTTCTTTATTCATCAACATAATAAGGTCTGACGTGTTTTCGGCAATTAATCGGTATTTTGCTTCACTTGCTTCCACTAGTCTGTACATGTCTGACAAACCGCGGTTTAACCGGACCAGTTTCTCATGGGATTCTATCAGTAATACGCCAATAATTACACCCAGCATCACAAACAATAAATACTGAATATGAAATAAGGGTTTATCGCTAAATACATGAAATATGACCGGTACAATGATGATATAAACTGCGACATATGCAGCGTAAAATAAAACGCTTCTTTTCACATAGGAAAGTCGTTTTGTTACAACGTGAAAAATAGATAAAGTAATAATAATAGCCGTCCAGCCGACAATGGCTGTGGTCCATTGACCACTTTCAAGTAATCTCGTCACTAATGCAAAAATACCTGTAATGATTCCTGGCAACGGGCCGAAGTAGACAAATGTCAAAATGACTGGTGCATAGCGAATATCATAAGAATAGCCTTGCTGCTGAAAGGATAGCTTGATTAAGACAACAGATACGATTCCGGCATAAACCCCAACCCAATAACGCCAATTTCTTATGGGCTTATGATTAATAAATGAACCAATGACTAACGGGGTACTGACCAATAGAGAAAAAATGGAGAGATTAATAATGTAGTCTAAAAGAACCAACGTACTCCCACCCAAACTTTGTCAAATTTACACTATCTCTCTTATCTTAAACAGAGTTAGTACTGTTTCTATATGCAAGATGCAATTTATTGCAGGACGATCATCCTAATTTTTGTATAAGATAGAGAATCTATTTTATATCATATAACTTACATTTCTCGTAAAATCTCGTTTTGCCTATTTTCAACAATCTTGCTGCTTCCTGTTTATTTCCATTTGTCTCAGTCAGCGCATTTAAAATTGCTTCTTTTTCCACTTGAGCCAGTCTTTCCTTTAACGGGATAATTGACGAAGACAATTTTTCAACAGGTTTTATGTTGGTAACGGGACTATCAACTTGGCTAGAACTCTGCAATTCTAGTTCGCGTAAATATAATGGAAGATGGAATACTTCTATGGTTTGTCCATCAAGGACATTTATGGCCCGCTCCAGCACATTTTCGAGTTCACGAATGTTTCCAGGCCAAGAATGCTCCATTAATCTTTGTTCCACTTCTTTTGAAATTTCAATTCCTGTTCGAAAAAACTTCCGTTCCAGCTTTTTTAACAGACTCATCGATATTAACTTTATATCAGCTTTCCTATTATTCAAAGGGGGGATTTCAATTTTTATTACATTTAAGCGATAATATAAATCCCGGCGAAACTCACCATCGTCCACCATTTTTTCTAGATCGCGATGTGTAGCGGCAATGATACGAACATCGACAGGAATGGATTTTTGCCCGCCAACCCGCTGGACTTCTTTTTCCTGCAGAACTCTAAGCAGCTTACTTTGCATCGAAAGTGGCATATCGCCGATTTCATCTAGAAAAAGTGTACCATTATGTGCCATTTCAAACTGCCCTTTTTTCCCTCCCTTTTTCGCTCCTGTAAAAGCACCATCATCATAGCCAAATAGTTCTGATTCTAGGAGATGTTCAGGTATGGAAGCACAGTTAATTGCCACAAACGGCAAGGAGGAACGCAGGCTGTGGTTGTGAATGGCATGGGCAAACAATTCCTTTCCTGTACCGGATTCCCCTATTAAAAGGACAGAGGAGTTGCTGGCTGAAATTCGCTCCGCCAAATTTTTTGCCGCGAGGAAGGGCTCACTGCTGCCAATTAAATCCTGAAAAAAGTATTTACTCTTTAATTCTTTTTCTACTTTAGTTTTATAATATTTTAATTCCTCCACTAAATGCTGAATCTTAGTTTTATACATCCGCCATTCTTCTGGACTGCGGAACATAACAGTCCCAAGGGCCCCTACAAGTTTCCCATCGACGAAAAGAGGGTACCGGTTTGCGATCATTTCACTTCCATTAATGGGATGCAGGGCGGCCAGCTCTTTTTTACCTGTTTTAGCGACAATATGCATTCTTGAATTTTCAATCACATCCTGAACAGGGCGGTTGATCGCTTCTTCAATAGTTGTTCCTAAAAACTCACAATAGGCTTCATTAATATAGATAATCGTTCCTTCACGGTCGGTCACGACGATTCTTTCCGCTAATAGATTGATAATCTGTTCATGCCAGTCGTGTGGAATCGCTTCCATTCCTCTAGTCATAGATTCACACCCTTGCTGTATTGGATATATTTATTATAACAAAGGATGATTGGTAATAAATAGATTAGAAGATTTTTCATCACAAGAACAAAAGCGCATGCGCCTTGGTCAGCCCCGACAAGCATAAGACGAGCCGGCTGAAAGGTTGCTTTTTAACCTTTTGGACGGATTGGCTTATGCTCTCGAGGGGCTAGGCGTTGGAGCTGGACGTCGACAGTCCTTTTATAACAGTGATCCACAAGCGAAAATTTTATAATTCCCAAAACGACAAGAAAATCCTATCCAATAACGAATAGGATTCTAAAGAATTATTGCGCTGTGTACCCTCCATCCAAAATAACGGCTTGGCCGGTAATTCCTCTTCCTTTATCACTTGCTAAAAACACTGCATAATCGGCAATTTCCGAAACAGATAATAGTCTTTTTTGTGGAACAAGCGGTAAAAGAACTTCATCAATTACACTGTCTAAACTGACATTTCTTGTTGTAGCGAGGTCAGCTAACTGATTTCTTACGAGCGGTGTATCGACATATCCCGGGCAGAGCGCATTAACCGTAATCCCACTAGTCGCCCCTTCTAATGCCGCAACTTTAGTTAATCCGATGACACCATGCTTTGCACTATTATAGGCAGCCTTTCCAGCAAAACCAATCACCCCATTGATCGACGCCATATTAATCACCCGGCCAAAGCCCTGATCCTTCATAATCGGGAAAACATTTTTAATGCCAATGAAGGGGGCCGTTAACATTATTTTTACTAAGAGTTCAAACTTCTCCGTTGGAAACTCTTCAATCGGTGAAACATATTGCATCCCGGCATTGTTGACTAAAATATCAAGCCGGCCAAAAGTTTTATAGGCTTGGTGAATACTATTTTTAAAGGCTTCCTCGTTTGTTACATCACACGGTGCGGCTAAGGCTTCAAAACCCTGGTCCCTTAATTCTTCCGCCACCTGTTCACTCTTTTCAGCATTTAAATCGGAAATGACTACCTTAGCTCCCTCTTGAGCGAAAGTTTTTGCTATTTCTAACCCAATTCCACTCGCTGACCCGGTAATGAATGCTGTCTTTCCTTCGAGTAACATGCTCATTTATATGTGCCTCCTAATTGCAGTAATCTCTTTTTCTTATATGATTCCAAAGACAGTATAAAGTGCGATAACAAAGAATACAGCTACTGTTTTAATCATCGTTATAGCAAAAATATCTTTATAGGATTGTTTGTGTGTTAATCCTGTTACGGCAAGCAGGGTAATAACGGCTCCGTTGTGCGGAAGTGTATCCATTCCGCCTGATGCCATGGCGACCACGCGGTGCATTACTTCTGGCGGAATATTGGCTGCGGCGATTGCTTGGTTATACTTCTCGGCCATTGCACCTAACGCAATTCCCATTCCCCCTGAGGCTGAGCCAGTCATACCAGCGAGTGTACTTGTTGTGACCGCCCCGTTTACAAGTGGATTCGTGAATGTACCAGAAATCCCGTCACTAATTTTTGCAAAGCCAGGAAGTGCGGCGATGATGCCGCCAAATCCATATTCGGCACCTGTATTCATCGTTGCCAGCAAGGACCCGCCAATTGCGGTATTCAGCCCTTCCTTAAAGTTTTTCGTAACCCTTTTCCAATCATAGAGAAGAGATGAGATAATACCGACTACTAATGCCATAATAATCGCCCAAATCGCGGCCATCGCTGTAACGTCGACCGTGTAAACCTTCAAGCCGATCGCTGAAAAATCAAATCCGTTTGGATACCATTTTGGAATGTATGTTATAAATAATTTATTTGTCACTCCCACAAGAATGAGTGGAACAAAAGCTAAAATTTGTTTTAGAACGGATTGTTGTGAGGTCAAATCTGGAGCCGATGCTTCCTTTTCTTCCAGTTTTTCAGCGGCAGCAGCGTTTTCCGTACCAAAGCCGTAATAGCCCTCACCAGCTTTTTCTGCTTTTCTTCTTCTTGTTTCAAGATACAAGAGCCCCAGAACAAGAACAAAAATAGCTCCGATGATTCCAAGTGTTGGTGCCGCATAAATATCTGTTTTAAAGAAGTTAATTGGGATTACATTTTGAATTTGCGGTGTTCCTGGCAGAGCGTCCATTGTGAATGTAAAGGCACCAAGAGCAATCGTACCTGGAATAAGCCTTTTAGGAATATTTGCTTGTCTAAACATTTGTGCTGCAAATGGATAAATAGCAAAAACAGCTACGAATAAACTTACGCCGCTATAGGTTAAAATCGCTCCTAATAAAACAATCGTCAGCATCGCACGTTTTGCTCCAAGTAAACGAACAATCGTTTTAGCGATGGATTCTGCGATCCCTGACATTTCAACCAGTTTTCCAAAAATCGCCCCTAATAAAAAGACAGCAAAATAGTTTTTAATGAATCCAACCATTTTTTCCATAAATACTCCAGAAAAGAATGGTAATACATGGCTTGGATCAATAAGTAATACGGCAAGGAGTGCACATAATGGTGCGAATAAAATGACTGAAAATCCACGATAGGCTACAAACATCAGCAGCCCGAGTGCCAGTAAAATAACAAATAATTCCATGTAAATCCCCCTTAATTGTTTTTATAAGCTTCCTCGTTTACCTTCAGTGGGTAAGCGTTTCCATTAATAAGCTTACTTCTTTTTAGTTGCAAGAATTATGCCAAGGTCATTTTATTAAAATAAACGCAACCCTAGCTGAAACGATTCCGTTATTCCGGAAAAAACACTGTAATTGTTTCCTGAAAGACGGAATTTTCCGTTTTTTCGGAATTACCGTTATTATCATCCTTTTAGGGATTTTCCGCCAAAACTTATTCACCTTATTGCCGGACTTACAGCAAAAGAAGCTTCTGTCTTTTTCTTTACAGTTTCTAAATCAACACCCTCTTGAAGTTCCTCTAGGACCAAACCATTCTCTGTTACACGGAAAACAGCTAATTCCGTTACAATTAAGTCAACTACACCCTTACCGGTCAAAGGCAAACGGCACTGCTCGAGGATTTTAGACGAACCATTCTTTGCCGTATGTTCCATCGCAACAATCACCTTTTTTGCACCTGTCACAAGATCCATTGCCCCTCCCATGCCAGGAACCATTTTTCCAGGAACCATCCAGTTGGCGAGATTTCCCTTCGCATCTGCTTCCAGCCCTCCAAGAACAGTAACATCGACATGCCCGCCGCGGATTAGTTCAAAGGAAAACAGACTGTCAAAGAAAGCACCGCCGCGAATAATACCTGCAGGCTGTCCGCCGGCATTAACCAAATCCGGATCAATTTCGCCTTCTAAAGGACCAAGACCGACATATCCATTTTCCGATTGCAGGATTACGTTTACGCCCTCAGGCAGGTAGTTGGGCACCATGGTTGGCAGCCCAATGCCAAGGTTTACAACATCTCCATCTTTCATTTCTTTTGCCACACGCGCCGAAATAATTTGCTTTGCATTTACAAGTGTAGTAGTCATTACTGACAGCCTCCTTGAACATAAATTTTATCGACGAGAATTCCAGGTGTCATGACCTCATCTGGATCAATTTCTCCCACCTCAACAAGCTGCTCGACTTGCACAATTACAGTGTCTGCAGCCAATGCCATCAAGGGGTTAAAGTTTCTGGCAGAACGATGATAAATCAAATTCCCAGCTTTATCAGCTTTATAAGCCTTTAACAAAGCAACCTCAGCACGAAGTGGTTTTTCAAGCAAATATTCACGACCATCGACTGTAATTTTTTCTTTTCCCTCTTCGACAACCGTTCCCACCCCAGTAGGAGTTAACACTCCGCCTAATCCTGAGCCCCCGGCACGTACACGTTCAGCCAAAGTCCCTTGTGGTACTAGTTCTACTTCCATTTCACCAGATATCATTTGCCTGCCGGTTTCTGGATTTGTCCCAATATGTGAAGCGATCACCTTTTTCACGCGTTTATTTACAATTAAAGGCCCTATACCCGCATCCACGAAGGCGGTGTCATTTGCAATCAAGGTTATATCCTGTACATTTGCTTCAAGCAAGGCTGAAACAAGCTCCTGAGGTGTACCGACCCCCATAAAACCCCCAGTCATAATCTTCATACCATTTCTAAAAATGGATGAAACTTCTTCCAATGAAATAATCTTATTCACTTCAAAAGCACCTCCTGAAATTAAAAGCGAAGTAATTATCTTTTTGCTAGATTAATATGCAAGAACCATGCCAAGAACAAAAGCGCAAGCGCCTTGAACAGCCCTGACAAGCATAAAAAGCTCAGGGAAAGAAGAGTTTCTTTGCCTTCATTCCCTGAGTGGCTGTAGACCATCGAGGGGCTAGGCGCTGGAGCACACGTAGACAGTCGTTTTATTAACAGTTATCCACAAGCGAAAATTTTTTAATTTCTTAAACGAAAAAAAAAGGACTTTTTCGCCATACTAGCGAAAAAGTCTTTTTCAAAATCATATTTTGAGAGAATCCTCGATTTATTTAGGATCTACTTTTGTATTAAATACTTGCTTACCGTCTTTATATTCTAAAACAGTTGCCGATTTAATTGGGTTGTGGTTTTTGTCGATTGTCACAATACCTGTTACAAGAGAAAGATCTTTAGTCTTTTCTAAAGCTTCTTTAATTTTAGTTGAGTCCGTGCTGCCTGCACTCTTGATTGCATCTGCTAATAGATAGACAGTGTCATAACCAAGGGCGTTGAAAGCATTCGGCGATTCTCCATTGTTCTTTTCTTTATAAGCAGCTACAAATGTTTGAATCTTTTTGTCTGGGTCTTCAGAAGAATAGTGGTTTGTGATGAATGTGTTGTTCAACGCATCGGCACCAGCTAATTCTACTAATTTCGGTGAATCCCAGCCATCTGCACCCATTAGTGGAGCAGTGATTCCTAATTCACGGGCTTGTTTTACAATTAAACCAACTTCTTCATAATATCCAGGGATAAAGATAAATTCAGGATTCTTAGACTTAATGCGTGTTAACGTTGCACGGAAGTCTGTATCCTTCCCAACATACGCCTCTTCAGAAACAACCTTACCGCCTGCTTTTTCAAACGTTTCTTTAAATGAAGCTGCCAAACCTTTCGCATAGTCACTTGCACTGTCTGCAAAGATGGCAACGTTTTTAACTTTTAATTCATTAGCTGCAAAGTTGGCTGCAACTGTTCCTTGGAATGGGTCAATAAATGAAGTACGGAATACGTATTCGTTTAATTTCCCTTTATCTGTAACCGTTACGTTTGGAGCTGTTCCTGATGGAGTTAATAAAACTGTTTTATTGCTATCAGCGATTTCCGCTTGGGCAACGGTATCACCGCTTGTAGCAGCACCGATAATAGCTGTTACTTTATCTTGGCTGGTTAACTTGATGGCACCATTTGTAGCTTCAGCTGCATCAGATTTATTGTCCACTTTTACAAGCTCAATCTTCTTGCCGTCAACTCCGCCCTTTTTATTAATTTCATCAACAGCAAGGTTGATCCCAGAAGCTAGTGACTCCCCGTAAGAAGCAACTCCTCCTGAAAGCTCTAAGTTCACGCCAACTTTAATGGTATCGCCGCCGCCGGCACTATCTTTCGCTCCCGAACATCCTGCTAATACACCAGCCAGTAATGTTGAAGCCATAAACATCTTTGCAAAATTCTTCTTCATTATGATAATCCCCCTTATATATATTTTTTGATTTTTCTGACATAAACATCCGTTAATTAGTAGTTTCGTAGAAAAGGTATGTTTAGTCGTTGAATTAATTGATATTTAGTATTGTAATACAATTAATTTCATTCGTCTAGTATATTATTTATTAATTTTAATATTTCTGAAATATATTATTTTTCGAACTCATTTAACCTGCATAACTCATATTATTAAGTAATTACCACGATGCTTCACTTCTTCCACTAATCCCCAAAGATATTCTATAATATCGAACGATCTATTTTACAGATAATAAACATAGTTATGTTTCCATCGTTCATATAGTAAAAGACAGCTCTCCAAGTTGGAGGCTGCCTTTGGTTTTGTTTATTTTTTCTTTGCGTGTTTGCGCATATCGAAGGCTACTGCGACGATGATGATTAAACCTTTTACGATAAATTGGATGTACGGGCTTACCCCCAGAAAAGCTAATCCATAGTTGATAACCTGGAAAATAAGAACCCCGGTTACAATCCCCGGTACTGTTCCAATACCACCTGTTAGGGACACTCCGCCGACTACACAGGCAGCGATCGCATCCATCTCATACATATTACCCGTATTGTTTGTGGCACTGCCTACACGGCCTGCTTCAAGAACACCTGTGAAGCCGTAAAGAAGACCAGCGATCATATAGATGATGATGATATTTTTTGCTACGTTAACCCCTGACACCTTTGCTGCTTCAGGATTTCCACCAATTGCATACATATTTTTACCAAGCTGCGTTTTATTCCAAATCACCCAAATTATGAGTGATACAATAATGGCATAGAAGATCAGGTATGGAAATTCATATTGCCCAAGCTTTATTCCTCGTTGTGCAAACGTTGTAAACTTTTCGCTTAAACCGCCAATCGGCTGTGCACCATATGGAGGACGGTCAAAGTAGATAGAAGAAGTACCGTACACGACAATCATCATACCAAGAGTGGCAATGAATGGCGGAACATGAAACTTAGCCACAATCACACCACTGATAGCAGAAATCAAACCAGTTGCTAACATTGCAATAATAATTGGAACAAAAAGCGGTAATTCTTGTAAATGTGGGTACATTTTATAAGCATAATCACTTGCTTGAAGCATGGAAGCTGAAACAACCGCTGCTAATCCGACCATCCGGCCTGCTGAAAGGTCAGTACCGGCTAAAATCAGGATTCCCGCTACCCCAAGGGCGATAATAACACGTGAAGATGCCTGACTGAGGATATTAATTAAGTTCGTCATCGATAAGAAATCCGGGGATGCTACCACAATCCCAACTACTAGTAGAAGTAATACCAAATATATGACATTATCAACAATCCATTTTGAGAAACCTGATTTCGATTTTTGTACATCCTTAGATCCCGATTTTTTTAAAGCTTCTGTACTCATTTTTGTCGCCTCCTAATACAATGCGGCTAATCGCATGATTTCTTCTTGGGAAGTCGTCTTCGTATCAACGATCCCAGCTGCTTTTCCATTACTCATCACGAGAATTCGGTCGGTAGTACCCAATAGCTCCGGCATTTCGGAAGAGATCATAATAATTCCTTTTCCTTCTGCAGCTAATTGGTTGATTAATTGGTAAATCTCAAACTTTGCCCCAACATCAATACCCCGAGTTGGTTCATCCAACAATAAAATATCAGGCTTTGTTAAAAGCCAGCGCCCGATAATAACCTTTTGCTGGTTCCCGCCGGATAGACTGCCAATCGATGTTTTTTGCGATGGAGTTTTTACCTTCATTGAGTCAATGACCCATTGAGTATCGTCCGCTACTTTCTTATTGGATAGAAACCCGCTCTTTGTCTTGTACTGCCTCATGTTCGAAATAATCGAGTTAAAGCTAATGCTTAAATCTGAAAATATTCCTGTTGACCGTCTCTCCTCGGTTACAAGTGCAAATCCGTTTTTGATGGCATGCTGTGGAGAATGATTTTTAACCTCCTTACCATTCAGCTCAATTTTTCCGGATTTCAATGCCCTGATTCCAAAGATTGCTTCGACAACTTCTGTCCGCTTGGAACCAACTAAACCAGCGATTCCAAGTATTTCACCCTTTTTCAGCTCAAAGCTAACATTTGTAAAAGAAGGCTGTGTTTCTGCTGTTAAATCAGAAACCTTCAAGATCACATCCCCTGGCTTGTTTTCCTTGGCCGGAAAGCGCTGTGATAAGTCACGGCCTACCATTAACTTAATAATCTCATCTGTTGTTAAGTCCTTTGCACTTCTGGTTGCAATGTACTGACCATCACGCATGATCGTGACTTCATCAGAGATCTTTAAGATTTCTTCCATTTTGTGCGAGATATAGATGATCGCGACATTTTCACTTTGAAGCCTTTTAATGATTCTAAATAAATGATTGACTTCTGTCTCAGTTAGAGATGATGTTGGCTCATCCATTACGATAATTTTTGAATGATAGGACACAGCTTTCGCGATTTCGACCATTTGCATTTCCGAAACCGATAATGAACTAACCTTACTGCGCGGGTCGATATTAATGTCTAAACTTTTAAAAATAGCAGCGGTATCCTCGTACATTTTCTTTTCATCTACGAAAATACCTTTCTTTGGATAACGCCCCAGCCATATATTATCCATAACATTTTGCTGGCGGACCTGGTTCAATTCCTGGTGCACCATGGAAACGCCATTTTCTAAGGCTTGTTTGGAGTTAGCAAATGAAACCTCATTTCCATTAAAGGTAATTTTGCCTTCGTCCATCGAATAAATTCCAAATAAGCATTTCATTAGGGTCGATTTCCCTGCACCGTTTTCACCCATTAAGGCATGGACCGAACCCGGTTTCACTTTCAAGGTAACATTGTCTAAAGCAAGTACCCCGGGGAATCGCTTTGTAATATTTTGCATTTCAAGTAGATTGGCAGTACTAGATCCTGTCATAAGTGAACCTCCTAACTTAACCATTTAAAAATATGAGCGGCCTTTCCTAGTCCGGCTCATATCTATTTAATAAAAACTATCTGAATTTAATATTTTCACGGTTTCCAGCTTTACTAGTGTGTAAGCTTAGTTCTCCGAACGAAGGAAAAGCATAATCTTTTCCTTCGTTCGAAGAGCGCTATGGGGGATGGTTCTTCCACCCCCGGAAGGCGCTTCCGCTTTTCTATTTGTCTAGCTCCAGCTCCCAGCGGCGAGTCGACTTCGCTCTTTGCCCTACGATAAGTCAACATCGAATCGCTATCGCCCTTCGTGTTTCCTTTATCTCGGTCAAAGCGCTCCAGTCCATACGCCGCTAAACGGGCGCTTCCGCTTTTCTTATTGTCTAGCTCCAGCTCCCAGCGGCGAGTCGACTTCGCTCTTTGCCCTACGATAAGTCAACATCGAATCGCTATCGCTCTTCGTGTTTCCTTTATCTCGGTCAAAGCGCTCCAGTCCATACGCCGCTAAACGGGCGCTTCCGCTTTTCTATTTGTCTAGCTCCAGCGCCTAGGGGCTCGGGTCATAAGCCAATCCGTCAAGAAGGCTAAAGGGCAGCCTTCTCGCCGGCTCGTCTTATGCCGGTCGCCCCTGGGCAAGGCGCTTCCGCTTTTCTATTTATAAGCATCTTTACCAACTTGGATGTTGTCTTTTGTGATTTCAACGTAAGGAACACGAACGGCTTTCTTGTCGTCAAGCTTCCACTCTGTCCCGTCTAGAACATCCTTGCCTTTTGCAGCATTTGCAGCTAGGTCAATCGTTGCCTTACCTTGGTTCTTCGCGTCATTCAAGACAGTACCAACCATTTTGCCTTTTTCGATCATTTCAAGTGCTTCTGGAATTGCATCAACACCTACAACTGGGACAAACTTGTCGCCAGAGAAATAGCCTGCTTTTTCTAGTGATGAAATAGCTCCTAAAGCCATACCATCATTGTTAGCGATGACAAATTCAATTTTATCGTTATACTTAGAAACCCAAGCATCCATTTTTTCAGTCGCTTTGGTTGCATCCCACATCGCCGTATCCATTGCTAATTGTTCTACTTGAATACCCTTAGATTTCACAGTGTCAACTACATATTTTGTACGAGCCTCCGCATCTGGATGTCCTGGCTCACCCTTTAATAGAACATATTGAAGCTTGCCGTCATGGTTTTTGTCCCACTTATCTTTGTTCGCTTCCCAAGCCTTAGCGATTAATTCACCTTGCAGCACGCCTGATTCTGATGAAGTTGTTCCGACATAGTAGGCTTTATCGTAGCCTTGTAGTACACTTTCATCTGGCTCTTTATTAAAGAAGATGACAGGAATATCTTTAGCTTTTGCTTTGTCCACAATGGTTTGAGCTGCTTTTGGATCAACTAGGTTAATTGCCAGCGACTTTGCACCTTTAGCGATTAACGTATCCACTTGCTCGATTTGTTTGGCCTGGTCATTTTGTGAATCGTTCAGCATTAAGTTAACATTTCCTTTTGCTGAAGTTTCCATTGCACGGCGTACGTAAGACATGAAGTTATCATCAAACTTATAGATGGTTGCTCCAACAGCTGGCAGCTTGCTGTCTTTGCTGCTTGCAGAATCTCCAGAACCGCTCGTGGAACTGCTGCAGCCTGCCGCTAAAAGAATACTAGATGCAACTGTTAAAGATAGAATCAAACCTTTTTTCTTCACACTCATCAATCTCCCTTTACTGTGTTATAAAGACCCTATTAAGCTGTTTTCTTGGAGCTTAATTCAGCCCTAATGTAAGCCCTTGCAAATATATTAGCATGGGGGCAACAGTTACAGTAGGGGCGACCTATAGCACATATTTGCGATTATCTAGATTATTTTGCAATCTTTGAAACATCAATGTAATATAACTGTTTAAAATAAAAGGGGCCAATTTCACACGAAATTGGCCCCAACGAGATAATCCTAATTTACCGTTGCCTTACGAAACTCACTTGGCGACAATCCTGTTAGTTTCTTAAACACCCTGCTGAAATAGTTTGGATCCCGGTAGCCGACAGAATAACAGATTTCCTTCATGCTCTTTCCCGGGTCGAGCATTTCCGCTTTGGCTTTCTTGATTCTAATCTCCGTCAAGTAATCTATAAAGGTCATTCCAAATCGATCTTTAAATAGCTTGCTAAAATAAAACGGACTTAGTTCTACGTATTCAGCTGCAGATTCCAATGTGATTGAATCAGCATAATGCGTTTCAATATAATCCTTGGCTTTTTGCAGCATTCCCTTTGCATGATTATTCCGCCATACCTGAACATGCTGAACAACCGCAAGTAAGTGAGCTTTTCCCGCTTCTAGTACCATCCGAATATCCTCTGACTCATCAATGTTAGGAATCCGATCATAGGTAATCCCAAGATCATGAAGCATACGCGAAAGGAGTATAAACAGCTCCTCGAACGATTTTTTTACAAAGGAAGCTTTTATATTATTTGACCCAAGTTTTGTCACAAAGGAATCAAAGATCAGCATCACCTGATTGACATCACCCTGTCTGACACTATCAAGCAGCCTCTTCTCCACCTCAATGATCTCTGAGTCAGAAGGTAATTCGAAGGCAGGCCCCTGCTTGTTATAAAATAAATATTGGCGGTTAGGCGTTTTTAAAAGCTCCTCAAGTGCAAGTATTGCTTCATGATAGGATTTATTCAGCTCATGGGCATGGTTATAAGGGTGGCCAATCCCAATCCTTAATTCTGCGCTAAAGTTTACTTGTTTAAAGAGACGATAGAGGTTCTCGATTATGCTTTCTGCGTTTGTTCTAAAATGGGTCTTCTCCGCTGACTTTTTACAAAGAAATAGGACAGGAACTTGGCACTCCATCATCGCCCCCACCATAATTTCATGCTTGACCACAATAGATTTTAGCGTATCTTTTAGCCAGCTATACCATTTCTCTTTTTCTTGAGAAGTAAGTTCGGTCTTAGAGGTTTGCTTTAAGGTAAATAACATCGCATAGCCGGATATAATCTCCACGCCAAGCAGCTGGCTCCACTCATCAAAGGTCATATCTTGTACTTGATTCATTAAAAGAGAAGATACCCACTCTTTTTGCGCAATCGAAACGGCACGGTTAAGATTTTCTCTTAAGTTCTGCTGTTCTTCCTTTGCCTTTCGTTCTGCAAGAATCTCATCTGCAACCCGCTGCAAGCTATCAAGAAGATCCTTTTTACTGCTCGGCTTGAGGATGTATTCCTTTACCCCTTGCTGCATTACCTCTTTGGCATACTCAAACGTATTAAAAGCAGAAACCATGATAAAACGAATGTCTGGTTCAAACTTTTTAATCTCTTTTACTGCTTGGACACCGTCGGTTCCCGGCATTTTGATATCCATAAAAATAATATCCGGCCGGTGTTCCTGGGCCATTTCAATGGCGATTCTCCCGTTTTGCGCTTCCCCAATAACCGTTACGTCCACCTTCGAGCCTTTTATTATTTTAGCAACCGCTTTTCGTTCAAGTATTTCATCATCTGCTATAAGAATTTTCAACAAATTTGTTTCCCCCTCTAACCTTTACAGGTATCTTCAGTCGGAAAATCGTTCCATTGTATAATTCTGATTCAATTTCCACCACATTTTTTTGTTGGTAAAAAAGCTGCAGCCTTTTAATCACGTTTTTCACTGCAATACCATTGGATTGTTCCTTCGTTTTATCCAGTTCCACATTTTCTTCACTGTCCAATCCATCTGCATAAAGAAGGAGCTTCCTCTTCGTCCGTTCGTCCATGCCTGCTCCGTTATCAATTACTTCAACATTGATATAGTCATTCAGCCGATATATATGAAGCTCAATAACACCATTTTCTTCATATTCTTCAACCCCATGGATGAATGCGTTTTCAATTAAAGGCTGTAAAATGAGACTTGGAATCTCAATATCTAGATATTCTTCCTGAATTTCCGTGATAAATTGAATACGGTCGCCGAATCTTGTTTTTTGAATAAAGAAATACTCTTTCACAATACTGACTTCGTCTCTTAAAGTTGAAACTTTATCAAAATCACTTAGATTGTAGCGTAATAGTGCCGCAACTGCTTCAATCAGTCTCGACGTCTCCTCAGCTTCCTCAAGATACGCCATCTTAGAAACAGTGTTGAGCGTATTAAATAAAAAGTGCGGATTCATTTGGTTTTGCAAACTTCTTAACTCTAATTCTTTTAACAGCTTATCGAGCTCTCCTTGTTGTTTGATTTCGGTGACTAGTACTTTAAGGTTACTGCGCATTTGATTAAATGTTTCTGTTAGCAGTTTGAGCTCATCCTTAGTGGTTATTTTAATATCCTCACCGGAAAGGTTTCCTTTCGAAATCTCTTTAGCGGCTCTTGATAACAAACTGATGGGTTTGGTAATCCCGCCCGATATCCATAACGCAAGCAAAGTGCTAAGGAAAAAAGCCGCCGCAAACAGGGATATCGACAAGAGTTTATAAAAATGATTTTGCTGCTCCATTTGGTCATAAAATT
The DNA here is from genome assembly GCF_023715505.1 of Neobacillus cucumis. The sequence continues at coordinate 150,962 of NZ_JAMBOH010000010.1, read as the reverse complement.
TTTGGTAGTCTGTTAATTTATTATTTAATAAGGCAAGTGTACTTTCTTGGATGAAGGAGTTTACCTTCAAAACTTCATTAAAATGACTGGAGTATTGGTTAATCTGATCCTGCTGGAATGCGCCTATCGTGGCATCTCCCTCATCTAAAAAGCTATCAATCATATTTTTATAATTCGTGAGTGTCACATCATTGGTGTTCATCACTTTCACTAGTCTCTTTTGGTCCTTAATTAATTTGATTTTTTCGCTTCGATAGTCTTGAAGATACGATTTTTCCTTATCTAAAATATACCCATGAAGCTTTTCTGTCAGAAAATTACTTCTTTGTGAAATATCATTAAGCAAAAGAAATCGTTCAAAACTTTCATCGTATTCAGTAACCAGTTTTTCACTTCGGTCATAAAAAAACATCCCAACTGAGGTAAGTAAAACGACAAGAACAATAAAATATAATAACAGTTTCGATCTTATCCGGAATAGCATCAGTTATCAGCCGCCTTTCGGTGCTGATTACTCAAAGGTAAGTCTGATTTTCTTAAGATTCGAGTATCGGTATGAACAATTGGCGGGACTTTGTTTCCTTGGATAAGCTCAATCATCGTTTTAACCGCCCCATATCCCATTTGATAGGGTTCCTGAACAACGGTTGCATTGATCGTACCCTCTCTAATAAAATCAAGTGTTTCCGGAAGCGTATCAAAGCCAATAATATAAATCTGCCTTTGTTTATGATATTTTTTTACGACATGCGCTATTTCAATTCCATCTAAGGCACTTGTCCCAAAAAAGGCTGTTACCTCTGGGTGTTCCTGCAGGATTTGATTTGCCTTTTCTGCCGCTTTTACCCTGCTAATCTCGGATTCTTCCACGTCGATTATATTGATTCTTTTCTCCGGTTTAACGGCATCTTCAAACCCCTTGACCCGCTGCTGCATATGGTTGGCATAAAAACTGCCGGTAATAATCGCCACATTTACTTTCCCAAATGTATCCGCTATCAAAGCTTTGCCCGCTAAATACCCCGCATAATAATTATCGGTTCCAATATAGGCTAGTCTTCTGCTGTTAGCGGCATCCGTATCAACAGTGACTACAGGGATTCCACTGGCAACGACCCGGTCAATCAGAGGAGTGAATTGCTCGTCATTCAATCCTTGGGTCATGATGCCGTCCACTTTGGAGGCAGCCGACATTTCAATCGTCTTTACATGCTCATCAATGTTTGCCTGCTTTGGTCCTGCATATTCTAGCAGAACACCATATTTTTGGGCCGCATCCTTTGCCCCTTTTTCTACGAGTTTCCAATATTCGTTGTCCAACTCTTCTGGAATAAGCACAAAATGGTAGTTATACTTTACTACTGCTTTTTGTTCTTTGGGTAAATCATGTGAAATCACTTTGTAACCATAAAATATTGAAAATGAGCAACTGATTAAAAAAAACAAACCTCCAACTGTATACGCTATGATGGAAAATCTGCTCATATAACAACTCCAATCCCAAAGCATAAGATAGATCCATTATACGTAACATCCCAAAAATCGACAATCTGAATTATGTGAGCTGTTTCTTAATAGCAATCGAGTTTCTCGGGTGAAACCAAGAAAAAACCAGCCTGCATTTCCTTTTAATGCAAGCTGGTTTTTTCAATTTATTGTTTAGTAGGCTGCTTAAAGTCAACTTTAGGTTTTAGGACATCACTGACTTTTTGTACAATCACATCATGGTCGACCGTATAAGTTGCAGACCCTTTTATATTTTCGGACGATGCGCCTACTTTTACTGTATAGGTGCCTTTTTCAAGTACCCAAGTGGATTTTTCTTCGTCAAATGAAGCTAGGTCTTTAGCATTGAGATTGAAATGAAGCAGTTGACGCTGATTAGGTTGTAACACCTTTGTTTTGGCAAAAGCCCTTAATTCTACTGAAGGCTTTTCAAGCCCTCCATCTGGCGCTGAAACATAGACCTGAACTACTTCTCTTCCTGGAAGGCTGCCGGTATTTTCAACCATGGCACTAATAGTGAGTTTGTCCTTAAATTTCTTGCCCTTGTTGATTTGCACATGGCTAATGTCAAAGTCTGTGTAGGATAAACCATAGCCAAACTCATAAGCAGGTTTTACTCCAAAGGTAGTAAAATACCGATAGCCGACATAAATACCTTCCTCATAAATTACTTTAGCTGGGTTTTCAGCAGGTGTTCCTGGAAAGTTAGCTGCTGATGGGACATCACTGTACTTTACAGGAAAAGTAGTGGTCAATTTCCCAGAAGGATTCACTATACCAGATACTACATCGGCTACAGCATTTCCCGCTTCCTGACCTGGCTGCCATGCTACGAGAATGGAATCCACCTTATCCCTCCAGCTTGCTACTTCAATTGGCCCTCCAATGTTCAGAATCACTGCCACTTTTTTCCCTTGGTTATGGTACTCGGTTGTTACTCTTGAAATCATATCCTGTTCAGCATCACTTAAAAGGTAATCCCCTTTTACCACTTTTCGGTCTTCAGCTTCTCCAGAATTTCGTCCAATAACGATGATCCCCAGATCCGTGTCTTTTGAGGCAGCAGTAATTTCACTCTCCTGTAAAGGTTTCTCAGGGATCACTGGGGCCAATTTTCCAAAATCTTCACCCCATGGATGCGGCTTAATTTTATATGGCTCTTGCTGGCGTAATGAATCAATATAGGTTTTATATTTACTTAATAACTCTTGATTAATTTGGTAGCCAGCTTCCTTTAAACCTTCTGCAATTGATACCGTATAGGCTGCGTTTACGTCACCGCTGCCATTCCCGCCCTTAATGGTCTCAATCTGTGTATTCCCGAATAATGCAATCTTTTTATTTTTATTAATAGGCAGAGCTCGTTCTTTATTTTTTAATAGGACCATTCCTTCTGAAGCAGCCTTTCTTGCCAACATTGCATGTGCCTTTAAATCAGGCTGGTCAGAATTTTGATATTTCTTAAACTCAGGCGTTTGAATGACGATGCGTAGAATGTTCTTAATATTTCGATCTAGTATTTTCTCGTTTAATCTTCCGCCTTCTACAGCTAACCTAATAAGATTAGATTTTTTTGGCGACCCTGGCATAATTAAACCATTACCAGCCTTCATTTGTTCCACTGGGTCCTTACCAGCAAACCAGTCGGTCATTACAAAGCCTTTATAACCCCAATCTTTTCTTAATACTGTCGTTAATAAATCAGTGCTTTCGGACGCATATGTTCCATTGATTTTATTATAGGAGCTCATAACTGCCCAAGGGCTGGACTCTTTTACGGCTATTTCAAATCCTTTTAAATAAATTTCCCTTAACGCGCGTTGGGATACGATCGTATCAATAATCATCCGGTTTGTTTCCTGGTTGTTTGCAGCAAAATGTTTTATGGTTGCCCCTACACCATTGGATTGAATCCCATTCACAAAAGAAGCTGCCATTTTTCCAGAGATTAAGGGATCCTCCGAATAATACTCAAAGTTTCTGCCGTTTAACGGATTCCTCTGGATATCTAGAGCAGGTGCTAAAAACAGATCTATTCCATATTCTTTTACTTCATTTCCCTGAGCCTCGCCCACCGCTTCAGCCACAGCTGTATCCCAAGTAGATGCCAATGATGTGGCAATCGGGAAGGCAGTTGCGAAATAGGTTTGATTCTGCCCAGGTCTTGTAGGACGGATCCTTAATCCTGCTGGCCCATCTGCCAACCGCAATTCAGGAATACCAAGTCGCGGAACTCCATACGTACCACCCACCGCTCCTGTTATTTCAAATGGTCCTCTTGATATACCAGGCATTCCTACCCCCACAACAAATTTTGCTTTTTCCTCTAAGGTCATGGCTCGAATAACTCTGTCAATGGAAGCTGCATCAGCCAGGTAAGGGGCATTTTTTTGTATAGTAGATGTTTGGCTTTTTTGTACTCTGGGTAAATATTCGGTCTCTGCGGATGCGAGGTCAAAGGTGAAACCTGAATAAAGTAAAGAAGATGAAATTGTTATAGCAAATAATTTTGATTTTCCCTTTAGCCTTTTTAGCATATTTTACTGTCCCCTTTGAGTTAGGATTTCTAGACTAAAAACAAAAAAGCCACTTTATCCACAAATAGTGTGGACAAAGCGGCTCTTTTTATGTTCTAAAAGCTGCTATTTCGAATAATGAGTTTTGTAGCGATAAGAATCTTTTTGGCAGTCTTTCTGCCTTCGATTCGCTCTAGCAGAGTATCAACTGCAGTCTCACCCATCAACTCCGTATAAACTTTGACGGTGCTCAAGGTTGGGAAAACATATTTCGAGATGCTGATATCATTAACACCAATGATGTTAACCCGATCCGGCACTGCGATTCCTTCTTCTAGTAATGCCCTTAAGGCCCCGACAGCAATGGAGTCATTTCCCGCAAAGAAAGCTGTCGGTAAGTTATCACCATGTTCCCCGATAGCCTGTTTCATCAGGGCATGGCCATCATCCGCCGAAAATTTGCCATTATACATATAGCACTTGTCGAATATTCCCTTTTCTGTTAAATAGCGTTTAAAGGTTTCTTCTCTTGCATCTTCAATTGCAGAAGTCTTATCTTTAAATTCCTCTTTGCCGCCGATATAGCCAATTTGCTTATGACCCTTTTCGATAAAATGATCAAGCACCTTTTTTGTCGCCTTCTCAAAATCAATCACAATCGAATCAAACTGCTCTTCATCTGGAGAGGTATCGACAAACACAATATTCTTCGTAATGGACCGGAGCTCACCCACTTGCTTGCAGCTAAACTTACCAATGGCGATTAACCCTTGGAGCTCAGTATCTTCTCTTAGTTCTTCATAGTTATCCTGGAAATACTTAACAAGTTGGAGACCCTGATGACGACAGCGGTTTTCAACACCTAGCCGTATCGACATATAATATAAATCTTCAAGTTCTTCCTTTTCGGTATACCATTGGAGGACGGCAATCCTGCCGGAATCCTGCCTTTTAGCTGGTTTTTTCTTATATGAAAGCTCCTCTGCTGCCTCAAAAATCCTCTTTTTTGTTTCATCGCTGACAGAAAGCGTCGTATCATAATTCAGTACGCGCGAAACTGTTGCAATCGAAACCCCTGCTAACTGAGCAATATCTTTTATTGTGGCCATAAATTAATCACCTAACGTATTGGTTAAGAAACGATACGTGGTATTAGCACGATATACATCCTCTGGATTTAATGTGACCGATGGAAAGCTTGGATGATGGATGGCATCCGGCAGCCCTTGCGTCTCTAAGCAGACACCTAAATAATTTCTAGCCTTTTCACCTGAAATTTCAAACTCTCCATCTAACATATTGGAAGTATAGAGAACAACGCAGGGCTGGTCTGTAGTTATCTCAAGGATCCGTCCGCTCTCTTCCTCACTTAGCACAATTCGATTTTCCCCTTCTTTTGAAAAAATAAGCGGGTGGTCGTAACCTTTTCCAACCAAAACATTTTGGGGATAGGAAGTCTCCATGCCATCTTTCAATTTTCTTCCCGTAGTAAAATCAAATGGGGTATTTGCCGTCTCCGGCATTTCCCCTGTTGGCATAAGATTAGGAGCCAATTCTAAAAAGCGGTCACTTTCCAATTGAAGCAAGTGTTCGCAACAGTCCCGTTTGATATTCCCGCTTAAATTAAAATAAGAATGATTAGTTAAATTCACTACTGTTTTTTTATCTGTCCTTGCTTCATAGGTTACTTTTAGCTCATTTTCATTTGTAAGCAAATAATTTACTGTTGTTTCCAGGTTTCCAGGGTAACCTTCCTCCCCGTCTGGACTATGATAGAAAAATCTCACCCCAACAGCGTTCTCATCCTCAACCGGCGTCGTTTCCCAAATCACTGAATCGAACCCTTTAGCACCACCATGAAGATGGTTTGGTGCCTCATTTTGCGCAAGCACATATTCTTTTCCATCCAGTTCAAAACTTGCACCCTTAATTCTTCCTGCCACACGGCCGCAAACAGCTCCGAAATACGGCGAGTATTTCGGATAGTCTTCAAAGTTATCGAAACCAAGGACCACATTTTCTAGCTTTCCATTACGGTCAGGGACAATGATTTTTGTAATCACACAGCCGAAATTTAAACAAGATACAGACATTCCTGAATCATTATTAAATGTATATTCGATCACATCTGATCCATTATAACGGCCAAAAAGCTGTTTTTCCATTTTCATTGTTATTCCACTTCCTTTTTTCAATTAAGGGACGTTTATAATGTGTCGATAAAGCGGCGGAATCCTGCTTCGCCCTCTTCATTCCGTTTAAAGACACCAGCATCTTCTAACACTCTTAAAAACTTCTTGCCCACTTCTTCTCTTACCATCGCTTGCACATTCGATTCATTTGCAATCATTCCATAGTGTGCTTTTAATTCATTTGCCCATTCTAAATGATAGTCTGCGACTACATCAGTTTTACCTAGCAGGAAGTTAGCTACCTCTTCCAGCTCTCCTTTAAGGCGGGCAGGCAGCACTGCCAATCCCATTACCTCAATCAGACCAATATTTTCTTTCTTAATATGATGGACATCAGCATGTGGGTGAAAAATTCCTAACGGATGTTCGTCACTTGTCCGGTTATTACGGAGAACCAAATCTAGTTCAAACAAGTCACCATTTTTCCGGGCGATCGGGGTAACCGTGTTATGCGGTGTCTCACCCGTCCCAGCCAATATACCAAGGGCTTCATCACTGTAAGCTTTCCAGCTTTCAAAAATATGGGCTCCTGCTTCCACCAGATTCCCTGTTTCAGATGATCGTAAACGAATCACCGACATCGGCCATTTAACGACAGAGCATTCTACATTCGGAAAACCATCAATGGTAAAGCTCCAATCAGCCCCCGCCTTTGCCATCGCAAATTGATAATTCCCGCCTTGATAATGCTCATGCGATAAAATCGAGCCGCCGACTATTGGAATATCAGCATTAGACCCTAAGAAGTAATGTGGGAATTGCTCCACAAATGCCAACAGTCTTTCAAACGTAACTGGACTAATTTTCATATCCGTATGTGTTTCCGACAAGACAATGCAATGCTCGTTATAATAAACATAAGGAGAATATTGTAAATGCCAATTTTCATCTGTTAAATTCACTCTGATCATCCGATGATTTGAGCGGGCTGGGTGGCCGATTCTTCCAGCATACCCTTCATTTTCGATACAAAGTAAACATTTCGGATAGCTGGATTTCTTTGCGAGCTTCTCTAGTTCGATACTCTTTGGATCTTTTTCTGGTTTCGATAGATTAATTGTAATATCTAACTCGCCGTACTCGGTCGCGGCCTTATACTCGATATTTTGTCGGATTCGTTTCATCTGGATGTAATTGCTGTTTTTACTTAGTTGATAGAAATATTCGGTCGCCTGCTCTGGACTTTGTTGATATTTTTCATAAAACTGCTGGTTCACACTCGAAGGCCGTGCGATAAAGCAATTCATGATTTTACTGGAAAATATATCTTTTACATCAAAAATATCTTCGATGATACCTTGCTCGACTGCATAATCCACGATTTGTTCAAGGAGATCAGGAATTTCCGGGATACTTCCCCCGATCTCAACTTCCTTATACTCCTCCAATTGCAGCAGTGCAAGTACTTGATTCCTTGCGTATACCTCGTCTTCCCGCTCGATTAACTGAGTAGCAAGCGCTTGTTGAATTAATTGTTGGACTAGTTGAAAAATCATTTTGATCGCCACCTAATTTTTGATAACTATTAAATTATGCTAATTTTAGTTTCAAGCTTCCAATATTATAATTCCTTTGCGCCGTCACCGATGCTTGCTACGTAAAAATCAGCTTTATATCCAATCTTGTCAGCATATGCATTGCCAACATTAGCAATAAAGCTGTCAACCTGGTCATTTTCAACAATGGCAATGGCGCAGCCGCCAAAGCCTGCTCCTGTCATACGTGCCCCAAGAACGCCCGGCTGATTCCATGCAGCTTCTACTAAACTGTCAAGCTCAATTCCAGTCACTTCATAATCATCTCTTAAAGAAATGTGAGATTGGTTGATTAACTGCCCGAATGTCTCTAGATTTCCTGCTTTAAGTTCTTCAAGTGCACGCAATGTTCTACTATTTTCATACACCGCATGCTTCGCCCGTTTACGAACTGTTTCGTTGGTAATCAAGAACTGATTCTCATCAAACTCACTTTCGGAAAGCTGACCCAGCGCTTCGATTGGAAGCTTCTGCTGCAGCTGCGATAAAGCATCTTCACATTCTCCTCTGCGCTCATTATATTTGGAGTCTGCTAGCTCACGGCGCTTGTTAGTATTCATAATGATAATTTTGTAGTTTTCTAATTTAATAGGTGCGTATTCATATTTGAGCGTCTGACAATCAAGTAAAATCCCTGCATTTTTTTTGCCCATACCAATTGCGAATTGATCCATAATTCCACTGTTAACGCCAATAAACTGATTCTCAACCTGCTTGCCAATTTTAATTAGATCAATTCGTGGAATTTCTAAACCAAACAACCCTGCAACTAGAACCCCGGTTAATAGTTCAATGGATGCCGAAGAGGAAAGACCTGCACCATTTGGAATATTTCCTTCGATGACACAGTCAAAACCTGTTGGGATTGGGTATCCTGCCTCTAAAATGTAGCGAATCATCCCTTTTGGATAGTTAGCCCAATTGTCATCTTTATTGTAATCAAGCTGGTCTAATGTAAACTCAATAATTCCTTTGTCCGGGAAGTTAGCAGAATACAAGCGGACTTTACTGTCTTCACGCTTCTTAGCAACTGCATAAGTCCCGTACGTAATCGCACATGGAAATACATGGCCGCCATTATAGTCTGTATGTTCACCAATTAAATTAATTCTCCCTGGAGCAAAGAAAGACTTCTCAGGTGCCGTTTCAAAAATTTCATTAAATTTTGAGTTTAGTGCTTTACCGTTCATTTTATCGTCCTCCGCTAATGTAATCCTTTTCAATTTTCCTTACTTTCATTTTACTTGCTCGAGTAAAATTTATCAATATTTTTACTAAAATATCACTAAAATCTCACAAACTAAAAGAGGTGCATACTTTTATGCACCTCTTCTTTTAAATTTTAATTCTTTTATTTCATTGCGGACTGATATATTTCTTGAAAGGGAACCTGGTGTTCTCTTGCCGCTCTTGCCACATCTTCGTATTCAGGGGCTTGGTGCAGCATTCTATTCTCCATAAACGCCTGCTTCACCTTTATCTTTCCATAAGGTGTGTCAGCAATAACAAATTTTCTTTCCAGAATTTTACGGCTCCAATGACATCTTCGGACCCCAAGAGTCGTGGTTTCAACCAACAAGATTTCTTCACAGTAATCAGCTGATTCTATGGATGCCAAGACCGTCACAAGCGTACCTGGCCGATTTTTCTTCATGTAAACCGGTGTATAAAATACATCGAGTGCACCCGCTGACAAGAGTCGCTCCATTGTATACCCAAGACCTTCCCCTGTCATATCATCCAGTTGCGCCTCCAACACAAAAATTGATTCACGCTCTTGTAAATCTTCAGCTTTTAATGTTTTTTTTTTAAGTCGGATGCTGTAATAAGCATCACTCTTAATACATTCGGATGATCAAAATCTTTCTCCCCAGCACCATACCCAATCTCTTCTACTGTAAATCCACCTGGAAGGATAAATTCTTTCACAAGTGCTCGTAAAATTCCTGCTCCAGTTGGGGTTGTTAATTCCCCCTTAACGTTTAGTTCAGCTAGCGGAATTCCCCTTAGTAATTCCATCGTCGCTGGGGCGGGGATTGGATATAAACCATGCGCCATCCACTTTTTTCCTGACCCTGTTGGTACAGGTGAGGCATAAATGTCGTCAATACCAAGACTTTCAAGTGCTAAGCAGACACCAATTATGTCAATAATTGAATCCATTGCTCCCACCTCATGGAAATGAACATCACTAGGATCGACTCCATGAATTTTTCCTTCAGCAATCGCGATTTCTTTAAAAATTGCCAGACTTCGCTCTTTTACCCTCGGCGGTAGATCACTTTGCTCAATCATTTCTAAAATCATCGCTGCACTTCGATGGACATGATCATGCCCATGTTCGTGGCTATGACTATGCCCATGCATGTGGACATGGTCATGACTGTGGCTATGATTATGCTCGTGAACATGGTCATGGCTGTGATTATGTCCATGCTCGTGAACTTGGTCATGGCTGTGATTATGTCCATGCTCGTGAACTTGGTCACGGCTGTGATTATGTCCATGCTCGTGAACTTGGTCATGGCTGTGATTATGTCCATGCTCGTGAACTTGGTCATGGCTGTGATTATGTCCATGCTCGTGAACTTGGTCATGGCTGTGATTATGTCCATGCTCGTGACTGTACTCATGACTATGGATATGTTCACTATTTTCTGAGGATAATGGAAAATTGATTTCCAATTTGGTTGCATTGATACCAAGTTTAATGATTTTATGTATTTTAATTTCAAATGGATCCACTGGTAATTTCCTTAAATGATCCACTATATATGATGAATCCGCCCCCATATCGATTAGCGCACCCAATGTCATATCTCCTGAAATCCCAGAAATACAGTCTAAATAAATCGCTTTCATTACGATTTCCTCCCGAGTCAGCATTTATATAAACTTACGGTATAGCCAGAGAACAACAGGACAAGATTTTTCTTGTCCCATCTTGTTCACTTCCTCTAGCTCAAAGAAGAGACTTAATCCCTCTTATTCGCCCAATGGTCCTTCCTTAATGGCTTGCTGAATCATGGAAGCGGCCACGGCGGCACCAAATCCATTGTCAATATTCACCACCGTTACACCAGCGGCACAAGAAGTAAGCATTGAAAGTAGCGGTGTCAATCCAGATAAATGGGCACCATAACCAACGCTGGTCGGAACAGCAATCACAGGGCGACGTACCAAACCACCCACGGCGCTTGCTAATGCCCCTTCCATTCCAGCGACAACTATGACGATGCTGGCCTCCTGAATCCGCTTCCGCTGAGCGAGCAGTCGATCAATGCCTGCTACACCAACATCATAAATACGATCGACTTCATTTCCCATCCATTCAGCCGTCTGAGCAGCTTCCTGGGCAACTGGCAAATCCGCTGTTCCTGCTGAAAGAACCGCAACCTTCCCTGCAAATCGTTTTTCTCCATGACCGATTGTAATTAAACGCGACATCGGATCATAATTGGCATCAGGGAAAGCCTGCTGAATGATCTCGGCCATTTTTTCAGTAGCTTGCGTAACCATGGCCTTGCCGTGCTTTTGATAGATTTTGGAAAAAATAATTTGAACTTGCTCAACCGTCTTTCCTCTTCCAAAAATAACCTCAGGAAAGCCTGTCCGGGATTCCCGGTCATAGTCAATTTTCACAAATCCCAAATCTTCAAACCCCTGTATCTCTTGTTCAGCTTGATCTACTGAGATTGCACCCTTCTGAACACGATGTAATATTTCCTGTAAACTCATGTTGTCTCCTCCTTTGTCTTATGAAAATACCTGTGCTTCCTCTATCTTGTAATGCCGTACTTTTTCATCTTTTTAATTACGGTCGTATGTGAGACTCCAAGAGCCTGTCCAACCTTCCGAATGGAACCATATCGACTGAGTGATTCAATGATTAAATCACGTTCTAAAATATTAAAGGCGTTATAGGTATCGGATTCAGTTATTTCTATCATTTCAGAATTGGAAGCAGCTATTGCAACCTCCGAGTTTCCCTTTGGCATTGCTGGATGGTACACTGTCCTTGCCAACGGGCCTTCAAATGTCATAACATCCTCAGGGAGATGATGCAGTAGTATGGTAGGTTCAAATATCGTAACTACCAAACGCTCAATTAGATTAGACAACTGACGAACATTACCCGGCCACGAATAATTTTTTAGCGCATGGATGACTTGCGAGTCAATCACTTTTTGAATTCCATGTTTTTGATTGTAGCGATTTAAAAAGTACTGAATCATCGCTGGAATGTCTTCATGTCTTTCCCGTAATGGCGGGATATGAATCGGCACCACGTAAAGCCGGTAGTATAAGTCCTCCCGGAATAATCCCAGCTGAATTCTTTCCTGCAAATTCCGATGGGTTGCTGCAATAATCCGGCAATTCACCTGAAGCGGCTCCACCCCTCCCACCCGGGTAAACTCCTGTTCCTGGAGGACGCGGAGAACTTTTACTTGAAGGGAAGTCGACATTTCACCGATTTCATCTAAGAAGATCATGCCTCCTTCGGCTGCCTCAAATAATCCTTTTTTTCCCGATCTGCTGGCACCCGTAAAAGCCCCTGCTTCATAACCGAACAACTCTGATTCAAGCAAATCCGCAGGAAGAGCGCCGCAATTGATTTTTACAAATGGCCCCTTCGAACGCCGGCTATTCTTATGAATAAAATTTGCGAGAACTTCTTTTCCGACTCCAGACTCTCCCAAAATCAAAACAGTAGAATCAAAATCGGCTACCCTTCCTGCTAAATCAAACACGCTTACCATTTTCGGAGAGACGGCAATCACTTCGTCGGAAAGGACTTGCTTACGAAGCTTCAATATTTCTAATTGATACTCCTGGCTGCGTTTTTGCACAAAATTCAATTCTTCCCGCAGCCTGGCAAGCTCGGTCATATCTCGGACGGTCGCAACTGACCCCTGCACTTTTCCAAACTCATCAATAATGGGCACAGCGCTTACAATATGTTCTTGACCGGTCGGATATCGCTGCAGTCCAATTACTTCTCGTTTTTCCTGTAACGCTTTCCATGTAATTGAAGGTTCCTTAAAAACCCCTTGGCTAAACAGTTCAGTCAAATGCCGGCCGATAAAACGGTTTTCTAAAATGCCAGAAAAACGGGACATGGCTGGGTTCACTCTTGTCACCACACCAAGTGCATCAGTAATCAAAATTCCATCATACGCAGAATCTATAACGGCATCAAGATGTTTGTGCTGCTCATATACTTCCTTATATTTAGTCCAAATAACTCTTTTCTGTTCGACTATTTTACCTGTCTCTGCTATCCCTATAAATTTATTATTCTTATCAACCACGCCAACTAGACTAGACTTGACAGGAAGTTTTATATCTATTATCTCAGTATCCTCGTAGAAGAAGGGGGTATCCTGAAACCATAATCCCATTTCTTTCCCTGAAGGAAATGAACTTGAAAACAATTGAAATACACCGGCCCAGCATCCTTGATCAATGACCGGTATTACCTCAGTGGATAACGCTTTCATCTTCGCTACAATTTGGTCGTATTCATGCTGAAGCATGCTCGACTCAACCATAAATGCAGGTGTTTGTGTAATATCTGAGAGAAGCATTGTTTCCCCCTCCATTTACTAAAATAAGCGGTTAATTTAAAAATTAACACTTATTTTATTTATACCTTAAAACACAGACGCTGGAAACCATTTATTAAACCATTGTTAATTTAGGCGTTTTGATTGTTTCATTTAAACTACCAGAACGGTAACCTTGCAAATCAATGGTGATATACATATATCCAATACTCTTCAGTTTGCTGACAATCATTTCGTTGAAACCAGCCAATTTCTGGATATCTTGTGGTACAACTTCGATACGTGCTAATTTCTCATGCTGTCGCACCCTAACTTGACGGAAGCCGAGGTCCATTAGGAATTGTTCCGCCTTATCTATCATCGTTAACTTCTCTTGCGTGATCTTCTCACCATATGGAATCCGAGAAGAAAGACACGCAAATGAAGGCTTATCCCAAGTACGTAAATTCATCTGATAGGATAAGGCACGAATGTCCGCTTTCGTTAACTCCTCTTCCTGCAGAGGTGCACGAACTCCTTTTTCCAATGCTGCCTTAAACCCTGGGCGATAGTCACTCAAATCATCAGCAATGGCTCCGAAAATAACTTGATTAAACCCACGTTCTTGGGCAACTGGAATCAAATTGGTGAAAAGCTCCTGTTTGCAAAAGTAACAACGATTGATTGGATTTTCTGCATAGCCCGGAATATTCAGTTCGCTTGTGTGAATAACCACATGCTCGCAGCCAATTTCTTTTGCTAAAATCATAGCTTCTTTCAGCTCGCGCTCAGGATAAGTCTCAGCATCAGATGTTACTGCAAGGACATTTTCTGCTCCTAAAGCTTCCACTGCTGCCTTAAGCAAAAAAGTGCTGTCAACGCCACCTGAAAAAGCGACGGCAACGCGGTTAAACCCTTTAAGATTCTCTAGTAACTTTTCATATTTTAATTGATGTGACATGCTGAAACTCTCCCTTTTTAATAATTATTTTATATTCATGCAATTCGAAAATCCGCTTAACTCTAGTGAGGCTCTATGATCCTAGCATTTTTAAAACGAAATTAGCGTTTTTGTAAAAACTTACCTTTCCTTAAAACCAACTTGTACGCTGCCAACACCGCCGAAATGGGCTGTATAAACATCTCCTGGCTTCGCCTCATATGCTTTTGTAAAAGAGCCCGAGAGAACGATATCTCCCGCTTTTAATCCTTCACCAAATGCAGCCAGCTTGTTACACAACCATGCCACGGCTGCCGCCGGATGACCGAGCACCGCTGCGCCTGCAGCTGTATCGATGACTTCACCGTTTTGCTCCAATACCAGCCCAATCGTCCGTAAATCCAAGTCACTCACTCGAATTCCATGGCTTCCCAATACCAATGCCCCGTATGAAGCATTATCTGCTACCGTATCTTGAATCTTAATCTCCCAATTTCTGATGCGGCTATCAATAATTTCAAAAGCGGGCACGATATAATCCGTTGCCCGGATCACATCATGGAAGTGTACCCCCGGTCCCTTTAAATCATGTTTCATCACGAAGGCCAATTCTGCTTCTACCTTTGGCTGCAGAAATTGCTGATAGTCTACAAAACTTCCTTCCGGTAAAAGGGTATCATCGAACAATGAACCAAAATCTGGTTCAGGAACGCCTAGAGCATTCTGCATGGCCTTTGAAGTTAAGCCAATCTTATGTCCAATCACACGACTTCCGGAATCGAGTTTCCAAGCCTGGACTTGCTTTTGAATTGCGTATGCATCTTCGAGCGTAAGATTAGGGTACATTTCTGTCAACGGCGCAATCGGCTCTTTATTATTATCTGCTTCCCATAATTGTTTCACTGCTTGTTCGATTATCAGACTCATCTAGACTCTCCCTTTCTATCCTTCTATAAAAATAGTAGTTTTTAATTTGTATGGTTTCCATGATGTCTATGATGTGCATGACCGTGCACGCCCACTGTTCTCATCCACCGCTCCCGAAGAAGATTGGCCAACTGTTCTCCGAGTACTTCCGGTTTGGGCTGCTGGCTGATACTCTCCACAAGTACATCTGTACAAAGTTGCACTTCTTCATTCGGTCCGGGAAGTGTAACCACATAGCTTAATCCTTCCTTGGCGACTCCAATCCGAATCCCATCCTTTACGTGCCTTCCATGTCCGCGAGTAAATTTTGCAATATAGGGGGTTGCAGCTTCCGGACAAACCTTAAGCAAGGCTTCAACTGAACAATCCTTATCTTCAGCTCCCACTCCGCCGGTGGTAATAATAAGGCCAAATCCCTGTTCAAGTGCCTGCCTTAATGCGCCTGCAATTTCGTCAATATCATCCGCTAACGGCCGATGAGTTTGTACCTTGCATCCTGCTTCCGTAAACCGTTTTTCGAGGTAAGGTGTATTGGTATCCTCGATCATGCCCCTTCCAACTTCAAATCCAGTAGGGAATACCTTCACACGGCGGCGAATCCGGTTTTGAATTTCGTTACCCATCGCTGCACTCTGCTCAACCACCTTTTTCCCTTCTATTGGGGATAATGCAATCATCCCCAATACTCCTTCGGAATGAATGTCCGGTTCCGGACCAAAATTCACACCTGGAAGCGAACCTACTGCTTTTAACAATTGTTCTTTCTTCCCTACAAACTGATCATCATTTATGGTCTGAACGAGTAAATCCAATGCGATATGATCCTCGCGAACATCGATAACAAATACCCGGTCCCTTGGGAGCTTTAGCACCTCAGCCACTGTATTTGAAATTTCAGATAAATCACAATCACTTAGATATACATCGGTTAAACGGAGTTCTGTTTTATTTAAAAGACTATATTCCACTTCTTTTCGCCTCCCTCAATTTTTATGACTCTCTTTGCTGGCTGTTTATTCGGACAATTTAACCTCTAGACGCATATCGAGTAGGGGAGCGTTTAGAATCGAAGCACCTACATCGACCAAATCAACCGGAACATCACGAAGCAAAAGCAGTGTCTCTTCTGTTACGCTGCCCGCAAAAGCTACCTTTACCCGATGGCGGGCATTAAGCTGATCCAAGATTTGTAGAACAATTTTAAGATCGTTCAACGATCCTGTATCCACCATAAGGACATTCGCTCTTCCATGAACCGCTGCCTCTGTCTCCTCAGCGATAGATTGCAATTCCCCACGGATTTGAATCACGGTCTTATGGTCAGGAAACTGTGCAGCCGCTTGAAGTGCTTGGCCGACTCCTCCAAACATCGAAACATAATTTTTATCGATATAGACAAACGGACCTTCAACCATTCGCATCCCAATCCCCCCTGCCGCCAGTGCAGCGTGTAGACCCGGCTTGGATTCCTGCGGGAGTTTCTTCCATCCCCCGCACACCACCTTCAAATTGCTTCCTGCAACAAGCTGCAGTTGCCGTGCCCGAGTGGCATAGCCGGACGGAACCATCATCGACCCAAGCACCCGGTCTTCAGCTATAGCAACACTTTTCGGCGTACCACGAAAGGTTAAGATGACATCCCCCGGCTTTACTGCCGCGCCATCTTCTAAACAAGTTAATAGTTCAAGGCCAAGTTCATCTACAAACGCAACAGCACGCATGCTATTTGCCAATATCCCATAGTTCGTAGCTACCACTTGTGCTGTAAATAGGCGTTCTTGAATGGGTATAAACAATGTATCACGCAAATCATATACAGCTGCTTCTTTTTTGTGCTGAGTTATTTCCAACATGTTTCTGATCATCCTCCTACTCACATAGATCTCTGTGTGCGATATCGATGTACTTTTTGAACTGGAATTTGTTGGGGTTTCCACTGCCATCACCATTTCAGCAGCTCGGTTCAATACCCTTTTTGTGACGGTATTACAGCCGATCATGATTGAAGCGCATTCATTTTAATTAACGCCGTTGGACTTTCCTTCACTTTTTATAATTGCAAGATTTGTGCCAAGCGTAAATATAGGGATTAATACGATTCCATGGAACCCACATAGTTCCATTTATCAATCAGTGGTTTCCACAATAACGGAAACCATGTGTTTCCAGTTTAGTATGCATGGCAACTTTAAATGATTCCGCATTGGAACTCTCTTCGATTCGTTATATTTTTCCTGTTCTTGACTGCTTCCTGTTTATGCTACAATCGAATAAAATGGGACATGAAAGGAGAGGGCGGCAATGACAGGTGCATATATTGAATGTTTCGAAGGGGTGGACAACGAAAGGTTATTAGGTGCTTGGTTCGATCTGGGATTACCCGAAAATGAATGGCGTTCGTATATGGGTAAAATTGGTGTACATGAAAATGATCTTGCGGTTCAGCGAATGAAAGTGAAAGGAATTGCGGCAACGTCGGCCTGTATTTATCCATTTAAACTGCATGGTTCTATGAATCTATCCGATATGGAAAAAATAATCGATAACTGGGAGCTGCCACAAACAGTAAAAGAAAAAAGCAAATTGTTTTTTCAACACTGGGGTGCAGCCGAAGCAGTTGTGCGTGATACGAACCCTAGCCTGATACCTTTTGATCAAGAGAATTCTGCAGAAATACTCTGTTACACGGTTGGAAACATCTTGGCCTGGCATTTGATAGGAGAACCGGAATGTTATGTTTCCACCATTAATCTGGGAAGCGGGTGGAACCAATATGACGAGGGGTGGAAAGTATTTCCTGAACCAGCAACCGTTCAATTATTACTAGGATACCCTACCTTGACTTCCGGAGCGGCTGGAGGAATAACCAGCACCGCAGCTGCTGCTCTCATTCGAACCTTAGCTGTACCTGCTCCACAATCGGCATTTATTACGGAAAAAGTAGGATATGGAGCCGGACCAGAATATGCTTCCACGAACATTCTGCGGATTCAGCTTGGAGAGTGGTGCACCTCTTCTCAAACGGTGAAATCTTCCAATCCCCAAAAAGGAACGATTGTGATTGAAACCAACATTGACGATATGAACCCTGAATTAGCAGGCTATCTCATCCAGCGCCTTTTATCCATTGGGGCAATGGATGCGTACATCATTCCAATCATCATGAAAAAGGGACGCCCTGGATTGCAGCTTCGGGTAGCCTGTAAGACTGAACGGCAAAAAGAAATCCAAGAGGAAATAGTACGTCAGACAACCACCATCGGGATGCGTCATTATACAGTCAGTGGTTGGGCCGTTCCCCATAAAATTGTCCAGGTTAAAACATCTTTTGGTGAATTGCCGGTCAAGATTGCTTTCTTGGACGGAGAAATTGTAAATGTGGCTCCGGAATATGAAGCCTGTCGACAAGTAGCTGAATCCCTCGGAATTTCAGGAAAACGAGTCTATCAGACCGTTCTAGGCGAGGCTCTGGCACAATATCCATTCACATCTAAACAATAACCATACATAGGAATAGGGGTTGACTAGCTTGTTTTAGCTGGTCAACCCCTACTTTATGAAATATAGCTTATCCTGTTATCCCAATATGAGATCAGATGTCAATTTACTGCATCCAAATTTTAAATAAGCCCTCTGTTACTCCTAAGTTATACATATAGTAAAGTCCAAATGCGGTACTGATTAGCCCGGTAATTCTTGTCAGTTTTAAATTTACACTTTCCTTTTTCGCACTAAGGACAAACGGAATGCCAATAATCGTTGTAAATCCAAGCATACCAATGGTCGTTCCCAGGCCAAAGATAAGAATATATACGGCCCCTTCCCAAATACTTGTAACTGAACTCATGGTTAACAGCACCATTGCCGCACTTCCGCCAAGCCCATGCACTAAGCCAATCAGCAAAGACTTACGATAGGAAATCTTTTTATGCTCATGCAAGTGTGGAGCACCTTCAGCGCGATGATGAAAATGATCATGAACAACCTCATTATGCTGATGTTCATGATGATGGACTTTTTTAAAGGAAAGAATACTTGCTATGCCTAAATAAACTAGCATAATCCCAACTAAAAACTCAAAGGACATCGCCCACTCTTCCGGTATGTTCCCCTTCATAATAATCAAGATGATTCCAACTAAAAATAGTGTTGCAGTATGCCCGATTCCCCAAAAAACCCCTGCCAGAGAAGAACGCCATAATTTTTTACTTTGACTAGCAATTGTAGAAACCGCAATGACATGATCAGGTTCAATCGCATGTTTGATCCCAAGAATAAATCCTAAAAATAGTATAGATAGTAAGCTGCCTTCCATTTTTCCCACTCCTGTCTTAATAATATGTTTGGCCCGGCAGCAGTCTTCAATCATTTAAAGGGTGCTCTCTGCTGCGTAGTTGATTGCTAGTTAGACATCACTAGTTTTCTATTCTTTTCACTATTCTAGATGTTCAGCTTTAATAGAGGCCTTAAAATCAACATAATCCTCTGTTTTCACTTCATTGTATCCCGGAATATATACCGGTAAATAACGCATCGGTTCACTATTCAACGGAACGGTACAATCCAATCCCATCTTTGATCCTACACCATCCTCTGTAGAAGGGTCCAGTTTCGATCCCTGGGAATCGTGGATGAGTACCAAATCTTTTTGGGCTTGAAAGCGGGTGGCAATCACCCACTCCACTTCCTCCATGTTAAAAATATCAATCTCTTCATCTACGACAATCACATGTTTAATGTCGAAACTGTTCGCAAAGGCGGCGATAATCGCATTTTTCGCCTCTCCCTGGGTTCTTTTCTTAATCGACACTATTGCATGATAGCGGCAGGTTCCTCCTGGGCTCATATGGACGGCCTTAACGCCTGGAACCGTTTGACGGATGCTTTGAAACAAGCTTGCCTCCCGAGGAATCCCTCCCAATAAAAAGTGCTCGTAGCATGCAGGTACAATCGTATAGAAGATCGGGTTATTTCGGTGCGTGACCGCACTAATTTGAACAACTTCCTTATTACTGCGTGGTCCATAATATTTGGGGAATTCTCCAAAAGGTCCTTCCGGCTCGCGAACATGGGGCAAAATCCTGCCCTCTAGGACAATTTCAGCAGATGCAGGTACATCAATATCAACCGTCTCGCAGCGAACCACTTCCAATGGTTCTCCGCGCAGGCTGCCGGCAATCTCTAATTCATCCACACCATATGGCGTGCTTGCTTGCGAAGCTAGTAATGTAACCGGGTCTACTCCGATAGCAATGGCACATTCCAATGCCCTTCCCGCCTCCTCTGCCTCTTTAAACAGATGAAATGTGTGGCGTGGAAGGAGTAAGACGCCAAGTTTGTCCTTTCCTGAAACCTGTAGACGATGAATGGCGACGTTCTGCTTGCGGGTTTCAGGATCCCGAACAATAAACAGTCCAGCTGTAATATAGTTGCCTGAATCTTTCTCGTGATGAACGGGAATCGGAAGCAGCTTCATTAAGTCGATATCTCCGAGAATGATATTTTCCTTAACAGGAGCCTCCGCATCATTCACCAATCGACAGGGTGTCGGCGAAGCCACCGCTTCATTAAACTTATGGATAATTCCGAATTGATCAGTTTCGAGTGCTTCAGCAAAATCTTCACGGCTGGAACAAATGCCAGAAACAACTGGTATTGAATAATCTTCTACATTTGTAAAATAAGTGGCCTTTTTTCCATCCAATTTTTTGCTTACTGCGGCAATCTCATACTGTAAACTGACGTTTCGATTAATAACAGCCAGACGGCCTTCGGATTGAAGGTGCTGCAACCATGTCCTGAATGTTTTAGCTCGCATACTAGCATTTCCCCCTATTATATAAAATCAATGTTAGGTAACTCTATTTATTTTTTATAAAAAATGTTTAGATGTTCAAAATTACTTCTAACCTATTTTTACAGCCATTACATTTGTAATTGATAGTAACAGCCTATAAATTAATAAGCGCATTCTTCCGCTCCTCTGAGCTTAATTTCACAAGTCAATTAATCTAATGCAAGTATTGTGCCAATTGCTATATGATTACAGACGACGATAAACTAGTCACTTTAATGACCAGTTTTGGTGCCTATCACTTCCAAAATGGAAACTATTCTGTCCTAAAAAGTTTCCACATCACAATCACCACGATGGATAGACAGGGAACCAACAAACTAAATACGATCAGTTTTCTGAGCAGCTTCGCCTCGGAACTGGAATCCATACCGGATGATTTAACAGCAACTTCGAGCGCTTGAGGAGCTATCATTTTCCCGCCGACCGCCGCAACTGCAAAGCAAGCCGCAATTCCAACAGCGGGCAGACCGGTAATTTTGGCCGCATAAGCCTGCATACCGCCAAACAGGGCAATTGAAGCTGCATTACTGCCCGTTAAAAAGGTTCCAAGCCAGCCCATTAGTGGAGCTACCACCATATATCCAGCGGCTAAATGTCCAAATGGATAGGCAAGCGTACCAGCAATACCACTATAAACCATTAAAAACCCAACAGATGAGATCATCGATAAATTAAATGCCACCATTCCAACAGAACGTAAAGAAGAGTACAGCATCCTAATCCAGTTTAGCAAGCCCATACCAGATGTTAACGCAGTAAACAACGAAGCTAAAATGATGGCTGTTCCCGGTGAGGCAAGAAAATTATTTTTCCAGGATACAGATATCACATCATGTCCAAATGGAGCTTCTGTCATAATCTGTCGATCCAGAAACGGAATGGGCCATCCTTTCCCTGCCATTCCCAATACTGATTGGATGGATGGGATATTCCAGATGGAAACAAACACGGTTAAGAGCACGAACGGCCACCAGCTTTTCAACCATATTTTCGGTGACAATTTTTCTGTAAAAATCCCATTCTTTATGCCTAACAGAAAAATGACAACAATATAGACAGCTGCACCGACAATCGCTCCTAAATAGGGAGAGATAAAAAGGACACTCAACAAAGTAGCGGCAGCATAACTGCAGCCTCCAATAAAGATCTGTTTAAAAAATTTCCTTGTTGATTGAAAGCCGCAGGTGGCTAAACAGGTAATAAGGGGGGCCGCCAGGGCAGGAATGATATCGAAAAAAGCAACCACCCTTATTGTTTCCGCCAAAGGCTGATCAGTCACTTCGGCAAGGAGAATCACTGGAACTCCAACTGCACCAAATACAGCCGGTATCGCACTGGAAGATAGAGTGGCGAGCGCACTTTTCTTTGGTTCAACGCCTAATTGCACCAGAAGCGCCGTAACAATCGCCACTGGAGCCAAGAACCCCGCTGTGCTATCAATAAAAGCCGTCAATCCAAAGCCGACGAGAAGCACTTTCCATTCTATTCCCTTTTCGGCCGTCTTCAGCGTATTCTTAATCCGATTAATATACCCGCATTTATCGGACACCTGAAATAAAAATATTGAACTCCAAATCATATAAAAGAGTGGAAAAAGAGCAAAAAGAAACCCATAAAACACGGTACTTGTGATCATCGGTACTGGCATTTCCCACACTGTCCCGGCCAATCCGGCGGTTAGAAGTAAAACCAAACCATAGGTAAGGGCTGGTTTTAGCCAACCCATTATAAGCAGCAGGCAAAGGATAAACAATGGTAAGATACCCAAGAGTACCGACCAGCCGGCTGGTGTGATGGGAGTATAGGTTTGTACGAACATGGTTGATACACCTCAGCTCACAATTAAATTGCAATTTGATAGAATTTGATAGATACAGGAAAAAGCAATACCAACAAGTTAAACTTGCTGATATTGCTCCTTAAAAAGATTTGCAAATAAAAGGATTTCCGTTTGGTTTTTTGTATGAAAAGGTTTTTAAAAATTCTCCTTTTTTTCCAACAAAATAATCTCCTGTTTTGGCTGTTTGAAAATGTGATCAATTAACATGACAACCAACGGTGTAACACCGGCAATATAAATATTATCGATGCCAAACGGATTTCCATTCAAATACCAAGCGGTCGTAATGATCACGGCAAGAATCATTCCCCAGGTTGCCCCGCGGCCGCTGCTGAATTTCGGGAAGTAGAACATCAGCACAACGATTACCGCGATCGTTGTCCGCAATGCTCTAGCAAAAAAGATTGTCGTTAAAATTTGCGGAGCAAATATTGCAAAAGGGATCGGAAGCAGCCCCATCACGACAGTCGCAATTCGGGAGAACCGCAGCTTCTGCTTTTCGGTTGCCTTTTTGTTGAAAAAGGGAATATAAAAATCCTTTAGTATCAAAGCCGCAGAACCAATTGTACTTGCAGCAACAGTACCAAAGACCGCAGCAATCAAACCGGCTACGACCAATCCACCAAGAACAGGGTTCATCAAAGTAGTCATGATCGGCAAAGCCTGAGCTGAAGGAATAGTTGGAAACAGGCTTTTTGCAACCATCCCAATTACCGCCGCAATAATCCCAACAGGAATAACCAATAATCCTGAATAAATACTTGCTTTTTTTGCCTGTGCTTGGTCACTAGTGGAACATACCGCTTGGATTATATATTGAGTTGAAAAAATCGACCCAATATTGGCAATGGTCCACGCAATAATCATAGGCCAGCCCATTCCAGTCCAGCTAAACATTTGGGGTTTAAGGTCTAAAGATACTCCAGCAACTCCTCCCGCAGCCGCCAATCCAAATGATAAGGCAAGGATTAATCCCAAATACTTGAATGCCACATGGATCAAATTTGTATAAGCTACGGCAAACATTCCGCCTGCAGTAACATACACCACAGTGATCAATCCTACTAAAATAGCTGCCAATGAATGTGGTATTTTAAGAATCGCAGATAATGTTGCCGCACCACCTGCATACATGGAGACGTTTACTACACATAATGCATAAATCATAATAAGCGAAGTAATAACCATTGCGCTTTTTCCATAGGATTTGGAAATGGCACCGGAAATGGTATACTCCCCTCGTTCATGAAACTTTTTGGCAAGAGTATAAGCAAATAGTATGAACGCAAGCGCTAGAGTAATTAGATTCCAAGAGGCGGAAATCCCCTTGTCGAAAGCGGTTTGTGCCGTCCCTAGAGTTGAACCGGTACCGATAAACTCGGACATCATTAAAAGACCAATGATTAAGGGGCCAAACTCTTTTCCACCTGTCATATACTTATCAGAACTTTTTGAAAATTTCTTGGTGTAGAGACCTATGCCTGTTGTAATTAGTACATAAAGTAAAGCAATGCCCAAAATAATCGTACTTGCAGCCACTGTCGATCCCTCTTCCCATTTATAATCACAATATAGCTTTTAATAAGGCTAAAACTTCATCGTCAGAAGGCTGACGCGGATTCATTTTCATCATCCCGCTCTTGAATGAATCCTTCGCAATATCAGCAAGCTTCTCCTCCGTTACCCCCACCTCTCTTAGTCTTGTTGGAAGCCCAATTGACTCAACAAGGCTTGCAACAGCACCACCTGCTTGAGATGCTAACGCCTCCTGGTTCTCACCCTTCACTCCCATCTGTTCAGCAATTCTTGCTGCTTTTTCCGGAAGAGCAGCCGCATTGAATTCAATTACACTTGGGAGTAAGAGTCCAATTGCAACCCCATGTGGAACATGACAGTGTCCGGACAGGGCGCTCCCAATCGCATGGGTTAATCCTAAAAATCCGTTATTAAAAGCCATCCCTGCTAATAAGCTGCCATGTGATAGGCCAACGCGTGCTTCCACTTCATGCCCTCGTTCGACTGCACTGCGAAGATGTCCATTTACCATATGGATAGCCTCCATCGCAAGTGCATCCGATGCAGGGCTGGATAGAATTGAAAAGTAGGTTTCAATCCCGTGAGCCAAAGCATCAATTCCTGATGCAGCGGTCATTTTTGCCGGTAAACTCATTGTCAATGCAGGGTCAACAATCGCAATTGTTGGCGCTATATAGGGACTAGTCACCGTTACCTTGACATTATTTTGCCAGTCCGAATAAACGCCGAACATGGTTACCTCACTACCGGTACCAGATGTGGTTGGGATGGCGATAAGCGGAATCGTTGGCGCAACAGGAACCCTGTTTACCCCGGCAAAATCACCGATACTGCCTCCATTTGCTGCAACAACCCGAATCCCCTTCGCCGTATCAATTGGACTTCCACCGCCGACTGCGACAATACAGTCATACACTTCTTGCCCAAAAACTTCATAACCATTTTTGATGGTCTCAAGACTCGGGTCGGGTTCTACCCCTGTAAAGATATCGAATAAAATCTCTGATTTTTCCAAAGATCTAGTTAATCCTGCAAGCAACCCAGCTGATTCGACCCCTTTATCCGTTACTAAAAACACCTGTTTAACTCCAAGCTTTTGAAGCCGTTGTCCCAGCTCAACAGACTTTCCATACCCGAATTCAATTAGAGTAGGAAGATTAAACGAGAATTTAAAATCCGCTGCCTTTACTAAGTGTCCTGTTGTCACGGTATTCCCTCCTTTGCATCCCTGTTTTGATTAATCGATTTCAAAATGAATGTGTTTTGTCTCACAATATTCATTTAATCCATCAATACCGCGAGTACGTCCTTGACCACTTTGCTTATAACCGCCAAATTCAGCTTCTGGGAAGTTCCTGTTGTACGTGTTAATCCATACGGTACCTGCTTTAATTGCTTTCGACATTTTCATGGCTCGGTTTAAATTGGTTGTCCAGACACCAGCAGCGAGTCCAAAATCGGAATCATTGGCCATGGCGAGTGCTTCTTCATCATTAGAGAAAGACTGAATAGCTAGAACCGGTCCAAAGATTTCCTCCTGCACGACTCTAGAGGATGACGACAGTTCATCGATAATTGTTGGTGCTATAAAAAAGCCTTTATCGTATTCCCCACCTGTTAAGCGGTAACCGCCTGTAACGATTTTTCCTTCCTTACGTCCCATTTCGATATAGTCTGTCACGATATCCAACTGACTTTGCGAAATAACTGGCCCCATATCCGTTGTTTCAAGAATTCCATTCCCGACCTTTAGATTCTCCGCATATTGTTTTAAGCCGGCAATCACTTCATGTTTAATTGATTCATGGACTAACAATCGAGAACCGGCCATACAAATCTGTCCGGCGGTGTTAAAGATCGAGCGGCCTATCAGAGGGATTGCCTTCCTTAAATTTGCATCTGCAAATACAACATTGGGCGATTTTCCAC
Organism: Neobacillus cucumis; assembly: GCF_023715505.1. The sequence continues at coordinate 124,638 of NZ_JAMBOH010000010.1, read as the reverse complement.
CTAGTTCTAATGCCAGCTTCTTAATATTGCTTGTTGCCATTTCCATGATCGTCTTACCTGTGGAAGTATCTCCAGTGAAGCTGATCATATCGATCTTCTTGCTTGTTCCCATCGCTGCACCTATTGATCGTCCAGGTCCAGTCACAATGCTCACTATCCCTTTGGTGAAATCAGGAATTTGGTCAATAAGTTTGAAAATTTCCACTGAAATAGCCGGTGTGAGACTTGCCGGTTTAACAATTACACCGTTACCAGCTGCCAAAGCAGGAGCTAATTCCCGAACCATCAAAAGGGCCGGCCAGTTCCATGGGCTGATAATTCCAACTACGCCAATCGGCTCTTTTGCAATGACCCCAAAATTTTGCGATTCAAGCTGGATCGAGCGCCCAAATACGGTCCGGGATGCACCGGCAAAGTATTTTAAGGTATCAATACAACCGGCAATCTCGCCTCGGGATTCATTGATGGTTTTCCCTTGCTCGATCGTTAAAACTCTAGCAAGATGTTCCTTGTTCTCTTCCATTTTTTGTGCTAAACCTAACAAAGCGTTGTAGCGCCGCTTCGGATTATAGCCCCAGTCACTAGTGTTAAACGCATGAAAAACGGTATCAATTGCATGTTCCACATCCTGAACCGTTGATTTTTGCGCGTAGCCCACCACTTCACCAGTACCCGGGTTTTTTGATTCCAATAATTCTTTTGAAGAAGATTCCGTCCATTCCCCATTGATGAAATTGTAATATGTAGTCTGTTTTTGATCGATTAATGTAGACATATCCCTACTCCTCTCATGTCCATTCATTTATCATTTTTCTATCGGATGTTCCATACCTGACCATCGCGTAAATAAATTAGCTTCAAGATCAAATTGATCAAGTGCTTTCTGAACACTTTGATTTACAATATCATCAATTGTTTTAGGTAAATGATAGAAAGACGGAACCGGCGGAAGAATCACTCCTCCCATTTGGGTAACGTTCATCATATGTTGGATATGCCCAAGATGTAAGGGCGTCTCACGTAGAAGAAGCACCAGCTTTCTGCGTTCCTTTAACTGAACATCTGCCGCCCTGGTCAGCAATTCATTATTAAAACTATTAGCGATACCGGCCAGTGTCTTGATTGAGCATGGTGCGACTATCATTCCTTTTACTTTAAAAGAACCACTTGAAATAGCGGCCCCCAAATCACGATTTTCATATACCTCTGAAGCCATTCTATAAACATCCTGAAAACGATAATCTGTTTCGTACTCGATCGTTTTCCTGGCTGTTTCACTGATGACAAGGTGAACTTCCACCCCCAGCCGGTACAATGCTTCCACGGTGCGAACGCCATATATAGCACCGCTCGCACCGGAAATACCCACGACCATTTTCATGTTTATTCACCTCCTGTAGTTTACAAGATTTAGAAGTTTCCTTTTGTCTCTGGAATAATGATACTTCCAATTATGAAAATCAAATAGATTCCAACAAGGAAGCAAGCCAGCGCAACAGGAATGCCACCAGTTACACTACTAACCAAGGAAACGAATGTTGGCATGATTCCGCCAAGTGCAAATCCTGTGTTCCAAGAGATACCAGTACCAGTGGAACGGATAGCTGTTGGGAAGCGCTCATTCAAAAAGATCATAACAGGTGCGTATCCGGCATTGCCTAGTCCTGAAAACACAATCGCATAAAACGCAATAGCTGAGATACTTGTAGCATGTCCCAATCCCAATCCCAGCACCGGAAGCGCAATAACATTGATAACCCCGATAATTAAGAAGGTTTTCTTTCTTCCAATTTGATCGCTTAAATATCCCAATGCGATCGGTGTAATAATGGCCACAACACTAGCTCCCATTAGAATAAACGATGCTGTTGTAGGATTAATTTTGTTAACCATCTTCAAGAGTGTAGGAAGGTATCCGGATGTTAAATAGTAACCAGCACCACCACCAAAAACAATCATCAAGTTGACAAAAAATACGGAGCGATATTTTGTAAAAATAATCTTAACAGGCGATTTTTCAAGCTCTGGCTGTATTTGTACAGTCTTCTTGTTTTCCTTTTCTTTCTTCAATTGCTTCCATAGTGGAGATTCTTCTAGTGATTTAAATACAAAGATCCCCATGACCGAACTTAAAATTCCCGAGAAGAACATGACTCTCCATCCCCAGCCGTTAAATGCCTCGCCTGGAAAAAGCTGTGTAACAATAAGATAGACAATCGATGCAAATAATGCTCCCAAACCTGCACCGCCGCCGCCGATCAGACCTGACATCGTTCCGCGCCACTTAGCTGGAACAGATTCGGTACCGATTGTATGCGTAGATGCAACAACGCCACCAACAAAAACCCCTTGAACTATACGGAGGACAAGGAAAATGATTGAAGCGGCAATACCAATTTGATCAACAGTAGGCAGAAGACCGAATGAAGCAGAAGCCAGTCCGACACCAATAAATGCTACAGTCATTGCACCCTTTCTTCCGTGCTTATCAGCATAAGCACCAAAAATGGCGGAACCAAGCGGACGGACAATTAATGTTACCGCAAAAGATGCGTAGACAGCTGCCAGTGAAAGCACCGGGACATGGGAAGGGAAAAACACTTGACCAACAACAGGAGCGACATAAAGAAGAATAAATAAATCAAAAAGATCGAGTGACCATCCTAATACAGATGCAATAGAGGCCTTTATCATTTGACTATTACTAACACCTGTTGTTGGACTTGAATTTGGATTACTTGCTAAATTTGAAGAGCTAGACAAATTAGACATATTTTTTCCTCCACATTTTCATCATTTTGCTACGATTACAGAGCAATTCTATGAATCCGGTTTCATTTTTAAAAATTCTTGTTGGAGAGGATGTTCAAAAGGGGCAGACCCCCAATACATAATAAGTGAACGTTTACTGTATATTGGGGGTCTAGGGTGACCCTTCGTTTTTCAATAATCCCTATGCGTTGACCAAAATGCCTCTTTGCTTTAGCCATTTTGGCATTAGGATGTTATCGACTTTGTCGCTGACACTTGGTGCAACTTCCATCAGATGATCTGCCAAGGAGCGGCTCACATTGATCCCGCCAACGGCACCGTCAAATACGATGACTTTGTCTGTTCCTGTTGTTTTATAGGCAAAGTTCATGGAATCATGTAAGTTATCCGCTACCATCGCGTATTTCATATACTCGATGTTTTGCGAATCATGTTCAAACAGGTCTGCTTGTTCTTTTCCAACTACCAGCGTTGGCACCTGCTGAGAGAAGAATGCACTCGGATATCCGATCCACGCGTAGTTATGAACGACCATCTTAATAGCTGGATTGACTGGTTTTACATCTGAAACGAGCGGTTTTCCGTCTCTGCCGTACATCGCTTCCGCATACCATGTATACGGTGCGAGTCTCTCATCGAGATCAAACAAATCGCAGTTGGCCCCAACAAAGTTACAGTAAATAACCCCTGCCGAGAATACATATGGCACCGGACATGGGAAGTCCAAACCAACGATACACTCATCAATTTCGCCTAACAGCTGGAACACTTTACCGTAGTGACGTAAACCACTAAGGGTAATGACATCGTTAATCTTGTACAGGTCATTATCTGCCTCGACGCTGATGACACCACTTGGAGACATGTTGAGGAACACAGCTCCAACGAACTTGCTTTGGACAAACTCTGATTCAAAGATAGCCCGAGCAGTGAAGTTAGCTCCGCGCGGTCCTAGGTTTTGATGGTAAGTCGACCGAGTTTCAATCCGCGCATAAGACATCCCAAACGGCTTCACCGCACGGTCTACCTGGCGGTGGAAGTGAACCTCACGCACGTCACTGTTATGAACGTGAATAATCCAAGTAGCATCATACGTCCATTTCAACCCGTAAAGCGTCCCGATTTCCGTTTCGATCGGAATGCCCTCATCAATTGGGGCCATTCCTCTTGCTCTATCAAAATGCTTATTCAACTCAAAACGTTTAATATATTCTTCCGTCTCTCTAAAGCGCAGACCCACGCCTGCACGTAAACGAACTTCCCTGGCGCCTGTACGCTGCTTAACTACGTCATAGACTGTTTTTAATAATTCGGCATACGGTTCTCCGCCCAGAAGTGTAAATCCGTGGTGGGAAGCCAAGATATTCACCGTATGATTCGGTTGGATCATCGATAGATCCACTTTTTCGAGTGCTGCCTCAGCGTGGCGGCGGATTGAGTAGATTCCTTCTGAACTTGGATAAATGACATCCGGAACATCCGGAAACAATTCGTTTAGCATTAGTGAGGTCATCTCCGGAAGCTCAGCAAAACGGTTTTTCACCAATGATGGGTCGATACCATATCGTGATGGCCGTGGATTAAGTGGTTTAATTGGTGCTGGGTACATTACTTTTCCTCCCCTTTCACTTGAAGTTGACAAGTTGCACTTGATAATGGAGCGTTACGCAGCTTCTCCAGGAATTCAATATCCTCATCAAAATGGAAACCACGTTTCGAATATTTCTCTTTTACTTCGTCCGGAATACTCCAAATAGTCGGTGTTTCTCCATACCACTGGTAACGGCCTTTAGGAGCTTCGAGTTCAATACCTGCCGATTTCAGCATGCGAATGGCCGGCTGGAGGCATTCTACCGTACAACCTGTACGCAAGCCGGTTCTTTGTGAGATTTTATCCGGTGTATCCGCTCCTTGAAGAATGGCCGCAGCTACCTCGTCGGCACGTGTACTGGTACAATAGCAAACAATTTGCTCCGGATGTAAATGGGCATCATAACAAATCTTTTGTACTTCTTCATAGTTTGATAGACTAATATCCACGCCGATCATACGAGACTCTTCCAGATTGGTCATCTCAATCGCATCGAACGGACAGCGCTGTTCACACGCCGTACAGCCCGTACAATTTTCCTCCTCGACCACAGCCAGCTTTTTATGCTTCGTTCCTGGCACAGGTTCCATGGTAATTGCTAAAGTCGGACAAACTTGAGAACAAATTTTACAGCCGGTACATTTGTCATTCAAAATTACCGCCAACGAATTAATTAAGCGCATACATTTCACTCCTTTGGGAATCACATCACAATGTCACTTATATACTTGCAAGTATTGTGCCAATTATGATTTGTTGAAAATATGCGATAATTGAAGATTCTATTTTGGAAAGTGGTTCCATAAGGTTCCAACTTGGAACTTTTTCGTACCAAGAGGTTTCCGTGTTTCCAATACCGGGATGAGGTTAAAACGAATAGTTTAGGAGAGTGGGAATCTTGAAGTGGTTTGGTAAAAGGAAGATAGATTCATGCTAAGGGAATCTCATCTATCGAATATAACTTACTAAAATATTATTAAAAAGTTGACAATGAGAAGAGACACATGAACGTTTTCATGCGCCTCTAATTACATCTTATTGATTACTTATCTGATATAAATTAAAGTCATCTATACTTCCCCAGGCCCCGCCATCAGCCTTTATACGCGCTCCAATCCTGATGGTTCCATCCTCTGTTACAAGAATGTTATTAACTTGAGGATTGCTCCAATTCACCCAGCCATTTACAGAGGTATCTGTTCTATATTCCTTTCCGCCAGATATAGCATATAGATACATCTCTGGATTTTGGGCATCTCCCCCCTGCAAAAACATGGATAAATTATAATACCCAGGCTTTAAGCCAGTAATCGTCTGCTCCACTTTAAAGTCGACAGCCGTACCTGAATAAAAATGCAGAGAATACTCCCCTGATTTAGCATCTGATGCTTTTAGCTGGTAATCGGCTTGCGGCGTAGTACCCGTTCCATAGATAATCTTCCACATGCTCCGATCACTATTTTCAAAGCTTGGATTTATCACAAAGTTTTGCGGCTTTATATCTAACTTAGCTTTTACAGCCATTCCACCTTCGACTGTTCCATTAATCACATAGGTACCAACACCAGTGCTGATTGCTTGCTGAAGGGCAGCATTATCCCATGTAACAGAGGCATATCCTGTACTTCCATCATTATATGTCACTACTACTGTATAAGGTAAGCTAATATCCTCACCTGCAATAGCACTTATAGACAGATCTTTGACTTCATCAATTTTTAAAGTGGCAACGGCTCCTGTATCTACATATTTAAAAACATTTAAGGACGGAAGCGGGCGGCCAGTAAAATCGAACATTGCTTGATTGTCTACTGCACTCCCGCCATACCATTTGCCCGCATCATCAGGGTCATACTCGCCAGCGAAACTAGCTGCCCAGCCCGAACCGTATTTTTCCCACTTCATTTGGTTTTGTTTTAGTTTATCAGGGGTTCCCACTGGAATCCAAGCAGGTTCCCAATAAAAAACACCAATACCAGCAGAACCGACATTAGCAACTGCTTGAATGACATCACGTACGGAATTAGCTTGCCCTTGAACCGTTATTGGATAATTTAACGTTTGTCCAGCATCCTTTGGTGCGGTATTTCCGTGTCCATCACCGTCTGCAGCGGTATAGGTGTATGAGGTTTCAGCCACCATTACTTTTTTCCCATAAGTATCCGCAACATTTTTTAGAACAGACGTCAAATTGCTTAATGTGCCATGCCAGAATGGATAATAGGAACTTGCAAATACATCATAATCTACATTATTTTCAGCAAGAGTTTTAGCATAGGAAGCATATCTGCCTGCTGTTTCAGGGTTTGTAAAATGCACCGCTACTAAGATATTCGGATCAACTGCTCTTACTGCTTTACTTCCTTCATTAAATAAAGCACTAATTTTTGTCCAATCCTTTTCCCCTGCAACTCCTCCATTCGTTTCATTGCCCACCTGAACCATACCTATATTAATTCCCACAGCCTCCATGGATTGCAGGCTATCTTTTGTATAGTTATATAAAGCTTTTTTCTTATCTTCGAAACTTAAGTTTGACCATGCCTTTGGCGCCTGCTGTTTAGCAGGGTCGGCCCAGAAATCAGAATAGTGGAAGTCTACTAGCAGCTTCATCCCGTTAGCGGTTGCTCTTTTTCCAATTTCAATCGCCTTGGCTAAATCGTTATTACCGCCGCCGTATCCATTGCCTTTTAAATCATAAGGATTATTCCATAAACGGACACGAATATAATTAACTCCAGCCTCATGCAGTGTTTTAAAAATGTCCTGTTTTTTTCCAGCCTCATTGTAGAATTTAACACCGCTGTTTTCTAAAGAAATGATGCTAGAAACATCAACACCTTTAATAAAGTCCTTATCGAGTCCATCTACTCTTTTAACAAAAATATCAGCATCAACGGCCTTAGGAACAGATTTCAAGGTGAAATTATCTAAATACCCCCATGCCATTGGTGCTCCGGTAACAGTAGCCCCCACTTGAAGATTAGATGTGTCTTGTTTTAAATCAAATTTCAAGGTAATTGTCCCCCAAGCATTGTAGCCTGTTGTTGCCACAGCATTTATTGTTTCTGTACCAACAAAAAGGCTAACACTACCAGCTTGAGCACTGTCTCCCCCCATCGATTTAACCGATAATTCATAACTACCTGCAGGAAGTGTCGGGATAATCTGCTTTGCAGTAAACGATGGAGTCCCTGTTGCCGTATCTTTAATCCAATACTTTAAAGCATGGTCCCCTTCATCTTTCGTCATCCAAGGATCATTTGCATAAGCATATTGTTGAATATCAAAATTGTCCCAATTGCTTGTTTCAATATTCCATGAATGATCATTCCAAAAATTGCTTTCGAAACCTCCGTTTGTTAAATATTGTGTTTGTGAATTTTCTGCCGCAAAACTGATTTGACCATTGAACAGAAGTGTAGATACTGCCAATACAACTGTTACTAGGAAAGCAAACGGCTTAACTAATCCTCGCATATTCACCCTACCTTCTCGTTATTTATGAATTAAGCAAGAAAATTGCTATATTCCTTAGAGAGCGTTTCCATAAAACTGTAAAACTCTTAATCTATAGAAAAGACACCCACTTTATATATTAAAATGGATGTTTTCTATAGATTGGATAAATCTGAGCGGGAAGTGCCCACGCTCATCATCATCCATTAATTATTTGTTGCCTTTTCCAGAATACGAACTTCATACGTTCCCAATGTCAACTCACCTGTAAGTTCCTCACCAGTAACTAAATCTTTTACATGGTCCTCCAGTACAATCGGCTGCTTCTTCTCCGTAAAATTCATAACAAATATATAGTCATGTTCAGGAGCTTGTCTTACCTGCACCGAAACGCCCTTTTCGTGTTTTACAGCAACTACTGGCTTTAGTGCTAACTCATTGATTAGCTCCTGATAAAATTCGTGATGAAACTCATCATCTAAACGGCCGCCTATATAATAGGTTTTACCCTCATTATATTGATGGCTCGTAACCGCTGGGGTATTGGCATAAAAGTCTACCTTGTATTGACCTTCAGCCTTGGCGGTATCAAGCTCAATCACAGTAGCATAATCTTTCAATTCATATACCTGGCCGCGATAACTTACATAGTTTCTATCACTTGGATACAACGTATCAGTTTCAACCGGCTTCATGCCAAACATCTCTTGCAAGTCTTTGTGCCAGCCGCCCAAATACGTTAGATCATGTTCATTGACAAGGCCGCTGATATAGGTCATGACTAATCTGCCGCCATTGGCAACAAACGTCTTTAAACGTGTAATGGTTTCTTCACTTACCAAATATAGCATTGGCACAATCAATAGTTTATAAGAAGAAAAGTCTTGTTCTTTTGTAATAACATCAACCGGAATATCCTGTTCCCAGAAGGTACGGTAATGATCGACTAATGTTTGCGGATATCGCTTGGTTTCCAATCCAAACCCTTGAGCGTCATTTAGTGCCCAATTGCTTTCCCAATCATACAGGATCGCCACATCTGCCGGACGATTGGTTCCAACAACATCAGACAGTTTTCCTAATGTTTGGCCAACCTTTGCAACCTCTTTGAATACACGATTTTCTGAACTATTATCATGATCAACCACGGCGCCATGGAATTTTTCCGATGAACCGCGTGATTTCCGCCATTGGAAATACATGACACTGTCAGATCCATGGGCAACCATTTGCATCGATGCAAGTAAGTGCATTCCTGGACGTTTTGCCTTATTGACGTTATGCCAATTGACACCGCTTGGGGTAGATTCCATTAGTAAAAATGGCTTTCGCTTTAGACTGCGGTATAAGTCATCGATAAAACCAACCCGCATCGCTAAATCTGCCGTACTCTCCCAATCGTTGTGCCACGCAGGGTACGCATCCCAGCTGATCACATCTAGATGTTTAGCAAACTTACTATAATCTAGTGCCTGGAATGGAATAAGTTCATGCGTATCTGCCATAAAGTTAGTCGTTATCGGAATATTCGGTGTCAATTCCTTTATTGGGACAATTTCGTTTTCAAAGAATGAAATCGTTTGGTCAGTAACAAACCTGCGCCAATCAAGGTTTAACCCGTGAACCATACTTTCCCCAATTGGTGATGGAGATTCAATCTGTGTCCAGTCAGTAAAAGTATGGCTCCAAAAAGGACCCCACCATGCATCATTCAATGCTTTAAGGTCTTGATTGTATTTTTCCTTTAGCCAATTCCTAAAAGCATCTTGACATCTATCACAATGGCATTCTCCGCCGTACTCGTTTGAAATATGCCAGATTAATAACGCAGGGTGATTGCCGTACCTTTCAGCCAACAAACGATTGATCTTCTGTGTTTTTTCACGGTATACTTCCGAGGTAAAACAATGATTATGACGTCCGCCATGCAGTTGCTTTACCCTCGCACTATTCACACGCAATACTTCTGGGTATTTCTGTGACATCCAAGCAGGTCGTGCCCCGCTTGGTGTAGCTAAAATTACACGTCCGCCAATACCGTGGATGTTATTAAAAATTTCGTCTAACCATTCAAACTTGTAAACTCCCTCTTCCGGCTCCAATGCAGCCCAAGCAAAAATTCCGACAGAGAAGGTATTCGTATGAGCTAGTTTCATCAATTCGATATCATCCGCTAATATATCGGGTCGATCCAGCCATTGATCCGGGTTATAGTCTCCTCCATGAAGCATGAAGTTTGCTTTCGTTGTATAGGTCTTTTCATGATTTGTCATAACAATCTCCTTCTACCATTAGTTTATACAGACATTTCATTAACCTTTTGTCCCACCAGCCGTTAAGCCAGAAACAAAGTGCTTTTGTAACAACAGGAAGGCGATGGCAATAGGTATACTGATGAGAATGGCCCCTGCCGCAAAGGTTGTATAACTTGCACCCATTACTTCATTGACTAAATTGTATAGCCCAATTGGCAATGTGTAAGATTCTGGTGTTCGCAAAATGGTCGATGACATGACGAAATCCCCAAGTGGACCAGTAAATCCATTCATCGCAACAACCGCTAACATTGGCCTTGATAATGGCATGATAATTTGCAAGAAGATCCTTGTATTGCTTGCACCATCAATCTTGGCACTCTCATCTAAGTCCATAGGAATAGAGTCCATATATCCTTTCATCAGATAAGTATTCATTGGAATCGTCCCGCCAATATACAGCAGGATTAAGAGCCAATGGCTGTTCATCATGCCTAGAAGCTGCGCCAGTACAAACAGAGCAATTAACGCTGAGAACTGCGGAATCATCTGCAGCAACAAAAACAGAGTTAAAGCATTTTTTCTGCCTTTAAAGCGAAATCGCGAAAAGGCATATGCTGTAAAGGAAACACTGATAACGGATCCAATCATTGTAAAAATACTAATTTTAAGAGAATTTAAATACCAATGACCATACTGCAGACTTTCTTTTCCTGCAAATAGCTCTTTATAATGATCCAACGTTGGATTTTTTGGAATAATAGAATTACTGACTAAACTGTTACCGGGATTAAAGCTTGCACCGACTGTCCATAATAGGGGGTAAATGATAATAACCGCCATCAGAATTAAGATTAAATGGGAAGCAAAGAGACGAAAAAATCGATTTCCCTTCATACCTGTTAACATCTATTAAGCCCCCTCCTTAAACGAATTTGTTCTTCTGAATTGCCATAAAGCAATCGCAATGACAAATACAGATAACAAAATGGTTAATGCGGCCGCAAGTGAATATTGACTCGACTGCATGGTTAATTTGTAAATCCAAGAAACTAATATATCGGTTCCACCGGCATTTGACCCAGGAACCGCCGGCCCCCCGCCGTTGAACAGGTAAATAATATTGAAATTATTGAAGTTAAAAGTATATTGCGTAATGATAATCGGCGCCATTGCGAGTAAAATCATTGGCATGGTGATATGTCTGAATTTAGCAAAGATAGAGGCCCCATCAATCGTGGCCGCTTCATATAGGTCATCAGGAATTGACTGAAGGACACCTGTAGTCACGATGAAAATATACGGAAATCCGAGCCAGCCCTGCATTAGGATAAGCGCTAATTTGGACCAAGCAGCATTGGTCATCCAAGGAATTGGATCAATGCTAAATGCAGCTAAAATTGTATTATTAATCGCACCAAAGCTGTCATTAAATAGGCCGGCAAAAATCAAAATTGTAACAAATCCTGGTACCGCCCATGGTAAAACTAAAATCGTACGATAAAGTCTCTTAAATTTAAGGTCTTTTTGGTTAACTAGTACCGCTAAGAAAATACCAAGTGCAACCTGAACTGTTGAAGCAACAAGTGTCCAGATGACCGTCCAGCTTAAAACATCGAAAAAGGTTGAACGCCAGATATCCACTGTAAATATTTGCTTAAATGTACTTAATCCAACCCAATCAGCTAAGTGCGCTGGAGGAGAATGGTATAAATCATAATTCGTAAAGGCTAATGCAAAGCTAAATAATATTGGAAATACAACTGCAAAAATTAAAATAAATAGCGAAGGTCCACTAATCACATAAGGATAACCTTGTGAAATTAAATTGTGATAATCTTCTTTAAGAGAACTTGGATTCATGTTTTCATCACGCATTTTTCCATTCTTATAAGCATCCCTGAAATTTGCATAATAAAATGCAAGTCCAAAACTGGTAACAATCAGGGCAATAATCCCCTCAGCCAGCAGGAATATGGAATTATCCCGCGGCACTTCCGTCCCAAGTGTCATTAGCCCCCAAAAACCCATATTTAATAAATCTTTAAATACCGCAATGAACGATATCCCAAAAATGAGGAACAATAAACCTTTTACCCATTGTTTATTGTACAATTGCCCAAGCCCGGGAATAATAGATAGTACTAAGGCGGTTTTACGATGCTGCATTCTCTTCACCTCTTTAATTTGAAAGCGCAAGCGCCAGTTCAGACCCGACAGGCATAAGACAAGCGCTGACAGAAGGCGCTTTTTGCCTTCCGAAGCGATTGGCTTATGACCCCGAGGGGCTTGGCGCTGAAGCTAGACATAATTCAAAGTCAGGAATCATTAGAAAACAAATGGTGTCAAACCTCATTAGGCGTTTGACACCATTCCTTATATTTAATTATTTGCTGTGCTTTGCTTTTATTTGTCCTTTAATAGTTTCAGCCGCTTGATTTAAGGCTGCTTTTGGTTCCGCCTTGCCTGTTGCAATAGTTTGTAATGCTGCATCAGCAGGTGTCCAAACTTCGTTCATCTCAGGAATATTTGGTGTCAATTCTGAGAATTGAGATTGCTGTGCAACAGCTTTTGCTGCATCACTGTCTGTGACAACTGGGTCATTAGCTAAATCTTTTACTGCAGGAACTTCTTTTGTAATTTCAAAACGTTTCTTCGAATTATCTTTGTTAGCTAAGAATTCAACTAGCTCTTGAGCTAGTTCTGCATTTTTTGAATATGCACTTACGTTATAACTCTTTACACCAACGAACGCACTCATGTTTTTACCATTGTCTAACTCTGGAAGTTTCGCCACACCAAAGTTAACGCCCGCTTTTGTAAACGGGTCGATGTTCCAAGGTCCAGAAATGATTGCCGCTGCTTTTCCTGATGTAAATAATGATTCTAAAACATTTATACCTTGTGAACCGATAATACCAGCAGGGAATAATTTTTCTTTATAAAACTTTTGAATAACTTCTGCCCCTTGAACCGCACCTTTATTATTAATACCGATGTCCGCTGGGTCATATTTACCTTGATCATCTTTATTGAAGATGTAGCCGCCATAACCACTCATTACACTTTGAGCATAATAAATTTGGTCAAATAGAGCTAAGAATCCATAATTGCCGCCTTTAGTTACTTTCTTATCATACTCGTACCATTCATTAAGAGTTTTTGGCAGGTCCTTCTCTGCAATTAGGTCTTTATTATAGTAAAGCATTGTTGTTTCCACTGCTTTTGGAAGACCGTAAACCTTGCCATCTACTTTTTGTGACTGCATAGCAACATCCGTATAAATGGATTGAACATCGTCACCAACGTTTAACTCTTTAATTAAGCCTTCGGTTACAGCTGTACCAATTTGGTCACCAGGCATTGTTAATACATCGGGGCCTGTCCCAGCTGGGCCATCTAGACGTAAGCCTTCAATTTGTTTTGCGTATGGTTTTTCAACCACTTTGATTTTTACGTTATGGTCTTTCTCAAACTGGGAAATGGCATCCTTGATACCAGCAGATTTTTGTTGGTCTTCCCAAACTAGTAATTGTTTTGTTTCTTTTGAATCTTTATTTGCAGTATCAGAACCTGACTTACTACTGTCTTGTGGTCCGCAAGCAACCAATGAGAAGCTCAATGCAAGTCCACTTACGATCCCGGCATATTTCTTAAAATTTTTCATATCTTTTTCGTCCTTTCAAGTCAAATGAGTGAAAGCGGTTTACAAGAATAAATATATCACCGTTAAGAAAAAGTGTAAACAACTTTTTTACTAAATTAAGTGAATTTTTTTACGAAAATTAATCAAAAAGAAAAGCAGTAATTTTACTGCTCTCTAATTGGTACTTTTTCTGACTATTAACTCCGATCCTAAATATAAAGTCTTTACGATTTTACGTTTTTCCAGCACTTGTTCCAAAAGCAATTCGATTGCGTTTTTACATATTTCCTTCAAATCAATATGGAATGTAGTCAATGGCGGCGAAACATATTTTGCTACACTAATATTGTTAATACTAATTATGCTTACCCGATTGGGAATGGCGATTCCATTTTCATTTAATGCTTGCAGACAGCCAACGGCAATCGGATCTGCCGCAATAAAGAAGGCGGTTGGTAATCCATCACCGAGTTTTTTTATGGCATCTGTCATCAAACGGTAGCCAGTTTCAACAGAAAAACCTCTATGACAAAAAATAAACTGCTCCTTTAATAACCCCTTCTCCACCATATACGAACGAAACGTCTGTTCACGAATATCCATTTCATCTTGATCTGTATTGGGGTTATGATAGGTACCGCCAATTAAACCGATATCGGAATGGCCTTTTTCTATTAGAAAGTCAACAGTTCTTCGCGTCATTTGCACTAAATCAGGCCGGACAGAATCATAATGATTCGGGTCAGGTGTTGTATCGAGGAAAACACCCTTTGTAGTAATCTTTCTCAAGTGTGCTAACTCTTTGTCTGAAAACATACCTACGGCAATAAAGCCCTCAATTGTATCAGGGATTTTCTCGATTCCATCGCTTATTTTATAAGTGGTTAGCTCGATGTTATATTTACTTGCCCACTTTTCAATTTCTATCCTCATGGTCTTAAAATAGACATCTTCTAATTCTTCAATGTCTGTTAACCAATACAAAAAGGCAATATTCTTTACTAAAAGCCTTACCGTTTTCTTACGATAGTTAAGTTTTTCCGCAATTTCATATATTTTTTCCCTTGTTTCATCCGGAACAGAAAGGCTTTGATCATTATTTAAGACACGTGAAACCGTCGAGATTGAAAAACCCGACTCTTCGGCAATATCTTTAATTGTCGCCATTCTATTCACCTCCACTTCTGTTATCGTTTACATAAAAATTTAAAAATATTAATTTCACTTATTTATCAATGGTTTGTTTCCACAAAATAAAGTAAAACTTTTTACCTGTATTTTACTAGTTTTTCTTAAATAGGTCAAGCTATCCTAAAAGTACTTTAGTTTACAGCCTCTCCACATCGAATTTAAATCCTAGATCGCCAAAGCTTTTTTACATAAGAAAAGAGCCTGTATACCCAGGCTCTTTCTTGCTAATCTTCCTTACCTATTGGAATAGTAATTTTCTCAAGTCCCTCTCCAATAATAATTTCTCCATCCGTAACCACAACATGCGGTACATTGTCCCATAGATTAATAGCATTCACACTGCCCGGTTGCCCAAACACTGCATTTACCAGCCAGTGCGTACCTGGATTAAGGCTTGCCTTTACCGTCGGAATGACTGTACGGGTATTCATCAAATTCGTATTTGCATTTGGATAGACCACCTCCGCCTGCCCGTTTCCATAAATACTTTTGATGCCGCTTGCTCCCCACGGTAATAAGGCCAAGCTTTCTTGCTTATTTGCCAATACTTCCATTTTTTGATCTATAAATGCGCTATCTTCTAGTCCTAGTGCGAATCCCCCATCCGCAACATCTAGGCTTCTACTTGTCTCAATACAATGAATGCGGATGTGCCATGGTGCCCCTGCCACAATCCAGGTTCGGATCACAACATCCTTCCACGGTTTCCACTTTGTATAAATCACGTTTTCATCAATGGTATATTTTTCACACTTTCTTTTACCTCTAAAAATATTATCGCACTCGCTTATAGCCAGCATTGAATCAAATGCACTTTGCCCAAGTCCCCACTCTGCTTTTGAAACACTAAAGCCGAATACATTTGAGTAAACAAATTTCTCGTATTTAGCAGCAGTGTGGGAGTGGTCATTCATATGCTGATATCCCGCGTTAAACGCAACAAGATGGTCTTTTTCATCCTGTCTGCACAATATAAAGCGTGGTGCTGGTTGAACCACCTTTGTTTTTAAAACTGGAAGCGGCATTTCTTCTGCCTGCCAAAAAGGATGATTCTCTGGCAACGCTATAGGTAAAAAGGTCTTCAGGGCCCAATACGGTGAGCCAGGTGAATTGTAATTTTCCGCCATAAGCAAATTGGGATAGCGATAGCCAATTGTCAACAAACCATTAGAATCAAAAATAGGCTGTCTGAACCACCAGCGGAGGTTCCTTAAGATCAGTCCCTTCATTACACCCATAGGAAACGGCTCCACTCCAGCATAAACGAGCGCACTCCAAAAAGCAGATTGGGCAAATCTATAGGTTAAGCTTCTTCCATATGGAAGGGCAGAACCATCACTACTAAACCAATAGATAAAGTCTTTAGCGTAAGACTCGGCTCTGCTTTTATAGCGCTGCGCCCTTATTGGATCCTCTTCACTCATTAGTGCTGAATATAGAAGACTGTAAAAATGGATTGCAAATGGTCCGTAATAGTCACAATGAGCATCTTTTCCGTCCGCATACCATCCTTCTCCTAAATGAAATTGGTCAATGCGGTCAAGGTTTTCCTTCACTTTTTCCTGATCATAAGGTAATCCGACTCTCTTAAAACCAAGGTTCACAAGCACCGGGAAAAACAGCCAATTACAATCATATACTCTGATTTGATTAATCTGATTGAGCCAGTTAAATAGGTTTGCTTTTTCAAGATTACTTAGCGGTTCCCAGACCTTTTCGGGTGTTAGTGCTAAGCAATAGCCAAATGCCGCCATTTCGACGGCCTTTTGATGGAAGTCGGTAATTTCTCCCCAGTATTCCTCATGGGAAGGGTTTGTACCATTCTTGATTCCTTGCAGACAATCTTCCCAGATTTCCGATTCTTCTCCTCCAGCCAATAGTGGAACGAGGCCCCAAAGCACCCTTGAGAATCCTTCCATTCCAGCAATCAAATCAGAGTAACCGGCACCTGTACTTCCAATTTGCAAAAGTGCTCTTCCCTTGCTGTAATAGGGTTTCAATGGGTTTATTATTTGATTTACAGCATTAATAAAATCTCGTCTTGATTGGAGAGGATTCTTTTGTATAGGTAAATTGAGTTTTAACATACATAATGGCTCCTTTTAAGTACAAGTGCTCCCAGCGGGCAGATCATTCTACCAAAATAATTCCTTATAACCTTTTAATCTGGCAAGGCCTTCAACAAAATAGTAATCACCGTAAATCAGCGGGTTATCCGTATATTTCCCGTCAGGAAAATGGCTTGTCCCATGCAAGATTAATCCCTCCTCCGAGCCCTCCCAATTACCATAATTCCTAAAAAGGGATTCGAGAATCTTTTCCCCAGCCCGTTTGTAAACAGGTGCTTCTGCCGCTGTTACCTGATTTGCCAATAACAAGAGACCCGATGCCGCAATCGCACCGGCAGACGAATCCTTTGGTGAATCGATATCTGCAGGAAGACGAAAATCCCAATCAGGAACAAAATCTTCTGGAAGATGGGAGATAAAGAAATGAGCCACCCGTTTGGCAGTTTCCAAGTATTTTGCCTCTTTAGTATAGTGGTAGCACAATGTCAGACCATATATTGCCCATGCGGTTCCTCTAGACCATGCTGAGTCCAGGCTGTAGCCTTGCCCCCCCAAAGCCTCAACCTTACTCCCGCTTTCGGGATCAAAACGGACAATATGGTGAACACTGCCATCATTGCGGATGAAATGCTCCAACACCGTGTCAGCATGCCTTTTGGCAACACTCTTAAACCTTGGATCACCTGTTTCTTCACTTGCCCAGTACAATAGCGGCAAATTCATCATGCAATCAATAATCGCTACTCCGCTATTGTCTTCTCCCTCTGTCCATGGATTCCAAGCTCTGATGAAATTTCCATTCACATTAAATCTTCCCATCAGGAGATTGGCAGCCAAGAGTGCACGTCGTTTGGAATCCTCATTTCCTAAGAGTTTATAGTGGGCAACACTCGTTAAAGTCCACATAAAGCCCATATCATGATCGAGCCGATAATACTCATTTTGAACAGTGTCCAGCTTGGCCTCACATTCCTCTGCCAGCTGCTTTAATGCAGCATCTTTCGTATCCTGATATACCAGCCACAGCAATCCTGGCCAAAAACCAGCTGTCCACCAGTGCGGTTCCGCAAGAATATAAGTCCCGTTTTCACTTGCGTGCGGAAAATTGGCTCCTATTGTTTTGCTGGTTCTGTTTACCTTTTGCGTAACTTGCTGCCATGCCTCGCTTACCCAGTTTGGTTGTTCTGTCATTTTCTTCACCCTTTCTAATCAAATTGGAAAACCAGTTTAACACTACAATTCCTTTCTGGATTAATTACAATAAAATCGAGCGCCATATTATTTTCTGTTTTTCCAAAATGGTTCTCAAATTCTAGTATTCTTACTACTAGAGAAAGCTTTGTTTTGTCATATAAGATTCTCAGTCGTTCTTGCCCTTCAAGGGAGACTCCTTTATCATCCTTCGTTATCGAAAGTGGGGGTATAATAAACCGTTCAATAATTGAAACGGGCTGTTCGGTAAAAGTGTATTTATCTTCCAAAATAAGCTTAGGCTGATTTAGTTTCATCCAAGAAAACTTTCGGGATAATTTTTGAAGACCCTCTTCTTCATACGCATTTTCAATATCCAGTTCAAAGGTATCCACTTCTTCTTCTAGTGAAGCATGACGAATCCTGGCAAAATGCTCTGCACCATCTTTTTGAAATTGATTATTAATAATAGGAACAGAATGTCCCTGGGAACCGTTACATAAATACGTATAGCGTTTGTCATTAAAGTAATCTTTAGTGTATAAACCAGCGCCCAAATCTTTTAAAAACACTTCATTATTACCTTGCAAGATAAAATGGCCGAGATCATTATGATTATGAGGTTCATCATTATGACCGCCTTTTGCTGCGAAGGAAAAACAGCCGGATTCTGATTGATGCCTTGAAATAAACCATGCAGGTTTTTCCGAGTAAAAGGTTTCGCTCTTCCTTTGTGTCGGTAATGCCGTATCATCAAACCATAGTAGATTGCGAATGGCTGGAGCCCATCTGCTGCAATGATCCTCGGTATACTTCGCGCGTAAATCCTGTTCCGGGACCTCAAAATCATTGTAAATTTTGCTTAAATAATGACTCAGGCCTAAAAAAACGGTGGCTGTCGGCTGGGCATCTGAAAAGTTCACAACCAAGTTCCGACTCAGAAAACACCTTTGTTGAAAGAGGGCAATCTGATGGACCTTTTCAGAATCAAAGAGGTTCAACTTGCCTCCAGTCCTCTTTTTTAATAAGTCTGCAAAATACACATAATAGCCAAAGCCATATTGCCAGTAGCCGTACCCCTCAAGACAAATGCCATCGTCATTGAAACCTTTTAAATAAGAATCCATGGCTGGAAGCACCCGCTCGATTACTATGGCAAGTTCTCCAGGATCCTTCAGTAAATGCAGCGCTGCTGATCCAATTGATCCCGCACAAACAGCAGCCCAATTATGGGTCTGTGTTTCCCAGCCAAAGTGATTATCCTTAAATGGATGGAATATTCGTTTATACACTTCCTCGTAAATACGCTTACAAATGAGGGGATTCAAGTAATCCTCTGTGAGTCTCAATATTTCTGCCAAAGAAAATGCGGTTTCAGCTGCAAACAAGTCAATCGAATATGCTTGCACAAAAGCTTCTTTTAAAGAGTAACTGACTTGTACCGATGTTTCCGGACTATTTAGCAAATGAGCGGGCAGGCACCAGCTATACTCATTGCAAATTGACCAAATGGTATTTTCCAACGCCGTTAAATAATCAATGTTTGTAGGTTCTAGCAAAACCATGATCGTAAAGGTATTCAGCCGTCTCCTCTTTTCAAAATAAACCTTTTCATATTCCAGTCTGAAACCGGTTTCAAAAAAATTTTTAAACAGTGAATAGGGCAGCTCCGGGTCTTTTTCTGTCAAAATCCTCCCTGCCTCATTCCTAATTTCATCAAGAAGCGGTTGAAAAACGGCATTGTGGCTGATAGATCTCCACCATTTGTTTTTTTCTTCCTTGCTTGAAAATAACAAAGAAGTATTAACTTCTAGCAATCTTTTATAATCAACAATGATCAAGCTATTAACCTCCAATTTAATTTACTTACAAAAAAAGTCTTTTAAAAAGAGGAATCCGGCTTTTACCAGATTCCTTATACCCTTCTCTTTTATTCCTATTTATCCGACTTCTAAGGATTGATGTTGTGATTGATGCAGGTTCCAATAGAAACCCTTTCGGCTTAATAACTCGTTATGTGATCCTTCCTCAATGATTCTGCCTTTATCAATGACAAGGATACGGCTTGCATTTTGAATCGTGGAAAGACGGTGAGCAATAATAAAAGATGTTCTTCCCGCAAGTAAATTCTCAAGGCCTTTTTGCAGCGCCAGTTCGGTTTCCGTATCAATCGATGAGGTAGCTTCATCCAGAATTAAAATCTTAGGATCGGCCAAGAGTGCACGAGCAAAAGATATCAATTGTCTCTGTCCGGTAGAAAGCCTTGTGCCACGTTCATTGACCTCTGTTAGATAACCATCGGCTAGACCGCTGATAAACTGATGTGCCTGGACAGCCTTCGCAGCGGCAATCACTTCCTCGTCAGTAGCATCAAGCCGGCCATAACGGATATTATCCATAATCGTACCAGAAAAAATAAATGGATCTTGAAGCATAACCCCCATTTGCTTCCTTAGAGAAGGAATGGTAACAGTACTGATATCAACACCGTCAATTTCAATTTTTCCGTTGCTTACATCATAAAAACGGCTGAGCAAGCTGACAATTGTGGTCTTTCCCGATCCGGTAGCACCGACAAGTGCGATGGTTTCACCAGGATTGACAGAGAAACTTACATTTTTAAGGATTCTTTCGCCTTCTTCATATTCGAAGATAACATCCTTGAATTCAACTTTTCCTTTGATAAGAGGAAGCTCCACAGCATTTGGTTGATCTTCTACGGTAGGCTTTTCATCAATCATTTCAAAAATTCGTTCCAAATAGGCGGTTGCATTAATAATCGCATTGTAGAAGTTTCCGATATTGGCAATTGGAGCCCAAAACATGCTTATATAGCCAACAAAGGCAACCAAAGCACCAACGGTTACTCCTTCTCCAATCTGGGATATACCGAAAACATAAATGATTGAAGTAGTGAGAACTGAAATATTCTCAATCGATGGCCATAGCAGGAACTGAATTCTAACCGCTTTCATCCATGAGCTTCGATAACTCTCCGATACGTCTCTAAAGATTCGTTTATTTTCTTCTTCCCTTGTAAAAGCCTGGGTTACTTTGATTCCATTGATACTTTCATGAATATAAGCATTCATGTTGGACTGCTTATTACTTAATGTTTGCCATGCTTTCCGCTGTGCATTTTTAATAAGGAGAATGACGGCAGCAAGGACAGGAAATCCGAGCATTGCCATTAGCGTTAACTTTACATCAATCGCTAACATAAAACCGACAATCACGAACAGGCTAAACAGGTCGGTAATCAAATTAATTAAACCATTTGATAATAAGTCACTTAAGGAGTTAACATAGTTAACCACCCTCACTAAAATCTTCCCGTGCGGGCGGCTGTCATAAAAGGAAAAAGACAATTTTTGCAAATGGGTAAACAAGTCTTTTCTAATGTTGAGGATGACGCTTTGCCCTATCTCGGACATCATTCTAATTCTAAATTTCATACAAATCCCGGTAATCACTAGGGCACCAAGGTAAATGCAGGAAAGGACCACTAAACTTCCTACATCCTTGTTCGGAATACTATCATCGATTGCTTTTTTTATTAAATAGGGTCCAATTAAATTTGCTCCGCTGGCAATCAGCATAATCAAAACGGTCAATAGAATCTTTTTTCTGTACGGTTTTAAATAAGTAAATAATCGTTTCAGATGAACAAAGCTGAATGGTGATTCCAACTCTTCATCCACATCAAATTTATTGCGCGCCATTTAAATAGATCACATCCTCACCATTGTGCTGACCATCAAAATTGCCATTTTGATTCATAAACACTTTGTAGTAATACCCTTTTTTCGCAAGCAGCTCTTTATGCTTACCTCTTTCAATGATTTCGCCATTTTCCATGACAAGGATTAAATCGGCCTCTTTTACAGAAGAAATCCGATGAGCAATGATAAAACAGGTCTTCTCTTTTAGTAATGACTTTAATGTCCGCTGGATACGAAGCTCCGTTTCCATATCTACAGCTGATGTTGTGTCATCAAGAACTAGGACGGATGGGTTCTTTAGAATAGCCCGGGCTAAAGCAATCCTTTGCCTTTGGCCTCCCGAAAGACCTACACCCCGTTCCCCAATAATCGTGTCGTAACCTTCTGGAAGTTTGGTAATAAAATCATGAGCCTCCGCCATTTTAGCAGCAGATTGCACCATTTCCAAAGTAGCATCTGGATTTCCATACGCAATATTCCCTTCAATCGTATCGGAGAAAAGGAATATATCCTGCATGACCATTGCCATACTATCTCTCAATTTAGAAATATCCCAATCTCTAACTTTAAGCCCATCCACTATTACATCCCCGCCGGCTGTATCATAAAAACGGCTTAAAAGGTTTACCAATGTAGATTTACCAGCTCCGGTTGGACCGATGATCCCCACTGTTTGGCCAGGAAGCACTTTAAAGCTAATATCTTTTAGGACCTGTTCATCCCCATAACTAAAGGACACATGGTTAAACTCAACGCCCCCACTAATGTGTCTGACCGCTGCTCGTTTTGCTTCATTGGTGATTTCTGGTTCAGTATTTAACAAGTCCTCCACTTTTTCAGCTGAAGCAATAAACCGCTGCACATCATTGATTAACCATCCAGCCATTCGCATTGGGTTATTTAACGCCCAAATCAAGGAATTAAAGGTTACTAATTCCCCAAACGTTAGTGAACCATTAATGACCATAATTCCTCCAACTAGAATCATCACAACAGTTAATACCCCTGCAAGTGAATCGAGCACAGGCAAATACTTTTCCCACACTTTTGCAGAATCAAGACTTTTTTTCTTAAAAGCCTCATTTTCGACTGAAAACTTGTCAATTTCATAGTCTTCCTTTGCAAATGCCTTTACAACCCGATTTCCACTAATGTTTTCCTGTACCACTGAGTTTAACCTGGCAAACTGCCCCCTGATTTCAGTAAATGTCGGTTTGACCGTGAAGGATAGACGAGTAGCAAAGAAACCAATAATTGGTGTTACCGCTATCATTGCCAAAGCCAGCAATGGGTTAATATAGAACATAAACCCAATCGCAATGAGTAGAATAGTTAGATTTTCGAAGATCATATAAATAGCCCACGCTGTAAAGTGTCTTACTGCTTCTAAATCCCCAGTCATACGGGCCATAATATCTCCCGTTTTGGTCCGATCGAAAAAACTAAAATCTAATTTTTGAAGCCGGTCATACAATTGTTCTCTAATTTTAAATATGACGTTTTGTGACACTGTTTCAAACATTAATTGGTAATTATAGCGAATGACCGTTTTAATAACGGCAACCCCTATCATAGTCCCCAAAAAGGGCCATAATAAATTGTTCTGGTGGCCATAAATCACTTTATCGACAATTTTCCCTGCAAAATATGGATTCAGCATGTTTAGCAGGGAAACAACTAATGCCAGAAATAGTCCACTGAATAATCGAATGCGAAAGTTCTT
This sequence comes from Neobacillus cucumis, assembly GCF_023715505.1. The sequence goes on along the minus strand of NZ_JAMBOH010000010.1, from coordinate 101,019 downwards.
AATATACCCCCACACCCACCGTATGCTTTGCATAATTCCCCTCCCCCTTCCAACACCTCTTTACTATAAATACATTAAAATAAAAACATTTATGAACCTATTATAGTGTTATTATTAAAGAATAAAATATCAAATCATAACATAAAATTGCACAATCCTAACATTAAAGGAGTGATTAAATGCTTCAATTGTTTGCCCCGCCTTTACCAACACTTCTTGCCGCCGGTAAAAATACTTTTGATATCGGTCAATCACATCTAAATCGAAATAATATTGGTGTTTTTGATTTATTACTTGTCACAAAAGGACAATTGTTCATGGGTGAAGATTATCGTAAATATAAGGTTAGTAGAGGAAATGCATTGATTCTCTACCCCGATCGGCACCATTATTCTATTTCACCGTGTGATGAAATTACCGACTTTTTTTGGTTTCATTTTGTTTCTTCGAAGGGCTGGCAGGATCTTACCATTTCTAAACCTTTTCATTACGAGGAAAGAGCTGCTGAAGATTGTGGAAACTTTTTATCAGAGAGCCCGTTCGGAATTACACTACCCAAATATTGCAAAGTATCCAATCCTGAAGCGGTTGAACTCCTGTGCTCAAAAATTACTTCATCGGAAAATGAGTCTATCTACTCTAGAGAATGGCAGCGGCAGATCCTTTTTCAGCAATTACTCCAAGAACTTTCAAATCATTTGCACTTAGCCAATTCACTGCCCGCATTCGCGGTCGCAGAAAAAGCAGCCGTTTATTTGCGGAAAAATTATGCCAAAAAAGTGACCTATGAAAGTATTGGCCGGGCTCTCAAATTCCATCCCAATCATATTGCAAGATGCATGATTCAGTCCTTTGGCTGTACACCGATTGAATATGTAAATAAAATTCGTATTGATCAAGCAAAGATATTATTGGTTTCAACAGATTGGAGCATTGATAGGATTTCAGAAAGCAGTGGTTTCACACAATCCGCTTATTTCAGTAGAATCTTCAAAAAGCTGGAACATTTAACTCCCAATCAGTTCCGAAAACAATATGTTGGAAAAGTACCTAATAATAAATCATCAATTAAAAGCAATGAGGATACGCCCTAGTGGCTGATTCATCACTCAACTAGGGCGTGTCCGTTTTACTTTATTTTTCCTTTAGACCTGTCTTTTTTATTTTAATAAAAGGTTACTAGACAGTGATATTAATAGATTTGCCTGCTTTTCCGTAATGGATTTACCGCTTTGGGCAGACAGTTCATTCACATATGCAGTAAGCTTGCCTTCAACTGGCTCTTTATCTCCTCTAGCTGAGGATTCCTTAACTGCAGCAAGTTTGGCGGTAAGTGAATGCGCTATTCCTTCGTCTGTAATAAACGACTCAGTCAATCGGCTTAGACTGTCGAAGTCAACAGTCACTGTAAATTGAATGTCAGCTTTCGAGGTATTCCCTGCATGATCTGTAGCTTTTGCTGTAAATTTATTTCCACCAATACTATATTCATATGCTGGACCTTCAATGGCCGGACAATCAACAGATGCAATTCCAGATAAATCATCGCTCGCACTGCAGGAGATGGATATGTTTCCATCAACAGAATAGGTTCCCTCATTACCTTTAACCGTAATGACGGGAGCGGTTGTATCTTCTTCCACAATCATAATCCAACTGATTTGCGGATCTGGTGAACCAGGTACCCTGCGAACAGTCACATCCAATTTTCCATCTGTTACGTTCACATGTTGATAACTTAGGACATCATAGGAGCTTGTAAATACATATCCATTCGTTTTTGTTTCACCGTTAATTAGGATATCCGCTTTTCTGCTTCCCTTAGTCGATGAATACCAGCGATCATATAGACCGGTATATACTGTGTACTTACCATTTTTCAGATCAAACTTATATGAAAGGTCATCACCAGAATTCGCCAAAAGGTAGCGTAATGAAGAAAATAGATCATCACCTTCTCCGCCAGCAAGTCTTGTTTTATCCCCAACAAATCCCCATGTCTGACCATTAACTGGGTCATACTTTTGATCAATTACTTCTTTATTTAATAGTGTATTCTCCATATAAGAAGACCATGTCACGTAATCACCTGTTTTCACTCCGCCGGCATGGACAAAATATCTTACATGATCCGGAATAACTAAGATTTTTATTCTAATCACTTTATTGGCTAACTCAGAAAGTGTGCCTGCAACGACAACAGTACCAGGCTTTGAGAAATCGGCTAGATTAATTGCCCATGTTACCGCCGTATCCAGCTTTTCCCCCTCTGAATTTGTTACGTTGATTTTATTCGGTAAAGCAGGCACTTGACCAACAGACACCTTCTGAGGCAATTCTGTATTGATGGTGACTTTCCCCATTCTGTCTAATGCGTCCAGCTGCCACTCGTCATACCATTGCAGACTCATTTCATCACCCTGGCCAAACTCAATTGGCAGCCATATATATCTTGAATCCTTTAGATCACTAGCCTTCCATCTGTCAGCCATAAAAATAAACTTACCCTTTTTAGCATCGACTGGAATGACACTAGTACTTTGTGAATCAAATGTTGTGGAAGCTTTATCGCCTATCGAAGGATCACGCAAAGGCTTCCATTCTCCGAAAATATTATCCGCCACTGTATACCTTGCTGGATTTGGGTCCCAGCCGGTAGCGCCAGATGTTATTAAATAGTATTTTCCTTGATATTTAAACATTGCCGGTGCTTCACGCTGCGCCCCTGGGAAGACCCTCACATAATCCTCACCATAAACCGCTTTATACTCAGTATCACGTTCTATATTTCCGTCCTTATGCCAGCCTACCACATCAGTATAAGAATCATTTAGCTTTGAAATATAAATGGTCCTATTTTCTTCGCTGGAATAGATCAAGTATGCGGTACCGTCGTCATCCTTGAACAAGTTCATATCACGGGCCATCCCTGGCTGGTCTGGCTGACCATTGTATGTCGCATCTTTAGGCGCTCTATCCATCCGATTGCTTTCTTGATAAACAAAAGGTCCTGTAGGAGAATCACTTAATGCATAACCTGCTTCCGCTTTTGCATACAACGCAGTCGATGTCTTCGAAGGGCCATCGGTATGCATCCACATGACATATTTTTTCGTCTTTTCATTGTAGATGACTTTAGGTCTTTCTATTACCCGGTCTGTACCAATATCATTTAGAATATCGGACTTGTCCTTTCTGCCTTCATAAAGCTTAGAGATTAATGGATCGGTTTCAAATTGGTCCATCGATTCAATCGCAGTAAGGGCTAATCCTTCATCTTTCCAGTTATATAAATCAGTAGAAGAATAAACTCTTACCCCTCTGGCAGGAAGATAACCATTCGTTTTATCTTCGCCGTACCAATAATATTTCTTTGTTTGCTCATCATACATAATCCCGCCGCCGTGCGCCTGAATAGGGGCACCGTTTGTATCTGTCCATACTTGCCCGGGTTTATAGGAAGTATTCGGAGCGTATACAGTAAGCCCTGCCAATGCAGAGTCTAGATTTTTTATGGCTGTTCGAATTTGCTCTTGAATCGTTTTATTCTCACTATCTAACCCGTTTTCATTGATATTTTTAACCAGGGCATCTGCTTGTGTGATGGCTTTATTTAGTGATTCTAGGCTGAATTGGGTATAGGTATTTGTTTTTTCTGCCTCTTTCTTCGCTGTTTCTATTTTGGCTTCTAAGTTTGATCGTGGTATCACTACATAATTTTTGATCATGATATAGTTTACTAATGGGTCATTATAGTTTGATAGGGCAGCTGTGGCAGGACCTTGGATCCTGACATCTAATGCTCCATCGGTTACCGAAACCTGTTGATACGTGACCTCTTTTACAGCGTTATAGCTTCCGATATCAAAATCGCCATTGGATAGATTTTGTCCCTCACCGGTGATATTGACACTTCGGCCGCTCCACGGATTTTTGAATCCTAATGTAAGATCATACTGGCCATTCGGCAGCTCGAACTTATACTCTAATGCCTTATCCCGAACCTGTGGTCCGTTATAATATCGGAGTGAGCCAAATTTATCAACGCCATTAGAGACATTAGTATTACTGGTGGTGGTTACCAATCCCCATTTTTTCCCTGTCACGCTGTCTACACCGTATTTTTGCTCTGTTTTACTAGAATAAAGACCAAATTGATCGGTTCCTTCCACCGTATCAGGGGTCGGGTCACCTGCATTCACAAAATAGAGCACGTCTGTGTCCACAGTTGTCCCCTCAGCAGAAACATGCCCAATTGAAGAACAGGTTGGGATTGTAATAAGTGAAGCTGTTAAAATGGTCGATAAAACCTTTTTCATTTTAAGCAACAAAATTCCTCCTTACTCTATTCATTTTTCTTCTGAAGTCAAAGAGGTACATTCATGTAAAAGAACCATTCTTCCTGAGCGATTAGCGGATAGGGTTCATTGCGTTTTTAAAGGTGTCATATACTAAACGCGGTTTTTCTTTATCGAAAGACATTAAGCCCATTGTGGAAATTCCATTAATCTGTTGGTTGTAATTATTTCTTTCTTTATAATCTTTTAACACCCAATACGTATAGCCAGCCATATAGGATAGACGACTAGGATCTGTTACCTGGTTCCAGTGATTTAGAAACTTGTACGATTGCCATTCTTCTGTTCCGGATTGTGTTTCTGGTCCATGATTATTGACTTCATCTGCATAGGCCCATGTTCCATTTTCCGTAATTAGAATCGGTTTATTTGGATAGGTATTATGAACAATATCCACTGTCCGCCCTAGGTCTGAGTCCTGCATATAAAAATATCCAAAGTACTCATTTAAACCGATGACATCTGCCAAGTCATAAGCTGGGTCCCAGCTGCTTCCAGATGCCCATGTGACGGGACGTTTTTGGATATCAACACTTTTGACCGCTTGTTTCATATCTGCCAGCCAATTACGATAAACGGTTTGATCATCCCAAATCCCTGACTCATTCTGTAATGACCACATGATGGTGGAAGGGTGATTGATTTGATTCCAAGCCATACTTAAAGCTAAGGCTCTAGAAAGACCATAAGAGTTGGTTTGCAGGGCTTCCTGCTTTGTATCAAGCCACATATTCTCTACTTCATCGAGCACCATTAATCCATGTTGATCTGCAAAATCATACACATATGGATGACGGTTGTAGTGGCTATTACGTATGAAGTTTGCATGTACATCCAGTACATGATTTAACTCCGTATCATACTCTCGAATGGTCATAGAGCGGCCGCTTGCAGCTGTTTCCTCATGCCAGTTAAGACCCTTCAAAAAGACCTGTTTCCCATTCAGTGTTAATTTTCCCTTCTCTACCGCAATGGTTCGCATTCCATAATTTGTGGAAAGACTGTCATCGAGAGATCCATTTCCTTTTTGTTGAACTTGACCTTCCCCTTTACCTTTATAAAGTTCTGCGGTTACTTGATAGAGCGTTGGGGAATCCGGAGACCAATAGGCTGCTTTTGGAATCTCGAAATCCATTGAAACAACTTTTACTTCTCCAGGTTTTAAATCCAACTCCTGTGACTTGGGATCTCCACCTGTTTTTTCCCCTGGATCGACAACTAATTGGCGATGTACTTCTTTGTCACCATGATTGTACACAACCACTTTTGTTGTTAAGGTATGATCGCCTGTTGCCGTTAGTATTTTACTAACATTTACATCGGATGTTGCTTCCAAATAGACACTGCGTGTAATCCCTGCATATGGCCAAAAATCTACCGGTTTATACGGCAGTTCTGTATCAGCTGTAACAGGTTTCGGATTTGAGTTTGTATAAGAGTCAAAGGTCGGCTTTCGGTAGACACGGACCGCAATGACATTATCTTTTCCTGGTTGTAAATATTCACCTACATCGAGGGCAAAAGGTGTATATCCCCCTTCATGCTCCCCAACATAATGGCCATTTACATAGACAGCTGCACGATAGTTAACACCAAGAAAATTTAACTTGACGAAGTGATTTTTCCAATTGGCATCAGGCGAAAAGTGGGTCCGGAACCAAGCGTAACCATCGTAAAAAGCACTTCCTTTTCCGAAGTTTGATCCATCGTATGTACCAAATCCAGGGGTATCATACAGATCCCAACTGCCCGGAACCTTTTCTTCTTGCCAATTTTTATCATCGTATCCTTGTTCAAACCACTTTTCATTCATCCCTTGATTATTTGGGTCCATGGCATATTTCCACTTACCATCAAGGTTTAAATAACTTCTACTCTGCTCTTTTAATATCCATGTATCAAACGAAGGAACTGGTTCCCCATATTGAAATAACACATTCGTTCCATCAATTGATTGCACTTTCGTATTCATCGGTTCATGTTCAGCAGTATTCACAGTAGTTCCGTTTGTATCTGCCTTGCCATTAGGCACCCCAGCAAATAGCGTGGAACCAAGAAGAAGAACACCAATGCCAAAACTAGTGAATTTTCGATTCATTTGCCAACCTCCCGTTTGATATAAATCTTAATCCTGAAAAGTAAGTACTTTTGAATTTGAAAACATCATCTTTTTAGACTGCTAGATCTCAAAAAACAACTTTTTTGAAATCGGTTTCATTAATCTCTAAAATAGAAACGCTTACAATTATTTGGATAACTAAATTTTTCATCACCCCCCTAATGGCCTTCGAAGTGTTGTTTCTAAACGAACCTTGAAGGCGCCATATTTTATACTGCTGATACTTCATCATTACCTTTCTGAACAGCCAAAGTTTATTATATAGTCTGATTAACGGATGATTGACCAACTATTTTTTAATGTTATATTTCTTGATACCAAAATAACTAACCAATTTTGAAACCCGTTTCAAAATTAAGTTTTAAAATGGACTAAATAAGTAAATTTAAAGAATATTTTTACAATTACAGCTAAATTTTACATGATAGACTTCTACTGTGTCATGGGCCTATTTTCTTATGTTAGGCTTTAATTGAATATATTTTGATTGGAGATGGATACTATTTTTTTAAAGGGGGTATGATAGTGGATTTAAATTCATTATGCTATCTCGGACTTGGCGTCATTAGTATCATTCTTCTTATTTATATATATATAAAATCAGATGTCAGACAAGCCTTATTAACTTTTATGGGCATGGTCGGGCTGGGGTATATCATTGAGGCTGTCATTTATAACTTTTTAAGCAGCTATCAATATTATCCTCATATCCTTAAACACGATCCTATTTATGATAGTGCTTTGGGGGCCATCGCATCTAATGCCTTAACATTACCTGTGACTGCCACCTTTCTCGCAGCTTTCCGTAAAAATTGGCTTTGGGTGGCATTTACGATTGCTCTGTATGCGGGGATTGAATGGCTTTTTTTAGAACTACATATCTATAAGCATCATTGGTGGAAGACTGTCTATACCTCCATTGGTCTACCCTTTTACTTTCTATTTGCTAAACTTCTTTATCGAAAAGTGAGTGTCCCTTTAAAAGGCTTTTTTCACACCCTTTGTTTATATCTCATTATAAGTCCCTTTTCAGGTTCTCTGCATTTTATCCCGATTATGTTTTTTTCTAATCGCTATTATGAGTTTGGTTTATTTGCTAACCCATCTAAAGATACGACAGCTTTTTCAACCATTTTTTATTTATGTGCGAGTATTGTTTACGTGTTTATGGCCAAAATTCAACCTTTACCACGATGGGGAAAATACCCTGTTATAGGACTTTGTATGTACTGCGCCACACACATACTGAGACGTGTCGGAATCCTCCACAGTTTAGTATGGTGGGACACATGGTATTACATTGCACTATCTATCCTCTCCCTTCTCTTTACCGAATTCATTAGCAACTCTCTCCATAAAGGCCCTTTGGCATCCAAAATCTAAAGCAAAAGCGGCTCCACCTATCGGTAGAACCGCTTTTGCATAGTGACAAAATGATTAATGGTGTCAGGCACCACGTTTGATTTGTTTGAATTGGCCCTTGGATAGGACGGTTTTTTCGAGGCGGTGGGCCATTATTCCGGCTAGGACGGATAAGACGATATCCTTCGGCAGGGGTGCAACCATCCATAACCATGCCATTTTGTAAGAGAAACCTTCTGGAGCTGCAGCCCAAAGTTTATATGCAAAATACATCCAGTTGGTTCCTAAAAAATAGTTGACCGCCATTCCGATTAACGAAGCAGTGATAAACGCAGGCAGGCTTTTATTCCTTTCAACCATTTTACCAATCATAAATGCTACCAATATATAAGAAAGAATAAAACCAAATGTAGGTCTTATGATGATGGAAAGCCCCCCGGTAAAGTCAGCAAAAACAGGAACTCCGACTAAGCCCACTAACATATAAACGGTCAAAGCAATTGAACCTAAACGGCTTCCTAAAATGGCTCCTGCTAAAATAGCAAAAAAGGTCTGTAGTGTAATCGGAACTCCGCCGACATGTAAAAATGGAGCAATCGTCGATATATTCGCCCCAATGGCCATCAGTGCCACAAACATAGCAGCAAGTGTTAAATCTAGTGCCCTTAAATTCCTCATTTAATCCCCCACCCATATTTTTTATCTTATCTTTAAAATAAATGGTTAGGGGATTATTGTCAACCAAAAATTAATAGTAGTTAACAATGGTAATATTGAAAGCAATGGGGAATTACCTTATTTATTGCGGCAGTTTTTACAAACCTGGATGGTTTGGCCTGTTTCTGTTTTATGTGAATATAGCAATTTTATCCCGGTTTTTGCGCATAATGGGCATGTCCCCCGTCCATTTGAAGGCAGGTTGCTGATTGTCTTTCCTCTGTTTCTCTTTGCCATTCTCATCATCCTTTTTCTATTAATCTTGTTTCTTTATCTAATGATGGACTGGCACAAATATTGTTAGGCAAATAACGTTTTTAATATAATTTTTTGTCCCGATTATTATAGCCGTCAGGCAAAAGGACAAGCCGTATTCGCCTCACATCTTCCTCTCGTTTTACTATTTTTCCAAAACACGACATACATATTAATTAGCTTGAAATTGCCGTTAAGTTCGGCACGACAGTTGTCCCCCCGCATAAGATAGAATTAAGAGGAAGTCTAAGCTTTTTAACGAAGGGAAAGATGTGGTGTTTCAATATGAAAAATAATTCAGCGTACCACCATACATTTCAAAATCTTCAAGAGAATGGACTCTCATTCGAGCAGGTGTTTGAGCGGATTGTTTCCTTTATGTCGTTCAATCCTAAGGGGAACTATCGCTTGATGGTGGGCACAGATTCACAGGTCCATAAATCGCAAACGGTTTTTATCACCGGAATTGTCATTCAAAATGAAGGGAATGGGGTGTGGGCTTGTATAAGAAAGGTCGTTGTCCCAAGGAAGATGACACAGCTTCATGAGCGGATTTCACTTGAATTATCCTTAACAGAGGAAATAGTTGCCATGTTCACCGAAGAAAGAAAAAATCAGCTTATCGCGATCGTCCTCCCTTATCTTTACGAGGGTTCAACCTTCACCATGGAAGGGCATATCGATATAGGGGCCGGCAAACGCAATAAGACGAGAGAATTCGTTAAAGAAATGGTAACACGAATGGAATCAATGGGGGTGGAACCAAAAATCAAACCGGATGCTTTTGTAGCCTCTAGCTATGCCAATCGCTATACGAAATAAAGCGTCAGACACCGAAATTCTCATGGTGCCTGACGCTTTTTTATTAAAGGGCTGCTTCTGCCTCTTTTGCCATACTTTTCATTGATTTTAAACCGCCGCCGCTTAGGTACCAAGAGTCTGCATCTAAGTAGACAATTTTGTTATTTTTATAGGCTGATGTCTTTTTGACGAGCTCATTTTCTATAATTTCCTTGGCGCCAATTTCGCCGCCAACAGCCGTTGCCCGGTCAATCACAAACAGGACATCCGGATTTTTTTCTTTGATATATTCAAACGTAATACTTTGTCCATGGGTAGAGACTTCAATTTTTTCATCGGCCGCGCCGAAGCCAAAAACGTCATGGACGATACCAAAACGAGAGCTTGGCCCGTAGGCACTCACTTTTCCTTCATTCGCCAAGACAATGAGGCCTTTTTGGTCAAGAGCAGAAGCTTTTTTATTTAACGTCTCCACGCGTTCTTGAACATCCTTTAATTCACTTGCTACCTGATCTTCTTTTCCAAAAATCTCACCGATTAAATTCATATTCTTTGTAAAGGAATCCATGTAATTTGTATAATCAATCCCTACATAAACGGTTGGGGCAATCTCCGAAAACTGGTCGTATAATTCGGCTTGACGCCCTGAGATAAAAATGACGTCCGGTTCCAACGCGTGAATCGCCTCAAAATCCGGTTCCTTCAAGCTGCCTACATTGGTATATTTCTTATCACTGTATTTTTTTAAATAAGAAGGCATCGTTGCTTGGGGAACTCCTGTTACTTCAATACCTAACTCATCTAGGGTATCCAGCACGCCAAAATCAAACACAACAACCTTCTTCGGATTCTTCTCAATTACTGCTTCCCCATATTCATGCTTAATCGTCATCCTCTCTTCTGATTGTTCACCAGAGGCTGTTTGAGAGGCCTCCTCCTCTTTTGTCCCGCCGCAAGCTGCTAACACCAAAATCACCGTAAAAATAAACCCTAGCAAACTCCACTTTTTCATCTAGTCCACTCTCCCTTTTTTATGGGCTATTTTCGCATAGATTGTTTTTTCTCGTATAAGTTTATCAACCCGTATAAGTTGATGCTTCGTGGCATCTTTTTGTAAAAACATTTGCAAAAATTGCCTAGATACTTAAGTTTATGACCCTCATTAAGGTCCATAAGCAACAAAGTTTACGAAAATGAGCCTTTATGAATTAAAATAAACACAAATTCGGCAATTGTTCATTTCTTGAATTGGTATATCCATATCATAAATCTCACTTAAGGCCTCCGATTGGATAATTTCCTCTGTCGGTCCATTTTTGACGACTTTTCCATCTTTCATGGCGACAATCCAATCAGAATAAACGGAGGCAAAATTAATATCATGGAGAACAATAACAACCGTTTTACCCAGTTCATCTACTAAGCGGCGCAAGATTTTCATAATTTGAACAGAATGCTTCATATCCAAATTGTTTAGAGGTTCATCGAGCAGGATGTACTGCGTATCTTGAGCAATCACCATCGCAATAAACGCGCGCTGCCGCTGTCCTCCTGATAGTTCATTCAAAAAGCAATCCTGCATTTCCGTAAGATCCATGTATTCTAACGATTGATCCACCATCCGCTCATCCTCCTCCGTAAGCCTCCCCTTAGAGTAGGGAAATCGGCCAAACGAAACCAGTTCGCGAATCTTGAGCCGGACATTCATGTAATTCGATTGTTTTAAAATCGAAACGGATTTGGCAAAATCATTCGACCTCATCTTGCGGACATTGGACTGGTTGACAAGCACTTCACCCGTGTCTGCATCGAGGAGCCGGCTGACCATTGACAAAAGCGTTGATTTCCCTGCCCCGTTCGGCCCAATAAAGGAGGTTATTTTTCCAGGCTGGATATCAACGGTCACATCTTCAACAACCGCCTTCTTCCCGTAAAACTTCGATAATGACTTCACATGGATCATGCTGCTTTCCTCTCCTTTAGTAGTAGATAGATAAAGTAAATACCGCCGAAAAAGTTAATAATTACGCTGAGCGTGGTCGAAAATGTAAAGATTCGTTCAACTACCCATTGCCCGCCAACAAGGGCAATAACACTGATTACAATTGCGCCGCTGATGAGAACCTTATGTTTATAGGTTTTAAAAAACTGATAAGAAAGGTTCGCCACAATTAAGCCAAAAAAGGTAATCGGCCCTACAAGTGCGGTAGAAATGGAAATAAAGATGGCCACAATAATCAGCATTTTTTTCACAATTGAATCGTAGGGAACACCGAGATTAATGGCCCACTCCCTCCCGAGTGATAATACATCGAGGTATTTCATATAGCGCCAGGCATAAATTATGACGACACAAACCAGAACCAGCGCCAGCCATACCAAATCCGAATTAATATTGTTAAAACTAGCAAACATGCGGTCTTGGACAATCTGAAATTCATTCGGATCGATCAGCACTTGAAAGAAGGTAGATATACTTGAGAAAAAGGTACCGACAATAATTCCAATGAGTAATAAAAAGTAAATGGACTGACTGCCCTTTTTAAAAAGAAACTGATAAAGTCCGAGGGCAAAAACAATCATTACAACAATAGAGATTAAGAAATTAACCTGTTTATTGACCGCTACTAAATGGTCAGAACCAAGAAAGAAAATGATCACAGTTTGCAACAGTAAATAGAGGGCATCAAGCCCCATAATGCTCGGTGTTAAAATGCGATTATGGGTAATCGTTTGAAAAACAACTGTCGCATAGGCAATCGTAAATCCTGTAATAATCATGGCGATGATCTTAACTGCCCTTTTCGGGAGCGCATAATCAAAGCTGCCATTAAGATCGTGAAATAAGTAAATCCCGCAGCACAACAGTGCGACTAAGACTAAGCTCCCCATTTTTATCCACTGGTTACACATAAGCTCTCCTCCTAAATAGAAGATAAAGGAAGATTCCGCTGCCTATGACCCCAACCATCAAGCTAATTGAAATCTCGTAGGGATAAATGATGATTCTCCCAAGAATATCGCAAACTAGCAAAAAGCTCGCTCCTAGTAAAGCCGTATGCGGCAGCGTTTTTTGCAGGTGGTCACCTTTAAAAATCGAGATGATATTCGGGATAATTAGACCGAGAAACGGAATCATTCCGACTGTCAGCACAACAGTGACCGTTATTAGCGCAACGAGCACCAGTCCAATATTGACGATTCTCCGATAGGCAAGGCCTAAATTTTTTGAAAAGTCTTCCCCCATTCCAGCAACAGTAAAACGGTTGGCATAAAAATAGGCGATAATTAAAATCGGAATACTTATGTATAGGAGCTCATAACGCCCTTTCATAATCATGGAAAAATCCCCTTGCAGCCAGGCGGACATATTTTGTATCACATCTGCCCGGTAGGCAAAGAACGTCGTGACGGAAGATAAAATGTTGCCGAACATTAAGCCTACAAGTGGAATGAAGATTGCATCCTTCAACTTAATTCGGTCAAGAATTTGCATGAATAAAAATGTTCCCGCAAGTGCAAATGCAAAGGCAACCAGCATTTTTTGCATCATCGAGGCATTTGCAAACAGCAGCATCGAAACCAATATTCCTAAACGAGTCGCATCCAGTGTTCCGGCAGTTGTCGGTGAAACAAATTTGTTACGGCTGAGCTGCTGCATGATGAGTCCGGCAATGCTCATTCCTGCACCCGCAAGGATGATGGCTACTAGCCTTGGTACCCGGCTGATCAGAAATATTTGAGTTTCTTCAGATTGGAAGTTTATGAGATCGATAGGCGAAATGCTGCTGACCCCTGTAAACAATGAGACCCCTGACAATATAGCTAACACTAACAATAAATATCGTTTCTTCATCGCTGTCTCCAAATATTTTTTAATGATATTGAAAATCATTATCATTTAATTTAAGTATAAACAATTGAGGAAAATAGTGTCAATAGTTAATTGAGAATTTTTATCAACTCTTTTAATAACCTGTTGGAAAAAATTGCCCTTTATTTGTGACCAAGAATACTGTCCTTTTTTTACTCCCTAACATATTGGACTTCCAGCGTCTCATAAATTGAGGATTAGGGGGGGATTGAGTGAAAAAGGGACTATTAGCCATTGTTTTACCGTTGATTTTGCTGTTGTCAGGATGCTTTAGTGACCCAGTACAAGATGATTTGTTAAATTATGTGAATAAAGAAATGAAACAAGCAGGGAAGTTAGAAGCGGCTGCGGTTTCTGCCTACGAAGGTGTCTCCGGAGCGAATTATAAGGATGACCAAACGATGTACGATGCGTTAACCAAAGAAGTTATTCCAAACTATAATGAATTTATTAAAGAATTGGATACAGTCAAGATAGAAACTGATGAGTTAAGGGAGATACATGAGATTTATATTGAGGGGGCTGACATTCAATTTAAAGCATTTGCTACCATAAAACAAGCCCTCGAGGAGCAGGATCCTGCGCTGGTTCAGGAGGCAAATGATATGCTGGCCGATGCAAGAGAGCATATCCGGGATTATAAGAGTAAGTTGAATAAACTGGCAAAAGATCATGATGTTAAAATTAATCAATAACTAATACTTAAATGTTTACAAAACTAAACAAAGTGCCCGCCCAGCATTCTAAGAAATTGAGCGGGCACTGAGATTTTTTAGTATAACTGCCTCCAGGGCGGAAAGGCTTAGGCTCGGCTAGGAGCTTTTTCGCATTGGGGGTAACTCCTGATAGGTCAAGGCTCTCCATACCCATTCCATTGGACCGAACTTGAAATAACGAAGCCATAGCGTACTATAGATTAATTGAATGACATAAATAGCTAAGCATATATAGAGTGTTTGAAGATAGTTAATATGATTTTGCAGCTGCAGGATTTTTCCAGCCAGTAAGATTAAGGTTGTTTGCATTAAATAATTAGTAAATGCCATTCGGCCATAGCTTTTTAAAGGAGCTAATAGTTGACGGAAAAAAGGTACTTGTATCAGCATTACGATGCATCCGGCATAAAAGGCGGAAATCACAGGGCCAATCGTAACACCTATGTTCAGAAACTGCTGTGTTTGGATGGAATTAGCGACTTGCGCAGGACTCGGTGCGGTTTGATATTGAAAGGTCAGTCCCGCTAGACTTAGGACTAACATTATCACCGTAAAAACAGCTGTTTCCTTTATGCAATGCCGGATTCTCTGAAACAGATGATATTGGCCCGCGGCAATCCCCAACAACATCAATGGAATAACCATAAAGATTTTTGCAGCAAAAAGTCCTAATACTACTAGCATGATGATGCCAAAGATAAAATTGACGTTTCTGTTCACTTTGTAAAATGGCAGGAGGATCAGACCTGAGATGGCATAGATTGTTAATGCTTCTCCCGGATGGAACTGCACATGTACCCATCCAAATATGAATAACACGATCAGTCTCCGTACAAACAACACTTGTCCTTTCTTCCCTTTTGTATTGGCACGGTCGATGAAAAGAAATAAGCCAACACCAAACAGGAAGGTGAAAATCGTATAAAAACGGCCTTCAATAAATAAATACAAAAACCGCCAATAAGCAGCATCCGCAGAATTTGCTGCCGGGGGATTGGCAGCCAATAATGGCCCAATATTAACCAAAATAATTCCCAGCAAAGCAAACCCGCGCAGATAATCCAACACATCGATCCGCTCATTGTCCCCTATTGCACTCATAGTAATCTCCTAATCAGTTTCTTTTACCATGTCACCAGTTTACCATGTTTTCTTAATGTTAATGGTGCCTGTCACCAATAGTGAGCTTTATATTTTTTTTATGGTGATGAACATAGTTATACTCAGATTCATATTTTATTTATATACCGATCTTTTACCGAAATGAAGAAAACCGTGGTCACTTACAACCACGGCTTAATAAGTGTGCAAATACGAGCGTGTTAATCCATCCTTTGTCGGCCAAACAAGTTTGGATTATTTTTTTGGCTTCTTTTTCTTACTAAGTGAATCACCTTTCCTTTTCCCTTCTTATAGACTGATAACCTCTTTGATGCATTCCATCTCTAACTTACTGAAGTGCTCCCCCAAACAAACTGGAGACCCAATAATACAAGACAACTAACGTAAACAAGGTTGCAGGTGGTATAACAACTACTGTAACTTTTACGTATTCCCACCAAGAAAACTTGACCTTTCCCTTCCTTATAATATGCATCCACATCAGCGTGGCGAGGGTTCCCATTGGCAACAGTAATGAACCCATATCACTTCCAATAACGTTAGCCAAATAAGCTACTTTTAAGGTAAGCATGTCTAGCCCCATATGTGTTAACGTGAGCGTTCCAACCATCAGGGCCGGATGATTGTTAAAGATATTAGATAGAACGGATAGCAGGGTCCCCATCATCACACTTGCATGCAATAAACTTCCGGAAACCATCGGGCGCATGAATCCGATTAACCAGTCCGTTAGACCAATATTGTTGAGGCCATATATGATGACGTACATACTAAACGCGAAAACGAGAATATACCAAGGCGTTTTTTTAATCATATCCACCGGTGGAATTTTTAGGTAGACCCATCTCCAGCCAAGCAGGACAAGCGAACCAATCACAGCCATGATGGAAACAGGAATTCCAATGTAAGAGGCGACAAACAGGCTTATCCTCACAGCAAATACAAATAGGAGCACATTCCGCATAAACTTGGACCGCTCTTTTCCAGAAGAATATTTTGGCCCCGGCTTAAGTGGATGGTAAGATGTGAGTGTTAATCCGCTTACCTTGGTAGGAACAGTTTTCGGTAAGACTTTTTTAAATCGAAGGTACAGCAGAAAAACTAAGAACAGAAGCCCGAGTGTTGCTGGTACAAACATCATCGCTGTGTGCAAATACAAACTCATATGCACGATTTTAAGTGCGATCAGGTTCACAATATTACTCACACCAATCGGAGCACTCGATGCTGTCGCTACCAGCCCGCCTGATAATAAATACGGAATCTTTTGATGGTTCTTTAACCCCATATTATTTAGCAGCATCACCAAAATTGGCGTAGTGATTAAGATACTTCCATCATTATTAAAAAACAGTGTCATTAGGAAGCACAAGAGATTCACATACCAAAATAACCGAATCCCGGACCCTCGAGCCTTTTCAGCCAGCTTCTCGGCAACCCAGTTAAAGAATCCAAAGCTTTCTAACACGATCGCCATGACAATTGTCGCAATAATCGTTATGGCAGCACCGCTTATAGTCTCGGTAATCACTCCAAGGTCAGACAGCGACACACTGCCGCTTAATAATACAAATATCGCCCCAATTGTTGCTGGAATTGCTTCATTAACCCCTTTTGGCCTCCAAAGAATAAAAATTAACGTAACCACAAAAGATAGGATCGTCATCCATACCATTGGTTGTAATAACATGTCTATCCCCTTTCATTCTAGTTAGTGATTCATGATGTTTCATAAGACGGACCTGCCTCCTCCCTCAGGTTTGTCAGCACTTGTCCCTCCCTTCCATTTATCTCTCTGTATGACTGTACTTCATGATATGTAACCCAAATTAGACAGGCTCTAGGTTTGTACCCTTTTCTAGGATAAATCCACGTAAATCTAGATAATAAAAAGGTGACAGGCACCACGGATGGACATTTGTCCATCTGTGGTGCCTGTCACCCATACTACTCTTAGCACTGTTTGCACTTATATTATACGGTTTGTCCAACCGGTAATTTCATCGTTCCATTCGCGGAGAAGTTTATGTGCCAGGATAATGCTTTTTCTAAAACATGAGGAGTTTGTCCGCCTCTCATTCGTGCTTCTTGATAATATTCGCGCAGCTGTTCGCGATACAACGGATGAGCACAACGCTCAATTATTAACTCCGCTCTCTCCCTTGGTGCCAATCCACGCAGATCTGCATATCCCTGCTCTGTCACAATGACGTCCACGTCATGTTCGGTATGATCAACATGGGACACAAACGGGACAATACTTGAAATCCTTCCACCCTTTGCTATCGACTTTGTTACAAAAATAGCTAAACGGGCATTACGTGCGAAATCCCCTGAGCCGCCAATCCCATTCATCATCTTAGTTCCTAGAACATGGGTAGAGTTCACATTCCCATAGATGTCCAATTCTAAAGCTGTGTTAATCGAAATTAACCCTAGACGGCGAATGATTTCTGGATGATTTGATATCTCCTGCGGCCTCATGATTAACCGGTCACGATACTTTTCAAAGTTCCCGTAAACCTCCTTCATTTTTCCGTCAGAAAGGGTAATGGAACAGCATGAAGCAAATTTCACCTTACCGGCATCAAGTAAGTCAAATACAGCATCCTGCAATACCTCTGAATAGACTTCTAAGTCAATAAACTCCGAATCTAGCATGCCGTGCAGGACAGCATTAGCCACCGAACCAATCCCGGATTGCAATGGAGCAAGCCGTTTCGTCAATCTTCCTGTCCTCACTTCCGTCCGCAAAAACTCAATCAAATGGTTCGCCATAACGACAGTCTCATCATCAGGCGGTACAATCGTCGATGGAGAATCTAGCTGATTTGTAAAAACAATCCCTTTCACCTTTTCCATATCCACCGGGATGCCGATGGTTCCGATTCGATCGTCGACCTTTGTTAAAGGGATCGGACCGCGCTCCCCCTGCTTTCCGGGATCGTATAAATCATGGAGGCCTTCAAGATTGACTTGATGGGCCAAATTGATTTCTATAATGATAGATTTAGCATTTAATGCAAATGAGAGGGAGTTCCCTACTGAAGTGGTTGGTATCACCATTCCCTCCCCCGTCACAGAGAACGCTTCCAAAATAGCAAAATCGACAGGCTCCATTACACCCGCTCTTACTAATTCCGCCGTATGTGATAGGTGCTGGTCTACAAACATCATTTCCCCATTATTAATTTTATTCCGCATGGTCGGATCAGCCTGAAAGGGAAGTCTTTTTCCAAGAATCCCGGCCTCTGCAAACAACTTATCAACATCAGAACCCAAGGACGCACCCGTATACACATTTACCTTAAATGTCTCCTTTTCAGCACGTTTGACCAAAGCAAATGGTACCGCTTTCACATCCCCAGCACGTGTAAACCCGCTTAACCCCAAAGTCATCCCGTCTTGTATCCATGAAGCCGCCTCTTCTGGTGTTACGATACGATTTAACAAACGCTGATCACGAATCCGCTCTACATAATTTTCCATGCTATCTCCACTCCCTTAAGTGAATTTTGAGATAATTGTAACCGATATAGGTTATCAAATAGAGATTTCCAGGATAAATTACGGAAAATTCAGATAAACCAGCATTATTACGTTCTCAAACAGTATTTACTAAGAAAAGCGCAAGCGCCTTGATCAGCCCCGACAAGCATAAGACCAGCTGGCCGAAAGGTTGCTTTTTAACCTTTTGGACGGATTGGCTTATGACCTCGAGGGGCTAGGCGCTGGAGCTAGACAATTCTCAAAGTCACAAACTTCTATTCTTTCTTATCTAATTAAAAACCTAGCAATCTTCGAAAATAACTTGAATATGATTGACTCACAGGGACTTTGTCGCCGTTATCCATCGACAAGATGAAGGTAGAGTGAGTGTCAGGAAAGATCGCTTTAATATGATTTACATTTACGATAAACGAGCGATGACAACGGATAAAATAATCCTTTGGCAGATGGAACTCAAATTCCTGTAAAGAGTACTTATGTGTACCGCTAAGTTCCATAGTGGTAACATACGTTTTTTTATCCTTGGCTTCGATATAGATCACTTGAGAAAAAGGAACCGGTATCCAGCCATCCTCTGTTTTGATCGTCACGACCAGCTTTCCGCTCGTTAAAGCAGGATAAATTGCGGTCACACAACCTTCCAGCCTGCCTTCATGAAAGAAAGGAACCGCCATTCCGTGATAAGGGACGCCAAATAGGTCCCGATTTATAAACTCGGAAATCTTTTGTTTTGAATGGATCGCCTTATAGGCTATCGTCCCCTCCTTCAAAGGATCCCCCGCCCTGATCTTTAAATCAACCCGCTTACTCGGCCGGAAATAAATATATTCCCGAGTATTAGAAACCGCAATCGAAATCTCCTCCGAAAACAACTCACTAATCACATCTAAAAGAGAAACAACCGTAATACTTTCCATACACTATAACTCCCTTGGAGAGATTGTAAATGGTGACAGGCACCATTTCTACTATTTTACACTTATCTACAGCGCTAGCCGATATATTAAAAACCGTTCATTCTGATTATGCTCGTAAACATACGGTAAGATTACTTCCTTCTGTAACTCAAAAGCAGTATCCTGTTCTAGGAAGTAAATATAATCCTCAGACGGATAATATAAAACCAGTTTTATTTCCCTTGGGTTCCCCTCCAAAGAGCGCAGGATATTATTAACTACTCTTCGAAACACTTGAATCGAAAACGGATTAAAAAAATAAAAACGATTATCAAAGCTGCTGATTTCATACTCTTCTGCCAGGCAGCAAACAAATTGAATTTTGTCCTTCCCAGTCTTTTTCACATAACGCTTCTGATTTTGCAGTGCCTCATCGTAAAGGTCTTCATTCATTTCAACACCAACAACTCTAACATCATAGAAAAAATGAAGATAAAAATTGAGCCGTCCCTTACCAGACCCAAAGTCCACAATATGGTCGTCATGACGAATCCCATAATGGCGAAACAGTTCCTCTAGTGCACTGTACGGTGTGGGCTCGTAACGATGATAATGCATGGACTTATTAAATCCCTGCTGGTCGCCGCGGGTTTTAATATTAAGTAATTTATCATAGTAATATTCTTTCATAGGTGACTCCTAAGTTCTCTATTTCCATTTATTTTAACAAAGAAGACCTAAAAAAACCGCTTAGATACAAAATCAATCTAAGCGGCACTCTTTATTAGTTCTCTTTCCTTAGCTTATGAACCTCATCGGCGACAAATTGAACATTCGTACCGATAATAACTTGGATACTTTGCGGACCAACGATGTTAATTCCCGGTACCCCGGCCGATTTGATTTTCTTCTGGTCGACCTTACTCATATCCTTCACTTCTAATCTTAAGCGGGTCACACAGTTATCCACTGAAACGACGTTCTCATCACCGCCCAATCCTTCATAAATGATCGCTGCCATTGAAGCAAACTTACTTTCGCCTGCGGTCTCTTCCACAGCCTCATCTTCGTCATCTTCGCGGCCAGGAGTCATTAAATTAAATTTAACAATAATATAACGGAATAAGAAGTAATAAATAACCGCAAAAACTAAGCCTTGAACGATTAACATATATGGCTTATTAGCAATTGGGATTTTAAAACTTAGCACATAGTCGATAAGTCCGGCACTAAACCCAAACCCAGCTGTCCAATGGAACGCTGCTGCAATTGCCAATGACAGACCTGTTAGGATAGCATGCACAAGATAAAGCATAGGAGCTAAGAACATGAATGCAAACTCAATCGGCTCCGTCACACCTGTAAAAAAGGCGGCAAAGCCGGCGGCTAACATTAATGACGCGACTTGCTTTCTCTTCTTCGTTTTAGCCGTATGAACCATAGCTAAAGCGGCTGCAGGCAGCCCGAACATCATGATTGGGAAGAATCCGGCTTGGTACATACCAGTTACGCCCTTTTCCCCCTTGCTCGCCCAGAAGTTTCCAATATCATTAATGTTGGCCACATCAAACCAGAATACGGAGTTTAAGGCATGGTGTAATCCGGTCGGTATTAAAAGTCGGTTAAAGAAGCCATAAAGACCAGCACCAACAGCACCTAAATCACTAATTGCTTTACCAAATGTAATCAATGCAGTATAAATCGGCGGCCATACAAAGAATAACACTGCGGAAACAACCAGCATTGAAATAGCTGTCATAATCGGGACCAACCGTTTACCGCTGAAAAATGCGAATGCATCCGGTAATTTTACATGACTATAACGATTGTACATCATGGAAGCCACAATACCGGAGATAATCCCAACAAAAGCATTTTTGACTTTATCAAATGATGGATCAACTTTAGTTGGATCAACCCCTTCTAATAGTGCCACTGTACCTGTTGAAAGCAAAGTGGTTACAACCAAGAAGGCAACCAGACCGCTCAGTGCGGCAGAACCATCCTTCTCTTTTGACATCCCTAAGGCAACACCGACAGCAAATAGAATCGGAATATTATCGATAATCGAACTGCCAGCTTTAATTAAGAAAGCAGCAAGCGGACTGTCTGCACCCCAGCCGGTCGGGTCAATCCAATATCCGATACCCATTAATATCGCTGCTGCCGGCAGGACCGCAACCGGTAACATCAACGAACTTCCTAATCTTTGCAGATATTTCCTCATTTGCTGAACCCCCTATTTATGTTTTTTCTTTAACGCTGCAGCTATCTTGAAAAAAACAGACAACGAATAAATAATGACTATCAAACTAGAAAGATAGCGGCTGTGTTCTAATCACCACCTCCTTAAAGACCGTGTCCATTAATAGTTTACTGTCTGGTCCTAACTACTATTACTGATATTGGGACGAATGACAAAATAAAAAGGCATAGAGGTTAAATAAAAGATCCTAAGCCGACCTTTCATTTCACCTCCATGCCTGAACTAACTTCTTAGCTTGGAAAGAATTTTTCCACAGATTTCATGAGTTTCCAGTGCATCTGAAGCAGATATGCTTGGCTTTGTGTTCGTCGTAACAGCATTGACAAAATCCGTGACCATCTCCTCGAAACCACGTTTTTTTAGGGTAGATTCCCAGTCACTGCCCCGTACCTCAGTTGTTTCCATCCCCTTTGAAACAACTAATTTTGAAACATTATAAACGCTGCGTTTCTCTAAAGGCCCCATGACCTCCGCGATTTCTTCATTTGTCCCATTTTCCCGGTTCATAATTCCAAGCGCCGTTGCGCCACTTGAAATAAACTGAACAACAACATGGTATAGAATATCCTCAACAATTTTTCCATTGACAATTACTTCTTCGATTGGGGCCGGGAATAGATATCTCAAGGTATCTACCACATGGATGAAATCATCATAAATGAATGTCCTTGGTTCACCAGGCAATGAGTTCCGATGTTTCTGGACTATGACCATATTTGAGTCAGCGACTTCCTTTAGCCGTTGGTATGCAGGGGCGTATCTTCGATTAAAGCCTGTCATTAAGATTAGCCCCTTCCGCTCGGCAAGTTCGACGAGTCTTTTTGCCCCATCATAATGGTCGGTAATCGGCTTATCGACAAACACATGGATATCGTGCGCGAGCAGTTGTTCGACAATCTCTTCATGGGAGGCTGTCGACGAATGGACAAACGCCCCTTTAATCCCATTGCTAAGCAAGGATTCTAATGTAGAGTGGAGGTGCTCGAACCGATATTGGCTGCCAACGGACTTTAGCTTTTCCTGGTTTCGTGTAAAAAAGTGAAATTCTTGATCCTTTAAGCTGCTATAGACTGGCAGATACGCCTTTTGCGCAATATCCCCGAGCCCAATAACTCCGAATTTAACCACTATATCCCTCTCCTAAAAGTTCATTTGTATCCTTAAGTATATCAATTACCTAGTAAAAGAAATCAATTTCCCCTGGTACTTTAAGAAATAATTAAGTTTGAACCATTAAAGTAAAGGCAGATACCACGTAATACTTTCTCATCATTTCTTTGAAAGGAGAATTAAAACGGTGAAAAATATAAAATACTCGATTATTGTGCCTGTTTTTAATGAAGAAGAAGTAATCCAGCAAACCTATCAGCGGCTGATTACTGTGATGGACTCCGCGGATGCCCCCTATGAATTGCTCTTTATCAACGATGGCAGCAAAGACAGAACGGAAGAAATACTGATTGAAATTGGGATAACCGATGCAAGAGTCAAGCTCATTAACTTTTCGCGGAATTTTGGACATCAAGTAGCGATTTCAGCCGGGATGGATTATGCACAAGGAGAGGCAGTCATTATTATTGATGCCGATTTGCAGGACCCGCCAGAACTGATACTAGACATGATTGAAAAATGGATGGAAGGCTATGACGTCGTCTATGCCAAGCGCCTGTCACGGAAAGGCGAAAGCTTTTTCAAAAAGAAATCTGCCTCTCTTTTCTATCGGACACTCCGCTCGATGACGGATATTGATATACCGCTTGATACCGGGGACTTCCGCTTAATGGACCGGAAAGTCGTCCAGCAAATGAATGGCCTCCGTGAAAAAAATCGATTTGTTCGGGGAATGGCGAGCTGGGTGGGCTTCCGTCAGACCGCAATCGAATATGAACGCGATGAGCGGGCCGCAGGCGAAACCAAGTATCCTTTAAAAAGAATGTTGAAACTGTCCATGGACGGGATTACATCGTTTTCCTATAAACCTCTGAAATTGGCAACTTATGCGGGCGGATTGCTCGCGATTACAGGTTTGATTTATATGCTTTACGTGTTCTATTTAAAAATTTTTACCGAAGCAACAGTCCCCGGATGGTCTTCTCTCATCATCATTCAGTTGTTCTTCAGTTCGTTTGTTCTTATTTTGTTAGGAGTTATGGGGGAATATATCGGGCGGATATATGATGAAACCAAGAATCGGCCATTATATATTGTCCGTGACCAATACGGGATGGATGAAATTAAAAGCATAAGACAAGAACCGATTACTTTAAAAAATAACAGTTGGAAGGTAACCAAATGAAAACAATAAAGAAAAGAGTTGATTATCTCCTAGTCGGGATTCTCGTATTATCGGCAGGTTTAAATTTTTATAATCTGAACAATGCCGGGTCAAACACCTACTATACGGCAGCAGTCAAAAGTATGATGCAGAATTTCCATGCTTTTTTCTATGCGTCGTTTGATCCTGTAGGTTTCATCACTGTTGATAAGCCGCCTGTGGCACTGTGGGTTCAAACCTTAAGTGCCAAAATCTTTGGACTTAGTGATTTTAGCGTATTACTGCCGGAAGCACTGGCCGGGGTATTCTCGGTTTACCTTATGTATATCCTTGTAAAACCAAAATTCGGGCGCGCAGCGTCCTTACTATCCAGTTTAGTTCTTGCGTGTTCACCCATCTTTGTTGCCGTTGTAAGAACTAACAATGTGGACAGTATTTTGATTGTGACCCTTTTAATTGCCACTTGGGCATTAATGAAAGCTGTAGACAGGAAAAAGCTAGGCTTGTTAATTCTAAGTGTTTTCTTAATCGGCGTCGGCTTTAATATTAAAATGCTTCAAGCCTATATGGTCGTCCCAGCCATTTACTTGTTTTATTGGATAGCTGTTAAATTAAACTGGAAGAAGAGATTGCTGCATTTAGCAGCGGCAATGGTAGTGTTGGCGGGCGTTTCTTTATCTTGGGCTTTAGTGGTTGATTCTGTTCCAGCCAGTGAGCGTCCATATATCGGAAGTAGTCAGACCAATTCCGTCTTGGAACTAGCATTTGGCTATAACGGGATCCAACGTTTGTTGGGACAGGATAATGGGACGTCTACTGGGGTTCAAAAGCAGGATAATAGCTCATCAACCAATACTAGTAAAGAGCAGACTGGGCAAAATCAATCAGGAACAGCTGCTATCCAAGCCCAGGGGACAACGGGGGCTGGCACTCCGCCAAACTTTCAAGATGGAGGCATGGACGGAAAAGGCGGAGGAACAAGTGGAATGTTTGGTACGGGTAGTACCGGTCCATTAAGACTTTTCTCAACTGAGCTTTCCGGGCAAATAAGCTGGTTGTTACCATTTATCCTGTTTGCCGTAATTGGTTTAGTTGGGGAATACCTGAAATCAAAGCAATTTGATATCCGCCTTAAATTTGCAGCCTTTTGGCTGGCATGGTTGATTCCAATGATGGTTTTCTTCAGCATCGCCGAGTTCTTCCATCAATATTATTTAAGTATGATGGGACCTGCCATAGCTGCATTAGTTGGAATTGGCTGGACGATACTCTGGAACTTTTTCACAAACAAAGAGGGATGGAAGTCTCGGCTTCTACCTTCAGGGATCCTGGTTACTTTCCTATTTGAATCGTTAATTCTTAACCAAAACTCCCAATCAAAAATCTTGGTAATCGGGACTGTTCTTGTTGGGGCTGTGCTCTTTGTCCTGATGGTTCTGCGGATGAAAAAAGAAGCCATTTCCCCTGCTCTGCCAATGGCGGCTCTGCTGGCTCTATTGATTTTGCCGCTATACTGGACGGGGATTACGATTAATAAAACAAATAATGCAAGCACGCCGATTGCAGGACCAGGTTCAGGTATCAGCGGTATGAGAGGCGGCCAATTTGCCGGAAAAATGGGCGGTAATTTTGTACCTGGATCCACCGAAAAACAAGATGGCTCGAATATGACACCACCCACTAGTCAGCAGGCTGGTAGTATCCCAGCAAGTGCACCAGCGAATATTGATGATAAAGGAATGGACACTAAAACCCAATTAAACACAGGCTTGCTTTCTTATTTAGAAAAAAATTACGACGGTGAAAAATATTTCTTAGCTACCGACAGCACACAATCAGCAGCACCATATATTCTTAATACCGATTATGCTGTTATGGCAATGGGAGGTTTTTCAGGAAGCGATCCTGCTTTAACTCCTGCAAAGTTAGAAGAAATGGCCAAATCCGGTTATGTTAAGTATTTCTTAATCTCTGGACGCGGCGGAAGGGGCCTTGAACAAAGTCAATCGGTAACACAGTGGATTAAAGACAATTGTGTGGAGGTTCCGAGCAGCAAATGGCAATCGGATTCTAGCTCACAAGGTCAAACATCATTTGGACCTGGCGGCGGAGATACGTTGTATGTTTATAAAGGATAAAATTTAACATAAAAAGACTAAGGTACTTAAAGCGCCTTAGTCTTTCTACTATTAAACCTTTTAAAATATTAATCTGATTGCGGATAAAGCAGTAACTATTAAAATAATAATACGAAATGGCTTTTCATTAATCCTCTTTATTAAAAACGCACCTATAATGGCACCCACAGCAATCGCCGGAATCATCATCAGGCTAAACAACAGCGTTTTTAAATGTATATTATGCCAGACCAAAGCCTGCATAGGTACCTTCGAAATATTAACAATGAAGAAAAACCAAGCGGTTGTGCCTAAAAATTTATCTTTCTTGAAGCCTTTTGCTAATAAAAAAACACTAAAGATGGGTCCTGCAGCATTGCCAATCATCGAGGCAAAACCACTAAGGATTCCGGTTAGGGCATAAAACCATTTACCCTTGGGAACCTTAGCACCCTCTCCTTTTTTCTCCGTATAGACTAAAATAATTAAACATAAAATAACACAAATAGAGATAATCATTTTAAATTGTGCGTCGTTGGTATACTCACCCACGACCAATCCTAATAATAGGCCAGCAGCTACCCATGGCAATAAAGCCTTTATGTCCTTCCAGTCAGCATGGCGATTATAATAATAAATCGCAAAAAGATCCCCAATAATTAATAACGGCAAGATCATTCCAGTGGACTCTTTTCCACCGAAGATTAAAGCAATGATTGGAATTACCGGCATGGAAAAAGCGCTGATTCCCGTTTTTGAAAAACCGATTAAAACAGCGGCGACTATTAACCATATCCACTCTGAAAGGTTTAAATGAAATAAACTTAACATTTTAATATCCCCTATTTATCTAGCAAGTCCTGAAATACCTGTGCATAAAAAAAGCAGAAGAACCTATACTTTATTCTTCTGCTTATATTTCCATATTGAGTTTTACTTCCTATAATGTCAATACCAACCAAGTTCTTTTAATGTGAATATTTTTCAGTCCTGTTCTTGCGAATACCATGCACGATAAAGGTAATAACAAAGGCTACCACCAATACAACGATAAAGATTTCATTAGGAATTTCGATATCGACGAGGGTAAGTCCCATTTTAACCGCAATAAACAAAATTAAGAAATATGCAGTCGTCTCAAGCTCTGGAACCCTGTTCATTAAACTGATAAAAAAGGTCGCCACACCCCGCATTAAGAGAATCCCAATCATTCCGCCAAGTAAGACAACCCAAACTTCATCGGAAACCGCTAGTGCAGTAAGGATACTATCAACTGAAAAGGCCAAATCCATTAGTTCGACACTAATAACCGTTGCCCAGAATACACCAAACGTTTGGGTCAACCAGCCCTTCGGTTTACGTTCCTCTTCCTCATCTCCATCTTCTTTAGGTTTTAGCTTGTCCATAAAGAACTTGACAGCCAGCCAGAGTAAATAGAGCGCACCAATTAGTTTAATAAACCATAGTTTAATTAAAAATGTTCCTAGTCCGATAAAAATAAACCGGAATATATAAGCCCCCCAAAGTCCATAAATCAGGGCCTTTTTTTGCTGCTGCTTTGGCAAAGGTTTTACAAAGGCTGATAAAACCAAGGCATTATCAGCAGACAAGATACATTCCAGTACCGCTAAAGATAAAATTAATCCCCACGCCTTTGGTGAGGACAACACATCTGCCCACATCTGCCAATCCAGCATAGAGGCAAAGTTTGAAACCACTTCTTCCCACATCGTTCATTTCTCCTTTATTAAAAAAAGACATTTTGTCTATTATTTAATTTTAACGTAAAAACGGCAGCAGCTACTAGTTTTTCGCTTAATACCTGCGTGTCACCATTTAAATAAAGTCTTCCCAAATTGAGGAACTATTACCCAATAAAAGACAGCGAAAAAAAGGCCAACCCCCTAACGGAAGGCTGACCTATCGGTTATTTTTGATATTTAGTTAATTTAGATGTAACGTTACCCTCTTTTCTCTCCTGCGGCCGCACTTTTAAGTTAGAGGCCCAGGAAATTTGCGACTCATAATGTTGGGAATGCTCCTTATTGACAAGGTGCTGGAGGCGGTCTTTATTTTTTTCAAGAAGGTCTTCAAGTGCCTTTAACCGCCGGGCCGGAAAGGAAAGTCCCGCTAATACAGTCGTAATCGTCGGGTCTGATTCAGAAATATACGTTCCTTCGAATAATTCAAGCGGTTCTCCAACCCTTTCAAAAATGGATGGAACATTTATTAGTTTTGCTATACTTTCCGGTCCTTCATAGATTAATCCCGCTCTGATAACCCCAGTTGACTCAACAGGGCAGAATATGGAGTTTATCCACGATTGCTGGATTTTACTGGAGACATCCGCGGTTGTTCTTGCATCCGTGACGGTGGTTGACGAGATAATCGTAACTCCTCTTGTACTTAGTATATTCATTAAATCGGTTTCATCAAAATTTCCAAATAAGGAACTCTTCTTCGTTATTTGCAGCACATTATTAATGGCATCCATGACTTGATGATTGGATGAAAGGTAGATCTGATGTTTACTTGATTGAGGATTAGTCTTCCGTAATTGATCATTATCAACAAGGAATACAGAAGACAGAGCCTCGATTCTCGAAATCTCCTCGATACAGGCTGCTGCATTGATTCGATTTCCCGCCAGCACGTTACGGTCTGGGACCACCGCGATTGCACCAATGTTAATGCCCGGCAGCTGATCCAGTAATATATCTATTAGGAGCGGACTCATTCCTGACCCTGTCCCGCCATCTGTAGAGAAGGCCACCAATAACAGTTTAATATTCTTAAAAGACCGTTTGACAAAGTCAATTAACTCTCGATAATTTTCTTTCACTGCCTTTAACCCAATCGACCTATTCTGACCGGCTCCGCTGTAGCCTGGGACGAAGTACTTCTTTTCAACCCTTGTATTAGCTGCACCATCACGTTGATTTGTATTTATTAGTGCGGCCTGAAAGCCCATCGATACTGCAATTTCTGCAATATTTCCGCCGGCCTGACCGACACCTAATATCCCAATTGATTTCGCCATTTTCTATATCCCCTCCCTTTCTTTTAAAATAATACTCATATTTTAGAAATTTAGACTTTACCAATATAAAAACAGGGAAAATAGTTAAGGCATAAGAAAAGCGCAAGGCGCCCGCCTATCGGCGACAAGCACAAGACGAGCCGGCCGAAAGGTTGTTCTTTAACCTTTTGGACGGATTGGCTTGTGGCCTCGAGCCGATGGCGCCTGGAGCTGGACAATTCTCGAAGTCAAAATTTATACTTTCTTATCTCAGAACAAAAGCGCAAGCGCCTTGGTCAGCCCCGACAAGTATAAGACGAGCCGGCCGAAAGGTTGCTTTTTAACCTTTTGAACGGATTGGCTTATGACCTCGAGGGGCTAGGCGCTGGAGTTGGACGTGTCTAAACCTGTAAAAAGTTATCCACAGTTGTAAATCTATAACTTCCTAGAACACGAAAAAGAACCTTTCTTTGTCCGAAAGGTTCTTTTTAAAATGAATCAGTTCAAAGCCTGTACTGGCTTCCCCGTTACAGAAGAAAGCTTGAGCGTTAATGGGAAGGCTAGCAGTAGCAAACAGATGATAAAACCAATTACCCCTTTCCAGCCAAAGTTGGAAAAGAAAAAGCCGCCCGCTGTACCGGCAATACTCGAACCGGAGTAATAAAAAAACAAATAAAGCGACGAGGCTTGTGCTTTCGCAGTTCGCGCCCGCCTTCCCACCCAGCTCGAGGCGATTGAATGTGCTCCGAAAAAGCCAAACGTAAAAACAGCAATTCCGATTATTTTTAACACTAATGGTGAAGCTAAGGTTACTATGGCCCCCGCTGCCATAATAACGAGGCCAATCCATAAAACCTTTTTCCGGCCTAGAGAATCCGAAAGACGCCCCATCCAAGTCGAACTAAATGTTCCAGTCAGATAGACGATAAAAATCCAGCCCACAATGGTTTGACTTAAGTGATACGGTGGTGCCAGCAGTTCAAAGCCGATATAGTTATATAGGGTAACAAAGCTTCCCATTAAAATAAATGCGATACAAAACAAACACAAAAGAGCTGGATCCTTTAAATGTCCAACCAGCGATTTGCTTAGTGCCTTTAGCTTTAATGGCTTGGGTACAAAGTAACGAGAGTTTGGCAGGTGAAACCAAAACCAGATGCTTAGGATTAAGCTGATGACACCAATAGTCCCCATGGCAATGCGCCAAGAAAACAGGTCTGTAATCGACCCGGTAATAATTCTGCCAGCCATTCCGCCAATCGAATTTCCGCTAATGTATATGCCCATCGCAATTCCAAGACTCCTAGAATCCACCTCTTCACCAAGATAGGCCATTGCAATCGCAGGAAGGCCTGCGAGCACTATTCCCTGCAGTATACGAAACCCAAGTAACGAGCTGAATGTCGGACTAAAGGCTGTGATAATCACGATTAGTGAAGAGAGGAGTAACGAGGCCGACATAATCGGCTTTCTTCCCCACGCTTCGGATAAAGAACTAATAAATAACATGGAAATAGCAAGCGCAAACGTGGTTACCGATAAGGCCAAACTCCCCGTCGCCGCCGTGACATCAAATTCCTTTGTAAAGATTGGCAGTAAAGGCTGGACATCATATAGAATCGAAAAGGTAATAAACCCTCCGGCAAAGAGCGCAAAATTAGCCCTTCGAAAGGCCGTCGTTCCTTGTTGCAGCTTCTCCAACGATAAAACCTTCTTCCTTTCTTTTTTACCTTATCCACTTTACTCCTTTTTGGTGTCAGGCACCATCGAAATACATTTGTCTACATCTCACGGACACCCAGATTTTTATATAGCATAATCGGTCAATTTCAAACTTTCTTTTAATCTTTGAAGAAATAAATTAAAAATTAATTTTCTTTTCATTAAATCTTAATGCAAAGAGTTTCAATCCGAATTATGATAATTACGTAAAAATATAGGATTATAGTTACAATTGACTATTTTTATAGTGGGGTATCATTATGCTCGATAAAATAAAGAGTTTCATTTACCAGGAGAAAGTTAGATGGGCCAGTAGATTTTTGTATTACTTGCTTATTCTTCTTTTACTGTTTTTTATGTACGGCTTCAATGATGCAAGTGCAGGTTCGTATATTTACAATGATTTTTAATTACGGGGGGATCCCAAAATGAAATTGCTACAAGCCATTCAAAACAATGCTTGGTTACAACCAGAAAGATTGGTTTTTATCTCTCCTACTAAACAGATTACCTACGGTGAGCTTTGGCGAAAATCTGATCAATTAGCGGGCTTCATTATGACACATAGCCTCAAAGAGCACTCACCTATTTTGGTTTATGGACATATGGAACCGGAAATGGTGATTTCCTTCCTTGGAAGTGTAAAAGCTGGTCATCCTTATATTCCTGTTGATACCTCTATTCCATTAGAAAGAGTTGAAAAAATAATCAGGAATTCTAACGCGGAATTATTAATTAATGTGTCCGGACTCGAGTTTCCGATGGAAGAATCATTGATAAGAGTTGTAAACCCTGAGGACATAGATAAACAATACTTAATAGGTTCATCCAATTGGGTTAAGGACCATGATGTTTTTTATATTATCTATACATCAGGAAGTACGGGAAACCCAAAAGGTGTCCAGATAACTGCCAACAATTTGCAAAGCTTCGTGGACTGGATGATGGAAGACTTCCCAATTAAGGGAGGACTTCGTTTTTTAAACCAAGCTCCCTTCTCCTTTGATCTTTCGGTAATGGACCTCTACCCGGCTTTGGCAAGTGGTGGCACATTATTTGCTATTACAAAAGAAATGATCGCTAGGCCAAAGATCTTATTTGAAGAGTTAAAAAGATCTGAAACAGAAGTATGGACCTCTACGCCATCGTTTGTCCAAATGTGTTTGATGGACCCATCGTTTAATGATTACCTGCTTCCACAACTTTCAGTATTTCTTTTCTGCGGCGAAATTTTGCCGGTTTCGGTTTGCAAGCAGCTGCGGGAACGGTTCCCTAACGCAAAAATCTTTAATACCTATGGTCCGACAGAGGCGACTGTCGCGGTTACTTTTTTTGAAATTACCGAATCAGCGATACAGGAATATCAAACACTTCCTGTAGGAGCAGCAAAATCAGATACGCAAATTATCCTATTAAATGAAGATAATAAGCCTGTACCAGACGGTGAAAAAGGAGAAATTATTATTGTTGGACCAAGTGTAAGCAAAGGCTATTTAGGACAGCCAGAACTCACCGATAAAGCCTTTTTCAATTTTAATGGACAGCAGGCTTACCGAACCGGTGATGCCGGCTTCACCAAACAGGGGTTACTTTTTTATAAAGGGAGATTAGATTATCAAATCAAATTACATGGGTATCGGATGGAGCTTGAGGAAATCGAATACCATATTGCAAAATCGAAATATGTGAAATCAGCAGTTGTCGTCCCTATTTATCAAGACGATAAAATAGAGTACCTTTCCGTCTTGATTATTCCAGCGGAACATAATTTTGAAAAAGAATCTCAGCTTACTGGTGCGATAAAAAAGGAACTAGGATTAGTCCTGCCAGCCTATATGATCCCGCGGAAATTCTCGTATCACAAGGAATTGCCAATCACTGCGAATGGAAAAGTGGACCGAAAACAAATTCGAGATAAGGTATTGCTATGATTCCTTACAGTTCTTTTACCTTCTTTTTCATCCTAGTGATTCTTTTAGCACCAACCATAATCCTTGGTTTACAAGGGAAGAGATTTCAATCATATAACATGGTTATAACCGTTATCGTTTTAGCCATTATTTTTTCATCTAAGCTCGCTAGTGCACTTGCCTTGGTCCTTTTTACAACCTGGCAGGTTCTATTAATTGAAGGCTATATAGCCTATCGAAAAAAGGCAAACAGCGGCTGGATTTTTTCCTTTGCCGTAATTGCTTCAATTCTTCCATTAGCGATTTATAAACTGCTTCCTTACTTTTCAGATACTAACTGGATGTCCTTTTTGGGGATTTCCTACTTAACTTTTAAAGGAACACAATTAATTATGGAAACAAGGGACGGGTTAATAAAACAAAGACTCCCCCTTGCTAGTCTGCTATATTTCATTTTATTCTTCCCGACTATTTCATCCGGCCCAATTGACCGGTACCGTCGGTTTGACAAAGATTTAAAAGCAGAGGTAACAGCTGAGCAGTATAAACAGCTTTTATATGATGGCATTAACAAAATATTCTTGGGTTTTTTATATAAATATATTATTGGCTATTCTATTAATCATTTTTTCATTCCAAACTTAAGATTTATTGCGACAAGTCATTTTCAAAGCCAGCTTTTTTATATGTATGGGTATAGTTTTTATTTATTTTTCGATTTTGCAGGTTACAGTGCATTTGCCATTGGCGTCAGCTATATTATGGGGATCAAATCGCCGGAAAACTTCAATCTGCCATTTATCAGCAGGAATATAAAAGATTTTTGGAATCGCTGGCATATGAGCCTTTCCTTCTGGTTTCGAGATTATGTTTACATGCGGTTTGTTTTTTGGATGACCAAAAAGAAATGGATTAAAAACCGTAACATTACCTCTAACCTCGGATATATTTTGTTATTTCTGTTAATGGGTTTCTGGCATGGGCTTGAGATTCAATATATTCTCTATGGAATCTATCATGCCTTATTGATGGTCGGATACAATACGTTCGAGCAGTTTAATAAAAAGCATAAATGGTGGCCGCAAACTAGATTTACTCGGGTCGTTAGTATTGTGATTACCTTCCACTTTATATGCTTTGGATTTTATATATTTTCGGGACATTTTATTCAAAAAGGAGCATGATTTCGATGGAATTTAAACAACAAGTAATTGAGGTAATAGCAGAAATTTGTCAAGATGAGGTAGTAAAGGAAAATCCGGATATTGATTTATTTGATTCCTCATTATTAGACTCATTCGGAACAGTGGAGTTACTAGTTTTAGTAGAAGAGCGCTTTGGCATTACGATCCCTATTACTGAATTTGACCGGGAAACTTGGAACACTCCGAATAATATCGCCATTCAGTTGGCTGATTTTAAATGAGAAGACCAGTATTTATACCGCTTTTTTTAGCTTTCTTTGTTTTATTTATTCTTGTAATCATTCCAGATCGATGGATTGAGAGCCTGATTCCAAAAAACCGAATCAGCCAAGCAGCAACTGAATTAAATCCTTTCATGTTTCAAGGGAAGTATATACAGCAAAAAATGCTTGCGGATAGCCGATATTTGCCTATCTATGGTTCATCAGAACTGGCTAGGCTGGATCGTTTTCATCCTTCTAACTATTTTAAAGAGGTCCATGAAGACTTCACACCTTTCCTGATAGGCCGCGGCGGAACCGAATCACTGATTCATTTTTTAAATTTTTCCGAACATATTAATCAGCTAAAGGATAAGAAAATCGTGTTTGTGTTGTCTCCGCAATGGTTTAATCCACTAGGAGCAGATGAATCGCATTTTGTACCTAATTATTCTTCCCTGCAAGGATATGATTTTGCTTTTAATAACCAAATTGATTCAGAGGTGAAGAAAAAGGCCATTAAGCGCCTCTTAACCTATTCATCTGTTAAAAACGATCCTATTCTCTCTACTCTATACAAAGCTGAGATCACGAATGATCCATGGACAAAGCGGGAAGCCAGTGTTCTTCGCCCTGTTGCTGCTGTCTATCGGCATTTGCTAGAGAAAAAAGATTTATATTACTCATTGGCCGGCGGTTTTTCTCGTCACCGGGACCTTACCCCGAAAGTCAGAAATAAATCGTGGAACGAGTTAGCGCAGGAAGCGGATCAATTTGGTGCCAAGAGGGCAACGAACAATCATTTTTATATCGTAAACTCGCAATATAATAAAATTAAAGGTTTCTTGCCGTCTTTTAAAAATAAAGACATTAATCGTTCCTATGGAAAGTCGAAAGAATACGGAGACTTCCAGCTTGTCCTAGATGTATTAAAACAATCCGGAGCAAAGCCTCTGTTTATCTCTGTCCCGGTCAATGGGCATTATTATGATTATACTGGGTTTCCTAAACAAGGACGTACTGCTTATTATGAACGGATTAAACAGCAAATAGCTGCTGAAGGGTTCCAAGTTGCCGATTTCTCAGGCCACGAATATGATCCGTATTTCATGAAGGATACTATTCACATTGGCTGGAAGGGCTGGGTTTACACGGACCAGGCCATTAAGCAATTTTATGAGGGGAACGAAAAAAAGGTTGTTATGGTGAATCTTTAAGGTATAACTGATAATTTAAAAGAAAGAAGGCAACTAGTGAGAGTTGCCTTCTTTCTTTTTTACGGATGCTTGTAATTTCATTCATTTTAGTATTTTCATATTTCCGATTATTTATGGATAATTTCAATTGATTACTTAATAAACAGATTGATGATTAACACCCCTGCCAGTCCGACAAGAGAAGCAATCGTAACCATAACTGACCATGTTTTAATGGTTTTACCAATGGAAAGGTTAAAGAATTCTTTGTAAATCCAAAAGCCAGCATCATTTACGTGGGAGAACGTCATACTTCCAGCACCAGTAGCTAAAACCATAAGCTCTGGACTTACATGTGTTGCTGCAACCAGTGGTGCTGCAATCCCTGCAGCAGTCATACCTGCGACAGTAGCAGAGCCTAAAACGACACGTAATATTGCGGCAATTAACCATGCTAGGACTAATGGAGAAATCGATGATCCTTCCATTAGATGGGCAACGTATTTATCGACATGGCTATCAATCAATACTTGTTTGAATGCACCGCCGCCGCCGATAATCAATAAAATGACTGCAATACTACTAATCGATGCTGTAAGTGAGTTCATCAGTTCCGGCATTTTTCTACCGCGGTTAAGACCAAATGTGAAAATGGCAACGATTACAGAAATTAACAACGCAACACCAGGATTACCTAAAAATTGAGCAGCAGGTAAAAGACCTGATTTTGGTGCTACAATTTCTACAATAGCCTGGAAGGCAATAAGAATAACTGGAATAAGAGCAGTAAACATACTAATACCAAATCCCGGCATTTCCTCTTCTTTAAAGTGTTTCGGTGTAAAGAGACCTTTTGGAACCTCTACTTCTAAATCTTCCTTTTTAAATAACTTCGTATATAATGGTCCACTAAGGATAACAGCAGGAATAGCAATGATAATCCCGTATAATAATGTCTTCCCTAGATTTGCTTGATAGATACCTGCAACCGCTGTTGGTCCTGGATGCGGCGGGACAAAGCCGTGCATTGTAATTAACGCTGCGATAACTGGCATTCCAATGTATAGGATGGGAACACCCGCTTCTGCGGCAATCGTGAATACTAATGGGATTAAAACAACAACGCCTGTTTCAAAAAATAAAGCGATTCCAACAACAAATGCAGTAAGAACAGCAGCTAACTGCACTCGCTTCTTGCCAAATGCACGAATTAAGGTAACAGAGATTCGCTGAGCACCCCCGGAATCAGCCATCAGTTTCCCAATCATACCCCCAAATACAATTACTAAAGCTAGACTTCCCAAGGTACCGCCCAAACCAGTTGTAATGGATGTCATTGCTTCGACTGGTGACATTCCTTCCATTATACCTACGAGCAATCCGACTACAATCAACGAGATGAATGCATTTAACTTAAAGACCACCATCAATAATAGTAATAATGCTACCCCTATGCAGATATATACTATTGGCATTTTCTCCATCTTCTCCTTTGTTTAAGGGGATGCCAACCAAACTTAATTGGCATCCTTTTAGAAATTCTAGTTACCGCTTAAAATTTCAGCAACCTCTTTTAAATCGGTTTTGGATCCTACGTTCCCTGGGAAAATGACATAAGCCATACCAGGATACTTGCTTTCAGCCCCTGTTCTCCACACCGGGATACCAGGACGAATCTGACCAGCGACTGTTGCTCTCTTCACCTTCAAGCCTTTTGTCCCAACATCACTTGAGGTAATCCCGCCTTTTGCAATGAGAAAGTTCGGTCTAACTTGTAATCTAGTGACGATACTTGTGACCGCATCTGAAATCGAAACGGAGAGTTTTAATTCTTCTTCCTTTTTGCCTTCCCCAAGGTCAAGACGCTTTCTGCTGGTATAAACCGCAACGGTTTTACCGGAACTAATAAGAGCTTCAGTTGTTTCAATTACCCGGTCACATTCTTTCTGAAATGCTTCAGGCTGTAAAACTAAATGGCTATTAAGCTCAATAAATTCAATGGCACTTAACGTTTTAAGCTCTTCCAGCTGTTCGGTCGTTTTTTTCACATGGGAACCAATAATAATTAATCCGCCATTCCCTGTTTCTTCTCCCACTAATTCTGCTCTAGTAAGCAGCGGTTTATTGCTCACTCCACCAATAACTTTTGGAAGAGCCGCTGCACTCCTAAACAAGAAGTTCTTACCTCTGTTGATAGCCTGTACTAAAGCAATGGTAAAGATTTTTACATCCGCCTCATCAACAGCATTAACTACTACTTTATTAAAGTTGTTTACTTGAAGAAGCTGCTCGGTTATTTTTTCAATCTGCAATGAACGCAGCTGTTCGAGTGAAATATATAACGTATTTTCAGCTGTAAATTCTCCATTAGACTTCTCTTCAATCCATTCACCTAAATCAGATTTTGTGTACCCAAAGGTGCGATCCTTGGCAAATTCTGTTTCGCCGGCAGGTACAAGCTCCTCACCGTACTGAACATAGTGAATATTATTGATGGTAAGGCGTCCTCCCTCTTTGAAGAAAGGCAGGATTACTTCGCCATCAATTTTCAAATCAGAAGCAGTCTCAATCGTTTCCTTTAAAACGTTTGTTTCTAAAGGATAGTGGCCTCTTAAAGTTGAATCTCCACGGTTGATAATCATGAATTCCCGGTTTAATTTCAAAGCCACCGTTAGAATATTTTCCGCCATTTCCCGGTGGGCCTTCTCAGTTTCTTCTGCTGTAAACCCTCTTGAATTGGTCAAGATAAAGAACATGGACTGTTCTTCATTAAATCCTTGTTCAATGCTTTCTAGCGACCAATCTGTAAAAACCGAAATGTCATGGACTGTTTGTACACCTGTTGGATCATCATCCAGGACAATAATTTTTTTATTCAAAGTCTTTAGTGCTTCCGCAAGCAAAAGATCAACTTGGGCACGGTTTACTTCAGGAAGAGTTTCAAGAATTTCTACGGATACGCTCTTTGTCTCATTCATGTTTTAAACCCTCTTTACTTCAACATTTGCAAGTTTTTCATAATATCTAACAATGCTGCCATGATCGTCTTTTATTTTTCCATCCACCTTTAACGCATGGAAAATCTCTAATAATTGGCTTGATAGCGGTAATGGAACACCGATTTCATGGGCTGTATCCATTACATTGGTTATGTCTTTCATATTGATAGCAATGCTTCCGCCTGCAACAAAGTTTCGGTCTAAAATCATTGGTACCTTTGCATCGAGCACTGCACTTCCTGCAAGTCCACTTCTGATGGCCTGGTACATTTTTTCAACATTAATACCTGCCTTTGCTGCTAATACAAGTGCCTCAGACATAGCGGCAATGTTAAGGTTTACAATAATCTGATTGGCAAGTTTTGCCGTT
This sequence comes from Neobacillus cucumis, assembly GCF_023715505.1. The sequence goes on along the minus strand of NZ_JAMBOH010000010.1, from coordinate 62,010 downwards.
ACACCACAGCCATTATCACCTACTAAGGTTACGTCCTTTCCCATGCCGTAAAGAACGGATTGTACGCTTTCAAAAACTTCTTCCTTACCGCCGACCATGATGGCTAACGTACCGTCAATGGCTTTTGGTTCCCCGCCGCTTACAGGGGCATCAAGCATTCCTACACCTTTTTTTGCCGCTTCATTTGCAAGTTCTCTTGATACTTCAGGAGTAATAGAACTCATATCAATGATGACGGAACCTTCTTTTGCTCCTTCTAAAATGCCATTTTCACCTGTAACAACTTGTTTCACGTGTTGAGAAGCTGGCAGCATGGTAATAATGACATCACTTTTTTCTGCCACTTCTTTAGGTGATGCCGCTGCAGCCGCTCCAGCCTCTACTAAACTATTTACCGCCTCTTGATTAAGATCAAAAACAGTCAGTGAGTGCCCTGCCTTGATAAGGTTTAATGACATTGGCTTTCCCATGATTCCTAGCCCAATAAAACCAACTTTCCGTTCCATCTTTATTCCTCCTTAACACCTTTTCATTTTATATGCAATTAGCTGATTGCGTTTTCAATATTGTCGCAATCGCTTTCAATTAGTGATTACATTTGTCATTGTATACTAACTTTTTAATTTTGTATACGGTTTTATTTATTTTTGTATACAAAAATTTATTTAGTGTATACTGTATTATGGTTATAAAATGAATTTGGTATTTTTTTGTCTTTAAATTTGGTAAGATAATTTTATTAGTGAAATCATATTTGAGGTGAAATCTTTGTTAGGAAGTGATCGTTCTCGTCCTGCTTTCCATCAATCCTATGAAATTATTCGTGATAAGATTTTAAATGGAGAGCTTCCCGGAGGGACCAAGATCGTTGAAGAAAAGGTTGCTGCCGAATTAGGTGTGAGCCGAACCCCTATACGTGAGTCCATTCGCAAATTGGAACAAGAAGGGCTTATTGTGAATAAGAGGGTGGTTAAGCCGACCGAAAAGGATTTGAGAAATATGTTTCAAGTCCGTATTTTATTAGAAGGCTTTTCAGCAAAATGTGCAGCATCCTATCTGAAGGAAGACGAACTGGAATCTCTATATAATTGTGTTGAGATTGGAAGGAAAGGTACTGTCGAAGAGATCATGCGTGCTAATGAACGCTTTCATGAAATTATTGTTCACGCCAGCAATAATCCAGTTATGATTGATATTATTGATCGGATGCAATCTACGATTTATCTTTTCCGTAAAACCGTTGTATTTTACAACCGCCCCCATCTCATTGATGAACACGAAGAAATCTATGAAGCCATTAAGGCCAGAGACGGTGAAAAAGCCGAAATGCTAATGAAAAGTCATTTACAGGCCGATTTAGACTTTTGTCTGCATCTTATTGGTAATTAGGTTTAAACAAATGACACATCTTTCTGCAATTTGGGGAGATGTGTTTTTTATGTAAGAAAAGCGCAAGGCGCTTAGACTTCGGCGACAAGCACAAGACGAGCCGGCCGAAAGGTTGTTCTTTAACCTTTTGGACGGATTGATCTAAATGTGGAGGCCACTGTTCTGGGACGTAGGCATAAGCCGCACCCTGTAAGAAGGAGTTTTTTGCCTTCGTCAGGGGGCGGCTTAGACTTGCGTCCCAAGGAGCCGCAACTGGATAAGCTTGTGACCTCGAGCCGATCGCGCCTAGAGCTGGACAATTCTCAAAGTTGAAATTTTTACTTTCTTATCTTTTTAAAAAGCACCTGCATAATGCAGATGCTTTATTTGATATTGGAGTGCTGGTGAAAACTTAACAAGAAAATAACTTTTATACAGTCATTTTCCAATTTGAAAATACCAGCCAGTTTTCCTTTTCCTTATAATCGGGCATTATTTTTCCAACAAGCCGCCAAAAAGAGCGGTCGTGATTCAGATGGACCATATGACACATTTCATGAACGACTACATAGTCGACGACTTCACGTGGTGCCATTGCCAGCCTCCAATTAAATGTTAACTGCTGTCTGGAATCACAGGTTCCCCAGGTAGTTTTGCTATCCGTAATCCGTATAGAACGTGGTTTTGTTTTAAAGTGGCTTTGATAGGAGCTGATACTCTTCTCAACTAGTGCTTTACACTGCTGATAATAAAAGCGTTTTAAAGCATGTTTTATGCTCCCGTCCTCTAGCTGCTTCACATAGATTTGTAACGTTTCACCATCAAATACCACATAGTCCTGCTCAATATTTTTGTTTTCACAAAATTGTATAGGATAAGTGCTTCCTAAATAGAGAAAACTCTCACCAGGCTCATAGAGCTTTTTCTGGGGTCCATGCAGTCTATCCTTCATTTCTTTTAATTTTTGTTGAATTGATTCCCAGTTTTGCTCTAATAACTGAAGCACTCTCTCATCAGGCGTCCCTTTCGGAGCCTGGACTTCTAGATTTCCATAGCTATCGATCGTCATTCCTATGGAGGTCCGGTTTTTGTACTTTATTTCAAAACGAATAGTCTTACCTTTGTACGTATGTATCATCTTATCACCTTTGGTGCATTATCCCCTGTATTTAATCGCTAGTCCTTTTAAGAAATTACGAGCGAATTTATCTCCGCATTCTTTATAATTTTTATGCCCTTCTTTTCTTAATAAAGCACCTAGTTCTCCTTTTGATACCCTGATTCCAGCCAATTCGAATATTTCCAGCATATCCTCGGTCGTTAATGATAGAGCTATTTTTACTTTCTTTAACAGGAGATTATTAACGTTAGCGGTTTTTGGTGAAACCGGCTCCGGTGTAGTAGACTGTTCCGGTTTGGGCTCTTGTTTGCCTCTTTTAAAAATAATAAAGCCATTTAAAAATGAATCGAACATACTGTTATTACACTTTATTTGATAGTCATCTTCATAATCGTCATCTGATTTTGTAAGGATTTGTATTACTTCTGGTACGGTTACTTCCGCACCGCCAAGTTTAAAGATCTCTGCCATTTCTTTATTTTTTATTTCTAGCGCATATCGCAACCGAATTAGTATATCATTATTGTCCATCAAGGGACCTCCTATTTCTTACTAATTAATTTAAATTCAAACTTTACAACAGCCTCGACTTATGTGGAGTATATAGGGCATTGTAAGGAGCTGGTGAGTTCACACTCAGCAGAGAATCTTTTATATTTTAATATTATATTTACTTTTAAATTCAAAAATCTCATTACCAGCTTGGTGATATCCACCCGATTTTTGAAACGATTCCCTGATATTAGAAACAGCCTTATGGATAGATGGGCTGTTTAACACATAATCTGCGGCTTCACGTAGTTGATTCGCAGTCAAGCCATCCATTTGTAATTTAATCCCCGCACCCATATTGGCAACTTGCCCGGCAATGATCGGCTGATCCGCGCTTTGTGGGATTACAATGAGCGGAACACCGTAATAGAGACCTTCATGGGTACTGTTCATTCCACCATGTGTAATAAATAATTTAGTATACTTCAGTACCTCAGTTTGTGGAACATATCTTTTTACAATGAAGTTCTTAGGGATCTCTCCTAAATCAGATAGTTGAGATTTTTCCCCAATCGACATGACAACGGTATGATTTGTGTTCCCAAATGCCTTAAAACAAAGCTTATAAAAATCAATGGCTTGGTTAAAGACCGTACCCAGTGAAATGTAAATTGGTCTTTTTCCCTGGATTGCTGCTAGATTAAAGTTTTCTTGAACTAATCGTGTAGAGATGGATGGACCTATAAATTTGTAAGCTTGGTCGAATGCTTCTCCATTAGGTTGAAACTCCCTAGTGGTATAAATGATTGTAAGTGGTGCAGGATTGCAAAAAACTTCATAAGGAGAATTAATCTCGATATCATATTTTTCCTTAAGCATTGCTGTCAGGCTTTGATATTCTTCATTTATTTCATTAACCACTTCTGTAGGAATGTTTTTAGAAAGCTGTTCCAACATTTTATCGAATGATTCTTTTGTCTCTGCAAAGGAAGTACAAGAATTAATTGCCGGAAGCTTAAGGATTTGGGCAAGTAAACGTCCACAACCAAACATGGAATCATGAATGATGTAATCAAAATGTTCTCCTTCAATCTGTTCAAGCACGCTGGGTATGACAATATCTGCCGTAAGTAAAAGACCGTTAATTCTTTCAAGTAAATAATTTCTTCCACCCGAAATAAAGGCTGTTATAAATTTTTGACCGTCCAACGTACGTACAGTAGCTCCCGTCTTCTCAATTCGCTCTCGAAAAGGTTCTATCGTAAAGTACACTACCTCTTCGCCGCGGGAAATAAGCTCTTGCACAACTCCAATAGTTGGATTGATATGTCCTTCTGATCCGGCATTAATAAATAAAACACGAGCCATTTTCATCATTCCTTAGCTATAATGTTTTCTAGTTTGGGTATGAGTAAGAAATCACTGCTCCATGCCATTGCCATGATAATCCGTTAAAGGAAACGAAGAAAGGCAACACCCAAATGGTTCAGTGCCTTTCTTAAAATGAGTTGTGATACACACTCGGGCGTGCATATTCTATCCCTTGGAGGTATAAACCGCCTACTCCCCTCACCGGACAGCGTTTCACACCAAAATTCAGACCCTTAGCGAGCCACGGAAACCCCTGGCAGCATAGTAGGATTCTGCTCCATTGTGGTACACAAAAACAGTGTCGTAACGACGATCACAAAAGATGGCCCCACCGAGTTTTCTAATATTAGGAGGTGTTTTCACCCAGCTTGATGTTTTAGTATCAAAATTTCCATGTTTCTGCAGCTCCCGGTATTGCTCTTCCGATAAAATCTCAATGCCCATGTCAGCAGACATATCTATAGCGTTGTTTTGTGGTTTGTGTTGTTTCCTTGACTCCAGCGCTTCACGGTCGTAACAAACACTTCTGCGGCCTTTAGGACTTTCCGCTGAACAATCATAAAAAATGTATTCACCCGCCTCTTTATCATGAACAATAACATCTGGCTCACCACCAGTTCTTTCCATTTCATTAAGCGACCACAGTTTTTCAGTATTATATTCTAGCTTTGCTTGTACGTTAGCCCATTCAATTCCTTGATGGCGATTCATGTTTTTTTCAAAACGATCCTTCAATGTTCTGATTATTTCTTCACGTTGTTCTGGTAACAACTGTTTTTTTTCATTTGTCATACTAAAACCTCATCATCTATTATGTTAAGACTAGTGTTTTAAGATTTTCTGTTTCTTCTGACTTAAAACACACGAAACTATATGGTTATTTATCGCCTATCAATTGTAACTTCATTAACAAATGGTCCATGAATATCCATTGGAGAATTATAAAAGCGTTTACTATATTTTTTTCCATCCATATAAAAATCGTACAAATGAGCGTCATCAAAATCAAATGCCCTTTGAATTTGCAAATCAAATGCTGCCTGAATTATTTTTTGAAAGGTTATGCCACTGGGAAAGAGCAATCTTCTCCATATGGGAGGGTAATATTTTGTATCGTAATCAACACTTGATAAAATGGTCTTTGTTCGTTCACTTTTCTCCCTACTTAAATCTCAACTACATATTTTTAGTATACCTTGCATAATACTTTCTCCATGCTTCAAAAAACTCTTCCAATAAAAAAGTACCACTGAAATAATTGATTAGTGGTACTTTAATATCTATTCTTAGTCAAAAATACTGGTTCAGCTGTTTCATGAACGGTTCTTGGAATATCAGTAAAGTTGTTCCGTAAATCAAAAACTGGTCTAATGTGCGGCATGTAAACACCCCCACATTCTTTTTTAGCATTATATTATCATGATTATGCTAAATGTTCCAATTGCTTTGCTTTTATGCTTGACGGCAACTGCACGTAGGTTTTTGTTCTTTAGTTAAATTGTTTGCTGAATTGGTGAGCCAATACAATGTTAAAAATAGTTAAGAATTGAAATATCGATAAAAAAGGAGGTACTAAATCATTTGCGATTTGTACCTCCAACATTAAACAATTAGTGGCCTTCTTTTAATATGAGTTTCGAGACGCACTCCACGTGTGTAGTCATCGGGAACATATCAACCGGCTGCACCTCAACCGTTTTGTAGCCGCCATCCTCAAGGATTCGTAAATCCCTGGCGAGCGTCGCAGGATTACAGGATACATAGACTACTTTCTTAGGCTTCATATCAATAATTGTCTGCAGCAACGCCTCATCACAGCCTTTACGGGGCGGGTCTACCACGAGCACGTCCGCCGTATTACCTTTCTTGTACCACTTTGGAATCACAACCTCTGCTTCTCCCTCAGCAAACTCAGCATTGGCTAGTCCATTCAACTCCGCATTTCGCTTAGCATCTTCAATTGCTTCCGGAACCACTTCTACACCGAAAACCTTCTTAGCCTTTTGTGCTAAAAATAAGGAAATCGTCCCGATTCCGCAATAAGCATCAATTACGGTTTCTTCACCGCTCAAATCAGCATACTCCAGGGCCTTGTCATAAAGCACCTTTGTTTGGACCGGATTAACTTGGTAAAACGACAAAGCGGAGATGGCAAATTTCACTTCGCCAATATAGTCGTAAATGATCTCACTTCCCCATAAAACCTTCGTCTTTTCACCCAATATAACATTAGTACGTTTAGAGTTTACATTGTGAATAATTGATTTCACCTTAGGTAGCCGGGCAACGATTTCTTCAACCAGCTTTTCCTTTTGTGGTAAATCTTCGGTTCTCGTAATCAATACAACCATTAGCTCGCCAGTTTGCTTCCCGTAGCGTGCCATAATATGACGGAGGACCCCTTTATGTGATTCCTCCTGATAAGCCGGTATAGCAAGCTTGCTGCAGACCTCTTTGATTGTCTGAACGGCCTCATTAATTTCCAGCAGTTGAATGAGGCTTTCATCGGTATCGACAATTTCATGGCTTCTTGGTTTAAAAAAACCAGCAATCAGTTTGCCGTCTTTTTCACCAACAGGCACCTGTGCTTTATTACGGTAATGCCAAGGATTTTCCATGCCGAGAATCGGATGAACGATGACATCTTCGAGTTTGCCGATTCGGGTCAGCACTTCACGGACCTGATTTTCCTTATATTTTAGCTGGCCTTCATAGCTGATATGCTCGAGCTGGCAGCCGCCGTATTTATGACGTTCACTACTCGGAATTTCAACCCGGTACGGGCTTTTTTCATAAAGCTCGATTAATCGTCCAAAACCATAGCTTTTACCGGTTTTAATTACCTTCACTTTAGCTTTTTCATTGGGCAAACCGTTTGGGACAAATAGTGGATACCCATCTACCTTTGCTACTCCTGCCCCGTCATGGGTTAAATCCTCAAATACTACATCTATAAATTCATTTTTAGTTACTGGAATTGTTTTGTTCATTTATTTCTTCCTTTTCTCCGAATTGACTAGAAAGATTGTAACATACAATGGGTTGGAACACGAAATGAGGCTTATGAGGTGGTGCGATTCCGCGGGTTTTAGTGATAATTCAGCGTCAATCTTTATTAATTCCGCGGATTTTACCTTTAATTCCGACTAATGTTTTATTTTTCCCGCTGAATCTGTCCATAATTCCGCGAAAATGCGTATTTTTAAGCCATTAAGAAGGACGCCCCAATTTCAGGACGCCCTAAAAATTACTCCTCTGCTTTCATCGCAGCCACTTTTTCTTTTACCTCTTCAATATTTCTCATCTTGTTATCCCAGCATTTCTGACTTAAGTCAACGGGATACTCTTCCGGATTCATCGTACGCTTATATTCATCCCAAAGACTATCAAGATTTTGCTTTAAGTAGGCACGAGACTCTTCCAAACAGGGGACTTCATATACTAATTCACCGTTGGAAAATATTTTTACATGGAGTTCCTTTGCCGTAAAGTTCGTTACCACTTTATTAATAAACGTATGGGTTGGGTGGAACATGCGCAGCCGCTTTTCCGGCAGCACTTCATCTTCCATCGCAATATAATCCCCCTCGGCATGGTTATTGGTATTATTAATAATCCGGTAAATTTTTTTCATCCCCGGAGTCGTTACCTTCACTGGATTAGAGGAGATTTTTATGGTATCTTCTAATTTTCCATTTTCATCTTCAATCGCCACAATCTTATAAACCGCACCAAGGGCTGCTTGGTCATAGGCGGTGATTAGCTTGGTCCCAATTCCCCAGCTGTCAATCCTTGCCCCTTGCCCTTTCAAACTCATAATCGTATACTCATCAAGGTCACTTGATGCTACAATTTTTGCATCTGGGAAACCTGCTTCATCCAGCATTTTACGAGCCTCTTTAGAAAGATATGCAAGGTCACCGCTATCAAGGCGAATGCCGATGAAATTAATCTTATCGCCCAACTCTCTCGCCACCTTGATGGCATTTGGCACTCCAAGGCGAAGGGTATCATATGTATCCACTAAAAAGACACAATCTTTATGTGTTTCCGCATATTTGTGAAAAGCTGTATATTCGTCCTTATAGGCTTGGACCATAGCATGTGCATGTGTCCCAGAAACCGGAACTCCAAACAGTTTTCCTGCCCGCACATTACTGGTCGAGTCAAAGCCTGCTAGATAGGCTGCTCTCGTTCCCCAAATGGCTGCATCCATCTCCTGAGCCCGTCTTGTTCCAAATTCCATCGCCACCGCATCACCAACAACCTGCTTCATTCTAGATGCTTTGGTCGCAATTAATGTTTGATAGTTCACAATGTTAAGTAACGCTGTTTCAATGATTTGTGCCTCGCCTAGAGGTGCATCTACCCGTAAAATAGGTTCATTACCAAAGACAAGCTCGCCTTCTTGCATAGAACGAATCGTCCCGGTGAAGCGCATATTTTTCAAATAGTCGAGGAAATCATCCTTGTAACCCACTTCATTTTTCAGATACTCAAGGTCTTCTTCACTAAAACGAAACCCTTGGATAAATTGAATTACCTTTTCTAAACCGGCGAAAACAGCATAGCCATTCCCAAATGGCAGCTTGCGGAAAAACAGCTCAAATACCGCTCGTTTATTATGTATGCCATCTCTCCAATACGTCTCTGCCATATTAATCTGATACAAATCGGTATGCAGAGATAAACTATCATCATGATAAATGTGTTTCATCATAAAACCTCCGGAATACTATTACAGCTTAATAAAAATATAACTTATCATAACATTTAAAAATCTATTTCACCATAGCAGCGAGGGATTGTGCGAAGTGCTCGAGTGCCCATTCATGACCCGCTTGATTAAAAGATGCAACAGCATCCTTATAGACAACAATATTGAATCCCTTATTATAGGCATCGACAGCGGTATGAAGCACACAGATATCTGTACAAACACCCACAAGATGCACCTCAGTGATTCCACGCTCACGCAGTTTAATTTCAAGGTCTGTTCCCGCAAAGGCGGAATAACGGGTTTTATCCATATAGGCCACATTCTCAAGCTGTTTATTATCATCGTACCCCCCCTGAAGAGCGTCGAACAAATCACGGCCAGACGTTCCTCTCAGATTATGGGGCGGGAATAATTTCGTTTCCGGGTGGTATTGATCACCCTTGTCATGTACATCAATGGCAAATACCACATAATCGCCATTTTCAATAAATTCCTTGGTGAGCCCGACAATTTTACCTTCAATCTGCTGCCCAGGTACCCCGCAGGTTAACGCCCCGGCATCTGCAACAAAGTCATATGTATAATCAATATTAAGTAAGGCTTTCATTTCCGGATTCCTCCTTAAAAAAGTCTTTCACTCATTATACACAGAATGTGGAAAAAAGTCCGCTCCACGAGGAACGGACTTTTCTTAGCTATATCTTTGACCTGTAACCCAATCTGTCGGACGATCATTTGGACGGATATCATTTAGAGGCACAAACACTTCTAAATGACGGTATAGATTTTCAAACTCTGCCGGAAGCAGACCGCCAAATTCACCGTCTAAATTTAATTGGACCTTTTCGCTGGAAAAAACCTTAATTCGATTAGCCTGTGTATAAATCACATTTGGATCGTTTACATGTTCACCGCGGACTGCTAGTGACGAAATCCGAATAAACTCAGCCAGATTTACTTTTTTCAAAATTAATAGGGAGAATAAGCCATCATTAATCGAAGCGTCCGGTGCCAGCTTTTCAAATCCACCGATTGAGTTGGTCAGCCCGACAAGGAACATCATGGCTTCCCCCTCAAACAGCTTTCCATCATATTCAATCCGAAAATCTGACGCTTTAATGGATGGAATCATTTCCATTCCTTTTAAATAGTAGGCTAGCTGCCCGAGCATGGTCTTTAGTTTGCTTGGCACTTCATATGTAATCTCGGTTATCCGGCCGCCGCCAGCAATATTAATAAAATAACGATCATTAATCCGGCCAATATCTACGGGAATTAGTTCCCCTTTTGTGATGATATCCACTGCCGTTCCGATATCTCTTGGAATTTGGAGGGCTCGGGCAAAATCATTGGTTGTTCCTGCTGGAATAATCCCTAATTTCGGTCGATATTCTTGTTCAGCGAGGCCATTTACTACTTCATGTATCGTCCCATCGCCGCCTGCCGCAATGACCACATCGTACTGCCGTTCTACTGCCAGCCGTGCCGCCTGCGTTGCATCTCCTGCACCAGTTGTAGCATGACAGGATGCCTCATAGCCGGCGATTTCTAGTTTTTCAAGGATTTCCGGTAAATTCTTCTTCAGAATTTCCCGTCCTGAAGTAGGATTATATATCAGTCGTGCTCTTTTCATTAATCATCATCCTATTTATTAAATAACAATTGGCGTTGTCAGTTCTATATTCTACCAATTATTATTCAAGCTTACAAATATATTGGTAAACTGATTATTGATTTATGTTCAGCTTAACCTCATACGCATTGCTAATATGAATCAGGTATTTTCCATCACCAGATTGATATACCGCATTTTTGGGCCCAGCAGCATCAAGCTCTTCGCCCTTCGGTTCCTCTGTAATTTTCCACTCTTTCCCACTCAGTTGGTCAACACCAACGGTCTTTACCGTCATATTACTATTTTTCATCACATCCACCGTTACAGCTGATGAACTTTCAATATTCCAGTCGTTCACCAGTGTCCGAGGTTTAAGACTAAGTGAATCATTATTTCCTACCACTTCTAGTTTTACATCGTTGGGAACCAGGATAGTTGCTGCCACGATTCCCTGTGAATTAAACGGACCCATTTCGTCAGGCAGCATTTTAAAATTCAGATAGAGCGTGTCCCCCTTCTGATTGGCCGTGACAATATCGTCTGCATTCTTTAGCAGCGCTGTTTTTTTCGCCGTTTCTACCCTGTACGTTCCAAACATTGAGACCTCTTTGTCTTCTGTTGCCTCAACCGTCATATCATACCCAACAGATCTTACTACTACACGCTTTATACTGTCATCCGTTTTATACGAAAAAGCCGGGAGATCATAGGAACGGACTTCTTTTGCCATGACCTCTTCTACCTTGCCCATCACACCTGCTGAGCTAAGAACCGCAAAGATAATACCTGTAGTACCAATTAATCCGACAAAGAAGATACTTAGAAAATCATATTTTAATATGGGCTGTTCCTGTCTTGATAGAAATAAATAGACTAAAATTTCAACCCCTAACACCACTAGCAATACCGGCCACCAAGCCATCAGCACCTCCGCTAATTTTAAGCCGAGAAACTTTGAAAAGAAAAGGAAGAGGCCTAGGAAAATAAGCGAGGCCCCCATTGAAAACGTTCCAACACGCCAAGTCCTCATTCTTTATTCTCGCCCCTTTCTTTTTCTAAAAAGAAACACCCAATTCCGGCCCCAATCAGCACTACACCAGTCATCCTGTTTCCCCACTTACTCATGGCTTTTTGCCTCCCTTTTTTGTTTACTGCCAGATAAAAGCTTGATCCCGCCGCCAATTAACAAGACACAGACAAGTGCGGTTTGGAAATAGCCCTGAATCCAATACATGATATCTACATTGATTAATCGATTAATAATCGGTGAGAGGGCCGGCAGCAGGATGTTCATCATTAAGTAATAAACCCCTAACAAGACAAGCCCGATTCCAACCCACTTTTGATGGTTAAGGAAGTAAGCGATAATCGGTTCATCTTCGACTTTTTCTACCCCATACCTTGAAACCTTCTGCATGGCATCAAAGAAGCTATAGAACCAGATGATTGGGATTAAGAACAAGAAGATTCCCAGTCTTAATACGTCTAGAATATAAATCGAGAACAAGAATGCTGCCATTAACTGAATTCCACGGCGCTGCAAGCCTAAATATAGGTGTCCTGCTCCAGGGAAGATGGAGAGAAAGGTGGCAATCGATTTACTCTTTTTGCCATCTTCCCGGCGCATTTCAAAGTCCTCAAAGATTGTTCGGTCAATCAGCTCTTCCCCACGCTGCTTTTTATTCACCTGCTGAACGGCATCAAAAAATCCATATACCCAGATAATCGGCAGTCCCGCCAAGAAAACCAAAAACTCGCTGCGGTTGGACATGGCTGTTACAAAGATGACCATGACGGCCAGGCCTAGAAATGCCCCTAGCAGCGTTAATCCTCTGTTCATAAGGCCAATTTGGAAGTGTCCAAGTCCTGGGATGAAGGAAAGAACGATGGTGTAAAAGCGTTCTGAATCCTGGGCAGCCTTGTTACGATTCTGAGGGTCAGTGTCACCTACAGCTAGCTGGGCTTTCTTTTGTTTTGAAACCTGTACGCCCATATCGATAAAGCTGATCAAATAAATAAAGATTCCCGCCATGAATGCTAAGATGGCCACCTCTGGGGTGTTATTCATTAAGGCTATTACGGTAACGAATGCCAGGCCAACAACCGACAGTAAATACAGAACCCCGCGAACCTTGTTACCGAAATAAATATGTCCGAGGCCGGGAAAAAGGGATAGTGTTAATGCCTTGGTTGAACTTTTCATTTCTTAATTGCCTCCTTTTTTTCTAGTGAATCCATCCATGCAAATGTTTTATTAATAACTCCTTCCGTCACAGAAGGCTTAGGCTTCCTTTCCTGAATCATCGGTTTCTCTAAAGAACCAGCATACGTTGCAAGCGATTGAAACGCCCCCGAAAACATCAAAAGCAAAGTCACAGCCGCTGCCAACAAATAATGAAAACCTACCCGCTGATACAACGTCTTCCTTTCGGTGCCAGGCACCGAATTCACCATTTCTACATCCTTAAAAGTGCTATCGGTGACAGGCACTGGGGAAACTATTTCCACATTGTTAACGTTCTTATTAGTGAAAGGTCCCTTTTCCATTACACGGTCGGTGAAATTTGATTCGTCTGGAAGGACTGGCAGGGAGGTTTCATTTGCTGTTACAGCTTGTAAGTAAACTTCTAGACACTGATCACATGTATAGAGATGACTTTCCAAATCTTCGCGGCGGTCTTCACTAAGTTGGTCCTTCACATAATGCTGCCATTCTTCGTAACTGTAATGCTTCATGAAAAATCGTCCTCCTTCCAATTCCTTTTCATCCAGTTTCTCGCTCGGTACAACTTGGTCTCAATCGTTTTCACCTGAACTTTTTGTTCCTCAGCCATTTGCTGATAGCTTTTTTCAGCTATGTAGAATCCGTAAATCACTTCCCGGTAATTCTCCGGCACTTCATTTAACTTCCTTTGAACCAGCCGGCGCTGATCCTGGGCGATGACTTCCTTCTCCACGCTATCCTTTGGAGTCCCCAGGACCTGTTGTTCGAGTACATCCACAACATCCTCTTTTCGCCTTACCTGTTTTCGTTTAACATCTATCGCATGGTTGACAGAAATCCGTGTTATCCACGTTTTAAACCCTTGGTTTTCATACTGGGAGAGAGAGGAATAAATTTTCATAAACACTTCTTGGGCAGCGTCTTCTGCTTCCTTTTTATCACGAAGAACCGCATAGACGGCCCTGAACACATCATTCAGATACTTCTCGACCAACAGACGAAAGGCATGATCATTGCCCTCGAGTACTTTTTCAATTAAGACTGTGTCACTAATCGTTCTCTCCCCCTTTCTTTTTTCTTTTCACAACAATAGACGAAACATATCTGAATTACCCCTACACATATTCTAAAAAATTTTTAAGATTTTTTCTTATACCAGGACGACTGTAAAAATCCTTATCTCCCTATTGAGTAACCCAAATAAAAAAACGTGGAGGGATATCCCCACACGCTTCAAACGTTCCTATTCTGATAATCGTAAATACAAACATTACATTCATGCGATATCTTAAGCGGTTCCTTCTTAGAAAATGGGCTAAACAGGTCCTTGGAGAGCTTCTTTTCGTGCTGACTCATCCAGATATCCCATCCAAGAAACCAACTCTACAACTAGAGACTATCCATTAATTTCACAGGTATATCTTCTCTTGAACGCGCATAGCTATTAGCAACTTGGCCAAAATCTGTCGCTTCATATCGAGCGCTCCCTTTTGTTCCTAATTGTGATAACTTATCAAAATAATACCATTTTAGTATGTTAGAATGCTAATAGAAAATATTTTATGAGGGAATGATGCAAATGTTCTGGCTGCTACTCTTGGCTTCCTACTTAATTGGAAGCATTCCCACCGCACTGATTGTGGGCAAGCTATTCTTTGGAGTCGATATCCGCGAGCTCGGAAGTAAGAATCCCGGCGCCACCAACACTCTGAGAGTTCTCGGTAAGAAATGGGCCGTGTTCGTGCTCCTTATCGATCTGGCAAAAGGCTCCTTAGCAGCATATCTGCCAATCTACTATCATCTTGATGCAGAACCCCTATACTTCGGCCTATTGGCAGTGGTTGGTCATAGCTTTCCCATTTTTGCAGGTTTTCGAGGCGGTAAAGCGATTGCAACTACCGCTGGTGCTCTATTGATTTCGAACATCCCTTTACTTGTCATTGCCTACGTAAGCTTCTTCTTAGTGATTTTTCTAACGAAATATGTATTTATTGGCTCCATCTCTGTTGGCCTTAGCATGTTAGCTTATGCCCTTATCTCCCCTAAACTGGAATTAGAACTTATCTTCTTAGTATTTTCACTATTTTTACTGTATCTTCACCGCTCCAACATACGTAATTTCATCCTTGGCATTGAACCAAAGATTAATGATAAAAACCTGATAAGCGACCGCATTCCACCAAAGAACGGCGGCGGCTATAAGATGTAATAAGAAAAGCGGAAGCGCCTTGACCAGGCGCTGGAACTAGACAATTCTAAAAATGATTTTTTTAAAAAACAAAGGAGGCCTTCTAATTGAAGTCCCCCCTTGCTCTTTTTATAAAAGTTTTGATATGATGCTATCAGCAACCGTTTGCCAAATGCCAGCGTCGGTTAGATATGATTCTCTTAGCTGCTTATACATCGCCATTTGCTTCTCTTGGAAATCTGGTGCGTCCTTGTCCGGAAGTCCTGCACGCTTTTCCATCACAAGCGCCTGCATCTCTGCTGCCCTCGGCCCCCAAACCGCCACTTCTTCATCTTCCTTATTGATAAAAATATAAATAGGAATCGCTCGGGATGTTCCGTTGGTTAAGTATTGGTCCATTAACTCTAGGTTTTGATCACGGAGGACAAAACGAAGTTCCATCCCCGCCGCCTCGGCTATCTTCATCAAAACAGGGTTATTGAGCAGCGCATCACCGCACCAATCCTCTGACAGCGCAATAACTCTTAAGTGTTGCTCCTTTAAAGCTCCCAGCTTGCTTTGATCCTCGGCAGTCAAGTTAAACTTCTCATAAATAGTCAGCATTTCGTCTTTATTTTGCTTCATGGAGTGGATGTACTCGTCGGCACTCAACCCTTTTTGATACCATTCATTTAAATTCATGTTCGTATGCACCTCTTTTTAAAATGATTTTGACAGATCCTCCAGCTTCACAACCGTCTTCCAATTACGAACTGTTGCCGGTACGCGGAGTTTGGGAAGCTGTGTTGCCAGCTTAGAATCCCTGATACTTTGGCGGAAATAGAAGTATACTTCTTTCCCCTTAATTTTACACTCTTCTAGATCATTATTATAGCTGTACATATGGTTGATACCTTCTATAGTAGGTTCTCCTCCTAAAAAAGCAACTTGGACACTTTCTCCTTCGCTTAACGATTCCGTTGAATATGGACAGTCCTGGATAATCTGTTGTAGTTCTCCCGCGGTTCTTATAACAACCGGTACCGAAAAACCAAAGGTATGGTTTAGTTCGTCCTCAATTTTCTTATTAAGTTGTTGTGCTTCCTCTACTGATTCAAATAAAACATTACCACTTTGAATATATGTCTTCACTTTTTGTAAACCCATCAATTCTAATAGGTTTTTTAAGTCTGCCATCTTAATTTTGTGGTGCCCGCCAACATTAATACCCCGTAACAGCCCAATATAAATAGTCATTCCTCAGCCTCGCATCCATATGATATCCCTTACCTAAATCTTACCATTTAGATTCAAGTATAAACTATCGAAAAGATTTATATTTTAAAAACTTATCGCTTTCTCTACGGCGAGGTTTCCCTATGTAATAAATCATTAGGCCAAATAAGAAGGAGACAAACAGCAAATGAAGAACAATAATAATAACAATTAAAAATTGGAGGAATACACAATGGTCCCGCAAAGAGTTAGCTTACTAACGATCGGTGCATATGACTTACCGGTTCTACGTTCTTTTTACAAATCCTTGGGCTGGGAGGAAACGGAGACCAGCTCTGATACTTATGCTGTCTTTAAAACTGCAGGCGTCCTGCTTACACTTTTTCCAATAGCAGAGCTGGCAAAGGATGCTGGCATTGAACTGCCAAAATCACCTGGAACTTTTCATCCCGTGACATTTGCTATAAATGTAGAGCAGCCAGAAAAAGTAGATTCAACGATCGAGCTAATCCGTAAAGCTGGCGGGGCCATTCTAAGAGAACCAAGTGACGCCTTCTGGGGTGGACGCACATCTTACTTTGCCGACCCTGAAAAAAACCTTTGGGAAGTTGCATGGAATCCGAGTGCTGTTTTTGATGAACGGGGAGCCATGGTTTCCTTTTAAAACGAGGATGCATAGCTATCCTCGTTTTCTTTGTCATAAACATTTCATACTAAACAAACGTTTGATTAATTTTCAGGTTTTTCTTAAGAGCAAAGGCTTTTTTACCACAAAACCCTATAATCTTATGTAATTAAAAAAACTAAACAAACGTTTGATTAATTTTATTTATAACTAAACAAACGTTTAATTAAAATCCATTAAAACTCTGGCACATATAGATTTTTCGTACCAAAACCATAAAAATTTTGTTGAAATATAGAAACTAAACAAACGTTTAATTAAATTGGTTTTAAGCCTTACAAAACTTGAATTCAAGTGCCTTTTAGTAAACTGATGCCAGCATTAACTAATAAGAGCACTGTCGAGATTAGTCATCAACGACACTCATCGACACACTCCCCAAAAATCCCCTACCAACTAAACGTTTGATTAGAAATCCATTCAATCCATACAATCAAAGGATTCCCACTCGATTTCCCGGGAAAATAATGTCGAGACGTGTTTCGACACTTCCCCATAATAAGAAAAGCGCAAGCGCCTTGGTCAGCCCCGACAATCATAAGGCGAGCTGGCCGAAAGGTTGCTTTTTAACCTTTTGGACGGATTGGCTGTAGACCATCGAGGGGCTAGGCGCTGGAGCTGGATGTCGATAGTCCGTTTTTTAATAGTTATCCACAAGCGAAAGTTTTTAATTTCTTTAACGATAAAAAAGCTGACAGAATACATCTGCCAGCTTCCAATTATCGTTTTTGCAATTCCTGCTGCAACAATTTATTGACCAGTTGTGGATTAGCCTGTCCCTTTGTAGCTTTCATCAGCTGACCAACAAGGAATCCAACGGCCTTATTTTTTCCATCCTTGAAATCTTCCACTGATTTTGGATTAGCATCAAGTACTTCTGCAATAATCTTAAGAAGTGTTCCTTCATCAGAAATTTGCACAAGTCCTTTATCCTTCACAATTTGCTCCGCATCGCCGCCCTGCTCAATTAACTCTTTAAAAACAGTTTTGGCAATCTTAGAAGAAATCGTTCCATTTTCTATCAACTTAATCATGCCTGCTAACCCTTCCGGAGTTAACGCCACCTGATCAAGTTCCTTGCCCTCAGCATTTAAGTATGCAGACACATCACCCATAACCCAGTTCGAAGCAAGCTTCGCATCAGCACCGCCGCTAACAGTTGCCTCAAAGAAATCAGCCATTTCTTTCGTTACCGTCAATACTTTGGCATCATAGACAGGCAAGCCTAACTCTTCAATATAACGTTTTTGGCGCTGGTCCGGAAGCTCAGGGATTTCAGCACGAATCCGTGCTTTCCAATCCTCATCTATATATAAATCAAGCAAATCTGGCTCTGGGAAGTAACGATAGTCATCTGAACCTTCTTTTACCCTCATTAAAATTGTTGTCCCTGTAGCTTCATCAAAACGGCGTGTTTCCTGATCAATCGTGCCGCCTGAAGATACTACTTCCCGCTGGCGTCTTTCTTCATATTCCAGACCTTTACGGACAAAGTTGAATGAATTCAAGTTCTTTAATTCGGTCTTCGTTCCGAACTCTTCTTGTCCGAATGGACGGATGGAAATATTGGCATCACAGCGAAGCGAGCCTTCTTCCATTTTACAATCGGAAACACCTGTATATTGTATAATCGATTTTAATTTTTCAAGGTAAGCATAGGCTTCATCAGGAGTGCGGATATCCGGCTCAGAAACGATTTCGACTAACGGCGTTCCTTGGCGGTTGTAATCACACAACGAATATCCCTTCTCGTGGTTCAACTTACCGGCATCTTCCTCTAAATGAATCCGAGTAATCCCGATCTTTTTCGTATAACCATTTACCTCAATTTCGATCCAGCCATGCTCACCAATCGGCTGGTCAAATTGGGAGATTTGATAGGCCTTCGGGTTGTCCGGATAGAAATAATTCTTCCGATCAAATTTTGTATGTGTGGCAACCTGGCAATTCAAAGCCATCGCTGCCTTCATGCCAAACTCAACTGCCTTTTTGTTGAGGACAGGCAGTACACCCGGATAGCCAAGGTCAATTACACTAGTATTGGTATTCGGCTCCGCCCCAAAATGGTTTGGGCTTGCTGAGAAGATCTTCGATTCTGTTTTTAACTCAACATGGACCTCAAGTCCGATTACTGTTTCAAATTCCATCGTTTCCACCCCCTACAATTCTGGCTTCTGTTTATGAAAGTTCGTTGCCTGCTCGAACGCATGGGCAACACGATAAATGGTTGCTTCATCAAAATGCTTGCCAATGATTTGTAATCCAAGCGGAAGTCCTGCATCAAAGCCGCATGGAATCGAGATTCCCGGTACACCCGCCAGGTTAACTGGAATCGTTAAAATATCATTAATATACATAGTTAGCGGATCATCGATCTTTTCGCCAATTTTAAACGCGGGTGTTGGTGTTGTTGGTCCAACAATGACGTCATATTTTTCAAAAACATCTTCAAAGTCCCTTTTAATTAACGTCCGGGCCTGCTGTGCTTTTTTATAATAAGCATCATAGTAACCGGAGCTAAGTGCAAAAGTACCAAGCATAATCCGACGCTTTACTTCATCACCGAAGCCCTCTGCACGTGTCTTTTTATATAATTCAATTAAACTTTCGGCATCTGGTGTACGATAGCCATAACGCACCCCATCAAAACGAGCAAGGTTGGCTGATGCTTCTGATGAGGACAGCAAATAATAAGTTGCTAGGGCATACTTCGAATGCGGCAGGGAAACTTCTTCCCAGACAGCGCCAAGACTCTCAAGGACCTTTAATGAATCCATTACAGATTGGCGGACTGCATCTGTTACACCTTCGCCTAAATATTCTTTTGGTACGGCAATTTTTAGCCCCTTTATATCGCCTGTTAGAGAAGAAGCAAAATTTGGAACGTCAACATTGGCAGAAGTTGAGTCCATTGGATCTAAACCAGAGATAGCTTGTAATAAATAAGCATTGTCCTCAACCGTTCTTGTGATTGGACCGATTTGATCAAGCGATGAAGCAAAGGCGACGAGACCAAAACGAGATACACGGCCGTATGTAGGTTTCATTCCGACGACGCCACAAAAAGACGCCGGCTGCCGGATAGAACCACCGGTATCAGATCCTAAAGAGAAAAGTACTTCACCTGATGCTACAGATGCAGCTGAGCCGCCTGAAGAACCGCCAGGCACTCTTTCAAGATTCCATGGATTGCGAGTTTTTTGGTAATGGGAGTTTTCATTTGAGGATCCCATTGCAAACTCGTCCATATTTAGTTTACCGATTGTAACGGTTTCTGCTTGCTGCAGTTTTTGAACAACGGTTGCGTCATAAATCGGGTCAAAATTTTCTAGAATTTTACTCGCACAAGTAGTACGCAAACCTTTGGTGACAATGTTATCTTTGACACCAATCGGCATACCAAATAACAAGCCTCTTGAATCGCCTGAGCTTAACTTCTCATCTTGTAATTTAGCGGTTGACCGGGCTCTCTCTTCATCTAAGGTTAAAAAGGCCTTGACTTTGTCTTCAACCTGTCCAATACGTTTATATGATTCTTCTACGAGATCGGATACGGTTAATTCCTTCTTATGTAATAACTCATGAAGGTCCGAAACTTTATAATCAAATAGACTCAATTTTTTCACTCCTTACTCTCCCAAAATCGATGGTACCTTAATTTGACCATCTTGATGCTCAGGTGCATTTTTTAGTACCTCTTCACGAGGCAAACCTTTTTGTGGAACGTCCTCGCGCAATACATTTTTCATATCAAGGACATGGTATGTAGGCTTCACATTTTCCGTATCTAATTCATTTAGCTGTTCTGCAAAAGTTATGATTGCGTCCAGCTGTTTTGTAAATTTTTCGACTTCTTCCTCCGTAACGGCTAATCGCGCCAAGTTGGCAACGTGTTTTACCTGATCCGTTGAAATTCGTGACATTATTTTGACCCCCAATCCCAATGTTATTTTATAATTGATAATACCAGACTTTTTCGCTTTACCGCAATGATTCCTTCTTCATTATTAACAAACAAAGAGAGTTTTAGATTATCATTTAACATTTTAACAAAAATGAAACCTGACAGCACGAAGAGACGTCATTTATAATATTCAAATAAGCTAAGAATTTGGGAGAGTAATTGTAATGAAAAAGAAACGAAAACGGAAGAAATGGAAAACCTTTTTCGTGCTGTTTTTGCTTTTTTGCGGATTGGCTTGGGTTCAAATTCACTTTCAAAAACAAAATTCCCCTCCGCTCGTGAAAACTGATCCTTTTGCAAAGGTAAAAAAATATACGCCTTATATCCATGACGAATTAGCAAAATATCAGCTTGAGGAGCACACCCCTGTACTTGCTGCCCTGATGCAGCAGGAAAGTCACGGCCTTGGCGGAGATCCGATGCAGGCCTCTGAATCGGCCGGTTTGGCTAAAAATACGATTACTGATCCCAAACAGAGTATCCAGGTTGGAGTAAAGCATTTTCAACGTGTCCTAGCATATGGAACTCAAAAAAAGGTAGATTTCCCAACGATTATACAGGCATATAACATGGGGGCTGGATATATTGACTATGTAGCGCAGCATGGCGGGAAACATAGTGAGCAACTAGCAAAGGATTTTTCCCTTCTACAGGTAAAACAAAAACCAACGCTATATAATTGCCGCGGAGACAAGGATAATTTCCGCTATCCATATTGCTATGGTGATTTTACCTACAGCACAAAGGTAAATAAGAATATTCAATTATTAGTGGATAGTATTCCTGTAACAAACAGCGAAAAAACACCTAGTGGATCTTTTTAAAGAATCATTAGGTGTTTTTGTTTTGTATACTTTTCACTGTTGTGACTTGAAGGATTTTGAACGGGATATAACCTAATATCCCACCAAGGGTATTTAAAATAAGGTCATCGACATCAAAGCTGCCGAATTCAAATACTAGTTGAATGATTTCAAACGTTAAACTCAAGATAAAGGTGGCAATGGTAACCGTGCTAAGTTTTTGAAACCCCTTTGAGAGCAATGGTAAAATAAATCCGAATGGGGCAAATCCGATGATGTTTCCTACTAAATTTTCAATTCGGATATTTAAATTAATATCGGCTAAATACATGTAGAAATAAATGGTTTTGAAAGGAACGAAGTTATTGTCACGCCAGTGGTAACCATCGTATGTAAAGTTAAAATGTTCAATAATTTGCGATAACGGAATATATTTAAAAAGGATTAATTTTGAAAGAATAGCAATATAAACACAAAGGATAAGTGTCAGGATTAGTTTGAAAATCAGCTTCATTATCACTGCTCCATTTTTAAAGTGTCAAACTCTACCATACCATAGTTTTAAGCTAAATTGGTGAAAAAATAAATAATTGGAGGAATTTGCATGGCAGAACATCACTTTCACTTAAGAGCGAACTGGCCGGGCCTGCGTAATGATATTGGCGAGATTGAGGCTGGAAATTTAAAAACAAAGATATCCATTCCGCCCGAAATGGACGGGCCCGGTGTCGGTACAAATCCGGATGAAATGCTTCTTGGAGCAGCGGCAACCTGTTACATTATTACGCTTGCTGCGATGCTGGAGCGTTCTGGTCTGGAAAAGGAATCATTAACGATGGATTCAGAGGCTATTGTTGATGTGACTAGCGGCGTTTTTACCTATAAAAAAATTATTCATCGCCCACGTGTAGTTTTGAAAAGCAATGCGACCGAAAAAGAGGTGGCAATGGCTGAGAGGCTTGCTCGAAAAGCGGAAACTTCTTGTATGATTAGTCGCGCGATTCAAGGGAATGTGGAGATGGAGCTTGAGGCATTGGTTGAAGTTGCAATTGGATAGGTGCTCCTGAGCCGAGCACCCTTTTTTCTAGTAAAATTCCATATGTCCTTTTTCCTGTTGGTAGTAATCCAATCTATCTTGAAGCGTACCAGTATGAAATTCAAATTTATGCCCATCTGGGTCGGTGAAATAAATAGATTTCTTATCCCTTTCATCCCGCTGCCGGCCAGGCAAAATATTCACGTTTAGATTCTCAAGTTTATTGCACATTTTTGAGAAATCCGCCTCATCTATTGAAAATGCAATATGGGTATAAGATAGGTTGATCTCATTACGGGGAATGCCCTTTTCAACGTTAAGGGCAAGCCATTGACCATTTAAATCAAAGTAAGCTGTGTTCTTTCCTTTAACTAATAGTTTGGCCTCAAGTACATTTTGATAAAATTCAATTGCTTTATCTAAATCAGACACCGAGAAAAGTAAGTGATTTATTCCTTTGATTGTCATACATTCACCTTTTTAAATTTTATTTTATTGCCTATCTTTGAAAAATGGCTGTGTTAAACTTGAGTGTTGATTTCCGCTCCAGGCGCTTCGCTTTCCGCGGGCGGTCGGAGCCTCCTCGGCGCTATGCCCTGTGGGGTCTCCCCAGCCCCGTACTCCCGCAGGAGTCTGCGCGCCTTCCGCTCCAATCAACATGCTAAAAATCAACAATAACCCTTTAACGCAGCCTAAAAAATAAAAGTGTGTGATCCATGTTTGAACCACACACTTGGTTTCACCGCTTGAACAATTTAGCAAATAGGCTTTTTTTCTCTGGAAGCTTTTCAGGTATCTGGACTTTTTGGCTAATAAATATATGTTCCTTGTCAATTGCAATGTTCATGGCTAATACTAAACCGATGTCTGTATTATGCTCTTTGTTGGTCACAATCTTATGTTCCATTTTATTTTTGGCTGCTAATTTTACATATTTGGATAACTCTTCATAGGCCATGTTTCCATTTAATAAAAGCTGCGCCTCAGGGTATTCCTTCATGAATCTTTCTACTTGAGGGTATATTTTTGCTTCCGCTACCTGGCTTTTGGTTAGAGCGACTATGATTCGTTCACGTAAGGTTCCTAGGTATTTCCGCCGCTCTTCTGGTTTTGTTTCTAAAGGCCCATAGATCCCTTGCTGCAGGACATCCTCAACAGTTTTCCTTTCCAAGCATATCAACTCCATCTAAAAGGCTATTATTATGTATGATAATACCTTAAAAAACGTGCTGTTCCAAAATTGGTTATGTAATCCGGTTTCCGAATTTAAGCAATGCTTGCTTATAAGACAGTAAATTTGATTTATCCGCCAGTTAATTTTGCCCTCGCCAGTAACTTCAGGATATCCGCCAGTTATCTCCGACATCCGCTAGTTATCTCCATCCATCCGCCAGTTATCTCCACCCATACACCAGTAACATCCTTAGACCTTAACAAAAAGGGTCCTCCCCTCCAAACGGAGGTCAGGACCCACTCACTACTTTATTGATTATTACTAAACTGCTCTACCTCTGTTGACCCCTTCAAGGCCGTAGTCGACGACGTTCCACCTGTAATAACCATCGATACCTGGTCAAAGTAACCCGTACCAACCTCACGCTGATGGCGTGTCGCCGTGTAGCCGTATTGCTCGCTGCTAAATTCAGCTTCCTGCAACTCCGAATAAGCAGCCATACCGCGCTCCTTATAGCCGCGGGCAAGTTCAAACATACTATGATTCAAAGCATGGAAGCCGGCAAGCGTAACGAACTGGAACTTGTAGCCCATTTCGCCAAGCTCCTCTTGGAACTTCGCAATTGTTTCTTGATCCAGTTTCTTCTTCCAGTTAAAAGATGGTGAACAGTTATAGGCTAATAGTTTACCAGGGAACTTCTCATGAATCGCTTCCGCAAACCTCCTAGCTTCCTCAATATTCGGCTCAGAAGTTTCACACCAAATTAAGTCGGCATATGGAGCATAAGCTAAACCGCGGGCAATCGCCTGATCAATTCCTGCACTAGTACGGAAGAAGCCTTCCGGTGTCCGTTCACCTGTAATAAACGGAGCATCATTCATATCGATATCACTCGTAATCAAATCCGCCGCATTCGCATCCGTCCGGGCAACTAGTACAGTTGGAACCCCCATCACGTCTGCAGCCAAACGAGCCGCAATCAAGTTGCGAACTGCCGTTTGTGTTGGCAGCAGCACTTTTCCGCCCAAATGTCCGCATTTTTTTTCAGAAGACAACTGGTCTTCAAAGTGAACACCTGAAGCACCTGCTTCAATCATCCCTTTCATCAATTCGAAACAGTTTAACTGTCCGCCAAAACCAGCTTCAGCATCGGCCACAATCGGTGCAAACCAGTCAATGGAATGATCGCCTTCCGAATGATGAATTTGGTCTGCCCGCTGCAGGGCTTGATTAATCCTCTTTACCACACTTGGTACACTGTTTGCTGGATACAGGCTTTGGTCCGGATACATATGTCCTGATAGATTTGCATCGGCCGCCACCTGCCAGCCGCTTAAGTAAATAGCTTTTAATCCTGCCTTTACTTGCTGGACAGCCTGATTTCCTGTCAATGCTCCAAGGGCATTAACATAATCTTCTTCATTTAATAGCTTCCAAAGCTTTTCAGCACCCCTGTGGGCCAAAGTATGTTCAATATCAATTGAACCTCGGAGTTTGATCACATCTTCTGCCGTGTACGGTCTAGTAATTCCTTTCCAACGACTATCCATTTCCCAGCTTTCTTGTAATTTCGCAGCTCTTGAATCTGTCATTTAAAATTCCTCCTATTAATCTATTTAGATATTTTTATAAAAAGAATCCCTTATAACTGCTGATACCCTGGCAGTGTTAAGAAGTCGATAAATTCATCATTCAAGATCAAGCGGTCAAATAGTTGAACAGCTTCGGTGAATCTGCCCTTTTCAAAGTTTTCAGCACCGACTTCGAGCTTAATCTTCTCCAACTCTTCTTGCTTTAATTGCTCATACATTTCGGCAGTCACTTTTCTGCCGTCGTCTAAGATACCTTTTGGATGGCGGATCCATTGCCACAGCTGTGCACGTGAGATTTCAGCAGTGGCTGCATCCTCCATCAAATTATGGATTGGGACGGCACCTCTGCCATTTAACCAAGATGCCACATATTGAATGCCAACATTGATATTTGTACGGACTCCTGCTTCCGTAATTGTCCCGTTTGGTACTTCTAGTAAATCCTGTGCTGTAATGGTTACCTTCTGCTGTTTAGCAGTGTGGATTTGGTTCGGCGTTGGCATTTCACGGTTGAATACTTCCATCGCCACCGGCACTAGTCCTGGATGTGCAACCCATGTTCCATCATGACCATCACGGGCCTCACGTTCCTTATCGGCACGAACACTAGCAAAAGCTTTCTCATTGGCCTGCGGATTATTTTTTATCGGTATTTGCGCGGCCATCCCACCCATTGCGGGTGCCTTGCGGCGATGACAAGTTTTAATTGTTAATAGTGAATAGGAACGCATAAACGGTGAAGTCATCGTTACCTGAGAGCGGTCCGGTAAAATAACTTCCTTTTGGTGGCGAAGCTTTTTAATATAGCTGAAAATATAATCCCAACGGCCGCAGTTCAATCCTGCGGAGTGTTCCTTTAACTCATAAAGTATTTCATCCATTTCAAACGCAGCTAAGATCGTTTCTATCAATACCGTTGCTTTGATGGTTCCTTGAGGAATCCCCAGCTTCTCCTGTGTATACACAAACACATCGTTCCAAAGCCGTGCTTCTAAGTGACTCTCAAGCTTTGGCAGATAAAAGTAGGGGCCTGAACCGTTTGCTAGCAATGTTTTTACATTATGGAAAAAGTAAATTCCAAAATCGAAAAAGCTTCCAGAGATGGGCTTGCCATCTAAGAGCACATGTTTTTCTTCGAGATGCAGTCCACGTGGCCTAACGATGAGCACCGCTGTTGCTTCTTTAAGCTCATATGTTTTTCCATTTGGATTTTCAAACGAAATTGTCCGGTTTATCGCATCTCTTAAGTTAATCTGTCCTTCAATAATACTTTCCCATGTCGGTGATGTGGCATCCTCAAAATCAGCCATAAACAATTTTGCACCTGAGTTTAACGCGTTGATGACCATTTTGCGGTCAGTCGGCCCGGTTATTTCTACCCGGCGATCTTGGAGATCCTTTGGCAGTGGCGCCACTGTCCAATCACTGTTCCGAATATGCTTGGTTTCCGGAAGAAAATCAGGAAGCTTGCCTTTATTCATTTCCTCTTGGCGTTTATCCCTGTACTGCAACAGTTCGATTCTGCGTTGACCAAATTTACGCTCTAACTCTTCGATTAAGTTTAATGCCCCGGGTGTCAAAATCTCATCATACTGGGCTTTTAAAGCCCCAACTACTTCAATACCTGTAGTTTGCGTCGACATGTACTCGTTCACCTCTTTGTTATAATACAGTGCTTACCTTCGTTTTGTATTATATAACAGTATTTTGGAAAAGTGAACCATTTTTTCTGAAAATTTTTTAAAATAGGTAATTATCCCCTGCACTTGTAGGGGTAACTTTTATAGAGCGGAGCAAAACCTTGTTATTTATACGTTTATTCACTAGGTATATTTTCCTGCCCACGACAAAAAACAGTGCCTTTAAAAAAAGGCACCCGCTTTTACTTTAATTCCTCATATAAACGCTGGAAATCCTCCGCGCGATCTTGACTGTTTAAAAAGTCCTCGCTAACCATTGCTGTTAGTAATTTTCTTTTTAAAGCTGGATCCTTCACTTCCTTCAGAATCCATTGCCGCGCGGTAAGAAGAAATTCAAGGTATTCTTCATATCGTTCATCAAATAGCTGTTCTAACTCCGCGCGTAATTTCTTGGCAAGTGTTGGACTTGCCCCTCCTGTCGATATCGCTATACTTAACCGGCCCCGCTGCACATGTGCTGGCAGGTGAAAATCGGAAATGTCCGGGTCATCCGCAACCGTCACGAGCTGATGCTCACCTGCCGAGGATTTTACGGATTGATTGATGTCCTTATCGTCAGTTGCTGCAAAGATAAGCGCCGCACCCCGAAGGTCTTCCGCTGAAAAGAACTTTTTTTTCCATAAAATTTTTCCATCGAGAAAAAAAGTTTGGATCTCGTCGGTTGCTTCCGGGCTGATCACAACCACATGAGCACCCGTGCCAAGCAGGCCGCGGACCTTTCGCTCGGCCACCTTACCGCCGCCAATCACTACTACTTTTTTTCCATCAAGTTGTAACATAATCGGATAGTTTGTCCTCATTCCTGTACTCCCTGTAATGGATGCTCTACCAAATAATTTACTAACGCTTCCTTCGAAGGGCGGTTTGGCACCTCGGGAGAACCAAGTCCAGCATTTATCGCAGCGGCTTGTGTTAATTCTCCCATAGCGATTACCTGCTTACCATTCAACAGCGGCCCTGCATTTATATCACATTCTGCAAGTGCCGTTATGAACGGTTTAACGGAGGCACTGCTTGGGAAAATCATCGTATTGATCTGTGCTTCCTTAAGCATTCGTTGAAAAATCGGCAGGAATTGGCGATCCAACTCCTTGTTGCTTGTTGCCATAACCTCTGCTTTATGAAAGTTTTTCTGTAACAATTGATCATCACCGACAATCAGCATTTTTTCTGAGTCGACAATTTCCGAAACCAGTTTCCCGTTCAATCCTCGCTCACGTAATGCCTTTAGCGTTTTGCTAGACATCGCAAAAAGTTCCGCACGTATACTGCGAACATCGATTTCCTGTTCAATAACAGCTGTAAAAAATTCCACCGCATTTTCTGGTGATGTAAATAATATTTTTTCAAAGCTAGTAACCCCTCGGAGATCAAGCGGTATCTTTGTTACTTTCCACTTTGGAAACTCAATTACATCTGCCCCTTGTACAAGTAATTCCTTTGCTAATTCACTTGGGCTGGTACTCGTCCGAGCAAGCAGAATTTGCCGGCCATACAAAGGCTTTTTCTCGAACCAACTGATTTTTGCACGAAGGGAAATAACTTCACCGACCAAAATAATTGATGGATTGCTAAACTTTGCCTCTAATACTTTCTTGGAAATATCAGCTAATGTTCCTTGCATGGTTTTTTGCCGGCCAAAGGTACCCCAGTGAATCAATATCACAGGTGTAGACGAAGGCTTCCCATGCTTGATGAGATTTCCGCAAATAAACGGTAAATTCCCAACCCCCATGTAAAAAGCAATCGTGTCCACACCTCTGGCAAGTCCTTCCCAATCAAGGAGCGGCTTTCCGTCCTGAGATTTGTCATGGGCTGTAACAACCGCGAAGGATTCCGCATGCTCCCGATGGGTAACAGGAATTCCTGCGTAAAGGGGGGCTGCAATCCCCGATGAAATGCCAGGAACGATTTCAAAAGGAATTTGGTATTCAGCCAGGGCTGCAGCTTCCTCACCTACTCTGCCAAATACGCCAGGATCGCCGCCTTTTAACCGCACCACGTTTTTTCCTGCTAATGCCTTTTTCACTAGTAAATCATTAATGCTCTCTTGGCGCAAGGTATGACGGTCAGGCAGCTTCCCACAATAGATGAGTTCACAATCATGGCTGGCATATTCTAATAGCTTGGGATTGGCAAGCCGGTCATAAAGTATGACCTCGGCTTGCTTTATCGCCTCTAATCCTTTCACTGTGATTAAGCCCACATCTCCTGGTCCTGCTCCTACTAAAAATACTTTTCCTGTTTTCATTCCGCTGCAGCCTTCCTTCCCCTTTTATAAAACAATAAAGATGATATCTTCCTTAACTTCTACTTTAAAGGTTCGGACCTGACCTTCATCAGGAGCCTGAACCTTACCATCTACCAATGAGATTTTCCAATCATAGACCGGACAATACACATAATCGCCGCTGATCAGACCTTCAGACAAGACCCCGCCCTTTGGATGGGGGCTGCGGTTTTCTAATGCATAAACCTCACCTTTTGTTGTTTTAAATAGAGCTACTTCTGTCGCGTCAACCTTGATAGAGTATCCAGCTCTTGCTTTTACATTTTTATAGTGTGCTACGGGAATACGAGTGATAGTTTCGATCATTTGGATTCACTCCCGACTGAAATGTTATGTCTAGTATAATATTTATTCTTGATTTCTTCATTTTGAATTGCTTCATTCCATGGCTCAATATATTTTTTTAAGGTTTGATCCATTCTTTCGTTTAGGGCTTTACGGGTTTCTTCGTCTGCTAATACTTCCTTGACATGATCCAGTCCCATCCGCTCTACCCATTTAGAGGTCCGCTCCATGTAGCTAGCTGTTTCGCGGTAATACTGGAGGTATGCACCTGTCATTTCCATTACATCTTCTTCCGTTTTCACAGTACATAGCAGATCTCCGGCGCGAAGGTCTACACCGCCGTTGCCAGCCACATAAATTTCCCATCCACCATCGATACCAACAAAGCCAATATCCTTGATTCCTGCTTCTGAACAGTTTCTTGGACATGCAGATACGCCCATTTTAACCTTATGCGGTGTATCTAGCCTTTCAAATTTCTTTTCCAGCTGGATGCCAAGTGCCATTGAATCTTGTGTACCATAGCGGCAGAACTGGGCGCCAACGCAAGTCTTAACCGTTCTTAATGTTTTTCCATAAGCATAACCAGATGGCATATCAAGCTCATCCCACATTGCCGGAAGGTCTTCTTTTTTCACACCGAACAAACCGATTCGTTGTCCCCCTGTTAATTTTACTAAAGGAACGTTATACTTTTCAGCAACTTCAGCTATTTTTTTCAAATCTGCTGCGGTTGTAACACCGCCATACATTCTTGGAACAACAGAATATGTTCCATCCTTCTGAATATTAGCATGCATCTTCTCATTCACAAGGCGGGAATCACGGTCATCCTTATATTCATCCATATGAATCATGCCAAGATAGTAGTTGATCGCCGGACGGCATTTGGTACAACCTTCCGTATTATTCCAATCAAGTACGTTCATGACTTCTTTTACACTTGTTAGGCCTTTTTCCTTGATTTCAGCTACCAATTCCTCACGGCTTACTGTAGTACATCCACAAATGCTAGTTTTCTGAGCTGCGGCCGCATCAAACTGATCACCTAATGTATGGGCAAGAATTTGGCTGACCATTGGTTTGCAGCGTCCGCAAGAACGGCCTGCGTTTGTACAATGGCTGACTTGGTCAAGTGTTGTTAGACCTTGTGTTTGGATTGCTTCGACAATCGCGCCCTTTGTGACACCGTTACAGCCGCAGACTAGTTCATCATTAGGCATGGAAGCAATATCATCACTGCCAGCTTCACCCGTACATTCTGTATGGAAAATAGAAACACCGCTGATATCTTCTTTTTTGGTCAGCATTCTATATAATCTAGTACTATCTTTTGTATCACCATAAAGAACAATTCCTACTATTGTGTTGTTTCTAGTTAGTACTCGTTTATAGAGTCCCTCGTACTCATTGTAAACCATAATAGATTTAGTAGTGCCATCTTCAAAAATTTCGCCTGCAGAGAATAGGTCCACGCCAGCAACTTTTAGCTGTGTACCAGTTACAGAACCTTCATATGGGTTCGTTTTGTTTTCGCAAATATGACTGGCAAGGATTTTTCCTTGCTCATATAATGGGGCAACTAGGCCATAAACAATTTCTCTGTGTTCCGCACATTCGCCGACTGCGTATACATGAGGGACACTTGTTTCCATATAGTCATTCACAACTATTCCGCGGTTCACATAGATGCCGCTGTCTTTTGCAACTTGTGTGTTAGACTTAATTCCAATCGCCATAACAACAAGATCGGCTTCGACCTCAGAACCATCTTTAAAACGAAGTCCTGTTACGCGCTCATCGCCTAAAATTTCAACGGTTTGTTTCTCCATTAAGAAGTTCATGCCTTGTGATTCTAGCTCTGTTTTAAGTAAAGAAGAGGCGATTGGGTCAAGCTGGCGTTCCATCAGATGCGGCATAAGGTGGACAACATCGACTTTCATGCCAAGGTTTAGCAGCCCTCTTGCTGCTTCAAGACCAAGCAGACCGCCGCCAATGACAACCGCCTTTTGGTATTGGTCTGCTGATTTGATCATCATTTCACAATCTTTGATATCACGAAAACCCGTTACACCGATTTTGTCTGCACCGGGAATAGGCAAAATAAATGAGTTAGATCCTGTTGCGATAATGAGTTCATCATACTCTACTTCTCGGCCTTGATTACTGATGACGCGCTTACTTTCTACATCGATGTTTACAACAGCTTCCCCTGTGTGCAACTGTATATTATTTTCTTTATACCATTCAAGCGGGTTAATAATAATATCATCAAAGTTTGTATCACCTTGTAGGATGTTTGATAGTTTAATACGATTGTAGTTTGGATATGGTTCTTCCCCAAAGATAGTAATCTCAAATTGCTCGGTCTTCAGTTTAAGAATTTCCTCAATGGTCCTTACTCCAGCCATTCCGTTACCAATCATTACTAGTTTCTTCATATGTGGTTGGCTCCTTTATCGTTAATAATTGTGTTAAATTTTTAATTAATGGTTTTCTCTATAGATAGATTGTAAAGGGAACACCCCTAAAAATTTGTGACGTTCATCACATCTCACACGTTAAATGTGAACATTTCTAGTAAATGTAAATGCCCAATTGCGAGAGACCACCATATCTACCATACCCACCGTAATAAAACGGCCAAAACAAAAAAGGGTGACAGGCACCCTTTTTACGTTATGCAGGTTGTTTATTTTTTCTTAGTGCGAGATGGGGGTTGATGATGGCATTGAGGACGGGTACTAATATGCCGATTAGGACTACAGGGACTAGCTCCCATAATTCCAACGGTGGTGTGATAAGGATTCCAGACTTGTGAATAGCATAAAGGCTGAGAAAATAGGCTAAACTGCCGATGAATCCAGCGAACCAATTGGTTCGTCTAAACAATAGAAAGGCAAGTGGAATTAGGATGATTGTTATCGGTACGTACGAGGTAGGATATTCTACTGCTGCAAAGATAGCTTTTCCAATGAATCTTAAACTAATGTATAGTAGGGTTCCCATAATTGGAACAGTAAAATCATGTAATATACGAATCGTCACAACCGTTAATAGCCCTACCATTAAGACAGAATAAATCGGATACACATATACTGGGATTCCGCCGAAGATTTGTGAGGCGGGATCAGAGATTAACTCAAGAATTTCCTTCGAAGCAATCGATTTTCCATGAATGTATTGGTCATAAGAGATGGCTCCATTTTCCTGCTGCATATTCGGAAATAACAAGCATTCCAGCAAGAACATCATAAACCACGTATGCATCGACTTCCATGTCGGTACTGTATGCCATGTATACAAATTAAACCCACGCCATACTCCAAATATCATGATGTCTGTGGCAATATAGTAAATAAAATGAGTTGGACTCCATGTCGTTAAATCAATCCCATAGGCAATATGGTAGGTAAAATCAAGGGGAATACCGATAAGAAACAGCCCATATCCGATTGTAATGAGATTCCTTGAAAAACCGTCCATGTAAGTAGAGCGTCTCCACTCCTTAAATAACAGGATGCCCCCTAAGGCAAAACCCATGGTATTAACAATATGGGGAATAGAGTATTCCTCAAATAAATATTTAAAATGATAAGATGCATCCCAAGCCGACCCAATAAATTTTAATAAGAAAGCAAGGACCCATAAACGGTAATATTTCAATATTTCATCCCCTCTCAATCTTTTATCTGTGTTTTGTTCCATTAATCAGGCACGTAGTGAAGTTTGCTTTCAGATACAACTTCGGTTCATTCAATTATCCCAACAGGTCAAAAGGGTCTCCAATTATGGCTATTAAGATATAATTTATCGCTAATGCCATTCCAAAAAGTATACCAGCTATCTTTACCTTTTTTTGCGTAAACAGCTTATACATAAAGACAATACCAGAGATGACGACAAAAGCATTACAGGTTAAAAAGGTCCAAAGCAATCTCTCACTATGCGGTACTGCGGTAACATGAAACAAATATAATGGGATCAAAGGTCCAAAACCTCCAAGAAGACGATATACTAACTAGGTCTTTTTTGTGATGATATTTTTATACTATACTCTTTATTAATGACGTATTTCTTTTTAAAAATGTTTCCTTTTCATCTTGCTTTCTTAATATTATCATAGCGGGTATAAATTTTTACATAAAATTCTTCAGTTGGTTTTTTTAGGCGGATTGCTATTAGTTATAGATAACACTTTAAAAATATCCTATACATATTGTTATCTCTATCCATTTATTTATAACATTTCAATGAAAAAACCCCTCCTCGCTTAAGAGAAGGGGTTTTTTCATTCTATTATTTGAACTAATACATTTCTGAAGTTGTTTTTGCCTGCATATGAAGAAGCAAGTAGTCAGGTCCGCCCGCTTTCGAGTCAGTTCCAGACATATTGAAGCCGCCGAATGGCTGGTACCCAACAATGGCACCTGTACATGAACGGTTGAAATAAAGGTTACCAACATGAAAGTCTTCACGAGCCTGTTCTAAGTGGGCACGGTTATTAGTAATAACAGCCCCAGTTAATCCATATTCCGTATTGTTGGCAATATCAATGGCTTCGGTGAAATCCTTTGCTTTAGTAAACCCAACCACAGGGCCAAAGATTTCTTCCTGCATAATTCGGGATGTAGGGGAAAGTTCTGCAAAAACAGTTGGCTTGATGAAATATCCTTTTGAATTATCACCTTCGCCGCCAGTCAGCAACTTACCTTCTTGTTTCCCAATTTCAATATAATCAAGTATTTTTTTATATGCATTGTTGTCGATAACAGGCCCCATGAAATTGCCTTGCTCAGCAGGATTTCCTACTGTTAATTGATTGGTTAACTCGACAACTCGATTTAATACTTGTTCATAGACATCCTCAACGACTACCGCGCGAGAACAAGCAGAACATTTTTGGCCAGAGAAGCCGAATGCCCCAGCAACGATGGATTGGGCTGCGAGCTCAAGGTCCGCCTCTTTATCGACTACAATAGTATCTTTTCCGCCCATTTCTGCAATTAAGCGTTTCATCCAAATTTGACCGGGGCTTAATTTAGAAGAACGTTCGAATATCCGAAGCCCCACATCACGAGAGCCTGTGAAGCTGATGAATCGAGTATCTTTATGGTCCACTAAATAGTCGCCGACTTCAGCACCGCTGCCTGGAACGAAGTTTAAAACTCCTTTTGGCAGGCCTGCTTCCTCCATTACTTCAACAAATTTGGCTGCGATAATCGGAGTGGTAGATGCTGGCTTTAATAAAACGGTATTGCCTGAGACAATGGCTGCAACCGTTGTGCCTGCCATAATGGCAAATGGAAAGTTCCATGGTGAAATAATAATGCCGACACCAAGTGGAATATAATCATAGCGATTAAATTCATTCGCTCGGCTTTGTACAGGAACCCCATCTTTTAAAGACAGCATTTGCCGTCCATAATACTCAAGGAAGTCGATCCCTTCAGCCGTATCTGCATCGGCCTCTTTCCATGGCTTTCCTGCTTCTTTTGTCATTAAAGCTGAAAACTCATGCTTGCGGCGGCGAATAATTGATGCTGCCTTAAAGAGGACATCTGCGCGCACTTCAGGTTTTGTTTTTTTCCAAGTTTTAAATGCTTCTACCGCCGCTTGTATAGCTTTTTCCGCAAGCTCTTGGTTAGCCTTTGAAACCTGGCCAATTACTTCTTCTTTATTTGCTGGATTATAGGAAATGATTTTCTCTTCTGTTGTGATTTTCTCTCCGCCAATGACCAGAGGATAATCTTGCCCCAAATAACCTTCTACTGTTTTTAATGCTTGTAGATAGTCCTGACGGTTATCTTCCACTGAAAAATCAGTAAACGGTTCATGCTTGTATGGCTGTATCATTTCTACCCCTCCTATGTAATAAAACGGTTACATACAGGTTAATTCTAACATGATTAAGAATGATTAGGAACTACAATGAATGTAGATTTAGATGTACTTATCTTTTTAAAAATTGGTTCTTTTAAATGGGGCTGTTGATCTCCGCTCCAGGCGCTCAGCAAACCCGCGGACTTGCCGGGGAGCCTCCTCGGCCCCGTACTCCCGCAGGAACGCCTTCCGCTCCAATCAACAGAGTATAAAAGACAACAATTTGTTTATCAGCGCCTAAAATTTGAAAAAGACCCAGCAAAAAGCTAGGTCTTATTGATAGATATAGACAAATGGTTCCGTTGCGTCAGCCTTTTTGACAATGAGTGCCTCAGGACCATCCACGGACGTTACACTAACCGAAACAGAAAGATATTTAGGGAAATGCTCCATCACAAGCCCCGTCACATATTGGGTAAAACCAATCCCCTCTGTCTTTCCATAAAATTGAATTGGAATGGTGATATTCAAGTCCTGGAGTTGGTCACCTACATAAAAGGCTTTACCAATTACCCCATTATAATTAGGGAAGTATTCCTCTACATCTTGCTTAAAGTTTAGGAAAGCTATCGTATCATCACGATGGTCGTTTTCAGCGTCGGTGGAAGGAAACAAATAGTATTTTTCATTAACCTTTTCCCAGCTATTTAGCTCGGAACTGCCTTGATCCACAGTTGAATACGCAAAGAAATTGCCTGGTACCACGGATGTCTTGCTTTGCTGCTCAAATAAAGCAATTGTGATTGGGATATCACCTAAATTCTTCATGGACCGAATACGTTTTACTACTTCTGCGGCCATTTTCTTGCCTTCCTGTTCCATTTCTGCAAACGGAATTTTTTTCTCTAAGGTATCCCCGTCTGATTGTAATTTATAATAGTAAGTCGAATTTAATGCCAGACCAATCGTGATTCCTGCCAGAGAAACATTACCCTTATCGTCTTTTGTCAGATAATCATGTTCCAAAACATGGGCAAGATAAACCGGGCTTGAAGGCGTACTTCCAGCCGGACTTGTATTGACTGGATTTAAACCAATATTGTCCGCTGCTTTTATTTTATTATCCTTAAGCTGTGCAGCGGTATACTGACGGCTTAACCACTGTTTTATGACCGCAGCCTTAATTTGCTGGCCCTCTTGAAAATAATACTTATCCGTGTCAAAACTGTTCTGGGCGATTCTCATTAAACCCATTTCAAATTCATTTAAGTCATATCTGGTATTGATATTGTTAACGACCAATCCGCGAGCTTCCCCTGGTTCAAATGGAAGGATCGTCCGGTAATAATTATTCGAGATATTATATTTTGGAATAATCGCTTTCCCAGTTGTCTTCTCCTTTGTTTGAACTGTTTCATTTTGCTTTTGGAAGTTAGGTGCACAAGCACTAAGCAAAAAGACCATGGAGAGAGCGAGCAATGAGATTTTTCTCACGTCGATCCACCTCTTATTTATTTAATTCTACTAAAAGCCTCTCCTCGTCCCACACTTCGATACCCAGTTCCTGTGCTTTCGTTAACTTAGAACCAGCATCTTCACCGGCGATTACGAGATTTGTTTTTTTACTAACACTTCCGGCAACATTACCGCCAAGTGCTTCAATTTTTTCCTTTGCTTCATTACGGGATAACTGTTCCATTTTTCCTGTTAGGACAACCGTTTTCCCAGCAAACACACTATCAGATTCCTCTACAGAAATAGGTCTTGCCCCTTTATATTCCATATTAACGCCAGCCGCCATTAACTCGTTTATAAGCTCCATCGCTTCTTCTTGTTCAAAAAATGACACAATCGAGTCTGCCATCTTATCCCCGATTTCATTGATACGGATTAACTCCATTTTGTCAGCCTGGGCTAATTTTTCCATGGTCATAAATTGTTGGGCGAGTGTTTTTGCAGCCTTAGCTCCAACATGGCGGATACCTAATCCAAATAACAGCTTTTCAAGGGAATTAGCTTTCGAAGCTTCAATCGCTTTAAGCAAATTGGTGACAGACTTTTCACCCATTCTTTCCAAGGCTAACAGCTGTTCACGTGTTAGTTTATAAATATCCGCCACATCACCAATTAATTTTTCAGCAAAAAGCTGACTGATCACCTTTTCTCCAAGACCCTCAATGTTCATGGCATCACGAGAAACAAAATGAATCAAGCCCTCTCGAATCTGCGCAGGACATTTTGGGTTAATACACCTGAGGGCCACTTCCCCTTCTAGTCGCACAAGTTCACTTTCACATTCTGGACAATGTGTTGGCATGTGGAAATCCACTTCTTCACCTGTTCGTTGGTCAGCCAAAACGTTGACAACTTCTGGAATGATATCACCGGCTTTTTTCACAACTACTTTATCACCGATTTTAATATCTTTTTCACGGATTAAATCCTCATTATGCAAGGAAGCCCTCTGTACGGTTGTTCCTGCTACCTTAACAGGCTCGAGAATGGCTGTCGGCGTAATGACACCGGTTCTCCCTACACTTAACTCAATCTCTAAAAGAGTCGTTACCACTTCTTCAGCCGGAAACTTAAAAGCAATGGCCCAGCGTGGACTTTTTGCCGTGGTACCAAGCTCCGCCTGCTGCTCAAGCGAATCTACTTTAATAACTATTCCATCAATTTCATATGGAAGGTGCGGCCGCTTATCAACCCAGCTGTTAACGAATTCAATAACCTCTTCGATTGTTGCACATTTCCTGCGCTCTTTATTGGTTTTAAAGCCAAGATGATCTAAATAATCAAGTCCTTCACTATGGGTTACCACCCCGGTTTGACCGGTATCGCCGATCGCATATAAAAACACATCGAGCTTTCTTGAGGCGGCTATT
The DNA here is from genome assembly GCF_023715505.1 of Neobacillus cucumis. Next base: position 23,460 of record NZ_JAMBOH010000010.1, on the reverse strand, counting down.
CTCGGGTCTAGCTGCCGGAGGGATCCAGCTGCCGCATTTCTCGGGTTGGCAAACAGCTCCTCTCCGCGTTCTTCCCGCAGATGATTCAATGCTTCAAACGAACGCTTTGGCATGTAGGCCTCACCGCGCACCTCGAGCGAAACATTTTCCCGCAGACGAAGCGGGATGGCTTTTATCGTCTTTAGATTTGCCGTTATATCTTCCCCAATGGTACCGTCGCCGCGGGTTGCCCCTTGAACAAATAAACCATTTTCATAACGCAATGAAACAGCAAGTCCATCAATTTTCAATTCAGCCACATAAGAAATATTGCCGCCTACAGCTTGACGGACTCTGCGGTCAAAATCCCTTAAGTCTTCCTCGTTGAAGGCATTGCCCAAACTTAACATCGGTGCACGATGCTCGACCTTTTCAAATAACTCAAGGACCGGACCGCCGACACGGACCGACGGAGAATCAGGAGTTTTTAGCTCTGGGTACTTTTCCTCCAGCTCTAACAGCTCCTGCATGAGCTTGTCGTATTCGGCATCAGGTACCGAAGGATTGTCCAACACATAGTACTCATAACCATATAGATTTAAGAGGCCTCTTATTTCCTCAATTTTTTTCGCAGCGGTTTGAAGATCCATATATTCAGCCCTTTCACAAAGGTAATCTCTCATTGTCCAAGCAAGCCTTACGCCTTAGTAATTGGCGCAAATTTAGCTAATAGACGCTTAATCCCCACAGGGCTTGGAAAAGCAATATCCAGCTCTATTCCCTCACCCTGTCCTTTTACACTAACAACTGTCCCAGTCCCCCACTTACCGTGTTCAGCTTTATCGCCAACCTTCCAGCCAATATCCTCTCCGCCAGATGCTGAGGAAACAGGACGCATGACAGGTTTTCTTGGTGCAGTTGGTGTGGTAAACGTACTCCTTGGCGAACCAAATGAAGTACCTGAGGAGCCAAATGAGGTTCCTGAAGATCCAAATGATCTTCCGCCGGAGCTAAAAGAACTGCCCGTCCGTTGTTCCGGTACCACGCCGTCAATTAAATCCTCGGGAATTTCCGAGATAAATCTAGAGGCAGGGTTCATACTTGTTCTACCATACAGAGTTCTCATTTGGGCATTGGTTAAAAATAGGGTCTGCTCTGCCCTTGTTATACCTACATAAGCAAGTCGGCGTTCTTCCTCCATTTCGGCTTCTTCCATTAAGGAACGGCTATGCGGGAATACGCCTTCTTCCATTCCAATCAAGAAGACAACTGGGAATTCTAGTCCTTTTGCGGAGTGCAACGTCATGAGGGTAATGGAGTCAACCTTTTCCCCATCCTCATCAAGTGAATCAATATCAGCAACGAGCGCCAAATCTGTTAAGAAGGCGACTAGAGTTTTATCATCACTTGAGTCCTCAAAATTTTTCGTTACAGATAATAATTCCTCAAGGTTTTCGAGCCGGCTTTGAGCCTCAATTGACTTTTCTGCCTTCAGCATTTCCCTGTATCCTGATTTATCCAGAACTTCTTCAACTAATTCTGTTACGGATAGGAATTCCTGCATATTCGTATAGTTACGAATTAAATCACGAAACTGAGCGGCTGCCTTCGTAATTTTTGGGCTCAACCCAAGCAATTCGACTGATTCTAAAGCCTGATATAAAGAAATATCATGCATTGCAGCAAAGTCGGCAATTTTATCTACTGAGCTTGAACCAATCCCGCGTTTCGGAACATTAATCACACGCCGTAAGCTGATGTCATCGTCTGGATTAGAGATTAAACGTAAATAGGCAAGCATATCTTTGATTTCTTTTCTGTCATAGAACTTGATTCCACCAACAATAGAATAATCAATATTTGATTTTAAAAGTACTTCCTCCATTACACGGGACTGTGCGTTAGTCCGATAAAGAATCGCTATGTCGGATAGTTGATAGTTTTTATCGCGCGTTATTTCTTTAATTTTTCCAGCTACGAACTGTGCCTCGCCTTGCTCACTATCAGCACGGTAATAGACAAGCTTGTTACCTTCCGGATTTTCCGTCCAAAGATTTTTCTTTTTACGGTTTAGGTTATTTTCAATTACTTTATTGGCCGCAAGAAGAATCCGTTTAGTTGAACGGTAGTTCTGCTCGAGAAGAATAACCGTTGCGTTCGGATAGTCTTTTTCAAAGGATAAGATATTGGCAATATCGGCGCCGCGCCATCTATAGATGGACTGATCGGAATCACCGACAACACAAAGATTACGGAACCGGCTGGCAAGCATTTTTACCAGCATATACTGCGCCCGGTTTGTATCCTGATATTCATCGACGTGAATATATTGAAACTTGCGCTGATAATATTCAAGGACTTCCGGCACCCGCTGGAATAATTGAATCGTCATCATAATTAAATCATCAAAATCGAGCGCTTGGTTTTTTCTAAGCTGCTTTTGATAGTCTTTATAAACTTCACTTACCGTTTGTTCAAAATAACCACCGGCAGTTTTCTCATATTCCTCCGGACCAATGAGTTCGTTTTTGGCTGAACTAATGGATCCTAAGATTGCACGCGGATCATTTTTTTTCGGATCGAGATTTTTATTTTTGAGGATCCCTTTAATCACTGATTGTTGGTCAGTTGTATCTAGGATAGTAAAGTTCCGGTTAAAGCCCATCCGATCGATATCGCGCCGTAAAATCCTGACACACATCGAGTGGAAAGTGGATATCCATATTTCCTCAGCAGCTCCGCCCATCATTTTAGCAATACGTTCCTTCATTTCCCTTGCTGCTTTATTCGTGAAAGTGATTGCTAGAATATTATAAGGGTTTACACGTTTTTCCACTATTAAATACGCAATTCGATGCGTTAATACTCTTGTTTTCCCACTTCCGGCACCTGCCATTAGAAGAAGTGGACCATCCGTTGCCTTAACAGCACTTTGCTGCTCTGGGTTCAATCCATTTAGGAGCTTATCTGTCAAAAATTGCACTTTTTCCACCACCATTACAAACATTTGTTCTTATTTTTATTTTAGCGTTTTTATCATTGTGAAGCAAATTTCTATCGAACTGCCTTTACAGTTTCAAGGGCTTTTTGAAAATCCTCATAAATCACGTTTCCGACTACAATCACATCGGCATGCTTGGCCATTTCCGCCGCTTGTTCGAAGCTTTTGATGCCGCCCCCGTAGAAAAGCGTTGTTTTCTCTAACACCTTTTTTGCTTCAGCTACTACTGTCGGCTCACCATATTTACCGCTATATTCTAAATAGAAAATAGGGAGTTGAAACATTTTTTCAGCCATCATCGCATATGCCTTAACATCCTCGGCTGCTAAATCGGCATCCGCTTTAGTCAGCTTTGCCGCCTTACAATCCTCGTTTACGATACAGTAGCCTTCCATAAAGACTTCGTTCCAATCCATGACTTCTCCAAATTCCTTAACGGCTTGATGATGCAGACCTGTAATCCATTTAGGATCCCGGCTATTTAAAATAGTAGGGATAAAATAAAGGTCAAATCCTGGTGTTACGCTCTCTATACTAGACACTTCAAGGACGCATGGAACGGTATAACGGCGGATTCTAGCCATTAAATCGAGGACATTCTCAAGTGTCACTCCGTCTGTCCCGCCCACAATCACTGCATCTGTCCCTGATTCGCAAATTTTTTCTAATTGGCCATCTGTTATTTCTTTATTAGGATCGAGTTTAAAGACATGCTTCCACTCGCGAATATCATACATTGAAGCATTCCTCCATTCATCTTTCCATTACATCATTATAGCATTAGCGGTTTGTAATAAAAAAAGAAAACCATAAATCTATATATAGAAATCATATCCAATCAAAAGCGGAAGCGCCTTGAACAGGGGCGCAAGTCTACAGACGAGCGGCGAGAAGGCTGTTCTTTAGCCTTCTTGACGGATTGAACTAAATGTGGAGGTGACTGTTCTGGGACTCTAGGCTAAGACGCACCCTGCAAGAAGAAACTTTTTTCCATCTTCAAGGGGTGGCTTAGACTTGCGTCCCAAGCACCGCAACTGGATTGGCTTATGACTCCGAGCCCCTAGGCGCCATAGATGGCCGCATCTAAAAGTATAACAAAGAACTAAATATAACGATGCAAAAAGAAAAACCGAAGATTTTTGTCTCCGGTTTGTTTTATTCTTTTTCAGCATTACTTTCTTCCTTAATGCGTTTAAGTACCATTTCATAGGTATCATTCCCAAAGTTCAAGCAGCGTTTTACCCTTGAAATCGTTGCTGTGCTTGCCCCTGTTTCCGTTTCAATTTTATGATAAGTATTTCCTTCGCGCAGCATTCTGGCTACATCTAAACGCTGTGCTAACGATTGAATTTCGTTAATCGTGCATAAATCATCAAAAAAGCGATAGCATTCTTCGAGGTCTTGTAAGGAAAGTACCGCTTGAAATAATTGATCAAGCTCTTTTCCACGTAATTTATTGATTTGCATATCCTTTACTCCTTTAATTGGTATATTTATTGTGCATGAAGTGAAACACTTGTATGCAGTCCAGGGTTGGCCGGAACCACATTGACCCATGTATGCCCCTGAACAAGGGGTATTTCTTCCCCATTTTTCATCGGGACAATTCTTCCATCCTTATTAGCCCATTCGACCTCGTTTACTTTGCCCATTTGGAGCAAATAGGCTTTTCCGCCCGACTCTAAATCGATGTCTCTAAGGCCATAAGAATCAATGGTTTTATGGACTGCCTCTATAATAAAAACATTGTCTAGTAACATCGGGTCGCCAGTTTCCAAGTCAACGGTTTGATCTCCAGCCGAAAAACGCTTATACTTGCCGAGTGTTTCATCAAATTCGAATTTTGAATTGAATGTACCGCTTTTTGAATAAGTAATGCTGACCGACTTAGCCGCTTGCCCCGTTATTTTTTTGCTTTCTTCCACTGAGTAAAAAGTGAAGGCAGGCGGACTGCTTTTCATCGTATATCCCTTTTGCTCCGCACCCTTTAAGATGTTTTCATAGGTGATATAGGAGTTATGAGGCGGTTTTCGTGAACTGGATCGTTTAAATAATGTTCCATCATATACCATCCCGTTTAAATTATCTACATAATTACTTTCGAGTAATTGTTTGGCCTCTGGACTGTAGCCATGTGCAATGTAGAGAGCATTTAAACCTTTGGCGAGCTTAATATAGTAATCCCGAGCACTCCTCACGGGACCGATATTTGTTGGCCTCTCACTTTGAAAGACTGCGAGGAAACGGGTAATATCCCCTTCAGCTAGAATTTCATAAACAATATCTGCCTTGTTCAGCCCTGATTGGGGTCTAGCTTTTGGGTGATTATTGACCATAACAGCAACCGCACGTTGATCTGGTTTCGTATTAGTACCAATACCTGTTAACGGATAAAAATAAGGGTTGGCTTTTGCCACATCTTCTGGTTGATTCTCATGTTCCGTATCCGGTTTTTGTTCCTTAACAGGTCTTTTTACCGTTTCCTTACTAGAACACCCTGAGAGCAGTAAAAGGAAAGCTGCCATGGCAACAGCCCATTTTTTCATTAAATGAACACCCCTATTTTATCCATTTTACAAAATCACTTTCACGCTTTAACTCTTTACTTACTTACAGTTTAACGCATTATAGACGGAAAGAGTACTGATTTGTTCATAACATCATACATTCCTTGCTGAGTGATTCGAATGTATGGTAAATGTGTAGCTGAGAAAAAGGCAAGACTATATATTGGATCTGAAAATTTATAGCCGCGTTCTTTCAATTCTTTTAATAATGTTTTCTCTTGTTCTATTAATTTTTCAATAGGAATGCTAGACATGATTCCGCTTAAGTTTAGAGGTACTTCACAAACCACTTGAGCGTCCTCCATCATCACAATTCCCCCGCCTAATTCTTTCATTCTATTAAAAGCCTTAATGATATCATGCCTGTTTTTCCCAATTAAAATAATATCTCCGGTATTAGAATAAGAGCTGGCAAGAGCTGATAGGTTTGTTGCAAACCCTTTTAAAAGCGTATTTATTCTCCAATTCCCATAACGGTCAACCAGCATAAAGTAACATTCATCAGACTCTTCTGGCAGTTGGTCTGCAGAAGCATCAATTGAGATCGAATAAGGCTTCATGATGACGGAATTCTCCATCTTAATCCCAAATGGCATGGAAAATTGCAGGTCATCAAGCGATAACTGCCAATCCATTTCCATTGGCTTAAATCCATATTCATTCCAGTTAATTTCACCATACATTCCTTCTACTTTAACACCGTCACGCTTTACCCATTTACCTTTGGCTAAAACAGAGACCGGAGTTGGATTTTCAATACTTGATAGGAAGTTAATGTTGGCTATACGTCCGGTTGCAATTGCACCATGAAGATGCTCAATTTTATAGTATCGAGCAATATTTACGGTTGCCATATTATAGGCATCTATAACAGGAACTCCCTTTTCAATCGCAATTCTAATCATTTGGTCGATAATCCCTTGCTCGTAAAAAGTGGAGGAGGAACCGTCTGTATTAAACATGAGCCTGTCATAGGCCTCAATTCCTAATCGTTTCATATCATCTAAGATCTCCGGAAGGTCAGGCCGAATCGATGAATAACGTAGTGAAACCATATAGCCTTGCATAAGCCTGCTGTAAACTTCTTCACCGGTCATGGCCTCATGGTCACTATCGGCTCCTAGCAGCATCATTTTTGCTAATGTTTTTTCGGAAGCGCCAGGAAAATGTCCTTCGATTTGCTTACGCATCCGTTTGGCCTCCTGAATCCAATGAAGCATCATATCATCGCCATCCAGGAGTTTTGGCCAGCCTGTTAATTCGCCGCCTTGAAGGACTGCGTCGTGCTCAAGCCATGCCTTTACATTACTATGTGAAAAAATCTCTTCTTCATTCATTAATTCAGTTTGTGAATCAAACCGGCTCCACCAATACATGGAAGATGGGATTGAGCGAAGATCTCTAAGCAGTGAAAACGCTTCCCTTTTTTCCAAATGTAAAATTAGCGCCATATTATCATTAATTAACGTCGTCGTTCCAAATTGGGATGCATAGGCGGCTAATGTCAGGGGATTATATAATTGAAATGGATGTGCATGTGGTTCAATGTATCCTGGTACAATGATTTCATTGGTGCAATCAATGATTTCACAGTCTTCGATATAAGAAGGCATATTATCGCCAACATAAACAATGCGGTCTTCATAAATCCAGATGTTCGCTCTCATCCATTGGCGAAAGGTCTGATTTAAGTACAATGCATTTTTCAATAATATTGTTGGGGATGTTTTCCCTTCTAAAACGGATACATGAATGCGTAATTGTTTGTTTTTCCAGCGGTAGCGTTGTTCCAGCATACCATGTCCCTCCTCTAATAAAACTATCTATATAATAATAAGTTGATTTAACAATAAAGAAAGCCCTTACAAAACTTCTTTGATACCTATCTTATCATATTTTACTTTTTAAAGCAGTAAAGTATTGATAAAAATTGTAAAAATGTTGTGAAGGAGTGAACAAGTTGAAAATTTCACCAAACATCGGGATTTTGAATGCATTAATTCGGATCACTTTGGGGTTAACGATTGTGGCTTGGAGTACCTCAAAGATGGTCAAGCGTCCTTGGAGAGATTCTTATTTGCTCGCTGCTTTTTGTGGCGCGATGAAGGTTGCTGAGGGTATTGTCCGCTATTGTCCTGTGACAGCTTTATGCGAACGGTGGTCGGATATGGTGAAAGAGCATCAGAATGCGACTGATTCTGGGGAAGGGACGGAAGGGTTAGTGGATTTGGATGTGCCTTATAATCCGACTTGAACTTCATTGAGAGCTTTTGAGGTCAATATTTATAAAAATGTCCGCATGAACCTTTCATGCGGACATTCCCTATTCCATCAAAATTTAACGAACCACCGATACAATCGCCTTCGCACCAATATCCCTGCGATAAAAGGCGCCATCACAATCCAATTTCTCTAACTCCACATAAACCTTCGCTTGTGCATCAGCAAGAGTCTCAGCCTTGCCCCCAACAAGAAGCACTCGGCCGCCTGCTGTCAAAAACTCACCTGCGTCATTTTGAATCGTACCCGCATGGAAGGTATAGACTTCCTCAGAAAAATCTGCTAATCCCTTAAGCACAGCACCCTTCTCATACTCCCCAGGATACCCTTTTGCCGCAACCACTACACCAACCATTGCCTGCGGATCCCATTCAAGTTCTGGCCGCTCGCCATTCAAAAGAGCTAAGATAACCTGAACCAAATCAGAATGCAGCCTTGGTAAAATAACCTGTGTTTCCGGGTCGCCGAAACGGGCATTAAACTCAATTACCTTTGGACCTGCAGCCGTTTTAATCAACCCAGCATATAAAATGCCACAGAAACTTCGTCCCTCTTGAACCATTGCTTTTGCCGCTGGAATCAAAACCGTCTCAACAGCAGTTGCTACCGTGTCCTCACCAATTTGCGGAACCGGGGAGTAAGCACCCATTCCACCAGTATTCGGACCTTTGTCGCCATCATACGCACGTTTATGATCCTGAGCGATTTCAAGCGGGATGACTACTTCCCCATTCACGAATGCCATCAACGAAAATTCCTCGCCATCTAAAAACTCTTCAATCACAACACTTGAAGAAGCGGCTCCAAATTTTGCACCAACGAGCATCTCTTCCACACTCGCAAGTGCTTCTTCTAAAGTCATGGCAACCGTGACACCTTTTCCAGCAGCCAACCCGTCTGCTTTAATCACAATCGGAGCGCCTTTCTTCTGGATATAACTACGCGCCTCTTCGATCGAGGTAAAAACAGCATAATCTGCAGTAGGAATATGATATTTCTTCATTAAATCCTTGGCAAAGGACTTGCTTCCCTCAATTTCAGCTGCTGCCTTCCGCGGTCCGAACACAGCCAAACCAGCTGCCTCAAATTTATCGGATAGCCCTTCAAGTAAAGGAACTTCCGGTCCAATAATCGTTAAGCCTACCTCTTGCTCTTTCGCAAAGGCAATAAGCTGATCATGCTGTGATTCCTCAAGCGCGATCAGTTCCGCCACATCTACCATTCCAGCGTTACCTGGAGCAACAAATACCTTTTCAACCAACGTGCTTTCGCTGACCTTTCGGCAGATCGCATGCTCGCGTCCGCCACGGCCAATGATTAGTACCTTCATCCATTACACCTCATTTTAATGTTTAAAGTGTCTAACGCCCGTAAACACCATGGCGATTCCGTATTCGTCTGCTTTTTTAATCGAATCAGCATCCTTAATCGATCCGCCAGGCTGAATAATGGCAGTAATTCCTGCTTTTGCTGCCGCTTCAACGGTATCATTCATTGGGAAGAAGGCATCAGATGCAAGGGCCGCTCCTTCTGCTTTTTCACCCGCCTGCTTAAGAGCAATCTCCGCTGAACCAACGCGGTTCATTTGACCCGCGCCAACCCCAAGCGTCATATCTTTACTTGAAACAACAATGGCATTGGATTTTACGTGTTTAACCACTTTCCAGCCAAGTTTTAGAGCTTCCCACTCTTCTTCAGTTGGTTGTCTCTTAGTCGGAACAGTAATGGTTGCATCCTCTAATGAATAACGGTCTTGTTCTTGAACAAGCAATCCGCCTTCAATTGTCGTCATTTTCAACTCAGGCTTTTTCACATCATTAAACGGAATCGTTAACAGACGAAGATTCTTTTTGCCTGTTAAAATCGCTAATGCTTCTTCTGAGAAAGATGGCGCAATGATAATCTCTAAGAAAATTTCATGAAGTTTGCCTGCTGTTTCACCGTCTACTTCCCGGTTAAAGGCAATAATGCCGCCAAAAATAGAAACAGGATCAGCTGCAAATGCTTTGGTAAATGCTTCAAAGCCGGTTTGACCAGTACCAACACCACATGGATTCATATGCTTAACCGCTACAGCTGCAGGTTCTGAGAATTCTTTTACGATTTGCAAAGCAGCATCTGCATCATTGATATTGTTGTATGAAAGTTCTTTTCCATGAAGCTGAACGGCATTGGCAATCGAGAAGGTTGAACCTAACGGCTTTCTGTAAAAAGCAGCCTTTTGATGAGGATTTTCTCCGTAACGAAGTGTCTGCTTAAGGTCATATGTAACCGTTAAGGTTTCAGGTGTTTCTTCTTGTGCAAGGTTTGTCATGTATTCAGCTATTAAAGCATCATAAGCGGCTGTATGACGGAATACCTTAGCTGCCAGCTTTCTTCTTGTTTCGAGCGTCGTTGTACCGTCTACTTTTAACTCCTCAATCACCGTTGCATAATCTGCAGGATCAACGACAACCGTTAAATATTGATGGTTTTTAGCTGAAGCGCGCAGCATAGACGGACCGCCAATATCAATGTTTTCAATCGCATCTGCTACCGTAACATCTGGTTTTGCGATTGTTTGCTGGAATGGATAAAGATTGACGCAAACTAGTTGAATAGGCTGAATTCCGTGCTCGTCCAGCTGTTTTAAATGATCAGGATTATCATGCTTAGAAAGTAAGCCGCCATGGATAAATGGATTTAACGTTTTTACACGGCCTTCTAAAATTTCCGGAAAACCTGTTACATCACTAACACTAAGTACAGGGATTCCCTGCTCTTGAAGAGCCTTTTTTGTACCGCCGGTTGAGATCAATTCAAACCCTAGGCTTACTAGTTCTTTCGCAAAGTCGGTAATTCCATTTTTATCAGATACACTAATTAGCGCGCGCTTTTGTGACATTGATTACATCTCCTTGTGTTAATAGCATTTGAAGTATCTCTGGATATAGTTTGTGTTCGATTTGCTGTATTTTCTTTTGCAGGCTGTCTCTTGTTTCATTTTCTTCCAATCTTACACGTTCTTGAATAATAATGGGACCCGTATCCATACCTTCATCCACATAATGAATGGTAACCCCGCTCCAATTTGCTTTGGCTGCCAGGGCCTGACCAATGGCATCCTTACCTGGGAAAGCTGGAAGCAGTGATGGATGAATATTGACGATCCGGCCTTGATAGGCACTTAGCAAGGTTGAGCCTATCAAGCGCATGTATCCGGCAAGGACAATGAACTCCACATCATATCTTTTTAATTCCGCTAAGATTGCTTGCTCATATTCTTCCTTATTAGTATAATCCTTTGCTTGAAAAATAAAGCTTGGAATTTCCGCTGCATTGGCACGATCTACCGCATAGGCACCTGGTTTGTCACAGACTAACAGGGAAATTTCCGTCTCTAGTTCGCCTGACTTGACTACATCGATGATAGCTTGGAAATTACTCCCATTACCAGAGGCAAACACTGCTATTTTTTTCATAGCCGTCCACCTTGGCCCTTAATCTCAATCCCAGCCTGATCCGTCACAACACCGATTTGATACGCTTTTTCACCGCACTGTTCGAAATGCTGAAGCACATCGGAGGCAATTTCACGATCCACAGCAATGACCATTCCAATGCCCATGTTAAAAATGTTATACATCTCCGCATAGTCAACTTGCCCATGAGAAGAAATCAATTGAAACACTGGTGGAATCGGCCAGCTTTTTTCATCTATCTTTGCCCCAAGACCCTCAGGCAGCATCCGCGGGATGTTTTCGATAAAACCGCCTCCGGTAATATGGGCCATTCCTTTTAACGGGAACTTTTTCAATGCCGACAGAATCGGTTTAACGTAAATCTTCGTAGGTTTTAATAACTCTTCTCCTAATGTACAGCCGAGCTCATCAACAAAATCTAGCAATGACCAATTATTAAAAACTTTACGTACAAGGGAATAACCATTACTATGGATACCGCTTGAAGCTAAACCAATCAGAACATCACCAGCCTGGATGGTTTCACCTGTAATTAACTGTGATTTTTCACAAGCTCCTACCGTAAATCCCGCAAGATCATACTCGCTTTGGCTATATAAGCCCGGCATTTCAGCTGTTTCGCCGCCAATCAGCGCACATCCAGCCTGCTCGCAGCCGTCGGAAATACCTTTTACAATGGCCTCGATTTTTTCAGGCTCGGCTTTTCCACACGCAATATAATCTAAAAAGAACAATGGCTCTGCCCCTTGAACAACGATATCGTTCACACACATAGCCACTGCATCAATCCCAATCGTATCATGTTTATCCATCCAAAATGCAATCATCAGCTTCGTGCCCACTCCATCGGTGCCTGACACCAATACCGGCTCCTTTAATTGCAGTGATGATAAATCAAACATGCCGCCAAAACCGCCCAATCCGCCAATAACACCAGCCCGTGCTGTTCTTTGGACATGCTTTTTCATTCGTGAAACAGCCTCATAGCCCGCTTCAATATTTACGCCAGCCTCTTCATATGCTTTAGCCAAGAGTCTCCCACCTTATTTTTGATAATAGTATTGTAGTGTATCAGGATAAATTTCTGTTGGATAATTCCCTGTGAAGCAACCGAGGCAATAGCCATTCGTTCCTTCCTGGCCGAGTGCCTTCATCATCCCTTCGACACTAATAAAGGTTAATGAATCGGCACCAATCAGTTCTCTAATTTGCTCAACGCTTTTATCAGAGGCAATTAATTCCTCTTTTGTCGATGTATCAATACCATAAAAACATGGATTTTTAATTGGTGGTGAACTGATCACAACATGAACCTCTGTTGCTCCGGCTTCCTTCAACAGGTTCACAATTCGTCTGCTCGTTGTTCCGCGTACAATTGAGTCATCCACCATGACAACACGCTTTCCTTCCACAACACCGCGGACTGCGGAAAGCTTCATTTTTACCCCTTGCTCCCGAAGCGATTGCGACGGCTGGATAAAGGTTCTGCCGACATATCTGTTTTTAATTAAACCCATTTCATATGGAATCCCTGTTGCTTCTGCATAGCCGATGGCTGCTGAAATACTAGAATCAGGAACCCCGGTCACAACATCCGCTTCAAATGGTGCTTCTACTGCTAATTGTTTCCCCATATTTTTACGGGCTGTATGAACATTGATTCCTTGAATGTTACTATCAGGTCTTGAAAAATAAATATATTCCATCGTACAAATCGCTTTTGTGGTACTGATGGCAAACCGCTCGGATGTTAAACCATTTTCATTAATAATTAAAAGTTCACCAGGCATAATATCACGGATATATTCAACGCCAATTACATCAAAGGCACAGGTTTCTGATGCCACAACATAAGCATCCCCCAGGCAGCCAAGGGACAAAGGACGTAAACCATGCGGATCGAGAGCAACCATAAGCTCGGTTTCTGTCATGATTAAATACGCGTAAGCACCCTTTAACATCGCTAAAGCGTTTTTCACTTGATCCTTCAAATGAGGATAACCGCTTCTTCTAATCAGATGAGCCAAAACCTCTGTATCAGAGCTTGTTTGAAAAATACTTCCCTGGGATTCAAGCTGGTACTTTAGGGAATTAGCATTAACGAGATTACCATTATGGGCAAGCGCCAGACTTCCGGTTTGTGAATGAAATAGGAGCGGCTGGACGTTTTCGTAGCCTCCGCCGCCTGCCGTAGCATACCGAACGTGCCCAATAGCAGCACTACCTTCTAAGTCCTTCATTGCTTCAGTTGTAAAAATTTCCGATACTAGCCCTTCACCTTTTACACCTGTAAGCTTTTTTCCATCGGAAACAACAATGCCTGTTCCTTCCTGGCCGCGGTGCTGAAGGCTGTGAAGTCCGTAATAGGTTAACTGTGCAGCATCCTGGTGTCCAAAGACACCAAAGATACCGCACTCTTCGTTTAATCCCTTTATTTCAGGCAGCATGGGATAGCTCCTTTCCAGGCAGCTTTCAGTTCTGCAACTGAAGCTTCAAGCACTGATGCATCATCATTTTTGACTACCAATGTTGAGGTTTCAGTGACAGTGCCAATCTGTACTGCTTCTACTAATCTTTCAAACTCATCTTTATGTTCTGGTTTTACAGTCAATAAGAAACGTGATTGTGTCTCACTGAATAAAGCAGAGACTGAATTTCCTGCAACCGTTACTTCTGCTCCAAGCCTTTCATTTGCGAATAGACTTTCTGCTAATGCCACACCTAGACCGCCTTCTGATAGGTCATGGGCAGATTGCACGACTCCTGCACGAATTGCCGCAAGTACTCGATTTTGTCTTTCCTTTTCCACTGTTACATCTAATTCAGGTGCCTTACCAAATACACGTCCGTTCAGAAGCTTTTGAAGCTCACTGCCGCCAAATTCGTCCTTCGTTTCCCCTACAAGATAGATAAGGTCGCCGTTTTGTTTGAAGTGCTGTGTTGTAATATGGTCAAGATCCGTTACTAAACCAACCATCCCTACTACTGGTGTTGGATAGATCGCAGTTCCACTAGTTTCGTTATATAAAGAAACGTTTCCGCCGATAACTGGTGTCTCAAGGACACGGCAGGCTTCACTCATGCCATCTGCTGCTTTTTCAATCTGCCAGAACACTTCTGGCTTTTCTGGGTTACCGAAATTTAGGTTATCTGTAATGGCTAAAGGCTCTGCACCAGAACATACAATATTACGTGCTGCTTCAGCTACGGCGATTTTTCCGCCTACTTCCGGATCCAAATAGACATAACGTGAATTACAATCTGTTGTCATTGCCAGCGCTTTTCGTGTGCCACGGATTCTAACAACTGCTGCATCTGATCCTGGAGCAACAACTGTATTGGTACGAACCATATAGTCATACTGCTCATAAACCCATTCCTTGCTGGCTACTGTTGGCTGGCTTAAAAGACTTACTAATGTTTCTTTCAAATCGTCCACTTGCGGAACTTCATTCTCCATTGCTTGGAATTCTGCGAAATAGCTTGGTTCTTTAGATGGCTTGTGATAAACCGGTGCATCTTCCGCTAATGCATCAGCTGGAACATCTGCCACGATTTCTCCTTTATGGAAAAGGCGAACCTGTTTGTCGCTAGTAACTTTTCCAATACCTACTGCTTCTAATCCGTACTTTTCAAAAAGATCAACGATTTCTTGCTCTCTGCCCTTTTTAACAACAATCAACATACGTTCTTGGGATTCAGACAGCATCATTTCGTAAGCAGTCATGCCTGTTTCCCGCTGTGGAACTAAGTCCAAATTCATCTCAAGTCCCATTCCAGCTTTGCTGGCCATTTCGGCAGACGAACTGATAAGTCCAGCTGCGCCCATATCTTGAATACCAACAAGTGCATCAGAATGAATCAATTCTAGACATGCTTCTAACAGAAGCTTTTCCATAAATGGGTCACCAACCTGAACGGCTGGACGGTCCTCATTAGATTGTTCCGTTAACTCTTCAGAAGCAAACGTGGCACCATGAATTCCGTCGCGTCCTGTTTTTGCTCCTACGTACATTACCGTATTGCCCTCACCGTGTGCCTGGCCTTTTTTAATGTCCTTATGGTCAATGAGTCCAACACACATCGCGTTAACTAATGGATTTCCTTCATAGCACGGATCAAACTGAATCTCTCCGCCAACCGTCGGAATACCAATACAGTTACCATAGCCGGCAATCCCAGCAACTACCTCTTTGAATAAATAGCGTACGCGTGCCGAATCTAGTTCCCCAAAACGCAGTGAGTTCAGCATTGCAATTGGACGGGCTCCCATCGAGAAAACATCACGGATAATGCCGCCTACACCTGTTGCTGCACCTTGGTAAGGCTCAATTGCGGATGGATGGTTATGACTCTCAATCTTAAAAACAACAGCCTGTTCGTCACCGATATCAACGATCCCTGCGCCTTCCCCTGGACCTTGAAGAACTCGTTCACCTGTAATAGGGAATTTTTTTAGAATAGGCTTTGAATTTTTATAACTGCAGTGTTCCGACCACATGACCGAGAAAAGACCCGTTTCGGTATAATTTGGTGTACGCCCAAGAATACTTTCAATCAGTGCAAATTCTTCGTCGGACAAACCCATTTGCTGATATACTTTCTCTGCTTTAATCTGAGTAGGATTTGGTTCAAGCGTTGACAACATGTGCTTCCCTCCAAGCTTTTACAATCGATTGAAACATTTTTAAACCATCGGCACCGCCCAATAATTCATCAACCGCTCTTTCTGGGTGCGGCATCATTCCTAGGACATTGCCTTTTTCATTCGTGATTCCTGCGATATCCGCTAGACTTCCGTTCGGATTCTGATTATAGGTAAAAGCAATTTGGTTGTTTGCTTTCAATTTAGCAAGTGTTTCTTCATCACAATAATAATTTCCTTCTCCATGTGCGACAGGGATCATGATGCTTTCCCCTTCGCCATATGCGTTTGTAAACATCGTCTGATTATTTTCCACCTTTAACTCAACGGGTTTACAAATGAACGATAGGCTTTCGTTCCGTCTCATTCCCCCCGGAAGCAATCCTGCTTCAAGAAGAATCTGAAATCCATTACAAACACCAAGGACTGGCTTCCCCGCCTCCGCTGCTTTTACAACCTCTTTCATCACGGGGCTAAAACGGGCAATCGCGCCTGTGCGCAGGTAGTCACCAAAAGAGAAACCTCCAGGCAGCAAGATGGCGTCAAACTCGTCTAGGTTATCAGCATCATGCCATACATATTCTACTTCTTCGCCAAGTTCATCCTTAACCGCATGAAACATATCAACGTCACAATTCGATCCTGGGAATACGATCACCGCAAACTTCACTGTGTCACACACTCCTCTACTTCATAACGGTAATCTTCAATAACCGGATTGGCTAATAGGTTCGTACAGATTTCATTAATGACTTCATTAATGTCACGATCTGATTTTTCAATCGTTAACTCCATGAATTTTCCGATTCGGACATCTGTTACTTGCTTATAGTTTAAAGAATGTAAGGAATGAGTTACGGCTTTACCTTGTGGATCTAATACACTCTCTCTTAATGTTACATACACCTTTACTTTATACATGCTGATGTCCTCCCAATTTCGCTAAAATAGTTTCATAGGCTTCTGTTAAACTTCCTAAATCCCGGCGGAATACATCCTTATCGAGCTTTTCATTGGTTTCTTTATCCCACAGTCTGCAGGTATCTGGAGAAATCTCATCGGCAAGTAAAATTTGCCCTTCATTGTCTTTGCCGAACTCAAGCTTAAAGTCGATTAAGCGAATCCCGAGCTCATTGAAAAAGCTTGATAAAATTGTATTGATTTCAAGTGCTTTATTCTTTAGGATTTCAAGTTCCTTGACGGTTGCTGCTTTTAGTTCGAGAATGTGATCAACTGTCACAAGCGGGTCGCCCAAAGCATCGTCTTTAAGATAAAATTCAACGAGTGGTGTAGACAGTTCTTTTCCTTCTTCGATTCCTAAACGAGTAGAAAGTGTTCCTGCTGCGACATTGCGTACAACAACTTCAAGAGGAATAATCGTTACTTTCTTCACCAGCTGCTCGGTTTCTGAGACTCGCTTGATAAAGTGTGAGTCAATGCCTTGCTCTTTCAGCTTTAAAAATAACAAACTAGTAATCTCGTTATTCAAACGGCCTTTTCCGGTAATAGTCGCCTTCTTTTGACCGTTAAAAGCAGTTGCAGAATCTTTATATTGAACCAGTACAACTTGTTCATCGTCGGTTGTAAAAATCTTTTTAGCTTTGCCCTCGTAAAGCATTTCACTCATCCTAACGCACCTCTATTCTTAATATTGGGAATCTTCGGGATATAGGAAGGGCTGACTTGCGCCCTTCCTATCCACTTTTTTTATCCGTTTAACCCTAAGCGGTCAAATATTGTATCCACATGCTGAAGATGATAGTTATAGTTAAAGCAATCCGCAATCTCTTCTGGTGAAAGCAATGAGGTAATCTTATTCTCCGCCTCAATCAAACCGCGGAATGGAACTTGTTTCTCCCATGCTTCCATCGCTTTTGGCTGTACCGTATCATACGCTTCTTCACGTGATAACCCCTTATCAATTAAAGCCAATAGGACACGCTGAGAGTAAATCAACCCTAACGTACGATCCATATTGCGTTTCATATTCTCAGGGAACACCGTTAAATTTTTCACAATGTTACCAAAGCGGTTTAACATATAATTCAATGCAATCGTCGCATCCGGAAGGATAATCCGCTCTGCCGACGAATGTGAAATATCACGCTCATGCCATAGCGGCACATTTTCATAAGCAGTCATCATATAGCCGCGAATCACGCGTGCCAATCCTGTCATGTTCTCTGAACCAATTGGATTCCGTTTATGCGGCATTGCGGAAGAACCCTTTTGACCCTTTGCAAAGAACTCCTCCACCTCGCGTGTCTCACTCTTTTGCAGGCCGCGAACTTCAACCGCGAACTTTTCAATTGAAGTCGCAATCAGAGCAAGCGTAGACATATAGTGGGCATGACGGTCACGCTGTAAGGTTTGTGTTGAGATTGGCGCGGGGCTCGTTCCTAATTTCTCACAAACATATTGCTCAACAAATGGATTAATGTTTGCATAGGTTCCGACCGCACCGGAAATTTTACCAAATTCAACCCCTGCAGCTGCCTGTTTAAAACGCTCAAGGTTGCGCTTCATTTCTTCATACCATAATGCAAGCTTTAAACCAAAAGTGGTTGGCTCAGCATGAACCCCATGTGTCCGGCCCATCATAACCGTAAATTTATGTTCAATGGCTTTATTTTTTAGGATCTCAATAAAGTTTTCGATATCTTTCAAAAGAATGGTGTTAGCCTGTTTTAAAAGATAGGATAACGCCGTATCCACCACGTCTGTTGAAGTTAAGCCATAATGCACCCATTTCCGTTCTTCACCTAATGTTTCCGAAACCGCGCGGGTAAAGGCCACAACATCATGTCTTGTTTCCTCTTCAATTTCTTTGATTCTGTCAATGTTGAAAGAAGCATTCTCACGTAATTTCTTTACATCTTCCTTAGGGATTTCCCCTAACTCAGCCCATGCTTCACAAGCAAGAATCTCAACTTCCAACCAAGCATTAAAACGATTTTCTTCTGTCCAAATAGCTCCCATTTCTGGTCTTGTATAACGATCAATCATTCATTTATCCCCCGATCTTTTCATTAGCAGTTTCCCAGATGCTGCTTACATCAATTTCCTTAAGTGCCACCTCAACGTTCTCACGTAAAATAGTCACATGGCCCATTTTTCGTTTAACCTTCGCTTCCTTTTTGCCGTACAAATGAACTTTCCAGCCATTCAAGTCCGGAATTTCCTTATACAGGTCCTCTAGATGCTCACCTAATAGGTTGACCATTACGGCCGGTTTTAACAACTCTGTACTTCCTAACGGCCACCCGCAGATCGCCCGGATATGCTGCTCGAACTGCGACGTTTCACAGGCCTCAATTGTATAATGGCCGGAATTATGAGGCCGTGGTGCCAACTCATTAATAAAAATGGTCCCATCGCTGTTCACAAACATCTCGACAGCCAGTGTCCCAACAACCTTTAGCGAATCCGCAAGTTGCTTTGCCTTTTGAATCGCATCTATCTCAGTTGCCTCCGAAATTCTCGCCGGAACAATCGTTTTATGCAAAATATTTTCTTTGTGAATATTTTCAGCCACTGGAAAAATCGCTGTTTCTCCATCAAGCGTCCGCGAGACAATGACTGATATCTCTTTTTCAAAAGGAATCCATTTTTCTAACACGCAGTCACCATGCGCTAGAAGCGGCGCGGCCTTCTCTAAGTCCTGCTCTTCTCTAATGACCAGCTGGCCCTTTCCATCATAACCGCCCCTTGACGTCTTTAACACAGCTGTATACCCAATCTCGTTTATTTTTAAAAATAAATCCTGAGAGGTTCTAATGACTGCATATGGTGCCACCTCCACACCTGCTTGTTGGATGGCTGCCTTCTCCTTAATCCGATCCTGCGTGATTGTGAGCAGCTTTGGCCCCTGCGGTACATAGGCTTGTTCACAAATCCAGCTTAACGTATCTGCATCTATATTTTCAAATTCATACGTAATGACATCACTCACTTCAGCCAAACGGCTGATTGCCTCGCGGTCATCGTAGGCGCCGATCACTTCTATATCAGCGACTTGTCCGCACGGGGAATCCGATGACGGTTCTAAAACCGCAATTCTAAAGCCTTGTGCTCTTGCTGCTAAAGCCATCATTCTCCCAAGCTGCCCTCCGCCGATGATTCCAATCGTTGCACCTGGTAAGATGGTCTGCTTATCCAAGTTGATCACTACTTTCCAATACCTCTTGTTTAGTGGCTTCTCTTCTTGCCTCTAATCTGCCGGCAAGTTCTTGGTCTTCCGTTGCGATAATTTGTGCAGCTAGTAATCCCGCATTGACTGCACCAGCTTTTCCAATTGCCACAGTGGCAACTGGCACACCGCCCGGCATTTGGACGATGGACAGCAGGGAATCTATCCCCTTTAACGCTTGGGTTTGAACAGGAACCCCAATGACCGGCAAGGTTGTTTTGGCTGCAACCATTCCAGGAAGATGGGCCGCACCGCCGGCTCCAGCGATAATCACCTTTAGCCCTCTGTTTCTAGCTTCTTCTGCATATGTGAACATTAAATCTGGTGTACGATGTGCGGAAACGACCTTTTTTTCATAGGCGACCTCTAACTGATCTAAAACTTCACATGTATATTTCATGGTTTCCCAATCTGATTTGCTTCCCATGATGACACCAACAAGTGTAGTCATCCTAGATCCCCCTTTATTAGGCAAAATAAAATGCCCGTAACAAATAGCTTCTCGTTGTAAGAGAAAGCCATTTGTCCGGGCATGATGACACATTGGAAATAAAGGGACAAGCCCTTACTCCGAACATATTGACTTTCCCTCATAGTCCAATAATTTACGGTTATTGGGTAGAAACTTATGGGCCATATTCCCATGGATATACGAGGGTAAAAATTGTGTTTGATCTGATAGCTTTATCTTACCAACCATCACCTTAGTATGTCAATAAATTTGTCGAACATTATTTTTAAATACAACTATAATGTTCGTGTTTTACTCAATTAATCTTGCTTCAAAGACAATTTGACGGCCTATAGGTTCATAAATGGTTTCACCGGCAATTTTTACCTCTTGAAATATTGGCTTCTCTGTCCGCCGGACCGGAGCATATCCCTGCTGTTTCATCCTATTCAGGCACTCCTCAATACTTTCATTTTCTTGTACCTCAAATTGCAGTTTCTTTTTGCTCATATCAAAACCTCTTTCTAATTTCTGTACACAATATACAAGGAAAAGCGTAAGCGCCTTGGTCAGCCCCGATATAGGGCGACTTGTCGACTGCCGACGAAAGTAGGGTCAAAGACTAGTCGCCCTTAATGCGTACAGAAAGCGATAGCTTTCAGTAGCCAAGCATAAGACGAGCCGGCCGAAAGGTTTGCTATATAACCTTTTGGACGGATTGTCCTAAATGTGGAGGCGACTGTCCTGGGACTCTAGGCTAAGACGTACCCTGCAAGAAGGCGCTTTTTGCCTTCTTCAGGGGATGGCTTATGACTCGAGTCCCAAGGAGCCGCAACTGGATAAGCTGTAGACCATCGAGGGGCTAGGCGCTGGAGCTAGACAATCATAAAAAGGAGGGTCTTCTTTGTTAAAAAATATTCTAGTTTTAATGCTCTTCATTATTATTATTCCCACATGCCACACTGCTTACGCCCAAAACACGTCTAAAGAGTTAAAGGCAGCTTTTATCCGTAATCACGATTTATGGATTAAAACTGGAGATAAGGAACAGCAGGTTACCGTTGGAGAGCAGATAAGCTATCCTAAGTGGTCTCATGATGGTAATTGGATCGCCTATTTAAAAGGAAATAAAAAAGACGGGGTGTGTGAGCTTTGGTTGTATAACTTAAAAATCAATCATCAATATAAGGTTAGAACCAATGTGGATAACAACTTCCAATGGTCCCCGAATAATAATCGAATAAGTTTTATAATTAATAAAGAATTATACGTGCTTCACCTCGATCCTGCAATTCCCTTTTTAATTTCAGAAATAGCGGAAAATATTGAAAATTTCGCTTGGCTTCCAGATGGTCATGAAATGCTAATTTCGCAAAAGATAAGTCAGCAGATTCATTCGGATCTCATCTTATCAAAGATTATTCTTCGTCAAACAACCAAACCTGTAGTTAAGCCTCTTTACACTATTCCTGTTAATGAAGATGAATACTATGTCAGTACAAGTCCATTTAAATGGTCATACGATGGAAAATGGCTTAGTTTTTTATTAATTCCGACAGCGTCTTTATCAGCTGATAGTAACACCTTATGTTTGTTATCTAGGGATGGACGAGCTTTTCAAAGGGTAGCCAATATGTTAAAAGAGGAAGAATGGTTTCAATGGGCCCCTTCGAAAAATATTCTTGGGTATGTTAATGGCGTTGGAAGGGAAGCCAATCTAAATAAGCAGATAGAGGTTGCTAATGTCCCTTCTCTGAAAAAAATCCTACTTACCCCAAAAGGTTATGTAGATAGAGACATTTCATGGAAAAATAACAAGGTTATTTATGTCACCCGCGCCAAAGAAGACACTCAGGCCGATTTACATAAAAGGCCACTGCCCAGTATTTATCAAATTACTCTTTCCTCTGGTCGGCAAAATCAGGTATCCTTCCCGACTATACAAGAAGGAGATTTTGCTCCGCATTATATAGGTGATACACTTGTTTGGATAAGGACCAATAAATATTCTGCCACTGTATTTAGGTCAAATGAAAAAATCGGGGTTAAGTGGATTAAAAATTTAAATATAGCTAGTAGTTATTATGATCGTTGGAATTGGGATGAGGTGTTTAGTATTTACAGCGGTCGCTAATTAACATTGGAATCATTTGCATGAGAAAAAGAACAAAAGCTTAAGCGCCTTGAACAGCTTCGACAAGCATAAGACGCTCAGGGAAGAAAGGCGTTCTTTGCCTTTCCCTCCAAGAGTGGCTGTAGACCATCGAGGATCAAGGGGCTAGGCGCAGGAGCTGGACGTCGGTAGTCCGCTTTTTAATAGTTATCCAAAAGCTAAAATTTTATAATTTCCTTAACGACAAAAAAAGACAGTCACTTAAGACTGTCTTTTGTACCTGGCAACGTCCTACTCTCACAGGGACTCGCGTCCCAACTACCATCGGCGCTGAGAAGCTTAACTTCCGTGTTCGGTATGGGAACGGGTGTGACCTTCTCGCCATTATTGCCAGACTATTTAATTGAAAGAAGTTCGTTCTCTCAAAACTAGATAATATATAGAAGAAGTAAAAACGAGTTAATTCGCTTTAAAACTTGGCTAGCTGCGGCTCCTAACTTCTCGGCCGTTTCGATCCGTCCCTACAAATCCAAAACCAGGATTTGCAGAGCGCGGCTCGTAAGCGTTCGTCGAAGTTGAACAGTCGCCTTCGCTTTTCGTTTTGGTTAAGTCCTCGATCGATTAGTATCAGTCAGCTCCACATGTCACCATGCTTCCACCTCTGACCTATCAACCTGATCATCTTTCAGGGATCTTACTAGCTTGACGCTATGGGAAATCTCATCTTGAGGGGGGCTTCATGCTTAGATGCTTTCAGCACTTATCCCGTCCGCA
>NZ_JAMBOH010000001.1 GCF_023715505.1 Neobacillus cucumis | reverse complement strand
GTAACATGGAACTTATAATTTACCAATGTATAGATAGATGGAACGCGGAATGATGGGAAACTATCACGTTCCGTGTGGAGCAGGGGAAAAGCTGGAGATAACTTCAAATGCTTACCTATTGCGAACAATAGTTAAAGATTGGGGTTGCTGCTGCAGCTCCTTTTCTTCTTCGACTAACGGAGCAGTTTAGTGGAAGAAGGAGTAATAAGTTCGTGCAGCGAATACATTTTTATGACTTTAATATTAGGGGTTAAAGAACAATGAAAACAGTTAAAGAGCTAAAAGGATATGCAATAGGCGATGATTTCAAATTTCAAATCGTTCAAGTTGTTATTAGCCAAAGTAAGGAAATTGCTGCCTTCTGGTTAAGAGATATAGCAGGCTATACTAACGCTGAAATGGAGAAATTCAAGATTTCAGCGTTTCCTCTGGATAAGAAAGTTTTTATTAGGGACTTCGGAGAAACAACGGCAAATGAACTTATGAAGCAAATTCCTAAATACCCTGCTGTGGTGTTCTGGAAGGAAAAAGGGAATGATTATTACGAGAATTGGTTATCCCACTTTGAGCCAGATAAGCCTTCTGATGGATAATTCTTCTTCAACTAAAGGGCAGTTTACTTCAAGAAGGGTTTCATTCATAAAAACTCGAATACTAAAAAACAAGCGTTTAAGCTAAGTCAAAGATATTAGGGATGATAATAATGACACGTAATCGAGAGCTACCGCAGTTTGAAATCCTGAAGATTTCAAAAGATGATATTGGAAGATATGCCAAGATTAAAGCCATATATCTAGACGGAAAAATAACGATACGATGGGGACTGGATTCTTTAACTTATGTAAATTTAAAAAGTGTATTTTCAGCTCGTGTATTTGACAGAATGCCAAATTTAAACTATGAGTATAAACTTTTGAATTTTTATAGCTCTTCACGTAATCCCGATGAAACAAGGGATTACTCAGGATTTATTGAGTGTATCCTTGGCAAGCAAACAAAACAAATTGAATTTAAATGCTCAGAAACATTTGCAGGGAATATTGAGTGGATGTCAAGAGTAAAAAGGTGCGAAGAATTAAATCATTTAAAGTGGAAGGATTGAGACAGTAAACTTAGAAACTGGAACTTTGTGAAGGAATATACTTACACTAACGGGTAGCTTTAACTAAAGTTGATGATCGCTGCGGCGGTCTTTTTTCTTGTTGAGCTAACGGAGCAGTTTAGTTGAAGAAGGAAATCGGTTTATAATTAAATTATCCATTAACTAGGAGGGGACAATTTGTTACCGATAAGACCTAATAATAAAAAACTTCATAATAAAAAATTATCTGATTTTGAAGATGTGATTGGCTATAAATTACCACAAGAATATATTGATTTTTTAACAGAATACAATGGTGGAGACCCTGAAAACACTATAATTGAACTTCCAAACAGCGAAATTCTTTCAATTGCAATCACTGATTTATTTGGAATAGGTATAGAGAAAATTAATGATTTAAAAACGAATTTCAAGATTTACAAAGAAATAATACCAAAAGGTTACATACCAATTGCTAGAACAGAAGGCGGTAATTTGGTCTGTTTAGCTGGTGACAACGGGCATTTGTTCTTTTGGGACCACGAAATTGATGATATTGAAAATAAGGACCTCCTACCTATCGCTAATAATTTTGAGGATTTCCTTGAAATGATTAAATCGGTTACTGGCGAAGATTTGGAAGACTACGAAGTAGAGGAAGTATGGGTTGACCCAGATTTTTTAGCCGAAATGAAAAAAAACGGCTTATTGAAGTAACGGGTGCGATTGTTCAATAAGAGCAGTCTCTTTTCTTGTTCTGCTAACGGGGCAGTTTAGCTGAAGAAGAGCAATCAATGTAATAATGTTGACAACTAAAAAACAACCATGATATATTTAGCCCACTAAATATTTTTTGGCTAGAGGAGGTTCATCTATGAAGGTTAGTGTTGACTGTGATATTCGTATGTCCTTGGATAAAGTTTCTTCCCAGATGCGTCGGAATTATAGTGAGAGTCTTAGAGAACTTAATCTTTATGTAGGCCAAGATAATTTACTCGCGCGTTTGTGGTTGGGTGATGGAATAACACAAATGCAGCTATGTGAACATTTAAAATGCGAACCGCCTACGGTAACAAATATGGTTAAATCGCTAGAGCAGAATGGTTTCATATACCGTAAACGTGATGAAGAAGATGCAAGGGTTATGCGAATTTATCTAACGGACAAAGGCAAAGAATTAGAAGAACCCGTTGAATTTAAATGGAAACAGCAGCAAAAAAAATTACTACAGTCAATTTCAGCCGAAGAACGCTTAATATTAAGGGATTTAATAAAGCGAATGGAGAAAAACTTATTCTAAGTTTTCTCTCAAAAAAATGTTTAGTATACTAAATATATAGTTAGCACCCTAAATATATATTTAGAAGCCCAGAGTCTCTGAAGTGAAGTAATTTTAATTAATATTTATTGAAGGAGAGATTCGTATGGAAACAAAGGTTAGTATCGTAGCCCTATCAGGAAGTAGTCGGAAACAATCATCCACTCTAAAAGCGCTTAAAGGCCTAAAAAAATTCATGCCCGACAATGTTGAATATGAAATATACAATGGTATTGAAAAACTTCCGCATTTTAATCGTGAATTAGATAATGATAACCCCCCGGTAGAGGTGCAAGTATATAGAGAATTGCTTTCACGAGCAGATGGAGTCATTATATGTACACCCGAATATATAAAGGGTATACCTGGTGTCTTGAAAAATGCTTTAGAATGGTTGGTGTCGTCTGCTGAGCTTTATTCGAAACCAGTAGCGGTCATTACAGCTTCATGTGATGGGGAAAATGCTCATCAAGCAATACAACTCAATTTAAGTATGCTAAACGCGAATGTATTCGATGGTGGAGCATTATTAATTTCCGGAGCGAACAATAAATTGAACGAAGACGGGGAATTTGTAAAAAATGAAGTTAATTCCTCACTAAAGTTATTAATATCTAAATTGCTTGAAGAAGTCTATAAGAAGGGTTCTTCTTGAGAATCGGTGTTTTAGATAAATAAAAAGGACAATGAATTTCTACACTTATTAAGAATTTGGAGAAGGGTGACGCAGAAATATCTTAACTGGGTAATCACCAGCAGATTAGTTAGCAAGCTAAGCATTATTTAGTTTTCTTCGATCTACTCCAAACGTGATAGGATTTGCTAAAAAATAAACGGTTAATACTTAAATTGTTAATACAAGGGGATATAGAAATGAAGAAGCAATACAATACGCGTGCCATCTTGGCATCGCTGCTTATCTGCGGTTTTGTCGGCATGTTTAGCGAGACCGCTCTAAATATAGCAATGACTAATTTAATGGAAGTGTTCCAAATTTCAGCCGCAACCGCACAGTGGTTAACCACCGGTTTCTTGCTGACTCTTGGCATTTTAATGCCGATGAGCGGCCTACTGCTGCAGAGGTTTACAACTAGACAGATGTTCACAGGTTCACTCACAAGCTTAATTCTGGGTACACTTATTGCGGCGCTCGCGTTTAATTTTGAAATGTTGATGGTCGCTCGAGTTTTACAGGCTGTAGGCATGGGGTTATTGTTGCCGCTCATGTTTAATACGATTCTTGTCATATACCCGCCGGAAAAGCGGGGAGCGGCGATGGGCTTCGTTGGACTTGTTATCATGTTTGCGCCAGCAACCGGCCCGACCATTGCCGGTCTATTAATCGAGTATTTAACATGGCATTATATCTTCTGGTTCTCTCTGCCGTTCCTGGTTATTGGATTGTTGGTAGGGCTGAAGTATCTGGAAAATGTTACCGATGTCACGAAGCCCCGGATAGATTTACTGTCTGTCGTATTGTCAACGATCGGCTTTGGAGGAGTTGTCTTCGGCTTCAGTAAGGCAGGCGAAGGATCTGAAGGCTGGGGTAGCGCAGTTGTGATCACTTCCATCATTGTTGGGCTCGTCGCGCTGGTTCTGTTCATACTGCGGCAGAACGTGATGCGAGATCCGATGATGAATCTGAGCGTTTTCAAGTACCCAATGTTCGTCGTTGGGCTGCTCCTGATACTGTCGTGTATGTTGATTATGATGTCGAGCATGATTATCCTGCCGATGTTTCTGCAGACGGGTGCAGGTCTGTCTGTTTTCACTGCGGGACTCATGCTTTTGCCGGGCAGCGCGCTGAACGGTATCCTCTCCCCGCGTATGGGTAGCTTGTTCGATAAATATGGCCCGAAATGGCTTGTTATTCCCGGACTCGTGATCGTTTCAGTCATGTTATGGTTCTTTACTACCCTTTCGCCTGCTTCTTCAGTGGCTTTAATCGTGGCTTTGCATATTGGGCTCATGATTGGGGTAGGCATGATATGGATGCCTGCTCAAACGAACGGGCTAAATCAATTGCCGCCGGAGTTATACCCTCACGGCACGGCAGTCATGAACACCCTTCAGCAGGTCATAGGCGCGATTGGAACAGCGGTCGCAATCAGTATTCTTACGGGCAGTATGGAGAAATACTTGCACGGCTCCTCCGCTCCGGCCCAACAGGCCGAAATGGCAAACGCGATGACGGCTGGATCACAAAACGTGTTCCTGTTTGCGATGATTATAGCACTGATTGGCGTAGTCATAGCGTTCTTCATCCGCCGGGTCGTAGTAAGCCACGAAGCGGTGCATTCGCCACATTAATGTTTTGTCAGCGCATCCCTTGTCGGTATCTATTAAGAACGTTCATATTAATAGAATGAAAAATGGGGTGTCGGTTGGAATTTTATGAGCTGGTGTCATCGGATATTGTGAAGAATTACCTTAAACAAACGGGGGCATTAATCTAAGAAGGATTAATGCTCTTTTTTTGTTTAGCTAAAGGGCAGCATTCCTATAACAAAGAAAAGTTTGTGAAACAAAGTACTTAAGCTAACGGGTGCGATACTTCAATAACGGAGGTCGCTTTTTTTCTTGTTAATTTAACAGTTCAGTTTAATAAGAAATCGATTTATAATATATGGTAACAAAGGGTTCAGAGGTGGAATAAGAATGATTGGCTCTCCTGAAATAAATAAATTGATTAGAAAAATTTTATCTCCAACATTAAAAGATAATGGATTTGATAAAGTTAATACTCGAAATAATTGGGGTTGGAAGGACCACTGTATTTGGGTATTGGACATAACTGCTGTTGGAAAGTATTTTTCAGATGTAACAGGGTGGTCCCCTATGTCTGTGTATGTAGAATTAGGGATATATTATTGCTTTGTTCCACCTAAAGACGGTGAACTAAAAATTGGTACTAAAGCTGAATTACTACCCAAACCCCATCAATGCCAGTTACAAAAACAGTTATACTGTAGCCTTGACCAATCTAATTACACCTATCACTTTGACAATCCTGCTGAACAAAAGCGAAATGATATTTGGTGGATAGAACCAGATGGAGCAAATATCGAGAAAGTTATAAACAATATAAAACAATCTTTCCTGAGTGATGGATTAGTGTGGCTAATGAAATATACAGATTTGGTGACAGCGTTTAAAGAAATTGAAAGTGAGCACGACTCTTTTAATAAATTCTACAAGGCAAGGTATTTTGCAGAACATTTAAATGATAATTTTAAGTTTGAAGAGTACAGTCATTTATTAGAAAAAGAGCAAAAAAGAATTGAGGGCTTGTTCAGCTAACTGGGTGCAAGAGTTTAAGATCGCAGCTGCCTTTTTTGGCGGCTTTTCTTATTGAAGTAATTGGCAGTTTTCTTGAAGAAGGGAAACCTTAAATGAGATATAATTAATTTACAATTTATAAGATAAGGGGATTTAGATTGGGTAGAATAAAAGCATTTTTAAAGAAGGATTCTGACATTTTAAGAAATACTATTTTATTACTTTTTGGTTTAATTTTTGGTATCAGTAAACTGATTTATGACCACCGAGTAAGTGCCATATTTATAGGTTTGTTTTGTGTTATTGTTTCAATATTCACTTTCCTAGACATTATAAAAGAATTTAAACTGACAAATAGTGTGAACGTGGAAACAACAAAAGTTGAAGAAGATGATAAAGGAAAAAGATTAAAAAAAATCATTTTAATTGTAATCAGTTTATTATTTACCTGGATATTTGGACTGTATTTTTTATTTTATAAAAATGACGAAGCAATGGTGGTAATGATACCAATATTTAGCTATTTAATTTTACGAGATTCTTTTAAAAAAAGAACATAAACATAATGGGTTATGATGATTCGTTCTTTAACTATAGGGTGCTTATGTTAAAGACGGGATGGCTGCGGCTATCCCCTTTCTTATTGTGCTAACTGGCAGTTTAGTTGAATAAAAGTTATTCTACTACAGATATGGTAAAATTAAGGTGATTAGGGAGGGGATGGAATGAAGAAATTATTAGGAGTTTTTTTCTGTCTATTGGTTGTTATCCTTGTGGCTTGTCAGCAAACAAAAGAACCACTAAATTTTATTGGGGAAAATGAGAATTGGATAGCAAAATTAGATTTAGAAACTCAGAATGGTGAAAGTGAAATTAAAAATTTCGATTTAAAGTATAAAGGAAAAGATAGTAAGGATGTAAAAAATCTTGAATTTAAAATTAAAGCACCAAATTATTCTTGGGGTATGGGGAGTATTGAATTACAAAAGAATGGTTCATTCAAAGAAAATGAAATCCACCATATTAAAGAATCAACCACAAGTTCAGATGTTATGGATATTGAAGTCAAATGGAACGGAAAAGTAGAAAATTTTATACTTGAAAATAACAACTAATAACTACTCTTTAATGTGCTTTTCTTCTTCAATTAACGGGTGCTTTAACGAAACAAAGAGTCGTTGCTGTGGCTATTTTTCTTGTTTCACTAACGAAGTAGATTAGTTCAAGAAAAAAAGAAAATTAAAACCTCTAATATGTTAAAATATAGAAAAAATGTACAAAAGAGGGGTGAAGACCATTTTACCAAGAAAAATAATATCTGCTTCAATTTCTGGGACTTTTTTTGCAATTATTTTAGGATTAACACTACCCAATCCTGCTGGTGATTTAAATCTAAGTTCAATCAAAAGTTATTTAGTGACAACCAGTACGATTATCCCAATTTATATGATGTATAGTTTTCCAGCAATCTTAATTTATGGTGTATTAACATCAATTATCAGTGATAAGCTCGGAGATTTTATATCAATCAAGGTTAAAGAAAAAAAGGCAGAACTTTTTGTTTCTGGAGCCTCACATATCATTTTTGGACTGATATTGTTCTGGTTTAGTCTTGGAGCATCTATAATATTTTTTATTACCGATAGAATTTTGAGGAGTCGTTATAAAAAGTACAAGTGGTTGGGAGCAATTAAAAGTTTAGCAATTCCTGCTTTAACGTGGCTATTATTTATGGGAATTGTTTGGGGGAATGATATGTTCTTTAGTTAAAGGACGGGTTTCTTTTAGTCTTTTTTCTAATTCCATAAGAAGTTTGTGAAACATTGTACTTAAACTATAGGGTGCGTTATTTATCTTAAGGAGTCCACTTAGGAACCGGTCAGACATAAATTTTTAGTTAAAGCCACTTCCCAGCGTCAAAGGAGAGAATCGTGGCGGTTTTCCGTCTACCGCAGTAAAGACGTCTTGTCGATATTTGTCTACAAGAATTATCTGCAAAATCACCTTTTCTCGCTACAATAAAGCATGTACGAGAAAAGGAGGTGCAAGCAATATGAAATTTGAGACAAAATATTTAATAAGATGGGGGATTCCTGGTTGGGTATTTCTACTAACAGTGGGGATATTTTTAATTGTTTCTAAGGATATAGACGCGTTTAAGTTGATAAATAAAGACCCAGTAAAATCTTTAAGTGCGATAATTACCTTAGCAAGTATAGGTGTACCTGTTGGATATCTATTTCATCAGCTTTATTTCGGTTATTCTTGGGTAGCTTCAAAAAGAAAAGGAATATACAAAATAACCGGCAATATTACGGGATACATTAGGAAATTTCCTAATGATGATGAAAAAGAATATTTATATTTAGAGTATCTTTGGCAAAGTGAACTTAGTTTAATGAATCAAAATAAGCGTGATTACTTAGCAGAAAGATACCGTCATCTTCTCTCAACAACACATAGTTTAGGAGTATTATTTTTTAGTGTGTTGACATCCTTTATTATTTCTTTATTTATAATCAAGTCAATATCATTAGGGGCACTAGATATCGTACTGGTAGTCTCAATAGAAGTGGTGATATTAGGGTTTATATGGTTGAACTATTATTATTATTCAAGTACCGCAATGAATTTTTTGGGTCTTTTCCTTAATGAATTCATTAATCAACCAGAAAGAAATCAACAGAGAATTACAAATGATTAAGCATCCTTTAGAGGGTGCTTTTTATTACGCCAATAGGAAGTTCTGAATTGAGAATTGGATCACTTATTAATAGTAGGAAATCGACTTATATATATATCGGTGTCATAACTTAAAAGTTTTGACTCCAAAAATTGGAAGTGATAAAATCAGGGTATCAACTGGTGTCATAACTTATGGTCAAAAATAGAGTTGCAAAGTGGGGGATTTTTGTGAAGTATGGATACGCCAGGGTTTCAACCATTGGACAAGATTTAGATGCACAAATTCAGGTATTAAAAAGTGAGGGATGCAGCCAAATCTTTTCCGAAAAAATGACTGGAACAAAAAAGGAGCGGCCGCATTTTCAAGAGGTTCTTTCACGCTTAAAAGAAGGTGACACGCTTGTTGTGACCAAATTGGATCGTTTTGCCCGTTCAGCAGTCGACGCTATCCAAATCATAAGGAATCTGTTTGAACATGGTGTCAAAGTACATGTTTTAAATATGGGATTGGTAGAAAATACTCCAACAGGAAAACTGATTTTAACCATAATGAGTGGGTTTGCAGAGTTTGAAAGAGATATGATTGTGGAGCGCACACAGGAAGGTAAGGCTATAGCAAAGCAGCGCGGGGATTTTAGAGAGGGACGTCCGAAAAAATTCAAAAAGGCTCAAATTGAGCATGCTTTGGTGTTACTGGAAACAAACTCTTACAAACAAGTCGAAGATATTACTGGAATAAGTAAAAGCACGCTTATTAGGGCAAAAAAAGCTAATATTAGTCAATAAATTAAGAAAGCAGAAAAAGGGCGGCCGCTGTGGCTGTCTTTTTATTTATAAGAGATTTTCCATTTATAAAACTGGAATTAACTAATAATGCAGGAATAAAGTACTATTAAGTTGAATTATTCCATTACACTCGGTTTGCAGATTATTGTAATTAAAAGGAGTGAACTCTATGACCATATATGTGTTAAACAAGTTGAAAGAAGACCCAGATTACATTAATGGTATTTCCAAACATGTGGACGGTTTTATCTGATGGACTTATACAAAGATGATTACAAATTTCCTTTTGTATGGAAAGGAGATTGATATTGGTCTAAATTCAGAGCGTAGGTATAATAACGACGAGTACCATATGGATTTGGGGGATATTCGGGCATTATCCCGAATTGTCCGAGACAAGATTGGATTGCGGAAAGAGGGAGAAACGGCTACTTCATATGGTGAAAGGACCTTAACCGGACTTGCTCAACTTTTGACTGAACCTGATTTTTTTCTGTACATAGACCACCAAGATAAGGAAGGCAACGTGACCCGAGAGCGCCTTGTTTGGGTGGGGCCAAAAAATTACAGACATATCACTTCAAATAATCAGAAATATCTCAAACAAAGAGCGTTGATAGGGGAACAGCGGCAATAGGGGGAACGCTGGCGTCTTTTATAAAACCAACCTTATACACCTATAAGGGAAATTCTAGGAGGACCTATTTCTTTAAACAACATTAACAATAAGGTGGAGGAGTTTATGGAAAGAATTGAATTTGTACAAACATTAAAAGGCGAAATTCATGGAAGTCCAGGTTGTTATACCAAAACGACAGAGAAAAAGGGAGAAGGATTTAGCCCTTATAACTTACACAACATTAAATGGGGACAAGTAGATGTTGAAGAATCGAGAATGAGAATTGTGTTAGACTTGTTTCCGGGAAGATACAGTGTAGAGAATTTGGAGGAGTATCTGGGATTAAAACTGAAAGAAAAAAGAAAAAGAATTACGGGTTTTCATTTTGATCAGACTGAACAAATTAAGCCACCTAATCATGATGCAGTAGTGATCTCACTCTATCCAGACTTTTTTCAATCTGGAAACTACTCCATAACTAAAATCTTGGATTTTGTAAAAAAAGCCGTAAAAGAATCCTCTTTTAAAACAAATTATCCATCAAAGACTAGAAAATAAGAATGATAAGGGCATGGATTGTTCCTCAGGTCCGAAATGGTTTTCTTTTTATTTAAGAAGGATTTTAAATATTAATAAAGCATCTTCCATTACTTATTTAAAAGGAATGGGAACTTATACAACAAGAAATACAAAATATTGTTCAACTGACATAACTGTATAAAAGCAAATAAAGTCAGTCATCCAAGGGGTTGGGGGCGGTTTAAAGCCTGCTTTAAAGATTATTCAGAGGGGAGAAAAAACATGGAAGATTATTATAAGGCACTCGGCGTATCCCTCCATGCAGGGAAAGAGGAAATCCGTGAAGCTTATAAAGAAAAGGCAAAAATCTACAATCCAGACAATGAAGACACAAGGAAACAATTCATCCTCATTAACCACGCTTATGAGATATTGACGGATGATCAAAAAAGAATCAAATATGACCAAGAATACATCCTCAGCAAACAGCAGGATGTAACTGGTGTAAAGCGGAGGAAGGGGGCGACGTTTTCTTATCTACTGAACGGTGCATTGGTATTCGCCTTAATCGGCGTCTGGTACAGTAACCAGAACCATAATAGTGTCCTAGAAAAGCGGTATGGGAAACTTGAACAGGTCTACAAAGATTTAAAAAGTACCTTAAGTGATGTCCAGGATGAAAACATTACACTTACTCAAAAAAATTCCGACCTTCAATCCCAGCTCGACAAAATGCCTGTAGTGGCTGCCAGCACCAGTGAAGAAACTGGTGCGGATGGAATAGACATTGGCGTCTCTCAAGAGGATGTGAGAAGAATCATGGGAACCCCAAGCTCGGTGACTAAGCTCGGCAGTACCGAAATCTGGAATTATGGCCTATCTTCCGTAACGTTTAGCAATAGTAAAGTGGACGGCTGGAGAAATTTTGATAACAACCTAAAACTTAAATAAACAGAGGAAGATTAGTTTTGGATAAAGAGAAGGATTATAGTGCAGAAAACAATGAAAAAAGATATGGATAGGGATTCGGAAGAACTGGTAATTAAATGGAAACTATTACTTGGCTATTTAGAAAACAATCAGAAAGACCCTGATATTGTGTTGGAAACCTTTATGAAACTTGAAGATGTTGTTCATATTTGGAGTAAGAAAGATATAGAACCTTCAATGGATCGTACTGACATAGTTGAATTACAGTATTTTTATAAATTACTAGGAGGGAGTAGTAATGACTCAATATTATAAACTAGTTGCTATAAATGAACGAGATCAACGATGGATGTTTAATGAATTTTTAAATGGCCGACTTCATTTTGGTTGGGGCTGGCCAGGCTCAAACTTAAACGTAATTAAGAATAAAAGCAGAAATGAAATGAGCAAAAGTGAAAGAATCATATGGCGTTATACACAATTTCTTGTAAATCGCCTTCAAACAGGTGACATTCTAATTGTTCAATTTGGGCAGCCTTTGCGACAGTTTTTAATTGCTGAGGTAACTGATGGGTATGATTATGAAACGGATGAAAAAGAGGATTTTAATCATTTTATTCATTGCAGGCCCATTACTACAGAATTTATATCCATTGAATCTAAATACATATCAAAGTCCATGAGACATGCCTTAACCAAAAGAGGACATTATTATCAGATATATCCCCAAGAAGCAATTCAAAATATTAACAACCTCATCATAGAAAAAATATGGATTCAAGATGATTTTAATGAAAAACTTACAGACGAAATAGCCCTTTCTGAAACTAAATCAGCAATTATTAAAACAACCATTGAGATGATATCGAAAAAATGGCCTGCAAAGAACTTTGAATACTTTATAGCTGATTTAATTAATAGCACTCCAGGAATGGAAGCGGTCGTTCGTGATTCTGGTAAAGGGTGGGACCTACTAATTCGTATTACTGATCCATTATCAAACGAAATATTACTAGAAGATATTCCTTTACAATGTAAAAATTACGCAGGTAAAGTAAGTGATCGACGTCCAATTGCTGATTTAAGGAAATGTATATACAATTCAAAAAAAAATGTGGCATATCTTTTCATTATGGGTGAACTTGGAGAAGATTATCTAAAACAAATAGCAGAATTAGAGGAAGAACTTTCTGAAGAAATTGGCAGGGAGGTTAAGTTAATAGTAGTTCAACAAGAACGAATAGCAGAAATGTATTTAAATTCTTTGAAACTAAGTTAGTTAAATGGCTTATCTTAGTGCTTTTTGGAAAGTTAGTACAGGTTAAGGCTCCATTGCTCCCTTATGTTAAACCCAAAGCTGAAAAAATATAAAGGAAATTTAAAATCTGTACCGAATTTTAACTATTATGGTATATTGAGGAATTTAATTAAAAAGTGGAGGTATGTACTATGGCAACAAAAACGGGGGTAAATTTTAATTTCAAAGATATATTTGATAAGCAGGTAAATGAAATAAATAAACATCGTCCCAATATTCTAGTAGTAGGTAAAACGGGAGTTGGGAAAAGTACGCTTATTAATTCGATTTTTTCTGGAAACATAGCAGAGACGGGTGTTGGAACGCCTGTTTCACAAAATCTAATTAAGTACGAAAAAGAAGGTGTGCCGATTTCGATATGGGATACTCGTGGATTAGAATTAGGCGAAAAGGCACAAAAGGAGACAAAAAGTGAAATAATAAAAGAAATTAAGGAGCTTAAAAAAAGTGATGATATATCTAAAAGGATTAATGCATGTTGGTATTGTATAAATACGCTTAGTAATCGTATTGAGACAGAGGAGATTGAATGGATAAAGGAAATTGCAGAGGAAATGCCAGTTATCATTGTATTAACTCAAACAATTAATAAAAAGGACAATACACTTTTCAATAAAATTAAATCTTACAATGTCCCTTATAAACAAATAGTAAAAGTTCTGGCCGAAACATATATTATTGAAGATGACGATAATGATGGAAATTTTATATATAAAAAACCTTTTGGACTCCAGGAATTATCTGAAATAACCTTTCAACTTCTTCCAGAGCAATTAAGAAATGCTTATACTGCAGCTCAAAAAGTTGACTTACAAAAAAAAATTAATGTTGCGTGGGCTACTGCAAGTTCTCTAATAGCAGGATCAGCAGCATCTGCATTTTTGCCCACAGGAGCAGATTTGGCAGCAGTTGCAGCAGCTCAAGCTACGATGTTAGCGAGTATTACCGTTATTTTCGGGCTTGATTTTGGTAAAAACTTCTTTCTCTCTGTAGTTGCTGGAATCATTGGTAGAGCAGGTGCAACAGCGGGATTAGCTTACTTTTTTGGTGGACTAGCTAAAGCTTCAGGTATTGGTTACGTTGCTGGAGGAGCAATTGAGGCAACTGTTAATACTGCAATATCAACTTCTCTTGCTGTAGCTTATATAAACACATGTAAAAAAATCATTAGTGGTCAACTTGAAAATAAAACAGATGAAGAGATAGTTGAATTAATAAAAGAAGAATTTATTAAACAGCGTAAAGAAAAAAAACCTAAACCTGAAGGACTATAACAATTCTTGAACGATGGCATATGGATTGGCTATCTTTCGTATCATTATTCCACTCTTATATTCTATGAGTTTTTGTATTATTACTTATTTGGACCACCAAGCCCTCCATACTATAGGAAGGGCTTTAGTTATTTATTGAAATGAAAGAAGGGAGCCGTAGCAGTCCAACCTTTGTTACATTTCTATATTTTACATAACAAGTAAGTGGTTCAATAAAGACAAACTTATCATTCTCCCCCTTCTTTTTCATCTCATAAATTTTCTTTCTCACATCTTTAGGAACACCTAGTTCCATAATACCCGCATAGTTCCCATCCTCGTAGGATAAGAGCCAGCCAAAATCATCTTTTTTGTACCCGTTAACGACCACATTTGCATATTGGTAGTTAATCATCTTAATCCAGGAGTATGACCGTTTCCCTACTTCGTAAGTGCTATCCTTTTTCTTCAGTACAATTCCTTCAAGATCCTGCTCCTTAATTAGATTAAAAAGGGTGATGCCATTGCCGTCAATACTCATTACCTTTGAACGAAGGGAGAATTAACTGGAATGACCGCATTTAGAATTTCCTTGCGTTGATGGAGGGAGGTGGGTTACTTTTTATCCTTTATGGTACAACACGTCAAATACCACAAAGGAAACAGGTTCCTGATTAGCGAGCAGCTTCACTTATTAGAATTAAACACTGAAAACCTGCTCATTTTTGCGTAATAAACTTTTTTCGTACCTTAACAAAAAAGCTCCCCTCTGTTTAGGGAGCTTTTGATTATTCCGGTAATTGTACTTGTAATGATTTTATTTTTTCAGCTAATTCTGAGTCCCGTTGATTAAATTCATTTGTATAAGATTGCAAGGATCCACTTGGAGATTCAGCCAATTTTTCAAAGCTTGAGGCTGTCGCATACAAATCAACTAACTCCTGATAAAGCTGTTCATATTTAGATGGTGGATTTTTAAGTTTATTCATATAACCTTCAAATACAACCATTTCTGACAATAGCTTTAAATTATCTCCAGATTGTTCATAAACACTATTTTGGTCTTTAATCGCTTGGTTAAATGAGCCATAGGAGTGCTTCGTGCCATCGCTAGTTGTATATCGGTCATTGAAGATAGCAGAATACCAAACGTCATGATATTGATCTGCCATCTTTTCTGAATGTGTGCCAACAACAATGGCTGCCGCTAAAGCCAGGCCCATATTTTTTTCATAATTTTTAATCGCCTTTTTCTTTGCCTCGGCTGCAGCTTCTTCAGCCTTGACGGTCTGAACATGCTTCCAAAATAAGCCTCCTCCTATAGAGGCTACTAAAAGCACTACGACCAATCCAAGCCAAACCTTCTTCTTTTTTCTAGGTCTACTTTCCTCTAACACGGCGGTTTCTTCTGTCTGTAATTCTTCCGACATGTATATATTCCCCCTTTACTTCCTTATTTTAGCATACAGTTATATCTTTTGACTCTGTTTCTTTTATCAAATCCTTGGCTCTTTTACAATCCGTTTGCTATCAGTCTGTTAGCCATTGTCGATGCCGTGCCATCAATGCTCATTACTTTTGATAGAATAGGTGTATTAACTGGTATGACCGCATTGAGAATTTCCATGCGTTGATGGAGTGGGAGGTGGGTTACTTTCTCGAAATCTGGCTTACCAGTTGCATCTGTGATCACCACTTACCCATCTAGAACAGTCCCTTTTGGGATGTCCAAATTAAGCAGCTCTGGAAAACGAGTCGTAACATCCGTCTTATGGCGGGTGTAGAGCTTTTTCTCTTCTATATTTGAAAAAATGAGTCGGAACCCATCCATTTTTGGTTCTGAAACATAATCGTTACTATCTAATGGTTTATCTATCTTATGGAGTAGCATCGGGCTTATAAACATTGTTATCACCTCTAACCTATGATACTACGGAAGTGGTTTACAATAATTAGGGGGTTGCTGGAAGGTTTACTATTGTGCATTTTGCAATTAAAAATTTCTATTAATGGTAGTATCTTTATGAAAGTAAAAAGAGCCGAAATACGCAAGTAGTGTATAAAAACTTGCATATTCTAGGCTCTTTCTTATTGATTTAAAGCTACCCGTAGTGTAAGTATATTTCTTTACTCACCTACTAGTCCATCACCATCTCGATCGTCCATATATTTATAGAGCCATGAATCGCGTGTAATTGGCATTTTAAAGCCAGCAGCTTTGGCTTCAGCGATCGTAACACTTCCATTATGATTGGTATCCACCTTACTAACATTTTCATTACTACTTACCGTTTCGTTTGCTGGTACATTGTCTGTTTTCGGTGGCGTACTGCTTGTGGCTGTCGTTTCACCTAAATTTTTGTTCACTTCATCTGGGTTTACATTGTCAAATTCATCTGTAATGCTTCTACCCTGAATTTTGTATGTGAATTTATAATGATTAGGAATTTGCGTCTGAGTATTTGGATATTGAATCACTGCTACGAAATCTGTACAACCTCCTGCATCTCGAATCACTTTTTCCATATAAGCTTGATCGCCGTGCCTATTGAGAATGCTGTCCTGAGGTGTAATGTTATATGCGTTTGATACTCCCCCAAGTGAGTCAGCAATCACATGCCCTTTATCCAAGGTTGGACTCTCTGTACCAGGAACATTTGCTTCATCAGAGTAATATCTACCTGATGACAAAACATGATCAGTATTCGGATTTTGGAGTGTTATATTTTTTGCCTCAACACGAATTAGCTGCCCGTATTCATTTGTAAAAGCCCAATATTCCCTGTCGCCAAACCCGATATCAACTCTTACATTTGGCTCTCTATATCCTGACATATCTCCGCCATCTACTGCAATTAGTTTATATTTACTGTAGTCAAAGTCACCATTAACACTTGTTATCGTTGGTGTGGCAGGAACGCTTGGACTAACTGCGCTTTCACTAGTCGTTTTTTCGACTTCATCGTCAGGTGTGTTTTTTTTGCTTTCAACAGTGGCTGCTTTCTTTTTGCTTACTTCTTGAGTTTTATTTATTTTGATTTTTTCCTCTTTGCTAGTTGTTTCATTTGATGTACAAGCTGCAAGGAAAACTAATAAAAACACCATAAATAGGTAGGTTAATTTCTTCATAAATTGTCCCCTTTTTGTAAATATCTGTAGAAACACCAATACTATTATACTACCAAAATACTTCAAAAAACGAATAAATTTATATTCCCCATATGATAATCCTTAATGTTAGTAACCTAGTTATCGTAAAACTCCTTATTCCATTAAACTGCCACGTTAGCACACAAAAAAAAAGACCGCCGCAGCAATCAATCTTGAACTCTTGCCAAAGCTGCAACCGATTATTTGAAAGTAACAGTTACGGTATAATTTAGATTTTTAAAAAAATCTTGTAGGGCTAGGCGGGCATTATCTTCAGCAGTTTTTAAAAGACCAAACTGAATGGCTTCCTTTTTTATTTTTCGTTTAGCAAGATTTGCTAGTTGGGACCCATCATCCCAGTTGGTGACACTACTACGAAATATACCTTCACTTGAATAGGGTTGAATTTTCTTTAAGTCGATAGATGGAGCCTGGACAATTGTGGCATGTGGCAAAGTGATATGAATCGCCTTCTTGTCCGTATCCAAGGTGATGTCCTTTTTAGTCAAATTTTTCAAGTCAACACCTGCAGTCACATCTCCAGGAACGACAAAAAATAACGTCCTTTTTGACCCAGGAATATCCCATGGGATGCTATTGCCAAATAATTTATTATCTTCTTTAGATACAATAGTTTTGATATGTGCTTGTGCCGTTGTCAATGTAGCTAATTTTTGAATGCTCTCAACTACTGATGAACTTTTTAATGTTTCTCCTTTTTGTAAGTAAACAGTCCCTGCATATAAAATGACTAGACTAACGATAACCCCTATTACAATTCCCCAAATCCAAGATCTAAACAATTGTAATTTTTGATGCCGATGAACAGCTCTAGCTGGTTGTACTGCTAAAGTGGCAGCTGTTTCCTTTTGAGTTTGTTTCAGCTGATTCATAATATAATCTAGATCACTTTTGGATATTTTGCCATCATCTCTCATAAGTTTCTCCCCCATACTCAACCTTCATTTTAGTAAAATGAGATTCTGTACCCACACGAACTAACAATTTTTCAATAAATCTATTATACTTTAATTCGACATTTTTTGTTGTATCTATTCGAGTTTTTTCCAATCATTCACAATGAGCAAATATATGTCTATTACTAAAATTTGCTCCTAACAACTATTGGAATAAACAAATATTCACAATATCGTCAAAAGGTTTTTATTTCAATAAATAGAATCTTCTTCTTATGAGAGGAGATGTTCTATGACAAAGTTGATCACCGTAAGGAGAGCAAAAGAAGAAGTAGAAAGGCTTCAGGAGTATATAGATTTAGCGGAACTATATGAGGCAGAAACATTAGATAAACTGATTATTAAAGAATATGCCTTCAGTAACAGTATAGCTGAAGTAGTCCGTGTATTATATCGCCGCGGCATTCAACTGGAAAACGAAGCTGTTAGTAAGGAGTATGTAAAGAATGTTATAAAAAGTAAGGCAAAGGATGAACTCCATCGTATTTTACAAACGGGGTATTTTATAAAAACGAGACACTCTAGAAGCTTGAAGTAATCTCAGTGATTAAGAGTAGTGCATTATTTACGCCATTTTTGGCGTTTTTTATTTCTGTATTTTAGAACGTTTGTTCGTATATAATATTAGAAAAGGAGATGATTATATGGCGATACGTGATCGCGGTATGATTAAATGGCAAGCGGCATTTCAGTTGCCAGAATTGGTGAAGACACAGCGTGATTTTTGGCGAGATACAGAACGAGAAAGGAAGCCAATCATTGACGAGCATGAAACAGAAGAGTTCGATTTATGCATTATGTACGCATTGGAACATAACCATTCGGTAAAGCTGACGATATGGGTGGATGGCTTTACGAAGGAAATGACAGGGCGAATACACTTCGTCGATCCCCTAACGCATGAGCTGCGGATTGAAGTTAAAGAAGGAGAGTTTGAGCGAGTGAATTTCGATTGTGTGGTGGGAGTGAAGGTCGTTAGTTGACACCGACAAAAAATATCCGGCTCAGTACCGGATACATTAAGGGATTTGGTCTACTTCATTAATTTACCCAATTCAGATGAACTAGGGCATTAACAAATCGTAATGATTGTGTAAATTTTGGATTTGAATGTATTGTTAGGCTGACGGCAGGGCTTTACTACTATTAGAAAAAGGATTAGGAAGCCGCTTCAATCACAGTATCTAACCGTTAGTGTTCCCTGCACTAGCGGTTATTCTTGTTGGTTTTCAAAAACAATATTATCTTTTTTTGTTTCGACTGTGAAAACAACCCTGAATTTGAAGATCATAGTGGTCATACCTGTCATACCGCCTAAATCTTCGCAGGCAATACTCCGCCCATGGACGTAACTCGCAGTAGCTTAAGCTAGAGAGTTTGCGTGTACAGGGCGGTCATACCGTTCATTCTTTATCTTTTATTTTTTCGTAAAAATCGTCAAATTTACAGTTAAGCAGCTCCGCCAGCAATAAGCCGGTTTCGGCGGGAATGAATAACTCGAATTTTTCGTATTTCCGTAGCTGGCGCGGAGATACCTTTATTTTTTCGGCTATGTAATCTTTTCTTAGTCCGCTTTCTTTTATTAGTGCCTCGATGTTACATTTCCACATTATCATCACCTATAAAAATAATACCGCAAATTAGCTTCAATTCCTCCTTGAATCTTTAGGGTTGAAATTTAACCTTAGAAATTCATATAAACATACCTTGTTTATTCATAATTAAGTATTACCATTCATACCATAGAGTAATCAACCGAAAGGAGGGGTGTAAATGAGTAAAAATAAGGTCATCAAATCCGTATCATTCAACGTAAACAATGAAGAAGATAGGCTGTATCTAGAACGCATCGAGAACGTCAATTTCTCCGGTTACGTTAAGAGGCTGATCGAGAAGGATATGCGGCAGCGAAAGGTGATTAAATCCGAAAGAACACCTGTTCAAGCACCAGCTGCTCATACTGCAATAGTAACGAAAGGGACTCCGTTAATACTGAAAACGGAGTAGCCTCTTCTCTCGCAGGCACTTCGTAACAGTGTAACACGGTTGACAGTGTCAATTGTCATGACGATTGGAAAGGGGATT
The DNA here is from genome assembly GCF_023715505.1 of Neobacillus cucumis. Next base: position 498,301 of record NZ_JAMBOH010000001.1, on the reverse strand, counting down.
TGCGATTTGATAGAAGGGAAAGGCTTAGGGGGAAAGAAAGTTCATAGGGTGAACGTGTCGCTAACAAATAAGCAAGCGTATAAGTTAAATCGATTGGCAGCTGCGTGCAATATGAAACCAACAACACTGGCGGCACTACTTATCGAAAAGGGACTTAATGATGCATTGCTGGTCTCGGAGTTACAGAAGGAATTTTGCACGGAAAGGGCTTACCGAGTAGTGGTCGTCCATAATAAAGGTGAACTTAACTACGTTTTGAGTGGAAGGGAGGACGGTTATTGAGTTTTTTTAGCTATATTTTGGGTGGTATAACCGTGATTTTGGTGTATGTGTTTTATTCTATAGGGAAGGAGGATGAACAAGAGGAATTGGCCTTAGAAGAGAATAGCATAGTTGTTAATGAATCCGCCGGCCGATATGTGACGTTAAGCTGTCAAACATGCAGGAAGTTGAAACGACACAAAGAAGTCGAAACTAACTTGTTTCAGTGTACGAAGTGCAAACGGCACATAGATATACGATAGTCCTAATAAATAATCAATAATATTGGGGGGATTTCTATTAAAAGTGAAGAGTATAATAAATATACAAAACCTAAGCTGATTGAGTTAATTGAAAACTTAAAAGAGCAAATTGATTATTTCGAAGAAAGAGAAGATTATTTCGAGGAACAATTCGAGCGATTAAAGGTAGAAAATGAACGTCATAGTAGGAGCATCCATGATTATGAACAAAGAGCAAAAGTAGACCATTTATACAGTCAATTTCCACAATTGACGCCATTTTGGATGAAAAAGGATTGACTATTAATTAGTCTTTACTATAGGGGACATTGCAATAAATGGCTAAATATAATGGGATTAATAGGAACGGGTAAAGCCCCTCTCGAATAGGAGAAGGGCTATTTTTACACATATTCAGGCAATAATTTTTTAATTTCTTGTTCTACATTTACCAATCCACTTAACCATAATTCAACAAGCCTTACTCCGTCAATTAATTCAATGCCTAATCCTTCAGCATATTGTTTTGCAGCAGGAGTAAACGAACTTGTTGTGATTACATATCCACCTTTTGCTCCCATTTTAACCATATTTGAGTGAATTAGTGCTATTGGATCAAATGGAACATCGTTAAGATAACACTTTACTTGCCCCAAAAATAATCCTTCTTCAGTTGTATGTTCAAAATCCACTCCGAAGTCGCCTGAAGAAGGAGAAACCCATGTTGATCCACCTTTGGCTTTTTCAATTACCTCAGCAACGAAATGTTCGAACATAAATGGATCCTGCTTAATGTAAGTTGATGAATAGTTAGGAGGATTGTCTCCGGTTTCTGTTTTAAATCGCAAGTATAATCCCATAGCTAGGGTTCTTTTCATTTCTTCACTTGTATTAATGTGTTGAGCCAACAAAGATGCCTCATAGTTATTTTTTCTTTTAATTAATTGGAAATGTACGAAAGCACCAGCTAAAATCAAAGCTAATATTACTTCAAATATTATCATTTTATCGCCTCCTTTATCTTTATTGGCGAAAGTACAATGAAATATTCAAAATAATTTAACGAGATAAAATATTATAACCTGACGATTTATTATGGGCTGAAAAATGAGTAATTATCATTGTTCTAGCAGGTACTTACTTTAATTTTACTAAAGATTGTATGATAAAATAATTAATAGATTTAAAGTTTGAAAAAGTAAATAACTACCATTAACAATTTATTAAATTAAAATTAAAAGGGGCTTATGGAGTTATGTTTGAGATTACAGGAGATGATATTAGTCTGCTTAGTGATATAGATTTAAGATCACTAATTGGCCTTCTTTGTGAAGCGGAACTACGTAATATGGGCTTTCCATCTGCGGGTGTTACTTGGGGAGGTCATCAAAATGCACCTGATGGAGGGATTGATGTCCGCGTTGAACTTACAACTGCCTTACATCGGGACAGTTTTATACCTAGGTCGAAAACTGGTTTCCAAGTAAAAAAACCTGACATGCCACGATCTTCAATAATCGATGAAATGCGACCACATGGTGTTCTAAGACAAGTTATTAAGGATTTAATTGATTCAGATGGAGCCTACATTATAGTTAGTAGCCAAGGTTCAACTGCTGATTCTGCCCTAAATGCTCGCAAAGTTGCTATGCGGGAAGCAGTGCTAGAATATCCAAACTCTTCTGATCTTAAGGTTGATTTTTATGATCGTGATAGAGTTGCGGGTTGGGTTCGTAGTCATCCATCACTTGTTCTTTGGGTAAGAAATAAGATAGGTCGATCACTTCAGGGATGGCGACCATATGGAAATTGGGCTGGTTCTCCCGAAGGAGATCAGGAAGAGTATTGGTTAGATGGGCAAATTCGGCTTAAAAACAGTTCCAATCTTCGGTTAGAGGGTCTATCTGCAATTGATGGCATAAATGAAATTCGATCAATTCTTGTTCGTCCTAGGTCTTCCGTTCGTTTAGTAGGTCTATCAGGTGTAGGAAAAACTAGGTTTGTACAAGCACTGTTCGACGAGCGAATTGGTGAGAGAGCATTAAATAAGTCACAAGTTTTTTATTCTGATATTAGTGACAGTCCTAGCCCAGATCCACGTAATTTTGCTGAGCAAATACTTGCTCAAGGGAGACCAGCAACTATAGTTGTTGATAATTGTCCTCCTGAATTGCATAAGCGTTTAACTTCCATATGCTCCATAGCGGGTAGCTTAGTAAGTTTAATTACCGTTGAATATGATGTTAGAGATGATCAACCTGAAGAAACTGAAGTGTACCGGTTAGAACCTGCTTCTATTGATATAATTGAAAAAATAATCTTTAACCGATTTTCTTATGTAAGTCAAGTAGATAGACGGACGATTGCTGAATTTTCTGGGGGAAATGCCCGTATTGCGATAGCTCTAGCCAATACAATCCGACGAGGGGAGAATTTGGCTAATTTAAGAGATCAAGAACTGTTTAATAGATTATTCCAACAGAGGAATGAGCCAAATCAATCCTTGTTACGAGTTGCTGAAGTCTGTTCTCTTGTATATTCATTTAATTTCAATACGGCAGAAGATGAGCTGAAACTTATAGGATCTTTAATTGGTATGAGTGTGCAGGATGTATATGAAAATGTAAGCGAGTTGAAGCGGCGCGAGCTTGTTCAGCAAAGAGGTATATGGAGAGCAGTTTTACCCCACGCTGTAGCGAATAGACTTGCAAAAAGGGCTCTTGAAAATATACCACTTGTTAGTATATTGGATGCATTTGAAAATTCATCCCCTAGATTATTAAAGTCATTTTCTAGACGTTTGAGTTATCTACATGAATGTGGGGTTGCGGTAGAGGTATCTAGAATGTGGCTTGCTGAAGATGGTTTGTTGGGAAATGTTAGTGAATTAAATGATACTGGTATTGCTTTGCTTAAAAACATTGCCCCGATAAATCCAGATTTAACACTTAAAGCTATTGAACAAGTATGGAATAGTGAAGATAATAGGAGGTTTTTTTCTCGTAAAAATGTTCACTACCACGAAATAACTACACTGCTTAGGGCACTTGCCTATGACAAAGACTTATTCGCAAGATCTACTTTTCTACTTTGTCAATTTGCATTGTCAGAGAGCCCTAAGGAAAATTACAATTCCATTAGGAAATTGCTACAATCATTATTTTATATATACCTTTCAGGCACACACGCGACACCCGAACAAAGACTTTATGTAATTTCAATGTTAATAGACTCAAATTTCCAAGACCAAGTTGAGCTAGGTGTTAATTTGTTAAGTGCCGCATTGGAATCGTGGCATTTTGTTAGCCACCACGAATTTGAATTTGGTGCACACTCTAGAGACTACGGATTTTCACCGAGTAGTAAAGAAGAGGTTCACCACTGGTATAAATTGTTTATTGATTATACTATATCACTTACGGTTTCTGAATTATCAGTAGCTCCTAAAACAAAAGCTCTATTGGCAGAGAAATTCAGAGGGCTATGGATAAAGGCAGGAATGTATAATGAGCTTGAAATTGCAGCAAACGAAATAGCTAGTAAAAGTGCTTGGAGGGAAGGTTGGCTAGCGGTTAAAACCACAAAAAGGTTTGATGGTGAAGGTATGAGTCAAGAATCACTTTCTCGTTTAAATAAAATTGACAATATGCTCAAACCTAAGACTTTAATTGAACAGGCAAAACTGTTTGCACTCGCAAATAATGGAGGTGTTTTAGATGTTGAAGATGCTCTGTATGAACAGGAGGAAACAGAGGGTGATATCTATTATCGAATAGAAAAGGTTACTCGGTCTTTAGGAAGAAAAGTAGGTTCAAGTAGCGAATTATACAGGGAATTATTCCCAGAACTCTTAAACAGTAATGGTGCTAATATATTTAGATTCGGACAAGGACTAGCTGAAGGATGTAACCAACCTGAAAAAATGTGGAAATATTTTCAGCAGCAATTATCCCTTATTGATGAGCAAAAACGTAATTATCAACTACTACGGGGATTTTTAAATACTATCTCTCAGAGAGAGAGGGAACTTTCAGCGAAGCTTCTAGATGAGGCTGTTACAGATGAGGTATTATCTGCAGTATATCCAGAGCTACAAACGAGTGTGGAAATTAATGTTCAAGATGTAGAGAGGCTTAAGGCGTCACTAAAATTAGGGATAGCTCCTATATGGAGATATGGTAGTTTAGCCTACGGACAATCCCATAAAAGTATAAAGGACGACGATTTCTCGGAATTACTTAAATTAATTTCTACAAAACCTGAAGGTGTCCTTATAGCAGTTGATATTTTGCAAATGAGACTTCATGGTCTTGAAAGGGAGACTCCTTTAAGTGACACGATTGTTTCTTTAGGGCAGGAATTACTTTTAATTTATCCATTTTTAGGAAAAGATTTCAGAGCTGACAGAAGGAATTATGAGGTAGCTAATATTATACGTGTGTGTTTTACTAAAGAATCTGCAAAAGGCGCTGCAAGGGCTCTTTGTGATAAAATAACAATTGCTTTTGAGGAATTCGATATTTTCCCTGGAGAGTACAGTGAGGTAATAATGGCACTTGCTTCAGTGCAGCCATTAGCCTTTCTAGATTCTTTTTTAGGAAAGACCGAGATTAATTATAAGATAAACGAGATATTTTCAGACAGAGTCAACCCATTGGCTGAAATTAGTGATGACTTGATAATAAAGTGGTGTGAGCATGCCCCAGAAACGAGATATCCAAAAGTGGCATCGGCAATTGTCCCATTTATTAATGGTGAGAATGGCAAGGAATGGACGCCACTTGCACTAAATATTATTACGAATTGTTATGAACCAATTATAGTATTGAATCAATTTAAGTCAACTTTTAGGCCGAATAATTGGAGTGGTTCCCTTGCAGAGCAAATGCAACCTTGCTTAAGGTTGATCTCAGATTTAAAAGAGCATCACAATAATTGTGTAGCTGATTGGGCAAATCGGGAGGAAAGAATCTTTGCAGAGGAAATCCAACTTGCACGAGAATGGCATCTGCAGTGGGAAAGTGAAAGAAATGAGAGTTTTGAATAGTTTTAAAATAACAAATAAAAAAACTGTGCAAATTTGATGAAAAAATAAAGATGTTCTTGTTGATCGTGGAATAATGATGGTAAGGTACTGGTGACAAACATGTTGATGTCACCAGTACGATCTGTTTTATTTCATACAATAGGCTTTTTACAAGGCAGTATACGTCTGTCCACTTGAATAATTTTGTTAAATCTTCCCCCAAAGCCCCCCCAACTATTTGGGGGATAATACATTATTCTATAAAGCAGCAAGAAATAAAAAACCCCAGAAGTTGAGTAATATCAACGATTCTAGGGTTTTCTTTGTGCATTTTACAACTCGTATCAATTAACGAGAGTAGAACTCAACTAGCTGACCTAATTTTGTTTTTGCAGAACCAATAATACTACCCCAATTTATAAATTTGTCCGCATGATTGTTCGCAACAAATTTTTATCTCATTCGCCATAATTTAATCCATGTGTGCATTAAAACTTCTATAGGAAGCCGTTCTTTATTTTGATTTCATAAAAAGTGCAACAGCAAATCTTTCCTTTTTGGAGTGTCTAAAAGTTGTAAGTTTTGGACAGAGCGATAAAATTAAGATTTTTAATCTTTTATTATATGTATTAATTGTCTAAAAGTTAGTATATAATTAATGTGCAGGAAGTTATTTATCTTTTAGACAGGAGTGAGAACAATGGGTGAACTGGTTGGATACGCAAGGGTAAGTACCATGGACCAGGATTATTCCCTCCAAGTTGAACAACTAAAAAAGTATGGTTGCACAAATATTTTCTACGAAAAGAAAAGTGGCAAGAATACTGGGCGGCCGGAACTTAAAAAAGCATTAGAATATTTAAGAAAAGGTGACAAGCTCGTTGTCTACAAAATTGACAGGTTGGCTAGATCAACGAGAGATTTACATAATATCGTTCATGACTTGAAGGAAAATGATATCGGTATTGTTTTCATAAAAGAACAGATTGATTTTTCAACTGCTGCTGGGAAGCTAATGTTTACCATGCTGGGGGCTATCGCGGAATTTGAAAGGGATTTAATCAATGAACGGACAAAAGAAGGCAGAGAGAGGGCAAGAGAACAAGGTAAACATTTAGGAAGGAAAGGCCATGACACGAAGGAGATTAAAAGAGCATTAAAGCTTTTTGCCGAACGTGAAAAGAATGGATTAAGCGTAAATGACATTTCAAAACAAACTGGAGTACCACGGTCAACTATTTATGCTAAGGCAAAGGGAGAGGCAGAGGATTAATTTTAAGTTTCATGTTACTGAGTTTAAAAGTGAGATAATCGTGTAACTAGACAACAACAGAAGGATTTGCTATGGAGTGCAACGAATAGAAGGGAAGGGAGACGAAGAAAATACAAGAAATAAATTGAACACTCCTTGAAGTTGCTGGATCATTCTAATAATAAATGAAGGAAACAACACGAATAAGAAAAACTAAGTAGATAAGGACAGAAAAACGCTAAGCGACAATTTCTTGAATAAAGCTGTAAATTGTTAGAAAAGTCAATGTAAAACCCTATCACAAATATTGTGAAGGGTCTTTTTAATGTTTTATTTTTATTTTGTTTATTACCAAGGTACAGGTTCTGGTTCACTAAGATAGTGTGGACTAGGTGTACCGCAGAATACTTTACATTCCCATGGATACCCTCCTTGTTTAATGCAATCATTATAACATTTTTGATATGGTGTCAGTGCCATTGTTGCCATTATTGGTCCTGGACCGATGACTGGTCCTGTAGGTCCAGGTAGATGTACAGGGGCAGATGGACCTAATGAAGGAACACAATGAAGGGTTGTAGTACAATGAATTTGGTGCCAAATCCAAAGCAATGTGTCACGGGATAACAGTACATAGTTTAATACTCTCCTTTTAGCTCTGCATTTTAATTCAAGTTAAACTATGCTTATTTACTGTTAACTGCTTGGGTAGAAGTCCAATATTCCAACCTTTTCCAAGGAGGTCTAGTCTTATTTGTTAATTATTTTGTAAAAAGGAAAAGCTCAGAGTTATTGACCTATAGATATTTTTATTGGTTGTTTTTTCTGGATAAAAGTCAATATTAGAAACAAATGTTTACTAAAATATATCTGAGGTATCTTGCCATATTTCATTATGCTGACAAATAAAGAATTATTAAAAAAATCCCCCAACCAGGGGGCTCTGACCCTCCTCTTTTGACCTAGGTATAAACACATATTTTTTTTTGCCCTTAAATTAATTTTCAGAGTCGAATTTATTTGTCCATCTTCTATAATTATGGAAAATATAAGCCAAAAGTCAACAATAGGAAACGGGGCAAACATATAGAAACTAATAAGTGTTTAGAAAGTAGTCATAAAACCAATTGAGCATTTTTCACTCTCCATAAATGGAGGTTATTGCTAATTTGTCTTTTTAAGAATAATTATGAAGGGGCAATAAGTTATTTGACATAACACTTTGTAGTTATAGGGATAAATATAAATTCTATGGAACAAAATTAGTATGGAGGTGTTAAATGAGTATCTATACAATCTTACAAGACCCCAAATTTAAACAGGATGTATTAGATCAACTGGGGAGAAAGGAATTTCAAGTACGATATGGTTATGGACCAAAAGATATTGACCAATTATTAAAAAATTTGTCGGAATCCAATGAAATAGCGAGTGGTATAACAAGCCCCGCAAATGGTATGGAATCTATAGTTAGGTCAGTTGGACGGCCGGTTATAAAAATTATCCATAATACATTTATGCCACCAATATCTTCTGAGTGGAGTAAAAAACTAACTGACAACCGAAAAAATATTGAGGATGCTATTTTGGCTGTAGGTCGTATTGAAGTGCGTGATCTTCCAGGAATGGATTGGTTGGGAACAGGGTGGATGGTAAAAGAAAATATTGTCATTACTAATCGTCATGTAGCACTTGAATTTGCCAAAGGAAGCGGAAGTGAATTTGTCTTTAGAAAAAATTATAGGAATGTACAGATTCAAGCTCGAATTGACTTTCGTGAAGAATACGGACTGCCCGATCAACTTGAGTTCAATATAGAAAAAGTACTTTATATTGAAGAGGATGATGATACAAAACCTGATATAGCATTTCTTCAGGTTTCTTCTAATTCAAATCCAAATAGCACTTTGCCAAGGCCAATCAACTTATCAGAAGAAAGTTTATTAACTACAAGAGATGTTGTTGTAATTGGGTATCCTTCTAGAGACAGCAGGGTTGGAGATTTAGATGAGATGGATAGGTTATTTGAATCCATTTACGACGTTAAAAGATTATCCCCAGGACAAGCTTTTCCATCTGATAAGGATTGGATTATAAATCATGATTGTACAACATTAGGTGGAAATTCAGGTTCGGTTATTCTAGATATTGAAACTGGAAAAGCATTGGGTATACACTCTGGGGGACATTACATGGATAAAAATTATGGAGTATCTTCAAAAAAGATAATTGAAATATTAAATTCTATTTCATAGAGCAAAGGTGGTAAATAACTGTGGATGAAAATAAAAGTTCTAGAGTAATTTCTGTAGTTATCGAGGGAAATAAAGAAGAACTTGATAAGTTAAATGTTGAGGCTATTGCTGAACGGATTCACCGTGTTGTTCACGGTGAAAAAGTGGAGGCCTTAGTTGGTACTGAAATAGAAACTAAATCAACGTGTGGTATCGTTGGTGAAGGAGGGTGTATTTGCCGATAATGTTTCCTAAAAAGACAAATTAACTAAGAATTCTGTATAAAAAGCAAGATATAAGAAAAAATAAATGTGTTTTTAAAAAAAAAGGAGGTATTAAACTATGAGCGCAAATAAAAATACCATAGTAATTTCTGTTGTTATCGAGGCGGATAATGAAGACATGAAAAAGTTAAATGTTGAGGCTATTACTGAGAGGATACACCGTGCTATTCATGGTGAAAAAGTAGAGGCTATCACCAATACTGACAATGAATTTAAAACATGTGACGGTATTAATGTCAGAGACTTTGTCTGTATTGGTAGATCTTCATAATCAAATGTGCCTCTAAGAAAATTTATTGTAAATTTTTTTAGCTGTTTATAAAAAAAATATATCCTTTAGCCAAGTGACTCCTGTCAAGTAGAAAGTAATAAGAAAGCACATTTAGGCAGCCTGAGTACTATATTGATATGGGCTCAGGTGCCTATTTTATTTAGTAAATGTTGATTGTTATAGTAATAGATATATTTATAACAACGTTTGCTTTCGATATTAACTAGGTGAAGTTTTATGGCAAAACTTTATCGTGGAAAAGAGAGATGGCAGTTCGCGTTTTGGAGTGCTGAAGTTAAATAAAATGCTGCGAAATCTTTTGAGCGAACAAGAGCAAATTATAAAGCAAATAATTGATGAATACGAGAAGAAGAGTTTGACCAACGTATCTGTGGGCGAACCTTCAAAGCTTAAAGGAATACTGGCTAGATACTTCAACGGCACAAGGCAAACTTATGTTTACTATGTTTGCAGGATTAGCACAATTTGAACGAGATCTTATTTCTGAGAGAACAAAAGAAGGGTTGGAAGCAGCGAAGTTAAAAGGTAAATTTGGCGGGCGCCCGTCAACACCTGAAGAAAAGATTGAATACGCTTTTTACCTTCACGAATGACCCTTTATAGGAAAACTAAGGAACAAGGACAAACCTAAAAGTTATCTCAACAGAAAAGTTAATTAATAAAAGAGTAAGCACAGTGGTATTTATCCACTGTTTTTTTTGTTTTTAACGGTTATTGAAGGCTACTCAGTGGGGAAAGGCAACAATATTGGGCGAGATAATTCCAATTGATAAAGCTTAAATATTTTGAAACTTAACTAATTTGTCCAAAATGCATAACAGAAAGAGAAAAATTCTACTTAGGAGAAAAAAGTGATCAATATTAAAGAACATGAACTACTTTATAAACGAATAAAAGATATGAATAGACTTAGTTTTGGTGAATTTGCGCTGCCTGGCGAGGACCGGCTGATAGCACGGTACAAATTTATTATTGCGATTAGAGAAAATGCACCAGAAGTATTAACAGATTTAAAGGCTTATATTGAAAAATATGAAATGCTTGTACCTCACCTAGAATTATCTAGTAAGAGAAAACAATGGTTTACACTTGAGGATTTAAAAAATATTACGCAAACATCTCAATTGGCTACTGAATTTATGAATAGCTTAGTTCTATGGTCGATAAAATGGAATCTTAAAGAGGAATGGATTCTCTCAACTGCATTCCATATAATTACCTCCTGGAATATTAATCCAGAATTAATAAACGATTTGATTATCCACCCAGCAGAGTTAGAGGAATACTTTAATAGAAGAAAAAAAGAGTTGAAAAAAATTGCAAATCACCAATCCTTTTCGAAATTACAATTTAAACCATTTAATCCTGCTGCAGAAATAAAAAAGGAATATGTTGGCAGAATTAATGATGATATTTATATATTAGAAGAAATTTTTATTGAAAACGGTTGGGTGAGATCAAAAGGAAAAAGGGACAGTGGTGGTAGCATACAAAAGCACTTTGACTGGATAGTAAGATACCAAATTCATCATGAAAGTTATAAAATAATTGCACAAGCATATATTGACAGTGATCCTAATGGGGAGATTGATATATCCGCTGCAGGGATAAAGAAAGCAATACAAAGAGTAGCAAAGGATATTGGAATAAGCCTTCGAGAAGGTAATAAAAAAGGGACATAAGAAAATTTTCTTATGTCCTTTTTTTGTGTTTAAGGACTTGTATCATTTGAGTTGTAAGGAGGTGATGAAAGGTGAGAAGAAATTTAATAACAGTTCCAGAGGCGGCTCCAATTTTAGGCATTTCAGTTGAGCGGACTTATACTTTGGCGCGAGAAGGTATTTTACCTGTAGTTCGATTGGGGAGGCAAATAAGATTGGACCCAGTGCAACTAGATAATTGGATAGCTAGAGGAGGCAAGGCGCTGCCTGGTGGATGGAAACACGAATTAAATTGTTAATACTCTTTTACACTTATTAACTTACTCCATCCAACCTACAGTTAATTAAAACTAAGGAGAAAAGAAAATTGACTAATTTTATTGGAATGAAACAAAAGAATTACCTAGAAAAAATTTATAGTGATTGGGTTCAATTGGTGCCAGATGGAATAAAGAAAATCATTATTTTATTTGATGAAAAATTTGCTGGTTTTTCTGTTTATTCGATAGATGAACATGAACAGTTAGGCATGGCGGGCAAATTTCAATATCTAGATGATTGCTGGCTTTATGCAAAAACAGTCATAGAGGCTGCTGGTTTGACAGAAAGGGATATAGATTTTAGCTATTCGATACCGTTTCTTACTGAAACAAGTAAGGAGAATAAAGTATGGATAAAGCAAAAGTAGGACAAGTTCAAGCAAATGCGTTTTTAGATGCTTTATTTGGAAATGTCCAACAAGGATTTATAACCCTATGGACCTCTGTGGATAAGAAAACCCGTTGGTATAGAGTTAATGATCTAAAAAATATTAACCAAAACGCTATAAATTTAGGGGAAAATTGTAACGTATACTTTGGCGTCGGAGTTCGCCGAAATAAACTTGGAGAATATAAAAGAGGTAAAAATGAGGATGTGCTTTTTTTACCCGGTGTTTGGGTAGAAATTGATTTGAATGGTGGAGTTCATGCGGCGGATAAGCTTCCTTCTGAAGAGGATGCACAGGTAATTTTAAATACTTTCCCTTTAAAACCATCCATTATAATTCACAGTGGCGGTGGTCTTCATTGTTATTGGTTGTTTCAGGAACCATTCCGTATACAGAGCGATCAGGAAATGCATGTTGTAGGGAGATTGCTTGAGAATTTTCAAAGAGTATTTATTCAATTAGCTAAATTGAAGGGTTTCCACATAGACAATACCTCTGATTTAGCAAGGGTCTTACGTGTACCAGGAACCTTCAACTTAAAATCAAGGAATAACCCTAAGCCTGTCACCATCCAATTATTTGAACCTAACAGACGTTATTCTATATTCGAAATAAACAAAGTCATACAAATGCTAGTACCATCATTAACAATAGAACAAAAGGCTAAGGCACAGAAAAAAATATATAGTGGGGAAGCTATTGCTGTTACAAACCCAAATCGAATTATACAAGAATGCCGGTTTATAGGAAGTTATCTTAATCATAAAGAAACAGCTAATTACAATAACTGGCTTGCTGCTTTATCGATTGCAGCATACTGTGAGAACGGTCATGACCTAGTTCATGAATGGTCAAAAGGTCATCCCGATTATGTAGAACGGGTAGTTGTACGTAAATATATTGAAATTCGAAGGAATATGAAGCCAAGGACGTGCCGCAGCTTAAGTCAAGAATTTGATGGGTGTGGTGGCTGCATTCATCTTAACAAGATAAATAGTCCCATAGTTTTAGGAATGGAGAGGAAATTACATTGTCATCAGGGCAAATCAACTTCAGAAAAACAGATATAGGTAATGCAGAAAGGTTGACCCACCGTCACGGAAAAGATCTTAGATATGTTAATTCCTTCTGTAAATGGTACATATGGGATGGAAGGCGATGGTGTGAGGATAAAAAGGATAGAATTTACCAACTTGCTAAGGATACAGTAAGGGCTATTTATAAAGAGGCATCTAATGCTGATTCAGATACAAGGTCATACCTGGCAAAACATGCGATTCGTTCGGAATCTCGGGCAAGAGTAGAAGCAATGGTTTCTTTGGCTAAATCAGAGGTACCACTACTTCCTGATGACATTGATAAAGACATATGGTTGTTCAATTGCAAGAATGGCGTTATCGACCTAAAAACCGGGAAGTTAGGACCGCATAAAAGAGAGTACATGCTTACCAAATTATCGCATATTACCTACGATCTTAATGCGGAATGTCCTACATGGAAACGGTTTTTAAACGATATTTTTCAGGATGAAAAAGGGAAAGTGAAGCAGGATACAATTGACTTCCTTCAAAAGGCAGTAGGTTACGCACTTACTGGTAATACCCGAGAACAGGTTTTATTCTTCTTATATGGGACAGGTCGTAATGGCAAAAGTACCTTTATGAACGTTATAAAGGAAATTTTGGGTGACTATGGAAAGCAGACAAATGCTGAGACCTTCACAATTAAAAAATCTGACCGTGTAAATAATGACATTGCAGCTTTAAAAGGAGCTAGGCTTGTTGCTGCAACAGAGAGTGAAAAGGGTGCTCGACTGGCTGAAAGTCTTGTAAAACAATTAACCGGCGGAGAGCCAGTACAAGCACGTTTTTTACATCAGGAATTTTTTGAATACATTCCGCAATTTAAAATCTTTTTTACAACTAATCACAAACCAATAATTACTGGTGCTGATGAGGGTATCTGGAGAAGAATTCGGCTAATACCATTCACTATAACTATCCCTGAAGATAAGTTAGATAAGGAATTACCAGCAAAGCTAAAGCATGAAATGCCAGGTATCCTGAGGTGGATGGTGGAAGGATGTTTGAAATGGCAGGAGGAAGGCTTAGACGTACCTCAAGAAGTGCAAGAAGCTACTAAAAGTTATAAGGATGAAATGGATACAATTGGGAGTTTTCTTCAGGAATGTTGCGTCATCCATGAGAATGCTAAAACAAAAGGTGCTGATCTTTATAAAACATATTCTAATTGGTGCTCCGAGGAGGGCGAGTATGAACTTACGAAAAATAAGTTTAACCGAAAGCTAGAAGAACGAGGTTTTAAAAAGAAAAGCAGCACAGGGGGTTATCAATATTTTTATGGAATAGGGATCAAGGATTCGTCTTTCAATAGTTGTAAAGGTGTCTATAGTGGTCAGAAAAACAATAATTCTGAGATTAATGTAGATACAATAGAAAAAGCAGATAATTCACAACTAAAGTCAACTTTACAACCTTCTAAAAAAGAGGGGGTGCCGTTATTAATATGATAACTTCGTACCTCAGAACAGCAGAAAATGCAGGATGTATAATAACTGCAGCAGGTGACAATTTAGTGCTTCATGATCCTAGTGTTCTTAAAAATGAACATATTGAAACTTTAAAAAGATACAAGCAGGCAATCTTAGTGAATTTAAGGCGACAGGAGGAAGCAACTAAAAATGGATGGATTGTGTATTCATATGGAGAAGGGTTTGAAAAGCAAGTAAGTACTAATTCCTTGGTATTTCTGTTTCAAGAGAAGGAAGGGTCCTTTACAGTATGGAGAGGAACTTGGAGAGGTGACTCCTTCCCAAAAACTGAAAAAGTAATAATCGCCAATGTTGAGTTTGATGAAGCCTTTAAACGGGCAAATAACTACGCAAATTGGTTTAAGGAAGCATTTGGAAAAGGCGGTAGGAGATGAATTGCGAATTTCTTATGACACTCAGATAAAAGTAGAAGAAATGCCTGACAGCCAAACTAACAAGCTATTGGAAATACATAAAATTTCAAATTTAGCTTATGTAATGGCTATGAAGTGCGGTATAGGTAAAAAGAATTTCTTGAATTTGAACGAAAGGAAAGCCGTCTGGATTGGTGAAGACACGGATGCCGAACCATCTTTTATTTTCAGTATCAAGAAAGGTGGCGATCGTTGATGAAGAAAATTAAAGTATATGTCGTGAACGTCCCGTCTCCAAAAGCCATCCAAAATCTTGCCGTAGAAGTTCTTGCCCAATCGCTGAATGCGACAATCAAGGAGCAAACTAAAGAGACCTCGAGCTGTGTCGCTTGAGGTCTTCTTTTTTTTAATTATATACCACTCTAAGTGTCGGCGTGTCTGATCCCTTCGGATAGGTCCATATAATACCGCTAATGAGTAAATGTAATCTTCGATTAACATCTTCGTTGCTCAACCCTGAACCATTCAAAAATGCCCAATTTCCGAACAGTTCTTCTATTACCTTCAAGTGTTCTTCAAGAGACCGCCGCTTTTCTGCAGGATTTTCATTAGCTATTGATTCCTGTTCAGCTTTAAGTATCTCTAGTTCTTCAGTTCTCTTTGCCTTCCTCTGTTTATACTCGGGTAAGGTCATTTCGTCTTCTTCCCATTGAATTTGTATCTTTTCAAGCGCACGTTCTGTCTTCTGTATCGCCTTTCTGATGCTCTCTAATTTGTACCTAGTTTTGTCCGTTCCTGTTTCCGTGTCGAGAAGCGCGATAGCTTCCAGAATCGTTTCCTTGTGCTTCAAAACCTCCTGCCGAATCAGTTCCAACACGATATTATAATAATACGTTCTGTTCCCGCAACGGCAAACCTTCACATAATATTTGTCAATGTGCGGATGATAATTTACACCTTGAACCTTGCCACAATTCCCGCAGTAAACCAGCCCAGAGGTTGGATAGATACGATTCTTTGAGCGCGGAGCTTTGAAAGAGTATGTGTTCACTATTCGGTTCGCTTTCTCCCAGATGGACGGCAACACAATCTGGTCATGAGCTTCGACTACACCGTGAAGTTCCCCTTTATAAACAGGATTGTTTATGATCCGTAAGATTGCGTTATAGTGCCATTTTGATCCTTCTCTAGTGAGTATGTGCAAGCGGTCGAGTTCACGAATTAGTGATGGAATGGTCATACCGTTTATTATGGATTCAAATATGAAAAGCACGTCAGCGGCACGGTCATTCGGTTTCAGCTTTTTATCCTTACCTTTGTCAAATCCAAGTGGCGGAATACCATCAACCCATTGTCCTTGTTGTTTGCAAAAGTTTTTTGCTCGACTCATGCGTTTATGAATCATTTTATATTCTTGGCTGGCAATCAGTGAATTGATTCCCACTAGCAAACTGTCATCATCACGCGAGAGATCATAAACTCGGTACGGCGTGATTATGAGAGTACCTGTATCATGTAGAATCCTTTTGATTTCACTTGAGTCGTATTCGTTCCGTGAAAGCCTGTCGATATCCATAACCACCACGGCTTGATATTCGCCTGCTTTGATTCGTTCCAATAGACGAACCATTTCGGGACGGTTTTCAATTGTTGATGATGATGCAATCTCTCTATATATATTGTAGGTATGTCCTTGTTGTTTGCAAAGGTGCACCAATGTATGTTCATGTACTTTTAAAACCTCATCGATTCCCAGATTCTCTTCATCTCTGGAACGTCTCAAGTATATTGCCACTTTCATTTGTTGCCACCTCTTGTTGTTGTTTCTTGATACATAAGAGATTATATCATTTGTTGTCCCCAAGTGCATATCCAGTAGGGCCTGTAAAAATGATTAATCCGTGTGCATGTTTGAGCAGGGCTAATAGCTTTCTGGTCATTGATGGGAATAATGAGAGCTGATGGAAGGGTATTTGCTCTTGTTGCGGTAAAAGCCGGATGACAAGGCTCTCTCTATTGTTTGAAGGGAGTGTGGAAAGCCTAAGGCCCATTAATTGTCCGTCTACTTCACAAAAAACGGCTCCGCTTTGAGGTCGTCTTCTTTCCCCAATGTCCATATTCGCGGTGAATTTAAAATGTGAGATTAATCTGTCGCATTCATCTTTTGGGAGGGACAATCTGGGAATGAGTTTGTTTGTTAAACGGATTTGAACAAGTGTGTCGTTCTTTCGAGGAATAATGTGAATATCTGTTGCTTGATTTCGGACGGCATCTTTAATAATTCGATTAGCTAGTATTTCAATTGAACTGACAATTGGTACCACCACCTTTTTAGTTTTTCATAATCATAATTCGACAGGGTTCACGCTTATCCTTCTTTAATTTTAATAAATATAAAAAAATTTTTTGTAATTTTTTAGTGACAGGCACCATGTGTATATTTCACATGGTGCCTGTCACTGTTGTATGCTTAAACACAGTAATAAAGTGTTTTTATATGGCTTTTTCGGTTAGGTAAAAGAGGCCGCCGTTGATAAAGGAAATGTTAATTTTCGGTTCATATTGTTCTTGCAGGGCCATTTTTTCGGTTTCATAGTTCACATTTTCATCTTCTTCGTCTTCATAGAAATGATTTAGTAACCGTAAGTCCTGCTCCCATCGTTTTCGTGCCTCGTCAGCCCAGGAATGGTCATCCTCTAAGATCACAGATCTTAAGTAGTTTTCAACCCTTATCATCCCGCTTTTCGGTTTAACTAATGGCGATAATGTAAAAGAATAGTCCGGTATCTTTGGTGTTAATGGGACTTTTTGTAACTTTTCGTGAAAATCTTCAACCATTTTTCCGTTTATCAGCTGTAAACCAATGGACTTAAAGATATCTCGTTTTCGGTCACATTGATATGAGATTTTTACATTCATACACAACCAGGGAAACAAGGCTGTTTGGCTTTGGATGTGCTGATGATTTTCATATAAGCGGATATAACTTGCTAACTTTTTGGTGGAATCGAATATTTGGTGAAGCCGGGGTGAACCAAAATGAATAATTTCTCCCTTCATATTTTCCGGTGCTTTTTTTTGATCAGTAATAAAAGTTAAGCACATAGGATTAGGGATGCCGCCCGTTTTTTCGAGATAGTGCCAGTAAAAGGGACGATTCATCAATTCTTTATCTAGCTCTACGGTTAACTGGACAATTAAATATCCAGGTTTATTCTCAATAATTGGGCAATCATTTGCTTGAAAATAAGTAAGAAGAAAATCATGAATTTCCTGCTGCTGCATGTGATTCACCCTCCTTCATTGATTGTGCAAATTCAATCATAGATGATAAATTCTCCATTTTAATTCGCATTTCACCCTCAGAACTAGACTGGCCAAAAATATCAATAAGATGGTCTTCAATATTACCAAATTCTAGTTTTGTCAGGATATCATCCAATTCACCGATGACTTTTTCAAAAAGGTGGATTTTTTCGTAAAGCAACTTCAAAATATGCTCTTCAACTGTACCCTTTATAGCAAAATTATAAATCATCACATCCTTTTCTTGCCCAAGACGATGAATCCGGCCAATCCGCTGTTCAAGCCGCATCGGATTCCATGGCAAATCAAAATTAATGATATGATTACAGAACTGCAGATTGATCCCCTCACCGCCGGCCTCAGTAGCAATAAGGACTTGTGCATGTTTTTGAAACAATTCCCGCATCCAGTCCTTTTTTCCACGTTTGAAACCTCCGCGAAAGGGGACAGAGCTGATTCCGTGCTGCTTCAAATACCATTGTAAATACATCTGGGTAGCACGATACTCTGTGAAAATAATCACCTTATCATTTACCTGTTTGATTAATTCAAGAGCTTTTTCCGCCTTTGAATTTTGCTGGACCGCTTCCACTTTCTTAATTAGATACTCGATCTGTCCTTCGAAAGCAGGGGTAGGGTCCTCTTTCTTTTTCAGCATATTTTTTAGTGTATAGAAAACTGCTTCACGGCTTGAGCAAGCCTCACGCTGTAAGGTCATGACGGAAAAAGCACTTGTTTGAACCCAATCACCTTCGCTTTTCAGCATTGAAATAGAATCATACAGATCCTTCTCAGCAGAAGAGAATTCGATTGGTATGGTTTCAACTTGTCTTTTTGTCCATTCAATACCAGTGTCAGCTCGGCGATTTCGAATCATGACCTTATTGACTAATTCTTTTAAATGCTCATCATCATTTAACGAACGGGCATCTCGTTTATATTTTTCATAGAAGGCCGTCTCACTGCCCAGATGCCCAGGCTTTAGGAGGGAAACGAGATTAAAGATTTCCTCAATTCGGTTTTGGATCGGTGTGGCGGTTAATAATAAACAAAATTTCTTTTTAAGATTTTGAACAAATTCGTAGTTTTTCGTTTTGTTATTTTTAAGTTTATGTGCCTCATCAATGATAATGAGATCGTAGTCCTGTTTGTTGATAATGTCCCGGTGAGGATTTCGTTTCGCGGTATCAATTGAAGAAACAACGACATCGCACTGTTCCCAGACATAGCTTTTCCTTTGGGTAACGGCAGGAATAAAAAATTTGCTGTTTAGCTCAATCGCCCACTGGGTAACCAAAGATGCAGGAACGAGTATTAATACCTTTTTTACTAAGCCGCGAATCATGTATTCTTTTAAAATTAGCCCAGCTTCAATTGTCTTTCCAAGCCCCACTTCATCGGCTAGAATGGCCTTACCATTCATGTTTTCAATCACCTGTTTCGCTGTTTCAAGCTGATGTGGGAGAGGTGTTAAATTTGGAAGATGATTTGGAGCTTGTAAGCCTTCAAACTCAGGGATGACCAAATGTTTTTCAACATCAATGGCTAATTTAAAAAGCTCCCAGTTCCCCCACGGACCATCGTTGTCAATTCTATGTAAAAAATCATCCTGCCACGAGGAATCAAATTCAATTTCAACCGACATCATTACAGCTCCTTTTCATACATTGTAATATCATCTGTTTGCAAATTATAAAGACCGTCTTCTGCCTATCGTTTTCTTATAAAAAAATAATTGCTCAATGTTGTAGTTTAATGGTAGGATGATAATAGCTTAGAATGTTTTAAATATTTTAATAAAGTAATTTATTTTTTAAGTATAATTAGTATTACCAAATTGAAAAATATTATAATGCGAATGATAGCAGGGGGAGAGACTACGAAGAGTAGCGCCGAAGGAGCAAGCAGAAAATGTGAATCTCTCAGGCAAAAGAACTCTTGTTTGACGCAGCTCTGGAGAGCGCTGCTAGTGTGGCAGCCACCAAAGGGGAAAACCGCTTAAGGGTAAACTTTCAGGTGCAAGGACAGAGACCTACTTAATTTATTTAGGGGGTTTTCTGTCCTTTTTTATGTTTTAAAAAAGTCTAATTGTTTCACAAAAGTTTAGGGAAATAACTTTTACACAAATGTTGTACCTATAAAACTGTGGATCGATCAAATGAGGGGGATTAATGGATGACTGAATTAAAACGTACTCCACTTTTTGCGGTGTATAAACAATACGGCGGTAAAACCGTCGATTTTGGAGGGTGGGAGCTGCCTGTCCAATTTTCCAGCATAAAGGAAGAACATGAAGCGGTCCGTACAAAAGCAGGTCTGTTTGATGTCTCCCATATGGGGGAAGTGGAAGTGAAAGGGAAAGACAGTTTACAATTTTTACAAAAAATGATGACCAATGATATTTCAAAAATTAAAAATGGCGATGCTCAATACACGGCAATGTGTTATGAAAATGGCGGAACGGTGGATGATCTGCTCGTATATAAAATGGAAGATTATCATTACTTACTGGTTGTTAATGCTTCCAATATAGAAAAGGACTTTAAATGGCTTCTGGATCACGTTGAGGGGGATGTTTCCCTTGATAACTTGTCTGAAAAGACAGCCCAGCTAGCTATTCAAGGTCCGCTTGCAGAAAAAGTTCTGCAAAAGCTTGCAGGAGAAACAGTCTTAAGTCAAATTGGCTTTTTCAAATTTCAGCAAAAAGTAATTCTAAACGGTAAGAAGGCATTAGTATCAAGAACCGGATATACCGGTGAAGACGGTTTTGAGGTTTACTGTGATGCAGCAGATGCGGTTGACCTTTGGAAGGCCATTTTAGAGGCAGGAACAGAGGAGGGAATACTTCCATGCGGATTAGGTGCACGTGATACCCTTCGTTTTGAATCTGTGCTGGCACTTTATGGGCAAGAGCTTTCGCCTGAGATCTCTCCCCTTGAAGCAGGAATTGCCTTTGCTGTGAAGTTAAATAAGGAAGCTGACTTCATTGGGAAGGAAGCATTAAGAAAACAGAAGGAAAATGGCTTACCAAGGAAATTAGTAGGAATTGAAATGATTGACCGTGGTATCCCTCGGCATGGATATACTGTTTATAAAGGAGAAGAGCTTATCGGAGAAGTGACTACCGGAACACAGTCGCCTTCTTTAAAGAGAAATATTGGTCTTGCACTTATTAAGACCGAATTTTCCGCGCTAGAAACAGTGGTAGAAGTGGAAATCCGTGGTAAACGATTAAAAGCAAATATAGTACCAACACCTTTTTATAAAAGAGAAAAGAAATAACGAGGGGAGTTAGATTTATGAAACATCGCTATTTACCCATGACTGAACAAGATAAGACGGCTATGCTCGAAACCATTGGTGTTTCTTCCATAGATGAACTGTTTGGCGATATCCCTGAAAAAGTAAGATTCAAGGGTGAGTACAAGATCAAAGAGGCTAAGTCTGAGACTTCACTAATGAAGGAACTGTTTAAGCTAGCTGACCAAAATGCTGACCTCAAACGTAATGTGTCTTTTTTAGGTGCAGGTGTTTATGATCATTATATGCCTGTTATTGTGGACCATGTTATTTCTCGTTCTGAATTTTATACGGCTTATACACCTTATCAACCCGAAATATCCCAAGGTGAACTTCAAGCAATTTTTGAATTTCAAACCATGATTTGTGAATTAACCGGTATGGATGTTGCCAACTCTTCCATGTATGACGGAGGCACCGCTCTTGCAGAAGCGGCGATGTTAAGTGCAGGACATACAAAACGGAAAAAGATTGTAGTTTCGAACGCTGTTCATCCTGAGTATCGGGAGGTCCTTAAAACCTATGCAAAAGGACAGAATCTTGAGGTAATTGAAGCTCCTATAAAAGAAGGTGTAACAGATGCTGAAGCTCTAAAGAGCTTAGTGAACGAAGACGTTGCAGCAGTAATCGTTCAATATCCAAACTTTTTTGGCCGAATTGAGCCTTTAAAAGAAGTTGAAGAAATTATTCATGCGTATAAAGGTCTGTTTGTTGTTAACAGCAATCCGTTGTCTTTAGGTGTATTAACGCCTCCTGGGAAGTTCGGTGCTGATATCGTTATCGGAGACGCCCAGCCATTTGGTATCCCAGCAGCATTTGGTGGCCCGCACTGCGGATATTTTGCGGTTACCAACAAATTAATGCGTAAAGTTCCGGGGCGCCTAGTTGGTCAGACTGTTGATGACCAAGGACGCCGTGGTTTTGTGTTAACACTCCAAGCTCGTGAACAGCATATCCGCCGTGAAAAGGCGACTTCTAATATCTGTTCAAACCAAGCACTTAATGCCCTTGCTGCATCAGTTGCCATGACTGCTTTAGGTAAAAAGGGCGTCCATGAGATGGCAGCAGCCAATTTACAGAAAGCACATTATGCTAAAACTGCTTTTAAAGCAGCTGGCATCGAGGTTGTATTTGATGGGTTCTCTTTTAATGAATTTGTTGTTAAATTAAATAAACCTGTTAAAGAAATCAATCAAACTTTGTTACAAAAAGGAATTATCGGCGGTTATGATTTAGGACGCGATTATTCAGAGCTATCTGATCATATGTTGATTGCGGTAACTGAACAAAGAACAAAGGATGAGATAGATACTTTTGTGAAAGAATTGGGGGATTTGCATGCATAACCAAGACCAAGCACTGATATTTGAACGTAGCACTCCCGGCCGAATCGGTTACAGCCTTCCGGAAATGGATGTACCAGAATTAGAAGTGAGCACTCTCCTGCCAGAGGGGTACCTGCGTGAAGTAGAGCCAGAACTCCCAGAGGTTTCCGAGCTTGATATCATGCGGCACTATACGGCACTTTCAAAAAGAAACCATGGCCTGGATTCGGGATTTTATCCACTTGGCTCATGTACAATGAAATATAATCCAAAAATTAATGAAAATGTTGCCCGGTTCAATGGTTTTGCACATGTTCATCCACTACAGGATGAAAGCTCTGTTCAAGGGGCGCTCGCGCTTTTATACGACCTTCAACAGCATTTAATTGAAATTACCGGCATGGACGAAGTCACCTTACAATCTGCGGCAGGAGCACATGGTGAATGGACAGGATTAATGCTTATCCGTTCTTACCATGAAGCAAATGGTGATACTAATAGGACCAAAGTAATCGTTCCGGATTCTGCTCATGGTACTAACCCAGCTTCAGCAACGATAGCTGGTTTTGAAACGATTACAGTTAAATCTACTAATCAAGGCCTTGTCGATCTGGATGATTTAAGACGGGTTGTAGGTGATGACACGGCTGCATTGATGTTAACTAATCCAAATACGCTCGGTTTATTTGAAGAGCAAATCCTCGAAATGGCCGATATTGTTCATAATGCAGGCGGCAAGCTTTATTATGACGGTGCCAATCTAAACGCGGTTCTCTCGAAGGCTAGACCTGGCGATATGGGTTTTGATGTTGTCCACTTAAATCTTCATAAAACTTTTACAGGTCCTCACGGCGGTGGCGGTCCTGGTTCCGGTCCTGTTGGGGTGAAAGCAGATTTAATTCCGTTTTTGCCAAAACCTATTATTACCAAGCGCGGAGATGAATTTATTTTAGACTATGATCGCCCTCAATCAATTGGGCGTGTAAAGCCGTTCTACGGGAATTTTGGCATCAACGTTAGGGCGTATACGTATATTCGTTCCATGGGACCTGATGGCTTAAAAGCGGTAACGGAGTATGCGGTCCTAAATGCCAACTATATGATGAGAAGACTGGCGGAATATTATGATTTACCGTTCGATAAACATTGTAAACATGAGTTTGTGCTAAGCGGTAAACGTCAGAAAAAATTAGGGGTACGGACGCTTGATATTGCCAAACGTCTGCTTGATTTTGGCTACCATCCACCAACCATTTACTTCCCGTTAAATGTCGAGGAATGTATTATGATTGAGCCGACAGAAACAGAATCAAAAGAAACGCTTGATTCCTTCATCAATACGATGATTCAAATTGCCAAAGAGGCGGAAGAAAATCCTGAAATTGTTCAGGAGGCACCACATACAACCGTTGTCGGGCGAATGGATGAAACTTTAGCAGCTCGTAAACCTGTATTAAAATTTCAAAAGGCTTAATAATGTAAAGGTCAGATCCATGGAATCTGGCCTTACCTATTTTAAAAATAAATAGGGCTCCGGAAGTAGATCCGGAACCCTTAGCCGATTATTTCTTTGTTTTTACTTTACCAGTCCATTTTTTAAATCCGCCTTCAAGCTGGGTTAAGTCCCTATAACCTCTACGGTGTAAAAATTGTGCTGCACGTGCACTGCGCATACCGCTTTGGCAATATAAATATACAGGCATATCTTGGCGGATTTCCTTCATGCGCATTTTCATTTGAGACATTGGGATATTGCGTGCTCCTAAAATATGGCCGCCCTCGAATTCGTTCGGTTCACGAACATCTATTAGTTGTGCCTTTCGGTATCCTGCACGGAATTCTTCTTCTGATACCGTTTTAACTATCCTCTTTTGATAAAAGTAGGTAAAAACGGAGTAGATAATAACGGCTAAAACAATAATCAATAACGAATAAAGTGAATTCAACTTCTATTGCTCCTTTCAAGCTTTACTGCACTAGTATTTATTATATAAGTCATTCCATTAAAGATAAAGATGAAAAGGAAAAACTTTTTTACGGTGCCTAATAAAATTATACCAGAAACATCTCATTTTGAATTCTTATCAGATTTTGGTAGACTAAAAATGAGTAATAATTATATAAATGAGGTTTTAATATGAAAAAAGAAACTTGGCGATTTATCGATTCTGGTAATGGTTCACCATCTTTTAATATGGCCTTGGATGAAGCTTTACTTGATTGGCATAGTGAAGGTAAGTTTCCTCCAGTTATTCGATTTTATGGGTGGAATCCGCCCACTTTGTCTGTAGGTTATTTCCAAAAGGTGGAGAAAGAAATTGATATGGATGCCGTTAAAGAGCATCAATTAGGGTTTGTTAGAAGACCAACAGGCGGTCGCGGTGTTCTCCATGAGCATGAACTTACATATAGTGTCATTGTTTCAGAAGATCATCCAGAGATGCCTAAAACGGTTACAGAAGCCTATCGTGTTATTTCTGAAGGAATTTTAAAAGGTTTCCACCATTTGGGACTTGAGGCTTATTTTGCGGTTCCAAAGACAGCGGAAGAAAGAGATGCATTAAAAAATCCCCGCTCAGCTGTCTGTTTTGATGCCCCGAGCTGGTATGAACTAGTTGTCGAAGGCAGGAAGGTGGCAGGAAGTGCACAAACTAGACAAAAGGGTGTGATCCTCCAACACGGTTCTATTCTTCTAGATTTGGATGAGGACAAGCTATTCAGTTTATTTAAATATCCTAATGATCGAGTGAAGGAACGGATGAAGAGAGCATTTAAGGATAAGGCAGTTGCTATTAATGCAATAAGTCCTCGCAGAATAACACTTGATGAAGCCAAAGAAGCTTTTTATAAGGGGTTTGCTGAAGGGTTAAATATTGAACTGGAACCATACCAATTAACGGATGAAGAGTTTGCTTATGTGGAGAAAATTGCAAAAGAGCGTTACGAGAGTGATGAATGGAATTTTAAAAGATGAGCTAAGGAGCGGCGCATGCCGCTTTTTCTTTTTTGATATTACTTTTTTTAAAAAGAGGCAAGCCTCGAAATTTGTTAAAATTACTTGTTATTTGACGAAATTCAGCTAAAATCTTTTGTTTACTTCTAATTCTAGTTTTTTTTGCGTTTGACAAAATGAATGTTATTTGCTGGTCATACAATATATAGTAGTGTCGAAAATATTTTCGGTACTATATGTTGATTTCTAGTGTGTAACTATGGTAACTTAAATTTATTAAGTCAACTAGATATAGCGATCCTACTAGAATCTAGCATAATATAGAGATTTATATAAAGGAGTTGTTCTCATGTCTGTAGTTTTTAGACAAAAAATGAATATTGATTTTGAAAGGTTGAATGAGGATATCCGCCTATTCCCCCAAGTACATCCGGTTACCCCAGATATGAAAATAACTCATAAAGGTGTTTCAAGATTGGTTATGCTTGATCGTTACACCTTTAAAGACACAGCAAAAATTACCCTAACAGCAGGCGACTTTGTTGTTTTAACCATTAAAGAGGATCCAAAATTTCCAGCACGTGGTCTAGGTACGATTTTGGAGATTGATTGGGAAAAGAAAAAAGCGAAAGTTATGGTTGAAGAGGAATTTAGGGGAGTGCTTGATGATCCTGAGGAAGCATCAACAGGAACAATCATCAGGTCACTTGATGTAATTGAGAAGCCATTAGAACTCTTCTATGAGCAGATTGCCAAAAGGAATGCTACAGGTCTTGCTGCGGTAGAAGAAACGGAAGAGAAACGCTTAGAATGGACAGAGAAGTTTTATCAAGAGTTGGTAAACCTGAACTTTATTCCTGCGGGCCGGGTTCTTTATGGTGCAGGGGCCAATACGGATGTAACGTATTTTAATTGTTATGTCATGCCGTTTGTACCGGATTCACGTGAAGGAATCTCAGATCATCGTAAGCAGGTCATGGAAATCATGAGCAGAGGCGGCGGTGTTGGAACAAATGGTTCAACGTTAAGACCACGCAATACGCTGGCTAGAGGTGTAAACGGTAAATCATCTGGGTCGGTTTCTTGGCTTGATGATATTGCTAAATTAACTCATCTTGTTGAACAAGGTGGATCAAGACGCGGTGCACAAATGATAATGTTAGCGGATTGAAAAAAGTGACAAAAAATGGGTTGTTTGGTATGATTTAACTAGAACGGATGTTCGTGGTTGAAGGAGGTTCAATCATGTTAAATCTAACTAAAGATTTACTTTATCAAAGGTATATAGTTGATAACCAAACTGTTCAGGAGATAGCAACGGATACGGGCTATACAAAATCAATCATAAAAGGGCGCTTAAGAAGATATGGAATTAGAAAAAATGCGTTAAAATTAGGAAGCAACCTATATGATGATAAAAATTGGTTATATGACCAATATATAGTACAGAAAAAAGGGTATACGGTAATTGCAAATGAGTTAAATGTCAGCTATACAACAATTTTGGATAGAATATTATATTTTGGGTGGGAACTACGAGGGCACAATGACATTGACAAAGGTGCTCCAAGAAGAGGTAAAAAGCATTCACAAAGATCCCTTCAAAAAATAAAAGATTCCAGGGTAAAAATAGGATAATATTTAATTGTAATAATTGTGGCATAGAACTAGAAAAAGTTTTTGCAGCTACAATTGTTACGTTGAATACCTTAAAAAGAATCGAGTTGAAACTGAGGATATTACAGATTCTGCTGAATATAAAGAATGGCGGAAGAAAGTATATATTCGGGACAACTTCAAATGTAAAATGCCTGGATATAATTCTAAATCTAAACAGATAGCTGCACATCATATCTACCCTAAAAAACTATATCCTGAGAAGCAGTTTGATGTATCGAATGGAATAACCCTTTGTAAGAAGTGCCATGAGAAGACCTATGGTAAAGAATCCATTTTTATAGATGCACTAGTCCGCGTCATTCAGAAGATGAATGACTAGAAAATCGGGTGAATTGCGGGGAAATCCTTAGAGACTTGCAAGCTACAACGTGACTGGAAACGGTGGGCGTGAAAGCTTTAAAAATTGCAAGTATTGGACAATCTGCAGCCAAGCGTCATTGGGCATAGTTAATGGCGAAGGTTCAACGACTAGAGAGTGAGTCCCAACAATAAACTCTCATTAGCGCCCGGCCCCTAACAGTGAATGCTGAGGGTGATGATATAGTCTAGACCGTCTGCAGACAAGCAGAGAAAATATCCTGAAAGGGACGGTATGAGCGTGGCATCCAGACATTATTGAATTTATTATTTCAAAAATGCAGAATCCTAGAATCCTACGATTCTTAATTGAAAATACAAACGATGAAACCATTAAAAAACATGCAAAGGATAAACTTAAGTTTACACCTTTAACGCCACAAGAAACTGCGATGTATCAAGGGATTGTAAATTATAAAACAATTCCCGGGTTTGGTGGTTTTGATGAAAATAGCATTGCTCATGCTGAGGAAAAGCTTCTAACTGGTGGAAATTATACCGTTCATAATTCTGAGTTCCTAACCGGTGCAAACATTTCCGTTTGTTTGACAAAGGAATTTATGGAAGCTGTAGAAAACGATGGTGATTATGAACTTCGATTCCCATATGTTGAACACTACAATCAAGAAGAAATGAACATTTACAATGAAGAATGGCACAAAGTCGGTGACGTGCGTGAGTGGGAAAAACTTGGATACAAAGTTCGTGTCTATAAAAAAATTAAGGCAAAAGAACTTTGGAATTTAATCAATATCTGCGCTACCTACTCTGCAGAACCAGGTATATTCTTTATCGATAATGCTAACGACATGACAAATGCCAAAGCATATGGACAACAAGTTGTAGCAACCAATCCGTGTGGAGAACAACCACTTGCACCATTTTCAGTATGTAACCTTGCAGCAGTAAACCTTGCTGAAATGGCAGATAAGGAATCTAAAACAGTTGATTTTGAAAAACTAAAACAAACTGTAGCAGTCGGTGTGCGTATGCAGGACAACGTTATTAACGCTACTCCATACTTCCTTGAAGAAAATAAAAAGCAAGCTCTTGGAGAGCGCCGTGTAGGTCTTGGAGTCATGGGATTACATGATTTGTTAATCTACTGTGAAACGGAGTATGGTTCACCAGAAGGTAATGAGCTAGTCGATAAAGTATTCGAAGCCATTGCAACAACTGCTTATAGAACATCTGTTGAATTAGCAACAGAGAAGGGGAGCTTCCCGTTCTTAACAGGTGAAACACCCGAAGAAACAAACCGCCTAAGACAGGCATTCATTAATACTGGTTTTATGAAAAAAATGCCTGAAGATATTCGTGAATCTATACTCGAAAAAGGAATTAGAAATTCACATTTGCTGACCGTGGCTCCAACTGGATCCACTGGGACCATGGTCGGAGTTTCGACAGGATTAGAGCCTTACTTCTCATTCTCTTACTTCCGCAGTGGACGTCTTGGCAAATTTATTGAAGTTAAGGCCGATATCGTACAAGAATATCTAGATCAACACCCAGAAGCAGACGCTAACAACCTGCCAAACTGGTTCGTTACAGCCATGGAGCTTGCACCAGAAGCCCATGCCGACGTTCAATGTGTCATCCAGCGTTGGATCGACAGCTCCATTAGTAAAACCGTTAACGCACCAAAAGGATACAGCGTAGAACAAGTAGAAAAAGTATACGAGCGCCTATATCGCGGCGGTGCGAAAGGCGGTACTGTCTATGTGGACGGTTCACGTGATTCACAAGTCTTAACGCTTAAAGCAGAAGAAAATACAAATGAACAATTATCCATGTTTGATGAAAAACCACATCAACATGTGGTCCTTGTAGACACAATCAGTGACCTTCGTTCAACAGACGTAACCATAGGTTCTGAGGTCGGTAATACATGCCCAGTCTGCCGCAAAGGAAAAGTCAAAGAAATCGGCGGCTGCAACACATGTACGAACTGTAATGCTCAATTAAAGTGTGGTTTATAATAACTATTAAGAGGATGGAATTGGCTTCCATTCTCTTTTTTTATTATTATCTATAAATTATTTTAAAATAACTTTGTGATCGTATTGTAATATAGCTGTGACGTGCCTGTTATCCTTTCCTTGTATAGTAAAGATATCAACTCACCCAAGGGGGAATAACAAAATGATAAAGAAAATAATTGCAGCATTTGTAATCACAGCTACAATAACTACCTCTTTATTTGCCACTTCGGGTGATAAAGCAGAAGCGGCATATTATCATACAAAAGCAATTTCAATAGCGAAAACAAACTTAGGTGTTCCATATAGATGGGGTGGAATAACTCCTGCAGGTTTTGACTGTTCTGGACTTGTAAAATATTCTTTTGGGAAGGCTGGAGTAGCATTGCCACGCACCGCAGCTGACATGTTCTATACAAAAGGATATCGCGTAAGTTCACCACAGGTTGGAGATTTAATGTTCTTTGCCCCTACTAAGGCAAGCAGACCAACACACGTAGCGATTTATATTGGTTCAGGTAAAATGATTATGGCATCTTCATCTAAGGGTGTCATTGTCACCTATACAAGCAACACATACTGGAAACCAAAATATATTGGTGCCAAACATATCTAAAAGCTAGTGAAAAAAGAGTATCGGTGACCCGATGCTCTTTTTTGTACTGAGAGGGTATAAATGTTATTGACGTTAAGAATTGTCTAGTTCCAGTGCCTAGCCCCTCGAGGATCTACAGATGAGCCGTCCAAAAGGTTAAAAAGCACCTTTCGGCTGGCTCGTCTCATGCCTGTCGGGGCTGATCAAGGTGCTTCCGCTTTTTCTTATCTAAAGATGGAAAAACTTCTCTCCATTATTATTTATTATCTTCCCTCACAACAACTCATACTACTAAAAAACAAGCAGAAAAGAGGGAGTCGGTAATGGAGCCTTTTATGCCACAGCTTGTCTATATCGAGCCCAAAGCATTAGAATATCCCCTTGGCAGGGAGCTAAAAGAAAAGTTCACTAAATTAGGTCTTGAGATTCGCGAAACCACTTCACATAATCAAGTCAGAGGAATTCCCGGAGATAATGAACTGCAACAATACCGAAATGCCAAATCGACCTTGGTAGTAGGAATCAGAAGAACTTTAAAATTCGATACCTCCAAACCATCTGCTGAGTATGCTATTCCGCTCGCAACCGGATGCATGGGTCACTGCCATTATTGTTACTTGCAGACCACCCTTGGAAGTAAGCCCTATATCAGGACTTATGTTAATTTAGATGAAATCTTTGAGCAGGCGCAGAAATACATGGATGAACGAAAACCCGAAATTACACGCTTTGAAGCGGCCTGTACATCCGACATTGTCGGATTAGATCATCTAACCCATTCCTTAAAGAAAGCAATTGAATTCTTTGGACAATCCGAATATGGTCAGCTTCGTTTTGTGACAAAATTTCATCACGTCGACCACCTTCTCGATGCTAAGCATAATGGGAAAACCAGATTCAGGTTTAGCGTCAATTCACGTTACGTCATTAAGAACTTTGAGCCCGGAACATCTTCCTTTGAAGAACGATTAAGGGCTGCCCGGAAAGTCGCTAATGCCGGATATCCATTGGGTTTTATCGTTGCCCCTATCTACATGCATGAAGACTGGAAGGAAGGATATCGAGAATTATTTGAGCGTCTAAGTGAGGAACTTACAGGTGTAGACATACCGGATCTTACTTTTGAATTAATTCAGCATCGTTTTACGAAACCCGCAAAAAATGTTATTGCCAAACGTTACCCAAAAACAAAGCTTGAAATGAATGAGGAAAAAAGAAAGTATAAATGGGGGAGGTACGGTATTGGTAAATATGTCTATCCAACCGAAGAGGCAAAGGACCTTGAAAGTACCATCAGAGAATATGTCCAAGAATTTTTCCCAAATGCGGTAGTCCAATATTTCACTTAAATTTTTTACTCGTCCGCCGTACTATATCCCAATCACACTGACTAAAGATGTAACAAGTTCATCTTTAGGAGTGGCTGCCCATGAATATAGACGGCGTTTTTTCTGGAGGGGGAATTAAAGGGTTCGCCCTCATAGGAGCCTATGAGGAACTAGAAAGCAGAGGATTTAAATTTGTTAGGGTCGCAGGAACAAGTGCGGGTTCAATTATTGCGGCCTTAGTGGCGGCGGGATATACCAGTAAAGAAATTTATGAATTGGTGGATGAATTTGATCTGCCTAAATTACTTGATTCTCGAAAAAGCATTATTCCTTTTTCAATTGCTAAATGGCTGCTGGTTTATTGGAAATTAGGACTTTATAAAGGAAATGAACTTGAAAGATGGTTGAAGGAGAAACTCGAAGCAAAAGGGTTGAGGACATTTTCGGATCTCCCTCCGGATACACTGAGATTAATTGCTTCAGATCTTACGAACGGACAAATGGTGGTATTGCCCGATGACTTAGAAAAATTCGGAATAAATCCTGGTTCTTTTTCAATTGCCAAAGCTATCAGAATGAGCTGCAGTATTCCGTATTTTTTTGAACCAGTTAAATTGCGGTCAATAGATGGAGTGAATGTTTTAGTGGATGGGGGAGTGTTAAGTAATTTTCCTATGTGGCTTTTTGATAAAGAAAATGTAAAAAAGGTCAGGCCTGTTCTTGGTATAAAGTTAAGTCCAAGCGAATATGAACATGAAAAACATCAAATTAAAAACGGTATTCAATTATTCGGGGCCTTATTTGAAACGATGAAAGACGCTCACGATCAAAGGTATATTTCAAAAAAACATGTCGAAAATATTATATTTATTAAAGCAGAGGGTGTTTCCTTAACTGAGTTTAGCCTTACAAATGAAAAGAAACAAAAGTTATTTGATATCGGACGGGAACATGCAAAGACGTTTTTGAACCGTTGGAGTTATTAAAGGTTAGATAGATATAGCTTGTTTCAGCCCCAAGGAAAAAATGAACTACTTTTTCCTTGGTCCAGGTGATTCCGCTTTCTAATAAAAAATCGAGTGTCTAAAAAGACGCTCGATTTTTCTTTTTACCCTTTTTGCCGTCGATAACGGTCAAATGAGCAGGTGATTTCTTTTTTGTCTTGGTGCTTTTCTTTAATGAAGTTAAAGTTCCTAGAGAGGAGGTCTTGGCAGTAGAATCTCCACCCTTTTGCTGTAATCGTTTTTTTGACTTTTTAGCTGCCTTAAGAAATGCCCGCTGCTCTTTTTTCTGAGGGCTCGAATTTGAAAACCTTCGAAAAAGGAAATAAATGACTAAACCGATCAATGCGATGACAGCTATTCCCTGAATGAAACCGGCAGGATTTGCTGTAAATGAACTAACAAGTCCTAGTAATGCAAGAATAATAAGTACCCCAACAATAATTGTTGATGTCCGATTTTTCAAGAAAGCCACCTCCCTAAGAGCATCTTAAGCATTTTTTTATTCTTTTAAACACACAGGTAAAAAGATTTAGACAATTTCTTCAGTTTTTGGATCAAACTCTGTTTCCTGCTCTCTCTTTAATAATTCTTGGAAAGAGAGAATGGCCACTTCTACTTGGTCATTACTTGGTTCTTTTGTCGTTAACAATTGAAGCCATAGTCCAGGCAAACCAAGATACTTTAATACTGGAATATCCCTTAATTTGTTGGTTACCTGTAAGACCTCAAAGGAAATCCCTAACACCACAGGTATTAAAAGAATACGGTCAACAACCCTCAACCATAGCGGTGTTGTTGGGACAAGTAAATACACAAAAACTCCGACAATGACCGTAAATAAAATGAAACTGCTGCCACAGCGATAGTGCAGCCGAGAGTGAGCCTGCACATTTTCAACTGATAATTCTACCCCTGCTTCAAAGGTGTTTATTACTTTATGCTCAGCACCATGATATTGAAACACTCTTTTTATAAGAGGAGTTAGTGAAACAAAATATATATATGATAGGAGCAGTACCAGCTTAAAGAAGCCTTCAACCAGTACTTGGGCAAAATCTGATGGGAAAATTGGCTTTGTTAGGACAGCTAAAAAAACTGGAATTAATGTAAAAGCAAATTTCCCAAATAAAAACGATATGACTCCTATAACGGCTACCCCTAAATACATCGTCAATTTTGAAACTTCTTTTTCCTTGATTGTATCATCATCTTTAGGATCTACATCAAATCTTTCGGTTGAAAAGTTCAAATGTTTTGAGCCATTCGCACTAGCTTCAACGATTGAAATGATACCACGCAGAAACGGAATCCTTTTTAAAATAGTTAAAAAAGGATTGGCTTTCCGTGGCAAGTGAAAGTATTCTACAGAACCATCTTTCCTGCGGATAGCGGTGACATAATGATGTTTCCCGCCAAACATTACACCTTCAACGACTGCTTGGCCGCCATATACGGGTTTTTGAGAATTAGACATGGTTTAAACACCAACCTATAACATAGTTGCACAATAGCAGAAATGATAAATCTGTATGTACTTAATTTTATTCTACTAGAAAAGTGAAAAAACCTCTAGGATGACATAATATTTCCATATAAAAACGCAGAAAAATTTTTTCTATGTAAGGATTGATTTTCTAAGGGCATAATAATCCTTGAAATTAGAAAGAATTACATAGAAAAGAGCAAGGTTAAAGTAAGAACGGAGGTAGTCATAATGTCAAATGAAAAGCATATGGATCAGTATCCAAAACCAATGTCTTTTTTAATGATGGTTTTTTGGACTGGTTTGTTTGGAGGTTTTTTTTGGG
This sequence comes from Neobacillus cucumis, assembly GCF_023715505.1. The sequence continues at coordinate 463,777 of NZ_JAMBOH010000001.1, read as the reverse complement.
GTGTCATTGGGTACGTTGCTTATTTTTTTAATTTTACAGATGTTAGCCCCAATGTCATACTGGAACCATGGGCATTGGGTGATTGGAAATACAGCTGGCTTGGCAAAGTCATCTCCTTGATATTTTTGATGATTGTTTCAATTTTATCAGCATTCATTTATTATGTGGCCCTAAGAAAACTAAAGGGCATATGGTTTGGGATTGGATTTGGAATTGTACTATTTTTATTGGTATTTTATGTTCTTAATCCCATTTTCCCAGGAATTAAACCATTTACTGAGTTAGGCAGGGACACTGTTATAACTTCTATTTGTCTATATATATTATATGGAACTTTTATTGGATATTCGATTAATTATGAATATGAAATTACTAAAGTGCAAGACAAAGAGGCTTCAACCTAAGTTCTAATTAGTCTAATAATTAAAGGTTATGATAAAATATTTTTATCTACAACCATTATTAGGGAGAGTGGAGATACATTGGAAAAATTAGAGAAGTTACGATCAGCCTTTTCTGCAAATGGCATTGATGGAATGTTAATTACCAGCCCTTACAATCGCCGCTACATATCCAATTTTACAGGAACAGCAGGTGTAGTTTTAATTAGCGAAGACAAAGCACAGTTCATTACAGACTTCCGATATATTGAACAAGCATCCGAACAATGCCAAGGATTTGAGATTATAAAATATTCTGGTTCAGTTCCGGAAGAAGTTGCGCAGCAAGTTAAAAATTTAGGTATTAAAAAGCTTGGTTTTGAAGAGGAGTTCTTAACATATTCTTCCTTTAAAGTATATGACAAAGAAATAGAATCTGACCTAGTCCCGATTTCCGGTGTAATTGAAAAGTTACGCTTGATTAAGACAGACGCAGAGATTAAGATATTAAAGGTAGCAGCAGATATCGCTGATGCTGCCTTTAAACATATTTTGGATTTTATCAGCCCAGGTAAAACCGAATTAGAAGTATCAAATGAGCTTGAGTTTTTTATGAGAAAGGCTGGTGCTGCTTCCTCATCCTTTGATACCATCGTTGCTTCAGGTCATCGTTCTGCCCTGCCACACGGTGTTGCAAGTGATAAAGTAATCGAAGCAGGGGATATTGTAACAATGGACTATGGCTGCTATTACAATGGCTATGTTTCCGACATTACCCGGACAGTTGCCGTTGGTGAACCAGATCCCAAGCTGAAGGAAATTTACCAAATTGTCCTTGAAGCACAGCTGCGTGGGATGGCTGGATTTAAACCTGGTATTACAGGAAAAGAAGCAGATGCAATTACAAGAGACTACATAACAGAAAAGGGCTATGGTGAATACTTTGGTCACTCAACTGGTCACGGAATTGGACTTGAAATTCATGAAGGCCCTGGTTTATCAATGAGGTCTGATACTATTTTAGAGTCTGGCATGGTGGTTACTTGTGAACCCGGTATCTACATCCCAGGTCTTGGCGGCGTTCGAATTGAAGACGATACATTAATTACGGACACTCATAATGAAGCTCTAACCCACTCTACAAAGGATTTAATTATATTGTAAGATTTTAGGAGGATTTACACATGATATCTGTTAACGATTTTAAAACGGGATTAACCATTGAGGTCGATGGCGGCCTATGGCGCGTTCTAGACTTTCAACACGTAAAGCCAGGAAAAGGTGCTGCCTTTGTTCGTTCAAAGCTTCGTAACTTACGTAATGGAGCCATACAAGAAAAAACCTTCCGTGCAGGTGAAAAGGTAGAAAAAGCACAGATTGACAATCGTAAAATGCAATATCTTTATGCAAGCGGTGATTCTCACGTGTTCATGGATATGGAATCTTACGAACAAGTGGAACTTCCAGCAGCAAATATTGAATATGAATTAAAGTTCTTAAAAGAAAATATGGAAGTTCACATCATGATGTTCCAATATGAAACACTTGGTGTAGAATTGCCAAACACGGTGGAATTAGAAGTTACCGAAACAGAACCTGGCATTAAAGGGGATACAGCTTCTGGCGGTACAAAACCTGCTACACTTGAAACGGGTCTTATTGTTCAAGTGCCTTTCTTTATAAACCAAGGAGATAAGCTCATCATTAATACAACAGAAGCAAGTTATGTTTCTCGTGCATAAGCTATAATATAAAAACCTTAGACCGTAAAACGGATCTAAGGTTTTTTTTTTGAAAAGAAAATTATAAAATTTCCGCTTGTGGATAACTATTAAAAAATGGACTATCGACGTCCAGCTCCAGCGCCTTGCCCCTCGATGGTCTACAGCCACTCAGGGAATGAAGGCAAAGAACACCTTCCTTCCCTGAGCGTCTTATGCTTGTCGGGGCTGTTCAAGGCTCTTGCGCTTTTGTTCTGTGACGCCTTCTTGTTTATTAAAAAGCTTATTTATTTTATAAAACGTAAAAACTTCACTAAATAGTAAGAATTAAGAGTAAGTTAGGAAACGCCTGTTTGATAAAATGAAAAAGTATAAGAATATTAGGAAAGGGGTGAATCAATAGATGAAACGAATGACAACTTTCTTCTTCCTTTTCATTCTATTAGCCATTATAGCTGCAGGATGCAGCTCAAAGCTTGAGGACCAAAGTTGGAAACTAGATAAAAAACATAATCCACTCCCTGATTTTGTATTAAATTCTTCAGAAAAAGTTCAAGAAACTTATATAATGGCATCGACCTATCCAGATGTGGTTGCTCAAGTACCATGTTATTGTGGTTGTGTGGCAGATGGACATAAGAGCAATTTAGATTGCTTTGTTAAGAGTGTTGGTGAAGATAACGCTGTACAACAATGGGATTCACATGGCATATCGTGAGATACTTGTGTCAATATTGCCCGGGAGGCAATAGAAATGCATCTCAACGGTAAAAGTCCTGATAAAATTTATCAATTGATAACTGAAAAGTATGAAGAACTTGGGGAACCAACCCCAACACCTCAGCCGAAGTAGGGGTAACCCATGAAAAAAATATTAATTGGATTTTACATTTTGGTGATAATAGGTATTGTTGTTTGTATCAGTAATAGTAATATATTTGGTCACCGGAATTCACAGGCGATTGCAGCAGGTGAAAAGGTATACAATAAAAACTGTCTAGTTTGTCATGGTGATACTGGAAAAGGTGAAGGGGTAGAAGCTGGAACGGCTTTAAATAATCAAAATTTCCTAAACTCTGTAACGGATAAGAATTTATATAATTATATAAAATTTGGAAGAGTAGGAACTGGTATGCCAGCCTATGGACCTAGATTATCAGAGAAGGAATTAAAAAATATTGTAGCCTTTATCCGTAATTGGCAAAGGGAAAATATTGATTTTAATGTCCCAAAAACCATTGTTGGGGATCCTGCCACTGGAAAAAAACTGTACACTTTATATTGTCAGAACTGTCATATGGAGGCAGGTAAAGGTATGCTGCGAATGGGAACCGCTCTTTCACATCGTGACTATCTATCGTATACAACTGATAAGCAAATTTGGATTAGTACAGCTTATGGTCGAGAAGAGACAAGAATGGGTCCGTCTTTAAAAGGTCTTGACGGTGTCCGTCAACTAAAAGAACAGGAGATTTCAGACATTGTTAGCTATATCCGTTCTTTGGAAGAAAAGAAATAGATTAAATAATAGATTTTTGTAAAACCTGTATCCTGCTATTTTAGGGTGCAGGTTTTTTTTACTATTAATACGATTTCGGAATCCTTCAAATTGCTCAAATAAATCAATGTAATTTTAAAAATGTGAACATTTTGTGGTGGTTTTTTGTCAAAAACTCAAACGTTTCCTCCGTTTAACAAAATGTTCAAGAGTCATTCAACTTTCAAGGTTGTAGAACGGATATATTTATTTCAAAGAGGACTATAGTGAAAATTGAGTGTTTAAGTGAGAGTTTTCGGAAGCCAAGGAGGATAATTATGCTAAAGAAAAAGTGGTTAGCAATGTTCGTTATTACAACATTTTTAACTAGTTTTATAGGTACTAAAATTAGTGCTGCAACTGTATTTCAAGCAGAGAAATTTCCGTTTAAGGAAATGCAGGTACAAGTGATGCCGGAGTTTGATTACCCCGAAGATTGGGGATCAAGGGATGTTCCATCATTATTAGTAGGCAAGTACGGAACCATTACCAATAAAAGTGGCCAAGACTATGATGGGAAAATCGAATTTCCTGTTCCTGCTATGGAAAAGGGATTTGAAGCCTATTTAGTTGCAGAATTTCCAGAAGAAAATAAACCAGAAGTTCAACGTCCCTATGATGTTGATAAGGAAAAGGGAATTGTTTCATGGAAGCCGGCAAAAGCAATTAAGAATAACGAAACCTATCAATTTGTAATTGAATACTACACTAAAACTATAGAAGTAAAGGACCAAAAAAACTTTACATATCAGATGATAAATAACGCTGCAATTGGTCAGTTAGATGTCATTTTTTACGCTCCAATGGATGCAAAAAATATAAAGCTAGTACCCAAAACAGCTAACAATACGAAGAGTGAGTATGGCGAAGAGTTGTATTACTACCAATACAAGAATGTAAAGGCAAAAGAAAATCTTAACTTTTCCTTTTCGTACAAAAAGGATGGAACAGAATCAACTATGGAGGCCATTAATAAACAGCAGCCGCCAAATGATGAAAACCATAGCAGTGTAACAGCAACTGACCAAGTAAAAAAGGGAACATCAAGCAGCAACACTGAAAAGCCGCTTATTGGTATTGGCGGAGCATCGGTCATTGGACTAGCTTTAATCATCGCAAGTGTCTTCGTTTATTTGGGATTAAAAGGTAATGTGCAAACAGGAAGGCGTTCTTCAGCAAAAGGGGCTAATCATAAACCGAAGTCTTCAAAGCATCCAGCTGGGAAAAAAGATCAAAAAACAAGTAATGCCGAAGAAAAGAAGGAACTTCGTAAAAAGCTGTTAACTGGAAAAATTGATCAAGAAATGTACGAGGAAGAAATGAAAAAATTAATCTAATGAGGTGGGTTGAATGAAAAAAAATACGTTAGTGATGGTAGGCGGCTTTATTATTGCAGGTGCTATAGTATTCTTGTTAATGGCTGCGACTCCAGGCTCTAGTGGTGTGGAGCTGACCATGAAAGAACTTTTGGCCACCCAGAACCAGCATAAAGACGATTTTGTAACGGTTGAAGGATTATTAAGGGAAGATACGATTAAATGGAATCCGGACAAAATTCAACTGAAATTTGACGTAAAAGATAACCACGGCAATGTTATGCATGTTATCTATCACGGTACAAAACCTGACAACTTCTCTGAAGGTGTAATTACCATCCTTCAAGGGGCACCAACTAAAAAAAATACGTTTGAAGCAGAATCGGTCAAAACTAGATGTCCTTCTAAATATGAAGGAAAAGATATGAAAAACTATGATCCAGAAAAACATAAACAACTGTTAGATCAACCAGTAAAAGAAAAATAATAGTCAACGTAAGAAGGTGACGAAATGTATTTATTTGCCAACGCAACGATATATATAGGTTTAGCCATAGCAGTCTATTCGCTCCTCATTACAACATTAGGGATTAGCACAAAAAATCAAAAACTCGTCAACAGTGGAAAGGGCGGGATGATTGCTTTATTTGTTTGTGCAGCAATGGCAATGATTTCATTGTTTTCCCTTTTAGCAACTTCTCAATTTCAATATGAATACGTTGCCGATTACACCAGCAGTGAACTGCCAGCAATTTATAAACTGACCGCTTTATGGGCTGGTAATGCAGGATCATTGTTATTATGGACATTTTTCTTAACTCTTTATATGCTCATGATTGCGTATTCCAGAAAGATGAAAGGAAACCCAATGGTTCCTTACATTTCTGCCATTTTAATGGCCAATGCCGTTTTCTTCTTCTTCATCTTAGGATTCGTCGCTAAACCTTTTGTTTTATTGGATACTGTACCGACAGAAGGAAAAGGTCTAAATCCAATGCTGCAAAACCCGGGGATGATTATTCATCCTGTCACATTATACTTGGGCTATGTGGGTCTCTCCATCCCATTCGCATTTGCGATGGCGGCATTAATATTAAAAAACGTAGATGATTTCTGGATAAAGATGACAAGACGTTGGACAATCGTCGCCTGGTTATTCTTGAGCCTTGGAAATATCTTTGGGGGACAATGGGCATATGTAGAGCTTGGCTGGGGCGGTTACTGGGCTTGGGATCCGGTAGAAAATGCGTCCTTTATGCCATGGTTAACAGCAACAGCATTCTTACATTCGGTCATGATTCAAGAGCGAAAAAACATGCTGAAGATATGGAACATCAGCCTAATTATTGTTTCTTATGCGATGACATTATTTGGAACATTTCTCGTGCGCAGTGGTGTTTTAACCTCTGTTCATGCTTTTGCAAACTCAAATCTAGGTTTATATTTCCTAATCTTCATGGGTGTAGCGGTCATTTTATCATTATATGTATTAATGAGCCGCAATAACCTGCTTAAACGCAGTGCCGGGGAATTTAATTCTTTTATCTCAAAAGAAAGCAGTTTCTTAGTGAATAATCTATTACTGGTTGGAGCGGCATTTGCAGTATTTTGGGGAACTATTTTTCCGCTTGTTTCTGAAGCTGTCCGTGGTACGAAAGTAACAGTAGGGATGCCATTCTTTAACAAGGTAGAAGCACCGATCCTATTGTCGATGATGTTTGTAATGGCTGTCTGTCCACTGCTTGCATGGCAGAAATCTACTGTGAAAAATCTTAGAAAGAACTTCATGATTCCAGCGATTCTTGCCGTAATTGGAATGACTTTAATGGTTGTACTAGGCATCCAAAAGGCATGGGCTGTCATTGGTTACGGAGTGATCATTCTATTATTAACTACCCATTTCTTAGAGTTTTATAGAGGTGTAAAAGCTAGAAGAAAGATGACAAAAGAATCCCCAATAGTAGCTTTATATCGGTTAATGATCCGTAACCGCCGCCGTTATGGAGGATATATTGTCCACCTCGGTATTGCCTTTATTACGATGGGGATTATCGGTTCACAAAACTATGATGTAGAAACAATGAAAACTGTTGCTTTAGGACAATCCATTGAACTTAGGGATTACCGGATCAATTATGATCGCCTGGATCAAAAGAAAGAGGGAATTAACGATATCGTCTATGCCGACGTTACTGTATTTAGAAAGGGTAAAAAACTAGGTACCTTCCAGCCGGAAAAGGTATTTTATGGTAATTGGGAACAACCATCTTCAGAGGTAGCGATTATTTCCTCTCTGAAGGAGGACTTATATATTGTATTAAGCGCTTGGGAAGATGATGGGAAAGCAACCTTTGTGGTCAAAGTTAATCCAATGATGGATTGGTTATGGGTAGGTTCTTTTATGATTGTAATTGGTGCACTGTTTGCAGTTTGGAACGGAAAATATGGAAATGTCACTCCGAGATACACAGGGGTACGCAAAGAGGTATCATAAAATGAGAAATAAACTATATCTTGGGCTCCTTTTAATTGCACTTATTTTTCAGGGTTCATTCATTCGAGCGGAAGCAAAAGAGATTGATTATAAATCGGCAGAGTTTAAGGCTGTTGCCCAGCAATTTGCCTGTACATGCGGCTGTGGTCAGGATCATTATGAATGTGATCCTAATACATGTAATCTTACGACTGAGTTTAAGAAAGATTTAGTTGAGATGATGAATAAAGGCTGGGACAAGGATAAAATTCGTCAGTATTATGTCAATATTTATGGTGAAGAAATCTTAACATCCCCTGAGAAAAGCGGTTTTAGTTTAACAGCTTGGGTTCTTCCGTTTGTCGTAATAGGGTTAGCAGCTTTGGCTGTATTCATCATTATCCGTAAGTGGGTGAAGAAAAAAGGTACCGAGGTTGAAATCAATGTTTACGAAAGCACTGCGGATGAAGTAGAGGGAGAAATCCTTACCTCGATGATCGATGAAGAACGCAAAAAGTATCTTTAGGATGTGAAAAAAATGCCTGATATCTCAATCATTTCAATCATTTTTACTGCAGCTTGGGCGTTAATAGTTTTGTTTTTAATATTGGCTCCATTTTTTAAGTTGGATACCTTTATCCAAATTGGTTCAAAGGACCAGGATTTAGTCACAACGAAACAGGCACTTTTAACCACACTCAATGAAATTGAGTTTGAGTACAAAATGGATAAAATCTCACACGCTGATTATAAAAACTTAAAAAAGCAATATGAAACAGAAGTTGCCAAAATTATGAAGGAAGAAGACCAACTAATAGTAGATACAAATATCGATAAAGATTTAATGGCAGAAGTAGAAAAAGAAATTGAGGAACAAATGAATTTCTATGTAAAGAAAAAGGGGGAAGGAAAGTGATCAAAAAAATCACCACATTCTTCCTTGGACTTCTGCTGCTAGTACCATTTCATGGATTAGCAGCAACAGATACAAATATATCCATTGACTTGCACTACCTTGTGGTAAGCCCGGCAGAAGATGGGTCAACTAATATGATGAATATGGTCAATTATACGAATACATCTTCCGTGGAATATAAAGGTGATGGTAAGAGTGACGCTGTTTTAAAAGTGACGCTGCCGGAAAACGCCAAGGATCTTAATTTTTTAGATAGTAAAATCGCCTATAAACAAGTAGATAAAGGGTTTATTACCACAACCCCGGTTGCAGCAAATCAAACAACTGTGCTCCCATACAGTTATCGAATTCCAAAAGGGAAAGAAATCAAGTTAACAATGAATTACCCTGTTGGAATGATGCAAATCCTTGTACCAGAAGGCATGGGCAGTGTTGTAGTGACTGGTGCAGAAGCTACTAGTCAAGGTTTATTTAAATTTGATGACCAAAACTATTTTGGATACAGCATCGAAGGTTTGAAGGAAAACCAGGCATTTACGCTAGTCTACAATAAAGATGTACAACCGCCGTCAGATGAAACAAAACAATCTGCAACAACTACTGATAAAGAAAGCATCAGCGGTGTAACTCATACCGCACCAGCATTTCATAACCCTGGACATCTAAGGATGTGGGCACAATCGCCATTACACAGTTTTAATCCACACATCTTTCTAATTATTATTGGAGCAATCATTATTACTGGTATTTCTTATTTTATCTACTTTAAAAGAAAAGCGAGATTGGAAGAGGAAAGACTAGGGGCTGATAAGGAAGAAAAAGCCTTCAAACAATTAATGGCAAAACAAAAAGCAATTATGGAAAAGATTATTGAACTAGAAGAAACTTTTGGTGAAGGTAACCTCTCAGAAGGTGAGTATCATGCGAAACTTGCTGCCTACAAACAGCATCTAGTACAAGTTAAGCTGAATTTACGGAGTTTTATTGAGTAACAGCTGGGATGGGAGGGACTGCACAATGATTGAATTGAAAAAGTTGACGAAGCAAGCTGATAATAAGCGGATCTTACGTGGCGTAGAACTCTCAATAAAAAAAGGGGAAACTATTGCAATTTTAGGGCCAAACGGTGCGGGGAAGAGTACGCTTCTAAAGGTACTAGCTACCTTAATTAAACCGACATCCGGTCATGTCTTGATTAATGGCATGGAACTCCGAAAAAAACAGATAGAAATAAAAAAATTATTGGGATATTTACCCCATTCCAGCTTACTTTATGATCATTACTCTCCGCTTGAGAATCTCGTATTCTATGGGAATATATACGGGGTGAAAGATGTCGAACAAAAAGCGAGTAAGCTTGTAAAAGATGTTGGATTATCCTTTTTCTTGAACGAGCCAGTCAAAAATTTTTCCCGAGGCATGATTCAACGGATTGCGATTGCAAGGGCTATAATCCATGATCCACAGTTCCTTCTTTTAGATGAACCACACACCGGATTGGACCAAGGGGCCATTTCAATTTTAAACGATGTCGTCTTATCTATGAAAAATAAAGGTACCACAACACTGATGGTTACTCATGATTTTAAACAAGCAGCGGAAATTTGTGACCGGGTAATCATTGTGAAGAATGGAAAAATTGTTGATGACTTTAGGATTCAAAATCACAATCTTGGTTTTGTCACAGAAAAATATGAACTTCTTGTGGAGGGTGTATCATGAACCTTTTTCGAACAGCCCTCTTCTTAGCAAAGAAGGATTTATATTCAGAGTTAAAAACAAAACAAATTCTGACAACACAAATTATTTTTGCCGGACTTGTTATTGTAGTTTTCAGTTTTGCCTTTGACCCCGCTAACAATACAACAAAGGCTGTCATTCCAGGAGTTATTTGGGTCATTATCGTATTTGCCGGAATCCTTGGTCTTAATCGATCATTTATTTCCGAGCAGCGAAATGATACCATGCAGGGTTTGCTGGTAGCCCCAATGGAAGCGGCAAGTATCTATTTAGGTAAATTCCTAGCAAATTTCACGATGATGTTAGTGGTTGAAATCGTATCAATACCCTTTCTGTTTTTGCTATTTGATTTTAAATTTCTTGGCAGTCTCCCTTTTTTCATCTTAGTCGTCTTTTTAGGGAGTTTTGGCTTTATCGCAATTGGGACTTTTTTAGCTGCTCTTGCTGCAAATTCCAAAAGCAGTGAAATGCTGCTGCCATTATTGCTCTTCCCAATCACAACACCAATCTTAATTGGTGTCGTGCAAGCAACAAAGATTATCTTAACGAATATGGAGAAAATCTCAAGTGCAATAGCTTGGATTCAGCTTGTTACTGCCTACGATATTATCTTCTTTGTTGTTTGTTTCTTATTAATAGATTATGTGCTGGAGGTTTAAGTGATGAGTATGAATCTCGAACGAGAGAAAGCAGTACTTCCTGGAGCTGATTTAACTAAAACAAAGACAAACAATATATCGAGTATTTTGTTTGGCGGGACAGTTGCTTCGATGTTAATTGCTCTCTATTTTATTTTTATTTATGCTGCCGAAGAACAAACAATGGGCGCAGCACAAAAAATCTTTTATTTCCATGTAAGCTCTGCATGGCTGGCATTTATGGCCTTTTTCGTTACATTTGTATTTAGTATTTTATTCTTGATTAAGCGAAAAAAAATTTTTGATACTTATGCATATGTGTCTGCAGAGATTGGTATTGTTTTTACGATCATTGTGTTAACGACAGGACCAATTTGGGCAAAATCATCATGGAATACTTGGTGGGTTTGGGAACCAAGGTTAATCACCACGTTAATCTTATTTTTTATCTATATTGCTTACATTATGATTCGCCAAATGGATGGGGTTTGGGATAAAAAAGCAAGACTTGCTGCTGTATTTGGAATTATAGGTTTTGCAGACGTTCCGATTGTATTCTTTGCAATTCGATGGTGGCAGACAAAATTCCATCCAATCGTTTTTGGCAGTGGGCCTTCACAGCAAGGTGGAGGTATAGAGGGAACGATGCTGACGGCATTGTTTGTGTCCCTTGCAGCTTTTACCATTCTTTATTGTTACCTTCTGCAAAAAGGTGTTACCTTCGAAAATATGAAAATTAAGATTGAACTTTATAAAGAAAAATTAAGAGCAGACATGGAAAAATAGGAGGAATGAATCATGGGTTATGAATATATGTACGGTGCTTATTCTGTTGCTTGGGTGGTTATTTTTGCTTACATGTTAATTTTAGGAAAAAGACACACAAAGCTAAAAAAGGAAATTGAGTTTTTAAGGGAACTGGATAAGTGATTTTATGAGGGGCCTGTGAAGAATTTCCAAGTTCTTTATAAAAAAGCCTATCGGTGTCAGGGGGAAGCATGATGAACCAGCGAGTCATCAAATTACTCGTATTAATTCTAATTGTAGGTATGTTTGGTTTTTTTGGTTATAGTCTGATTACTAAAGGTAAAAACACCGATGTTGGCGATCAAGCTTATAACTTCGAACTGCCAAAATATGAGGGGGGTACTGCGAAGCTTTCTGAATACAAAGGAAAAGTGGTTATCATCAATTATTTTGCGAGCTGGTGTGAACCTTGTAAAGAAGAATTCCCAGAGCTGGCAGCATTTCAAAAGGATTATGGAGACAACTATCGATTTCTTATGATAAACCGAGGCGAAACAATCGATCGAATAAAAAAGTCAACCAAAAACAACCAAGAAGGAATGAACTATTTATTTGACTATAATGCCAAGGTTTCAAAAATGTATAATGTAACAGGGCAGCCTGAGACCTTTGTCATTGATAAACAAGGAATCATCAGAGAGCATTTTAATGGCCCTGTCACGGAAATGCAATTATATAACTGGGCAAAGAAATATGATAAATAATTTATACTTACAAAAAAGGATTGAGACCTATATGGTTCAGTCTTTTTTTGTTGTCGGTCATACGGTGGTATGATAGTGGAATTCAGCTGATATAACGGCCTTAACTTTTAGCTGCCCTGGCTCAAGTTGAGTCGAACTAAACCCTTTTGCCAAGGTTTCAGCTGGATAATGGATAGGTTGCACGCTAGAACCGCTCTCAACTACCGAACTAGGTGTCGGATTTAAAGTGACATGAAGTGTTGTTGCAATCGTTTTGGCTTTTTCACTTGCATTGTTAAGTGCAAGTGCTAAGGCTTGTAAATAAAAACCTTCTTTATTTTTTAGGGTAAATTGGATGTTTGAAACATAATTCACCCCATTTTGAACCGCAGTGTCCACTACTTTTCCTACTAAAGATAGATCGTCTATCTTCACATTTAAAAGATGAGTAACTTTGTAACCACGAAAAAGTTGTTTCCCTTGTTGATAATCGTACTCAGTGTCAATTTGATAATCAGACGTTTGGATTGAATTTTGGGGGATACCCAGTGTCTTAAGTGCATTAATCACTTTTTTTATCCCAATAGTATTTTGCTCCTGAGCGGGTATAAGTTCTTTCATTTCTGTTATTACTCCTAAGTTTACCGAAGCCGAATCGGGTGACAGGAGCAGTTCCCCTTCGCCAATCACTTTTATTAAATGACCTTTAGAATGCAGTCCATTTCGAGCTGGTACAGGATATCGATACATTTTACTTTTCCTCCCTTCCTACTTTTCATATGGATTTGACATTGAGAAGTGTCCAGCTCCAGCACCCAGAGACAATTGGACTTCACTAAACGGGCGCTTACACTTTTTCTATATAAAATATGGCTGTCCCCGGATAATGTTCCTCGTATCTTACAATCTAGTACATGCAGTATTTTGTTCTATTAACATCAACTAAAAAATAGAATGAAATTAACAGACGTGCATGTCATATTGTGTCCAAGCAGGCATACATTTTAAATAATGAGAAAGGAAATTTGAGGAGGATGTATACGTGGAAACGATTCTCAACTTTTTACCTAAAACTCTTGCCAGCCTAATCAGCCAAATCCCTCCTAATCAAAAAGAAGAAGTAGAGGAAATTCGCATCCGGATTAATCGTCCAATCGAAATCACTCTAAAGGGTGCTCCGAGGTTTTTATCGTATATTATTCAGCCTGAGGATGCCCAAAATCTTCTGAATAAAATTAGTCAATTCTCCATTTATACATTGGAAGAAGAACTTAAACGCGGTTATATTACCATATCCGGGGGACATCGTATTGGACTAGCAGGAAAGGTCATTCTCGAAGCTGGAAAGGTTAAGGCGATAAGAGATATCTCCTCGTTCAACATTAGAATTGCCAGAGAAAAGATTGGAATAGCGGAGGCGATTGTTCCCTATATTTTTCAAGAAGGTTGGATGCATACCATGATTATTGGACCGCCGCAAACAGGAAAAACCACATTGTTAAGAGATATTGCGAGGATCATTTCATCTGGGAATCATCCAGCTGGAAATAAAGCAAGTAAAGTGGGGATTGTTGATGAACGAAGTGAGATTGCAGGCTGTGTTAATGGAGTGCCACAGTTAACCTTTGGCCATCGTCTTGATGTCTTAGACGCTTGTCCGAAAGCTGAGGGAATGATGATGATGATCCGTTCGATGAGTCCGGATGTATTGATTGTTGATGAGATCGGCCGCCGAGAAGATGCTGAGGCCATTCAAGAAGCAGTACATGCAGGAATAAAACTAATGATGACAACCCATGGATCAAATATAGAAGAAATTAAAAAGCGCCCATCTTTAATGGAAATCATGGAACAAAAGATATTTGAACGGTTTGTAATTCTGAGCAGGGCATCGGGACCTGGAACGATAACCCGCATCGTGGATGCCTACGGCAATGAAATGCCTCAAAAAGTGAGAGTGACATAAATGATTAAGTTAATTGGCGCCATTATTATTATTGTTGCGACTACATGGACAGGGTTTGAAGCGGCACGAAATTTTAGTGACCGCCCTAAGCAGTTAAGGGCTTTACGCTCAGCACTGCAATCACTCGAGGCTGAAATTATGTACAGCCATACACCACTACATGAGGCTGCAAGAAGATTAGCCGCCCAGCTTGCTAATCCGCTGTCAAAGTTCTTTGAAACCTTTGCGAGTAGATTAACGAAAACAGAAACAACGGTAAAAGATGCCTGGGAGACTAGTTTACAAGAGATTTGGAAGTTAACTGCTTTAAAACAGGGAGAATTCGAAATAATGAAGCAGTTTGGGGAAACATTAGGCCGTCATGATCGCATTTCCCAGCAAAAGCATATTTTGCTTACGCTTTCCCATCTTGAAAGAGAAGAAGCAGATGCTGTAGATCGCCAGGCAAAATATGAAAAGATGCTCAAGAGTTTGGGATTCTTATCCGGATTGTTACTGATTATCTTATTATTTTAGGGGGAAATGCAATGGGGTTAGAAGTGGATATTATCTTTAAAATTGCTGGAGTAGGAATCGTTGTTGCTTTTTTGCACACAGTCTTGGATCAGGTAGGCAAAAAAGAATATGCCCAATGGGTAACGTTATTTGGGTTTATCTATATCTTGTTCCAGGTAGCCACCATTGTGGACGATCTTTTCCAAAAAATAAAATCTGTATTCTTGTTTCAATAGAAAGGGGGGCTCAGCTATTGAAATCATCAAAATTGTCGGTGTAGCCCTGATCGCCACATTTCTTGCCTTAATTATTAAAGAGCAAAAACCTAATTTTGCTTTTCTCTTAGTTGTTTTTGTAGGCTGTGTGATTTTTCTCTTTTTAGTCGATAAAATATTTGAAATTATTCATATGCTTGAAAAGCTGGCCGTAAATGCAAAGGTAAATATGGTTTATGTCGAGACAATCCTTAAGATTATTGGAATTGCGTATATTGCAGAATTTGCCACCCAAATTACAAAGGATGCCGGTCAAGGAGCCATTGCTTCCAAGATAGAATTAGCCGGAAAAATCATCATATTAGCCATGGCCATCCCTATTTTAACCGTATTAATCGAAACCATTATAAAACTTATTCCTAGTTGAGGACAGCTCCTAAAAGAGGTGTAGTAATGAAGCAAAAGCTGCAGTTTATTCCTATTATGATTCTCTTATTCTTGTTTTTTTATATTCCAAGTGTACAAGCTGCGGAAGAATCTAAAGACACTCAAGAAACACTCTCGGCTCAGGATTTGGTAGACCAGCAGTTAGAGTCGCTGGATATAAGTGAGCTTCAACAATATTGGGAGGATATTACCAATAAATATGGAGGCTTTCTTCCGGAAAGTCAAAAGGGCAGTCTCTATGATTTTGTAAAAGGAGATAAAAAATTTTCCTTTAAACAATGGGGACAAGGAGTACTTAAATTCGCCTTTCATGAGTTTATTGCGAATGGAAAATTGTTGGGTTCTTTAATCATTTTGACCATTTTCAGCATGTTTCTACAGTCGATGCAAAATGCCTTTGAGAAGAGCACGATTAGTAAAGTAGCATATTCAATCATCTATATGGTCCTTGTCATTTTAGCTCTAAATAGTTTCCATATTGCCATCAGCTACACAAATGAAGCGATTGGAACGATGATCTCCTTCGTCCTGGCCCTTGTTCCTCTTCTGCTCGCCTTAATAGCGGCGTCAGGAGGAGTTGTCTCTGCTGCCTTTTTTCACCCTGTCATCCTATTTTTAATGAATTCAAGCGGATTAATTATGCAATATATTATTCTGCCTCTCCTTTTTTTAGCTACTTTACTGAGTATTGTCAGTACAATGTCTGAACAATACAAGGTGTCGCAGTTAGCGGCGTTGTTACGAAATTGGAGCATCGGGTTAATGGGGCTTTTCTTAACCGTATTTCTTGGTGTGATTTCGGTCCAAGGAGCATCAGCGGCGGTTACTGATGGAGTAGCAATCAGAACGGCTAAATTCGTTACTGGCAATTTTATTCCTGTTATCGGAAGAATGTTTACAGATGCAACAGATACGGTTGTTAGTGCTTCTGTGTTGTTAAAAAATACAGTTGGTATTGCAGGTGTCGCGATTTTGTTAATCATTGTGGCGTTTCCGGCATTAAAAATATTAATGATTTCGTTTATTTATAAATTTGCAGCTGCCATTCTACAGCCATTAGGGGGCGGTCCAGTTATAAAATGCCTTGATATTATCAGTAAAAGTGTCATCTATGTATTTGCAGCCCTAGGGATTGTCTCTCTTATGTTCTTTTTAAGTATTACAGTCATTGTTGCGGCAGGAAATTTAACTATGATGATGAGATAAGGGGGAGAAGTCATGGATTTCTTAAAAGAATGGGTAACTAATATTATCCTTTTTATCCTGCTAGCCACTGTCATCGATATGCTTCTTCCCAACTCGAGTATGCAGAAATATACCAAGATGGTTACAGGGCTTCTTTTAATTGCGATCATTCTTACACCAATCTTTAAGCTTATTTCCAAGGATTTTGAAACAACCATGAGTTCCATCCCGTCATATCAGGCTCCTGGTGAAAAAAATATGAAAAATTCAATAGATTTAAAGAAAAAAGAAATACAAGCCTCCCAACATGCATATATTTTAGAAGAAATGGCTGTCCAGCTAAAAAAGGATGTTAAGGAGGAGTTGATGAATCAATACGGATTGGAGATAGAAAAAATTGACCTAGCAGTTAACGCAGAAAGCGACAAAGCATTTCCTGAAAACCTCCAAAAGGTTACGGTTCTTCTTAAACAGCCAGACAGCGGCGTGAAGACAGTCGAAGCAATTAAACAAATCGAAATAAACACCGAAAAACCTCTTCCATCTGAAGGATCAACAGTAGAAACAGAGAAAATTGCTTCATTTCTGTCACAGAAATGGAATGTAACAGAGGAAACAGTAGAAGTTTCGATTGAAGGGGGGATTAAAAAGAATAATGGATAACAACCAAGGACCGTTATCATGGCTCAAAAAAATATTTAAACCAGAAAATAAGGGCGAAAAAAAACCCGGAAAATATCAGTATATGTTATTAGTCCTGTGTATTGGAGCTGCCTTTATGCTTGTAGGAAATATTGTTTTTAAAGATAATTCGACAACACAAGCAGAGCCTGCAGCGACAAATGAAAAAGTCACAACTGAAGATGTTCCCGCTTTTGGCTTGAAAAAGTCATCTGAGAATAAAGCAATCGCCGATTATGAGGAAAAATATGAAAATCAAATGAAGAAGGCTTTAGAGGCAATGCTGGGTGTTGATGATGTTACCGTGGTAGTTACGATTGATTCCACCGACAAGAAGATACTAGAAAAAAATACAGTGACAAAATCGCAAACAACCGATGAAACAGACCGTGAAGGCGGCCAGCGTAAAGTAGTTGATTCTTCGACTGACGAGCAGCTAGTGATTCTCCGTCATGGAGATAAAGAGGTTCCTATTGTCGTAGAAACTAAGAAACCAGATATCCGCGGGGTGCTAGTAGTAGCCAAGGGCGCAGATAATATTGAAGTTAAAAAGTGGATTAAGGAAGCAGTTACAAGGGCATTGGGAGTACCTAGCCACCGAGTGGCCGTCATGCCTAAAAAATAAAGGGGGAAAAGAATATGCTTTTGAAAAAACAAACAGTATGGTTATTAACAATGTTAAGTTTAGTCGTGGTCTTATCGGTTTATTACATTACATCACCGGAGCAAAAAAGCAACGATCTTGCAGCTGTTCAACAAAAGGCTAAAGATCAAAATCTAGGCAAAACCACAACTGAAACAAAGGAAAATAGTGGGAAAACTGTCGTATCCAGCGTAGCTGGTGATGGAGCATTTGAAGAACTCCGTATGAAGCTTGAAGATCTACGCAGTCAAAAACAGGAAGAGTTAACAAGTCAATTAGCCTCAACTGATCTTACTCCTGATGAAAAAAGTAAGGTGAAAGATCAAATGGATAAACTAAATCAAGTAGCTCAAAGTGAAGAATTGCTTGAAACATTTATTAAAACAATGGGATATGAAGATGTTCTAGTAAGAGCAGATGGACCAAAGGTGATTGTTACAGTAAAAGCCAAGAAGAAGCCATCTGTTTCCGATGCTAATAAGATTATGTTAGAAGTGAAAAAAGAGATTGATGAAACAAATTATGTAGCGGTTGAATATCAGCCTGCAAAGTAAATAACCATAAAAAAAGGAGAGTTAAGCTTTCCTTTTTTTTATGGGTAAATCCCTTATGAGTAGGGAAAAAATCATCATTGGTAAGGAAGTAAGCCGTAAATATTTCTTTTTTTAAGCAAAAAAGATTAATATAAAAGGGACGGCATTCAGCATTTATCAATTTGTCAGGGTCATTTCAATTAAGATGATTGAACTTTTACTAGCTATTATCGTATAGTATTAGTAGTTAGTCCTAATTAAAGTTGTACAAGGAGTGTTACTCAATGTTAAAAGTACAAGAAATTCGCGAATTGATTAAACTGGTTGATCAATCCAGTATCGATGAATTTGTATATGAAATTGATGGTTCAAAAATCCAAATGAAGAAAAATAGTCAAACGACCATTATTTCTCAGCCAGCTTCAGTAACACAGGCAGCTAACGCAGCAGTACAAACTGTTCCTGCGGCACAGCCAGTACCAACTGCTCATGTCCAAGAAGCAGCACCCGAACCAGTGAAAGCAACAGGAAATGAACCAGCAGCAGTGCAATCCAATTTACACAAAATCACTTCGCCTATGGTTGGAACCTTCTATTCTTCACCAACTCCAGATGCTGACAATTATGTGAAAGCAGGAGATCGGGTATCAAAGGATTCAATCGTTTGTATCGTTGAAGCGATGAAATTATTTAATGAAATTGAGGCAGAAGTAGACGGAGAAATTGTTGAAATACTGGTTAAAAATGGCCAATTAGTTGAATATGGACAGCCGTTATTTCTAGTCAAGCCAGAATAAGGAGCGATAACAGGATGATAAAGAAACTGTTAATTGCAAATAGAGGAGAAATTGCTGTCAGGATTATTCGTGCCTGTCGGGAAATGGGGATTGAATCGGTTGCCGTCTTCTCTGAGGCCGACCGTGAAGCCCTGCATGTTCAACTCGCAGATGAAGCCTATTGCATAGGACCAACATCATCAAAAGACAGTTATTTAAACGTTACAAATATAATTAGTGTTGCAAAATTGACCTCATGTGATGCCATTCACCCGGGATATGGCTTCCTTGCTGAAAATGCAGACTTTGCAGAGCTTTGTCGAGAATGTAATATCACTTTTGTTGGACCAAGCCCAGAAGCAATTACAAAAATGGGCACCAAGGACATTGCCAGGGAAACCATGCGCGAAGCTGGTGTACCAGTTGTTCCAGGTTCTAAAGGGATTATTAATGATATTGAGGAAGCACTTGAGCTTGTTAAACAAATCGATTACCCTGTCATCATTAAGGCAACAGCAGGCGGAGGAGGTAAAGGGATCCGTGTCGCCAAAAGTGAGCAGGAATTAATTAAAGGAATCAATATCACTCAGCAGGAAGCGTTGACGGCCTTCGGAAATTCTGGTGTGTACATAGAAAAATATATTGAGGATTTCCGTCACGTTGAAATACAAGTACTAGGTGATAAACATGGAAATACGATACACTTAGGTGAAAGAGATTGCTCTATCCAACGCCGCCTTCAAAAGCTGTTGGAAGAATCGCCGTCACCGGCTTTAGATGGTGAGATTCGTGAGGAAATGGGAACAGCAGCTGTAAAAGCGGCAAAAGCAGTTGATTATTCAGGTGCCGGAACGGTAGAATTTATATATGACTACCGCAATCGCAAGTTTTATTTTATGGAAATGAACACAAGAATTCAGGTCGAGCATCCTGTGACAGAAATGGTCACTGGAACTGACTTGATTAAAGAACAAATCCGAGTTGCAAACGGTGAAAAACTAACCCTTAAACAAGAGGATGTTACTTTTACAGGCTGGGCCATTGAGTGCCGTATTAATGCAGAAAATCCAGAGAAGAACTTTCTTCCTTCAGCAGGAAAAATTAAGATGTATTTACCGCCAGGCGGGTTAGGAGTTCGTATCGATTCAGCGGCGTATCCAGGATATACCATTCCGCCTTACTACGATTCCATGATTGCAAAGGTCATCGCATATGGCAGCACCAGAGAAGAAGCAATCTCAAGAATGAAGCGGGCATTAAGTGAGTTTGTTGTGGAAGGTATCCATACAACGATACCGTTCCATTTAAAATTGTTAGAGCATGAGAAATTTGTGGAAGGCAATTTTAATACAAAATTTCTGGAATTGTATGATGTGATGAAGTCTGTCTAATATCTGGAGGTGTTTAAAATGAGCGAATTTAGTGTCTTGGAAATGGATCAAGGAAACAATGGACATGGTAAAATTGAAATAGCCCCTGAGGTTATTGAAGTGATTGCCGGAATCGCTGCATCCGAGGTGGAAGGTGTCTCCGGGATGCGCGGTAATTTTGCAACAGGTGTTGTAGAGCGTCTTGGGAAAAAGAATCACGGCAAAGGTGTTAAGGTAGAACTTACTGAAACAGGAATTAAAGTCGATGTTTATTGCTTAATGAAGTTTGGTACGTCTATCCCGGCAGTTGCTGGAAAGGTTCAGGATAATATTCGTCAAGCCTTGTTGAATATGACTGCCTTAGATGCAGAAGAAGTAAACATTCACGTAGTGGGGATTGCATTTGAAACCCAAAAGAATGAACAGGAAATTGACACTGAACTTTAAGTTTTTGAGAACCAAAGGTATAGAATCCTTTGGTTCTTCTATTTTCACTATAAGTTTATGAATAACATATTATGGATACAACTTATTACGTATTAATAAAATGCTGGCTGCTCTTTTATAAAATAATAAGACATACCGTGCGATTCCATTTTAGTTATGCTATTATCTTTTTATGTGCAAGCTAGTTTTAAGTGCTTAGTGCCAGTTCATAAACAAAAATTATAAAGAAGCAGTTAAGTTAATATATGACTAAAGGAGTTAACGGTAGAATGAAAAGAAGAACAGCTAGGGAAAAGGCGTTACAAGCACTTTTTCAAATTGATGTTAGTAACACCGAACCATCATTAGCAATTGAACATGTCTTAGAAGGTGAGCCGAGTGATGACTATCTAAACCGGCTAGTTCAAGGGGTCGGCGAACAAAAAGCTGAAATCGATAACCTTATTATCGAAAACCTTGAAAAGTGGACTTTAGACCGATTGGCTACTGTTGATCGGAACTTATTAAGAATGGCCGTATTTGAATTGAAATTTTGTCAGGAAATTCCCGGCAATGTTATATTAGACGAAGCGATAGAAATTGCAAAAATATACGGTGATAATCAATCAAGTAAGTTTATTAATGGCGTTTTATCTAAGATAAAAGATACACTTCAAAACAATTAATTGATATTTTCTAGGGACAGCGGGAGGAAAAGTGATGACAGCACAGATTATTAATGGTAAAGAGATAGCAGCAAAAAAAAGAGTGGAAATTGCTGAAGAAGTTGTGAAATTGAAAAATCGTGGCGTAACACCAGGCCTAGCGGTAATTCTAGTTGGAAATAATCATGCATCTAGGACATATGTGAACAACAAAGAAAAGGCCTGTAAAGAACTAGGCATGAATTCATTATTAATTGAAATGCCAGAAGAAGTCTCCGAACAGGAGCTATTAGCTAAAATTGCGGAATTAAATGAAACGCCGGACATTCACGGTATATTAGTACAGCTGCCGCTGCCAAAGCATATTGATGAAAAGAAAGTAATTGAATCCATCTCTCCGTTAAAGGATGTCGATGGTTTCCACCCAATCAATATTGGTAGAATGATGACCGGGCAGAATGCCTTTTTACCTTGTACACCATACGGGATTATGGTGTTACTGGAGGAGACTGGTATTTCTATTCCAGGGAAGCATGTAGTCGTAGTGGGAAGAAGTAATATTGTTGGTAAACCAGTTGGTCAATTATTCTTAAGTCAAGATGCCACTGTTACCTATTGTCATTCTAAAACAAAAGATTTGCCGTTACATACAAACCAAGCGGATATTCTTGTCGCTGCGGTCGGAATACCGAACTTTATTACGGCGGAGCATGTTAAGAATGGCGCCGTTGTTATTGATGTTGGTATCAACCGGAATGAAGCTGGAAAACTTTGTGGCGATGTGGCGTTTGAAGAGGTTGCAGAAAAGGCAGGGTTTATTACCCCAGTTCCAAAAGGTGTCGGTCCAATGACCATCACCATGCTTATGTACAATACGGTGAAGTCTGCTGCTGAAAGTCATGTCCGAGATTAAGTAAATGATGTCCTTATCTTATACATTTAGGAGCGATTTGTTTTTTACAGACAAAAAATCTCGCTAAATGTATAATAGATAAGGACAGTTTTATTCTTTCTTCAAAAGGAGCTGCACATGCAGGAACAAAGATATTTATCTGTGAATGCTTTAACAAAATATATCAAGCGGAAATTTGATGCTGATCCCCATTTACGAGAAGTCCATGTAAGAGGCGAAATTTCAAATTTTAAGCAGCATTCAAGCGGACATATGTATTTTACATTAAAGGATGAGAAAGCCCGAATTCTTGCTGTGATGTTTGCCGGGCAATCTCGATTTATGAAATTTTCACCTGAAAACGGTATGAAAGTGATTGTTAAGGGTGAAGTCAGTGTCTATGAACCAAGCGGCCAATATCAAATATATATTAGAGAAATGCAGCCTGATGGCATTGGAGAATTATTTCTAGCATATGAACAACTAAAAAAAAGATTAGAAGCCGAAGGGTTATTTGCTCCCGAAACAAAAAAAAACATTCCTCTATATCCAAGAACGGTTGGTGTGATTACTTCCCCTACAGGAGCCGCCATACGGGATGTCATTACCACAATTAAACGACGTTATCCCATTGCAAATATACTTGTGTTCCCTGCTCTGGTTCAAGGAGAGAACGCTGCCCCTTCAATCGTTAAGGCCATCGAAAAAGCCAACAGCATGGAGGAAATTGATGTCTTAATTGTTGGACGGGGAGGAGGTTCTATTGAGGAGTTATGGGCCTTTAATGAGGAAATGACAGCCCGTGCTATTTATTCATCTAAGATTCCGATTATTTCAGCGGTAGGTCATGAAACTGACTTTACAATTGCTGATTTCGTTGCTGATATGCGGGCTCCTACACCAACCGGTGCAGCAGAATTAGCTGTTCCGCATATTGAAGAGTTGATGGATCGAATTTTACAGCGGCAAACTCGTCTGATCCGGGTCATGAGCGGAAGGTTTAATTTTGAAAAAGAACGGTTAAATCGTGTTCAAAAATCATATGCATTTCGATATCCGCACCGGCTTTACGAGCAAAAACTTGAGCAGGTGGATCGGTTAACTGAACAACTGGTACGTGGAACCTCTCGATTAACCGGAGTAAAAAATGACCAGTATGAGATTTTAACAAAACGATTACAGCGTAGACATCCAAACGAGGGACTGCAGGAGGCTAAAAGGCGTTTTGACAGGACGCAAAAGGATCTAACCCGAGCAGTAACGCAGATTTATGTAAAAAAACAGACAGAATTTGATCGGATGGTTTCTACACTACAGGCATTAAGCCCACTTAAAATAATGGAGCGGGGATATAGTTTAGCCTATACAAAGGATAACCGGCTCGTTAAAAGTGTCAATCAGGTAAAAGCGAATGAGCAAGTTCAAATTCAATTAACGGATGGAAGCCTTTTCTGTAAAGTGGAAACTATAAAGGAGAGAGAAAATAGTGACAAATGATAAAACCTTAACCTTTGAAGAGGCCATGACAAAGCTTGAGGAAATTGTTGAGAAGCTTGAAGAAGGCGATGTTCCCTTAGAAGAAGCAATTACTTTCTATAAGGAAGGTATGGAACTTTCAAAACTATGTCATGATAAATTAAAAACGGTGGAGGAACAGCTTACGCAAATTATTACGGAGGACGGACGTACTGAGCGTTTTTCTATTACAGAGGAGGATTAGGCTTGGAAACCAGGGTACTAGACGCATTTAGAAAAGAATATCAACAACTGTTAAATCGGGAACTTCGAGCGCTGGTAGAAAAACTGGATGCCCCTTCCGTAATAAAGGATTCCATGATTTATTCTCTAGAAGCAGGCGGTAAAAGAATACGCCCCTTATTGTTGTTCGCAACCTTAGATGCTTTTGGAATTGACCCTAAAAAGGGAATTCCGGCTGCAGCCGCAATCGAAATGATTCATACCTATTCTTTAATTCATGACGACCTGCCTAGTATGGATAATGATGATTTGAGAAGAGGAAAGCCAACCAATCATAAGGTGTTTGGTGATGCGATTGCGATACTCGCTGGTGATGCTTTATTAACCTATAGTTTTGAAGTAATAAACATGCTTTCCGAAGATTTTGCTCCACCTACTGTAAAAACGAAGTTGGTAATAGAAATGGCAAAAGCAGCCGGAGCTGAAGGAATGGTAGGCGGACAAGTAGCTGACATGGAAGGGGAGAACAAAATTCTATCCCTTGATGAACTAGAGTATATACATATTCACAAAACAGGTAAGCTGCTAAAATTCAGTGTTGTTGCAGGAGCCATTATGGCTCATGCAAATGAAAGCTTATTACAAAACCTATCGTCTTTTGCACATCACCTTGGACTTGCTTTCCAAATACAGGATGATATTCTAGATTTGGTAGGCAATCAACAAATAATTGGAAAGCCAGTTGGCAGTGATACCGTTAACCATAAAAGCACCTATCCACAATTATTATCCTTGGAAGGGGCAAGAGCCGCCCTTCAGAAACAGATTATGCTGTCCAAAGAATACTTAAAAAAGACAGAGTTAAATACTATTTTTCTTAACGAAATAACGGATTTAGTGGCATCAAGGGATCACTAGCGTGCTTTTAGGCTGAGTATTAGTATGTTCTAATTGTTCTCATTGTAGAGGAGTTGTTAATTGCCGTTATCACTTACTGTGTTAGCGGCTATTTTTTCAGATGAGATAGAAATACTAGGAATAATATATGTAGAACGAAAAAGAATGAAAGTGAGTGGTCCAGAAATGGATTTATTATCAATAAAGGACCCATCCTTCTTAAAAAGGATGTCGAATCAGGAGCTTGAGGCTCTTAGTCAAGAAATTCGTGAGTTTTTAATTCAAAAATTATCTGTAACGGGAGGGCATATCGGGCCAAATTTAGGTGTGGTGGAACTAACGCTCGCATTACATAGATGTTTTGATAGTCCGAGGGATAAAATTATTTGGGATGTTGGTCACCAATCCTATGTTCATAAAATTTTAACTGGCAGGGCCAGTGAATTTGACACGTTAAGACAATTTAAGGGGTTATGCGGTTTTCCGAAACGGGAAGAAAGTGCGCACGATGTTTGGGAGACGGGACACAGCTCCACTTCTCTTTCAGCTGCTATGGGTATGGCAATTGCAAGGGATCTGAAAAAAGAGAATTCCTTTGTAGTCCCTGTAATTGGCGACGGTGCCTTAACGGGCGGAATGGCACTTGAGGCCCTAAATCATATTGGACATGAGAAAAAAGATATGATTGTAGTCCTTAATGACAATGAAATGTCCATTGCTCCCAATGTCGGTGCACTTCATAATATTTTGGGTCAATTACGGACGGCTGGAAAATATCAATGGGTAAAAGATGAACTTGAAGTACTGTTAAAGAAAATTCCCGCTGTTGGCGGAAAACTGGCTGCAACGGCTGAAAGAGTAAAGGATAGCCTGAAGTATTTAGTGGTTTCCGGTATGTTCTTTGAAGAGCTGGGCTTTACTTATTTAGGACCGATTGATGGTCATAATTTTGATACTTTATTTGAAAGCCTCCAATCAGCAAAAAAGACCGACGGACCTGTGATTCTCCATGTTATTACAAAAAAGGGGAAGGGGTTTAGACCGGCTGAAAGTGACAAGATTGGTACTTGGCATGGAACGGGACCATATAAAATGGATACAGGAGATTTTGTCAAACCAACAAAAAAGCAACCGCCTGCATGGAGCAGTGTTGTCAGCGAAACGGTCCGTAAGCTTGCAAGGAGTGACGAGCGAATTGTTGCAATTACCCCAGCAATGCCGGTAGGTTCGAAGCTAGAAGGTTTTGCCAGCGAGTTCCCAGACCGAATGTTCGATGTGGGGATTGCCGAGCAGCACGCTGCAACTGTTGCAGCAGGATTGGCCACTCAAAATATGAAGCCTTTTTTGGCCATTTATTCAACCTTTTTACAACGAGCCTATGACCAAGTGCTTCATGATATTTGCCGGCAAAATTTAAATGTTTTTATTGGAATTGACCGTGCTGGTTTAGTAGGTGCGGACGGTGAAACGCATCAAGGAGTATTTGATATAGCTTTTTTAAGGCATATCCCCAATCTGGTCTTAATGATGCCTAAGGACGAAAATGAAGGTCAGCATATGGTTTATACCGCATTAAATTATAATGATGGACCGATTGCTATGAGATTTCCACGCGGTAATGGATTAGGGGTAGAGATGGATGAAGACCTCCAGAACATTCCGATTGGCACTTGGGAGACCATAAAAGAAGGAACAGATGCGGCGATCTTAACCTTTGGTACCACCATTCCAATGGCAATGGAGGCCGCACAAAGTCTTGAAAAACAAGGATTATCCATTAGAGTTGTTAATGCTAGGTTTATTAAGCCGATTGATGAAATAATGCTAACGGAGCTTCTTGATAAACAAATCCCTATCCTGACGATTGAGGAGGCTGTTTTGCAAGGTGGGTTTGGCAGTGCAATCCTTGAGTATGCGGGATCCCAGGGATATCACGATGCATTTATTGACAGAATAGGGATTCCAGATCGATTTATTGAACATGGTGATGTAGATTCCTTACTTGAGGAAATCGGTTTAACAACAGAAGAAGCAGTAAAGAGGACTTCTATTTTAGCGCAGGCCAGAAAAAAACAACAAAGGGCATAAATATGAAAAACAAAGAACGTTTAGATGTTTTATTAGTTGAAAGAGGACTCATTGAGACCCGGGAAAAGGCAAAAAGAGCGATTATGGCAGGTTTAGTTTATACAAATGAGGAACGACTAGATAAACCTGGTGAGAAGGTTAAAGTAGATATACCCTTAAATATAAAGGGGAATGTACTTCCATATGTGAGTCGTGGTGGATTAAAGCTGGAAAAGGCATTAAAGGTCTTTGATGTGAATGTCGAAAATAAGGTTTTATTGGATATCGGTTCTTCCACTGGTGGGTTTACAGATTGTGCATTGCAAAATGGTGCAAAGATGTCCTATGCCCTCGATGTAGGTTATAATCAGCTGGCATGGAAACTGAGGCAGGATGAACGTGTAATTGTAATGGAAAGAACCAATTTTCGTTATGTCACACCAGCAGATTTAAGTCGTGAAATGCCAAACTTTGCCACCATCGATGTATCGTTCATTTCATTAACATTGATTTTACCAGTTCTAAAAACATTATTAATTCCTGGCAGTGATATTATTGCTTTGGTTAAGCCGCAATTCGAGGCTGGACGAGAGCAAGTCGGTAAAAAAGGAATTGTACGTGATGAAAAAGTACATCTACAGGTTATTGAAAAAATTATTAACTTTTCCATCAAGGAAGGCTATATTGTTAAAAACTTATCCTACTCCCCTATTACAGGAGGAGACGGAAATATTGAATTTTTGCTTCACCTAAGATGGGAAAATGAACGAGAAGCGGGGATTAATCAACTGCAAATTCAGCCTGCTGAAATTGTCGAGCAATCCCATAAGGAATTTCACACAAAACGGGATGAAGGGTAGGCAAATAGCCTATCCCTTTTGTATGTGAATGTATTTTTATGAGAAAAAAATGTACATTCCTTTGGAAATGGGCTAACATATTGGTAGATAGGACATACACTGATGTTCTTTTATTAGATTCAAAAGTAAAAAGCTTTTAACTTTGAGAATTGTCTAGCTCCAGTGCCTAGCCCCTCGATGGTCTACAGCCTCGTCCAAAAGGTTAAAATTAACCTTTCGGCCGGCTTGTCTTATGCTTGTCGGGGGTGACCAAGGCGCTTGCGCTTTTCTTATGAGATAAGAAAGTATAAAAGTTTTTGACTTTGAGAAATGTCTAGCTCCAGCGCCTAGCCCCTCGAGGTCATAAGTCAATCCGTCCAAAAGGTTAAAAAGCAACCTTTCGGCCGGCTCGTCTTATGCTTGTCGGGGCTGACCAAGGCGCTTGCGCTTTTCTTATAACGAGGTGAAAAAATGAATAAAGGTCAACGCCATATTAAAATAAGAGAAATTATTGCCAGCAACGATATTGAGACGCAAGATGAATTAGTAGATGAATTAAAGAGTGCAGGATATAATGTAACGCAGGCAACCGTCTCTAGAGATATTAAAGAATTGCACTTGGTTAAAGTTCCATTAACAGATGGACGCTATAAATACAGCTTGCCTGCGGACCAACGCTTTAACCCTTTGCAAAAATTAAAACGATCGCTTATTGACGCTTTTGTCAGAATTGATTCCGCGGGTCATTTACTCGTCATGAAATGCCTGCCTGGTAACGCTATGGCAATAGGTGCATTAATTGATAACCTTGACTGGGATGAAATACTGGGAACAATTTGTGGTGATGATACCATGTTAATTATTTGTCGAACACCGGAAGACACTGAGGTCATTACAAACCGGTTCCTTGACATGCTTTAAATGGGGGGAAGTACCTTGTTAGCAGAATTATCAATAAAAAACTTCGCCATTATTGAGGATTTGTCGATCTCGTTTGAAAAAGGGTTAACGGTTCTAACGGGTGAAACAGGTGCTGGTAAATCCATTATTATCGATGCCATCCATTTATTAGTGGGTGGCAGAGGGTCTGCTGAATTTGTCCGTCATGGTGAAGAAAAAGCCATTATTGAAGGGTTATTCCAAATAGATGATCCTAACCATCCAGTTAAGTCAAAAGCGTATGAATTTGGGATTGAGATTGAAGAGGGCATGCTGATTTTACGGCGTGATATTGCCCGGACTGGGAAAAGTGTTTGCCGGATCAATGGAAAACTGGTGACTATTTCAATTCTCAGAGAAATAGGTGCAACACTTGTAGATATACATGGTCAGCATGAACATCAGGAGCTTATGGATGAAACAAGACACTTGACATTACTTGATCAATTCGGGGCAGAGTCAATTTATCCTGCTCAGAATGAATATTCACAGGTATTTCGCCGTTTTGAGCAAACACTACATAAACTTAAATCCTTGAGCGAGAACGACCAGCAGACAGCACATCGGCTGGATCTAATTCAATTTCAGTTAGATGAAATCCAAAAGGCAGATTTAAAACCAAATGAAGATGAAGAATTGTCTGAGGAAAAAAGAAAATTAGGGAATTTCGAAAGGGTATTCGAGGCCATTCAAACTGGATATAACGCTCTAAAGGGAGAACAAAAGGGACTAGATTGGATTGGGATGGTCATGGGCTCCCTTGAAGAGGCTGCTGCACTTGATTCTACCTATCAAGACTTATCTGATTCAGTTTCAAATAGTTTTTACCAATTAGAAGATGCCGCACATACATTAAGAAATGAATTAGATGGTCTTGAATATGACCCACAGAGATTAAACGAAATTGAAGGTCGTTTGAACGAAATTAATCAGCTTAAACGGAAATACGGGAAAACCATTACGGAAATATTAGAATACGCTGCCAAGATTGAAGAAGAAATTGAAACATTGCAAAACAAAGAAACGCATATCGGAGAACTCGAAAAGGAATTAACATCTATCAAAAAAGACTTGGTGCTTGAAGCACAACAATTAACGGAACTTCGCCATAAATGGGCAAACAAGCTGACAAAATTAATTCATAAAGAATTAAAAGAACTGTACATGGAGAAAACTATTTTTGAAATAAGATTTGAATCCGAACGGCATCATTTTGCAAAAAATGGTGTCGATCATATAGAGTTCTATATTTCAACTAATCCTGGAGAACCCCTAAAACCATTGTCAAAAGTGGCATCGGGTGGAGAATTGTCACGAATTATGCTGGCATTAAAAAGTATATTTTCTAAACATCAAGGGGTAACATCGATTATTTTTGATGAAGTAGATACCGGTGTCAGCGGTAGAGTCGCTCAATCGATTGCTGAAAAGATATATAAGGTCGCAGCAGGTTCTCAAGTTCTTTGTATTTCCCATTTACCGCAAGTGGCAGCAATGGCAGATACTCACTTGTTTATTGCAAAAATTATAAAGGGCGGACGTACCAAGACATCTGTTACACCATTAAAGACAGAAGAGAAAATAAAAGAAATAGGTCGAATGATTTCTGGTACGGAAATAACCGATTTAACGAAGAAACATGCAGAAGAATTATTGCAATTAGCTGGTAAAAATAAGATAAAATGAAATGCTATCCAAATTGGGTAGCTTTTTTATGTTGAACGAAGTTATAAATGATTGTCAAGGAGGCAAAATTATAGATGTAGCCATTTTTATAAGTGCAATGAAAAGAAGCGAGGAGAGTGAAGGATTTGAAGTTAGAAATAATTAGAAAGATTATTGGTGGAATTCTCCTTGTTTCATTAATTAGCCTTATTTTTTTTCAGCCCTTACAGCAATACCTTTCAATACCAAAGTCAATAACCGTTTTTGAAGGACAAGATTACACGTTCCAAAAGGCTGCACCGGTAACAGCCGCCATAGCTTCTCACAATTCAAATATCACACTTAATCAGGAAAAAAAGTCGGTATCAGTTAAAGCAATTGAACACGGCAAAAATGAAATGCTTCTAGAGTATGCAGGGATTCCCATTAAAAAGGTTGATGTACGTGTCTTAAAAGATTTCCGTGTCTTACCCGGAGGTCAATCAATTGGTGTAAAACTAAATACAGTTGGTGTGTTAGTGGTTGGTCACCATTTAATTAACACAGAAAATGGAAAAAAGTCTCCAGGTGAAATTGCAGGAATTAAAGTTGGAGATATCATAACAGAAATCAATGGCAGTAAAATTGAGAAAATGACAGACGTAGCCCCTTTTGTTCAATCGGCAGGACAAGATGGTAAAGCCCTTGATTTAGTCATAAGCCGAGAAACTGGAAAATTTACCACCAAACTAACTCCTTTGAAAGACAAGGGAGAGAACACTTATAAGCTTGGACTATATATCAGAGATTCTGCAGCTGGTATTGGAACCATGACCTTTGTTCATCCACAATCTAAAAAATATGGTGCCCTTGGGCATGTAATTTCAGACATGGATACAAAAAAACCAATCGTTGTAGAAGATGGGCAAATTGTCCGTTCTACTGTAACATCGATAGAAAAAGGAAGTAATGGAGATCCAGGTGAAAAGCTTGCTCGTTTTTCTTCGGATCATGAAATTGTTGGTAACATTCAAAAGAACAGCCCGTTTGGAATTTTCGGGGAATTAAACCGTGAATTAAAAAATGGTATATTGGATAAACCACTTCCAATTGCCCTATCTGATCAGGTAAAAGAAGGACCTGCAAAAATTTTAACAGTGGTTGATAGTGATCGAGTAGAAGAATTTGATATCAAAATTGTTAGTACAATCCCGCAAAAGTTTCCGGCAACAAAAGGCATGGTTATAAAAGTAACCGATCCAAAGCTGCTTGAAAAGACAGGAGGAATTGTACAGGGGATGAGTGGCAGTCCGATTATTCAAAACGGTAAGCTTGTCGGAGCTGTAACACATGTCTTTGTCAATGATCCTACATCCGGCTATGGAGTCCATATTGAGTGGATGCTAAATGAAGCTGGAATTAATATATATGAAACGCCAAAAGAAAAAGCAAGTTGAATTCCAAGCAAAATAGGTGCAATGACCTATTTTGCTTGTTTTTTTTATAAGGAAAATTCGACAAAAGGCAGTAATAAATTGGTAATGATGCGTTTTACGTCGAATAAGGAAGTAAAACAAAGAAAAGATAAGATTTTATCACTATTTTAACAAATATTTAAAAAATGAAAGGAATTTTTGTTGCATTGTCGAATTTCTAATTTAGAATAGAATTAAGAGAAAAAAAACGATTTGAATGTTCGATTGAAAATAGAGACACGATTTGTATGAGGGAGGAACAGGATTTGAAAAAGATAAAGGTATTTGTTGTTGATGATAATAGAGAGTTAGTAGGATTATTAGAGGACTATATTTCCTCCCAAGAAGATATGGAAGTTGTCGGTATAGCACACAACGGTCAAGAATGTTTAGATATGCTTGCTTCCGTAGACCCAGATGTACTTGTGCTGGATATCATTATGCCGCATCTTGACGGATTAGCTGTTCTTGAGCGTTTACGTGATGTAAAAAAAGGAACGATTCCAAATGTTATTATGCTAACTGCATTTGGTCAAGAGGATGTTACCAAAAAGGCGGTTGAACTTGGTGCTTCCTACTTTATCTTAAAACCTTTTGATATGGAAAATCTCGGCAGCCATATTCGTCAAGTTAGCGGTAATGCGAATACTTTTACTAGGAAGGCTCCTAGTGTAAGTTATCGGTCTCAGTCTGAACAAAAACCAAAAAATCTTGACGCAAGCATCACTAGTATTATTCATGAAATAGGCGTTCCAGCGCATATTAAAGGATACTTATATTTGCGTGAAGCCATTTCAATGGTATACAACGATATCGAACTTCTAGGTTCGATCACAAAAGTACTATATCCGGATATCGCTAAAAAGTATAATACAACAGCAAGCCGTGTAGAGCGGGCCATTCGTCATGCAATTGAAGTGGCTTGGAGCCGGGGGAATATTGACTCCATTTCCTCTCTATTCGGTTATACAGTCAGTATGACGAAAGCAAAGCCTACTAATAGTGAATTTATTGCCATGGTAGCAGATAAATTACGCCTTGAACATAAGGCTTCTTGAAAAATCACTAAAGCAGCGAAGGCCTTCATTCCAGTGAATGAAGGCCTTTATTAGTTTTTTATCGATTAATTTTTTTCCTTCTTTTCTAATTCCATAAGTTTTTGTAATAGAATATGTTGAGGTAAAATGCATAAGCTGTTCTAACGGTATTTTAATCCACGAAATAGCTTTAGGCAGTTTTTGTTAATAATTGTAATGGTTACAAGTCTATTCCTCAATTTAAATGTTGGGAAGTGAAAATATGACACAAATATTTGCACATCGTGGATATTCCGCTTTATTTGCTGAAAATACGATGGGCGCTTTTATAGAAGCTGAAAAAGCTGGTGCCGATGGACTAGAACTGGATGTACAGTTAACGAAGGATGGTGAAATAGTCGTAATCCATGATGAAAAAGTGGATCGAACAACCACCGGAAGCGGGTTTGTTAAGGATCTCTTATATAAAGATATTAGAAAATTAAATGCCAACAAAAAAGGGTTAAGGAAAGAACAGATCCCATCCTTAATAGAAGTATTGGAATGGCTCCAAACCAACAAATTAATCTGTAATATTGAGTTGAAAAATGGACTCATTCCCTATGATGGAATGGAAAAAAAAGTAGTCCAATTAGTTAGAAACTATGGGCTGAGTGATCGGATTATTATATCGTCCTTTAATCATTATAGTATAGTTTACAGCTACAGGATTGCACCAGAGATTGAAACAGCACCACTGTTTATAGAAGGAATTTATATGCCTTGGATTTATTCTCAATCAATACGTGCAAAAGGGATTCATCCTAAACACTCTGCTATGTCCGATAGTATACTTATTAATACCATGGATAATGGTATTGCAGTACGCCCCTATACAGTTAACAAAGATATAGATATGAACCGGTTTTTTAAAATTAATTGTACAGCTATAATAACAGATGATCCCGCTAAGGCTCTTCGGATTAGAAAACAATATGTGGACAAATTGTGACGAATCGATCTGCTAATTGAAAAGGAGAGGGCTGTTCAGTAGAACGGCCTCTCCCTTTTAAGTTACGAACGAATCATCATTTCTTAAACTTAGGCTGGACTTTATTGCGCTTACGGTCACGGTGAAAAATAAATCCGGCAACAAATCCAAGACCCCCGATAAAAAAAATCAATCCTGTTAAGAATTGCAATAATAAATTTGGAAATGGCGTTTGCAGAATTCCGAATGTCATATCACGCATTAATTTAATGCCTAAAGCCGCTAATGCACCTGGAATGACTAAAATGATGAGAGCGATAATACGTATCATAAATAAATCCTTCCAATTACTAGATAATTTTCTGACTTCTATATCATTATATCTCAACAAAATATTTTTTTATAGATGAAAATTGTCAAGATGAGTCTTTTAGTTATAAAATTGGTAATGAAGAGAATTGCAGAGATTCTTCTTTGGTGAATGCAAAAAATTTCCTAATACCAAAAGGGGTAAAATAAATGCAGAACATTATGATTGTTGGAGCTGGTAAAGGTGGAACGGCAATCTTAGAAATTCTAAAAGAATCCGAAGTGCTTAACGTTCAAGTTGTTATTGATCGAAACGAAAATGCACCCGGGATTATCCTCGCTCGCAAAGAGGGAATTAATACAGGGACAAGCTGGCAGACGTTTTTAAATGAGAATATTGATATCATTATTGAAGTGACAGGAAATGATGAAGTTTTTCATGAAATTCGAAATGCCAAAAATAAGCAAACGGTATTAATTCCCGGGAGCGTTGCCTTCTTGGTATCAAAGCTTATGGAAGAAAAGGAAGAACTTGTGGCAAAGCTCCAAAATGATTCATATAAGCAGGAACTAATTTTTAACGCTGCCAATGATGGTATGGTGGTAATCGATAATCATGGAAAAGTAATTCTTTTTAATAAAAGAGCTGAAGAAATCATGGGTGTTAACAAAGAGCAGGCAGTTGGTAAGGATGTTCTAGAAGTTATTCCGACGAGCAGGCTTTTATTAATTTTGAAAACAAGAAGAGTGGAATCTAATCAGGAAATGGAATTAGGTAATGGACGGAAAATTATTACGACCCGTATTCCGATCGTTGAAGAAAATGGAACATTGATGGGGGCATTTGCTGTTTTTAAGGATATAACAGAAGTGGTCAATTTAGCGGAGGAAATCACTAATTTAAAGGAAATTCAAACTATGCTTCAGGCCATTATTCATTCGAGTGATGATGCCATCTCCGTTGTTGATGAGAATGGCCGTGGAATCCTTATTAATCCAGCTTACACCAGACTAACTGGCCTTACCAAAGATCAAGTCATTGGAAAGCCTGCAAATGCTGACATTTCTGAAGGTGAAAGTATGCATATGAAGGTTTTACAGACAAGAAGGGCTGTACGTGGTGTCCCAATGAGGGTAGGCCCCAATAAAAGGGAGGTAATTGTGAATGTAGCCCCGATTATTGTAGAAGGGAAATTAAAAGGCAGTGTCGGTGTGATCCATGATATGTCAGAGATGAAATCGTTAAGCAGAGAATTGAATCGGGCTAGACAAATCATCCGGACTCTTGAAGCAAAATACACATTCGAGGATATTATCGGCATATCAGAGGAAATGGTGATTGCCATTGAACAGGCAAAGCTGGGGGCAAAAACTCCTGCAACTGTACTGCTGCGAGGCGAATCGGGAACAGGGAAAGAGTTGTTTGCCCATGCCATACATAATGCAAGTGATCGAAAATACAATAAATTTATTCGTGTAAATTGTGCCGCAATTTCTGAATCGTTATTAGAGAGTGAATTATTTGGCTATGAGGAAGGTGCCTTTTCAGGTGCACTAAGGGGAGGAAAACGCGGTCTTTTTGAGGAAGCGAACAACGGCAGTATCTTTCTTGACGAGATAGGGGAATTGTCTGCCAATACCCAGGCAAAGCTCTTAAGGGTACTGCAAGAAGGTGAAATTATCCGCGTGGGTGGTACAAAGCCTATCAACATAAACGTCCGAATCATTGCTGCAACAAATGTAAATCTGGAAAAGGGTATTGCTAAAGGTTCGTTTAGGGAAGACTTATATTATCGATTAAACCGCATGCCAATTCAAATTCCACCGCTCAGGAAGCGTAAAGAGGAGATCCCTGTTTTATGCAGCAGGCTGATAAATAAAATTAATCGGGATTATGGAAGAAATGTCGAAGGAGTAACGAAAAAAGCACTAGTTCAAATAATGGAATATGACTGGCCGGGAAATGTGAGAGAATTAGAAAATATCCTTGGCAGAGCGATTATTTTTATGAATTATAACGATACCTTCATCGATATTAACCATCTTCCGGAATTAAGAAACAATACGATAAGGATAGAATCTTCTGGAATGAAATCCCGAGAACCCTTAAATTTAGAAAAGACCTTGCCAGAAATGGTGGAGGAATACGAAGCAAGGATTATCCAGGAAACTCTTTTACGTTTACACGGAAATAAAACAATGACAGCTAAAACATTAGGTTTATCAGTAAGAAACCTTTATTATAAACTAGAAAAATACAATCTTGAAAAAAATAGCATGCAATAAATTTCATGGTCTGAAATTTATTGCATTGTTCTGATGATTAAAATAAAACGTTTACATAAAAGAGATATGGCATAAAACTTGCATATTTTTAAGTGGGATTGAGGAAGAGAGGAAAGGGTTGATGACAGCTTGTTGCTAGACTCACTGATAAATCAAGCAACACGCAATGGCCATCATACGGTTGCTGTAGCCGCTGCAGACACGGCAGAAGTCATTGAGGCCGTACTTAATGCGTTAAATCGAAATCTTGCTGAATTTATCCTTTATGGTGATCAGGAAAAAATCATTTCACTGATTAAATTGCAAAAGCAGGAGCTCTTGAATAATCATAAATTAAAAATTGTTCATTCTGATTCTGTAGTCAGTGCCGCAGAATCCGCGGTTCAAGCGGTTTCCAACAAACAAGCAAATGTATTAATGAAAGGAAATATTCCATCCAATACCTTTTTAAAGGCGGTTTTAAATAAGGAGTATGGACTCAGAACTGGGAATGTTTTATCACATACAGCGTTCTTTGAAGTCCCTGGTTATAGTCAACTACTCTTAATTACAGATGCAGCTATGAACATTGCTCCTAACTTAGAACAAAAAGTGCAAATTATAAAAAATACGGTTGTACTTGCCAAATCAGTCGGGATCGAAATGCCTAAAGTAGCGGTTATTGCTGCTGTTGAAGCAGTTAATCCCGATATGCAGGCCACCCTTGATGCTGCTGCATTAACAGTGATGAATAGACGGGGGCAAATTTCCGATTGCATTGTTGATGGGCCACTTGGCCTTGACAATGCCATTTCTGAATTAGCTGCTGAACACAAAGGGATTATCAGCGACGTAGCAGGTAAAGCAGATATTTTATTGGTACCCACAATCGAGGTTGGGAATGTGTTATATAAATCATTAATTTATTTTGCTAAGGCAAAGGTAGGCGCTGTCCTTGCGGGAGCAAGCGCTCCAATAGTGCTAACATCAAGAGCTGATACAGCAGAAAGCAAGCTGTATTCACTAGCGTTAGCTCTATGTTGTGTAAATAAATAGGTTTTTACCCATTTGAGGAGGAAATTTCATGGAAATCTTCAAGTATTTAGAGAAATATGATTATGAGCAATTAGTTTTTTGTCAAGATAAGCAATCAGGTCTAAAAGCTATTATAGCTATTCATGATACAACACTTGGTCCGGCGTTGGGTGGTACCCGCATGTGGACTTATGCCTCTGAGGATGCAGCGATTGAAGATGCTCTTCGTCTAGCTAAAGGGATGACCTATAAAAATGCAGCTGCAGGTCTAAATCTCGGAGGAGGAAAAACCGTTATCATTGGCGATCCTCGTAAAGATAAAAGTGAGGAATTATTCAGAGCTTTCGGCCGTTACGTCCAAGGTTTAAATGGCCGATACATTACAGCTGAAGATGTGGGGACAACTGTGGCGGATATGGATTTAATCCACGAGGAGACAGATTTTGTTACAGGTATTTCTCCGGCATTTGGATCTTCTGGTAATCCGTCTCCAGTCACTGCCTTTGGTGTATATCGCGGCATGAAAGCAGCGGCAAAGGAAGCCTTTGGTACGGATTCACTTGAAGGAAGAGTGGTTGCAGTACAGGGAGTTGGCAATGTAGCGTATACACTTTGCGAATACCTGCATAAAGAAGGGGCGCAGCTTATTGTAACCGACATTAACAAAGAAGCAGTAAATCGTGCCGTTCAAGCATTTGGTGCTCGTGCAGTTGATCCGGATGATATTTATGGAGCTGAGTGTGACATCTATGCTCCTTGTGCCTTAGGGGCAACGATTAATGATGACACAATCCCTCAATTGAAGGCTAAAGTAATTGCAGGTTCTGCTAATAATCAATTAAAGGACGCTCGTCATGGAGATATCATTCATGAAATGGGCATTGTATATGCTCCGGATTATGTAATAAACGCTGGCGGCGTTATCAATGTGGCAGATGAGCTTTATGGATATAATCAAGAACGTGCAATGAAAAAGGTTGAACAGCTATATACAACGATTGAAAAGGTCATTGAAATTTCGAAGCGGGATGGCATCCCAACCTATGTTGCTGCTGATAGAATGGCTGAAGAAAGAATCGCACGAATTCGTAATTCAAGAAGCCAATTTTTACAAAATGGCCATCATATCTTAAGTCATCGGATTTCAAGATAATACAAGGCCCTTACGAGGAAAATGATGTTAAGGCAGAGCGCTGAATTGGATTCAGCGCATTTGCCTTTAGATAGATCTTTTAAGTGGAGGATACGACGTTGCCAGATTATAAAGATCGGATACTTACCATTAACCCAGGATCAACATCCACTAAAATTGGTGTTTTTGATAACGAAGTTTCTATTTTTGAAACAACTATCCGTCATGATGTGGAAATTATTACTACTTTTACTACTATTATTGACCAACATCAATTTAGAAAGGCTGTAATTTTGGAAACACTGGATAATGAAGGAATTAACATATCAAAATTATCAGCTGTTTGCGGACGTGGCGGCTTACTTCGTCCTATTGAAGGGGGAACATACCAGGTCAATGATTTAATGTTAAAGGATTTAAGATCTGGCTATGCGGGGCAGCATGCATCTAATTTAGGTGGGATTATAGCCTACGAAATTGCTTCAGGTTTAAATATCCCTGCCTTTATTGTCGATCCAGTTGTTGTTGACGAACTCGCCCCAATTGCTAGGATCTCCGGTTTTTCCTTAATTGAAAGAAAAAGTATCTTTCACGCCTTAAATCAAAAAGCAGTTGCTAGGAGAGTAGCAAAGGAGCTGGGAAAGGAATACAGTGAATTAAAT
This sequence comes from Neobacillus cucumis, assembly GCF_023715505.1. Next base: position 424,303 of record NZ_JAMBOH010000001.1, on the reverse strand, counting down.
TTGATTGTTGCCCATATGGGCGGTGGCATTACGGTCGGTGTCCATCAACAAGGAAGAGTTGTTGATGTAAACAATGGTTTGCACGGTGATGGACCTTTTAGTCCTGAACGGGCTGGGACTGTGCCTGCAGGGGATTTAATTGCCCTTTGTTTTTCAGGCGAATATTATCGGGAAGAAATGATGAAGAAACTTGTAAGGCATGGTGGACTTGTCGGATACCTTGGAACAAACGATACAGTAACGGTAGAAAAGAGAATTGCTGCAGGCGACAAAGTGGCAGAGTTAATCTATGAAGCAATGGCCTATCAGGTAGCTAAAGAAATAGGGGCTTGCAGTGCGGTTGTTTCTGGCAAGGTGGACGCTATCATCTTAACAGGCGGACTCAGCTTTGCAAATGGATTGGTGAAATCAATTAGCGATCGAGTCAATTGGATTGCGGATGTCATTGTTCAACCCGGGGAAAATGAACTTCAAGCCTTGGCAGAAGGGGCACTTCGGGTTTTAAGCGGTGAAGAAGAAGCAAAGGTATATCCGGGGAATTATTCTACTGCAAAAATCTAACGACTATGGGGAGGAAACATAAGTGGCACAAGAATATGATTTGGTCATTCTTGGAGGTGGAACAGGCGGCTATGTGGCAGCTATTCGCGCTTCTCAGCTTGGCTTAAAAACAGCCATTGTAGAAAAAGGGAAATTGGGAGGTACCTGCCTCCATAAGGGCTGCATCCCAAGCAAGGCCTTATTAAGAAGTGCAGAGGTTTTTGCAACAACAAAGCGCGGTGAGGATTTTGGTGTTATCACGAGCGATGTTTCATTAGATTTTGGAAAAGTTCAAGCTAGAAAAAATAAGATTATTGACCAGTTACATAAGGGCGTCCAACATCTAATGAAACAGGGGAAGATTGATGTCTATGAAGGGATTGGACGAATCCTCGGACCTTCGATTTTTTCACCGATGTCGGGTACTATTTCTGTTGAAATGAACAACGGAACGGAAAACGAAATGCTGATTCCAAAAAATGTGATTGTGGCCACTGGTTCAAGACCAAGAACGCTTCCAGGGCTAGAAGTCGACGGTCAGTTGGTAATATCATCTGATGAAGCGTTACAGCTTGAAACTTTGCCAAAATCAATCATTATTGTTGGAGGCGGTGTTATCGGAATAGAATGGGCTTCCATGCTTTCTGATTTTGGAATAAATGTAACAGTTATTGAGTTTGCTGACCGTATCATTCCAACAGAGGATAAAGATATTTCTAAAGAAATGCAGCGGGTCTTGAAAAAGAAGGGGATAAACCTTGTTACCGGTGCTAAGGTGCTTCCTGAAACAATTGTAAAAGATCAAGAGGTTAGTATTTCAGCAGAGGTTAAAGGGGTCCTTAAACAGTTCAAGGCTGAAAAACTCTTAGTCTCAGTTGGCCGCCAAGCAAATCTAGAGGGAATAGGACTTGAAAATACTGATATCCAAGCTGAAAATGGCTTTATCGTGACCAATGAATTTTATCAAACGAAAGAGTCCCATATTTATGCGATAGGTGACGTTATAGGCGGTTTACAACTTGCACATGTTGCCTCGCATGAGGGAATTATTGCAGTTGAGCATATAGCAGGAGAAAAACCATCGCCAATGAATTATAACTTAGTATCCAGGTGCATCTATAGTAACCCGGAGGTCTCCAGTGTAGGAATAACTGAGGAGCAGGCAAAAGAAAAAGGCCATAAATTGAAAATAGGTAATTTTTCCTTCCGGGCAATCGGGAAAGCTCTTGTTTTCGGCGATTCAGATGGCTTTGTAAAAATTGTTGCAGATTCCGAGACTGATGATATTCTAGGGGTGCATATGATTGGTCCACATGTAACTGACATGATCACAGAGGCAGGGCTGGCCATGGTATTAGATGCAACACCGTGGGAAATTGCCCATACCATTCATCCACATCCCACTTTGACAGAAGCCATTGGGGAAGCAGCTTTGGCAGTGGATGGGAAGGCCATTCATTCATAATAAATGTAACGTATTAGCTTTTGATAATTTGTTAGTATTTATCGAACAATTGGGAGGTAAGAAATAAATGGCAGAGAAGCGTCATGTAGTTTTAGGATTAAGCGACCAAAAGGTATTGGAAATGTATGAGACAATGCTTTTGGCCCGACGCATTGATGAGCGGATGTGGTTATTGAATCGTGCTGGGAAAATTCCATTTGTTATTTCATGTCAAGGCCAAGAAGCTGCACAGGTGGGAGCGGCTTTTGCTCTGGATCGGGAGAAGGATTATGTACTTCCCTACTACCGAGACATGGGGGTTGTGTTAACCTTCGGGATGACACCAACAGAATTGATGCTTTCCGGTTTTGCTAAAGCGGAGGATCCGAACTCAGGAAGCCGGCAAATGCCTGGCCATTTTGGGCAAAAGAAAAATAGAATCGTAACGGGTTCTTCACCTGTTACCACACAAGTTCCCCACGCTGTAGGAATTGCTCTTGCAGGAAAGATGGAGAAAAAAGATTTAGTAACATTTGTTACGTTTGGAGAAGGTTCTTCTAACCAAGGGGATTTCCATGAAGGGGCAAACTTTGCAGGTGTGCATAAACTTCCGGTTATATTCATGTGCGAAAATAATAAATATGCTATTTCAGTCCCAATTGAAAAACAATTAGCATGTGAAAGGGTGTCAGATCGTGCGATTGGATATGGGATGCCAGGTGTAACTGTTGATGGTAATGATCCTCTCGAAGTGTATAAGGCTGTAAAAGAGGCGGCTGACCGGGGCCGCCGTGGCGAAGGTCCAACCCTTGTTGAAACAATTTCTTACCGGCTTACTCCACATTCTTCGGATGATGACGATCGTTCGTACCGTGCACCGGATGAAGTGGCAAAAGCAAAAACAAAGGATCCGTTAATGACCTTTGGAGCCTATTTGAAGGAAACAAATGTCTTAAATGATGACCTAGAAAAAGAAATGAATGATCGTGTGATGAAACTGGTGAATGAGGCGACAGAATATGCAGAAAATGCTCCTTATTCTGCACCAGAAGATGCATTGAAATATGTTTATGCGGAAACGGAAGAGTAAGGGGGAAGTAAAATGGCGATTATTTCATATATTGATTCAATCACAATGGCGATGCGTGAAGAAATGGAACGCGATCCCAAGGTGTTTATCCTTGGTGAAGATGTAGGGGTGAAAGGCGGAGTATTTAAAGCAACCCAAGGCTTATACGAACAATTTGGTGAGGAACGGGTCATTGATACGCCACTTGCAGAGTCAGCTATCGCAGGAGTAGGAATAGGGGCAGCGATGTACGGGATGCGTCCAATTGCTGAGATGCAATTTGCTGATTTTATTATGCCTGCTGTAAACCAAATTATTTCTGAGGCTGCAAAAATTCGCTATCGTTCTAATAATGATTGGAACTGTCCAATTGTTATTCGTGCCCCTTACGGCGGAGGAGTCCATGGAGCACTCTATCATTCTCAATCAGTCGAAGCGGTTTTTGCTAATCAGCCGGGGTTAAAAATAGTAATGCCCTCAACACCATACGATGCGAAAGGACTATTAAAAGCTGCTATTCGCGACAATGACCCGGTTCTCTTTTTCGAGCACAAACGGGCATATCGTTTAATCAAGGGTGAAGTCCCAGCGAATGATTATACACTGCCAATCGGCAAAGCGGATATAAAACGCGAAGGCGATGATATTACAGTTATTACTTATGGTCTATGTGTTCATTTTGCCCTTCAAGCGGCAGAAAAATTAGCCCAAGATGGAATTTCTGTTCATATCCTTGATTTACGAACTGTGTATCCGCTTGACAAAGAAGCAATTATTGAAGCAGCTTCTAAAACCGGCAAGGTGCTGCTAATAACAGAGGACAATAAGGAAGGAAGTATAATAAGTGAAGTCTCAGCCATTATAGCGGAATATTGCTTATTTGATTTAGATGCTCCTATTATGCGGCTCGCTGGACCAGATGTCCCGGCCATGCCTTATTCTCCTACCATGGAGAAATTCTTTATGGTTAATCCGGACAAAGTCGAAAAGGCAATGCGCGAGCTTGCGGAATATTAAGGAGGTATGGAACTAGTGGCAACTGAACAAATTAGAATGCCTCAATTAGGGGAAAGTGTAACCGAAGGTACTATTAGTAAGTGGTTAGTAACTGTAGGTGATATGGTAAATAAATACGACCCGCTGGCCGAGGTAATGACCGATAAAGTAAATGCAGAAGTCCCGTCCTCCTTTACTGGTGTGATTAAAGAGCTGATTGCTGAAGAAGGAGAGACACTAGCCGTAGGGGAGATTATTTGTACAATTGAAGTTGAGGATAGCAGTACAGAGGACCCTTCTCTGGCGGTGAAGACAAATACGGAGGAAACAAGTAGGATAGAATCGGCACCTGCAGCAGGTCAAGAAAATAAAGCACGCTATTCACCAGCGGTTTTAAAAATTTCTCAACAACACGGCATTGATTTAACGAAAGTGTCAGGCACCGGTGCGGGAGGAAGGATTACTAGAAAGGATCTATTGAAATTAATTGAATCTGGTAATATTCCAACTACCGAACACAAGGTTGATCCCTTAAATGAATCAGTACAAAGTCCAGAAGTCAAACATGATGCAGCACAAGCTATCCCTAGTCAGCCCGCAGCGCTTTCGACCCCGGCAGCAGTTCCTGTGAAAACAGGAGACATAGAAATCCCTGTAACGGGGGTGCGTAAAGCGATCGCAGCTAATATGCTTCGCAGCAAACATGAGGCACCACATGCCTGGACCATGATAGAAGTGGATGCCACTAATCTTGTGGAATATCGTAATGGTTTAAAAGATGAATTTAAGAAGAAAGAGGGTTTCAATTTAACTTTTTTCGCTTTTTTTGTAAAAGCTGTTGCCCAAGCCTTAAAAGAATTCCCACAAATTAATTCTATGTGGGCGGGGGATAAAATTATTCAAAAGAAAGACATCAATATTTCTATTGCTGTGGCAACCGAAGATGCTCTTTACGTTCCAGTCATTAAAAATGCAGATGAAAAGACCATTAAGGGAATTGCCCGAGAAATCTCAGAACTAGCAGTTAAAGTGAGAACAGGAAAACTAAAATCAGAAGATATGCAAGGCGGTACATTCACGGTAAACAACACGGGTTCCTTTGGTTCCGTTCAATCAATGGGAATCATTAATTATCCACAAGCAGCAATACTTCAAGTGGAGTCAATCGTTAAAAGACCTGTTGTCATAAACAACATGATTGCAGTCCGTGATATGGTGAATCTATGTATGTCACTGGACCACAGGGTATTGGACGGATTAGTTTGCGGCCGTTTCTTACAACGAGTGAAAGAAATCCTTGAAAATACATCAAAATCAACCACAACTATTTATTAGCAATAAATTACCGCTGCCTGTACGGACAGCGGTTTTTATTATTAAAGTTATTAAGGACAAGATGAAGAAATTGATTAACCTACTTTTTACAATGGTTTTCATTGCTTGAAATCTATTTGTACCATAAAATAGAAATAAGTAGAATTAATTGAATTTTACTGCAATTCGGAAGAAAGGGGAGATGGAGTTGGAAAATATAAGAAATCAATCTTTTTTACAGAAAACAATTGATGACTGGAAGGCTAAAGCAGAAGCCTCTCTAAAAGGGAAAAAGATTGAATCCTTACATCGGCATACATATGAAAACATTTTTTTGAAACCGCTTTATATCCGAGGGGATGAGCATCCAGTTCCTAACTATTCAGGAGGCTCTGATTACCGGCGAGGGATTTATCCGCTCGGATATTTGACAAATTCGTGGAAGGTAGCACAGCAGTTATCTTACCAATCACCTGGAGAATTAAAAGAGAAACTTCATGCAGCCCTAGAAAATGGGCAAACTGCTATTTCCTTTAGGGTATCGGAAGCATTAATTGAAACAAATGACAGCCTTACGAGTGTTCTGGCAGGCCTCTATCATCAATATCCATTAGCGCTTAATACAAAAGGGTGGCATTCAGTGATTCTCAATGTATTAGCAAAAATGGCAGAGGACGAAAATATGACTGATAAAATTACAGGTTATATGGGTTCAGACCCGATTGCCCTATTTGCGGAGGAAGGGGCTGTTTCACGGGAGTTTATCGAGGAATGGAAGAAAGATATAAACAAGTTTAGTCAAAGGTTTCCACACCTTAACACCATACTCATTGATATAACCCCTTATCATAATGGTGGAGCAAATGCCGTTCAAGAGCTGGGAATTGCCATTGCGGTAGGGGTACATTATCTTGATATCCTTCAGGATGGTGAAATGGACCTTAATTTAATTTTTAAAAAAATGGTCTTCCAATTCTCTATTGGAAATAACTTCTTCATGGAAATTGCTAAACTTCGGGCAGCGCGGATACTTTGGAATCGTATAACTGAACTTTACAGTGCCAAAGATGAAGCCCGAGGGATGGTCATTTCTGCCGAAACCTCTACGTTTACAAAATCCTTACATGACCCCTATGTCAATCTTCTGCGGGCCGGCAATGAAGCATTTGCAGCCGTTATCGGAGGGGTTCAATATTTACAAGCTACTCCTTTTGACAGTCTTACAGTTACCACACCATTTTCAGAAAGAATTGCTAGAAATATCCAACTGCTCTTGAAACAAGAGGCACATCTAGAAAAAGTCATTGATCCAGCTGGCGGCTCTTGGTATGTGGAAGAGTTAACGATTCAGCTCGCTGAAAAAGCTTGGGAATTCTTCCAGCAAATTGAGGGCCAGGGCGGTATATTGAATGTTTTAAAATCAAATTGGCTCCAGAAGGAAATAGAAGCAACTTTTCTAAAAAGAAATCTAGATATTCAAACTAGGAAGCAAAGCATGATTGGAACAAATGTTTATGCCGATATAAATGAACCTGAACCAAATCCCAAGCCGAGGAGCATAAACAGTTTTTTTACAAATGGAACCTATTCATTAAGCAAAATAGAAGCCATACCAGCACGGAGACTTACGGAACCCTTTGAAAAGCTGCGAAGAAAGGCAAAGAAGCTCGAAGGGAAAATAGGCACCATTCCATCAGTAGGGATGATATGTCTTGGCGAAATAAAGCAGCATAAACCAAGGCTGGATTTTATGAAAGGCTATCTAGCTGCTGGTGGTTTGAAAGCAGTGGATAGCAACCCAATCTTAACTTTAGAAAATGCGAAACAATTTGTCTTAGAAACACCTACTCCCTATTTTTGTTTTTGTGGAACAAATGAACAGTACGAGTTAGCTGGTAGAAACATTCTAACAGCTTTAAAATCTGAATTTCCTGAACGTATATATTTCTTGGCTGGGCTCCCTGAAGTAGAAAAACAGCCCCAGTGGCAGAGTCTGGGTATTAAGGAGTTCATTCATGCGGGGACTAATTGCTATGAAACTCTATTAGATATCCTTACTGATATGGAGGTGAACACGATTGAAGAAACGAAAGCCTGATTTTCAAAGTATCCCATTGTTTTCTGACCAAAAATTCATGACAAAAGACGAGTGGGAAGTGAAAGTTAATCATGAAATTTCTTCTTCCATTGAAGATTTGCTGTTTGAAACAAATGAGCAAATATACCTTAAGCCTATTTATACAAAAGAGGATCGTGCAGGTTTAGAGCATATTGATGACCTTCCTGGACTGCCTCCCTATACGAGAGGACCGTATCCGACCATGTATGTGAATCGGCCCTGGACGGTCAGGCAATATGCAGGCTTTTCAACTGCTGAAGAAAGTAATGCTTTTTACCGCCGAAATCTTGCAATGGGGCAAAAGGGATTATCAGTAGCCTTTGATTTAGCTACCCATCGCGGTTATGACTCCGATCATCCTCGTGTAGTTGGGGATGTTGGGAAAGCTGGTGTTGCCATAGACTCCATACTTGATATGAAGACACTTTTTGCAGGAATACCCTTGGATCAAATGTCTGTATCGATGACAATGAACGGGGCTGTCTTGCCGATTTTAGCTTTCTTTATCGTAACGGCAGAGGAACAGGGAGTAAGCCAAGAAAAGCTTTCGGGCACCATCCAAAACGATATACTTAAAGAATATATGGTTCGTAATACGTATATTTACCCTCCTGAAATGTCGATGAAGATTATTGCGGATATCTTTGAATATACGTCCAAATATATGCCAAAGTTTAATAGTATTAGTATTTCTGGCTACCATATGCAAGAAGCGGGGGCTCCGGCCGATTTAGAATTAGCTTACACACTTGCAGATGGCTTAGAGTATGTCCGGACAGGTCTTAAAGCAGGCATCGATATCGATTTATTTGCACCAAGATTGTCCTTTTTCTGGGCAATCGGGATAAATTACTTCATGGAAGTCGCCAAAATGCGGGCTGCGAGATTCATTTGGGCCAAAATGATGAAGTCTTTTCAGCCGAAGAATGAAAAATCATTAGCGTTACGGACTCATTCACAAACGTCAGGGTGGAGTTTAACCGAACAGGATCCATTTAATAATGTTACGCGAACACTAATTGAAGCACATGCCGCGGCGATGGGGCATACCCAATCACTACATACGAATGCCTTAGATGAGGCAATAGCTTTACCAACAGATTTCTCAGCCCGGATTGCTCGAAACACTCAGTTGTTTTTACAGGAAGAAACAGGGATTACCGATGTAATCGATCCTTGGGGAGGCTCTTATTATGTAGAAAAACTGACAGATGACTTAATAAAAAGGGTTTGGACACACATTGAAGAAATCGAAGGGCTTGGGGGTATGGCTAAGGCCATAGAAACAGGTCTTCCCAAAATGAGAATCGAAGAAGCAGCAGCTAGAAGACAGGCGCAAATCGATTCTGGTAAAGAAACCATTATTGGTGTTAATCGCTACAGGCCTGAAAAGGAAGAAGCGATCGATATATTAGATATCGATAATACGGCCGTCCGTTTAAAGCAAATGGAGAAATTAACGGCTTTAAAAGCAGCTCGAGATAATCAAAAAGTGGAAGCGGCACTTAATCAATTAACAAAAGCTGCTGAAACAGGGAATCAAAATCTATTAGAACTTGCTGTTAAGGCAGCCAGAGTAAGAGCAACGCTTGGTGAAATATCTGACGCTATTGAGCGTGTGGCCACAAGGCATAAAGCCGTCATTCGTTCGATTAGTGGTGTGTATAGTACAGCCTTTAGCAATGAGGAAGAGATCATTGAAGTGAAGAAAATGTCAGATGATTTTCTTGAGAATGAAGGGAGAAGGCCAAGGATCCTTATTGCGAAAATGGGTCAGGATGGTCATGATCGGGGGGCAAAGGTCATTGCCACTGCTTTCGCGGATTTAGGGTTTGATGTAGACATTAGTCCGCTGTTCCAAACGCCAGAAGAAACGGCTATTCAAGCGGTTGAAAATGATGTTCATGTTGTGGGCATGAGCTCACTTGCAGCAGGTCATAAAACATTGCTGCCTCAACTTGTGGACGAACTAAAAAAAATGGGCCGAGAGGATATTCTGGTTGTCGTCGGCGGTGTCATCCCTTCCCAAGATTATCAATTTTTATATGACCATGGTGCAGCGGCCATTTTCGGACCGGGAACCATCATTCCTGTTGCTGCTCAAAAAGTGATTAGGGAGATTTATATAAAACTAGGTTATGAGGAAGTGTCGCCATAAATGGGGAAGGATCATAAACCGGAATGGAGTGACCCTAATAATCCTGACAGCTGTCAAAGCATCGTGCGACGAGGCAAGGAGCTTGAAAGTCAAACTGTCTCTTTTAAAAAAAATGTACGCTTTCAAAAACGAAATTCCACAGAACCATCCATTGACGTTCTTTATGATGGGGTGCTGAAGGGTGACCGAAGCCTGCTTGCTCGAGCGATTACACTTGTAGAAAGTAATGCTGATCAGCATTTTCAAAAAGCTCAGCAGCTGTTGAAGATGCTCCTGCCCAAAACGGGTAAATCCATTCGTATCGGTATAACCGGTGTACCAGGTGCAGGCAAGAGTACCTTTATTGAGGCTTTTGGTATATATTTGTGCAACCTAGGGTATCGGGTTGCAGTATTGGCTATTGACCCAAGTTCAAGTATCTCAGGCGGCAGTATTCTTGGCGACAAGACAAGAATGGAACAGTTATCAAGAAATAAGAACGCTTTTATTCGTCCGTCGCCAACAGGAGGAAAACTTGGCGGTGTACACAGAAAAACAAGAGAAGCGATGTTAATGTGTGAGTCGGCAGGATTTGATATTATTTTAATTGAAACCGTTGGTGTGGGCCAAAGTGAAGTAATTATCAGAGATATGGTTGATCTTTTCATTTTGCTTGTTTTGACAGGAGCGGGCGATGAACTTCAAGGAATGAAAAAAGGGATTATGGAACTAGCTGATATCATCCTTGTTCACAAGGCTGATGGAGCGAATAAACAGATAGCTGAACAAACAAGACAGGAATATAACCGAATTCTCCACTTCCTTCAGCCAGCTACAAAAGGTTGGAATACAAAGGCATATACTTGCTCTTCGATAACTCTTGAGGGAATTAACGAAATCTGGGGTGTTATTCAATCCTTTGCTGAAACTGGAAAGTCTTCAGGAGTTTTTGAGGAAAGAAGAAGAATACAAGCCAGGGAATGGTTTTATTCAATGATTACGGATCAGCTCCAATTTCTCTTTTATCGTCATAAAGAGGTTAAAAGTGCTCTTCCTAAGCTTGAAAATGAAGTGATTTCTGGAGAAATGACTGTAGCAGCAGCTGTAGAGACATTATTTGAAACCTTTTTATCAGAAACAAAAAGTTAACTTTACTAGTGAAAAAATTCTGGTACAGGAATTGGTATGTGCAAACAGTTCACATGCTTTGCCCAATAGATTTCATTTCATTTGGAGAAAATGCATTTTAACTGTTATTATGTAGTTATATACGGAATATAAGGAGTGTTTTTTGATGAGTATGAATTTTAATTTTTTCATGAATGATGTAGTTAACCAGGCACGTCAAGAAATTGCGGCTGCTGGGTATAAAGAACTTAAAACACCTGCAGAGGTAGAAGATGCCTTTGCTCAAAAAGGAACCACATTAGTGATGATTAATTCAGTGTGCGGATGTGCAGGCGGCATTGCACGCCCTGCAGCAGCACATGCGCTTCATAATGATAAACGCCCTGACCATCTAGTTACAGTATTTGCCGGGCAGGATAAGGAGGCAACCGAAACAGCTAGAAGCTATTTCACAGGTTATCCGCCTTCCTCCCCATCTTTTGCTTTGTTAAAAGACGGTAAGATACTGACTATGATTGAAAGACATCAAATTGAGGGCTTTGACCCTGCTACTGTAGTGGCAAAGCTTCAAAGTGAATTTGATCAGTATTGTGAAGAAGTATAAGGGTAAAATAAAAAAGGTCAAATCGTAAAATGATTTGATCTTTTTTTATTGTCTAAATACCATTTTTAGTGTATATTCATTAATTATTTTGTAACTTTAATCATAAAATCAGAGGTGTTTTGACATGAAGGAATTATTTAAAAATAATTTACTAGCTATACAAAACAAATTATGGGAGATTAATGATACCTTGTATTATCAACCAGAGCTGGGTGATGAAGAATTTGAATCTATGAAACTTTTAGTGGAATTCCTCGAGCAGCATCAATTTTCTGTCGAAAAAGGTATCGTTGGCCGTCCTACAGCCTTTAAAGCAGTTTATGATAGTAAGAAGGAGGGACCTACTATTGCCTATTTGTCTGAATATGATGCCTTGCCAGAGGTTGGACATGGGTGCGGTCATAATATGATTGGGACTATGAGTACTGGTGCAGGAGTTCTCTTAAGTAAAGTCGTAGATGAAATTGGCGGCCGTGTGGTTGTATTAGGTACACCTGCAGAAGAAACAAATGGCGCTAAAGTACCGATGGCGGAACAAGGAGTATTTGACGACATTGATGCAGCGATGATATTGCACCCGGCGGATGAATCCTATGAGAGTGGTGATTCGTTAGCCATGGATGCTATTCAATTTGACTTCCGCGGCAGAACGAGTCATGCAGCGGCATCGCCAGAAAAGGGAATTAATGCATTGGATGCCGTTATTCAATTATTTAACGGGATCAATGCTCTGCGTCAGCACGTTACTTCAGATGTTAGAATCCATGGGATTATTAAAGAAGGCGGTGTAGCTGCCAACATTGTTCCAGACAAAGCTATAGCTCAATTTTATGTTCGGGCAAAGGACCGAAACTACCTAAATGATGTTGTTAAAAAGGTAATTAGTATTGCGGAAGGTGCATCATCAATGACAGGTGCAAAAGTTCACATTGAAAACTATGAGCTGAGCTACGATAATATGGTTACGAACCAAACCTTATCCCGATTATTTACAAGGAATCTATTAACAACGGGTGTTAAACAGGTGAAGAAAGCGAAGGAATCTTATGGTTCGATTGATATGGGAAATGTTAGTCACGTCGTTCCAGCCATACACCCCTATATTGGTCTTGAATCGCCTGGGCTGATTGCACATACGAGGGAATTTGCTGACTTAACAATCACTGACAACTCTCACGAAATTCTAGCTAGAGGTGCTTTGGCCCTTGCGCTTACAGGATATGATTTAATCACAAATAAAGAAGTTTTTGAAAAGATGAAAAAAGAATTTCGTCAAGCATAGGTAATGGAAACATGACCTCTAAAGTACCTCTTCTTTAAGTGGTGCTTTTTTGGTGGATGAAATAATATTGGCATACCATATTTTTAGAATATTTTTATATTTAAAAAACATCTTTTCAAAATAAACAGGATGTGTTATTATTCACTTTGTTGAATAAAAATCCATTTTTAAATAACTATATATTTATATAACACAGGGGGTTCCACCATGAAAAAAACTATTTTATTTTTAACATTTATTCTTACATTAGTTGTTATGGCTGCTTGCGGTCAGAGTAATAAGGACGGGGCAACTGGGGAAAAAACAGCTGACAAGAAGGTATTAACAATGGCAACATCAGCTGATTTTGCTCCATTTGAATCAAGAGATCCATCAGGAAAGGTTGTTGGATTTGATATTGACCTTGCTAATGCCATTGCAGATGAATTAGGTTATAAACTAGAAATCAAAGATATGAAGTTTGATGGTCTTATCGGTGCATTACAAGCGAAGCGAGTAGATATGGTACTTGCTGGTATGTCGGCAACTGAAAAGCGCAAAAAAAATGTGGATTTTTCTACAGCTTATAACCATTCTGGTGAAATGTTCTTAACGAAAAAAGGTTCTACAATTAAAACGATTGATGATCTAAAAGGAAAAACCGTTGCAGTACAGCTAGGAACTATTCAGGAAGAAGGGGCTAAAACACTTCAGAAAAAAGTGGATTTTACGCTTAAACCTTTAGATAATTCAACAACGTTGATTCAAGAACTAGTAACGGATCGTGTTCAAGTAGCATACTTAGATAAATCAGTCGCAACAGGATACATGAAGGAACAGGGATTAGCTGGTTTTGATGATCCAACATCTAGTTCTCCAGGGATGGCTGTAGCTTTTCCAAAAGGCAGCAACTTAGTTGGTGATGTAAATAAAGCACTTCAAAAACTTGAAGAGAACGGAAAACTTCAAGAATTGAAGGATAAATGGTTAAAGGATCAACAATAATTAGTTAAGACCAAATTCATTAGTTCGTTTTGATGAAGGTAAAGAAAATATTGAAGTGAGGTGTAAGGCATGAATTTGGATTTTAGCCAAATTGTGCCTTATATTCCTTTTATTTTAGAAGGAATATGGGTTACATTAAAATTTGTTATTATTTCCATTATTTTAGGTTTTATCCTTGGTACTATTCTAGCGTTATTTAAAATTTCGCGTATTAAGGCTTTAAATTGGTTTGGTGACGCTTATACATCTATTTTTCGTGGTACACCATTAATTTTGCAATTAATGCTAATCTATTTTGCGATTCCGCAATTAACAGGTTATGACATATCACCATTTTTATCTTCAATTTTAGCTTTTGGTTTGAATTCATCAGCCTATGTTTCAGAAATCATCAGGGCAGGAATTCAAGCAGTTGATAAAGGTCAAACTGAAGCGGCCCAAGCGCTGGGAGTTCCTTATCGTCTTATGATGAAGGACCTTATATTGCCTCAAGCATTAAAAAATATTTTACCAGCTCTTATGAACGAATTTATTACCCTAACGAAAGAATCGGCACTTGTATCCACGATTGGATATTTAGATTTGATGCGCCGTGCGCAAGTGGTGGGAGCTGATACTTATCGGAATTTTGAACCACTTATATTTGTTGGATTAATTTATTGGATTTTAGTAATGGTGCTTACGCTGGCTGGTAAATGGGTTGAAAGGAGGATGAAATTCAGTGATTAAAGTTGAAAACCTCTATAAACAATTCGGGGAAAATGAAGTCCTAAAAAATATTTCTACTAGTATAGATAGCGGTGAAGTAGTTTCTATCATTGGACCTTCAGGTTCGGGCAAGTCAACTTTTCTTCGTTGTTTAAATTTGTTAGAGACACCGACGAAAGGAAAAGTGTGGATTAATAATCAAGAGATTACCGATAAAAAAACGAATATAATGAAAGTTCGAGAACAAATCGGAATGGTTTTTCAGCACTTTTATTTATTCCCACATTTAACTGTTTTAGAGAACTTAACATACGCCCCAATGAAAGTTAAAGGGGAATCCCGTGATACAGCTGAAGCAAAAGCTCGGGAATTACTTGCTAGAGTGGGTCTTACTGAAAAAGAAGCTGCTTATCCAAATAACCTGTCAGGTGGTCAGAAGCAGCGTGTAGCGATTGCACGTGCTCTTGCAATGGAACCAAAGTTAATGTTATTTGATGAGCCTACATCAGCGCTTGACCCAGAAATGGTAAAGGAAGTATTAACCGTTATGAAGGACCTAGCCCAATCAGGAATGACGATGGCTATCGTCACACATGAAATGGGATTTGCTCGTGAGGTTTCTGACCGTATAATCTTCCTTGATGAAGGGAAATTATTAGAAGAAGGCTCACCAAATGAATTTTTTAATAATCCTCGTACAAGCAGAGCAAAGGACTTTTTAGAGAAAGTATTGTAAAAAGTGAACCTTACATGTTTTTTTTTTTGCAAAGCAATTTTTCTTGAAAAACCTGTTTTAATAGGGATATGCTAAAGATGGTCTTTATGATCATCTTTTTATTTTTAGATAAGAGGGTATAAAAGTTTTTGACTTTGAGAATTGATAGCTCCAGCGCCTAGCCCCCCGAGGTCACAAGCTTATCCAGCTGTGGCTCCTTGGGACTGAAGTCATAAGCCACCCCCTGAAGAAGGCAAAGAACGCCTTCTTACAGGGTGCGTCTTATGCATTCGTCCCAGAACAGTCGCCTCCACATTTAAATCAATCCGTCCGAAAGGTTAAAAGGCAACCTTTCGGCCGGCTTGTCTTGTGGTTGTCGGGGCTGACCAAGGCGCATGCTCTTTTCTTATTCTAATCTAGGAGATAATTTATGAAATTTCGCATCGGTTATCGGACTATTAAAACGGCAGTAGGAACAGCTTTTTCCATCTTAATTGCACAGCAGCTAGGATTAAACAACTTCGCGTCGGCAGGGATTTTAACAATTTTATGTATCCAAGTTACAAAAAGAAGGTCACTTCGTACTGCGTGGGATCGTTTTTTAGCATGCGCATTAGCAATGCCTTTTTCGGCACTTTTTTTCGAGGGAATTGGTTATCATCCGATTGTTATTGGGGTAATGCTGCTCTTCTTTATTCCGATAATTGTTATGTTGAAGGCGCCTGACGGAGTAGTAACCAGCAGTGTCATTATTTTACACATTTTTATGGCTCACCATATATCATGGGCACTATTCTTTAATGAACTAGGAGTAATTACAGTTGGTATAAGTGTTGCACTACTCATTAACCTTTACATGCCGAGTGCTGATAAAAAACTTAGAGAATATCAAATGAAGATCGAAGGAAATTTTAAAATTATCTTTTGTGAAATGGTGAGGTACTTAAAAGAAGGCGAGAGCAGCTGGGACGGAAAAGAAATTACAGAAAGTGCCAAGCTGCTTGATGAGGCAAAAATGCTTGCGTTAAGAGATTTTGAAAACCATATACTCCGTGAAGAAAACCTATACTTTGAATATTTTAAAATCAGAGAAAAACAATTTGAAATCATCGAACGCGTTTTACCAATCGTCACTTCACTTACTAGTACGTTGGTCCAGGGAAAGATTGTAGCTGCATTTCTTGAGGAACTTTCTGAAAATATCCATCCTGGCAACACAGCCTATATCTATATCGATAAATTAAGAGGGATGAAAAAAGAATTCGAGGAAATGGAACTGCCTAAAACTAGAGAAGAATTTGAAGTCCGGGCATCTCTGCTGCAATTAGTTAAAGAAATGAATGATTATCTTATTATCAAAAGTTCTCTTTATGTAAAAGAAGTAATTGTGCATGATTCAAACAAGGTAAAGGCATACTAGGGGAAAAAAGGCAGGTGGCTGGATTGATTAAACTATTATCGCCTCTCCTCATGACTTTTTTTCTCTCACCACTTTGGCCATTAGGGTCAAATCCTATGCCTGGTGACCCCTTCCTCATTGTAAATAAAACAAAAAATGAACTAGCGCTTATCAATGATAATAAAGTGCAAACGATTGTCAGTGTTGGCACCGGCAAAACGCAAGAATTAACGCCGGAGGGGCTGTTTACGATTACAGTAAAGGCGAAGAATCCTTATTATCGTAAGAAGAATATTCTAGGAGGAGATCCCCAAAATCCTCTTGGATCTAGATGGATTGGTTTTGATGCAAAAGGAACAGACGGCCGTATGTATGGTATCCATGGAACCAATCGGCCAGCTTCCATCGGTAAATATGTCTCCCAAGGCTGTATCCGCACCCAAAATGAGGTGGTATCCTCACTTTTTCCATTAATCCCGCTTGGAACAAAAATATTGGTTACTTCCTCCAATAAATCATTTGAAGTTTTAGCAAAAGAAAATGGAGCAATAAAATAAGAAGGGGCTGTTCGATTTCGAACAGTCCCTTCTTATTTTTTAAGAGATAAGTAAAAAGTTTTTGACTTTGAGAATTGTCTAGCTCGAGCGCCTAGCCCCTCGATGGTCTACAGCTTATCCAGTTGCGGCTCCTTGGGACGCAAGTCTAGCCCTCCCCTGAGGAAGGCAAAAAGCGCCTTCTTGCAGGGTACGTCTTAGCCTAGAGTCCCAGGACAGTCGCCTCCACATTTAGGAAATCTGTCCAAAAGGTTAAAAAGCAACCTTTCGGCCGGCTCGTCATATGCTTGGCTACAGAAAGCTATCACTTTCTGTACGCATTAAGGGCGACTAGTCTTTGACCCTGCTTTCGCCGCAAGTCGATAAGTCGCCCTATATCGGCGCCTTGCACTTTTCTTATGATAAATAACTTGCAATACCTAATAGGAGGGTTGAGGCCAACATAGCAAAAAGCATTAGATAGACGATAATTTTTCTTGTTTTCTTTTTAGACAATTTAAGAACCTCCTTCTTTATGAGATTAGAAAGAAAAGTTTTTGACTTTGAGAATTGTCTGGCTCCAGTGCCTAGCCCCTCGATGGTCTACAGCTTATCCAGTTGCGGCTCCTTGGGACGCAAGTCTAGCCATCCCCTGAAGAAGACAAAAAGCGCCTTCTTGCAGGGTACGTCCTAGCCTAGAGTCCCAGGACAGTCGCCTCCACATTTAGGACAATCCGTCCAAAAGGTTAAAAAACAACCAATCGGCCGGCTCGTTATATGCTTGGCTACAGAAAACTATCGCTTTCTGTACGCATTAAGGGCGACTAGTCTTTGACCCTGCTTTCGCCGGCAAGTGCGCTTTTCTTACTTTCATAAGCTTTATTCTTATTTTACTAGGAAAAGCCCAAATGAACAACGGAACTACTAAGCAAAATAGGAAGGATTTATGAAATATGTAACGAATAAGGTAATTATCTGATTTATTTTAATTTTGGAACAGAGGGGAAATCATGATTAAAAAAGTCGACCATATTGGAATTGCTGTAAAGTCTCTTGAGCAAACGCTGCCATTTTATACGGATATCCTAAAGCTTTCGTTGTTAGGGGTCGAAGAGGTTGACAGCCAAAAAGTCAAAGTGGCTTTTCTAAAAGCTGGTGAAACCAAAATAGAGCTTCTAGAACCAACCACAGAGGAAAGCCCGATTGCAGCATTTATTGCCAAACGTGGTGAAGGAATTCACCATATAGCTCTTGGTGTAACGTCCATTGAAAAAAGAATAGCTGATATTAAAGAACATGGGATCAGGATGATTGATGACCAGCCGCGATTAGGGGCTGGAGGGGCACAAATTGCTTTTATGCACCCGAAATCAACTGCTGGTGTGCTTTTTGAGCTTTGCGAGAAAAAGGGGATGAAGGAGCAATGATCGACATTTATGAAAAAATCAATGAATTGTATGATAAACGCAGGGAAGTAGAACTTGGCGGCGGGGATGAAAGAATTGATAAGCAGCATGAAAAAGGGAAATTGACAGCCCGCGAAAGAATTGACCTGCTAGTAGACAAAGGCAGTTTCATTGAATTAAATCCTTTTATTGAACACCGAACCAACGACTTTGGCTTGGATGAACAAAAGGGTCCAGGCGATGGGGTTGTAACAGGCTTTGGTAAAGTAAATGGCAGGCCGATCTACTTATTCTCACAGGACTTCACTGTTTTCGGCGGTGCATTAGGAGAAATGCATGCCAAAAAAATTGCTGCCGTTATGGATTTAGCAGCTAAAAACGGTACACCCTTTGTCGGTTTAAATGATTCCGGCGGAGCGCGCATACAAGAAGGTGTTGTATCACTTGATGGGTATGGACATATTTTTTATCGAAATGCCATATACTCAGGAGTGATTCCACAAATTTCTGTCATCATGGGACCTTGCGCAGGTGGTGCTGTCTATTCTCCAGCAATTACTGATTTTGTCTTTATGGTTGAGAAAACAAGTCAAATGTTTATTACAGGTCCAAAGGTAATTGAAACAGTAACCGGAGAAAAGATTTCCCCAGAAGACCTTGGAGGGGCAAATGTTCATAATTCTATTAGTGGCAACGCCCATTTTCAAGCCGCTACAGAAGCAGAGGTCTTGGAAAATGTGCGCAGAGTCTTGAGCTATCTTCCACAGAATAATGGAGAAAAGCCGCCGGTGCTAGAAGTGGCAGAAGAGAACGATTACCGTCCTGATTTAATGGATGTTGTCCCATTTGATGCCGTCCGCCCTTATGATGTTAGAAAGGTGATCGAACAAGTAGTTGATGGTGGCTCTTTTATGGAGATTCATCAAAACTTTGCAAAAAATATTGTTGTTGGATTTGCACGTATTAAAGGTGAATCCGTCGGACTTGTCTGCAATCAGCCAAAAGTAATGGCGGGGGGCCTGGATATTGATTCATCCGATAAAGCGGCAAGGTTTATTAGGACCTGTGATTCTTTTAATATCCCCATAATTACATTCGAGGATGTCACGGGTTTCTTCCCTGGGGTTAAACAGGAACACGGCGGAATTATTCGCCATGGGGCCAAAATTTTATTCGCTTACTCCGAAGCAACTGTGCCAAAATTGACGGTTATTTTAAGAAAAGCCTATGGCGGTGCATATGTGGCGTTAAATAGTAAATCAATTGGTGCAGACCTAGTATTTGCTTGGCCAAATGCCGAAATCGCCGTGATGGGTCCACAAGGGGCAGCTAATATTATATTCGCAAAAGAAATTAGCAGTAGTAAAAATCCTGAGCTAACAAGGCAGCAAAAAATTGAAGAGTACCGTCAAAAATTTGCGAACCCCTATGTCGCTGCAAGCAGAGGTATGGTCGATGATGTGATTGATCCCCGCGATACGAGAATAAAAATTATTCAAGCATTGGAAATGCTAAAAACAAAACAAGAGTCCCGGCCAGCCAAAAAGCATGGTAATATCCCGCTCTAAATTACCATTTATCTCTTTCATTTGATGATATAACAAATAAAGAGGTATACTGATATAAGAATAGTGGAAGCTCCTTGACCAGGGGCTTTCAGCTAGATATTAGTGAGTACATAATTGGAGGGGCATAAATGGTTAATCAGGAACGTCTTTTGAATGAATTCTTGGAGCTTGTCCAAATTGATTCAGAAACAAAATTTGAGACTGAAATTGCGAAAGTATTAAAGCAAAAGTTTACTGAATTAGGTCTCGATGTTTTTGAGGATGATACAACGGCTATTACGGGGCATGGAGCAGGTAACTTAATTTGTACACTGCCTGCTGTGAAAGAAGGAGTAGACCCTATTTATTTCTCCTGTCATATGGATACCGTTACACCTGCAAAGGGAGTTAAACCTTCCATAAAGGACGGCTATGTTGTTACAGATGGTACGACCATTCTTGGTGCTGATGATAAATCGGGTATAGCTGTGATGCTTGAAACAATCCGTCTGCTAAAGGAACAAAATATTCCACATGGTTTAATACAGTTTGTCATCTCAGTCGGTGAAGAGTCAGGCTTACATGGTGCAAAAGCAATGGATCCATCATTAATAAAAGCAAAATATGGCTATGCTCTTGACAGCGATGGCTTGGTCGGAAACGTGATTGTAGCAGCTCCTACACAAGCAAAAGTAAAAGCTGTCATCTACGGAAAAACAGCTCATGCCGGTGTAGCTCCTGAAAAAGGAGTTTCTGCGATTACAATTGCTGCGAAATCGATTTCGAGGATGCCATTAGGAAGAATCGATCAAGAAACCACTGCAAATATTGGCCGTTTTGAAGGTGGTCAAGCTACTAATATCGTTGCCGACCGTGTGGATATTTTAGCGGAAGCTCGTTCGCTTATCCCTGAAAAGATGCAGGCCCAAGTCAATAAAATGAAGGAAGCATTCGAAACCGTTGCCGAGGAAATGGGCGGCAGGGCAGAGGTCGATATCGAAGTTATGTATCCAGGTTTCAAATTTGGCGAAGGCGACCCAGTGGTAGAAATCGCGCGCAAGGCGGCGGCAAAGATTGGCCGCAGCTGTGAACTTCAACATAGCGGCGGGGGTAGTGATGCCAACGTATTTAATGGCTTTAATATTCCAACCGTAAACTTGGCTGTGGGTTATGAGGAAATTCATACCACAAATGAGCGTATGCCGGTTGAAGAATTATATAAGCTTGCTGAAATGACGATTGCCATTATCGACGTAGTAACGAATCAATAATCAAGCTATCTGAAGGAGAGCCAACTGGCCTCCTTTTTTGTGGGATAAGAAAGTATTAAAGTTTTTTCTTTGAGAATTGTCTAGCTCCAGCGCCTAGCCCCTCGAGGTCACAAGCCAATCCGTCCAAAAGGTTAAAAAGCAACCTTTCGGCCGGCTCGTCTTATGCTTGTCGGGGCTGATCAAGGCGCTTGCGCTTTTCGTAGTATAATAAAAAAGAGAACAAATGTTTTAAGGGTGTGTTCGTCATGAAGGAAATGTATCCGAAAAACGGACGAGTCATTTTACATGTAGATATGAATAGCTTTTACGCTTCTGTTGAAATGGCTTATGATCCTAAACTGAAGGGAAAGCCTCTTGCCATTGCGGGAAACGTTGAGGAGCGAAGAGGAATTATTGTCACCTGCAGCTACGAAGCGAGGAAGTTTGGTGTAAAAACAACCATGCCGCTTTGGGAAGCGAAAAAGCTTTGCCCGCAGTTAGTGGTGATGAAACCGAATTTCGAACGATACCGGGCTGCATCGACCGCCATGTTTGAAATACTTAGACAATATACGGAGCTTGTTGAACCTGTCTCGATTGATGAAGGTTACTTGGATATTACCGAAAGCTTTTCATTAGGAAGTCCAATCGAAATTGCTGAAAGTATCCAAAAAAGAATCTTACAGCAACTGGATTTACCGTGCAGTATCGGGATTGCCCCGAATAAATTTTTAGCAAAAACCGGTTCTGATATGAAAAAACCGCTGGGAATAACCATCATGCGCAAACGTGATATTCCTTCAGTACTGTGGCCCTTGAATACGAATGAAATGCATGGGGTTGGTAAAAAGACTGCGGAAAAATTACAAACAATTGGAATCCATACGATTGGCGACCTAGCTAAAGGAAATGAACTCCAACTAAAATCACTACTCGGAATTAATGGTTTACGGATAAAAGAAAGGGCAAATGGAATTGACTTTCGACTCGTTGATCCTGAATCAGTATCAGAATTTAAAAGTATCGGAAATTCCACGACGCTGCCTAGAGATATTAGCAAACAACAAGAACTGTTCCAAGTGCTTGATGGATTGGCGGAGACCGTTTCGACGAGATTAAGGCGCAAAACAGTTATGGCATCCGCTTTGGCGATTACAATCCGTTATAAAGACCGGAAGACAATTAGCAAAAGTATGAAACTTCTTAACCCGATTAATCATCACAGTGATATTTCCACGTTTGCGAAGCAGCTGTTTTTAAAGGCTTGGAATGGCGACCCTGTCCGTTTGTTAGGAATAACGGGGAATGACCTGGTTGAACAGGATCATGCCTATAAACAGCTCGATTTATTTTCTTTTGAAAAAGATGCTAAAAAAGAGCCGCTCTTAAAAACCCTTTCCAGCCTGCGTGAAAAATACGGAAAAGATATTATTGAAAGTGCCAGCACTCATAATCATGACCAGGCTGAAAATGTTGGTACGGGGACTAGCTTTAATAAGGATTTTTTACGCTCGTTTCCTGAAAATAAGAAGGAAGAGCACTAAAAAGCTCCACTTTGTTCAAAACAAAGGGAGCTTTTTCCGTTTAGAAAATTATAAAATTTTCGCTTGTGGATAACTGTTAATAAAAGGACTGTCGACGTCCAGCTCCAGCGCCTAGCCCTTCGAGGTCATAAGCCACTCAGGGAATAAAGGCAAAGAACGCCTTCTTTCCCTGAGCGTCTTATGCTTGTCAGGGCTGTTCAAGGCGCTTGCGCTTTTGTTCTATCCTGCATTATTTACAAATATCAACCTCTAAATCAGTAACAGGCCACCAGAAGAAGCCGTCTTTCTCGAGTAGTTCGTCTGCTGCCTTAGGACCCATCGTTCCGGATTCATAATTAGGAAATTCTGCTTTTGTTTTTTCCCAGACAGCTGAAATCTTATCTACAAAAGCCCAAGAGTATGCTACTTCATCCCAATGTGTGAAATTGGTAGCATCCCCTCTCATACAATCGTACAAGAGTTTCTCATATCCTTCCGGAGTATTCATTGCATGAATGCCCGTATTGGCAAAGCTTAATTTTACTTCTTGGGCATCAAGATGTCCACCCGCTTTTTTAGCGTTTAGATGCAGCGTGATACCTTCTTCCGGCTGGATGTGGATAACAAGGAGGTTCGGATTCAACATTTTTTCAGGTTGATAATATAAATTCATCGGGATGTCTTTAAATTGTACGACAATTTTCGTTGATTTAGCAGCCATCCTTTTACCCGTACGGATATAAAATGGTACACCCGCCCAACGGAAGTTATCAATCATAATCTTTCCAGCTACAAAGGTTTCGGTATTGGATTCTTTATCAACCATTGTCTCATCGCGGTATTTAGGAACTTTAACATCATCAATGGTTCCTTCACCATATTGGCCGCGGACAAAATACTGCTTTACTTCCTCACCCTCGACGGTTCTTAGGGATCTAAACACTCTAACCTTTTCAGACCTTACTTCGTCGGTGGTAAGACTGATTGGCGGTTCCATTGCAAGCAATGCCACCATTTGCATCATATGATTTTGCAGCATATCCCGAAGAGCACCACTTGTTTCATAATAACGTCCGCGCTCTTCGACCCCAAGTGTTTCACTTGAAGTAATTTGAATATTCGAAATATATCGGTTATTCCAAAGTGGTTCAAAAATAGCGTTGGCAAAACGAATTACCTCTATGTTCCGTACCATTTCTTTTCCTAAATAATGGTCAATTCGGTAGACCTCTTTTTCGGAAAAGGCACTTCTAATTTGTTTATTTAACGTCTTGGCTGATTCTAAGTCATGTCCAAATGGTTTTTCAATCACAAGGCGCTTATAACCTTTTACATCTGTGAGCCCATCTGATTTTAAGTGCAAGGCAATTGGACCAAAGAATTCCGGAGCCATCGCCAAGTAAAAGATTCGATTCCCCTCAAGGTCATAATTCTCATCAATTTGATCAGCAAACTTTTTCAATGATACGTATGAATTTGAATCTGCAACATCATGTGATTGGTAGTAAAAATGGGAAGCAAACTCATCTAGGTTCTCTTTGTTCCCTAAAGCCGAAATTACCGATTCCCTGACAGATTTCTGAAATTCGTCATTTGAAAGTGATCTTCTAGCAACACCAATCACGGCAAATTTGTCTAGCTTGTTCCGTGAAAACAATCGGTAAAGTGAAGGAAATAATTTTCGTTTGGCCAAATCTCCAGTTGCCCCAAATATCATTATTAATGAAGTCATGTTTTGCTCCACGTTTTATAACCTCTTTTCTAATAGCCTATTATGTATGGTTTGCTTTTATATAATTTATCTGTTTTTTTTAGGTTTCGCAAATATATTGAATTGCATGTAACAAAAATATTTTGTTTCGAATAATGAAGTTAGTCCTGAGTAAGCATAAAAAAAGAGTTTGTGATATAGTTATTCATAATGATATATGGAGAAGAGAGGAGCTTTTTATTTGGATTTATTTTTCTTAGGAACAGGCGCTGGGATGCCGGCAAAACTACGAAATGTTACGTCCATAGCCCTCAAATTACTTGAAGAGCGGGGGGCGGTCTGGCTATTTGATGTTGGCGAAGCAACACAGCATCAAATATTACATACCGCCATTAAACCACGGCGGATTGAAAAAATATTTATTACCCACCTTCACGGCGATCATATCTATGGGCTTCCTGGGTTGTTATCCAGCCGCTCCTTCCAAGGTGGAGAAACGGAAGTTACTGTTTATGGACCAAAAGGCATTAAAGAATATATTCAGGTTAGTCTTTCTTTAAGTCAAACGTATTTGAAATACCCATTATCTGTAATTGAAATTTCCGAAGGTATTATTTTCGAGGATGAGCAATTCACAGTGGAAGCACGGCGGTTGGACCACGGAATTCCTTCCTACGGCTATCGGATTGTTGAGAGGGACAGACCAGGTACACTGCTTGCAGACAAATTGAAGGCAGCGGGGGTACAGCCAGGACCCATTTTTAGAAAAATAAAAAATGGTGAATCGGTCACACTTGAAGACGGCAGGGTCATTGAACCGGACAAGTTTCTTGGACCTTCTCAAAAGGGGCGTATCGTCACCATCCTTGGTGACACCCGATATTGTGAAAATTCGCGGTGGCTGGCTCAGGATGCTGATTTCTTAGTACACGAAGCTACCTTTGCAAAAGGGGAGGAGCAGCTAGCATTTGACTATTTTCATTCGACAACAAGACAGGCAGCAGAGATTGCCAACCAAGCTGACTGCAAACGATTGTGTCTCACCCATATAAGCTCCAGGTATGACCGGCAGGCATGGCTGGAACTTGTTGACGAAGCACGAGAGGTTTTTCCGGAGACGGACATTGCCGAAGATTTTAAAGAATTTAATATCCCATCTAAGTAATAAAAAGTACTACCGAAAAATGTACTGCACCCCGAAAGTTAGAGTAAAATCTAACTTTTGGGGTGCATTTTTATATAGTGAAAAATTTAAGCTAATGTTAGTCCAATTAAGAGATGGGTTAAAGTTTATGAGAAATTTGGTGCCCAGGGTTAATGAGGAAGAAACATAAGGAAACTTATTCCACTCATTTCAAGCTGGATGTATTAAGATACATGGAGAGAACAGGTTCTTCAGAAACGGAAACAGCCCTTAAATGTGGGCTAACAAACCCTCCTATGATAGCTGCATGGAAGAAAGCTTATTTAGAAGGTGGTGCTGAGGCCCTCGACGAAAGGACAAACTCCCATGTCTGATAAAGCAAAGAATGGAAAAAGTAAAAACCTGCAGAAGAGAAGAAAATGACGTACGAACAAAAGTTGGAAAGAGAAAACGAACTTTTTACGGTTAGAGGTAGAACATTTAAAAAGTTGCGAGCTTTTGCAGTTGGATCCGGAAGGCTATCTCGAAAAGCACAAGAAATGTATTATGGGAAGCACTGTGCTCTTTTGAGGAATTAAAAAAGAGAATTGAAGAATATATCAATTTTTATAATAACAAGCGCATAAAGCAAAAATTGGCAGGCATGAGTCCGGTTCAATACCTCTCCATACCAGCCAATTAGCTGCTTAATATAAAACTCTAACTTTCGGGGGTCACCTCAAATTTCGGCCAGTGCTTTTCATATTAATAAATCCCCTTTTTATAGGGATTTTCCTACATTTAGTTCCGAGCTTAATGCTTTTCCCATTTTTTTTGATTGCTCAGTAGCAGCCCTTATACAAGAAATAAATGCTTGCTGTACCCCGTATTCCTCTAGAACATGGATTCCCGCTTCAGTTGTTCCGCCAGGGCTTGTCACTTCGCGCCGCAGCTGTTCAGGTGATTTTGAGGAATTCTTCACCATTTCAGCCGCACCGATAAGAGTTTGAACGATCAGTTCTTGGGCTATTTGTTTATCGAGGCCAATCTCATCTGCGCTATTTTCCATTGCTTCAATAAGATAATAAATATAGGCCGGACCACTTCCGGACAATCCGGTCACCGCATCGAGCTGCTCTTCTTCAACCAATTTTGCTAAACCAACCGTTTCAAAAAGACTCTGAATGGTTTCTAACTGCTCAGTTGTTACCCGTTCATTTACGGCAATAGCAGTAGCTGATTTTCCGACTGCTGCCGATGTGTTAGGCATCGACCGGGCTATAGAAAGTGGTTTTCTTGCTAGTGTTTCAATTGTACTCATTGATACACCTGCTAAAACCGAAACAATAAGCATGTCCTCTGTTAAATATTCGCGAATTTTGTCAACCGCACTATCTGCATCCTTTGGCTTCATCGCAAGCATAACGATATCTGCGCCTTCAAAAAGAGTATTCAACTCATACGTACTAGAGATGCCATATCGTTCCTCAAGGAGCTGCAATCTATTTTTATTGCCATGATTTGTCACCCAAATGTGTTTCTTATCAATTAGTTCATTCTCAATGATGCCTGAGATAAGGGCTTCCGCCATGGATCCAGCACCTATAATCGCAATCTTTTTCATTGTTACTCCTCCTATTGAAATGAAGTGATTATGCTTGAAGACAGCCTGTTTGTCAAGGTTAATTATAAGAATTTTTCATTTTTTCAATAAAGGTTCTTTAAAAATGACAATAAGTAAAAAAATGGCTAAAATTTAATTAATAAACTAAATAACATAATGTTCATTATTTTAAAATACATTTTTTTATCCAAGATAAGGAGTTTATTTAAATGACAGAATGGAAAGATGGAATTGCGAAGATCACATTGCCAACGCCGTTTCCAGTGGGAGATGTTAATGTCTATTTGATAAAGGGTGAGCGCTTAACACTTGTGGATGCCGGAGTAAAAACAGATGAGTGCTGGAATTCCTTTAAAAAGCAGCTTGCTGAATTAGGATTAAGCCCCAGTGATATTGAGCAAGTTGTCCTTACCCATCATCATCCTGATCATGTTGGGATGCTTGAATTTCTTTCTGATTCATTGGAGGTATTCGGACACCCCCTAAATGAACGATGGATCCATCCAACCGAAGATTTTTTTCAATTACAAGAAGAATTTTTTATAGAAACATACAGAGAGTTTGGTTTACCTGATGAATTTTTACCTTTTCTATCTAAGCTGCGTCATACTTTTAAATATTCGTGTAACCGCTCGTTGACAGGCCATTTAGTCGAGGGAATGAATCCTATCGGACTTAGTGAATGGAAGGTTTTGGAGACACCAGGTCATGCGCAAAGTCAAATTGCGCTCTTTCGAGAAAAGGATGGAATCCTGATTGCTGGTGATTTGATTTTAGCTCATATTTCACCTAATCCCTTACTAGAGCCCCCTCTGCCTGGTGAAACAGAAAGGCCGAAACCGCAGCTCCAGCATAATGATTCTATGAAAAAACTGTTATCCTACCCAATTCAATGTGTTTATACAGGTCATGGGGAGGAGGTCACTCAATTAGCTGAGCTAATTGAAAAGAGACTCACCCGGCAGCATGAACGTGCAATGACAGTGTATAGCTGGCTAAAGGAAGAACCGCTCACAGTCTTTGAAATCTGTAAACGTCTTTTTCCAACGGTCTATCAGCGTGAATTGATGTTAACGATATCGGAAAGTGTGGCCCAGCTTGACTATTTATCATCTATCGGGGAAATTATTAGTAGTACTAGTAAGCCTGTTTTCTATCAAGCAAGGGTTTAGGTAGTTAGGGCTGTAACTCTGATGGGGTGTTAAAATGGTGAGGGAACAATTGAAAGGTAAAAATATTGTCATTACAGGTGCTTCCGGCGGAATTGGCGCAGAAATTGCCAAGCTTTGTGCTGAGAGTGGCGCTAATCTTGTTTTGTTGGCACGGAGTGTGGATAAACTCGAGCAGCTTCAAATAAACTTAGAGGAATACCATCACATACGAGTTGATGTGTTCAAGCTTGATGTATCAGATACAGATCAAATTAAAGAGGTCTTTGAACAAATCTTTGAACAAATAGGCGACATTGATATTCTCGTTAATAATGCGGGATTTGGGGTGTTTCGTGAAGCCCATGAAGCCACGCTGGACGAAATGAAAGGGATGTTTAATGTTAATGTCATTGGCTTAATGGCATGCACCAGCATGGTCTTGCCGAAGATGAGGGAACGCCGCTTTGGCCATATTATTAATATTGCCTCTCAGGCAGGAAAGCTGGCGACGCCAAAGTCGAGTGTTTATTCGGCTACAAAGCATGCTGTTCTCGGCTATACAAATGCCCTAAGAATGGAGCTTGATGACTATAATGTCCAAGTGACATCGGTAAACCCGGGACCGATTGCGACTAACTTTTTTAATATTGCTGATGAACAAGGCACTTACGTGAAAAATGTGCAGAAGTTTATGCTGGAGCCTGGATATGTGGCTCAAAAAGTAGTTGATAGCATGCTGACTAAAACAAGGGAAATCAATCTACCGCGTTGGATGAACATGGGAAGCGTTGTTTATGTTCTATTCCCACGGCTGTTTGAGCGAATCGGAAAACGAGTGCTTAATTCTAAATAGCGTTGTATTAAGCTGCTTTTTCAAAAGAAGGCAGCTTTTTCATGAGATAAGAAAGTATAAAAGTTTTTGACTTTGAGAAATGTCTAGCTCCAGCGCCTAGCCCCTCGAGGTCATAAGTCAATCCGTCCAAAAGGTTAAAAAGCAACCTTTCGGCCGGCTCGTCTTATGCTTGGCTAGAGAAAGCTACTCGCTTACTGTACGCATTAAGGGCGACTAGTCTTTGACCCTGCTTTCGCCGGTCAGTCGACAAGTCGCTCTATATCGGGGCTGACCAAGGCGCTTGCGCTTTTCTTATTTCTCTTTTTTAGAAATGGTATAATGGATTAATTCTTAGATAGATAGAACTGTCTTCGGGAAGGAGTCAGGGATTTGAGTATTAAAATAAATCAAAAAATGATTAAAGATTTGTGCGGGACTGTCTCCTTTAAAAGAGGGGAGGCATTTTTTCGCTCTAATAAAGTATTGTTTGAACAATATGGACCTGAGCGGTATAAGGCAACCGTCTCCGGAACAGAGAATTTTTACGTGGTGATTGAAAAGGAAAACGATGAGCATTTTCTTTCCAGATGCAGCTGCCCTAAACTCGCATCTTTTCAAAAGGATTGTCAGCATATTGCCGCGGTTTTGTTAGCCATTCATGATTTTCAAATAAAAGGAACCAGCCCGGTTAGTTCTGCTGAGGTGAAACAAGGGGAATTGGCTGAAGGTATGCTGAATATTTTTCAAAGCAAACAAAGACGACCGAGCGGTCATCAGCTTCATTTTGAAAATAGAGCAGTTCTTGATTTGGAGTTTATTATTCAACCTATCATCGATAATATGGGATATCCTTCACTTGGAATTGAGCTGTTCATTGAACGGACTAAAGTACAGCATATCAGGAGTTTCCTTGAAGGAGTCCAATCAGGTCATTCCTGCCAGCTTTCTAGCGTGTTATTGTATGATCCCAGCCTGCATTGTTTTCAATCAGAGGCAGATTCGGTTATTCAGCATCTCATTCAGCTAATCCATGACGGGGCAGATTCTTCTGTTTTTAACAACACAGAACTGCTGCCGATTCCACCGTCTTCTTGGAAGCAGTTGCAAACTCTGTTAACGAGGGCGCCCCTCGTCAAGTTAGAACATGACGGGTTTACTTTTAATCCTCTACAAATAACAGAAGAACTGCCGCCCTTACAGTTTGAATTTTTGGAGGCTGAAACCACTGGCTATTGGTTAAAAGTAAAAGGGCTATCGCGTATGGTTGTTTTAAATGCCTATGGTTCCGTATTGTCTGCTGGTAAAATAATTAACTTAAATGCTGAGGATTGTCAGCATTTGGAAGAGATTAAACAGATGCTGGATATCTCAGGAACGAACCAAATTTTTATTCACCAAGAGCAAATAGCGCCCTTTTTCGAAAAGGTAGTTCCAGGTCTGAGAAGATTAGGTCATGTCCAGTTATCAACTACCCTTGCTAGAAAGTTTATGAAAACGCCGTTGACAGCGAAACTATACTTAGATCGGGTAAAAAATCGTCTGCTGGCCGGGCTGGAGTTTCATTATGAAAATCTCGTGATTAATCCTTTGGAAGATAACACTGTCTTTGCAGGCGTTCGGATGATCAGGGATAAAGAAAAGGAAGAGCAAATTTTAGAAGTAATGGAGGAAAGCTCTTTTGTTAAAACGGACAGCGGTTATTTTTTACACAATGAAGAATTAGAATATGAATTTCTTTACCATGTTGTCCCAAAGCTCCAAAAGCAGGTACAAATTTATGCGACGACTGCAGTAAGAAATCGAATCTTTAGAGGACCTGCCCCCCCGGCTCTCAGGGTAAGCTTGAAAAAAGAACGAACGAATTGGCTGGAATTTAAATTCGAGCTCGATGGTATTTCTCAGCAGCAAATCAAAGACGTATTAATCGCTTTAGAAGAAAAGCGTAAGTATTACCGTCTGCCGAGCGGCAGTCTTCTTTCGTTGGAGACAAGAGAGTTTGAAGAAATTCAGCGTTTCTTAAAAGAACTTCCCGTCCAGAGGGCTGAGATTGAAAACGTCTTTGAGGTTTCCATCATGCAGGGACTATCGCTGTTCGATTCGGTGGATGACAATAAGCTGCTAAGGCTGGAGGAATCATTTCAACAGTTTCTTGAAACATTAAGAAATCCCAACAGTCTAAGCTTTGAGGTGCCGGCTAGTTTGGAGGCTATTCTGCGTGACTATCAAAAACACGGTTATCGATGGATGAAGACCCTTGCCCATTATGGTTTTGGCGGAATTCTGGCGGATGATATGGGGCTTGGGAAAACACTGCAGAGTATTACGTTTATTTTATCGGAGCTTATCTCTATTCGGCAGCGAAAACAGCCGGTTCTAATCGTTTGCCCGTCCTCTTTATCCTATAACTGGTTAAATGAAATAATGAAATTTGCTCCGGAACTGCAAGCCATTGTTGTGGACGGAAATCAGCGGGAAAGGTACAGGATTCAAAGTGAGGCCATGGAAATGGATGTGGTCATCACCTCCTATCCACTGCTGCGGCGGGATATTCAATGGTATGAGAAACAATCCTTTCATACCATCTTTTTTGATGAGGCACAGGCCTTTAAAAACCCAATTACGCAAACGGCAAGGAGTGCAAAAAGACTTAGGTCCGACTATCGTTTTGCCCTCACCGGCACACCGGTTGAGAATGCACCAGAAGAATTGTGGTCGATTTTCCATGTTGTCTTTCCTGAATTATTTAAGGGATTAAGAGAATTTAGTCATCTTTCCAAGAAGAAGATCGCTCGTAGAGTGCGCCCCTTTTTGCTGCGGAGAATGAAAGAGGATGTAGCTTCTGAGCTTCCTGAAAAGCTCGAATCCCTAGAAATGGCAGAGCTTCTTCCCGACCAAAAGAAGCTGTATGCCGCTTATTTGGCGAAATTAAGGGAGGATACGTTGAAGCATCTTGATAAGGAGACGATTAGGAAAAATCGGATAAAAATTCTCGCAGGTTTAACCCGTTTGCGGCAGATTTGTTGCCATCCAGGCCTTTTTGTTGACGGTTATAAAGGGAGTTCTGCAAAATTGGATATGCTGCTCAGAATTGTGGAAGAGTCCAGGATGTCCGGGCGCAGGGTCCTGATTTTTTCACAGTTTACTAAAATGCTTGGATTAATCGGGCGAAATTTGAGCATGATGGGACTGCCTTTTTTCTACCTGGATGGTCAAACTCCCTCTCAAGAAAGAGTAGAAATCTGCCGCCGCTTTAATCAAGGTGAACGGGACTTTTTCTTGATTTCATTGAAAGCCGGCGGGACAGGCCTTAATTTGACAGGAGCTGATACCGTCATCCTGTATGATATATGGTGGAATCCTGCCGTTGAGGACCAAGCAGCCGACCGGGCCCATCGCATTGGTCAAAAAAATGTTGTCCAAGTGATTAAACTTGTTACTCGCGGGACAATTGAAGAGAAGATTAGCGAGCTCCAGGATAAAAAGCGTCACCTGATTGAAGAAATTATTCATTCTTCTGACGAAAAGGAAACTTCTCTTTTAACCGAGGAGGATATCCGTGAAATCCTTTCTTAATATACAAATGATTTGAAGCCCTTTTTTTAAAGAGGCTTCATTTTAATTCGTTAAAAATTCATAAACCACATCATTTACAACCTCATATAAATCCGCTTTGGGCTCTCCCTCTTTCAATTGAAGGATCCGTTTTGTTAACAGCTCCATATCCTGTTCGCTAATCGGGAGGGAATCCGTTTCGTAATATTGCTTAAAACAATTTTTTATCATTTTGACGACTAATTTTTTCTCCATCAACGACACCTCACCTCATTATAACGCTTTTCCCTATTGGAAACCGCTCAAAAATTTCCATTGAATACGAACGCATATTCGCTTAAAATATGAATAGACTAAAGAACGAGTGTTCGATACTTAAATTGTGAGGGAAAAGTCATGATTGATTACAGCGCAATGCCGAAAAATAAAATTTTATGTGTGGACATGAAGAGTTTTTATGCAAGCTGTTCCGCTGTTATGGAAGGTCTTGACCCTTTGAATTGTTATTTAGCCGTTGTGGGTGAGAAAAAGCGGCAAGGGAGTATCGTGCTTGCGGCTTCGCCTCGCTTAAAAAAGGAATTTGGCATCAAGACGGGTTCACGTCTGTTTGAAATACCAGATGACCCCAAGATTAAAATTGTCGAGCCCAAAATGGCCACTTATTTACGGATTTCAACTGAAATTACCCGTGTATTTAACCGCTATGTTCCAAAAGAAGCCATCCACGTCTATAGTGTTGATGAAAGCTTTATTAGAGTGGATGGTGCCGCTCATTTGTGGGGCGATGCCTGTACCATTGCCGAAAAAATAAAAAAAGATATTGAGCGGGAATTCCAGCTGCCATCTGCCATTGGAATTGGACCGAATATGTTATTAGCAAAGCTTTGCCTTGACCTTGATGCTAAGAAAAAAGGGGTGGCGGAATGGACATATGAGGATGTTCAGACAAAACTTTGGAACGTGTCACCACTGCGAGAAATGTGGGGGATCGGCAGACGTGTTGAAAAAACGTTAAATAGCATGGGCATTTTCACCGTTGGCCAATTAGCCCGTTATGATTTAAAAAAGCTGGAAAAGAAATTCGGGATTATGGGAAACCAGCTTTATTATCATGCTTGGGGAGTAGATCTATCTGATTTAGGAGCACCCATTATCGAAGGGCAAATCAGCTTTGGAAAAAGTCAAATTTTGTTAAGAGATTATAAAGAGGAAGAAGAGATTAAGTCTGTCATGTTAGAAATATGTGAAGAGGTCGCCAGAAGAGCACGTACCCATCGGAAAGCGGGAAGAACGATTAGTCTTGGAGTGGGTTATAGCCAAGATGAATTTGGCGGCGGCTTTCATCGTTCCCGAACCATCGGACAGCCAACAAATGTAACAATGGAGCTTTACCGTATCTGTCTCGAATTATTTAACGAACATTATAGTGGAAAAACGGTAAGGCAAATTTCAATCGCGATTGGAAATATGGTCGACGACCGGGAACTGCAGCTTGATTTGTTTGACATGGGGGCGTCTAAGCGGCGGGAGCTCGGGTATGTGGTGGATTCAATCCGCAGGCGTTTTGGGTCAGGTTCTTTGCTCCGGGCTGTTTCCTATACGGCTGCCGGAACGGCTAAACATCGAGCGAGATTGGTTGGGGGACATAAAATGTAATGAAAGAAGGAATACCTATGATTCGTGACCGCGGGAAAATCAAATGGACGTCCATGATGCTTCCTGAACACGTCAAATTACTTAGGGATTGGGTAAAAGAAGATCGATACGAGCAGAAAAGGGAAATGGATGAGCAGCAGCTGGAGCTTATGAACGAAACCTTGTCCGAAGCAATTGAGTTTAACCAGTTTGTTACGATTACCCATTATCGGAATCAAAACTATGAAATGGTAATTGGTAAAATCCATTATTGGGATCCATTAACGCAAAAGCTTCATGTGGTAGACAGTTTTGAAGAGGTACACCGAATACGGATTCCCGATATTGCTGATATTCGGTTAACTGATATGTAACATATAAGAAAAGCGCAAGCGCCTTGGTCAGCCCCGATATAGGGCGGCTTGTCTTGTGACCTCGAGGGCTAGACGCTGGAGCTAGACAATTCTCAAAGTCAAAAACTTTTATACTTGCTTATCTAATAAAAAGAGCGGCTTAGCAAAAAAGCCGCTCCAATTATCTATTCTTCCTTATTCACTCTAACTTGTGATTCAAACTTTCCCTTGTGAGAGCCGTCGCAGAATGGTTTATTATTAGATAAACAACAGCGGCAAAGAGAAAAGGATGGCTTAATAGAATAAACATTGCCTTCGCCATCAAGTAATTCCACATCACCGGTAATTCTCAGTGAACCATTATCATTGACCTTTATTTGAACCTTTGACATGTTAAACACCCCTTATAAAAATGTCGCCTTAACAATGAGAATAAATGGAATTACAAGGAAAGGCAACCAGAATATAGTCAGAAGTTTTAACTTGGAAGTGCATGGTCAACATATTTTTGCAAAAATTCATCAATTGCACGTTCATAATCCGCGCGATTTTCATTGAAAGACTGGGCATGACGTCCATTTTCCGCAATATAAAGCATTTTTGGACCTTTTTTTTGCTCAAATAAATCTTTTGACATAGAAGGCAAAATAAAATCATCTTTTTTACTATGGATAAACAATACGGGGTGTTTAATATTTTCAATCACCGCAATCGGAGAAACATGCCGTATCGAATATTTGTCGCGCAGGCGTAAAAATGCATCCCCAATTGGCAGCAAGAGGCCCGGGATGATTTTAAAGTCTTTTTTTATAAGATAGGCAAGCTGATCCTTGAAATCAGAAAATGGACAATCAACAATGTAAAAATCTGCCCCATCCTCTAATAGTCCGGCATACAAAAGCACTGTTGCCGCACCCATGGATTCACCGTGAATTCCAAGTTCAAGGCGAGGGCCTATCTCTGTTTTTAGCCAATCCACAACGGTTTTTAAATCGAACTTTTCATAGTGGCCAAAACTAGTTGTTTTTCCACCCGATTCACCGTGGCGGCGGTGGTCGTATATTAAGGTGTTAAAGCCGCGCTCTAAGAAAAGGTTTGCATATTTAATCGAGTTAATTTTGGTCTCCGTTACACCATGGGAAATAATCACATAACGATTCGTATCGTGCGGTTCAACAAGCAGTGCTTTAATCGTATATCCAAATGGAGAGGGAATGTCGACATCACGCTTTGGAAGTGACTCAAATTCTTTGGGATTATATCTTCCAGCTTCCTTTTCCCGCCTTAAAATTAATTCCTCGTCCTTCTTTTTCATATACATCAGACGGTTTGTAAAATACAAACCGAGAGATACCCAGAAAAACAACAAAACAAACAAAGCCCGGAATGCCTTTTTCATATTGGCACCTCCCACAGGAATAAAGATAGTGTTAAAATATGTAAAAAACTATACAGTGCCCATAAATTAACAGATTTAATTTTAACATAGAAAAAGCCGCTGACACCAAAACGCGGCTTTAGGTATTAAATTAGGAGTCCACTTTTCTATTTTTCTATTGTCCAGCTCCAGTACCAAGGGGCTCGTAGGTCTAAGCCCCTGTTCAAGGTGATTCCGCTATTCCTATTGTTCAGAATTTTGTCTTTTGGTAGGGTGAAGGGCTTTTTCAAGCTCTTCAGCAGCAATCATCCGTTTGCCGCCGCCAGCTGTATCCGCATAGTTTTTCCCGCTTTGACTGTTACCTTTCTCACGCTTCTGGCTCATGTTCAGTCCCCCTTCATGGTAGTCTCAATTATTAAGATGGTTGATGAGGTGACTGATTATTCATAGGAAAAGAATCTAAACAGTATGGGCGTGAAGGCGGTAATAGCCGGTTTCAATTTTTCTTGATAAATAAGGGATGACAACTTCAATGGCAGCGATTAATTTATCAAGGTCAACACCTGTTGCAATTCCCATTCTTTCAAGCATGTAAACAACGTCCTCGGTAGCAGCGTTTCCTGCAGCACCCGGAGCAAACGGGCAGCCGCCCAAACCGCCAGCAGATGTGTCAAACCGGTCAATTCCTGCTTGGAGGGCAGCTAGAATATTGGCAAGGGCAAGCTTGCGCGTATCATGAAAATGGGCGGTAATAAGAATTTCAGGGAAATTAGCTTTTAATTGGGAAAACAGAGAAAAAGATTCATTAGGTGCTGCCATACCAATCGTATCGGCTACACTTAATTCATCGACACCGGCAAGAACAAATTCACGGCAAAGCTCTAGGGTGTTTTTCTCACCGATTTTTCCTTCGTAGGGGCAATAGAAGGCCGTAGAAATACAGGCCCGGACAAAATAATTCTTTTCTTTTAATTCACGAATAATCGGCTTTAATTCCGTCATACTGTCCCGTGTTGTTTTATTGATATTTTTTAAATTAAAAGTATTGCTAACGCCAACAAACACGGCAACTGCTTGGCATTCGGTCGAGTAAACCCGATCAACTCCTCTCCGATTAGGGGCGAGAACGATGTTTCGCGTTTTCTCATCAAGACAATCGGCTGTAATTTCAGGAGCATCTCCCATTTGCGGCACCCATTTCGGTGATACGAACGAAGTCAGCTCCATTTCCTTTAGTCCGGCACTCTTCAAATTAGCAATAAATTGTTTTTTGATGTCAGTTGGGACTATTAACTTCTCATTTTGAAGCCCATCACGAGGTCCTACTTCGATGATCGTCACGTTTTTAGGTAAATTAAACATCATTTTCATCCTCCAATCTTCATACTTTCATTGTAGAGGTGTTATTTTCAGAAAAGCAACAGTTAATGGAATTTTGACAAAATTAGAGGAATTTCTTTCGAAAAGTAGAATTAATAAAAGGTCAAGGGGCAGCAAAAATATTTGGCCAATTTGAAACCTAAATCAAAGGGAGAGAGAAAAGGATGAAGAAAATTTGTACTTCCTTCCAGGAGGCGGTTGCTGATATCCAGGATGGGGCAACATTAATGGTCGGTGGATTTGGTTTATGCGGCATCCCAGAAAATTTAATTTTAGCCTTAGCTGAAAAAGGTGTTAAGGATTTAACCGTCATTTCCAATAACTGTGGGATTGATGAATGGGGCTTAGGATTACTATTAAATAATAAACAAATAAAAAAGATGATAGGCTCCTATGTTGGTGAAAATAAAGAATTTGAGAGACAGGTTCTAACAGGGGAACTGGAAGTAGAATTAACCCCTCAAGGAACATTGGCAGAAAAAATACGAGCCGGCGGTGCCGGGATTCCAGCCTTTTATACGCCTGCAGGGGTAGGAACACCAATTGCCGAGGGGAAAGATACAAAGTTGTTTAATGGCCGTGAATATCTGTTAGAAGAGGCGCTGACAGCTGATTTTAGCCTTGTAAGGGCATGGAAAGGCGATAAGATGGGAAACCTTGTTTATCACAAAACAGCCCGAAACTTTAATCCCATGATTGCAGCAGCTGGAAAAGTAACGATCGCAGAAGTGGAAGCGCTTTACGAAATAGGTGAATTAGATCCTAATTTTATTCATACACCAAGTATTTATGTTCAAACAATTATTGAAGGGAAACAGGAAAAACGGATTGAAAGATTAACCGTACAAAAATAAAGTGGGGGAAGGGAGCAACTAGCTATGGCAAATGATAAAGCCAACGTCAGAGAAAGAATTGCAATTAGAGCAGAAAAGGAAATAGAGAATGGCTTTTATGTCAATCTTGGTATCGGTATGCCAACCCTCGTTGCAAACTATATTTCAGACAATAAGCAAGTGGTATTACAATCAGAAAATGGTCTTCTCGGCATAGGCCCTTATCCTCGTAAAGAAGATGTGGACCCTGATTTAATCAATGCTGGGAAAGAGACCGTCACCGCGATTAGCGGGGCAGCTTATTTTGATAGTGCTGAATCGTTTGCAATGATTCGCGGGGGACATGTCAATTTGGCGATTCTCGGCGGGATGGAAGTTTCGGAACAAGGGGATTTAGCCAACTGGATGATTCCAGGAAAAATGATTAAAGGGATGGGTGGTGCAATGGACCTAGTCCATGGAGCCCGGAAAATCATCGTCATTATGGAGCACGTCAATAAAAAAGGCGAATCAAAAATATTAAAACAATGCACATTGCCGCTAACCGGAAAAGGGGTTGTGAATCGAATTATCACGGAGCGTGCGGTGATGGATGTTACAGATTCTGGATTAAGACTTGTGGAAGTGGCAAGCGGGTATACAGTTGAGGAGGTTGTTAATTCAACAGAGGCCGTCTTGTTGGTAGATGAAAATGTTAAATTAGAGGCTTATTAATTGTCAAAGCAGGCTGAGAAAACTCAGCCTGTTTTTTATACAATGTGTGTTTTTGTGAAGTGGTATAATAGAATAGGATTTTAATTATGGAGGAGTTTAGAATGAAAAAACTAAAAAGACAACTCAATCAATCTAAACCAAAAAAGGAAGATACCGCAGTAACACTCAAAGATTGGATTAATCCGGACTTAATGAAGCAGCTTAAAGAGCAGCAAGATCAGTTAAAGGCTGAAGAAGATAGAAAAAAAGCAGAGGAAGAACAACGGAAACGGGAAGAACGAAGATTAAAAGAAAAGAACAAATCATTTGAGGAACTACTAAACGAAAGTGGTATGAACTGGAAGGAATTTAAATAGACGGGAGAGCGAAAGCTCCCCTGTTTATCTGTGTTCCCTATAAACACTAGGCTTTGTAACCTCTTTAATGAACAATACTTCCTCTTTGGTCAGAGGGTTACTACTTATCGCAGCAGAATTACTCCTAATCTGTTCTGGGTTGCTCGCTCCAACAACAACCGAAGCCACGGCAGGGTTTGCCAAATTATATTGTAGAGCGACCTCTGTAAATGACCGAGCAGAAGCGACTTTTTCTTTTAAACTAGGCAAAATTTCTGATAAGTCTTCGTAACTGTAATCCAGATAGCCTTTTTCGGTTGCCTTGCTTAGCAGCTTGTCGCTTAACAGCCCTTTAGCAAGCGGCCCGCGTGTCACAACGCTTATCCCATGTTCATGTAAAAGTGGTAAAGTTTCTTCTTCTGGTCGTCGGTCTAATATGCTGTATTGCATCATAACCGACACGATACTAGATTTTTTTATATATTCGCGGATGACATTAGGTCGAATAGATGAGATGCCATAGCAGCGAATAAATCCTTCTGCTTTTAATTCTTCAAAAGCTTCAATGGTTTCTTCAATGGGGTCTTCAATTGTACCGCCATGTAGTTGATATAAATCGATATAGTCAGTTCCTAGACGCTTTAAACTGTTTTTTACTTCTTCCTTAATATAAGCTTTAGATGGATCCCAGGTCCAGCCAGTTTGATCCCAGTTCGGGCGGTTTCCTACCTTTGTTGCAAGAACGACCTGCTCACGGACAGGTTTTAAAGCCTGGCCGACAATTCTTTCATTTTCACCAAAATCATAGAGATCAGCGGTATCAAAATAATTAATCCCTTCTTCAAGTGCCGCCTCGATAATCTTTCTGGCTGCTTTTTCCTCTGTGCCGATGGACATACAGCCGAGCCCCAATTCCGTAACATACAAATCTGAATGACCTAGTTTTCTTTTTTTCAAAAGTAGCCCCCCTGTCCTTTCTCTACTATTTTATTAAAGAAAAGGGCAGACTACAAATCGAAGCTACTTTTTTTGTGAAATATCCTGAACCCATTCACTGACTAATACATAATCCTTGTTATATTCCTTTAACTTCTGCAGAATTTCCCAGGTCTTGCCGACAAGAATAATTCCTTGCTCATGGATATAGACTTTCATTACCTAACTCCCCCAATTAAAGTATGGTAAAATGTATGCGTATGTCTTTACGGAATAGAACAGGAGTTGACGGTAATGGACAACCTAACAGAAAAAACAATTAAGAGTGAAGAAATATTTTCAGGGAAGATTATCAGTCTTCATTTGCAAGATGTAGAGCTGCCAAATGGAAAGCATTCAAAGCGTGAAATCATCAAACACCCGGGTGCTGTAGCGGTTATAGCTGTTACCGATGAAAATAAAGTGGTAATGGTGGAACAATATCGGAAAGCATTAGAAAGAACGATTGTGGAAATCCCCGCTGGTAAACTCGAAAAAGGAGAAGAGCCTGAAATCTGTGCGCGGAGAGAATTAGAGGAAGAAACTGGCTATGAGTGCAGCAGTTTGGAACTATTAACATCTTTCTATACATCCCCGGGTTTTGCAGATGAAATTGTCCATGTGTATGTAGCAAAAGGGCTGACAAAAAAAGAGGATGCGGCAGGTCTTGACGAAGATGAGTTTGTTAATCTTGAAGAATTAACTCTTGAAGAAGCATTAAAATATGTAAAAGAACAAAAGATTTTTGATGCAAAAACAATATTCGCTGTTCAGTACTTACAATTACAAGAGGCGTTGAAACATAAATGAATCGCTATTATGTAGATTTACACATTCATATTGGCCGGACCTGGACAGGTAAGCCGGTTAAAATCACGGGTGCTAAATCACTGACATTTACCAATATTATTGAACATGCCCGGCATGAAAAGGGACTGAATATGGTAGGAATCATTGACAGTCATTCACCCGAAGTCATTTTGGAAATGGAAAGCCTTATACAAAGCGGGGAAATATGCGAACATCAAGACGGTGGGTTAATTTTTGGCGATTTAACCGTTATTCCAGGCTCTGAACTGGAAATATATGATGAACAATCAAATGGTCCCATTCATTTGCTTATGTTTTTTCCAAATCTTACGATTATGCGGGAGTTTTCTTCGTGGCTTTCGGGCCATTTGAAAAATATTCAACTGAGTTCTCAACGGATTTATGTAACAGGTCTGGTGTTACAGAAAAAGGTCAAAGATTTAGGGGGCATTTTCATTCCAGCCCATGTGTTTACACCATTCAAAAGTTTATATGGTAAAGGGGTTAATAAATCGCTGACAGAGGTTTTAAATCCGGATTTAATTGATGGGATTGAACTAGGGCTAAGCTCAGACACACACATGGCAGACCAATTAGGAGAGCTTCACAAATATACATTTGTAACCAACTCCGATGCCCACTCCCTAGCAAAAATCGCACGAGAATATCAAGTGATGGCTATGAAAGAGCCAACATTTTTAGAATTGCAAAAAGCGTTAAAAGGGGAAGGCGGCCGCCATATCATTGCCAATTATGGTCTTGACCCATTATTGGGTAAATATCATAAAACTGTTTGTGCGGAATGTCTAAACCCGTTAAACCATGATGATCAACTATGTGATCAATGCGGAAAAAATAAAGTTATTAAAGGTGTAGCAGATCGAATTCTAGAGTTAAAGACAGCGGATACTAGCCCCCCCGGGCGCCCGCCATATGTACATCAAGTGCCGCTTGAGTTTATTCCTGGATTAGGGCCGCGAATGTTAGAGAAGCTGGTTAATCATTTTGGCAGTGAAATGGCTATTTTACATGAAGTTCCATACGACGCTTTAACAGAAGTGGTACCTGCTAAAATTGCTGAGCTCATTATGAAAGCAAGAGAGGGCAATGTAACTCTTGCAGCCGGAGGCGGCGGTAAATATGGGAAAATTGCAGACTAAAATACAATTCACACCCGGCAGCCAGTTTGCCGGGATTTTTCATGGTTGAGGACTTTTCTTTTTTCTATTCCTACTAAAATTTTTTTCGTCATAGAAAAACTAGACTAGCATAGACTTTACTATTCGACCTTTCGTAGTAGGAGGAAATTAAAAATGAAAAAACGATTGTACCAGTCAGATGCCGCCAGTTATTTTCGTGAACATTCCTCAATCTTTTTATTTATTGTTATCTTATTTTTAATGGGAGTAATCTTTGGAGCTATTGTCGTCAATAGCATGAGCATTACCCAGAAGGAAGATTTATTCTATTATTTATCGCAATTTTTCGGCCAAGTTTCCGATGGAACAGTAACAGAGGACAACGATTTATTTTTGCAAAGCTTTTTTCACAACAGCAAATTTATTGGCCTTATGTGGATTCTAGGAATCTCCATTATTGGCCTTCCTATTATATTAATACTTTTATTCCTTAAAGGAATGGTTGTAGGTTTTACAGTGGGATTTTTAGTTAGTCAGATGGGATGGAAAGGCTTTCTGTTAGCCTTTGCCTCCATTCTTCCTCAGAATCTGATTATCATTCCTGTGTTTATATTGATGTCAGCATTCTCAGTCATTTTTTCAATGAGGATGATTAAACGGCAATTTATGAAGAAATATGCTCAGCCAATTATGCCATTTTTTAAACGTTATATTGTTGCCTTAATCGCAGCGGTATTATTCATTTCAGCTGCTTCAGGCGTAGAAGCGTATCTGTCTCCGTGGTTAATGAAAAGTATCATAAGTTCTGTTTCACTAAAATAATTATTAGTTAATATTAATTATTGTATCTTATTTATAATAATTTTATTTTGAATCTCTTTGACCATCTGTTATAATGGAAACTAACAGTGGCGAGGGAGGGCCTTCAGGATGGAAACTAGAATTGAGAGAATTAAGAAACAGTTGCATTCA
This sequence comes from Neobacillus cucumis, assembly GCF_023715505.1. Next base: position 381,088 of record NZ_JAMBOH010000001.1, on the reverse strand, counting down.
GCGAGTTATAAATTAACTCCCCAGCGTGAAGCAACCGTTCGAGTTTTGTTGGAAAATGAAGAGGATCATTTAAGTGCGGAAGATGTGTACCTCCTCGTAAAAGAAAAATCGCCTGAGATTGGTTTAGCAACTGTTTATCGAACATTGGAATTGCTAACTGAATTAAAAGTTGTCGATAAAATAAATTTTGGTGATGGTGTCTCACGATATGATCTTCGTCAGGAAGGTGCTGCTCATTTTCACCATCATCTTGTATGTATTGAATGCGGAGCTGTTGATGAAATCCAAGAGGATTTACTAGAAGATGTAGAAGCCGTTGTTGAGCGCAGATGGAACTTTAAAATAAAAGATCACCGCTTAACCTTTCATGGTATCTGTCACCGCTGCTTGGATAAGAATAAGGATGAGGAAGCAGAATAATAAGAAACAGAAGTCCCTTTCACTGAAAAGGACTTTTTTCTTTTGTGTCAGAGCGAAGCAGGTATATATTTTGTCCATTTTGGCATACCTTTTAATAGAATAAGTATTGGGGGATGGAAGAATGGTCTCTTTTCTTAAAGTGGCGCTCCAGACATTAAAGGTATTTATCATTTTCACCGGGTGCACGATTCTCTTTTATTATGGTATTATGTGGGTATCTGAGGAGTATCAAAATTATCATCGCTATGATGAACCGGAAGGATCTGCGCTAAAGGTATCAAATGCAGTGAAAGAAGACAGTTCATCTGTAATAGACCGGCTGATGTTGTTTTACTTAAATGGGGAGTAATCGTGATGGAAAACCAGTTAAAAGTTTTTTTGGATTATTTAATAGTAGAAAAAGGTTTAGCAAAGAATACGATTATTTCGTATGAACGGGATTTGAAAAGCTATCTTCATTATTTAAAAAGTGTGGAAGTCATTCAATCTTTAAATGAAGTTCAGCGTATTCATATTCTTCATTTTTTAAATTTTTTAAAGGACCAAGGGAAGTCCTCCAAGACGGTGGCAAGACATATTGCCTCTATTCGGGCGTTTCATCAGTTTTTATTAAGAGAAAAGGCGGTAGACCAAGACCCCTCTGTTTTAATAGAAACGCCGAAACTTGATCGGGCACTTCCTAAGGTTTTGGATTTAGTTGAAGTAGAGAAATTACTTAATACCCCTAATCCAAATGATCACTTTGGTATAAGAGACAAGGCCATGTTAGAGCTCCTATATGCAACAGGGATGCGTGTAAGTGAATTAATAGCTTTAGAAATAGACGATGTTCATTTAACACTCGGCTTTATCCGGTGTATTGGAACGGGAAACAGGGAGCGGATTATTCCGATAGGAAAAACTGCATTAGCAGCAATCAAGCAATATTTTGAAAACGGCAGACCTTATTTTGTTACGGAGAAGCACAAGGATGATGCACTGTTCTTAAATCATCAAGGGCATCGATTAACGAGACAAGGTTTTTGGAAAATATTAAAAAAACTGGCACAAGAAGCAGGAATTGATAAAGAGCTTACCCCTCATATCCTTCGCCATTCTTTTGCTACACATTTGCTTGAAAATGGTGCCGATTTAAGAGCTGTTCAAGAGATGTTAGGACATGCCAATATTTCGTCTACAGAAATATATACCAATGTTTCGAAAGCAAGAATCAAGGATGTTTACAGTAAATTTCATCCACGAGCTTAATAGATTGATAGCCTAAAATTCATTTACAATCGTGTAAAAAGTCGTCCTAAATTTTAGCGGCTTTTTTCTTGTGTTTTTAGAAACTTAGAGTAAAATAAAGATGTCAGACTTCTGACGAATGATTTATTCAATGACTTTCATAAACCTATTTTTATGAGGACAACCTATAGCTGTCTGATTCTTATTTGCAAACGTTTTCTATGTCAAGGAGGTAGTAGTGTATGACTGCAAATACATACAAACGTATATTTATCATTGTAATGGATTCTGTTGGGATCGGGGAAGCACCTGATGCTGAAAAGTTTGGAGACAAAGGGGCCGACACATTTGGTCATATTGCTGAAAAAATGAACGGTCTGAATATGCCCAATATGGGAAAATTAGGATTAAGCAACATTCGTGAAATTAAAGGAATCACTAAAGCAGAAAAACCGTTAGCCTTCTATACAAAAATGATGGAGGCTTCAAATGGAAAAGATACGATGACTGGGCACTGGGAAATTATGGGCCTTAATATCCAAACACCGTTTCGTGTGTTCCCAGAAGGATTTCCGGACGAGCTTGTAACAGAACTAGAAAAACGAACAGGAAGAAAAATTATTGGAAATAAACCTGCAAGCGGAACCGAAATATTAGATGAGCTTGGCGAGGAACATATAAAAACAGGGGCATTGATTGTCTATACTTCTGCAGATTCTGTTCTGCAAATTGCGGCTCATGAAGAAATTGTCCCGCTTGAAGAGTTGTATAACATCTGTAAAATTGCTCGCGAATTGACACTTGATGAAAAATATATGGTTGGTCGTGTGATTGCCCGCCCATTTCTAGGTGAACCAGGCAGCTTTAAGCGTACGCCAAATCGTCATGATTATGCCTTAAAACCTTTTGATAGAACCGTAATGAGTGAGTTAAAGGACTCAGGATTTGATGTAATTGCGATTGGTAAGATTTCTGATATTTACGACGGAGAAGGGGTAACAAAATCTCTTAGAACCGTTTCGAATATGGATGGTATGGATAAACTTGTGGAAACTTTTGATATGGATTTCAATGGTATTAGTTTTTTAAATTTAGTTGATTTTGATGCATTATACGGCCATCGCCGTGACCCAGAAGGATATGGAAAGGCACTTGAGGAATACGATGCCCGCCTGCCCGAAGTGTTTGCAAAGATGAAAGATGATGATGTGTTAATGATCACAGCCGACCACGGAAATGATCCTATTGCTCCAGGAACAGACCATACACGTGAATATGTTCCATTACTGGTCTATTCTAAGAGTATGAACGGCGGCAAAGAACTTCCATTAAGGGAAACATTCGCAGACCTTGGTGCCACAGTTGCTGACAACTTCAATGTAAAGATGCCTAACTATGGCAAAAGCTTCTTACATGATTTGAAATAGGAGAGTGATAAAGATGAATATTGAAAGCATTCAAAATGCAGCACAATTTTTAAAAGAAAAATATCAAACAACACCAAAAGTAGGTCTTATTTTAGGTTCAGGTCTCGGTGTACTAGCGGAGGAAATAGAAAATCCCGTTAAAACACCTTACAACCAAATCCCTGATTTCCCAATTTCAACAGTCGAAGGCCATGCTGGACAGCTAGTTTTCGGTCAGTTAAATGGGGTAGAGGTTGTTGCGATGCAAGGCAGATTCCATTTCTATGAAGGATACAATATGGATAAAGTAACATTCCCCGTTCGTGTTATGAAAGAAATGGGGGTTGAAATGTTAATTGTCACCAACGCTGCTGGAGGGGTGAATGAAAGCTTTTCCCCTGGCGATTTAATGATCATAACAGACCATATTAATAATATGGGGACCAATCCATTGGTAGGGCCCAATGATTCTAATTTAGGTGTACGTTTCCCTGATCTTTCAGAAGCTTATTCCAAGGAATTACGCAGAATTGCCAGAGAGATTGCGGACCGGTTAAACCTTAATATCAAAGAAGGGGTATATTTTGGAAACCCTGGTCCGGTTTATGAAACGCCGGCAGAAATCCGAATGGTTCGTATTTTAGGTGGGGATGCGGTAGGGATGTCCACTGTTCCCGAGGTCATTGTAGCTCGTCACAGTGGGATGAAAGTTCTTGGGATTTCCTGTATTTCAAACATGGCAGCAGGGATCCTTGATCAGCCACTAACCCATAATGAAGTTATTGAAACAACAGAAAAAGTGAAAGCCGACTTCCTTTTGTATATTAAAGAAATTGTGAAAGGGATTGGTCAGTAACTAGAACGCTCCCTCTTAAAAAGGGCTTTCAAATGATTATAAAAAAATGTGGTGATAATTAATGAGAATGGTTGACTTAATAGAGAAAAAAAGAGATGGACAAGAATTATCAACAGAAGAAATTACATTTATTATAAACGGCTACACGGAAGGATCGATTCCCGATTATCAGGTTAGTGCTTTAACAATGGCCATCTATTTCAAGGGGATGACAGAAAAGGAGAGAGCAGATTTAACCATGGCAATGGTTCAATCTGGTGATCAAATCGATTTATCACAAATTCAAGGAATTAAGGTCGATAAGCACTCCACAGGGGGAGTTGGTGACACAACCACTCTTGTTCTTGGCCCACTTGTAGCTGCCGTCGGAGTGCCAATTGCAAAAATGTCCGGACGTGGTTTAGGCCACACCGGTGGAACCATTGACAAATTAGAAGCAGTTAAAGGATTCCATGTTGAAATTGAGAATGAAGAATTTATCGATTTAGTTAATAAAAATAAAATTGCGGTTATTGGACAGAGTGGAAACTTAACCCCTGCTGACAAGAAGCTATATGCACTGCGGGATGTTACCGCAACTGTCGATAGTATTCCGCTCATTGCAAGCTCGATTATGAGTAAAAAAATCGCCGCTGGAGCAGATGCCATTGTCCTAGATGTTAAAACAGGTGCCGGTGCCTTTATGAAGACATTGGAAGATTCTAAAGAATTAGCAAAAGCAATGGTACGAATCGGAAATAATGTTGGCAGAAAGACAATGGCGGTTATTTCGGATATGAGCCAGCCGCTTGGATATGCCATTGGAAATGCCCTTGAAGTAAAAGAAGCGATTGATACCTTAAAGGGAGAGGGCCCTGAGGACCTAACGGAGCTCTGTTTAACCCTTGGCAGCCACATGGTTTACTTAGCAGAAAAAGCAAGCTCTTTAGAAGAGGCTCGTCAAAAACTAGAGAATGCCATTAAAGACGGTTCTGCATTAGAAAAATTAAAAGTCTTTTTGAGTTCTCAAGGTGGAGATGCATCCATCGTTGATAACCCTTCTAAAATGCCACAAGCACAATATGTGTTTGAACTAGAAGCAAAAGAAGATGGCTATGTAGCTGAAATAGTGGCCGATGAAGTTGGAACGGCAGCTATGATCCTCGGTGCGGGCCGAGCCACAAAAGAATCTACGATTGATTTAGCTGTTGGCCTTGTTTTGCGAAAGAAAATCGGTGATCAAGTGAAAAAAGGGGAATCCCTTGTAACTATTTACAGTAACTTTGAAAATGTCGACGAAGTAAAAAAGAAGCTTTATGAAAATATCAAGATTTCATCCGCTAAAATAGAAGCTCCCATCCTTATCCACGGCGAAATAACAGAATAAAACCAAAGGGTGACAGGCACCATGTGATAATTTCACATGGTACCTGTCACCCTTTTCCATTTTATCAGCTTAATTAATTTGGAATTATAGGAAATAATTGTATAAAGTAAGGTGATTTGGAAAAAATGGAGATTATAAAGAATGGAGGGTTATGCGAATGAAACGATTTGTCTCTTTCATAGTGACATCTTTTTTACTAACTAGTTTATGGATTCCATCTGCATTTGCTGCTGAAGAGAAAAAGAATACTGATATTGTCAGCAATGTTAAATCCGCTATTTTAATTGAACGAGATACAGGCACAGTCCTATATGAAAAAAATAGTAACGAAGAGCTGCCGCCTGCGAGTATGACAAAAATTATGACGATGCTCCTCATTATGGAGGCAATTGACGAAGGCAAACTATCCTGGAATGAAAAAGTACGAACAAGTGAGTATGCAGCCTCTATGGGGGGCTCACAAATTTTCCTTGAACCAGGCGAAGAAATGACGACCAAAGAAATGTTAAGAGGAATTGCCATTGGATCAGGAAATGATGCCTCCGTTGCCATGGCAGAAAGAATAGCAGGTTCGGAAGATGCGTTTGTCGATATGATGAACGCTAAAGCAAAAGAGCTGGGATTAAAGCATACATTCTTTAAAAATACTACCGGGCTTCCGGTCAGCGGTCATTATAGCACAGCAGCTGATATGGCTATTATGGCAAAAGAACTGCTTAAATATGAAGGTATCACTAAATTTACAGGTATGTACGAAGCATACCTTCGTGAAAATACCGATAAAAAATTCTGGCTGGTTAATACCAATAAATTAGTGCGCTTTTATCCTGGTGTAGACGGATTAAAAACCGGTTTTACTGCCGAGGCAAAGTATTGCCTGACAGCGACAGCCCAAAAAGATGGAATGCGTGTTATTGCTGTTGTTTTTGGTGCACCAACTTCTAAGGAAAGAAATGCACAAGTCACGAAATTGCTTAACTACGCTTTTGCCCAATACCAAACACATCCAATGTTTAAAAGAAATCAAACCATTGCTTTGGTCAAGGTAAGCAAGGGCAAGGAAAAGAAACTAGAAGCAGTTACTAGTGAACCGATTTCCATCCTAACGAAAAAGGGTGAAAAAACACAGGATGTTAAGCAAAAAGTCATTCTTCAAAAAAATCTGAAGGCTCCTATTACGAAGGGGGACCAGGTTGGAAAAATTGAATTAGTTAAAAATGGAAAAGTAATTCTTGAAAGTCCATTAGTCGCCAGCAAGAGTGTGAAAGAAGCAGGCTGGTGGACACTTTATAAACGTGCATTTGGAATGTTTACAAAGTCAGGAAAGTAAATGATTATTCATCTATATGAAATTACTGGTTAACAACACTTGTCGAAACTTCAAACTACAATACTAATTTTAGCGAAATAGGACTAGTTTTGTATGTATAGAAGGATATTTTCATTAAAAAAGCGAATTGACTCACTATACCAGATTAAGGAGGACGGGAATAGTGAGTCTTAACATTGAAATGGAAACAAAACACGATGTTTTATGTATTCGCTTAAGTGGGGAGTTAGATCATCACACAGCGGATGACCTTCGTGAACAAGCCACAGCTGTTATAGAAAAAAATAATATTCGCCATATTGTATTAAATTTAGAACAACTCTCTTTTATGGATAGTTCTGGATTAGGAGTTATTTTAGGAAGATACAAACAAATAAAGCAAGTGCACGGTGAAATGGTGGTATGTGCGATTTCCCCTGCAATACAAAGATTATTCGATATGTCTGGTTTATTCAAAATCATCAAAATGGAACCGACTGAGGAATTTGCATTGCAAAGATTGGGGGTGGCCTGAGTGAAGAATGAAATGAATCTTCAATTCAGTGCTTTAAGTCAAAATGAGTCGTTTGCCCGTGTTACCGTCGCTGCTTTTATTGCCCAGCTTGATCCAACGATGGATGAGCTAACCGAGATTAAAACGGTCGTTTCAGAGGCCGTAACAAATGCGATTATTCATGGTTATGAAAATGATCCAAGCGGGATCGTTTATATTCAGGTAACGATTGAGGAAAGTCTGATTGATATGACAATTAAAGATGTTGGTTTAGGTATAGCAGATGTGGAGGAAGCTCGTCAGCCATTGTTTACAACAAAGCCGGATTTGGAACGTTCCGGTATGGGATTCACCATCATGGAAAATTTCATGGATGAGGTAGAGGTTCATTCACAGCCAGGCAGCGGAACCGAGGTTAGATTAAGGAAGCATTTAAAACTTAACAAAATGCTTTGCAATTAAGGAGACTTGCCGATGGATGTGGAGGTCAAGAACGATAAAAGTCAAACATACTTAAAAGATCATGAAGTAAAAGAGCTCATTAAAAAGAGCCAAGCCGGAGATCAAGAATCTAGAGATTTAATCGTTGAAAAGAATATGCGTCTTGTTTGGTCCGTTGTCCAGCGGTTTCTTAATAGGGGTTATGACCCTGATGACTTATTCCAAATTGGTTGTATTGGATTACTAAAATCGGTTGATAAGTTTGACCTTTCCTATGATGTCAAATTTTCCACTTATGCAGTACCAATGATTATTGGTGAAATCCAACGTTTTATCCGTGATGACGGAACTGTAAAGGTAAGTCGTTCACTGAAAGAAATGGGGAACAGAATTCGAAAAGCGAAGGATGAATTATCCAAAACGCTTGGAAGGATTCCGACTGTAAATGAGATTTCAGCTCATTTGGAACTTTCACCGGAGGATGTAATCCTTGCCCAAGAAGCAAGCAGGACACCATCATCCATTCATGAGACAGTATATGAAAATGACGGGGATCCAATTACCTTACTAGACCAAATAGATGACGGTAATGAAGGAAAATGGTTTGATAAGATTGCATTAAAAGAAGCGATTCGTGAACTTGATGAACGGGAAAGACTGATTGTTTATTTGCGATATTATAAAGATCAAACCCAATCTGAAGTGGCTGTTAGGCTGGGAATTTCCCAGGTACAGGTTTCACGGCTTGAGAAGAAGATATTACAACAAATGAAGGACCGCATGGATCTTTGATCCATGCGGTTTTTCATTTGCTTACATGAAAGGACCGAAGATTATCCATACTATTGATGTGGAAATCATTGTGTGGGAAGTGAATGTTTTGGAAAAAACAATCTACATCCGCATGCGGCATCGAGTTCATGTCCGGCCAGAGGAAAAGATTTACTTAAAGGATGTTGCCCAGATCATTGCCCCAGAAGCGGTCCTGTTTAAATTACAATCAATAATGATCTATCAAGTAACAGAGAAGGATCGGAATATAATCGTTATAGATGTGATGGAGGTAATCAAGAAGATAACAACCACATTTAAGGAAGCTGAAGTTCAATCCATTGGCCCAGCACAGACTATAGTGGAAGTAGTTTTTAAGAAAAAAAAGGTTTCATTGCCTATTTTTATCCTCATATGGTTTTTATTATTTTTTGGTTCTGCTATGACGATTATGAATTTCCATGATGATGTAAGTATGCAAAGCGTTCAGGAAAAAATATATACCATCATTACGGAAAAGAAGGCAGTAAAACCATTACTTTTCCAAATCCCTTATTCTATTGGTCTGGGCCTTGGAATGATTCTCTTTTTTAATCATGTGTTCAAACACCGTTTAAATGAAGAACCCAGTCCACTTGAAGTCGAAATCTTTAATTACCAGCTTGATTTAGATAATTACGTAGTAATCCATGAAAATAAGGAAAGTATGAAGCATATTGATGACGATTAAAATCCTAGCAGTTATCTTTATAGGTCTTGCAAGTGGATTAATGGTAGGCGCTGGTTTTGTTGCATTTTTAACTGTACTGGGGATTATCCCTAGACTGACACAACTTTCCAAATCAATGAAAATGATTCCGTTATATGAATGGGCTGTTGTGTTGGGCGTACTAGTCGGGGTGTTCGCAAGCTTAAGGGACCCTGCATTGCATGTCTCTGCCTATTTTTTAATCCCCTTAGGACTTACAGGAGGGGTATTCGTAGGCATGCTGGCGGCAGGGTTAACTGAAGTAGTAAATGTGTTTCCAATCCTCACTAAAAGGATCCGGCTAGATGGACAAATAATCATTCTAATCATGGCAATCGTGTTAGGGAAAATTTTTGGGTCAATTTTTCAGTGGCTATATTTTATCAATCATTAAAAAACTGAACATCAGCTGTGAATCAACTCTTATTTGAAAGTAAGATAATAAGGAATTTTAAATTTTATGGTCAATAACTCATTAATTAGGAAGGGACATCAGATTATGAGTATTCGGAGGCGCGTCATTTTAATTACTGACGGTGATGAATATGCAAAAAGGGCTGTTGAACATGTAGCCAAAGAGATTGGCGGACGTTGTATAACAAGCTCCTATGGAAATCCTTCCAAATTAACGGGACCGGAAATCGTTAAGTTAATTAAAAAAACACCGCACGACCCGGTATTAGTGATGTTTGATGACAGCGGAATTGTAGGGGAAGGTGCTGGCGAATCCGCTTTGAAATATGTTGCCACACATGAAGATATTGAAGTTTTAGGAGCTATTGCGGTTGCAGCAAGGTCCAGGCATGAGGAATGGACAAGAGTGGATGTAAGTATTGACCGGGATGGAATTTTAACCCCGTATGGTGTCGATAAATATGGAATACAAGAACTGGAACTCGGAAGGATTAATGGAGATACAGTATATTGTCTTGATGAATTAAGTATTCCTATTATCGTAGGAGTGGGCGATATTGGAAAAATGGCAAGGCAAGATTCATACAAGTTGGGTTCCCCAATAACCAAAAAAGCTGTAGAACTTATACTTGAAAGGAGTGGCTTTCGTGTCAAGGAGCGATGAGCAAAAATGGCCAATCCCTGAATCAGTAAATGAGATAGAAAATTATATGAAACAAAGAGTTGGGCTGGGCATCAGCTTTGACTTAGGCGTTAGGAAGCTGAACGTCCTCAAGAAAGATGTACAAATATATTACTGTAACGGTCTTTGTGATACCCGTTTTATTATCGAATTAATAGAAGAATTAGTCCAGCTAAACAACCATGAAAAACAATCAACGGACATTTACAAGCTTATTTATAATCGGCTTCTTAATCAATCCGTTCAGCCCATTCATAAATTAGATGAGCTCGTGGATTTAGTTCTTTCCGGCCAGATTGTCGTAGTTATTGAAGGTGAAAAAACGGCATTAGCCGTTGATGTAAGAAGTTATCCAGGACGGACGCCCCAAGAGCCGGATACAGAAAAGGTGGTCAGGGGTTCACGTGATGGTTTTGTTGAAAATATCATCCTAAATACGGCGCTAACGAGACGAAGAATTAGAGATGAACGCCTGCGTTTTGAAATGATCAAGGTAGGAGAAAGATCAAAAACGGATGTGGCAATAGGCTATTTAGAGGATGTCGCAGATGCTGATTTATTAAATATATTAAGAAAAGAAATAAAGGCGATTAAAGTTGACGGAATTCCTATGGGAGATAAAACGATTGAGGAATTCATTGTCAAACAGGGATGGAATCCCTTTCCGATGGTAAGATACACAGAAAGAGCGGATGTGGCTGCGGCACATATATTAGAAGGTCATGTCATTATCTATTGTGATACATCACCAAGTGTCATTATTACTCCAACAACGTATTTTCATCATGTGCAGCATGCTGAGGAATTTCGGGAATCTCCTGCAATGGGAACCTTTGTAAGATGGACAAGGTTTCTAGGAATATTAGCTTCTATCATATTGCTTCCACTTTGGTTACTATTTGTGGTGGAACCATCCTTATTGCCTGAAAATATTGCCTTTATTGGGCCGAATAAACAAACCAATATTCCAGTGGTTGTCCAATTGATATTGGCGGATTTTGGTATTGAATTTTTAAGAATGGCTGCTATACATACTCCAACCCCATTATCCACAGCAATGGGTTTAATTGCCGCCGTTTTGATAGGACAAATCGCGATTGATGTAGGGCTGTTTGTTCCGGAAGTCATCCTTTATGTGGCAGTTGCAGGTATAGGTACGTTTACAACGCCAAGTTATGAATTAGGTGTAGCGAATAAGATTGCGAGAATGATCCTAATGATTTTGGTTGCCCTGTTCCATATACCAGGATTTGTGATAGGGTGCACAGCGATGTTTTTATTTGTAGTTCATATGCGTGCGTTTAACACACCATACTTTTGGCCATTCCTTCCTTTTGAACCAAAAGGATTTATGCAAATTCTCATTCGCCGTGCCATTCCAGGCTCCCTGCTAAGACCAAGTATTGTTCGGCCTCGAAATCGTTTCAGGCAGCCGCCTGGTGCAAATGAGAAGTAATGGTTTTTTTTACAATTGCAGTTTTAATTAAGTTATGCTAAAGTTATTTTATTTAAATAAAGGATTAAACTAGTCAAAAAAAAAATAGGCAGCATCTTTTGCGGATTCTGTCTATTTATTTTTGAGTTTGTCTCATAGACTATAGTAGTGGAACGGAGAGAGGGAGAGGGAATGTATTTTTACGGATCAACAGGTGTAAATAAGAACGGGAATCTAGAAATAGGCGGAGTTGATGCCGTTGAGTTAGCACGGCAATACGGGACTCCTCTGTATGTTTATGATGTAGCCTTGATGAGAGAAAGGGCAAGAGGTTTTAAACAAACCTTTGATGAGTTAAATGTGACTGCTCAGGTAGCATATGCTAGCAAAGCTTTTTCGACCGTTGCTATGATTCAGTTGGCGGAAGAAGAGGGATTATCGCTGGATGTTGTATCTGGAGGGGAGTTATATACCGCTATCGTTGCTGGATTTCCTGTTGAAAGAATTCATTTTCACGGAAATAATAAAAGCAGAGAAGAATTAGAGATGGCTTTAGAGCACAAGATAGGCTGTATTGTCGTTGATAACTTTTTTGAACTCAACCTGTTAAAGGATCTATGCCGGGAAAAAAATGCGAATGTTAATATTCTATTAAGGGTCACACCTGGTATAGAAGCGCATACTCATGATTACATCTTAACCGGACAAGAAGATTCAAAATTTGGCTTTGATCTTCAAAACGGCCAGGCAGAAAATGCATTAAAAATGGCCATTGAAAATAACTTCTTTAATGTTCTTGGTCTGCATTGCCATATTGGTTCGCAGATATTTGAAACGACTGGTTTCTTATTGGCGGCTAAAAAAATTGTTGAAAAGCTTGAACAGTGGAAAAATGAACTTTCTTTTGAATCTAAGGTCCTAAACTTAGGCGGCGGCTTCGGAATTCGTTACACAAAGGAAGATGAACCGATTCTTCCCTCACAGTATGTTCGGGAAATCATTACCGAGGTAAAACACTTGACGGAGCAGCATTCCTTAAAAATGCCGGAAATATGGATTGAGCCAGGTCGCTCGCTTGTTGGTGATGCTGGTATTACCCTATATCAGGTTGGTTCATCTAAGGAAGTACCAGGTGTTAGAAAATATTTGGCGGTTGATGGAGGAATGAGTGATAATATCCGCCCGGCCCTTTATCAAGCAAAATATGAAGCAGTGCTCGCTAATAAACCATTAGCTAAGGCAAATCAAACCGTCTCTATTGCCGGAAAGTGCTGTGAATCAGGTGACATGCTGATATGGGACCTGCCGCTGCCTGAATCTGGGGAAGAAGATATTCTCGCAGTATTTTGTACAGGGGCATATGGTTATTCTATGGCTAACAACTATAACCGAATTCCTCGCCCAGCCGTTGTGTTTGTGGAAAACGGACGGGCTACACTTGTGGTGAAAAGAGAATCCTACGAGGACTTGGTGCGATTGGATTTGCCGTTAAAATAAGCACGCAATTCTAACCATTTAATGACTAGAACAAATTATAAAAGCTGCCGCAAACAATTGCGGCAGCTTTTCATTTCACTTCCATTCTTATGAAAAAATGGCTTTTATCGTATTAATCAACCAGATGAAAAATTGCTTGAGTTTTTCTAAAAACCCTTGCCCCTCATCGGATTGTAGAAATTTAGAAATTTGATCTTTTGCTTTATTAAGCTGGTCACTAACTTGGTTCCAGTCAATATTTAAATCAATCAGCTTATTAAAAAAGTCAATTAGACTGTTCAGTTCCGCATCTGAAAGGGTTACATTTAAATCTTTTGCGGCTTGTTCAATCATGCTTCGTAATTCTGCATCATTTTTTGGCTTATTCTTCGCAATTTCCTCTTTAACCTTTGCAATTAAGGCAGCTGCATTCTCAGCACCAATTGAGTCGCCTAATTTTGCGGTTTCCACCATTTCTTCATTCGCTGCTTGTTTTACATCTTCAGGTATCGTTTTATCCGCAGAAATTTCATATGCCTTAATAATTCCGGTTAAGGCAGCTGTTCCAGATACCGAAATAGGTGCAGTGATATAGATATTAGCATCTTTAACCCCAGCTGTAATTAGGGCATTGACATACATCTCATCCGTAACCCAGTTGATATTGTTTGTTTTAACCTTAATCCCAGCTCCCTTTGGGGCAATGGTTATGGCAGATGAAGAAATGGCCTTCGTTCCAATCAAAGATTTCGCGATGTACTTTCCTAAATACTGATGTTCTTCTTGATTTGTAACGGTAATTATTTGTACATCAGCAGGTGCACCCATCTCTTCTAATAAATTACTTTTTTGCGTTTCTGTTAGATTTTCTCCTAGAGTAACAATCATATCTCCTTCAGCCATGTCAGCAAAGCTATGAATAGGATAAAGGCTAATAAGTGATAAGAGTAGAAGAACGAATATTTTTTTCATTTCGGGCCTCCTTGAAGTTTTAAGCAAAACTGGAATATAAAATCCCTTTTACTAATATAACCTAAACCATTAATATAAACGTAATATTTTATCTGAAAGTTTCATAGTTTCGAAGCTTGGCATACATTCAACAACATTTAAAAGAGAAAATAGATTATTTTTGTTATATAGTGTAGAATGGTGGCAGGATAGAATGCTTTTGGAGGAACTTTCTGTTATGAAAAGTAACTGGTTATTATTTGGGATTCTAATTGGTCTCTCTGTAATCTGGGGATTGATTTACTGGATTTTTATTGTTCCTGGTAAATAATGGATACTTCAATTTGATGATTGCCCATTATTTATGTATTATGTTGTTTAGTGAAACACTATAAATTCAAATTACATATAATGAATAAATGTTTATTATTCAATATTTAGGAAAAAATATACTATTGTTAAACCAGACAGAAAAACGGTTTATTTAATATAATGAGGGATCAAAATGTTAATTCGATACAAGAAAACTTTCGAAAAGATTGCCATGGGCTTATTGTCCTTTATGCCGGATGAAAAGGACTTAAAGAAGCTCCAGGCAACGATGAAAAAATATGAATCCGAAGAAAATTGGCAGCTTTTTCTTTGGAAGGAAGAAGATATAATCGGCCTGCTTGGAGTCCTTTTTGATCATCCAGGCAATAAGATTATCGTTCAGCATATTTCTGTAAACCCATCCCATCGCTTTCAAGGCATCGGGAAAAAAATGGTGAAGGCATTAAAAGAAATGTATGCAGATAAAGTAATTATATCCAATGAAAACACAGCTTCTTTTATTGAAAAATGTGATGTTTGCTAAGATACGTAAAAGGCAACGGATTAGTCGTTGCCTTTTCTTAATTTTAGAGATTGATTTCTTTCTTCGAGTACACTAGTTCGATCCCGTAAGATGTGTCGATGAACTAAATGATCATTTGTAAGGTCACTCTTCATACCCCAAACAAACCCATTCTGCTTACAATACCTCCTGCATTGATCCAACAGGGCTTGATCCCCGATTGGCAGGTTAAAACTAATATATCTTTGTTGATTAGTGATGTTGGATAGCCGACTTGTTAATATATCTTGAAGCAAATGCGGGTCCAATCCAAGCTTTATGACAGAATCGGGCTGTGTCTTAAAAATGGTTATTGCTTTTTCTAATGTCCTTTTGGCCCCATTAAAGTTGTTTCTTCGGTGATGATAGGCCGAAACTGCTAATAAAATAAGGCCGACCCAGATGGAGTTTTTATTTTTTACATCATTTTTTTTCCAATATTCCTCAAGTATCTCGTGGCACTCAAAATAATCTCTGTCACCATGAAAGTGAGCTAAAAATTGGATATATTCTTTTGGGAACAAAAAATCCCCCCTTTATAGAATTATTTATGTTTAGTTTATCATATTGGGCTTGTCCAATTAACTAATAAAAAAGACCCGCCAAATAGACGGGTCCTAGTTTTTATTTTTAATATTGTCTAACTTTCGCGTCTTATCCGCGCTTTTGCACTTCTTAGTAAACCCAAGAAGCACCCACAATGATTAACAAAATGAATAAAACAACGATTAAAGCAAAACCTGCTCCAAATCCGCCATCCATATGAAAGACCTCCTTGAAAGTTTTTGTTCTTTTCTTTGTCATCATATGTGGGATAGTTGTCCAGTGTTATGGGCAAACACCCTAACTTCGTGATTAACCATCTAAAGGTTGATTTTTCTATTGGATAACAAACTTGAATCCTCTATACTAATAGTTGTCAGTAAGACTTATAAACAAAGTTAACTTTTTAGAATTTTGGTGAATGAAAATGCCTTATCAGGTAAAAATCGATGCATTTGAAGGGCCGTTAGATTTACTTCTTCATCTAATTAACCGGCTCGAAATTGATATTTATGATATTCCGGTTGCTGAAATTACGGAGCAATACTTACTATATATTCAAACAATGAATGAACTGCAGTTAGATGTTGCAAGTGAATTCTTGGTTATGGCTGCGACATTGCTTGCGATTAAGAGCAAAATGCTCTTACCGAAACATGAAGAGGTAATAGATGAAGTGGACCAAGAGATCTCATATGACGATGACCCGAGAGATGAACTGGTTGAACGCTTAATTGAATACCGAAAATATAAAGAAGCCGCCCATGACCTAAAAACCTTGGAGGAAGAGCGCGGGCTTATGTATACCAAACCCCCGAGTGATCTTTCTGATTTTACTAAAGGGATAAATCCTGAACCGACAGAATTAAATGTATCCTTGTATGATATGCTTGCTGCCTTCCAGAAACTATTGCGCAGAAAGAAATTGCAGCGGCCGATGTCCACAAAGATTGCTCGACAGGAAATATCGATTGAAAAAAGAATGAACGAAATAATGGATGAATTACACCACTTGCAGGGGAAGAAAAATTTTAATGACTTGTTTCCTTACCCACGGAAGGACCATATTGTTGTTACATTTTTAGCCATATTGGAATTAATCAAGAGAAAGGCGATAGATGTGGACCAGAAAGAAAATTTTGGTGATATATTTGTAGAAGCCGTGAAGGAAGGGGCTAATTAAGTGGAAATTATAAATTGGAACAGTATACTAGAGAGTCTATTATTTGCCGCTGGAGATGAGGGACTATCCCTAAAACAACTGGCGGAGGTATTAGAAGTCGATGAGCTGCATGCCAGCGAAATGATTGAGGACTTGCGTCAAGAGTACGACCGCGATGACAAAAGGGGCATTATGATCGTTCAATTGGCAGGAACATTTCAGCTTGCCACGAAAAAGGAAAATGCAGCCTATTTAAAAAAATTAGTAGATTCCCCCCATACTTCTACACTTTCACAAGCGGCTTTAGAAACATTGGCAATTATTGCTTATAAACAACCGATTACCCGTGCAGAAATTGAAGATATCCGTGGAGTAAAAACAGAGCGGCCACTCCATACCCTAATGGCAAAAGCTTTAATAAAAGAAGCTGGCAGAGCGGAAGGAACAGGCCGTGCTATTTTATATGGAACCACAAAAGAATTTCTAGACTATTTCGGTTTGAAAAACTTAAAAGAATTGCCACAGTTACCAGAAAAAGTCGAAGAGGAATATACTCAGGAAGAAGCGGACCTGTTTTTTGAGAAATTTCAGGAAACAATTAACTCTTAACTAAATCTTCAGGAGGAATTTATGCTAAAATAAATATAAATTTATAAAGCTTGTATGATTTAGATTTATTGTGGCAGCTAGTTGATAAGGAGAGGGAGTATATTGCTAATCAGAGAGTGTAAGGGATATGAATTGGAGAAGGAAAAATCAAATACTTCAGAGGACTTTTTTAACAGAAGCGAAGTTACGTTTTTTGAAGAAGGACAGGAAAAAACGCTTCATGTCTTATATGTAAGGTATTTTGATGAGCTCTTTCAAGAGTTTACTCCGTACAAGCAAGACCCTATTATAAATCAAGGAACTAATGCAGTTTATTTTAAGGATATTGTTGCACTTGTTTGTCTTTTAAAAAATCCAGGACTTCGAAGCCGAAAAAGATTATATATTAATTCTAAGCACGAGTTTGCTTCTTATTTTCAAGATATTAATTTTAATAAGTTACCTGAAGTATTTCTAGGTATCCAGCAAAATAAAGAGTTTGAACTCCATTCTCCACTTGAATTCATTTTGCAATCACATTAATCAGCACAGCTAATTTAGGAGGGTAATTATGGGAAATACATTGGTGAAAACACAGCTTAATGATGTAAGGGAATTCTTAACAAAATCAATATCAACACTTGAAGATTTTCTAAATGAAACGACCATCTCGCAATTAAATGTAGAAAATGACGAAGATCGGGTTTACGTTAAATTAATCTTGGCAAACATGCGCAAGTTGGTTGTTTATAGTGAAGAGGGGTTAGAGGCCTGCTCTGTCATTTTACAAAGCGAACCTTTTCAAAAAGCTGCAGCTGAAAAAACGCTATATAAGATTTATCATCAATGTATTGAAGAGTTTTTCTCACCAAAGAATGACGCTTGGTTTGAAAATAGTCGTTCGGCCTATACAGGCAGGAACTCGATTAAATATTATCGCAATGTATCGGATAAGATAACAGCACTTATTAAGAGTTTAGAAAGTGATTTCCAGAGAATAAGGGAAGAACTTGAATACTATGAAACAGATTATCGAACAAAAATGATTCAATCAAAATAAAACAATTAATCTAGAAACACTAAAGACTGTTCCCCTGTGAACAGTCTTTTTTCGTTCTTATTGAGTGCGGCTCCTCATACCCTTTAGAAGGATTACTTATAAGCTGAAATGAGGGAACCAAATGGGACGTTTTAGCCGATATGTTAACGACTTATTTGTTTGGAATGAGCAAATGAAACAATTTCTTCAATCTGAACAGGTTGGTCACGATGCTGAATTATGGGAAAAATTGGACGAATTTACGGAATTAATTGAAAGTACTAATCGGGAATTATCAAACGAGGAGCTGATCAATCTTCAAGGAAAGGCAGAAAATATTCATCAGCAAATGGAATATTATTTTAGGAATAAACAAGAAGTAGGTAAAATTTGGGTGGTGGAAAAAACACTTCCACCAGGTGGACATACATTACCGGAGCTTCCATACGCCTATAACGCCTTAGAACCATATATATCTGAGGAAATCATGAGGCTGCATCACGATAAACATCATCGTTCATACGTAGACGGATTAAACCGTGCCGAGATAAACCTGAAGAAGGCAAGGGAGATCAATGATTTTTCATTAATTAAGCATTGGTCAAGAGAGCTCTCTTTTCACGGATCAGGACATTATTTGCATACGATTTTTTGGAAAAATATGAGTCAAAATGGAGGAGGAAGCCCCCAAGGTATATTAAAAGGGGAGATAGAAAGTTACTTTGGCAGCTTTGAGGCATTCAAGCGTCAGTTTTCAGAGGCTGCCAAGCAAGTAGAGGGTGTTGGCTGGTCAATATTGGTCTGGAGTCCGAGAGCAAGGCACTTGGAGGTACTGCAAACTGAACGTCATATGCTCCTTACACAATGGGATACAATTCCCTTACTTGTCTTGGATGTTTGGGAGCATGCTTATTATTTACAATATAAAAACAATCGGAGTGAATATGTAGATAATTGGTGGAATCTCGTAAATTGGCATGATGCTGAAATGAGGTTTGAAAAAGCGGCAGATATCAAATGGCCTGCTTTCTAAATTAGAGACTCGCCAATCGGTGAGTTTTCTTTAGGAGATAAGAAAGTGTAAAAGTTTTTGACTTTGAGAATTGTCTAGCTCGAGCGCCTAGCCCCTCGATGATCTACAGCTTATCCAGTTGCGCTCCTTGGGACGCAAGACTAAGCCCCCCACTTAAGAAGGCAAAAAGCGCCTTCTTGCAGGGTACGTCTTAGCCTAGAGTCCCAAAGACAGTCGTCTCCACATTTAGACAATCCTTCCAAAAGGTTAAAATGCACCCTTTCGGCCAGCTCGTCTTTGCTTGGCTGCAGAAATCTATCGCTTTCTGTACGCATTAAGGGCAACTAGTCTTTGACCCTGCTTTTCGCTGGCCAGTCGATAAGTCGCCTTATTTATTGGGGCCGACCAAGGCGCTTGCGCTTTTCTAAAAAGATAAGAAAGTATAAATGTTTTTGACTTCGAAAATTGTCCAGCTCCAGCGCCTAGCCCCTCGAGGTCACAAGCCAATCCGTCCAAAAGGTTAAAGAGCAACCTTTCGGCCGGCTCGTCTTGTGCTTGTCGGGGCTGACCAAGGCGCTTGCGCTTTTCTTATTTAATGGTCATAACATAACTCGTCCCGCATAAACTTGTAGAAAAGCGAATGGTAGCTTGAACAGGTCCTGTTCAAGCAGCTGCAATAGACAAGCTTCTAATAGACAGATATAAAGGAGACGAGGTTAATCTGATGAGAATGATTTCAAAGCTAGTAATTATAACCCTCATGATCTCACTAATGATCGTAAACATTCCTCAAAAGGTTGATGCTTCCCTTGGTGTAAGTGCTGCGAGTGCCGTGTTGATTGAACAAAAATCTGGGCGGGTCTTGTTTGAAAAGGATGCACATACAAAGAGAAGAATCGCTAGTATAACAAAAATCATGACAGCCATACTTGCGATTGAATCAGGGAAAATGAATCAGTATGTAAAGGTTAGTGAGAAAGCAACAAGGGCTGAAGGGTCTTCTGTATATTTAAAACCTGGAGAAAAAATTAAACTTCAAGACCTTGTCTACGGCTTAATGCTGAGGTCTGGAAACGATACAGCAGTGGCAATTGCCGAATATATTGGAGGCAGTGTCGATGGCTTTGCCTACTTAATGAATCAGAAGGCAAGGGAGATAGGGATGTATAATACTCATTTTGCAAATCCACATGGACTTGATGATCATGAAGATCATTATTCAACAGCCTATGATATGGCCATTCTAATGCGGTATGCAATGCAGAATAAAACGTTTCAAAAAATATCTGGCACAAAAGTTTATCGGGCCCCGAACCCAACCGAAGACTGGGATCGGGTTTGGAAGAACAAAAATCGCCTTCTAACGAAATATAAATATGCAACTGGAGGAAAAACAGGATATACCAAACGGGCAAAACGGACACTTGTGACAACAGCAACAAAAGGCGATATGAACTTAATTGCTGTAACATTAAATGATTCGGATGACTGGAATGACCATATTTCAATGTACGAAAACGGCTTTAGTGGTTTTGATATGGCGGAAGTGTTAACAAAGGGTAAGGTGGACATTTCCAAAAATAAACTTTATAAAGGACATTTATATATCAAAAAGTCAATTGTCTATCCGGTTACCAGCGAAGAAATGGACCAATTTTCTATCAAATATAAATTAGAAAAACCTCGAGAAAGCTTAATCACCTCCCGAAAGGAAGCAATCGTGGGTAAGGCAGAAGTTTATTTGGCTGGGAAAGTAGTGGAAGAAGCTCCTATATATTTTGAAAAGGTGTTGAAAAAAGAGAAAAAGGGGTTGCTTGACACTATAAAACAAATGTTTCTTACAGTTATGGGTGTGAACGTCAATGGTTAACTATATTTGGGTAGCTATGACGATTATTGGGATTGTGTTCGCACTAATAAACGGTAACATGGAAGCGGTCAATAAGGCCGTTTTTGATGGAGCCAAAGAAGCAGTTACTTTATGCATCGGGTTAATCAGCGTACTTGTATTCTGGCTAGGTATGATGCGAATTGCCGAAGAATCAGGACTTCTCCAAAAACTCACAAAACTATTCCGTCCGATTGTAAAAAGAATATTTCCTGAAGTACCTGCCAATCACCCCGCAATGGGCTATATCTTATCCAATATGATTTCGAATATGTTTGGTTTAGGTAACGCGGCAACACCTCTTGGTATTAAAGCAATGGAAGAGCTAAAAAAATTAAATCGAGGAAAAACAGAAGCTTCTAGGAGTATGGTGACCTTTTTGGCCATTAATACAGCCAGCATTACTATAATTCCAACTACAGTAATAGCAATAAGAATAAATTATCATTCCGCATCCCCAACTGAAATTGTTGTTCCAACCATTATTGCTACCATTCTCTCTGCAATAGGTGCTCTACTGATTGACCGCTATTTTTATTATCGCAGAAGTCGAAAAGGATGATGAAGTTATGGGGTTCATATCAACTATTTCACTAACTTTTATTCCTTTACTGATAGGGATTATTTTACTATACGGAACGTACAAGCGAGTACCAACCTATGAGAGCTTTGTTGAGGGTGGGAAAGAAGGAATTAAGATTGCGGTATCAATCATTCCCTTCTTGGTGGGAATGCTTGTAGCTATATCCATTTTCCGTGCATCAGGTGCATTAGACGCCTTAATGAATTGGCTGAGACCATTAATGAAGTCAATAGGGGTTCCTGCTGAAATTGTGCCATTGCTTATTATCAGACCAATTTCAGGCACGGCAGCACTAGGGATGACCAGTGATTTAATTGCCGTTTATGGTCCCGATTCCTTTATTGGACGCCTTGCATCTGTCCTTCAAGGGAGTACCGATACAACCTTTTATGTTTTAACCGTTTACTTTGGTGCAGTGGGAATTAAGAAAATGGGAGATGCCTTAAAGGTGGGTCTTCTTGCAGACGTTGTCGGGATTATTGTATCTATTTTAATTGTCGTCCTAATATTTGGTACAACTTAATTTTACGATTATGGTATGTTCCAGTTTGGAACATGCTTTTTTTATTTCTAGTATTTAATTACTGTTACTTTGAAAAGTGGAGAAATTGTGTCATAATTCATTAGGATAGAATAGTGATTTTTTTTCGTATATTAAAAAGGAATAAATCTCTTTACTAACAACGATTAGCAACTAATAGAATATTTGAGGTGAAATGATGGAAAGATTGCAAAAGGTTATCGCTCGAGCAGGAATTGCCTCTAGAAGAAAGTCCGAGGAACTTATTAAAGAAGGCAAAGTAAAAGTCAATGGCAAAGTGGTAACAGAATTAGGCTTGAAGGTATCTCCTTCCGATAAAGTTGAGGTTAATGAAATACAGATTGAGAAGGAAGAGCCTGTTTATTTTCTTCTGTACAAGCCAAGAGGCGTAATTTCGAGTGTAAGCGATGACAAAGGAAGAAAGGTAGTTACAGATTATTTTTCTCATTATAAAGAAAGAATTTTTCCTGTTGGCCGGCTTGATTATGATACTTCAGGATTATTGATCTTAACAAATGACGGAGAATTTGCCAATTTGCTTATGCACCCTAAGAACGAAATTGATAAAGTTTATGTAGCTAAAACCAAAGGAATTCCATCAAGAGAAAATCTTAGGAAATTACAAAGAGGAATCCATCTTGAGGATGGAAAAACAGCTCCTGCCAAAGTAAAGCTGCTTTCGGCGGATAATAAGAAGCAGACAGCGATAGTGGAGATTGCCATTCATGAAGGCCGAAATCGTCAAGTCAGAAGAATGTTTGAGGCGATTGGTAATGAGGTCTTGAAATTAAAGCGTGAACGTTATGGATTTTTGACATTGACCGGCCTAAAAGCAGGAGAAGCAAGGGAATTAACACCACATGAGGTGAAGCAGCTGCGGGCACTTGCGATGGATCAATCAAAGAAAAATTCATAAAATTGTCACATTTGTTTTCTAGTGTTAACACTATGTTTTTGTTGTAAAATGCTATAATTTTAGACGAATGTCTTGAGTGATGTACGGGAGGGGAATCAATGAAAAAACGGCGGTTAGTCATTAGAACGCTTATTTTAGTTGTATTAGGTGTTGCCGTTGCCTATTCACTTTATGCTAATCTTACAAAAGATAATAAACAAAAAGTCGCGGTTGGGGACACAGCTCCGGATTTTGCGTTAGTTGATATGCAGGGGAATAAACATCGTCTTTCAGAATATCGTGGGCAAGGGGTATTTTTAAACTTTTGGGGAACGTGGTGCCCTCCGTGTAAGAAAGAAATGCCGTATATCAATAATCAGTACCTGCAATATAAGGACAAAGGTGTTCAGGTTTTGACGGTGGATATTCAGGAACCTGAACTTGCTGTAAATCAATTTGCTGAACGCCTTGGGCTAGATTTTCCAATAATGATTGATACTGAAAAGGAAGTTATGAATGTATACGGAGTGGACCTTTTACCCGCAACATTCCTAGTGGACAAGAACGGAAAAGTAGTCAAATATTATACTGGAGAACTAACTGAAAATAAGGTAAAGGAATTTATGGAGCAAATAAAACCTTAAGGGACCTAAGGGAGTTTTTACAATGAACGATGTTAAATGTGAATGCGGTCATGTGAATCCGCATGGAACCGTGCTGTGTGAAGCCTGTGGAAAAGTGCTGGATGAGCAAGAGAAAAATAATAAAGAACTTCTTGACATGCGCTATGAGGGAAGTGCACGCCGTTCACAAACATACAATAAAACCATTATTGATAAAATTTGGAACTTTTTTTCATCAGTCAAGGTGGGGATTTGGCTAATTGTGATTACACTGGTTACTTCTACCCTTGGAACCATCCTTCCGCAAAAGATGTATATTAATTTGCCTCCTGAAGTGTATTATGAACAGGAGTATGGCTGGTTCGGGAAGCTGTATTACCAGTTAGGGTTGCATGATTTGTATGGTTCATGGTGGTATTTATTGTTAATTGCAATGATTGGTATTTCTTTAGTTATTTGCAGTCTCGACAGAGTAGTACCGCTTTATAAAGCCTTAAAAGCACAAAGGGTTACAAGGCATGAAGGTTTTTTAAGACGTCAGCGGATTTTTGGTGTGACTGAGCATCCAGAAGAAAAGGATTTATCTGTTATCAAGAATCATTTAAAAGAAAGACGCTATCAGGTTCGCGAAGAAAATGGGGACTTGTTAGCAGAGAAAGGGCGGTTCGCTCGCTGGGGGCCGTATGTGAACCATGTTGGCTTGATCATCTTCCTATTAGGTGCAATGCTGCGTTTTATCCCAGGATTTTACGTAAACGAAGATCTTTGGGTTAAGGAAGGAGAAACTGCTGTTGTACCTGAGACTGGTGAAAAGTACTATCTAAAAAACAATCAATTTATCTTGCAGCATTATGATAAAGATAAAGATAAAACGTTTGAAAAGGCGATAGAACAAGCTGGTCAAGTTGTTAAAAATTATCAATCTAATGTTGTCTTATATGAACGGGTTAGCAAAAATCTTCCGGGTGAAAAACCGGAACTTAAAAAGCTTAAGGAATATAAAGTTAGAGTCAATCATCCATTAGATTTTAATGGCTATTCTGTTTTTCAGTCATCGTATCGCAGTGAGTTAAAAACAATGTCATTTGTGCTGGCGAATAAAAAGACAGGACAATCATTTGGAGAAGTGAACATTGATCTTGAGGATCCCAAAGCTACATATGATTTAGGAAACGGTTATTCTGTAAAAATCATTAATTATTTTCCGGATTTCGAATTTGATAAAAATAACGAGCCATCTACAAAATCAAGGCTCCCTAATAATCCTGCCTTCGTGTTCCAGATGGTTACACCGGATAAATCTAAACCGGAAACAAGTTTTGTTGCTATTAAACAAACGCTTGAGCCATTGGGAGAAAACACTTATAAAATGGCGTTTCAAGGAATTGAAACCAAAAATGTCTCTGGATTCACGGTTCGCAAGGATTCATCCTTATGGGTGATTATTTTAGGCGGTATTGTTTTTATGATTGGAGTAATTCAAGGGGCTTATTGGAACCATCGTCGGATATGGGTTCAAAATAAAAGTGGACAAATTTGGATAGCAGCCCATACGAATAAAAATTGGTATGGAATAAAGAGGGAAATTGAGACGGTTTTAAAAGATACCAAGCTTGACATCCCAGAAGATCAACTACAAAAGGAAAGTATGGATAAGGAGGGAGTCTAGTTGGCCACAATAAGTAGTAATTTATTATTTATTGCTTTTATTCTTTATTTAATTGCGACATTATTTTACGGTGGATCGATTAAATCGAAGAATGGAGCGAATGAAAAGGCAGAAACAAACACATGGGGGAAAATTGCTGTTTTCTTGACTATTATAGGTTTTATTTCTCAGCTCGGTTATTTTATTACCAGATGGATTGCAGCAGGTCACGCTCCAGTAAGTAATATGTTTGAGTTTACCACCTTTTTTGGAATGGCTCTTGTTGGTGCATTTATTGTTATTTATTTTATATACAGAACAACCTTACTTGGACTATTTACAATGCCTGTTGCTATATTAGTCATTGCTTATGCAAGTATGTTTCCAAGAGAGATTACACCATTAATACCAGCCCTGCAAAGTTATTGGCTCCATATCCATGTGACCACTGCGGCGATGGGAGAAGCCATCCTTGCAATTAGTTTTGCTGCAGGACTAATCTATCTTGTAAAGGCAATTGATCAAACAAAACCAAATAAACAAACCTTTTGGCTCGAGATTGTGATGTTTGCCCTTGTCACAGTTTTAGGTTTTGTGGCAGTTTCATCTATCTTTTCAGCTATGGACTACCATGAAAAATTTAATTGGATAGACAAACATGATAATCCGGTGTCTGTAGAGTACACAATGCCCGCCATTACAGGTCCGCATGATGGAGAATTATTAACAAAGAATGGTTTTAAACCATTAGTCGAAATGCCCGCTTTCATTAATGCTAAAAAATTAAATACCGTATTATGGTCCTTAATTGGGGGTCTAATCTTATACGGATTAATTCGCTCTGTGTTACGAAAACGGATTGCGGCTGCCCTTAAACCTCTTGTGAAAAATATTAAGCTGGATTTCGTTGATGAAATTAGTTACCGATCCGTATTAATTGGTTTTCCTGTATTCACTCTAGGTGCACTTATTTTTGCAATGATATGGGCACAAATGGCCTGGTCAAGATTTTGGGGCTGGGATCCAAAAGAAGTATGGGCATTAATCACTTGGCTTTTTTATGCAGCGTTTTTACATCTACGCTTATCCAAAGGCTGGCATGGTGAAAAATCTGCTTGGTTAGCCGTTATCGGTTTTGTCATTATTATGTTTAATTTGGTTGCCGTAAATCTTGTTATCGCCGGACTTCATTCCTACGCCGGATAAGGACAAGTGAAACATAGCCATATAGCCTTCACTTATATAAGTGGAGGCTTTTATAAAATCAAGAACTTTTTATAAAGAAAATATATTGTCAAATTATTGACACACTTTACAGGAGTAATTACCTTGAAAATGTAGCAAAATGCTGTTCCATTTTGTAAAATAAACTCCATGGGGGGATTAATAATGGAAAAAGACGTAAAAATATTGGTAGTAGATGATGAGGAAAGAATACGCCGTTTATTAAAAATGTATTTAGAGCGTGAAGAATATATAATCGATGAAGCAGAAGATGGAAATGATGCCTTATCCAAGGCATTTGCTAATGATTACGATGTTATTTTGCTTGATTTAATGATGCCTGGTAAGGATGGACTTGAAGTCTGCCGTGAGTTAAGAGAAAAAAAGGCCACTCCCGTTATTATGTTGACTGCTAAGGGAGAGGAAATCAACCGTGTACAGGGCTTTGAAGTTGGTACCGATGATTATATTGTGAAGCCATTCAGCCCAAGGGAAGTAGTTTTACGTGTGAAAGCATTGTTAAGACGCTCATCTCAAACAAGTTATTTGCAAACAGAAACAACGACAAAAGATGTCATTGTTTTTCCGCACTTAACTATTGATAATGATGCGCATCGGGTAACCGCCGATGGGAAAGAAGTTAGCTTAACACCTAAAGAATACGAATTGTTATATTTCTTAGCCAAAGCACCGGATAAAGTGTTTGATCGCGAGCAGTTATTAAAAGAAGTATGGCATTATGAGTTTTTTGGGGATTTACGAACAGTAGATACCCATGTAAAACGCCTTCGAGAGAAGTTAAATAAGGTATCAGAGCAAGCAGCAAGAATGATTGTTACCGTTTGGGGAGTGGGATACAAATTTGAGGTAACTAATGAATGACCTTTTTACGGAGTGTCGTAGGTAAACTCTGGTTTACGATTATTTTTTTAGTTTCATTTGTACTGTTCATCCTTACAGTAATGCTCCTTGAGCTTTTCCAAAATCACAACATTCTTGAAACAAAAAATAATTTAACCAACACTGCTGAAAAGATTGCCAATGTTTTGGAAGCACATCCAAATGATAAGTTCCCGCTAGGGCTAGAAATTTCTTGGGAGATTATAGATGATGTGACCAAAGTAGTAATTGTTAAAAATGATAATGAAGTCTATTATTCTCCAAATGCTGAAAAGGATAAAAAATTATCCCTAGATGATATCAAAAATGATCCAGACTTTTTAGCTGTGTTTCATCACAAAAAATCTGTTGAAAAAGTATCTAATCTATCATCAAAAAACAACAATCAGGATGCGAGCTATTCCATCATAGGTGTTCCTTTACATCTCCCAGGTGAAAAAGATGGAGCTGTCTTTATTTATCAATCACTTGAAGTGATTAAGGAAACATCTGATGAAACAACAAAATACATCTTGCTCGTTGCGGGCGTCGCAATTATTTTAACCACAATCTTTGCCTTTTTCTTGTCAACAAGAATAACAGCCCCGCTCAGAAAAATGAGAGAAGCTGCTTTTGAAGTAGCAAGAGGGAAATTTGATACAAAAGTTCCGATTTTAACCCATGATGAAATCGGTGAACTGGCGACAGCATTTAACCAAATGGGCAGACAATTAAAATTTAACATGAATGCGTTGAGCCAGGAAAAAGAACAGCTTTCTAGTATCTTAAGCAGTATGGCTGATGGGGTCATTACCTTTAACCGCGATGGCACCATCTTGATTACGAATCCTCCTGCAGACCGATTTCTGCAATATTGGTATTACGAAAAAGGTGGATTCACTGATGCTGAAGCCATTCCATCTCAAGTGATGGAACTCTTTCAAAAATCCTTGGAAACAGAAAAAGAGCAAATTGGTGAGATATCCCTTCAAGGTCGTCATTGGGTGATCTTAGTCAGTCCGCTGTATAGCAATCGCTTTATCCGAGGAGCAGTAGCCGTCCTAAGGGATATGACCGAGGAACGACAGTTGGAAAAAATGAGGAAAGATTTTATCGCTAATGTATCACATGAGTTGAGAACCCCTATTTCTATGTTACAGGGATACAGTGAAGCAATCGTTGATGATATTGCCGAAACGCAGGAAGAGAAAAAAGAGATGGCAAAAGTCATTTACGATGAATCCTTGCGTATGGGGAGACTTGTTAATGAACTATTGGATTTAGCTCGTATGGAGGCTGGACATATCCATCTATCTATAGAAGAGGTTAATCTTTCCGCTTTTATTAATCGGATTATTTATAAGTTTCAAGGTTTAGCTAAAGATAATGATATCCTTTTGTATTCAGAAGCGGAAAATGATAGTTCACCAGGCTTTTTTGACCCTGACCGAATCGAGCAGGTATTGACGAATTTAATTGATAATGCAATGAGACATACACCAAAAGGTGGAAAGGTAAAAGTATCCGTTGTTTCGGAAGACAGAGGGGTTAGAATGGAAGTAAAAGATTCAGGTTCTGGTATACCAGAAGAAGATCTCCCATTTGTTTTTGAACGTTTCTATAAAGCAGATAAAGCTCGAACGAGGGGCAGGGCAGGTACCGGTTTAGGACTTGCCATTGCAAAAAATATCATTGATGCCCATCATGGTACGATTTCTGTTCGGAGTAAAATGGGTATGGGAACGACTTTTTCCTTCTTCCTGCCACGAAAAAAGTAATATTAACAAAAATTTTGCCGATTGTTCTTGATTCACAAGGAACAATTAAAGCGGAAGCGCCTTGACGAGGCGCTGAAGCTTAATAATTATTAAAGTTTAACTACTTGCTCATCGCTAAAAGATGAGCTTTTTTATGTTTATTTATGAGTCTAGTGATCCGTGACCACCTGCAAATATCTTCCTTTTTATCTAAAAAAAGTCTATATTTATAGAAGTGAAACTTTCTTCATAAATACATCGACTAATATTATGAACGGGGAGGGGAATTGATGGACTCCGTTTTCGAAGAGCTTTATCAAAAATATCATCATGACGTGTTTCAATTTCTATTCTATATGGTTAGAAATAAGGAGCAGGCCGAGGACCTCGTCCAAGAGGTTTATATTCGAGTATTCAAGGCATATCATCGGTTTGAAGGTAAAAGCAGCGAGAAAACATGGCTCTTTTCTATTGCGCGAAATGTTGCGATTGATTATTTCCGTAAACAAAAGGGTTGGAAGGATCGATTACTTGAAAAATTTGATTGGTCAACCAATCAGGTGAAGGATGAGTATCTGATTCCGGAAGAAATTACGGTTCAAAATGAAGAAATTAAATGGATTTACAGATGTCTAGAATTTTGCACGGTAGATCAGAGATCTGTTATTATCCTCCGATATTTACAGGATTTATCCATATCTGAAACAGCTAAAGTTCTTGGCTGGACAGAAAGTAAAGTGAAAACTACTCAACATCGCTCCTTAAAAGTTTTGAAGAAGCATATGGAAATGTTTTATGAAAAGGAGGGATTAATAAGTGAAAAAGTCAGAGTGGAGCGATAGAGAACTAGAAGAACTATTAAGGCAAATGCCCAGAATTCATGATCATCGCGATCCTCGTGACATTTACCAAAATATTTCTCTTAAAAGAAAAAAGATTAGACCATGGTTGTTACCCAGTCTTGCTGCAACAGCGGCCTTACTTCTTTTCTTTATTCTAGTGCCAAAGTTTTTGGGTGGCATAAATATTTCTCAAGAAAATGCAGGAAGAAAATCTTCTTCCAGTGGAAATACAACAGCACAACAAGACAGTGCTGCTCTAAAAAAAGAGAATGCCTCTTCTCATGAAACGGGATCTTCTAAACAGACAGAGTTGCTAAAAACAAAAAACGTTAAGACAGCTATTTATGAAGATGATGTTGGTAATGGGACTGTACTAACTTACTGGATTCCGGATGCACAGGCTCAAATACTAATACCTGTTTCAATTATTGTAAATAAGAGCCAAGGAGAATCTTGGCTTACTAAATATACAGAATTAATGGCAAATTTACAAGAGGAGGAATGGGGTTTATCAGACTTCTATCCTCTAAATGCTACGATGAAACTCGATAAAAATGGAAATACAGTAGTAGTTGATGTTCCTCCTAATCACCAATATGGTCAAGGCTCCACAACTGAAATGAATTTTATTAATATTTTACAAAATGATATATCAACCAATAGCAATAGTAAAAAAATTAAGTTTACGACAAATGGCCGACCTGGTATAGAGTTGGGGAGTTTTGGCAGGATGAACGAAATCGATGTTACTGCTCAGAGTAAACATGCCTACTTTTTCTATTTCCCTGAGGGCAGTAAATTGCCATTTTTAACACCATCAGTGGAAACATATCATGATATAAACTCTGCTTTTGAAGCAATGAAAACAGATCAATTAAGGGGGTTAAAAAGTTCTTTACTGTCTTTACCTCCGATTAATATTGTATCGATTTCTAATAAAATTATGTATCTTTCATTTGATGGTAAGTCTAGTTTACTGGATAATCAACAGTCGATGGTATCCTTCGAGGCTGTATTGTTAACGGCAAAAGAGTTTGGAATTGAAAAAGTAATCATAAATGATCCTCCTATAACAAATCTTGGCACATTTGATCTAACAAAAGAAATTAAAGTTCCTATTGCTCCAAATTTGCGTAATATACCATAAAAAAATCAACCCTTGTGGTTGATTTTTTTATGAATAAAATTTGATAAGTCTCCAAATTATAACAAATATGCTTATGCTCCCCATAGAACTTTCAATTAGGTTCGTTCTAAATAGAATCCATTAAACATATGGTGTGGAGGAGAGACAATGTTAAGGAGGAAAAGAAAGGAATGCGTGACTACATAAAGAGATTTTTAATTGCCATTATTATGGCGCTTTGTGTCAGTTTATTATTTTTAGGTGGAAAACATTCGGAAGCAGCGGGGAAACAAGACCTGGGAGTCATCAATGACCACTGGATTTGGCCGGCAGACGGGATCATTTCAGATACATATGGAACAAGGCAGGGAAGTCATAAAGGAATTGATATTGCTGGAAGAATAGACACACCCATCCTTGCGGTCGAGGATGGTGTTGTGGAAAAGTCCTATTATTCTAATACATATGGAAATGTCGTCTTTATTAAGCATCCAAGTCATTTTGTGACTGTTTATGCGCACTTGAACAGGCGGAATGTAGGCAAAGGTCAATTGATCAAACAGGGTGATGTGATTGGAAAGATGGGAAGAACAGGACAAGCTACAGGGACACATCTACATTTTGAAGCACATCAGCGGGAATGGCGATATGATAAAAAATATGCGTTGGACCCTGAGCAGCTATTGGGTAAAGCGGATGTAGGCGAACCTGTCCAGGCAGGGATCGCAAGTATAGGGGAATCCGTGTTAGCAGCAAGTTCCCAGCTGCGTTTACATCAAAATGACAATGCTAATAGCTCCCCACTTTTGGAAAGGTACATTGTCAAAGAAGGGGACACCTTGTCCACAATTGCTCAAAAACAGAATACCACTGTAACAGCTGTGAAAAATCTAAATCATTTAACAACAGATCTAATTAAACCAAAGCAGATCCTAATTGTTCCTTAGTAATAGAATCCGCGGCCTCCAGCCCGCGGGTTCTTCTTATTTATATGACGCAAATCGTTAAGTAAGTAAGATTTTTTTTCTTAACAAAACAAATATTGTTTAGTATAATAAAGACGTAATTTAATATCGATCTATCTTCGGGGCAGGGTGAAATTCCCGATCGGCGGTATTAGAGCAATGCTCTTAAGCCCGCGAGCCTTTTGGGGCAGGATTTGGTGCGATTCCAAAGCCGACAGTATAGTCTGGATGGGAGAAGATGGAGGTTCTGCAGACATTCAAAAAATGTTGATGTTTTGAATGTTTATTAAGCGTGCCTTTGTAAACTCCTTCAAGTTATTTTTCTTGAGGGAGTTTTTATTTACCTGGGTCGTCTGTTTGCTGAACCTCTCTTCCTAAAATATGATGGATCAAAAAGGAGAGAGGAAAATGGTAAAAAGAAAGAAGTTAAATGTAAAAGCTTATGTATCAATTGGAATGTTGAGTAGTGTAGCCTATTTATTGATGCTATTAAATTTCCCGCTGCCGATATTTCCGAATTTTCTATTTGTTGACTTCAGCGACATCCCAGCGCTAATTGCGGCATTAGTTTTTGGACCGCTTGCCGGTATTTTAGTAGAATTATTTAAAAATATTCTTAATTATATTGCCACTGGGAGTCAAACAGGCGTACCTGTAGGTCATATTGCAAATTTTGTTGCAGGAATTGTCTTTGTCCTTCCAACATTATTTGTCTATAACCGACTTAAAACTAGAAAGGGTATGACCATTGCGTTAGTGGCCGGAACGGTCATCATGGCTGTGGTTATGAGTATCTTAAATTACATTTTAATCCTCCCTGCATACACGCTCCTTATGGGGTTTCCAGATATGAGAAATTTGGTCGTACCTGCAATTTTACCTTTTAATATCTTAAAGGGTATTATGATGTCAGTCATTTTCATGCTATTGTTTATTCGAATGCAAGTATGGATTAATAAATTTTCAGTAGTAAAAGGGGCATAAAAAAACTATAAAAAAACAACAAGAGCAGCCATCTGGTCGCTCTTGTTGTTTTTTATATAATAGAAAACCCCGTCTGTATAAGACGAGGTCAGATTAAAGCAGCTTTAAGATGGTTTTATTCGAACTTAGTTGGGTTACCTTCAAATGGTTCGTCAGCAACTTTGATTGAATCTGTTGGACAACCTTCAAAAGCATCCATCATGTCATCGATTAATACATCTGGAATTTCAACGATACCTTCATTATCGTCAAGCGTTACAAATGCAATACCTTCATCATCATAATCGTAAATATCTGGTGCTGCGGCGCCACATGCACCACATGCGATGCAAGTTTCCTTGTCAACGATTGTATACTTTGCCATGAAAAAAACCTCCCAGTTAAATAACAAATATTATGCTTCCCAGTTTCCTACTCAGATATGGATGGAAACGAATTACTCATTCCTATTGTAAAGCTGTATGGGCAACTTTTCAATAGAAAAATGATATTAGTGTAAGGGTTTAATGGTGCCATAACGTTGAAACTTCTTCATTATTAACCAACCAGTAATACAAAATTCATGTTAAAATAAAAAAAGGATAAAATGAGGATTTATGTCGATAATTGGGTAAAAGTGGTGGATAAAGATGCTGAAATTAGATACCGTAATTCTATATTGTTTAAAACAACTTAATAGCGAACGGACCATTTATTCCATCTATCACCTCTTAAATGGAAAAAAATCATCGCAAACCATTCAAGATGCCCATTTATTCTCCATCAAGGAATTCTTTGGTGTGTGTGAGACCTTAACAAGAGAAAACTTTGAACAAATCACAGAAGAATTATCTAGAAAAAATTTAATTGATGGCTGTGGTGAACAAAGGTACCGAGTAACGGTTGCTGGATTAGAGCTTTTAGAAACTGCATCAATGAATCATTATCTGAATGGCTGGACCTTTCACTCCTTTAGCACGTTGTTTTGGGAAAGATTATCGTTTTTTATTCAGGTCACTTCAAATCTTGTCTATGAGGAAGCCAAATACATCCCTATACAAAAAAATAAAGAGGTTCATAATTGGCTAAAATGGATGTTAAAAGAAATGAAAATACCAAGGAATGAATTAGGCACGGTTTTATATTCGGAATTGATCAACTGCTTTAAGGATGCTAAGGATATAGACCCGTCTGTTTTAGTGTTTCGATTAACTGGCTTTCAGCAAATAGGATTAACGGCAATCCAAGCGGCTAGGAAGCTTAATATAGACATTCACGATTATCAACTTGAATTTATAAATACGCTGCATTATATAATTCAGAAGGTTTTAAAGGATTCCAGTTCCTTTAATATGCTCTCTTTTCTAATAAAAGATTTAGAGAAGGGGGATGTGTTAACTTTTTCTTCAAGGAAGACTTGGAATCTTTTAATACAGGGAAATACGCCTGAAAAAATAGCAGATTTAAGAAATTTAAAATTAAGTACAATTGAGGATCATTTAGTTGAATTTGCATTGCATCTCGAAAATTTCTCTATCGATCCATATGTTGATAAAGCTATACAATTAAAGATTATTGAACTTTCAAGATCCATTGGAACGAGACAATTAAAACTGATTAAGGATCAATTGAAGACTGCAACTTATCTTCAAATAAGGTTAGTACTGGCGAAGTATGGTGATAGAAAATGGAATTAGAAATTCTTTTAAAAAAGTATTTTGGTTATTCTTCATTTAAAAAAGGACAAAAAGAGGTTATTACCACCATACTTTCAGGTCAGCATACATTAGCCATGCTCCCGACAGGAACAGGAAAATCATTGTGTTACCAATTACCTGGCTATCTTTTAAGTGGGCAAATTCTAATCATATCTCCATTACTTTCTTTAATGCAGGATCAGGTTGAGCAAATGAACCGGTTAGGAGAGAAAAGAGTAGTTGCGTTGAACTCTTTTCTTTCCTCAGAAGAGAGAAATAAAGTATTTCGTCATTTACGAGATTATAAGTTTATCTTTATTTCACCAGAAATGTTAAGGGTTCCTTTCGTTATAAATATCCTTCAGAAGCAAACCATTTCTTTATTCGTTGTAGACGAAGCCCATTGTATATCACAGTGGGGCTTTGATTTCAGGCCAGACTATTCCAAGCTAGGTGATATCCGGAAGAAATTAGGCAGTCCATTAACCCTTGCGCTTACAGCTACCGCAACCAAAAAGGTGCGTGAAGATATTGTAACGTCCCTCGGGCTTGAAAATGACGAAATAATAAAAATTGAATCGACCATTGATCGACCTAACATAGCCTTTCATTTTGAAAAATTAACTGATTATCATGATAAACAAAATCGTATTATTGAACTTGTATCACAATTGCAAAAGCCCGGTATTATTTATTTTTCTAGTAAAAAGGCTGCTGATCAGATGGCCTCTCTGTTGATGGAAAAAGGAATTTGTCAAGCAATGGCCTATCATGGAGGATTGGATGCAAATACTAGGGTGTTGATACAACAGCAGTTTATTCACAATCAGCTTGATGTTGTTTGTGCTACAAGTGCGTTTGGTATGGGAATAAATAAAGAAAATATCCGTTTTATTATTCACTATCATATGCCGATGCAGATTGAGTCGTATCTTCAGGAGATTGGAAGGGCAGGGCGAGATGGGCTGCCAAGTGTTGCCATCCTTATATATGCACCAGGTGATGAGCAGCTTCCGCTTCAGCTTGCTGAGAGTGAATTGCCATCTGAGCAGCAAATTGATTGGTTATTTACCAATTTAACCGAAAAGCATATGTTATCTGATGGCGAAATGGAATTAAAGCCGGAGTTAAGTATTCTCGGTGGGTTTTCAGAAATTCAATGGAGAATCATAAATGACTTCGTAAATAACCCTGACCGAAAAATTAAAAATCGTGAGAGATTAAAAACTTCACTGAAGGAGTTCGTGAGGGAAAGATTAGAATTAAAACTTAATAATATCGCACATATGAAAAAATTGATAAATGCCGACTCATGTAGACGTGAATTTATTTTACATTATTTTGCTGAAGAAATGATCCATAAAAATCCATCCTGCTGTGATATTTGTGGTGTGAATTTAAGAGACTTTCAAGCTCCCGCAAATACAATACCCATACCGGCTCGTGAAGAGAAATGGAAGGATTACCTTGCGAAAATTCTAAAAAATTGTGAGGTGAGTGAATGAAAAGAAAGTATAGTCAAATAATTACAGATCTAACAGATAAAGAGCTGCTATATCACTTATACCTTACACAAATCATCCTTTTAAGTATTTCTCTCATCCTGGGAGCAATATTATATGATCATTTTTCATATATTCAAAATATAAATTTGACTGATTACCATATTCTGACAATCGGAATTCCAGCAGGTGTACTCATTGTTTTAGCCGATGTTTTATTAATGAAGCTGCTGCCTGCATCCTTTTATGATGACGGGGGATTAAATGAGAGGATCTTTAAAAACAGACATGTATTTCATACATTCGTCATTGCTCTTTTTGTGGCGTTTAGTGAAGAATTGCTTTTCCGAGGAATTATCCAAACAAAGGTCGGACTAGTACTGGCTAGTGTGATCTTTGCCATCATTCATTATCGTTACCTTTTTAATTGGTACCTCTTTTTTAATATTATCCTGTTAAGTTTTTTGATAGGGTTTATTTACAAATGGACAGGTAATTTAGCCGTAACCATTATGATGCATTTTGTCATAGACTTTCTTCTGGGCGTATATATAAAATTTAGACTGACATCAGATGACATGAACAGGGAGGAACAGCTCTGTGAATAAAGAAGAACCATACAGAGATCAAGCGGAACGATTAAAAAAACGGATTCAAAAAATAAATGAAAAGGTGGATGGGAACAGTGATAAGCTGCCGCCAAGAGAACAGGTTCACAGACAAAAGAAAAAGAAAACAAAATGGAAGGTTAAATATCCGATAATCCGGCTATTAGTCTTGTGTTTTATTCTACTTCCTATCATCATTTTTAGTGTGATATCTTATCGGGATGAAGGCGTGAAAGTCAATGGTACACAAAAGACTTCTGGAAGTTCAGTTGGATATGAAACCATTAATCTTGAAAAGTCTATTGCTGATAATGAAGGCTCGAAAGATGAATCATCATTAACTAAAAAAGAAACCGACAAGATAACGGCTCCAGAGGAAAAAAGTGTAGAAACTTTCACACAGGATGAGTCTGCTGAAAGTTCTGCTGCAACTCCTGTGCTCACCACAAATCAAGGGACAGCCAATCAGCAGGTATCTGATAAAAATAGTCAGCCAATTGAGGCAGTAAAAAGTCGGACGACTCCAACTACGCCTCAAAAAACAAGTAAAACCATTTATCATACGGTAAAGCCTAAAGAGACACTAAATAAAATAGCAATAAGGTATTACCATTCCAAAAATGGTGTCACCATCATTAAGGAAGCTAATAGACTGCAAACTGAAAATATTTATGTTGGTCAAGTACTCAAAATACCTTTAAACTAGCCGATCTTTGATCGGTTTTTTTGCATTTACCACATAAATCTTTGGACAAGAACATAAATATATATATCTGAAATAGGGAGGGTGACAAGATGGATACACCAATCCAACACCTTGAATATACCGATCAAGCGACTAAGCAAATGTTAGAAAACGTGAGAAAGAGAAAGAAAAAATTCGATGATGTGAAAAAGTGGCATTATATTTCGATTTATGGAACGCTTTTTTTGACGTTTATCTTTTCACTTTATTTCTATATTATTTTTGTTAAACAATATTCTTATAACTTTATATCCATGTTGTCAGCAATATTAAATGACTCAGTTGCAGTTTATTTTTTGGCGTTCATCATAGTTGGGTTTGGGGCAATGAATCTGTTAAAACAGCAAAAGGAAAAAAAGGAAAAGGAATATCAAGAATTGAGATGCGAGATTGTGGATCGAAGTAAAGATTTGTGGAAGAAGGAGGAGGAATGGAAAAACCGCCATGTTGTTTTTGAAATAATGAAAAAGCAATATGATATTAACTTATATCATGAAAAAAAATAAGAAGCAGACCTTCAACTGCTTCTTATTACCAATTAAAAGATTTTCTTTTTGCCCTGCTCTTCTTTTAAGATTTCGACGGCCTCACGGAAGCGCTGTGAATGAATAATTTCTCTTTCCCGTAAAAATCTTAATCCATCATTTAAATCGGGATCATCGCTAATATTAATAATCCATTGATAAGTAGCCCGCGCCTTTTCTTCAGCTGCAATATCCTCATAGAGGTCTGCAATTGGGTCCCCTTTAGCTTGAATATAAGTGGCAGTAAATGGAACACCCGCGGCATTATGATAGAATAATGCTTTGTCATGGTCAACATAATGATCCTCAATGCCTGCGGCTTTTATCTGTTCAGGTGTAGCATCTTTAGTTAATTTATAGACCATTGTAGCAATCATTTCAAGATGAGCAAACTCTTCTGTTCCAATATCAGTTAGAAGGCCGATTACCTTGTCGGGAATTGTGTATCTTTGGTTTAAATACCTGAGTGCAGCAGCTAATTCTCCATCGGCACCGCCGTATTGCTCGATTAAATATTTCGCCAATCTTGGGTTACACGAACTAACTCGTACAGGATATTGCAGCTTTTTTTCGTAAATCCACATTATAGCCCCTCCCTTGAACGTTGTTTACTGCTTACACTTTAAACTTGCCATGGCCATGGTGTATCATCCCAGTTCCAAGGGTATCCAGAGTAGCTGTTCCCGTATTGCTGTAAAGGTCCAAACTGGCTTTCAAATAACTTTTTTATCCGTTTTCTCTCTTTGGCATAATGATTAAATTGATTAATGGCCTCTAGGTCATCATTATGCGTATCTAAATACAAGGTTAATTCAACTAATACAAAGTCCACTGTTTGAAGCTGTTCCATCAGTTGATAATATTCCGCAGGAACTTGTTTCATTGCGGGAGTCCCCCTTTACCTGGTTCAAGCGGGCCGAACCAGGGGTCATAAAAGGCCTTCCATAATGTCCCTGCCCTAAGTGCTTCTTGTGGCGTAAATTGAGGTAAATTTGGCGGCTGAAAGCCCATATATAAATTTGGTGGGGTGGAGTATGCTTTTTCAAGTATTGGCCTACAAGGGTCAAACGGACTAGCGTATGGATGATAGGTTCTTACATGTGTATTCATAGTCGCCCTCCCTTTATTCGATATCATTTAAACATATGAGATTAATTTAGATACATGACAAAATCTTTAATATAAAATGAGTTATTAAATGAAATTGCAGGAGTATATCATAAGAAGACTAAAACTCGTAAGAGGTAAAGAAAAACAATCCTTCTCATACACTATATGGGAGGGATTATTATGTTTAAAAGAATTTCGCTGCTTTTGATTATCTTTATATGTGGATATTTACTGATTGAATGGGTACCAATCGAACATCCATTTGTACTTTCAGATTTTGTAATTACCCTTGTCCTCAATCCTTTAAAGTTTATTGCAGCTGCATTGGCATTTTTTTTCGGGATTGTCTGCAGCGGTAAATTTATCCGAGAATTAAGAGATCGAACAGGAATAGGCTGGGTGAGGCATTTTAGATGGATGATACAGTTATTCACCGAATATATTGGTCTGCTTATCGTTTTTATACTTCTTTTCCAAATCGGCTGGGAGCACACACTTGTCTTTTTTAGTTTAAGTCTTCTTTATGGTATGATTTCCGTAGAACTGTAAGAGGAGGAGAGCAAGTGATTATATGGGGGACAATTGTGTTTTTGTTTGTGGGAGGTATCCTTCTCCTCTTATTTATGTTAAGAGAGGCCTTTTTAAATAAAGTAGTAGAGCATGAGTTAGCATTTCCAGACTTTCCTGCTTCTTTTGGCAAAGTATCCATTTTTTTTATTTCAGATATTCATAGACGGGTTATTTCAGATGTAATCATTCAAAATGTAAAAGGGAAAGCGGACTTTGTTATTATTGGAGGAGATTTAACCGAAAAGGGGGTACCATTTCCACAAGTAAAGGAAAATTTAGAGAAGTTAAAACAAATTGGCCCTGTGTATTTTGTTTGGGGAAACAATGATTATGAAGTGGATTTTCGGAAATTGGATGCTACTTTACTTGATATAGGTGTAAAAGTCTTGGATAATACAGCTGTAACTTTTGAGTCAAACCGTGGCGATCAATTATCTCTCCTCGGGGTTGATGACTGCAGCCAAGAGAGAGACCGGCTTGATTTTGCCCTAATGGATGCGGAAGAAGGCAGTTTTAAAATATTAGCTAGTCATATTCCAACGATTACAGAAAAGATCCGGCCAGAGCATAATATTCGTTTGGTACTGAGCGGACATACTCATGGAGGACAAATACATATCCTAGGGTATAGCCCTTTTGAAAAAGGTAAGATAAAAAAGCTTGAAAATACCATTCTTTTAATTAGTAATGGGTATGGAACAACGACTCTTCCTTTAAGGTTAGGTGCCCCTGCCGAAACACATCTTATTACATTAAAACGAGGAACGGAAAGATAGGGTGAGTAGACAATTCACCAATAGTCCCCTGCGGCATACACTAAAAAACAAGAGTTACGTCACGGCAGGGGGCAAAAGCATGCGCTTAGAACGCTTAACGGCCAATAAAATAAAAATTTTTTTAACCTCTGATGATTTATTTGAAAGAGGACTTTCAAAAGAGGATATTTGGAAGGATTCAAGTAAATGGAATCAACTTTTTCATGATATGCTCGAAGAGGCAAGTGAGGAATTTGATGTTGATATCCAGGGTTCTGTAGCTGTAGAAATTTTCTCTCTTCAGGCCCAAGGAATGATTTTAATCATTACCGTTGATGAGGTAAAGGACGATGAAGAGTTATTATATGATGGTTATATCGAAATGCAGGTAAGGGTTGAGGGATGCGATGATCTCTTATATGAGTTTAGTGAATTTGAGGATTTAGTCGGCCTAGCCAAAAGACTTTCCATTGTAGACATTTATGGAGGAAGTCTCTTTTGGATGCATAGTCGCTATTACCTTCTAATGGAGCATGTCGAAGCTGATAAAAAGGAAAAAGCGGCCTGTATTTTATCGGAGTTTGGAACTCCGTCCATTATAAGTTCATATGTACTTGCTGAATATGGAAAACCTGTCATGAAACAGTTTGCGGTTGAAACGATCATTCATTTTTTTAAATAACTTGTTAAAATCGGTATCATACTAAAGGGGCGAATGCCCCTTTAAAAATCCCCGTGTTCTTAAAGTTTTTTCGTTTAATAAAAGCGTTTACAAATATGGGTTAGGCGTATGTTTTCTTCTTGCATAAATCCATTAAACGTGTATACTTGTCTCTGAAAGAAGACACATTCGTAAAGCATTTTTTCTAGGAGGATTTCAAATGGTAGCCGAAAAAGCAAATGGTCAAACTAATCAAGAGGGAGAGCCGCACGATGTGTTGAAATCAACACAGACAGTTATACATAAAGCCCTTGAAAAGTTAGGTTATCCTGAAGAAGTATATGAGCTCTTAAAAGAGCCATTACGTTTGCTAACAGTGAAAATTCCCATAAGAATGGATGACGGTTCTATTAAAATATTCACAGGGTACCGTGCGCAGCATAATGATGCAGTGGGACCAACAAAGGGTGGTATTCGTTTTCATCCTGATGTAACTGAAACTGAAGTGAAAGCCCTTTCGATTTGGATGAGTTTGAAATGCGGGATAGTCGACCTCCCATATGGTGGTGGGAAAGGCGGTATTGTCTGCGACCCGCGTGATATGTCTTTTAGAGAGCTTGAAAGACTTAGCCGTGGCTATGTGAGAGCTATCAGCCAAATTGTTGGACCAACAAAGGATATTCCTGCTCCTGATGTATTTACTAATTCACAAATTATGGCCTGGATGATGGATGAATATAGCCGTATTGATGAGTTCAATTCCCCTGGATTTATCACAGGGAAGCCGCTCGTATTAGGCGGTTCACATGGACGCGAATCTGCAACTGCAAAAGGTGTAACCATTTGTATTCGTGAAGCGGCAAAAAAGAAGGGCATTCAAATTGAAGGAGCTAGGGTAGTTGTTCAAGGCTTTGGAAATGCGGGAAGTTATTTATCTAAGTTTATGCATGATGCTGGTGCAAAGGTAATTGGTATTTCAGATGCATACGGTGCACTGCACGATCCCAATGGTCTAGATATTGATTATCTTTTAGATAGACGGGACAGCTTTGGCACAGTAACAAAATTATTTAATAATACCATTACGAATAAAGAATTACTTGAGCTCGATTGCGATATTCTAGTTCCTGCCGCAATTGAAAATCAAATTACAGCAGAAAATGCCCATAATATTAGAGCGAAAATTGTGGTTGAGGCTGCGAATGGTCCGACCACCTTAGAAGCAACCGAAATTTTAACTGAGCGGGGAATTTTACTTGTTCCAGATGTATTAGCATCAGCAGGCGGCGTAACAGTTTCTTATTTTGAGTGGGTTCAAAATAATCAAGGGTATTATTGGACGGAAGAAGAAGTAGAAGAAAAGCTAGAAAAAGTAATGGTGAAATCATTCAAGAATATTTATGATACTGCACAAACACGCAGGGTTGATATGCGGCTTGCTGCCTATATGGTCGGGGTAAGGAAAATGGCTGAAGCCAGCCGATTTAGAGGCTGGATTTAATCTACCTCAACGATATTAAAGTTTTGTTTGTTGAAACTAAATGAAAAATCTCCTATCATGTTACGGTAGGAGATTTTTTTTGCAGTAAAATATCCTTTCATATAAGTATTCCGTTTTTAAGGAGTTGGGCTTAATGCATATAGAAGATATTATCATTATTGGCGGTGGTCCCTGTGGATTAGCAGCAGCGATTGCCTTACAAGAAATTGGGAAGAATCCTTTAATAATCGAAAAGGGTAATGTTGTAAACTCCATCTATCATTATCCCACCCATCAAACCTTTTTTAGTACAAGTGAAAAATTAGAAATTGGCGGTTTTCCCTTTGTTACAGATAGTTATAAGCCCAAACGGAACCAGGCGCTTGTGTATTATCGGGAAGTTGCTAAGCGTAAACAGCTGCGGATTAATGCCTTTGAAACAGTTTCATCAGTATCTAAACCTAAAGAGGAACAATTATTCCAGGTCAAGACGGATAAAGATACATATGAGACTCGTTATGTTGTGATCGCAACAGGTTATTATGACCATCCTAACTATATGAATGTGCCAGGTGAAAACTTACCAAAGGTTTTCCATTATTTTAAGGAGGCACATCCCTATTTTGATAAAGATGTTTGTGTCATTGGAGGTAAAAATTCAAG
The DNA here is from genome assembly GCF_023715505.1 of Neobacillus cucumis. The sequence continues at coordinate 337,605 of NZ_JAMBOH010000001.1, read as the reverse complement.
TGTCGATGCCGCACTTGAGCTAGTGAAGGCAGGAGCTCGAGTAACGGTCTTATACCGTGGCAAGGAATATTCACCGAGTATAAAACCATGGATTCTGCCTGAGTTTGAATCATTAGTAAGAAATGAGATCATCACGATGGAATTTCAAGCAGATGTAAAAGAAATTAGAGCTAATCAAGTAATATATGTTAAGGATGGGGAACTAAGGACCATACAAAATGACTTTGTCTTTGCGATGACTGGATACCATCCTGATCATGAATTCCTAGTGGAGATGGGTATTAAAATTGATAAAGAAACAGGAAGACCTTTTTATAACCCAAATTCAATGGAAACCAATATCAGCGGGATCTTTATTGCTGGTGTGATTGCAGCAGGAAATAATGCAAATGAGATTTTTATAGAAAATGGCCGTTTTCATGGCGGACAAATCGCACAAGCTATACTAGATATTGATGGTAAAGGGTGATGAATGATGAAAAAGGTTGTTCTATTAACAACCGGGGGGACGATTGCCAGCAAACCAAATAAAACCTCTGGAAAATTAGCTTCGGGAGCTATAACTGGTGAAGAACTGGCTGCAATGTGTAATCTGCCAAATGAAATAGAAGTAATTGTTGAATCTGTTTTTCAAAAAGCGAGTATACATATTACATTTGACGATTTAGTCGTTCTAAGGAATAAAATAGAGGATTACTTTAAGGATGAGACCGTTTCAGGTATTGTTGTCACCCATGGGACAGATACAATGGAGGAAACATCTTACTTTCTTGATCTAACCATTAACGACCACCGTCCTGTTGTTGTCACAGGCTCGCAGCGTTCACCGGAAGAGTTAGGCAGTGATGTGTTCATTAATTTGCGCCATGCTATCTATTCTGCTTGTTCACCGGATTTACATAATGTTGGCACAGTGGTTGTTTTTAATGAACGAATTTTTGCTGCCAGATACGTCAAAAAAGAACATGCCTCTAACATCCAAGGATTTAATGTATTTGGGTTCGGCTACCTTGGAATCATTGATAATGACAATGTCCATGTATTCCAGAAACCGATAAGAAGAGAGCATTATCAAATAAAATCCCCAATTCCTGATGTAGAAATTATTAAGTGCTATATCGGAGCAGATGGGAAATTTATTAAAGCTGCCCGAGAAGCAGGTGTTGCTGGAATCATTCTTGAAGGAGTGGGGCGAGGCCAAGTAGCTCCGAAAATGATGGAAGAAATCGAAAGGTCCATAAAGGCAGGGATAAAATTAGTCATTACAACCAGTGCTGAAGAAGGAGCTGTCTATACAACTTATGATTATGAAGGTAGTGCATATGACCTTTATAAAAAGGGAGTTATTCTTGGAAGTGATAATGATTCTAAGAAGGCAAGGATGAAATTAGCTGTTTCGCTAGCCAGCGGCCTAGAAAACATCAACTTTTAAAATGTGGTCTAACTCGGCAGCTGGAATGAATCTTTCGTTTTCTTTGCGGGCTATACATGGTACCATTAAGAAAAAGGATTGGAAAAGAGGTCCAGAATGCTTGGAATATTATCGGCCGCAATTGCTCCAGGTTTGGCCTTACTTAGTTACTTTTATTTAAAAGATGAATATGAACCAGAGCCTGTTTCCTTGGTTTTTCGGACATTTTTGTATGGAGTTCTGCTCGTTTTTCCAATTATGTTTATCCAACATGTTTTGGAAACGGAGCAGTTATTAAAAACCGATTTATTTGATGCCTTTTTTGGATCAGGCATTTTGGAAGAGTTCTTTAAATGGTTTATCCTATTTTATCTTATATATCAGCATGTTGAATTCGATGAACCGTTTGATGGTATTGTATATGGCGTATCCGTTTCCCTTGGTTTTGCAACTGTTGAAAATATCTTTTATTTAGTGGCTAATGGAATTGAGCATGCGATGACTCGTGCTTTACTACCGGTTTCAAGTCATGCTTTATTTGGCGTTATTATGGGCTTTTATCTTGGAAAAGCAAAATTTACTAAGGGTAATAAAGCAAAATGGATATTATTATCGCTGCTTTTGCCAATTCTTTTGCATGGATCCTATGACTTTATTTTAATTTCACTTGAAAACTGGTTGTATATTATTTTGCCATTTATGGTTTTCCTTTGGTGGTTTGGGTTGCGTAAAGTAAAAAAAGCAAAAATTTTAAGTGCCAATCATTTTAAAAAACAATATCCAGAACAAAAGGCACAAGCACCTGTTTAACCAACTTCAAATCATTTTAAAACCCTTCACATATTGTTGGAGGGTTTTTTTCTGCATGAAATGGAATAAAAACACCAATAAAACAAAAAATAGGTTTAATGTAAAAAAGATTCATAATGGGGGTTATTAATCCATGATAAAGAAAAGCATCCTAATCAGATTGTTCATCTTACTCTTTACATGCACGATACCAGTCTCTTTTTTGGAGGGGCAAAAGGTACATGCCTTTTCAAATCAAGTAATTCAAAGAGGAGCGGTAGGAGAGGATGTAATTGAGCTTCAATCAAGGCTCAAGTATATAGGCTTTTACCATGGAAAAACAGATGGGGTATTTGGATGGGGGACGTATTGGGCATTACGAAATTTCCAATATGAATTTGGTCTTCCAATTGATGGAATTGCAGGAGCTACAACCAAAGTAAAATTAACAAAAGCCACCAAATATAACAAACAAACCGCACAAAAATCTGCTCCACCTAAGGCTGCTGCAAAAAAACCGACAGCATTAAATACACCAAAAGGTTACTCACAAAATGATATTCGCTTAATGGCCAATGCTGTTCACGGTGAATCAAGAGGAGAACCGTATATTGGTCAGGTAGCAGTAGCTTCTGTAATTTTGAACCGAGTAAATAGTGCATCATTTCCAAACACAGTTTCCGGAGTGATTTTTGAACCTGGTGCCTTTACAGCTGTTGCCGATGGGCAAATTTGGCTGACACCAAATGAATCTTCCAAAAAAGCGGTAATAGATGCCATTAATGGATGGGATCCTACGGGAGAAGCATTGTACTACTTTAATCCAGCCACTGCCACAAGTGGATGGATTTGGGGCAGACCGCAAATAAAACGAATTGGCAAGCATATTTTCTGTAAATAAAGGGGTGAGTTCAATTGATTAGAGGAATGTTGATAGGCGTTCTCGCTGTCGGTATTGCGGGAACGGCTTATTGGGGTTACCAAGAACATCAGGAAAAAAATGCAGTACTAATCAATGCAGAAAACAATTATCAACGGGCATTCCACAATCTTTCTTATCGGATGGATTTATTAAATGATAAAATTGGGACTACACTTGCGATGAATTCCAAAGAATCCTTATCTCCCTCCTTAATAGAAGTATGGAGACTTACTTCGCAGGCACATAGCGATGTCGGACAGCTGCCGTTAACATTATTGCCGTTCAATAAAACAGAGGAGTTTTTGGCTAATATTGGAAATTTTAGCTATCGGACGGCAGTTAGAGATTTATCGAAGGAACCATTAACAGATAAGGAATATAAAACGCTTCAAGTACTTTACAAGCAGTCTGGTGATATTCAAAACGAGCTGCGAAATGTACAGCATATGGTTTTGAAAAATAATCTTCGTTGGATGGATGTGGAACTCGCACTTGCCTCCGGAAAAGAGAACACCGACAATACGATCATTGATGGTTTTAAGACCGTTGAAAAAACAGTCTCAGGCTATGAAGAATCAGATATGGGCCCTACCTTTTCCAATCTGCAAAAGAAGGATGAAAACTTTAAGAAAATTAAAGGGAAAACCATTACTAGAAAAGACGCTATCCAAATTGCGAAAAGGTATATAAAAATTGATGGAAATGCCAATGTAAAAGTCACGGACAATGGAAAGGGCTCTGATTTTGGTTTTTACAGTATATCCATCGAAAATAAAAAAGCAGGTCAAGAGGCAAGTATGGATATTACTAAAAAGGCAGGGCATCCGATTTGGTTTATTAATAATCGGGATATAAAAAAACAATCTTTGAGTTTAAATGATGCCAACAATAAGGCTGCAGCATTTTTGAAGGAGAATGGATTTGGAAATTTGGAAACATTTGAGAGCACTCAGTATGATAATGTTGGAGTATTTGATTTTGTTACAAATATAAATGGTGTGAGAATCTATCCAGAAGCAGTGAAAGTCAAAGTAGCACTGGATAATGGCGATATAATTGGTGTCTCCGCTGAAGAATACCTAAAATCATTTCAAACTCGGACAATTGAAAAACCTGCTCTCACTCTTGAACAAGCTCGGGCTAAAGTAAATCCAAAATTAAAGGTAATGGAACAACGTCAAGCGTTGATTACTAATGATATAAATCAAGATGTGTTGTGCTATGAGTTCTTAGGGACATTGGGCGATGATACGTACCGAATCTTTATTAATGCTAAAACAGGATTAGAAGAGGAAGTAGAAAAACTGAAAAATGCAGAAGCAACGTACGAAGATGTTTTATAGGGAAAACACGCCTATTTCCCTTTTTTATCAGTCCGTATTGTCTGACCAAAGAATAAATTAGGTAGTCTGCTCCAATACTAAGAACATATCCATATTGGGGTGATTGGCATGAAAAAGGTAGAGAGATTTTTAATAAAATTGGTGATAGTTCAATTTCTCTTTCTCTTTCTATCACAATTCCTGCTCCACCAGATGAATATCTTTCCGCAAATAAAGAATTTAACAAAGTATGAAGGAGTTAATGAAAATACATTAACCGATATTCTGCAAACCTTTCAGGGGAAAGACTAGCAACCCAAGGTATTGCATGAACAAATGAAATAGGAAAGTATAAAGACTTCCTCTAATCGGAAGGTTTATACTTTCCTATTTTTTTATGGATTATGGCTGGCAATTATAATATTAAAAATAGGTTTAAATCTGGATTTTTCTTTTATTAAAAAGATAAAAAAAAGAGGCATATCCTTATCTTGTGGTAAAATAAATAAGGTAGATGAGACGATCATGAGTGCATTAGGAGGATTTATGAAAAATAAAATATCAATTGCAATTGACGGCCCAGCCGCAGCCGGTAAAAGTACAGTAGCAAAAATTGTGGCAGAAAATCTTTCTTATATTTATATTGATACAGGTGCGATGTACAGAGCATTAACATATAAAGCTATCATTAACCAACTCGATCTGGAAGATGAAGCAGCATTATTGGCCACGCTCTTATCGACAGATATTGAACTGAAACCATCCACTAAAGGGCAATTGGTCTTTCTTGACAACCTTGATGTAACGGATTTGATTCGTTCTGCTGACGTAACCAATTCTGTGTCCTATGTCGCAAGACAGCCAAAAGTTCGACAAGAAATGGTGAAGAGACAGCAGGCATTTGCCACTGCTGGAGGTGTGGTGATGGATGGACGTGACATTGGAACGCATGTATTACCAAACGCAGAAGTAAAAGTATTTTTGCTAGCAAGTGTGGAAGAGAGAGCTGAAAGGCGGCATGCTGAAAATTTAGAGAAAGGCTTCCCTTCTGATTTGGAAAAATTAAAAGAAGAAATTGCTATGCGGGATAAGATCGACTCAGAAAGAGAAGTAGCTCCTTTGAAGAAGGCAAGTGATGCAATCGAAATCGACACAACCTCTTTGACCATCCCTGATGTTGTCGGAAAAATAATGACACTGGTGAATGAAAGGATTGGTTGAGTGTGACATTTTATGATTTTGCCAGATCGGTGGTTTATACCATCTTCAAACCATGGTACCGAATACAAGCAATTGGGGTAGAAAATATCCCGAAAGAGGGCGGAGTGCTACTTTGCTCCAACCATATCTCTGTAATTGACCCAATCGTTGTCGGAATTATGTGTCCTCGTCCAGTGCATTATATGGCCAAAGATGAGCTTTTTCAGGTCCCGGTACTTGGAGGAATCGTTAGAAAATGTAATGCCTTCCCTGTAAAAAGAGGATTCAGTGACCGAGAGGCTCTACGGACTGGTTTAAAGCTTTTAAAAGACGGACACGTATTTGGACTCTTTCCGGAAGGAACCAGAAGCAAAACCGGGGAACTAGGTAAAGGACTTTCAGGGGCTGGCTTTTTTGCATTAAGAACGGAAGCATATGTTGTTCCATGTGCCGTTATTGGTCCGTATAAAAGTCTCAAAAAATTAAAAATGGTTTATGGTAAACCAATCGATATGACTGAAATGAGGCAAACAAAAGCTTCGGCAGAGCAGGTTACTGAATTAATTATGTCAGAAATCGATAAACTTATAAAAGAGCATAAATAGGTTCTGCTTGACAAAAAAGGCTATTTGTAAGAAGTTAATAAAAAGAGATTTTTTTTGAAAATTCTATGTGTTATGTTTTATTTTATATATGGTGTATGCAGTCTGCTTCTCACCAAATCATATATAGATTTTTTAGAGTAAATGGAATAAGGAGGAATACATATGTCGGAAGAACTAAATCAAGTAGAAGTTAAAAACTTTGAAATCGGGGATAAAGTAACTGGACAAGTTACTAAGGTAGAGGAAAAACAGGTGCTTGTGAATATTCCAGGCAGTAAGCTTGATGGTATTATCCCAATCAGTGAACTATCAAGTCTTCATATTGAAAAGGCATCTGATGCTGTTCAAGAAGGCGATGAACTCGAATTAGAAGTGACTAAGGTAGAAGAAGATGCTTTAGTACTATCAAAACGGAAAGTGGATGCTGAAAAAGCTTGGGAAAGCTTAGAGCAAAAATTTCAAGCTGGAGAGGTTTTCGAAACAGAGGTTAAGGACGTTGTAAAAGGCGGACTAGTTGTGGACCTTGGCGTTCGTGGATTTGTTCCTGCATCCCTTGTTGAAGCTCATTTTGTTGAGGATTTCAGCGACTACAAAGGACGTACGCTATCATTTAAAATCGTTGAACTAGATAAGGAAAAAAATCGTTTAATCCTCTCACATCGTGCAGTTGTAGAAGAAGAAAAAGGAAAGTTAAAGCAAAACCGTCTTAGTTCTTTAGAAGTGGGACAGGTTATTGATGGAACCGTACAAAGAATAACTGATTTTGGTGCATTTGTAGATATCGGCGGAATTGATGGGTTAGTTCATATTTCTCAGTTATCCCATGAACATGTTAATAAGCCTTCTGACGTTGTCCAAGAAGGACAGCAAGTGAAAGTGAAAGTATTAAGTGTTGATCCGGATAATGAGAGAATTTCATTATCCATAAAAGAAACACTTGCAGGACCTTGGAGTGATATCTCTGAAAAAGCTCCTAAAGGAAGTGTTTTAAATGGAACAGTGAAAAGATTAGTTTCTTATGGAGCTTTTGTGGAAGTATTCCCTGGTGTAGAAGGACTTGTTCATATTTCTCAAATTGCTCATAAACATATTGGAACTCCGCATGAAGTTTTAAAAGAGGGTCAAGAAGTACAAGTGAAGGTACTTGATGTAAACCAACAAGATCAGCGTTTATCATTAAGCATAAAGGAATTGCTTGAAAAAGAGGCTGAGGAAAATTTTGATTACGAGCTACCTGAAGAATCTAAAGGGTTCCAGCTTGGAGAAATGATCGGAGATAAACTAAAGAATCTAGGAAAATAATGGTGATGTAAGTGTCAAGATCTGAACGAAAATGGGATCATATTCGCTTTGCCTTGGGAAATAGGCAAAATCGTTCTACAGTTTTCGATGATATCCAATTTATTCACCAAAGCTTACCAAATATCCAAGTGTCTGATGTTCGATTAAATGACGTAATTGGCGAACTTTCTTTAAGTTCGCCAATTTTTATCAATGCAATGACGGGCGGCGGCGGAGAAAAAACATATGAAATTAACAAGCAGCTAGCAATCGCAGCGAAGCATACCGGCGTTGCAATGGCTGTTGGATCACAAATGTCTGCTATCAAAGATAAACGTGAAAGATATACATATGAAATTGTCCGTAAGGAGAATCCAAATGGGATTGTCATCGCCAATTTGGGTAGTGAAGCGACAATTGAAAATGCTAAATTGGCCATTGATATGATTGGAGCCAATGCCTTGCAAATTCATTTAAATGTCATTCAAGAACTAACGATGCCCGAGGGGGATCGGGATTTTACTGATTCTTTAAATAGAATTGAAAAGATTTCCAGAGGTGTGGATGTGCCGGTTATTGTTAAGGAAGTCGGCTTTGGTATGTCTAGGGAAACGGTTGAATCCTTATTTTCTGCAGGTGCTGCCTTTGTCGATGTGGGAGGTTCTGGGGGAACCAATTTTGCCGAAATAGAAAATAAGCGCAGGGAACAGTCGCTGCCGTTTTTTAATAATTGGGGGATCCCTACACCGATTTCAATCATTGAGGCAGCAAGCGTTTCTAATGGTATTCCCATTATTGGGTCCGGTGGTTTTTCCTCAAGCTCAGATATTGCAAAGGGTTTAGCGATTGGCGCCAGCGCTATTGGTTTAGCCGGTTTCTTCTTGCAAATACTTGTAGAGGAAGGATTGGATGTTTTAGTCGAAGAAATTAAAAACCTTCATATGGAATTAACGATGATTATGACTGCATTAGGTGCAAAGTCTATAGCGGACTTAAAGAAAGCACCCATCATTATTTCAGGTAAAACCTATCACTGGTTAACTCAAAGAGGTATCGATACCAAACAATATAGCAATCGTAAAATGAAATAAAGCTCTCGCACCTGCGAGAGCTTTTACCATTTATTCGTCATATTTCCCATCATTAAGATCTCTAGCTTCCTCTGGACTTGATAACTTTGTTGAGCCAGGATAATGCAAAGCTTGATCACGGTCTTTCCCAGCACGCCCGCTTGCGGCCAGCTTTTTTTCTTGGCGGTCTTTTCCCATTTATGTTCCACACCTCCTCTTAATAAGATGATTCACGATTCAAATATTATTCAAGGAAGTATGAAAGTACATAAAGATTACCAATAATGAAAATAATAGGAGGTGTATGTATGGGTGGTTTAATGTTTTATTGGATTTCCTGGTCATTTTGGGTTTATCTCACATTTTTGGCCGATAAGAAAAATTTATATCGGCGAAAACTATCTGCAATTATTTTAATCGTGCTCCTATTATCCAATATTCAGTTTAATCTTGGCGAATTTGACATTCATGCCAGTGGATTGTTTTTATTAATGATTTGCTATATATTTATTAGCCAGGAAAAAAGAGGAGCAATATTTTATTTATTTATCTGTTCCTTGATTGTGTCGATTGGGTATGTCGCTTTTCATTTGTTTGAGATTTTTGACCCGGTCTGGATTATTTTTAAAAAGGAATGGATGTTGGGAATTTGTTTCGGATACCTCGCCATCCTGCTTCAGAAAACCTTAAAAGGAAGATTACTGATTACAATTTGCGGAACAATGCAAGGAGAGTTTTTGTATGCCTATACCTTAAGTGAATTTCCCTTTCCATATGAGATAAGCGGGTCTGAATATCTAGATGCCTGTGCATTAATATCTGCTTTACTAGTAGGCTGGAGTGCAATCGAAAATGCAAGTACATTTATCCAAACACACTATCACTTTTTTGAAAAAGGAAAACAAAAATCTTCATAAAATGGGTTGAGTGGAGAATCCTTTCCATTGCGGGAAAGGATTAACATTGTTAAAATAATTGAAGTTAGGCCCTTCTTGTTAACAGAAGGGTTTCTTTACTTACGTGAGAACTTTCAATTTGAATAATGCTAACTAATAACACAATTGTGAAATATATCAGAAAGGATGGCGATTTTAATGGTGAAACCTGTTATTGCCATTGTAGGAAGACCCAACGTTGGAAAATCGACTATTTTTAATAGGATTGTCGGTGAGCGTGTTTCCATCGTCGAAGACATACCTGGAGTAACTAGAGATCGGATTTATAGTTCAGGTGAGTGGTTAACACATGATTTTAATGTAATTGACACCGGTGGAATTGATATTGGTGACGAGCCATTTTTAGAGCAGATCCGTCAACAGGCAGAAGTGGCCATTGATGAAGCTGACGTGATTATCTTTTTAACCAATGGTCGTGAAGGGGTAACAGCGGCGGACGAAGAAGTAGCAAAAATTCTCTATAAATCCAAAAAGCCAATCGTATTAGGGGTTAATAAGATCGATAACCCTGATATGCGTGAGTTTATTTATGATTTTTATTCATTGGGGTTTGGAGAACCGATCCCGGTCTCAGGGTCACATGGACTAGGTCTAGGTGATTTATTAGACGAGGCAGCCAAACACTTCCCTAAATCTAAGCCAATAGAATATGATGAAGATGTGGTTAAGTTCTCTTTAATTGGGCGCCCAAATGTTGGAAAGTCTTCCTTAGTGAATGCCATTTTAGGAGAAGACCGTGTCATCGTCAGCGATATTGCCGGTACAACACGTGATGCTGTCGATTCACCGTATACTTATAATGGGCAAAGATATGTCATTATTGATACAGCAGGGATCAGAAAAAAAGGAAAAGTGTATGAGACTACAGAAAAGTATAGTGTACTCCGTGCATTAAGGGCTATCGAACGTTCTGATGTGGTATTAGTGGTCATTAACGCAGAAGAAGGAATTATTGAGCAAGATAAGAAAATAGCAGGCTATGCTCATGAAGCAGGACGAGCTGTTGTGATTGTAGTTAATAAATGGGACGCAGTTGAAAAAGATGAGAAAACAATGAAGGAATTGGAACAAAAAATAAGAGAACACTTCTTATTTCTTAGCTATGCTCCGATTGTTTTCTTATCAGCAAAAACTAAAAAGCGAATTCATACTCTTATGCCTGTGATCAATACTGCCAGTGAAAACCATTCAATGCGTGTTGAAACAAGTGTGTTAAATGATGTGATTATGGACGCGGTTGCGATGAATCCGACACCGAGCGATAAAGGAAAACGGTTAAAGATTTATTATGCAACCCAAGTAGCTGTCAAACCTCCAACCTTTGTTGTGTTTGTGAATGAACCTGAATTAATGCATTTTTCCTATGAGCGCTTTCTTGAAAACAGGATAAGGGATGCTTTTGGATTCGAGGGGACCCCAATCAAGATTTATGCTCGAGAAAGAAAATAATAAAAGGCGGGTGAAGGGTTATGCAGGAGGATAACAAAACAGCAGTAACTGTTATTGGTGCAGGAAGCTGGGGAACAGCCCTTGCAATGGTACTTGCAGACAATAGCCAAGAAGTACGTTTATGGAGTCATAATGAGAATCAGGTAAAGGAAATAAATCAATTTCATACTAATCAAAAATATTTACCTGAAATCAAACTTCCTGACTTAATTGTCAGTTATGCCTCGCTAAAAGATGCCTTAATGGAAGTTGAAAACATTATTTTGGCGGTTCCGACAAAAGCGATCCGCGAAGTGCTAGGTAAGATTCGGGCAGTCCAGAAGGCACCGCTAACCATTACACATGTTAGTAAGGGAATTGAGCCTAATTCCCTGTTGCGGATAAGCGAAATCATAAAAGAAGAAATGCCTAAAGAGCTTCTAAAGGATGTCGTTGTTCTTTCAGGCCCAAGTCATGCTGAAGAAGTCAGTCTTAGACATCCAACAACCGTTACCGTCTCATCGGAAAATATGGAAGCAGCTGAACGAATTCAGGATTTATTTATCAATCAAAATTTCCGTGTATATACAAATTCAGATGTGATTGGTGTGGAAATTGGCGGTGCATTGAAGAACATTATCGCCTTGGCTGCAGGAATCACAGATGGACTTGGTTATGGTGATAATGCAAAGGCAGCCTTAATGACTAGAGGACTAGCTGAAATAGCCCGTCTCGGCACAAAGATGGGTGCCAATCCATTAACGTTCTCCGGCTTAGCAGGAATTGGCGACCTAATTGTAACATGTACAAGTGTTCATTCAAGGAACTGGAAAGCGGGTAATCTGCTTGGTAAGGGAAAAACCTTGGATGAGGTTCTCGATAATATGGGAATGGTTGTCGAGGGTGTAAGAACTACCAAAGCGGCCTATCAGCTCGCACAAACGTATGATGTTCAAATGCCGATTACATCTGCCCTTTACAATGTCTTATTTAACGGCAAAAATCCAAAAGATGCCGTCGATGTTTTAATGTCACGCGGCAGAACTCATGAAATGGAAGATTTAGTAAATGTTCTTGAAGAAAAATCCCTTTGAAGAGTAAAAAAGTGCATTTTTATTAAGAAAATAGGCGTTCTCCTGATGCGTTTTTTCTCTAGGTTGCATACAATGCAACGAAGCAACCTGGTAGTAGACGTTGGTGAATGGGTTATTTAGTCCAGAAAATGGCTGAAGTAAAGAACTCGCCCCTCTTTACTTCAGTTTTTTTGTGTTCTAGGATATTATAGATTTAGTAATTATAAATACTTTTTACAGGTAAATACACGTCCAGCTCCAGCGCCCAACGGCTAGTGTCCTTCGCTCTTTTCCCTGCGATAAGTCAACATCGAATCGCTTGCGCTCTTCGTGTTGTCTAGCTCGGCGCCTAGGGGCTCGGGTTCATAAGCCAAACCGTCAAGAAGGCTAAAGATCAGCCTTCTCGCGGGCTCGTCTTATGCCTGTCGCTCCTGGTCAAGGCGCCTCCGCCCTTCTCAGTTTTCTTTTATCTCAGTCAAAGCGCTCCAGGCCATACGCCGCTAAACGGGCGCTTGCGCTTTTGTTATCGTTAAGGAAATAATAAAATTTTCGCTTGTGGATAACTATTAAAAAACGGACTATCGACGTCCAGCTCCAGCGCCTAGCCCCTCGGTGGTCTACAGCCGCTCAGGGAATGAAGGCAAAGAATGCCTTCATTCCCTGAGCGTCTTATGCTTGTCGGGGGGCTGTTCAAGGCGCTTGCGCTTTTGTTCTTTTTAAAAAAATTTTTTTATAATAATAGCTATGTTATAATTAATCTTCGAAAAAGGGGGAATAAAATTGTCGCCAGCCATGATAAAAATGTGGATATCCATTGCGGGTATGGCTCTTATGTTTCTTGCCATTATAACGATTTATTTGAGCCGATATAAGTTAAAAGGAATCTTTCGAATGATAACAGCTATTATTGCTTATTTATTTATGATTGTAGCAGGATTGACCTTACTGATTGTTTTCTTCACTTGAATTTTCAACTATACATAAATCTAAAGGTGATTTTATGAAAAGAAAAATGTTGTTTAGCTTTCTACTGATTACAGCAGTACTTTTATCTGGCTGCATGTATCCGCAAGAAGAATTAACGCAAAATCAGGTACCATATAAAGACCAAATCAAAGCCGTACAGACGGCAGTTGATGACTTTCAAAAGGATAATGGCGGGATACTGCCCATTAAAACTAAGGATGCGAAAACACCGATTTATCAAAAGTACCCAATTGATTTTAATAAGATTGCTCCAAAGTATATAGCTGAACCACCGGGAAATGCTTATGAGAGCGGTGGTATATTTCAATATGTGCTTATAGATGTGGAGACCAATCCTACCGTTAAATTGTTGGACTTAAGATTGGCGGAAACCATTCGTGATATAAAACTAAGGATCAAAACAAATGGTTATCCACCATATAAAGAACAAATTGCCAAAAATGTATTTTCACTCGAATATTCTAAACTTGGATTTAAGAAGGCTCCGTACGCTGTTAGCCCATTTACTAATCAAAACCTTTCATTTGTCATAGATGGTAATGCCGAGGTTTACGTTGATTATCGGCCCGATCTCTATCAGGCCCTAAAAAAGACGGGGAAGGAGCCGAAACCTGGCGAAGATATACGCTCTATATTAGTTGATAATTCCATGTTTGTTCCTGCCTATTCCCTGCCCTATACAATTGATCCTAAGTCAAAAGAACCTGTGTTTTTAGAAAAATAAGAATGTTGATTGCTCCTATTCTCTACTGATAGAAGATGGTCTGCTTTAATTTTTGTCATAACCCTTTTCCTATGAAATATATTGTAGGAGAAGGGTTTTTTATGCTTAATCATATAATGGCGATATGGACCAAATGTTCTCTCCATATCCGTTAACCATAGTTAGAAACCCTCCATACAACTAAATGCTCAGAGAAAGTCAGATATCAGCACATCTTTGTGAAATTTTAACAAGGGGGTAAAAATTTTAGAAAAGTGTCATAACAAGATAGGACAACGTCATAAATATATACTGTCCAAAAATACCTAATATGGATGATATTATCCCACTTTACTCTATGATCGGGAGGGGATCACTTGGAAAAGGTTGATATTTTTAAAGATATTGCCGAGAGAACCGGCGGTGATATTTATCTAGGAGTAGTCGGTGCAGTACGAACAGGTAAATCGACTTTTATTAAAAAGTTCATGGAGCTTGTTGTCTTACCGAATATAAACAGTGAAGCTGAAAGATCTCGGGCACAAGATGAGCTTCCGCAAAGTGCAGCAGGTAAAACGATCATGACAACTGAGCCGAAATTTGTCCCAAATCAGGCGGCCACTGTGCATGTTGATGAGGGGCTTAATGTAAATATCAGGCTTGTAGATTGTGTGGGATACACAGTACCAGGCGCTAAGGGCTATGAAGATGAAAATGGACCTAGGATGATTAATACGCCATGGTATGAGGAGCCTATTCCATTCCATGAAGCGGCTGAAATTGGCACTAGAAAAGTGATCCAGGAACATTCAACTATTGGGGTTGTAGTAACGACTGATGGAACAATTGGTGAAATTCCTAGAAGTAACTATATTGAGGCAGAAGAACGAGTCATAAATGAGTTGAAAGAAGTTGGCAAACCGTTTATTATGGTGGTCAATAGTGCTCAGCCATATCACCCTGCCACTGAAACACTAAGATCAAGCCTATCAGAAAAATATGATATTCCTGTACTTGCTATGAGCGTAGAAAGCATGCGCGACAGTGATGTTCTCAATGTCCTTCGCGAGGCACTTTACGAGTTTCCGGTACTTGAAGTTAATGTAAACCTTCCAAGCTGGGTCATGGTGCTTAGAGAAAATCATTGGCTTCGTGAGAGCTATCAGGATGCAGTGAAAGAAACAGTTAAAGATATCAAGAGATTACGAGATGTTGACCGTGTCGTTCAACAGTTTAGTGACTTTGAATTCATTGATAAAGCCGGATTAGCTGGTATAGAGATGGGTTCTGGTGTTGCTGAAATCGATTTAATGGCTCCTGATGAGTTATATGATGATATTTTAAAAGAAATTGTCGGTGTGGAAATCAGAGGTAAGGATCATCTGCTAGAATTAATGCAGGATTTTGCCCATGCCAAAGCAGAATATGACCATATTGCCGATGCATTAAAAATGGTTAAACAAACTGGCTATGGGATTGCCTCACCAACACTTTCTGATATGAGTCTTGAAGAACCAGAAATCATCCGTCAGGGTGCTAGATTCGGTGTAAGACTTAGAGCGGTAGCTCCATCGATTCATATGATTAAGGTCGATGTAGAATCAGAATTTGCTCCGATTATCGGTACGGAAAAACAAAGTGAAGAGTTAGTCCGCTATCTAATGCAGGACTTCGAGGATGATCCACTATCAATTTGGAATTCTGACATTTTTGGAAGGTCTTTGAGTTCTATTGTTCGAGAGGGGATTCAAGCTAAACTCTCTTTAATGCCGGAAAATGCCAGATATAAATTAAAAGAAACATTAGAGAGAATTATTAACGAAGGTTCTGGCGGATTAATCGCGATTATCCTCTAACATTTGGGCTCCATTTTGGAGTCCTTTTTTTAATTGGTAAGAAAATAAAAAAGTTTTTACCTAGTGAATTGTTTAGCTCCAGCGCCTAGCCCCTCGAGGTCACAAGCTTATCCAGTTGCGGCTCCTTGGGACTGAAGTCATAAGCCACCCCCTGAAGAAGGCAAAGAACGCCTTCTTACAGGGTGCGTCTTATGCATTCGTCCCAGAACAGTCGCCTCCACATTTAAATCAATCCGTCCAAAAGGTTAAAGAGCAACCTTTCGGCAGGCTCGTCTTGTGCTTGGCTACAGAAAGCTATCGCTTTCTGTACGCATTAAGGGCGACTAGTCTTTGACCCTGCTTTCGCTGGCCAGTCGACAAGTCGCCCTATATCGGGGCTGACCAAGGCGCTTACGCTTTTCTTATTGCTGCTACATATGTGCAAAAATAAGTCAAATATAGCAGTATATTGATGAACAAAAGAAAGAATTACCATTATTTCATGAAATCTTCTTGATATGCGGAAATGATTATGATAATCTTTTAACAGAATTACGTTATAGTGCTTGAACCCTTTATTTTATTGGGTTTTTATTAAAAAAATAGATTTAGGTCACCAAAGTAGTAAAAATGGATTACTTTGGTAATAAAACCTTGCTATGACGTATAGAAATTAGAAAAATTGTTTAGAAATGTAGATAAGTAATCTTATTTACGAATCTTGATAATTTCTTCGGGAGGAGGTGAATGGCATGAACAAGACAGAACTTATTAATGCAGTTGCTGAAGCTAGCGAGCTTTCAAAAAAGGACGCTACAAAAGCGGTTGATGCTGTTTTTGATGCGATTTTAGATGCTTTAAAAAATGGTGATAAGGTACAACTAATTGGTTTTGGTAACTTTGAAGTACGTGAACGTGCTGCTCGTAAGGGTCGTAACCCACAAACAGGTGATGAAATCGAAATCGCTGCTAGTAAGGTACCAGCTTTCAAACCAGGTAAAGCGCTTAAAGATGCAGTTAAGTAATTACATAAATGATTGCTTTAAGCAGGTAGCTTAGGCAAAAAGGTCATGGAGAAGTCCATGGCCTTTTTTCTACTTAAAGGGTAAACATCAACGGTAGGCATCTATTTTTTTGCTTGGAATGAAATGATTGTGCTAATATGTAGTTGGTGTTTATACTTAAAAGATATACTTTAGGAGGAATTCGGTATGTCGGAAGTCAATCGTGCCCAAATAGAAGAGGCGGTACGTTTAATATTAGATGCAATTGGTGAAGATCCAAATCGTGAAGGTCTACTTGATACACCTAAAAGAGTGGCAAAAATGTATGAGGAAGTTTTCAGTGGTTTAAATGAAGATCCAAAGCATCATTTTGAGACCATTTTTAGTGAAGATCACGAAGAACTTGTTTTAGTGAAAGATATTCCGTTCTACTCAATGTGCGAACATCATCTAGTCCCTTTTTTTGGTAAAGCACATGTTGCTTATATTCCACAAAATGGCCGTGTCACAGGTCTTAGTAAATTAGCTCGTGCTGTAGAAGCAGTTGCTAAAAGGCCGCAACTGCAGGAACGGATTACTTCAACAATAGCAGATAGTATGATGGTAAAGCTTGACCCTCGCGGTGTAATGGTTGTAGTAGAAGCCGAACATATGTGTATGACAATGCGAGGTGTAAAAAAGCCTGGTTCCAAAACAGTTACAACAGCTGTCCGCGGAATTCTTGCTGATGATGCAGTGGCACGATCTGAAGTCCTATCTTTAATTAAATATTGAAATTAATTATTTCTTGACATATGGGGTGGTCAAATTGGAAAAACGTAATCCACAAAATAGCGATTATGTTGTGATTAAAGCTCAAGATGATGGAGTCAGTGTAATTGGCCTAACAAGGGGCTCTGATACCAGATTCCATCATTCGGAAAAGCTTGATAAAGGAGAGGTCCTTATTGCTCAGTTTACGGAGCATACCTCTGCGATTAAAATTCGTGGTAACGCTAAAATTCTCACTCAATTTGGTGAAGTTGAGAGTGAAATTAGAAAATAACCGCGTTTTAGAATGGTAAGTGATTATTTTGTGAATTCCTGCTCACTTCAGACCTTTTATGTTATAATTGGGTCTGCCTTGTTTTATTTTTCTCTTTAGGTGGGCATGAAAATTTCATTCAAATAGACAATATAAAATACATATAGTGATTACATCGGGGAAGCAAGGGTGATGACAGTGCACGACATTCGACAAAAATTTACAACGATAAAAGAGCAGGTCGAAAAGAGGGTTTTTGATTCCTACTTGCTTGAATTTATTGAAACCCCAAAAATAGATGAGGAAAAGCTGTTAGTCCTCGTTTCTTTACTGGAATCATTAGAACTCTCTTTTAATCAGATACAATACTACACATTGTCAACCATGTTAATCCAAATTGCCCTTGATACCCATGAATATATATCAAGCGAGACTATAGATGAGAAAAAACGACAACTAACTGTACTTGCTGGAGACTATTTTAGCGGACTATATTATCAAATTCTTGCGGAAGCAGAAGATATTAACATGATAAAATCTCTTTCAGCAGGAGTAAAAGAAGTAAACGAACATAAAATCCTCGTATATCAAACTGACCTCGATGGAATAGAGAGTCTAATGTCAGGAATTAGAAAAATCGAAAGTTCTTTACTGTCAAAGGTAGCCGATTATTTTAAAGTAGAGTTATGGGATGATTTTCTTGGTGACCTTTTATTATTTAAAAGGCTATTAATTGAGAGAAACGAATATTTTCAATCGGGATGCAGTATCTTATTTCAATCATTGAATAAACTCCTTTTCACTGAAGCAAAATTGGAAGACTTAACTAAAGAAAAACAACAGCGTTTAATACAGACATGCGATGAATATATAGAACGTTTAAAACAAGCTGTAGAAAAACAACTTCCTAACTTAAATGACTTTCTTGCAAAAAGGGTCACAGCGTTGTTGGGTCAGTATCAGCCATAGGCAAAAACTTTTGTGGAAGAAGGGTAAAACATGCAGCAATCGAAGGAACAGCGCGTTCATAATGTGTTTGAAAAGATATCTGATAACTATGATAAAATGAACTCAGTTATTAGTTTTCAGCAACACATCAAGTGGCGGAAGGATACCATGAGAAGAATGAATGTTCAACCGGGTTCAAAAGCTCTCGATGTCTGCTGCGGAACGGCTGATTGGACCATTGCCTTAGCTGAAGCAGTTGGCCCGACAGGAAAAGTGACAGGTTTAGACTTTAGCCAAAACATGTTGAATGTTGGGATAGAAAAAGTTAAGGATTTAGGACTGGAACAGGTGACATTAATTCATGGAAATGCAATGGAACTCCCTTTTCCTGATAATAGCTTTGATTATGTTACGATTGGCTTTGGCTTAAGGAATGTACCTGATTATCTGCAGGTATTAAAGGAAATGTATCGGGTTGTTAAACCAGGCGGGATCGCAGTTTGCCTGGAAACGTCACAGCCTACCTTAATTGGCTATAAACAGCTTTATTATTTTTACTTTCGTTTTATCATGCCTTTGTTTGGAAAACTTTTGGCGAAAAGCTACCGGGAGTATTCATGGCTCCATGAATCTGCCCGTGATTTTCCAGGGATGAGAGAGCTTGCCAAGCTGTTTGAAAAAGCAGGGTTCAATGAAGTGAAATATAAACCATATAGTGGTGGTGCCGCCGCTGTTCATATAGGTAAAAAAATCTAATTCATCAAAAATGAAGACGGGATGAAAAGCAGGGTGAATACAAATGAAATTAAAAATGATGTATTCATTTTTGAATTCGGATATTAACATAATAGAAAAAGAACTCGAAGAGACCATCCAGCCGGAGTCTCTTCTTTTGAAACAAGCTTCTATGCATACATTACAAGCTGGAGGAAAACGAATTCGTCCCGTTTTTGTTTTGCTTGCAGGTAAATTTGGTGATTACGATATTCAGGTACTGAAAAATGTAGCGGTCGCATTGGAATTAATTCACATGGCGTCACTGGTTCATGATGATGTGATAGATGATGCTGATCTTCGCCGGGGACAACCAACTGTAAAATCAAAATGGGATAACAAAATAGCGATGTATACAGGTGACTTTGTTTTTGCCCTTGCCCTCGAATTGATGACAAATATTAAAAGACCTGAGGCCCATAAAATTTTGGCGAACACGATTGTCGAAGTAACTGTGGGGGAAATACAACAAATAAAAGATAAATATCGTTTTAAGCAAAACCTTAGAGATTACCTTAGGAGAATAAAAAGGAAGACTGCCCTGTTAATTGCAGTAAGCTGTCAATTAGGAGCTGTTGCTGCAGGGGTAGAAGAATATTATCATAAGAAACTATTCCGATTTGGTTATTACGTTGGAATGTCCTATCAGATTATTGATGATATTTTGGATTTTACCTCGACTGAAAAGGAACTAGGAAAGCCAGCCGGAAGCGATCTTCTACAAGGAAATATTACTGCCCCTGCCCTGTTTGCTATGGATGATCCTCATACACTTTGTGAAATTGAAAAGGTACATGAAAATATGGAACTCGAGGAAATAGGACGGATCATCTCCCTAATTAAACGATCAGGTGCGATTGAAAAATCCTATGCATTAAGTGATCAATATCTAGATAAGGCTTTAACAGTACTAGAAGAGTTACCAGAAAATAAAGCGAAAAGGACATTGCGAGATATTGCTAAATATATAGGCAGACGAAAGTTCTAATTTCTTTGCCGGCGTCAGCTTGCTAAATATTCAAAAAAATGATAACATTTTCATGGATTGTTCAAAACTAACAATCAATATACATAATATTTTTTTAGGAGTGGAAACCATGGAAAAAACATTTTTGATGGTAAAGCCTGACGGAGTTCAGCGTAACCTTATTGGGGAAATTGTAGCTCGCTTTGAAAAGAAAGGCTTCCAATTAGTCGGGGCAAAATTAATGAGTATTCCAAATGAGCTTGCTGAAGAACATTATGGGGAACATAAGGAGCGTCCATTTTTCGGGGAATTAGTTGATTTCATCACTTCAGGACCTGTTTTTGCGATGGTTTGGCAGGGTGAAAATGTAATTGCAACAGCTCGTCAAATGATGGGTTCTACTAATCCTAAGGACGCGGCCCCAGGAACGATCCGCGGTGATTTTGGCCTTACTGTGGGAAAAAATGTTATCCACGGCTCTGATTCTCCGGCTAGTGCGGAACGTGAAATTGGATTATTCTTTAAAGAAACTGAAGTAGTTGATTATTCTAAGTTAGTGAACGAGTGGATTTACTAATGTAACTTGAAAGGCACTTGTATAATATATACGAGTGCCTTTTTTTGTATCCGATTACAAAATTTTATCCTTATTTTCTGAATAGTTATACTATGTTTATTTTGCTCAATATGTTATATTGATAAATAATTCTTTAATGAGTTGAAGGGGGAAAGAGCGATGGGAATGAGATATTTAACAGCAGGAGAATCCCATGGGCCGCAGTTAACGACAATTTTAGAGGGCTTACCAGCAGGCATGCCGCTGGAAGCTTCAGATATAAATAATGAGTTAGCCAGACGGCAAAAAGGCTATGGCCGGGGAAGACGCATGCAAATCGAAAAGGATACTGCAGAAATAGTTTCAGGTGTTCGTCATGGACAAACCCTTGGTTCACCGATTGCATTAGTGGTAAAGAACAATGACTGGAAGCATTGGACCAAGATTATGGGAATTGAGGCTTTAGAGGAAGGGCAAGAAGATGAAATCAAGCGGAAGGTGACAAGGGCACGACCTGGTCACGCGGATTTAAATGGGGCCATTAAATACGGCCACCACGATATGAGAAATGTATTAGAGCGTTCTTCAGCACGGGAAACAACGGTTAGAGTTGCAGCCGGTGCAGTCGCGAAAAAGCTATTATCACTGCTTGGTGTAGAGATTGTAGGGCACGTTGTCGAAATAGGCGGGGTGAAAGCCTCCGTAGACCCTAACCTTGCGATAGAAACATTAAAAGAAGTCACTGAATTATCTCCAGTTCGCGTTGCAGATCCCAAGGTGGAGCAAGCAATGATGTCAGCTATTGACGAAGCAAAGCAAAATGGAGATTCCATCGGCGGGGTCGTCGAGGTGATTGCAACAGGTATGCCTGCAGGTATTGGAAGTTATGTTCATTATGATCGAAAATTGGATGGGAAATTAGCAGCAGCTATTATGAGTATTAACGCCTTTAAAGGTGTTGAAATAGGAATTGGCTTTGAAGCGGCAAGCTTGCCTGGAAGTCAAGTGCATGATGAAATTGGATGGGATAAAGAAGTTGGTTATTACCGTAAGACCAATCGGCTTGGCGGTTTTGAAGGCGGCATGACGACCGGGATGCCACTCGTCGTTAGAGGAGTTATGAAGCCAATTCCAACACTATATAAACCGTTGATGAGTGTCGATATTGAAACAAAGGAGGCATTTGCGGCCAGTGTTGAGCGGTCTGACAGTTGTGCAGTACCGGCGGCGGCTGTTGTTGCTGAGCATGTAGTAGCATGGGAACTTGCTAACGCACTTATTGAACAGTTTAATAGTGATCGGTTTGATACCCTTGTCGATGAACTTAATAGACATCGGGAATACGCGAGGGAGTTCTAATGGAAACTATTCAAATTCAAACAGAATCCAAGGAATATCCTGTATTTGTGGGAGACGGGTGTAGAAATGAACTTCCTGTATTCTTGACAAATCATTTCCCTGATCTTACAAGAATACTAATTATTACGGATGAAACAGTTGCAAAGCTTCATCTTGAAACATTACTTCAAGTGCTGAAACCTTGGGAACCGATCATTTTTACGGCACCTGCAGGTGAAAAAGCAAAGACCTTTGAGGTATATTATGATGCCCTGACAACCGCCCTAGCCAGTCGTTTAGACCGCAAATCGGTTGTTCTCTCCTTTGGAGGAGGGGCGGTTGGAGATTTGACCGGATTTGTTGCAGCTTCGTTTATGCGCGGTATTCCTTTTATTCAAGTGCCTACCACCATTCTTGCACATGATAGTGCCGTTGGCGGAAAAGTTGCGATCAATCATCCGCTTGGGAAAAATATGATTGGAGCTTTTTATCAGCCGGAAGCAGTATTTTATGATCTTGAATTATTAAATACACTTCCCATTCATGAAATTCGATCTGGATTTGCGGAGGTTATTAAACATGCCCTTATAGCGGATCCTCATTTTTATGATTGGTTAAGGTTAAATATTGATAATTTAAATGCGATAACAAAAGAACAATTATCCGCTTCTCTTGTACAAGGGATAAAGATTAAAAACAAGTTCGTATCGCAGGATGAAAAAGAAACAGGAATCCGTGCTTTTTTAAATTTAGGTCATACCCTTGGACATGCGATCGAAGCAGAAATGGGTTATGGAAATTTCACGCATGGTGAAGCAGTAATGATTGGGACGATTTTTGCCTTAAAGTTAAGTAATAACTTATTAGGTTTATCGTTTAATATAAGTGAATTCATTGACTGGGTTACAGAATTAGGCTATGAAACAACCGTACCTAAAAAATTATCCTTTGAAAGCTTGATAGCGAAAATGAGACAGGATAAAAAATCTGTTGGGGATGCGATTCGTTTTGTTTTACTTGAACAAGTGGGGCATCCTTTACTCCAGGAAGTATCTGAAGAGGTATTATGGCAAGAGTTGACAAGATTTTAATATAAGGGAGAATGTTTTATGATCAGAGGTGTGAGGGGTGCCACGACGGTTACTGCTAATTCTGAAGAAGCAATTATTGCAGCGACAGAGGAACTTTTTGCTAAATTAATTGAGGTAAATCAAATTCAGCCTGATTCCGTCGCCTCCGTATTAGTTTCAACAACGGAAGATGTTGATGCCGCGTTTCCGGCTAAGGCATTGCGGAAATTCCCAGGCTGGACCTATGTACCAGTAATGTGTATGCGAGAAATGCCTGTTCCTAACTCCTTGAAGATGTGTGTTAGAGTAATGATGCACGTCAATACAAGTGTTACACAGGAAAAGATTGTCCATGTTTATCTAAATGATGCACAAGTGTTAAGACCTGATTTAAACAACAGCGTTGCATTATAAAATTAACAAACTTTTGAAAGCGAACGGGGTGGAGAAAATGAGATGGAAAGAACAGTTATTAACACTAACTCCATATCAACCAGGAAAGTCTATTGATGCAGTAAAGAAACAATTTAATCTCGAACAGATCGTTAAACTAGCCTCAAATGAAAATCCATTTGGGTGTTCAGATTCTGTTCATTCAGCCCTAAATTCGAATCCAACCAGTCTGGCTATTTATCCTGATGGCTATGCGACAAATTTAAGAGAAACACTTGCATCCTTTTTGGAGGTTGAAGAGAACGAGCTCATATTAGGTAATGGCTCAGATAATTTAATTCAAATGATCTCAAGGGCTCTATTACATCCAAATGCCAGTACAGTAATGGCTCATCCAACCTTTTCGCAGTATAAGCACAATGCGGTAATTGAAGGAGCGATTATTAAGGAAATCCCTCTTATAAACGGGGAGCATGACTTAGACTCTATGTTAGAGGCCATTGATGAACAGACTAATGTTATTTGGCTGTGCAGCCCTAATAATCCGACTGGTACATATATTCCGGAGAATAAATTAGTCCCATTTCTAGAAAAAGTTCCTCCACACATTCTTGTGGTTCTTGATGAGGCTTATTATGAGTATGTAGTGGCCGAGGATTATTATAATTCTATTAGTTTGACCCGTAAGTTCGATAACCTAATTGTATTAAGAACGTTTTCAAAAATTTATGGTTTAGCAGCCTTAAGGATTGGCTATGGGGTAGCTAATCCAGCAATTATCAAGGCCTTAGAACCTGCTAGGGAGCCATTTAACGTTAATTCTTTAGGCCAGCTAGCAGCAAGTGCGGCAATTAAGGATCAGCAATTTGTCGAAGATTGTAAAGAAAAGAACAGGCAGGGAATTGCACAATTTTATAAATTTTGCGATCAGCATAATCTAGAATATTATCCTTCCCAGACCAACTTTATCTTAATAGATTTCAAAGTAGACGGAGATAAGATTTTTCATTATTTACAAGAGAGAGGATTTATTGTCCGTTCCGGAAAAGCACTCGGCTTCCCGACCTCAGTAAGAATAACGGTGGGCTCCGAAGCACAAAACGATGGTGTTTTAAAGGTACTAAGCGAATTTCTTGGGGCAAATTAGAAGCAGTTTTCTCTAAATAGGGGGATGGACATTGAAGGGCCGGGTTTTTGTTATTGGCTTAGGATTAATAGGTGGATCCTTGGCATTATGTATTAAGAAGGAACATTTCGATTCGGAGATTGTTGGATTCGATATTAACTACGAACAGGCAAGACTAGCAAAAATGCTTGGTGTCATAGATGAAATAGCAGAAAGTATTCAGGATGGAGCAATTGGAGCTGATTTAATTATAATTGCTGCTCCAGTTAATGAAACTAAGGAAATCATTCACCTCCTTTCTGAACTTCCACTTAATCCAGAAGTGATAGTAACTGACACAGGAAGTACAAAGGGGAAAATTGTTGAGAGCAGTCTAAGTTTAACAAAAAAGGGGTTTACTTTCATTGGCGGCCATCCTATGGCTGGCTCGCATAAAAGCGGTGTCTCAGCAGCAAAGGAAATTTTATTTGAAAATGCTTTTTATTTATTAACACCAGAAGACCATATTGAAAACTCTAAGGTGGATACTCTAAAAGAGTGGTTAATCGGGACACATGCTAAATTCTTAACAATTACTCCGGATACACATGATTATCTTACAGGAATCGTCAGCCATTTTCCGCATATTATTGCTGCATCAATTGTTCGGCAAACCGAAAGACTCTCTGAATCAGAGGGTCTAATCCCCCGCCTTGCTGCGGGAGGTTTTCGTGATATTACAAGGATTGCTTCCAGCAGTCCTAAAATGTGGAAAGATATCTTGCTTCACAACCGTGAAATATTAATTGAATTACTCAACCAATGGCTCTCAGAAATGAATGAGGTCAAAACACTGTTAGAACAAGAAAACAGTACTGCTATATACAATTATTTTAATCAAGCCAAGCAGTTCCGCGATGGGCTTCCCCAGAAAGAAAAAGGGGCTATTCCTTCATTTTATGACTTGTATGTGGATATTCCGGATTATCCTGGGGTGATCTCAGAGATAACCGGTTATCTAGCAAAGGAACACATTAGCATCACCAATATTCGTATTTTAGAAACGCGCGAAGATATTAATGGAGTTTTAGTGATTAGTTTTCAAACAGAAGAGGATCGTCAAAGAGCTGAGCGATGTATAGCAAGTTATTCCAACTTCGCAACTTCAGTGGGTACTTAAATGGTAAAGAAAATCTGCTGACTAGTACGCTGATAAATCTTGAAATAAAAAAGGTGATTTAGATGGAAACATTAAAACTTAATACCAACGTCAATCGTTTAGTTGGTGAAGTAACAATCCCAGGTGATAAATCTATATCTCATCGCTCTGTCATGTTTGGTTCTATCGCCCATGGCGAAACAAGGGTAACTAATTTTTTGCCGGGGGATGATTGTTTAAGTACAATCTCATGCTTTCGTAAATTAGGCGTAACGATTGAGGAATCAGAGGATGAGCTTCGAATTATTGGAAATGGCTTTGAAGGATTAACAGAACCTTCTGAGGTTTTGGATGTAGGAAACTCTGGAACAACGATTCGATTATTGATGGGCATTTTAGCAGGCAGACCCTTTTTCTCATCACTCGTGGGAGATGAATCGATTGGTAAGAGACCAATGACAAGGGTAACGGTCCCATTGACCCAAATGGGTGCTAAACTTGATGGACGAAAAAATGGTGATTTTACACCAATTTCTATCCGTGGCGGTCAATTACAGTCTATTGAGTATCAGCTTCCAGTTGCAAGCGCGCAGGTTAAATCTGCATTAATTCTTGCTGGACTCCAGGCAGATGGAGTGAGCACGATTATTGAGCCTGCTGAGACTCGGGATCATACAGAAAGAATGATTCGACAATTTGGCGGTGAAATTACAAAAGATAATCAGACCATTAGGGTAAAAGGCGGACAAAATCTGACAGCATCCACTATTCATGTTCCTGGTGATATATCTTCTGCTGCGTTTTTCCTCGTTGCAGGTGCCATAATTCCTGGCAGTGAGATTGTCTTAAAAAATGTTGGGCTAAATCCAACTAGAACCGGGATTATCGAGGTTATGCAAAAAATGGGTGCGGAATTAGAGATTGTCCAAGCAGAGACCAATGATTTTGAACCGGCTGGGGATCTCATCATCAAAACTTCTAATCTGAAAGGGACAGTAGTGGAAGGCAATTTAATTCCTAGACTAATTGATGAAATTCCAATCATTGCCCTCCTTGCAACACAAGCGGAAGGGACAACCATCATTAAAGATGCTGAAGAATTAAAGGTAAAAGAAACAAATCGTATTGATACAGTCGTTCAAGAGTTAAGGAAATTAGGGGCTGATATTGAAGCGACCGATGACGGAATGATTATCCATGGGAAATCAAAGTTAACCGGTGGAAAGGTTTCAAGTCATGGAGACCATAGAATTGGCATGATGCTTGCTATTGCTGCTCTTTTATCTGAGAATACTGTAGAACTTGAAAGATTCGAAGCGATTTCGGTTTCTTACCCGAACTTTTTTACACATTTAAATATCTTAACCCGCTAAGGCTGCCTTTTAGGCAGCTTTTGCTTTTTTTATGACTGCTAAAAGGAATAGATTCACAATTCTTCGCATAGCTTGTCTTAAGAAAAGTAAATAGGTGGTGGAAGATGTATATTATTGAAAATGCCAATATACTTAAAGACAATCAGATAACTACATGTTCGCTTTTCATTTCTAATGGACAAATAAAGATGGTCCAAAAATGTACATCCCATGATCGGTATATGAGAATGAATCTAGATCCTTATATTATGACTCCTACCTATGTCCTTTTAAATTCAACTATTCCTTACAAAGGCTCCTTTGAAGGTTTAAAGTCCTACTTGACTGAACATTTTTTATTAAAAGGATGTACCACCATTTTTACTTATGTTGAGCTATTATACGAAAAGGAACTGTCAGATAAAATAAATGAAATAAAGACAGCCCTAATAAGCAGTCCGATTGATTTTACTATCGGGGTAAAAATTCCCCCTAAACTAATAACCCCCTCATTCATGAGAAGTTGTAAAAAATATAAAATCCCGGCAATTTTTGTTGATTTGAGTGAACTCGAAGAATTAGAAGGAATTCCGTGGGGCTGGATTAGGGAAGCGATGTTTCCCTTTAATAGTCCTTTAATTCCAATAATTTCTTTACCAGAAAAGAAGGAAGCGAGG
Organism: Neobacillus cucumis; assembly: GCF_023715505.1. The sequence goes on along the minus strand of NZ_JAMBOH010000001.1, from coordinate 309,656 downwards.
ATGGTTCTGTCGAAATGGAAGGATATAATGATAAAAGAAAAAATTCCATCCCTATTCGAGGCGATGGAAGAAAATAATCCCCTGCCCATTTCTATTCAAAATAAGCTTGGCCTTTACCCCCAAAAAGGCAGCCTTATGACAAGTACAGAATTAAGCTATAATTTATATCTAAAGGATAGAGAAATCAGGAAGGTTGATGAAGGAAGTTTATTTCATTATCATAGTAATAGACTTGTTGTAACAGTTAACAAAGGAAAGGTGATCCGCTCTGGCGATAAAGTTTTATTTAGTCCTGGTAGTGGAGAATATGTTAAGGTGCGAACCCCATCTTATTTTTCTTTGTAAATCTGGGGAAGTAGAGGTATTGGTGAATGGAACGTGTAAATAAAATTATTCAAATGTTAGAAAACGGCCAACATAAAGAGGCGTTAGATGAATATAATGATGTATTACAAAGCGGTAATCCGGAAGAAAAATTTCTTCTCGGCGAAGAACTTTACCACTACGGTTTTTTAGAAGAGTCAAAGGCATTAATTGAAAGTTTGCTAAAAACCTATCCTGAAGAAGGCGAGCTCCTTGTCCTGCTGGGTGAAATATTAGTTGAGGCAGGTGAAGAGGAAGAAGCGATTCTTGTACTAGAGAGAATTTCAGAACAAGATGCCCATTTTGCACAGTCACTCTTATTACTAGCTGATCTTTACCAAGTTCAGGGTCTTTATGAAGTATGCGAAAGAAAGTTATTAAAAGCAAAAGAACTGTTGCCTGAAGAAGTTATTATCGATTTTGCCTTAGGGGAACTCTATGGTGAGCAGGGTGAAGTTATTAAAGCGAAGAATGCATACGAGCGAGTTTTAAGGGAAGAGGATGAAATTGCAGGAGTGAATATTCATGGAAGAATGGCTGATCTATTAAGTGCTTCAGGAGCTTTTGAAGAGGCCCTTACTTATTATGATCAAGCATTGACAGAGAAGATTGAGATTAATACTCTATTTGGTTATGCTTTTACAGCTCTTCAAGCAGGATATAACCGTACAGCAATTGAAAAGTTCAATGAATTAAAAGAGTTTGATCTGGAGTACCATTCCCTTTATCTACATCTTGCTAAGGCGTATGAACGGGAAGAAGAACTCGAAAATAGTCTACAATCTATTAAAGAGGGTATTAAACAAGATGAATTTAATAAGGAGTTATTTTTCTTCGGCGGCAAAATCTGTTTAAAGCTAGGGAATGAAGAGGAAGCAGAGCAATATTTTCGTGAGGCTCTTGCACTTGACCCAGGATTTATGGAAGCGGCGATTACTTTAAATAAGCTTCTTTTCCGGCAGGAACGTTACGAGGATGTAATCGAATTGATCTCACAGCTAGATATACATGGTGATGAGGAACCGCAGCTGCTTTGGGATGCAGCCGTAGCAAACGATAAACTTGAATTATACTCTTCAGCATTAGACAAATATGAAAGTGCATATACTTTTTTTAAGAATAATGAGGCATTTTTACAGGATTACGGATATTTTCTTGTAGAAGAAGGAAAAAACAAACGTGCCGCCGAAATTTTTAAACAGTTGTTAATGGGGGATCCAACGAACGAAGAATATCTGGATTTGCTTGAACGTCTTACCGATGTGAATACTTAAAAAAAAAAGCTGATTATGCAGAGGAGGGAAACTATCATGACAACCCCTGTTTCTGTCAACGAGAAGAAGGATTTTATTCGCTGGTTTTTAAATCATTATCAATTAAAAAGAAGAGAATGTGTTTGGATTTTAAACTATCTAATGAGCCACGACCAATTAATGGAAAAGGTACATTTTGTTGAGCAAGCACAGTATTGTCCCCGTGGTTTGATTATGTCAACACACTGTGTTGATAAAGTTCCGTTTCGCTTTTATAAAGAAAATGTCATGACAACAGATGCAGAAAAATCCTTTCATGATATTCGCTTGAATCGAGACGAGGATATTTTTATTCAGTTGAATTTTCACGCCTCCAATCAGGCACATCAATATGCAGCAGTTTTGGAGGAAAATCCATTTGTTCCAAAGCATCTACAGGTAAACGAAAAAGATGGCGTGGTCGCGGAACAATTATTGCAATACAGCATTGAACGTTTTCAACGGGAAAAACTATTGGAGCTAATTGATGAAGCTCTTGATAAACAGGATCAGCCATTATTTAAAGCTCTAACCGAGAAATTAAATAAATTATCTCAAACTCAAAAAAAGGGAAGTCTGCGCTAAGCCGGCTTCTTTTTTTTTGAGTGGTTTCATTTAAAATATTCTACTTTATCTTTTATAATTTTGGGAGATAATGTTATGATAGAACTAGTGAATCAAAAAGGTTGGTGTAATAATGAAATGGATACCTCAGGAGGTTGAAACATACTTAAATGCAAAAGAGTATGTTGATACCGCGGTTATTCCAGTTTACTCTTTAGCGTTTGGAGAGGAGATGAAACAGTCTGCTGCTGCATTTGAATTTATATCGCTTTTGACAGGATATCTTGAAAGGCAGTTTACAGGAAGGATTTTATTATTCCCTCCGTTTACCTATCTAAAAAGCGATAATATGGAAAATGTAATCAGCGAGTTGTTAAAATGGGAAGATAACATTTTACAAAGTGAATTTAAGCACGTATTTTACATAACTTCTGAGCTGGATTGGCGATTGTATGAAAACAAAGTAGGCGGGTCGTTAATTTGGCTGCCATCGCTACCGTTTGGAAACATGAGTGAACCTCAAAAAATAGAGGTGGTTGAAAGTCAAGTCAAGCAGTTATTATCGATTTTTACACAGAAATGGAGTAATAACGCGTAAAACAACCCATATTATATGTTTTTAAAATAGTATGATATTGACCTTGCTACAAGATTGATATATCATTGTTATGTCCTAGTTTTATATGTGTTTAAATTGTGTCCGTTGGACTGAAATTTATGAACAAGGGGGGGATAAGCTTGAGTAAAGAGCGCGTTTCAAGACGTCAATTTTTAAACTACACTTTAACAGGTGTAGGCGGATTCATGGCAGCCGGTATGTTAATGCCGATGGTTAGATTTGCTGTTGATCCTGTTTTAAAAGGTGAAGCAGCTGGGGATTTCATTGCAACAAAACAAAAGGTTTCTGAATTAACGGATGAACCAGTTCGTGTTGACTTTACCTTTAAACAAAAGGATGCATGGTATGAGTCAGAAGTTACGAACACTGCTTGGGTTTATAAAGATGGTGACAAAATTGTAGCCCTATCACCAATTTGTAAACACCTGGGCTGTACTGTGGGCTGGAATACGAACAAGGAACATCCAAATCAATTCTTCTGTCCATGCCACTATGGACGCTACGAGAAGGATGGTACGAATATTCCAGGTACACCGCCGTTAGCACCGCTTGACGTATACCCATACAAGGAAAAAGGCGGCTTCCTATACTTAGGAAAAGCTGCACCACGGAAGGAGGCGTAATCATTGTTAAACAAAATTTACGATTGGGTAGATGAACGTTTAGATATTACGCCGCTGTGGCGCGATATCGCAGACCATGAAGTACCCGAGCATGTAAACCCTGCGCATCACTTTTCAGCGTTTGTTTATTGCTTTGGCGGTCTGACATTTTTTGTTACTGTTATTCAAATACTTTCCGGTATGTTCTTAACCATGTATTATGTGCCGGATATTAAAAATGCTTGGGAATCGGTTTATTATTTGCAAAATGAAGTTGCATTTGGACAAATCGTACGTGGTATGCATCACTGGGGAGCCAGTTTAGTACTTGTAATGATGTTTTTACATACGTTACGCGTCTTCTTCCAAGGTGCCTATAAAAAACCTCGTGAATTAAACTGGATTGTCGGAGTTCTTATTTTCTTCGTCATGTTGGGATTAGGTTTTACGGGATATCTATTGCCTTGGGATATGAAAGCGCTGTTCGCTACAAAAGTAGGTTTGCAAATTGCTGAGGCAACACCGTTCATTGGTTCTTACGTGAAAGTTTTACTTGCAGGACATGAACATATTGTTGGTGCTCAAACATTAACTCGATTCTTTGCGATCCATGTGTTCTTCTTGCCTGCAGTGCTGTTTGGGTTAATGGCAGCACACTTTATCATGATTCGCAGACAAGGTATCTCTGGACCGCTTTAAAATCAGTTTTTTTCTGACATTGTAAGTGCTATTACAGAAAAAAGGAGGGGATTGCTCAATGCATCGCGGTAAAGGTATGAAGTTTGTTGGTGACTCACGTGTTCCAGCACCAGAAATGCGTACACCAAAGCTTCCGAAAGATTACTCTGAATATCCTGGTAAAACAGAAGCGTTCTGGCCTAACTTTCTCTTGAAAGAATGGATGGTAGGAGCGGTATTCCTTGTCGGTTATTTATGTTTAACAGTAGCCCATCCGGCTCCGCTTGAAAGGATAGCGGATCCAACGGATACGGGATATATTCCATTACCAGACTGGTATTTCTTGTTCTTGTATCAATTATTAAAATACTCATTCGCATCTGGTCCATATACGGTTATTGGTGCAATGATTATGCCTGGATTAGCTTTTGGAGGGTTATTATTAGCACCGTTTCTTGATGTGGGTCCTGAACGACGTCCTAGAAAGCGCCCAGTCGCAACTGGGTTTATGTTGTTAGCTCTCGCAGCTACTGTGTTCTTAACATGGCAATCTGTTGCAACCCATGACTGGGCGGCTGCAGAACGACAAGGTAAAATTGTCGAAAAGGTTGAGATTGACAAGACAAGTGCAGGATATAAAATTGCAAGTGCAAACACTTGTATTACCTGTCACGGTGACAGCTTCCAAGGCGGGGCTGGCGCTCCAACTCTAATTGGTACAGGCTTATCTGCAGAAGAAGTGGCTAAGATTGCTAAACAGGGTAAAGGCGGAAAGATGCCAGCAGGTGTTTTTAAGGGTTCAGACGCTGAACTTAAAACGCTATCTGAATATATCTCTGGTCTTGGCAAAAAATAATTGAATGAATTAAAAGCTGACGGGAATCGTCAGCTTTTTTCTTGATGAAGACTTATATGCAAAGGGGGAGTATGCGTGAGGTGGATTTACCCTCTCCTGTCTAATCGATCTGTGATGCAGCTATTACTTCTAGTAAATATTGCGGGGACTATTTATGGATATTACTGGTATGGGTGGCAATTAAAGGAAACTCCGCCGGTTTTTCTTGCCTTTGTACCTGATAGTCCAACAGCAAGCTTATTTTTTGTCTTTGTCCTGCTGGCATTTTTAATTAAAAGAAATTGGCCGTTAATTGAAGCACTAGCGATCGTGACTTTATTTAAATACGGGATATGGGCTGTTGTTATGAACATACTTGTTTTCATTGTGCAAGGAGAACTGGACTGGGTAGGGTACATGCTAATTTTCTCTCATTTTGCAATGGCCGTCCAAGGGTTACTATATGCACCATTCTATCGCATTAAGGGGTGGCACTTAATTGTGACTGCGATTTGGACACTTCACAATGATGTGATTGATTATGTTTTTTTCATGCTGCCAAGCTATCAAATGCTAGATAAATATATACCGCAAATTGGTTATTTTACATTTTGGCTTTCCTGTATCTCGATTGGCCTTGCCTATTATTTAGCTATTAGGCCTGGTCGCTTTAAACTAAAAATTAATAGTTGAAAATGGTCTAACCTTGTCCAGCCTTACATACATTTTATTAGTAATGAAAGGGGGGACAAGGTTTGAAATTCAAATGGTTATACTTTTTAGCAATGATCATGATGCTCACTCCCATAACTGTTTATGCCGAACAGCAATCGCCAATGGAGAAGCTCGATGATATCTCTGATGAAGCTCTCCAAATGGTGAAGTTTCAAAGATATGAAGATGCCAAAAAAATGCTTGATTACTTTTCTGACCAGTTTACCAGTATTAAAGGGACAGAAGAACCACTATCAATGGATGAGGTTAGAATTGTTAATACCTCCCATGATGAAGCAATGGAAGCTGCAGTTAGTCCCAACATGAAATATGAAGAAAGACTAAATAAACTAACGAAGTTCCGTCTTGTTATTGATGCATTAGCAACGAGTCATCAGCCTTTATGGACAGAAATGGAAGATCAAATAATGACTGCGTTTCACCAGGCAAAAGAAGCAGCGGTAATGGGGGATACGGCCCATTTTCATACAAATTTTAACACCTTTTTATCCTTATATAATGTCATTTATCCGAGTATGAAAATAGATGTACCTGTGGAAAATATTCAAAGATTAGATGCACGTATTGATTTTATTAATGAATATCGTTCACAAGTAGTTAGTGACGCAAAAAGCCAGCAAGAGCTTGAGGCACTTGACACTGACTTAAAAAATCTTTTTGCCAATATGGAAGAGGATGAAGCAGATCCATCATTATGGTGGGTAATTATTTCGACTGGTAGTATTATTATCATGACATTATCCTATGTAGGCTGGAGAAAATATCAGGGAGATAAGGAACCCAGGAAGAATCGATCCAGAGACTTAAAGGATTGACGTGTCTAATCGGCTAAACATATACTAATAACATCACGGGCTGATTTGGAGGTCATTATGTATCTTATATACTTTGCAATTATTGTTTTAATTCCTTTGTGGGCGCAAATAAGAGTAAAGAATACTTTTGCCAAATATTCACGTGTACCAACATCAACCTATCGAAGAGGTGCTGATGTTGCTAGAGAAATCCTCAATGCAAATGGCCTTTATCATGTAGCGGTAGAGGAGGGGCGAGGTTTTTTAAGTGACCATTATGATCCTAGAAACAAAACCGTCCGTCTCTCACCAGAAAATTATCATGGGAATTCTATTGCAGCAGCTGCAGTTGCTGCCCATGAATGTGGACATGCCATTCAGGACGGTCAAGGGTATGCTTTCCTAAAGTTCCGTCACGCGTTAGTACCGGTCGCAAATCTTGGTTCAAATGCATCATGGATTCTGATTATGATTGGTATCTTTGCTCATTTAAGCGGGTTACTTTTGCTCGGGATTGTCTTTATGGCCGCCGCAGTTCTCTTTCAACTGGTTACCCTGCCAGTTGAATTTAATGCCTCGAATAGAGCCATGAATCAGGTCGTTTCTCTTGGATTAATTGGTAATCGTGAACATAGAGAAGCTAGGAAGGTATTAAACGCAGCAGCCCTTACCTATGTAGCTGCAGCGGCTGTAGCAGTTTTAGAATTACTAAGACTTGTTTTGATTTTTACAGGGATGAATAGAAACGATGATTAGAAAAGCGGAAGCGCCTTGACTAGGGGGGCTTATGACCCCGAGCCCTTGGCGCTGGAGCTAGACAATTCTCGTAGTTAAATTTATATTTTATTATAAGCAAAAACGTCCTCACAAAGAGGAGACTGCAAAACACAAGATTTAATTACTGAAGCACGATATTTAGAGGAATAGTAAAAGGGTGAGACACTACCAGTGATAGGTACTTACCCTTTTTTTATTTATTTTTTGACTTTTGCAGTGCCCTCACAAAGTGGGGACATTTTTTTATTCGTCAATCGGCATTTTATTCTCATCAAGGGTAAAACCTTCACCATGGACATCATGGACCACGGAGATGGAGACAAAGGCATGTGGGTCTACTGAGGTAATCAAATTCTTTAGCCGGATAATTTCATTTTTAGCTACTACACAATATAGCACCTCACGCTCATTTTTTGTATATGAGCCATACGCTTTAAGCACAGTTACGCCGCGGTCCATTTCGGCCATTATTTTCGCCGCTATTTGCTCGTTTTGATCCGATATGATCATAGCGCCCCTCGCTGAGTAGGCTCCTTCTTGAATAATATCAATCACTCTAGCACCAACAAAAACAGCTACTAGCGTGTACATTGCTTGTTTATAATTTAAATATGTAAACCAGGAAATGGCAATAACGCACGCGTCAAATAGAAACATTGTTTTTCCCATGTTCCAGCCAGCATATTTTTGGACGAGCCTAGCAATAATATCAACGCCGCCAGTTGTACCACCAAATCGGAAGATAATCCCTAACCCAATCCCTGTAAAAGCTCCAGCAAACAATGCAGCTAATGTTAGATCGTGTTCTAGAGGCATTTCGATCGTATAGCGTTGAAATATCCATAAAGAAATCGAAACCCCGACCGTTCCTATGATGGTGTATAAAAAAGCATTCCGGCCCAATAGCTTCCAACCTATAAAAAACAAAGGAATATTAAGGAGTAAGTTCGTATAAGAGGGATCCCATTTAAACAGAAAATAGAAAAGAAGTGTGATCCCTGTGAATCCACCTTCCGCTAGTTTATTCTGCATATTAAAATTAACAAGTCCAAATGACATAATGGCAGAACCTAAGAGAATAAAAAGAATATTTTTTATTTTTAGTCCCAAAATCGTAATAATTGTCACCTCTTCCTTTATTTCTCTATTATGGCGGTTCTAATTATAACCAATTAGGATATTAAGAGCAATGAGAAGGAGGAAAACCGCTTGGTTAAAGCGAAAACATTTGTAAATCAAGCGTAATTTAGCTAACATTAAAGGTATATTAATAAGAGCAAATAACCCGTTTATGAAAATGAGGTGGAGAAATGACTAACGGGAAAACGATGAAGGAGCTTCAAGCGGAAGTAGATACATACATAAGCCAGTTTAAAGAAGGATATTTTAGCCCACTCGCTATGCTTGCAAGACTAACAGAGGAGCTCGGTGAACTGGCAAGAGAAGTAAACCATTTTTATGGAGAAAAACCGAAAAAGTCGACGGAGACGGAGAAAGCAATTGAAGAAGAACTTGGGGATCTCCTTTTTGTAATGATTTGTTTTGCTAATTCCTTAAACATAGATTTGGAAGAGGCTCATGATTATGTAATGAATAAATTTAATACAAGAGATAAAAACCGATGGACAAGAATTGATCAAGAAAGTGTGGAGTGAAGAAATGAATACGATTAAAATTGTAATTGCAGGCCCGCGCGGTCGTATGGGTAGTGAAGCGGTAAAGTTAGTCACTAATACAGAACACTTTGAATTAGTTGCTGCGGTCGATCATAAGAATGATGGAATGATGCTGAGTGATGTTGAAGGATTTCAATCGATTCCAAGTGTTCCAGTTTATTCTGATATTGAAAAATGCCTGCAAAATATCGAAGCGGATGTTTTAATTGACTTAACGACACCAGAAGTAGGCATGTACCACGCAAAAACAGCTCTTGAACATCATGTTCGGCCTGTTGTCGGGACAACTGGATTTACCAAACAGGATTTGGACGAGCTAGAGGGGCTGTGCTTAGAGAAAGAACTTGGCTGTATCATTGCACCAAATTTTGCAGTGGGTGCAGTACTTATGATGAAATTCTCCCAAATGGCCGCTAAATACTTTGCTGATGTTGAGATCATTGAAATGCATCATGACCAAAAGCTTGATGCACCATCAGGTACTGCTGTAAAAACAGCCGAAATGATATCAGCTGTAAGGGAAGGAAAAAAACAGGGGCATCCAAATGAAAAGGAAACCATTACAGGAGCAAGAGGCGGCAACTACGATGGAATGCATATTCACTCTGTTCGTTTACCGGGACTGATTGCCCATCAACAGGTTTTATTTGGTTCTGACGGGCAGACTTTAACAATTCGTCACGATTCCTATAACCGTGGGTCCTTTATGTCAGGTGTTAAGGTTGCAGTTGAAACCGTTATGAAAAATAATACTTTTGTTTATGGACTTGAAAATATATTAGATTAGGGGCAAGGATATGAATATAGCATTAATAGCACATGACCAAAAGAAAAATGATTTAGTTCAATTTGTAACAGCTTATAGAGGCATTTTTGCCAAACATACCTTATTTGCCACTGGAACGACAGGCTCTCGGATTAATGAGGCTACAGGATTAGATGTAACCCGTTTTAAATCAGGACCATTAGGCGGAGACCAAGAAATTGGTGCGATGATTGCCAAAAATCAAATGGATGCCATTTTCTTTTTCCGGGATCCATTAACCGCTCAGCCTCATGAACCAGATGTAACGGCTTTAGTTAGACTTTGTGATGTCTATTCTATTCCTTTGGCTACTAATATGGGTACCGCTGAACTGCTCATAAGAGGGTTAGAAATGGGATTGTTGGAATGGAGAAATGTAGCTAAAGAGAATGGTGATGTTAATGGAGTTAAATAAATTACATATCCTAGCATTTGGTGCGCATGCGGATGATGTTGAAATCGGCATGGCTGGTACCATTGCGAAATTTGCGGAAGAAGGAAAAAGAATTGGTATTTGTGATTTAACTGATGCTGATCTCTCTTCCAATGGGAATGTAGTGTTAAGAAAAGAGGAAGCTAGTAGAGCAGCAGATATTTTAGGTGTATCTGTCCGAACTTCGCTAGGTTTTCCAGATAGAGGGTTATTCTTAAAAGAAGAGTATATTCAAAAGGTTGCGGAGATGATTCGAAGATACAAGCCGCAAATTGTGTTTGCACCCTATTGGGAAGATCGGCATCCAGACCATGGAAACTGTGCCCGGATCGTGGAGGAAGCGGTATTTTCTGCCGGGATAAAAAAATACCGTACCTCAGAATGGAACGAACCACATCGCGTGCAAAAGCTGTATTTTTATATGATTAATGGATTTCATAAACCTGACTTTACCGTTGATATTACACCAGTGATTGATAAAAAGCTGGCCTCCTTAAGGGCTTATAGAAGTCAGTTTGAATTAACTGCTGAAAGTGTTCAAACACCGCTTGTGAATGATTATATCGAAACGGTCGAGTCAAGGGAAAGAATGTTTGGAAAACTTGTTGGAGTGTCTTATGCTGAGGGGTTTAAGACAAAGGTTCCGCTTGTTTTGAAACACGATTTACTAGGAGAAGAACCATGCGGAAACTAAAAATTGGAATTACCTGCTATCCGACTGTTGGCGGCTCGGGAGTGGTAGCAACGGAATTAGGAAAAATGCTGGCTGAAAAGGGGCATGAAATTCACTTCATCTCTTCAAGTCTCCCTTTTCGTTTAAATAAGATGTATCATAATATCCATTACCACCAAGTCGAAGTTAATCAATACTCGGTTTTTCAATACCCGCCTTATGATATAGCACTAGCTAGTAAAATGGCCGAAGTTGCTAATCGTGAGAATTTAGATATTCTTCATGTTCATTACGCAATTCCTCATGCCGTTTGTGCGATTTTGGCAAAACAAATGTCAACTCGGGATATAAAGATTGTCACAACTTTACATGGTACGGATATAACGGTTTTAGGGTACGACCCATCCTTAACAGATGCGATTAAATTCGGAATTGAAAAATCAGATATTGTTACCGCAGTTTCGTTTGCTTTGGCGAATCAAACTTATGAGCTAATCAATCCTGATAAACAGATCGAAACAGTATATAATTTTATTGATGAAAGGATTTACCATAAAACTGCAAATACATCCTTAAAAGAGCAATTACAAATTAAAGATGATGAAAAGGTAATAATTCATGTCTCTAATTTCCGCCCTGTAAAAAGAGTTACTGATGTCATAAAAACTTTTGCCCAAGTTTCTGCTGATATGCCGGCTAAATTACTGCTGGTAGGTGATGGTCCTGAAATGACAATAGTTTGTAAACTAGTAAGACAACTCTCCCTCGAAGAAAAGGTTATCTTCCTAGGAAAACAAGAGAATCTAGAGGAATTATATTCTATTAGTGATTTAATGCTGCTATTATCTGAAAAGGAAAGCTTTGGTCTTGTTGCCCTAGAAGCTATGGCTTGCGGTGTCCCTTGTATCGGTACAAATGTTGGAGGTATTCCAGAAGTTATCCAACAGGGTGTTTCTGGGTTTATTTGTGAGGTTGGCGATCTCGAGGATATCTCACGAAAAGCTATTTCACTACTTAGCGATTTGGACCTTCATCAAAAAATGTCTTTAAAGGCCTTGGAAACAGTTAAGACTAAATTTAGGGCAGACAGAATCGTTGAACAATATGAGCAGTTATACTGGAAGCTATTGAATTAAGGTGAATGAGATGAACGAGCCCTTTTTATCAGCTATTCCTATTATTAATAAGCTTGAGGCTGCTGGTTTTCAAGCCTATTTTGTAGGCGGCTCTGTAAGAGATTATCTATTAAACCGGCCAATCAGCGATGTAGATATTGCTACATCGGCCACACCGAAAGAAGTTAAAGAAATATTTCCACGAACAGTCGATATTGGGATCGAACATGGAACAGTGCTGGTCCTTTATCAGAACAGATCATACGAGGTTACCACCTTTAGAACAGAGGGAGAATATCAAGATTATCGTAGACCTAAAGAGGTCTCTTTTATACGGATACTTGATGATGACCTAAAGCGCAGGGATTTTACCATGAATGCGATCGCAATGGATCGAAATGGACAGCTTATTGACCCTTTTAATGGGCAGGCTGCTATTCAGAATAAGGTAATCCAGACTGTAGGATCTGCTAAAGAGCGTTTCCACGAAGATGCATTAAGGATTATGAGAGCTGTACGATTTGTCAGTCAGTTGTCTTTTGCAATTGAAAGTGACACCCTTCAAGCGTTAACTAAGCTTGTTCCATTGTTAAAAAACATAGCGGTAGAACGAATTAGAGCAGAGTTTGAAAAGATGCTGGTTGGGGAAAATGGTAATAATGCCATTAGGATACTACTTGAAACACAATTATATGCGTATCTGCCAGGCTTAAAAAACCATAAAAGTCAACTAGAAAAGGTAATCTGCTTTCCGTTTAAAGGGTTAAATAAACTAGAAATGTGGTCATTACTGTTGTTCACTTTATTGCTAAAAGATAAAGAAGTTGAGGTCTTTTTACGAGAATGGAAGCTTCCTGTTAAAGATATCAAACAGATTCAACAAATCTTGTTTTATTTAGAAAAAAGGATGGAACAGGAATGGTCAATCTACGACTTATATTCAGCGGGGAGAAACACCGTTAGCTCTACAGAAAAGCTTTATAGTGTTCTAAAAGGTCATACCGAGGAGGATTCTCTTTCATATTGGCTACAGATTTATGATGAGCTGCCAATCAAACAGCGCAATAATATGGATGTAACGGGCAGAGATATTATCGAATGGTTTCAATCAGAAGGAGGACCATGGTTAAAAGATACACTTTTAAAAATTGAGTATGCCATTATAGCGGGAGACATCCAAAACGACAAAGAAAAGATTAAGGAGTGGCTAATCAGGTGCAGTCAGAAATAAGAAAGAAACTGCTCGATGCCTTCACAGATGCTGGCGAATCCTTTCTCTCAGGCCAGTATTTAGCAGAACTAATTGGCTGCTCAAGAACGGCAGTTTGGAAGCATATGGAGGACTTAAGAAAAGAAGGCTTCACATTGGAAGCCGTAAGAAATAAGGGATATCGGATTGTTAAAACACCGGAGCGAATAACAGCCGATGAAATTAGACTTGGCCTAATAACTAACTTTATCGGAAAGAATATTCATTATGAAGAAAGTGTGGAATCTACTCAAAAAATTGCTCACCAGCTTTCAAATGAAGGTGTGCCAGAAGGGACCGTTGTGATTGCCGAAGAACAGCGGTCAGGTAAAGGAAGATTGAACAGAAGCTGGCATTCACCAAAGTATAGTGGTATTTGGATGAGTTTAATTCTAAGACCGAATATTCCCTTAACAAAAGCCCCACAGTTGACTCTATTAACTGCAGTGGCCATCGTACAGGCAATTGAAGAAGTCACAAAGTTACAGCCTGTTATCAAGTGGCCGAATGATATTTTACTGAATGGTAAAAAAATAACGGGTATTTTAACAGAGCTTCAGGCAGAGGCAGATCGGATTCATTCTGTCATTATTGGTATAGGGATTAATGTCAACCAAAAAAGAGAAGACTTTCCGTCCGAGCTTTATGACACCGCTAGCTCCCTTTTGATTGAAAACGGCGCTCCCATTTCTCGTGCTGAATTAATAAAGATTGTTTTCAAGCATTTTGAAAAATTATATTTGCTCTATTTAGAGCAAGGATTTTTCCCCATCAAACTTTTATGGGAAGGATATGCTGTTAGCATCGGGAAAAACCTCAAGGCAAGAACTCTAACTAATGTCATTGAAGGAAAAGCACTGGGAATAACCGATGATGGTGTTTTAAAATTGGAGGATAAGACAGGGTTTATTCACCATATTTATTCAGCAGACATTGAGATTTAAAAATTAGATACTTTTATCAGCGCAAGGACCAAAGAGTTCTTGCGCTTTTCTGTTGTCCAGCTCCAGCGCCTAGGAGCTCTAAGATCTAAGCTTATCCAGTTGCGGCTCCTTGGGACTCAAGACATAAGCACCCCTTGAAGAAGGCAAATAGCGCCTTCTTACAGTGTGCGTTTTATCTCTACCCAGAACAGTCGCCTCCACATTTAGGTCAATCCGTCAAGTCGGCTAAAAAGCTTCCTTCTCGACGGCTCGTCTGTAGCCTTGCGCCCCTAAACAAGGCGCTTGCGCTTTTCTGTTAACATGCTATAATTTCCTTGGGCAGTATCTCCTTAGAACTGCACCTTTTAGGAATTAATACTCACAATTTAAAAAGGTTTCTGCCTAGATCCGTATAACGGACCGGGACAGAGGGATGAACATGCACATGAGTAATGATGAGATCCTCTGCCTTAAGAAGGATCTTTTTTATTTGCTCTCTATTGGCGTTTTATCACCTCTCCCAATATTAAAGGAGGGAAAAATGATGAAGCATACCACTGACTTCTTAAAAATGAAAGAAAACAATGAAAAAATTGTCATGCTTACCGCTTATGACTACCCATCTGGAAAACAAGCAGAACAGGGCGGAGTTGACATGATCCTGGTTGGGGATTCACTCGGAATGGTTGTTCTAGGATATGACTCAACCATCCCTGTAACAATGGAAGATATGCTTCACCATACAAAAGCGGTAAAACGCGGAGCAAAAGATACCTTTATCGTGACAGATCTGCCATTCCTAGCCTATCACCTTTCCGTTAGAGATACCCTGATTAATGCAGGCAGGCTGATGCAAGAAGCTGGGGCCCATGCCGTGAAACTCGAAGGGGCAGATGGCGTGTTAGAAAAGATTTTTACTTTGACACAAGCTGGTATTCCTGTTTGTGGACATCTAGGTTTAACACCACAATCTGTTGGCGTATTAGGCGGTTATAAGGTTCAGGGAAAAGATGCACATGCGGCCCAAAAGTTGCTAAATGATGCAAAGAAGGTTGAGGAAGCCGGTGCATTTGCTATTGTCCTTGAATGTGTGCCTAAACAGCTGGCTGAGGAAGTAGCTAAATCGATTTCAATCCCTGTGATTGGTATTGGAGCAGGGATGTATGTAGATGGACAGGTTTTGGTTTATCATGACATTTTAGGCTATGGTGTCGAGAGGGTGCCTAAATTCGTGAAGCAATACCATTCCGTAAATCCGTTTATGATTGAATCGATTCAAGCCTATACGTCTGAAGTAAAAAATAATCAATTTCCTGAAGATAAACATTCTTTTACCATGAAGGAAGAGGAACTGAAGGTTCTTTATGGAGGTAAAAAATGAAGGTCATAACTACCATTAAAGAGATGCAGAATGAAATAGTTAACCATAAAGGGTTGGGACAATCCATCGGCTTTGTCCCTACTATGGGCTTTCTCCATGAGGGGCATTTAACACTTATTTCTAAAGCAAGAAATGAAAATGATATCGTTGTGTTGAGTATTTTTGTCAACCCATTACAATTTGGTCCGAAAGAGGATTTTTCCACCTATCCCCGTGATTTTGAACGAGACCGCGCCCTAGCTGAAGGAGAAAAGGTAGACTATCTCTTTTATCCTTCAGTAGAAGAAATCTATCCACAAGTGCCATCGGTTAAAGTGGTAGTACAGGAACGAACTGATGTATTATGCGGGAAATCACGGCCTGGTCATTTTGACGGTGTTGCCACAGTCATTACCAAGTTGTTTCATATCATAATGCCTACACGGGCTTATTTTGGTAAGAAAGATGCCCAGCAAGTTGCAGTGATTGATGGATTAATTTCCGATTTTAATTTTCCAGTTCAGTTAATACCCGTTGAAATCGTTCGTGAAGCGGACGGATTAGCGAAGAGTTCACGAAATGTTAACTTATTACCGGAAGAAAGACAACAGGCTCCCGTAATATATAGAAGCCTGCAAGAGGCAAAGAATGCAATTGACGATGGTGAAAAAAATCCGGCTGTTGTAACTAATAGAATCAAGGAATTGGTTACAAATGACTCTATTGGGGAAATTGATTATGTCGAAATACTTTCCTATCCACAATTAAAACCATTGGAAAGAATAGAAGGTTCCTTTATAATTGCTGTTGCGGTGAAATTTTCGAAGGTAAGGTTAATCGACAATATTATTATTCAAATAGATTAGTAGGGTTTCACTAGAGGAGGAATGAACTTGTTTCGTACTATGATGAATGGAAAAATCCATCGTGCTACTGTTACTGAGGCTAATTTAAACTATGTTGGAAGTATTACGATAGATGAAGATATTATTGATGCTGTTGGAATGGCAGCCAATGAGAAGGTACAAATCGTGAACAATAATAATGGTGCTAGGTTAGAAACATATATTATTCCAGGTAAAAGAGGCAGCGGAGTAATTTGTTTAAATGGTGCCGCTGCTCGGCTTGTTCAAGTGGGTGATTCGGTGATCATTATTTCTTATGCATTGGTACCGGATGAAAAAGTTAAAACCCATATTCCAAAAGTAGCTATAATGGATGAGAATAATCAGATTAAAGATCTTCTCCATGCAGAACCAGCACATACCATTATGTAAGGTCCCCATTTTTTGGGGATTTTTTTATTATTTTAAAAATCCTGTAGACAGTGGTAGAATTTAAATCATTATGGAAAAGTTATGTTGCCGTTTAATGAACGAAGGTTTGGGGTGTAACAAATGTTAAATAAATTTGTTGTGATTGATTTAGAGACTACGGGTAATACACCCAAGAAGGGTGATAAAATTATTCAATTTGCGGCTGTGGTGATAGAAAACGGAAAAATCACAGAACAGTTCTCCTCGCTGATCAATCCACAAAAACCAATTCCAGTCTTTATAGAAGAACTGACTGGAATTAATGATGAAATGGTCCAGGATGCACCATTATTTACCGAAATATCCGAAAAGGTTCAATCTTTGTTAGAAGGGGCCTATTTTGTTGCTCATAACGTATTATTTGACTTATCCTTTCTTCAAGAAGAATTACTCCAAGCAGGATCAGAAGGGTTTTATGGGTCTGTCTTAGACACCGTGGAGATGGCAAGAATTCTCTATCCAACAGCTGACAGCTATAAGCTTTCAGATTTGGCAGAGAAAGAGAAACTTACCCATGACAGGCCGCATCAGGCAGATAGTGATGCCTTGGTGACAGCGGAACTTTTTTTAATCCTATTGAAACGTCTATCTTTATTGCCGACAGTTACTCTTAGACAGTTAACTCAGTTATCTGGGGGATTAAAGAGTGACCTGCAGTTGTTTCTCGAAGACATGATGGATACATTTGAAGCTTCAAACATTTTAGATTCTATAGAAATTGTAAACGATATTGCGTTAAAGAAGAATCATACTGAAAAGGAAACCCATATCTTAAATAAAGAAGAGTGTAAATATCCTGAAAGTGAAGAAGAAAAGGTTGAAATCATCCGTCACGGCTTTAAGTCTTTTATAAAGCGAGTGGGGCAATTTAAAATGATGGATACCGTCTATCAATCCCTGCAACTTTCAAGGCATACACTGATTGAGGCCGGAACTGGTGTAGGTAAGTCGCTTGGTTATCTTTTGCCGTTAGCGTATTTTGCCAAGCAAAACAAACGGCCCATCATTGTCAGTACCCATACTATTCAACTGCAGGAACAACTTTTAAATAAAGAGATTCCCTTTTTGAAAAACATTCTTCCATTTAAGATAGATGCCGTTCTGTTAAAAGGGAGACATCAGTATTTAAATTTAGAAAAATTTCACCAGACGTTAATGGATGAAAACGATAATTATGATACTACCTTAACGAAAATGCAAATCCTAGTTTGGTTAACGGAGACGGAAACTGGTGATCGAGATGAATTGAATCTATCGAGTGGAGGCCAATTATATTGGAACAAAATAAAGGAAGAACCGTCGATATTATTTGAGGATAAGGGCTGGCAAGAAAGGGATTTTTATCAAAAAGCAATAAGGAATGCAAACTCGGCTGATATCATTATTACAAACCATTCATTATTATTAAGTGATATTAAAGGTGCAGGTTCCATTTTACCTGCATCTGATTATGTAGTGATTGATGAAGGTCATCATTTGGAGAAAGTTGCGAGTAGGTTCTTTGGCTATTCATTGGACTATTTGTCTACCCGATTGCTAATTAGTCAATTTGGAACTTATGAGCAAAAACAACTCTATTATGAAATGGAACAACTGACATCACGACTTCCTTCATCAGGAACAAAGCTTTTTACTCCCTTTGAATTAAATCAGCTCGTTTTAAATCTACATTACGAGATGGATGAATTTTTTAAATTAATGGCCCTATATGCAAAAACAAAGGCAGCTAATAAAAAAGGGATAAATCGGATAAAAGTTCGGTATACCACAACCGACTCTTGCAGAGAAAGAAAAGCGCTTGTCCACAGTGCCGAGAGAATGTCCTTTTTAATTAAGGATGTACTCAATGCTATTGACAGACGTCTTAAATCGTTAACAGTACAAAAAGATTCTTTATCCATACCTGAGCTAAATAAAGTGGAGGATATCTCTGGATTTGCAGTGGAGCTTGCTGAATTGCGAAACATATTGGTTAGCTGTTTTATTAAAAATTCTAAGGAAGTAATGTGGATTGAAATGGATATCCGTTCACCGCAAAATGTGACAACTTTTTTAGCTCAGCCAGCTACCGTTGCGGAGCAGTTGAAGGAAAAGTTCTTCGACACCAAGAAAGCAGTAATCCTTACTTCAGCAACCCTAACGGTGAATCGTTCTTTTGATTATATCATGAGTGAAATGGGCCTTGAGGCAAACTCTACAGTTCAAGTGAGTATTCCCTCACCATTTGTGTATAAAGACCAGGTTCAACTTCTTATCCCTGATGATTTACCAGAAATCAATTCTGTATCACTTGAAGAATACGTTATTGCTATTACAGAACATATCATTACTATAGCTGAGGCAACAAAAGGAAGGCTGCTAATTCTTTTCACTGCTTATGACATGCTAAAAAAAACGTACGAACTAATTAAAGAAAGTGGTTTTCTTAATGAATATGTATTAATTGCTCAAGGTATCTCAAGTGGTAGTCGTTCAAGATTGACAAGAAATTTTCAGCGCTATGAAAAGGCCATTTTATTAGGAACAAGCAGCTTTTGGGAAGGAGTGGATATTCCAGGAGAAGACTTATCTTGCCTTGTCATTGTCAGGCTTCCATTTAGCCCTCCTGATGAACCTTTGACAGAGGCAAAGTGTCAGTTGATTGTCCAGCAGGGAAGGAATGCTTTTTCTGATTATTCACTACCAGAGGCCATACTTCGTTTTAAACAAGGCTTTGGCCGGCTCATTAGGACTGAAACGGATCGCGGGGTAATCATTGTATTTGATAGAAGAATCGTTACCACGCAGTATGGAAAGTCCTTTTTGCAATCAATACCTCCTGTTCCAATCAAAAAGGGAAAAATGGAGGATTTAGCGGAGTTTATTCAAAAATGGCTATGATAAAATTTGGAAAAAGACACATCCTATAACTATCTGGGAGGAATGTGTATGAGAATATTGCTTATGATTTTGGCTTTATTGATTCCAAGCAGCATGGCGGTAAGAGCAGAAACGACTTTGCCTACAGAGGTTGAAAAAATTGATGTGAAGTTAGCAGAGCATCAAGCGGCAGTTACCTTTTTAGGCCTCACTACTGGTGAAGCCACACTTGTACAGGGTCCAAATGGAGAAAATATTTTAATTAATATCGGAGGGCGAGGAGAATTATCTGAGTTAGAAGGATGGCTTTCTCTTTATAATGTAAAAGAGCTCTCTACTTTAATTCTAACGAATAATGGTGAAAAGATTTCGATTGAGAAAATCGATAAGCTATGGAAAAAATATAATATTAGAGAAATTGTCACCACGCCCGAAGTTTCTTCGTTATTAACGAGAGAACAGTCAGAGCAAATACCCATTACGGTTTGGAATGAAGGGACAAAGAAAGAAATCCTGCCTGGTATGTTTGCATATGTTCAATTCCTAGGAAATCAAAAAAATGAAGGTATGGATTTGATGCTGCGCTTTTTTAAGCATAACCTCTTTTTGATGACTTCGTTTAGTCAACGGGCGGAACAAGAATTATTAGCTAAGAACTTGGAGGATATTCATGTTTTTAAAATACCTTACACTCTTACAAAAGACTCATTATCTGATCAGTTAATTCAAACGCTAAATCCACAAATATCAATTCTGTTCGGAGCAGAGGAAGATCAACTGGATCAGGATTTGCTGCGAGACCTGCAAGGTATATGGTCTGAAGTGTATTTTACAAAAAAACATGGGACCGTCACCATTAAATTTACGGAAACAAATTATGAGATTATTACCATTCCTCTAAAGGAAGCGGAATAGTTTTTTCGAAAAAAATGAAAAAAATTTTCTAATTTAATGAAGATTGATAACACATCTTGATTTATCCTGTTATAATAATTAAATAGATTCTGTAACATTAGAACCAACTATATATCGTACATAAAGAAGTGAAGATAAAAATGAAAAAGTGGATAATAATTCCCATTATTGTAGTACTTGTCATTGCCGGAGTGCTCGTAAAAGTCTATTTTTCTTCTGTTGAACCCGTTAAAGCAGCCGAAAAAAGAGCTGTATCACTTGCCAAGGATAAAGTGCAATTGAGTAAAGTGGATGACTTTCATATATACAATGGGATTGAGACCGTTGATGTGATTGAAGGGAAAAATAAAAACGGAAGTAAAGTAATTGTTTGGATTCCTGAGAAGAGTAAAAAGGTTTACATTAAAAAGGCGAAGGATGGCATCACAAGAGAAGAAGCAATTCAAAAATTATTGCAGGAAAAACAACCTAAGAAAATTATTTCAGTACGGCTGGGTATGGAAAAAAATATTCCGTTATGGGAAATCTACTACCGTTCTGAAAATAATTTAATAAATTATTACTATGTTCACTTTGAAACCGGTGAATGGCTAAAAAAAATTGAAAATCTATAGCTTGTGGAGACTGGAGGAAAGAGATATGGCAATCAAACTTGCAAATCGAGTAATGGCACTTACGCCATCTACTACGTTAGCTATTACAGCAAAAGCAAAGGAATTGAAAGAAAAAGGAGAAGATGTCATTGGATTAGGGGCAGGGGAACCTGACTTTAATACGCCCCAGCACATTTTAGATGCAGCTGCAAAATCGATGAACGAGGGGCATACAAAGTACACTCCTTCGGCGGGCCTTCCTGCCTTAAAAAAGGCCATCATTAATAAGTTTGAGGCAGACCAAGGATTAAGCTATAAACTTAATGAAGTTATCGTAGGTAATGGAGCAAAACACATCCTTTATACATTGTTCCAGGTTATCTTAAACGATGGTGATGAAGTAATTATTCCAACACCTTATTGGGTCAGCTATCCCGAACAAGTAAAGCTCGCAGGTGGTGTACCTGTTTATGTCGAAGGGTTGGAACAAAATAATTTCAAAATTACTCCCCAACAATTAAAAGAAGCAATAACTGATAAAACAAAAGCTGTAATCATTAATTCACCAAGCAATCCCACAGGAGTTTTATATACGGACCAAGAACTTATAGAGCTAGGAAAGATTTGTTTGGCAGAAGATATTTTAATTGTCTCAGATGAAATATATGAGAAGCTTGTCTACTCTGGTGCCAAACATGTTTCCATTGCACAGCTTTCTCCAGAATTGAAGGAGCAAACTATTGTCATCAATGGTGTATCAAAATCACATTCTATGACAGGCTGGAGAATTGGTTATGCTGCGGGTAATAAACAAATCGTTGAGGCCATGACGAATCTTGCCAGCCATAGTACCTCCAATCCAACCACAACTGCCCAATATGCTGCGATTGCGGCTTACAATGGTTCACAGGAACCTGTTGAGGAAATGAGACAAGCGTTTGAGAAAAGATTAGAAATTATCTATAAAAAGTTAGTTGCTATCCCTGGATTTACCTGTGTGAAACCGCAGGGTGCTTTTTACCTTTATCCAAATGTCAAGGGTGCTGCGGAGATGACTGGATTTAGTAACGTTGATGACTTCGTCGAAGCATTGCTTGTAGAAGCTAAGGTAGCCGTTATTCCAGGTTCAGGCTTTGGAACTCCAGATAATATTCGTCTATCTTATGCAACATCACTTGAACAATTAGAAAAAGCCGTGGAACGAATTGATCAATTCGTTACAGCGAAGGTGAAGAACTGACCTTGGTCTTTTTGCCTAGCACTTAAAAGTCTGCATGATGCAGGCTTTTTGTTTTTCCTTTCCAAAGATGGATTCCTAATACTCTTACTCGAATTGGTGGTTCATGTTATACTAATCTAGAGGTGTAGAAAGATGAAATCAAATATAGTAGCCTGGTTACAGGAAGGGAATATTACGATTCCTTTAATGTTATTTTCAGAATATCGAAATCTGAACTTAAATGAGACGGAACTTGTTCTTTTATTAAATATTATTACTTTTATCGAAAAAGGAAACGAATTTCCTACTCCAGAAGAACTTTCAGCCAGAATGACAGTATCAATTGCTGATTGTCATGACATGCTTAGAAGGCTGATTCAAAGAGGATTTATTGAGATAATGGATCAATATAGTGATGAAGGCATCCGGTTTGAAAAATATTCCGTAAAGCCCTTATGGGAAAAACTAGTTGATCAGTTTTTATTAAATAGTCAAGTAACGAGACAACTTGAACAGAAAACGGAAGAAACAGATGTCTATACTTGTTTCGAAAAAGAATTTGGCCGTCCGCTTTCACCATTTGAATGTGAATCGCTTGGGATGTGGATGGACGATGATCACCATGATCCAATCATCATAAAAGCTGCACTTCGTGAGGCTGTCATGTCAGGAAAATTAAACTTTCGTTATATTGATCGGATCCTTTTTGAGTGGAAGAAAAATGGGATTAAAACAATCGAACAAGCTAAAAATCATGGACGTAAGTTTCGGCAAAAACAAACGGAAAAGACACATAGTAAAAACGATGACCATCAGCCATCAGTTCCCTTTTATAACTGGTTAGAGCAATAATAATTGTAAATAAACGAGGGAAACTTCTCTCGTTTTCTTTTATTTTATAAGTAGGTGATTTCTATGCTAAATAATACTCAAATTCGATATTGCTTAGATGAAATGGGTAAAATGTTCCCAGAAGCACATTGTGAATTGAACCACTCAAATCCTTTTGAACTTGTTATTGCTGTTTCATTATCGGCACAATGTACAGATGCCCTTGTTAATAAAGTAACCAAGGGTTTATTTGAAAAATACAAATCCCCTGAAGATTACCTGAAGGTTTCACTCGAAGAACTTCAAAACGATATCCGCTCCATTGGCCTATATCGAAATAAAGCAAAAAATATTCAGAGTTTATGTCGACTTTTATTGGATGAATATAACGGTGTTCTTCCTATGGATAGAGATGAGCTGACAAAGTTTCCTGGAGTGGGCAGGAAAACCGCCAATGTTGTCGTTTCAGTAGCCTTTAATATTCCGGCCATTGCCGTAGATACCCATGTGGAAAGGGTAAGTAAACGCCTTGGTATTTGCCGTTGGAAGGATTCTGTTCTCGAGGTGGAGAAAACGTTAATGAAGAAGGTCCCTAAGGATGAGTGGTCGCTAACACATCATCGATTAATCTTTTTTGGACGTTATCATTGCAAAGCTCAAAATCCACAATGTCCAAGCTGTCCATTACTAGAACTTTGTCGGGAAGGTAAAAAGAGAATGAAGGGAAAGGCTCCAGTAAATGAATAATCGTGGAGAAGCAGTAGCTGCGATTCTAGCAGAGTGGGAAGGTATCCAAAAACAACTTGCACCATTATTTCGTGCCCGTGATTCAAAAAATACAAAAAAATGGATGGAAAGGGGAATTAACCTATATCTTCAATTTTTATATCTTACCAATCATGAAACATACCCTCCAATTAATCGAAAAAGATATGATCAGTTTTTATTTAAGCCGGTTAATCTGGAAGAGAGAATAGAATTTATTAAGTCAAGACCCGAATTTTACCCTTCATATCGACAGCTTACTGAATTAATGAATGAGCAGGAAAAGCAATTTGCAAAGAGTAACATAAAAAAAAAATCGTCTAGGCAATAACCTAGACGATTTTTTTGTCCTTATTGAGTTGTTTTAGTTTCCCCTTGGTTACCATTTCCAGTGTTTGCACTGCTCGGAGGGGTTACTGGGGTTGTAACTGGTGGGGGAGTATTTCCACCGTTGTTGCTGCCGTTCCTATTGCCATTACCGTTATCGGTACCAGTGTCAGTCCCAGTCCCAGTCCCAGAACCATTTCCAATCCCAGTACCTGTGCCAGTTCCAGTCCCATTGTTAGTCCCTGTGCCAGTGTCAGTACCTGTGTCAGTTCCAGTCCCACTACCTGTGCCAGTCCCACTACCTGTGCCAGTCCCAGTATCTGTGCCAGTTCCAGTGTCAGTACCTGTATCAGTACCGTTTCCCGTGCCTTGGTCAGTTTGTTCTTCGGCTTGTGGAATATCAATTGTAGTATGAACTGCATCACTTTTATTATTTCCACTAAGGGCAAAGACGGAGATAGTATATTTTTCTCCCGGATTCGCCTTAAAGGTAAAGCTATTTCCGTCCTGAACAGAATGATTTGTAGTGGTACCATTTATTGTAATATCAAACTGTACATCTTTGCTTGCGCTATAATTCCATGATACTCCGACATTGCCACTTGTATTATCATATTTAGCAATTAGATTTGACGGAGCTGAAAGTTTGTTATATTTTTCAGACACCTTTTTAGGTGCATGCCCCTTTACCGCGTATTCAATTGAGACCTGACTGCTAGGGGTATATTGACTAGCCAATACAGCCGGCATACTGCCTTTCTCAACCCTGACCTTTTGAACACTATTTGGCATTGTAAAATCAGGGGTTTCAATGTCCTTAGATACATAAGCCATTAAATTTTTAAAAAGAAGCTGAGCAATTCGTTGATTGCTTCCTTCCGCTGTTATTGGGGTTTTCCGGCTCGCATATCCTGTCCAAATGGATGCAGTATAATTTGTTGTATAACCGGTAAACCACGCATCCGGGACAGAACTGCTATCTATATTCCATTCTTGCATTTCCTCATCTGTATAATTGGTTGTTCCTGTTTTACCGGCAATGGGAAGTCCAGGTACTTTGGCCCTTGTTCCGGTACCAGGATATACAAGTACACTTTTTAACATATCCGTAACTATAAAAGCAGTAGAGTCCTTCATGACAACTTTTGGTTTAGGTGAAGTATCAATCATCGTTCCGTCACGCAGTTTTATTTTTCTAACCGCATGTGGTTTGGTATAGAAGCCATTATTGCCAAATGCAGCATATGCTCCGGCCATTTGAAGTGGTGATACTCCTGTTTCAAATCCGCCAATCGCATATGATTCGTAGATTTCTTTTAAAGGGATCCCAAGATTAACAGCAAAGTCCTTCGCTTTATCTAACCCAACCTGTTGTAATGCTTGAACAGCAGGACTATTACGCGATAATTGGAGGGCTGTTCTTATGGTCATTGGTCCTTTATATTTTTGATCCCAGTTACCAAATTTCTTACCGGAAGAATACGTAATGGGCTTATCGTTAATCATTTCATAGGTGCCCCAGTTTAAATATTCAATTGCAGGGCCGTAATCAAGAATAGGCTTGATTGTGGAACCAGGCTGTCGTCTCGTATCGGTGGCATAATTAAAGCCGCGTTGTACCTGTTGGTTTCTTCCTCCGCCAATCGCTCGAATTTCTGAGGTCTTTGTATCAAGGAGGACGATACCGGCCTGAAATTTATCATCGGGGTAAGGGATGATGTTAGCATCCTTGTCATTTAGGATTTCATTTACGTGTAATTGAGCATCTCTGTCTAGTGATGTATAGATCGATAGCCCATCCGTATAAATATCAAAATCAGTTGTATTGTCGACTTCATTAATAACGGCATCCACAAATGAGTCATAAGTTTTATTATCTTTAACCTGACGTTTTTCAATTGGCAGCACATCTTTTGCTACAGAAACCTTTTTAGCTTCTTCCATTTGCTGCTTTGAAATATATCCATGTTCATACATTAATGATAATACGATATTACGTCTTTCTTCTGCTTTATCAGGATAATTAAATGGATTATAGTTATTAGGACTCTGTGGCATTCCGGCAATTTGCGCGGCTTCTGCCAATGTAAGGTCCTTTAACTCTTTCCCATAATAGATTTTTGCTGCAGTTGCAAGTCCGTGACTATTTTCTGAAACATATACTTTATTCACATACATTTCAAATATCTGATGTTTTGTGTATTGCTGTTCTAGTTCATAAGCAAGCCAAGCTTCTTGAACCTTTCGTTTTAAAGTCTTTTCTTGAGTGAGAAATGTATTTTTCACAACTTGTTGTGTGATTGTACTGCCGCCTTCAGCACCAAAACCATGTTGGAAATTGGCTAAAATGGCGCCGCCGAGACGAATCGGATCGATTCCATGGTGCTTATAGAAACGGTAATCCTCCGTCGCTAAAACAGCGTCTTCGACAACTGCAGGTATGTCTTTATAGTTTACGTATTCCCTATTTACAGCGCCTACTTCAGTTATCAATTTATCATTTTTATCAAAAATCTTTGAAGGGATAGGATCTTTTAATAATTTCGGATCAAGTTTGGGAGCATCTTTCACTAAATAGGCAAAAGTCCCAACTCCAGTAAGTATTCCAATGATTCCGAGGACAACAAGACTTAGAAAAATTTTCTTGAAAAGTCCACGTGGTTTTTTCTGCTTTTTTTTCTTACCTTTGGATTGGAGTTGCTTCCTGCGCTCCTCTCTTGATTGGTATTGTTCAGACATAATGATTTCCTTCCTTTCTACCCTCTATGAAAAATGAAGTTTTCTATAGTTGCTCTATTATTTTAATATAGTCAATTCTTGGTTGAAATCCAAGCGGTATGTGGTACCCCTTTTGTTCTATCTCTTCTTTCGTAATGGATTTTCTTCCTCCATTCCTCATTCGATCCCAAAAATTTAATAAGTGCTGAGCTTCGAGTAGATAAACCTGTTCAAATTTTGTAAAACGGAGAATAACAAAACAAATAGCTCCTTGACCCATTACTTCTTCCATATGTTCGATTTGGTGTTGATGGAAATTCTTTAATGGAAAGGAGGTGGGATTTTGCGTTTCTTTTGCTTCAAAATCAATATATCTACCTTTATATACCCCATTATAATCAGTTGTAGATGCTAGTTTAAAGTATGCCTCTTTTATTACGGCAGCACTTCTATTTGGATAATCCACCTGAACAATTTGAACCGGAGTAGGCTTTTTATGTATCACTGCAATTTTTCTTTCCCGGTAATATTGATTGGTTTCATTTAAATCTTCCTCAAGTGTCATACCCCGATTACTATAAGATCCATTTTTTCTTTTTCTCAAGGAAGTGTCGATCGGAAGTTCCTGTGGCTTGTACTTTTTTCCATTTGGATAGTTAAGATTCATCGTTTTGCACCTCTCAAGCTAATCCTTATCATACCAAATATTAGCGCTTTTTTGGGGTGTATAAAATAATTTTGCTTACACATTCTAATAATAATTGTATAGTGAAGTTTACATAGATATGGTTCATTTTTGCAAAAGATTGACACGTAAATTAAAACTCTATTAAAAAATAAGGGAAGATGAATATGAATCATCTTACAATACAGGAACAATCAATCATCCGTCAAATTGTAAGTGAAACAAAAAAGAAAAATGTTGATAATATTTCGAGAACGGATGCCTATTTTTCATATTTTAAACAGCATCCTGATATTACTTGGTCTTTTCTTGCAAGTATGGTTTCCCGGAACGGCGGCTGGAATATGTGTGACCTCGAAGGTGACATTTTCCCAGAAATTTTAGAGCCGAAAATGAGAAAACAGCTTTTTTTGACTTATGAGCGTGCTAATTGGCTTATCTTTCATGATGTCTATCCCCAGCTTTTGCTCTATCAATATTCGACGAAATACAATCGGCCAATGTTTCACTTGCTTCCCTTTTTCAATGTCTCAGGATTTATTCAAAGAGAGTGGGATCGCTACTGGAAGGAAACAGATAAGAAAAGATTAACAACAGCTTTAATTATTAATGAACAAAATGTGATTCAAAGCCCTGTCATAGAACACCCTATATATAAGAATAAGGTTTTTCACTCCTTACTCTTTTCTTTTCAAGATTGGCTTCACTTCAGCAGTGTTCTTTTTCCTACTTGTGGTGGAGAGGTTTATGGGGCTAGTGTAAATGGTTTTAGATCTCTATCCAAGCGAATCAATTTAGGGAAGAGATTGGCGAGTATTCTTTTTCATCCCCGGCTGTTTCCTTATTTTTTTGAGTTTGCTGAAAAGACCCCGCATACTGGTTCAAGACACGATTATGAACAATATTTTAAAATAAAGACTGGTCGGAAAACGCCACTGCTAAGAACAACTTTTCCAGTAATTGCCCATCATCAAGATAAATATCAGGATTGGAGCAAACAGCGAATCATTTCCCCAGCATGGTTGTATTCTCCAGCCCGCCATCATCATCCCATTCATCTTACAGACTGGTATTATAATAAATCCAATCAGCTTCATTTACTTCTTTCTCTTCAAAAGTCGCTGAAGTTAAAAAAGTGGAAATGAAAAAGCAAGGATTCCTCCTTGCTTTTTGTAGTAAATTACAGATTTATTACTAAATACAACTTTATCGGAGTGAGATACGTCCAGCTCCAGCACCAAGGGACTCGGGGTCATAAGCTTATCCAGTTGCGGCTCCTTGGAACTCGAGTCATAAGCCACCAAGCGCCTTTTCGCCGGCTCGTCTGTAGCCTTGAGCCCCTGATCAAGGCGCTTCCGCTTTTGGTTTTATTCAGCAGGACGATTTGGTCCTTCAAGCTTTTTATCCCCATAGCCTGTTTTTTGTTCTGTGACAGTTTTTGATTGTTTGCTTGTTGGGTTATTTTTTTTCGCCATTAAAAACACCTCCATTTACTAGCATGTGCGCTTCTGCGATTTTTCATGCGAACTTATGATTATGTCGAAAAAGAATATCTTTATGCTGTATTAACACTTTCTTTGCCGAATTGCTTCTAGTTTTGTCAAGCTGGAAGGAGGCTGGCAAGGGAAGGAGAATAATACGTAATAGATATTCGTGAGGAGGGATTTGTAAATGACAATACCAATGTCCGAAAAAGAAAAAATGCTTACAATGCTAACTGAAATATATGATCAATTAGAAGAATTGGAGTCTGTTTTAGAAGCCTCTTTTTCCGACCACCGCTTTCATATGAATAGTGAAGAACAAGAAAAATTAACGGTAACACTCCATCGCCTTTCAGATATCGGGGTAAAATCAGCACAAGTGAACCCAATGTCTCACGAAGAATTCCTTGATTCCAACCTTGGTGCCGTTCCTAAATCCTTAAAGCTTGAATTAGGTTTTTAAGTAACGCTAAAATAATAATATGGTTAAAAGTAGCATGACTACACTTGCTACTTTTTTATTTTGTACAATAAAAAGGGGACAAAGAGAAACATGTCAGAAGAAATCCTTGATTTAACGGAAAAACTTTTACATTATAATGAATTATTCTTAAAGAACTATCGTGAAGGTAGAGAAACAGGAGTTACTCAGGATTTCCATGGTGTTATAAAACCATTTGCAGATGAGGTAAAGGCGATGAATGATAAATGGAATAAGGCTATGAAGATATGGCTCTCCACAGCAAATACGCAATATCTCCATTTGAAGCAAATTGATACAACATCTGCCCATATTGATCAGCTTTCAGTGCAGTCCTTTTTTCCAGAGACAAGTAAATCAAGGTTTTTAAATACACATCGGGCAATTGAATTTATTCTCTCGGAAGTAGAAAAAGAGGTTAAAAAATAGAAAGAGATGCAATTTTTCGCATCTCTTTTATGATCAAATGATTTAAATTAAGATCTGCCAGCTGCTCATTTACCGCAGATAAACGGCACTGATATGAGCTGCAGCTGATTATCTATGAATGTTCGATGAGGGAGTCTTCATGTATAGCTTCAGGTATAACCGCACCTTGATTTTCAAGCTCGCGGACAAGAACGCGATATTCTTTAATATTAATTTCATTATGAATATACGCTCTCTTTGCAAAATCCAATAAGGCATTAACGTCATCTGTGTTGTAATCCCGACTTTGAATAAATTTGCTTTTTAATTCGTGAATGTCCATATATAGCTCCTCCTTCACCCTTTTAATTATCGTATCATGAAAACATAGGATTCCTAGTTTTTAAAATATTTAAACTTTAGACAAAATTCCTGTGATTATGACATTGACAAACAGACTAGAAGAATCACCATTCATCTCTAACCTTCATAATGTGTAATAGAGAATTATAAAGAGGAGATGTTTGCCCATGTTTGGTAAACCAAGACCAAATCATTTTGCTCATCATGGATACTCGGGGCAAATGATGCACCAAGTACCGATGACACAACAACAATTGAACCCCCAAGCAGATATGAGCCGAAACCAGCCGAGTGCGTATCAAAATCAACCCCAGAACTATAATATGATGCCCTATTACCCGCCCAACCCTTATTACCCGCAGCAAATGCAGACATTTGGTCAAACCTATCAACCGGGCTTTGTACCGCAAAATATGAATTATCAAGCTCAATATACGAAAAAGGATAACCAGTTTCTATTTCAAAACCCGCTTCAGCCGAAGGATGACATGGTTCAACAGTCATTTATGCCGATGAATGGATATCCGGTAATGAATCCCTATCCCAAAAACAGTTTCATGCCAAAACAACCAGGTGGAATGAAATCGCTAATCAATTCCTTCAAATCACAAGATGGATCCGTTGACATTAATAAAATGGTGAATACAGCAGGGCAAATGATGAATGCAGTAAACCAAGTGTCCTCGCTTGTTAAAGGATTTGGAGGAATATTTAAAAGTTAACCCATTTTAGAGGAAAAAAAAGACGGCTATTGGCAGCCGTCTTTTCATATATAAGGAAGCTAAAAAAAATCGGTTATTCTTCTATATCTATTATTTTCCCTTTTTCCTGAGGAATGCGGATTTGCAATAAGCCGTTACGGTACGAAGCCTTAACCAAATTCTCATTGATATCATGTGGCAGGGCGATCGTTCTAGAAGCTTGCTGCCGAACATATTTTCGACGATAAACGTGGGTAAGGTCGTTTTCTTCCGTTTCTAATTCCTTATTTTCGACGGAGATGGTTAAATAGTTTCCTGAAATATTTAATTGGATTTGCTCCTTTTGCACACCAGGGAGCTCTGCTGAAATAATATATTCCGATCCTGTTTCAACTGTATCAACTTGAAAACCTGTACCAACCGGAAAAGGAGATTTGAAAAAATCATCAATAGATTGTAAAAATCCCCGCATTGGTTTATCAGTGAAAAAGTCATTCATTAATTTAAATAAATCCTTGAAAGGTTCTGGCAGCTGGGGTTTATGGTTGTTTTTATCACTCGGAAGCATGGATGACATGATAATTCCCTCTCTTTCCATTAGTTTACTCCATATCATATGCGGAGAAAAATAGGTAGGTGTCGACATAAGTTCGTCACAAGTTATTGAACATTCTGTTACAAACTCAATTGATGTGATTTGAATCACACTAATCATGTGAATAAATTTGTAGTCTAGTTAAGAAGACTTGATGAAAGCGGGGAAGTTACATGTTCTGTTATCAATGTGAACAAACACCTTCTGGCGGATGTAAGGTTATTGGTGTTTGTGGTAAAGATGAAACCATCGCCAGCTTACAAGATACAATTATTTTTGGATTAAAAGGAATCGCGGCCTACAGAACACATGCCAATCAACTGGGGTATACAGACCCATTTGTGGATGCGACAACACATGAAGCACTTTACATGACATTAACCAATTCAAACTTTAACGTACAAGAACATATTGATATGGCTATGAAGGTAGGCAAATCTGCTGTCCGTGTAATGGAAATGCTCGATGAGGCCCATACGAAACGGTTAGGAATTCCAGAACCAATTCGCGTTAGTCAAAATAAAATTGAAGGCAAGTGTATTGTTGTTACGGGGCATAACCTATTCGCCTTAGAAGAATTATTAAAACAAACAGAAGGAAAAGGAATTAATATTTACACCCACTCTGAAATGCTGCCTGCTCATGGCTATCCTGCCCTGAAAAAATATGCGCATTTAAAAGGTAATATAGGTAAAGCTTGGTACGACCAACGCCGTCTATTTGAAAAGTTCCCAGGAGCTATTCTTGCTACAACTAACTGTGTAATGCCAATTAAGGGTACATATGCTGACCGGATGTTCTCCTATGAAGTTGCTGGTCTTGAGAATGTTGAAAAAATTGTGAGTGATGATTTTACCCCATTAATTAACAGAGCATTGGAGCTTCCTGAAGCAGCGATAGAATCTGAAGAAACATTACTCACTGGATTCCACCATGAGACTGTTTTAGGTTTAGCACCAGAGGTGATTGATGCAGTGAAAGCAGGTAAGATTAAACGCTTCTTTGTTATTGCAGGATGTGACGCACCTGGAAAAGGCGGGGAATACTACCGAGAGCTTGCTACATCACTTCCTCCAGAGACAGTTATATTAACGACTTCCTGCGGTAAATTCCGCTTTAACGATGTTGATTATGGTGTTGTACCGGGAACAAACATCCCTAGGTATATTGATTTAGGTCAATGTAATAATTCCGGCTCGACTGTGAAAATCGCTTTAGCATTAGCAGATGCGTTCGGATGTGAAGTCAATGAATTACCAGTAAGTATCGTCTTGTCTTGGTTTGAGCAAAAAGCAGTAGCGATTTTGTTAGGACTATTCAGTTTAGGAATTAAAGATATCAGAATTGGGCCAAAGCCGCCTGAATTTATCTCAGAAGGAGTTCTTCAAGTTCTTCAGGATACATTTAATCTTAAATTAATTGGTACAGCGAAAGAAGATATGGAAGACATGCTTCAGCTTCATACTAATTAACAGAAACACCGCAGCTTACAAAAGCTGCGGTGTTTTTATTATATTAAATTCAATTCCTGCATTAAAATAGTGATATCAAGAATCATGTTCCCTTCAGGATCCACTTCGATTAATTCGTCTTTTTTCATTTTAGTTAATGTCCGGCTAATGGTTTCTCTTGTTGTACCAATCATATTGGCAAGATCTTTGTTAGTAAACTCTGATTTTAGAAGAATCGTCCCATTTGCCTGTTCAACTCCATGTTTCTGAGCCAGACGAATAAGAAGTTTAACGATTTGTTCATATGTATTGTTTAGAATTTGTTCCTCCAAGCGATTTTGTAAATCGACGATTTTCTCTCCAAGTACCTTAAACACTTTAATACAAAGCTCAGGATTTTCAATCAATACCTTTTCAAATTTTGAAATAGGAACTGCAATCAGTGTAGAGGGTTCTAGCACTTCAGCATAGGCAGGATAATCCCCTTTTCTAAAGAACCCGACATGAGGGAACATTTCTCCTTTTTTTGCAATCGCAACGATTTGTTCTTTACCACTAATATCACTTTTATAAATTTTTATTCTTCCATCGAAGATAAAATAGACGTTTTCGAGCGGATCACCTTGGAGAAAGACATGACTATGTTTCTTCCACTCTCTGGCGATCGAAATATTAGCTATTTTAGTTAATTCAAAATCGTTTAATTCGCGGAAGAGGGTAAAATCACCTAGTACCCGTTTAATATCATCAATTTTCATATAGACCCCTTTCAAGTCCAGTGAATTTTTTATATTGTAACAAATTTTGCTCCTATCGTTTACTCTATCATAATGGAAAAAGGTTTCAATCTTGTTAATGTATTAAATTTTGTTTTATATCTTTAATAACGAACGTTTATTCGGTAAAATAGGAGTAATGAGGTGAGAACATGAAGCTGAAAAAAAACCTGCAGGAAATCCTTTCTGATCTAAAAATAAATCATGAGTTTAAAGAAAATATTGTCACATGGCATACAATTGAGAAGCAGCCTGCCCAAACTGTAGAATTGCCAGAGAATCTACATCCCGTTTTAAAGAAATCGCTAAATACCAGAGGAATTGATCATCTTTATACACATCAAAAATCAGCTTATGAGGAAATTAACTTGGGTCATAGTATTGTGGCAGTTACTCCTACTGCCTCTGGGAAGACACTTTGCTACAATTTACCGGTATTACAAACCGTTTTTGAAAATCCAAGTGTAAGAGCACTTTATATCTTTCCAACTAAAGCACTTGCACAAGACCAAAAAAGTGAGATAAATGAAATAATTGAAGCTTCCGGCGCTGATATTAACAGTTATACGTATGACGGGGATACACCAGCAAACATTCGGCAAAAGGTAAGAAAAGCAGGGCATGTGGTGATTACCAACCCAGATATGCTGCATTCCGCTATTCTGCCGCATCATACAAAATGGGTTTCATTGTTTGAAAATCTTAAATTTGTTGTCATCGATGAGCTCCATACCTATCGGGGTGTTTTTGGCAGTCATGTTGCCAATGTAATCAGAAGGTTAAAGAGAATTTGCCATTATTACGGAAGCAGTCCTGTATTTATTTGCACCTCTGCTACTATCGCCAATCCTCTAGAGCTTGCGGAGAGATTAACGGAAGAGAAAATGACCCTGATCAATAATAATGGTGCTCCAAGTGGAACCAAGCATTTTCTCTTCTATAACCCTCCTATTGTTAATAAGCCATTAAATATTCGTAGAAGTGCAACACTTGAAGTTCGTAAAATAGCCGGCGAGCTCTTGAAAAATAAGATCCAAACCATCGTATTTGCTAGAAGTAGAGTGAGAGTGGAAATCATCTTAACTTACTTGCAGGAATTAGTTAAAAATGAGTTGGGAGCAAAATCGATTATGGGGTATCGCGGCGGATACTTGCCAACAGAACGAAGGAAAATCGAAAAGGGCTTGCGATCAGGGGACATTTATGGAGTTGTCAGCACGAATGCGCTTGAACTGGGAGTCGATATTGGACAGCTGCAGGTTTGTATTATGACTGGTTATCCCGGGACAATATCGAGTGCATGGCAGCAAGCAGGAAGAGCTGGCAGGAGACATGGCGAGGCATTAGTGATAATGGTTGCTAGTTCCAGCCCGCTTGATCAATATATTATCCAAAACCCTGATTACTTTTTTAATAAAAGCCCTGAAACCGCTAGAATCAATCCTGATAATCTTATTATTTTAATCGATCATATGAAATGTGCCGCCTATGAACTACCATTTAAGACGGGTGATAGATTTGGAAATGTAGAAACAGATGAGTTACTCGAATACTTGTCAGAGGAACGTGTTCTTTACCGAAATGGGGATAAATTTTTTTGGATGAATGATTCTTTTCCCGCTCATAATATTAGTTTACGTTCGGCTTCACAAGAAAACGTAATAATCGTCGATCAATCTGATATATCTCATGTTAAGGTCATTGGTGAGATGGATCGTTTTTCTGCAATGACGCTGCTTCATGATGAAGCCATATATTTGCATCAAGGGACACAATTTCAAGTTGAAAAGCTTGATTGGGATGAGAAAAAGGCATTTGTTCGGGAGGTTGACGTAGACTATTTTACGGATGCCAACCTGGCAGTTCAATTAAAGGTTTTAGAAGTAGATAAACTTCAAACACTCCCTGAGGCAGAAATAGGCTATGGCGATGTCAGTGTCAGGGCGATGGCTACTATTTTTAAAAAAATAAAATTTGAGACACATGAAAATATTGGATCCGGTCCGATTCACCTCCCTGAGGAGGAGCTTCATACGAATGCTGCCTGGATGTCATTAAATAAACCATTAGCTGAAATGGGACAGGAACGTCTCGAGCAAGGTCTGATTGGCGCTGCGCATGCTCTAAATCATATTGCTCCCTTATTTGTCATGGCTGATCCTTCGGATATCCACGTTATTCCACAAGTTAAGGCAGATCATAATGAAAAACCGACTATTTTCTTTTATGATCGTTATCCGGGCGGGATTGGTTTGAGTGAAAAAATATATACAGGAATGTCAGAGGTTTTTCATGAGTCATTAAAAATGATTCATCAATGTCAATGTCAGTCAGGATGTCCATCGTGTATTGGCGCTGATACTGTTGGTCAAACGGTCAAAAAAGATACAGTTAACATTCTTGAGACGTTCCTGTACACTCCACTTTCAGGTGAGGAAGTGGAGTCATGTCTTTAAAAAATAAATTGAACCGTTTAAAACCGCATCTTTCAATTAGTACTCATTCTGAAGAACCAAAACTTCTTTCGGAAGTAACTGCCATTGAAATCCCATTTCTTGATAAATGGGAACAAGAGAATGTCACTCCGTATTTTTTAGATGGAAATTATTGTTTCATTCGAGAAGTAAGATACCCTCTTGCATATCAGCATGGTCTTTATTGTTTTGATGAATTTCGAACTGCGGTCAATAGCTGGAATGAAAGCGAAATTATCCATCCATTATCATCTAAAGGGCATAGAGTAGAAGAACTATTCTTTTTTGACACAGAAACGACCGGGCTTGGCGGCGGGGTAGGAAATACTATCTTTATCCTCGGTTATGCTAGTGTTTTAGGTGATGAGCTTATATTAAGGCAGCACATTTTGCCGAATCCAGGTGCTGAGGTCCCTCTTTATCAAAGTTTTTTGGAAAAAGTGAACTATCGAACCCTTGTCACATATAATGGCAAATCGTTTGATTGGCCGCAAGTAAAAACACGACATACGCTAGTTAGAGAACATGTCCCAAAACTGCCTGCGTTCGGCCACTTTGATCTTTTTCACGCGGCTAGAAGACTTTGGAAGCATAAATTAGACAGATTGAAGTTGTCCATTGTTGAAAAAGAGGTATTAGGGGTAGAAAGGTTGGATGATATTCCTGGATATCTGGCTCCTATCATATATTTTGACTTTATAGAAAGCAAACGACCTGATGGAATGATTGGTATCCTTAAACATAATGAAATCGACATCTTATCGCTTGTAACGTTATATACTCATCTGACATTCCAGATCACCGGAACGGACCGGAATCAATCACGCCCTGAAACGTATGAAGTAGGACGTTGGTTTGCCAGTTTAGGAGAAACGGAACAAGCGAAAAAGGTTTTAACGAGCTTAACTAAAGAACAGGATATAACATCAACAAAGGCAAAACTAATTTTAGCTTATCAGCAAAAAAAGGAACGTAATTGGAAACTCGCGAAAGAATTGTTTTTGGAGGTTGTTGAATCCGAGGATCTACAAATCAGGACAGAAGCTTGTGTAGAGCTGTCCAAAATATTTGAGCATAGGCTCAAAGACCTTTCAAAAGCAATCAGGTATTGCCAAGAAGCCATTAACTCAGTCACTGTTGACCCAATAAACATGCACAAACCTATATTTGACCAGCTCAAGACTCGGCTTAGGCGCTTGGAACAAAAATATGCAAAATATCATAGATAAACGCATCGTTCGCACATTTCAATTTAGTCATTTCATGATTTTAGAATATTTGATTTTGTGACACAAAATTTTAACATATTTATTAAGAAAACCAGCATTTCCATATTGTTTATCATAGTTGAAAAAGGTAAAATTGAAAATTGAGTTGAGAAAAAAAACGACTATAAATCATATGGAGCTGGTAGTATGTATAAAGCAATTCTTTTCTTATTTTTTATTGTCGTCTGTTTGACTGCCGTTGTGTTTACAAGCCTAAAAGACAGTTTTTATACTATGTTATAAGAAATATAGCTTCCATAACGAAAAATAGGTATTTTCATTAGTACAAGAGTAGCTCCTTTTACATAGGCTGTTAATGTAAACAGAATATTTGAAGGGAGATTATTATATGTATCTAGGAACTAATTTTTTACCTCCAGTCATTCATCCGACACAACAAATCGTGAACCATACGTTTTCAACAACGGTGGTGCCGCATATTCATCCGGTTCATACAACCACAGTGAACCACCACATGTATCAACATAAACATTACTGTCCACAAACCGCATCATGTGCAGAAGAGTGCTGCAATCAGCACATCAACTGCTGTAACACATGTGCACCTGCTGCGGTGCCGCCAGTTATGCCTGTGTCAAATGCACTGCCTAATGCAGTACCAAATGCGCCAGGTTTTGGCGGAATGGGAGGCCCCGGCTTTGGTGGAATGGGAGGTCCTGGCTTTGGCCCAGGCGCACCAGGATTTGGCCCTGGACCTGGACCATATATGGGCCGCAGACGATAGTATTAGGGATGTCATCGCAAGGGCTTCTTAGCCCTTGTTTTTTATTTCTTTTTATTATATGTTATGTTCTTTATAATAAAATGTTTGTCCCATTTTTAAAATTTATTTAAAAGGAGAACTAGTTTGCTAAAAGTTTTAGCCATTTCAGGTTATAAACCTTTTGAATTAGGTATATTTAATAAGGATCATA
This sequence comes from Neobacillus cucumis, assembly GCF_023715505.1. Next base: position 270,999 of record NZ_JAMBOH010000001.1, on the reverse strand, counting down.
CATCTGTTCTATATATCAAGGCAGCCATAAAGAAGGCTCTATTGCCAATGATTGAAGAAGAAGAATTAGAGTGGATATTAATCAGTGGTCAACTAGGTGTAGAACTTTGGGCGGCCGAAGTGGTCTTTGATTTACAATCTGAATACCCCAAATTAAAGCTTGCAGTGATTACTCCGTTTTTAGAACAGGAATCGAAATGGAATGAAACTAATAAAGAGTGGTATGAAACGATTTTAATGCAAGCGGACTTTGTTGATTCTGTAACCAAAAAAGTCTATGAAAAGCCATGGCAATTCCGCTTGAAAAATCAATTCTTTGTTGAAAAAAGTGACGGCTTACTAATCATGTATGATCATGAAAAAGAGGGAAGTCCTAAATATTTATACGAATTAGCATTACAGTACAAAAAAAAGCACGACTATCGAGTAGAATTAATAACTTTTTACGATTTGCAAATGATTGTTGAGGAAGAGCAGTTCAAGCACTCTGACTTTTAAGGAATATTTATAGTCTCTCCCCATAGTATAAAATGACTTCAAAAATCCTGAATGTAAAAGAAAATTGACAAAAGGACATATTTTTGGAAAAATAAAAGGTAATGATTGGCTAAACTTGAGGTGATTTGAATGTTGGCTGATAAGGTCAAATTAACAGCTAAGGATATTTTAGAAAAAGAGTTTAAAACAGGTGTTCGGGGTTATAGGCAAGAAGATGTGGATAAATTTTTAGATTTAATTATTAAAGATTATGAAACGTTCCATCAAGAAATTGAGGATCTACAGCAGGAGAACCTAAGGCTTCGTAAGCAGCTTGAAGACACTTCCAAAAGGCAGCCGGTGGCGCAGCCAGCTGGTACGACCAATTTTGATATTTTAAAAAGATTGTCTAATCTAGAAAAGCATGTATTTGGTAATAAACTTTACGATTAACATTTTGTACCGCTGTTTCCTAATAAAAACCATTGTATAATGAACAAGAAATACATATAATAAAAAGGTATCATTAATAACGTTCGGGTAATCGCTGCGATGAGCGTTTCGCAAATCGTTGAGGAAAGTCCATGCTCGCACGAGCTGCGATGCTCGTAGTGTTCGTGCCTAGTGAATTCATAAGCTAGGGCAGCTGAGTCTAGCATTCAGTTGACGGCCGGGAAAATACCTAAGTCCCATGCGGATATGGTATGAATACCTATAAAAGTGCCACAGTGACGTAGCCTTTCTGGAAACAGAAAGGGTGGAACGGGTAAACCCCACGAGCGAGAAACCCAAATTATGGTAGGGGCGTTTTCTCTGAGGAATTGAACAAGGAGAAAGACAGGTTCTTTCTGAATCTGTAGATAGATGATTACCACCTAAGTACGAGACCTAACAGTCGCTTGCAGTACTATGGTACAGAACATGGCTTACAGAACGTTATTAATGTCAAGAAATGCTGGATATTAAGGGCTCTCCTAATATGGGGAGCTTTTTTATTGCAAATTACTGCATTCGTTTCCTTGATTTTGTCAATAATGTAAGCGACAAGTTGAACGATTAGCATGATTTTACATACATATGAAATATTTAAGGGTGAAGACATGGGAAAATATCAATTAATAGCAACTGCAGCGATGGGATTAGAAGCCTTAGTAGCTAATGAGGTTCGATCACTTGGCTATAAATGTGAAGTGGAAAACGGTAAAGTAACTTATACAGGTGATGAGGCAGCCATTGCACGTAGTAATTTGTGGCTGCGAACAGCCGACCGCATTAAGATAAAGGTTGGAGAATTTAAGGCCTTTACCTTTGATGAACTATTTGAAAAAACAAAGGCGCTTCCTTGGGAACAATTTTTGCCTGAAGATGCAGAATTTCCAGTAATAGGAAAGTCTGTTAAATCAAAGTTGTTTAGTGTATCTGACTGTCAGGCTATTGTTAAAAAAGCTGTGGTTGAACGTTTGAAAAAACATTATAATCGTAATTCTTGGTTTGAGGAAAATGGTGCTCTATACCGGATTGAAGTGGCATTGTTAAAGGACGTTGCGACCATTACCATTGATGCGAGTGGCAGAGGTCTTCATAAACGAGGATATCGAGTTGATCAAGGTGAGGCACCGTTGAAGGAAACATTGGCGGCTGCACTCGTAATGCTTACGAATTGGCAGGCGGACCGACCCTTTATTGACCCTTTTTGTGGATCAGGAACTATTCCGATTGAAGCAGCTATGATTGGGCAAAACATTGCACCCGGATTTAACAGAGAATTTGTTTCTGAAGCTTGGAAATGGATGCCGGAAAAAGTGTGGCATGATGCACGAATGGAAGCGGAGGATCTGGCAAAATATGACCAGCCGTTAGACATTACCGGCTCTGACATCGATCATCGCATGGTTAGAATTGCGGAAGGCAACGCTGTAGAAGCTGGTTTTGGAGATCTAATTAATTTTAAACAAATGCAGGTTCGAGACATATCCTCTAATAAGGAGTTTGGTGTCATTGTAGGAAACCCTCCATATGGTGAGCGGCTAGGGGATAAAAAGGCAGTAGAGCAAATGTACAAGGAAATGGGACAGGCTTTTAGTAAGCTCGATACCTGGTCCATTTATATCATGACTTCGAATGAAGATTTTGAGCAACTTTACGGTAAACCTGCAACCAAGAAACGGAAGCTGTTTAATGGATTTATTCGAACGGACTTATATCAATATTGGGGTAAAAAACCCCCGCGGCAATAATGTTTTGAAGTAGATAATGGGGGAGGGGTTTTCATGCAAAATCGGATGCCGTTTGAAATTTCCAAAACTGAGTCTTTTTATGACAAGTTAGGGGAATGGATTGGCGACCTATTTTATGATATTTTACCTGAAGCGGGTTTTGAACTGCGAGATGAGCAGATTTATATGGCTTTTCAATTAGAAAAAGCCTTTAAAGAGAAAAAAGTAATGTTTGCAGAGGCAGGAGTAGGAACGGGGAAAACGATTGTTTATTTACTTTATGCCATAATGTATGCCCGTTATACGAATAGGCCTGCAATAATTGCTTGTGCTGACGAGACCTTAATAGAACAGTTGGTAAAAAAAGAAGGCGACATTGCAAAACTAGAGGGTATTTTAGACTTACAGATTGATGTTCGTTTGGCAAAATCGAGGGACCAATATCTCTGTCTAAAAAAGCTTGATCAGGTTAAAAATAATGATTTTTCAGATGAGATTTCAGAGGTGTTTCAAAAACTTCCTGATTTCGTTCATTCTGTTGGATCAATGCAATCTTTTGAAAGATATGGTGATAGACGGGATTTTCCTTCTTTGTCTGATGAAGTATGGGGTAATGTGAATTGGGATGAACTGCAGGATTGCTTTTCTTGTGATAAACGTCATCGTTGCGGCTTAACATTACACCGTGATTTTTATCGACATGCAACAGATTTAATTATCTGTTCACATGATTTTTATATGGAACATATCTGGACTAAGGAGTCACGAAAGAGAGAAGGCCAGCTTCCTCTTTTGCCGGATCATTCTTCAGTCGTGTTTGATGAAGGCCACCTGCTCGAATATGCTGCACAGAAAGCTTTAAGCTACCGTTTTACAGATTATACATTAGATACCTTATTAACAAGATTAATGGAAAATGAAGTACGCGAAAAAACGTTGTATACGATTGAAGAGGCACTTTTAGCAAATGAGGCATTTTTCGATGCCATCTCTCAATTCTCTTCTCAATCAAAAGGTTCAGAAAAACAAGTCATTACCAAGCATCCGCTAGTGATGAAAACCTGCCGAAAGCTGTTGTCAATGCTACAGGCACTTGAAGAAGAACTTGTCTTTGAGAGTGAGTTATATGTTATTAATGAGTATGATTTAAAGATCGTTGAGGAGTATTTAGAACAAATAACGTATTCACTATCTTTATTTCTTCAAGAACTAAACGGGATCACCTGGTTTGAAGAAAAGGGTGGAGAACGTACCCTAGTTATCATGCCTAAAATGGTTGAGGAAGTCATGCGGGAAGAAGTATTCTCACAGAAGAAGCCTTTTATTTTTTCCTCAGCGACACTTTCAAATCATAAGTCCTTTGATTATATGGCAAATAGTCTTGGTGTTAGCGAATACTTATCCTTTTCAGTTGCCTCTCCGTTTGATTATGATGAAAAGATGAAAATATATTTGCCTCGTTTTCCGCAAGAAAGCCTTGAAGAGAGAGTTAAATATGTAATCAGCAAAATTCACCAATCAGAGGGTCGGGCGTTAATCCTCCTTAATAACAATGAAGAAATGTTATACCTAAAGAAACGGCTGCCAGATTTAATTCCTTACCAGGTCTATTTTGAAGGGGATGAGGAGATTAGCACGCTAGTTTCGAAATTCCAAAATGAGGAACATGCTGTGCTTTGTTCGATCCATTTATGGGAGGGGCTTGATATACCAGGCAGGTCGTTAGAAAATGTAATTATTTTTTCTCTTCCGTTTCCGCCCAATGATCCAGTCTTTACCGCAAAAAAGAATGGGCTTAACAATCCATTCTTGGAAGTAGACTTACCCTATATGCTTCTTCGGCTTCGTCAAGGAATTGGGCGGTTAATTAGGTCTGAAAAGGACGAAGGAACCGTTTATATTCTTCTTGATAGCGATATTGAATTAAATGTATTACAAGAAATAAAAGCTGTTTTGCCGACTGAGCCAATTGAAAATTAAAGAAAAGTAAGTGGAAGATATGTTTTCTTCCACTTACTTTTTTAATTGAATAATTCCTGTTCGAGAGCTTCTCGATTTATTAAGTAACACCCATCCTCATCTTGGGAAACAAAAGATTTCTTCTTTACTTGAGTAACCGTTCTGCTGACGGACTCTCTTGAGGTTCCAATCATATTGGCCAATTCCCGATTGGTAAATTGAGTAGTTAATTTATAGAGTCCTCCAACCTTTTCCCCGTTAATTTACATAACCTGATAAGCAATAATATAATTTGTTCATAAGTATTATGAAGTACCTGCGCTTCAAGCCTTCCTTGCAGGTCCACAATCTTTTCGCCTAATACCTTAAAAAGCTTAATACATAATTCCGGATAAGATATTAATATTTTTTCAAATCCAACAATAGGAATTACAATAAGCTGGGCATCCTCCAATACTTCTGCATACGCAGGGAAATTTCCCTTCCTAAAAAAACCTGCATGAGGGAACATTTCACCTGGCTCTAAAACAGAAATTAATTGTTCCTTCCCCATAAAATCTGATTTATAGATTTTAATTTTACGAGAATGAATAAAGAACACCCGATCCAGAGGGTCATCCTGCATAAAGACATACATTTTATGTTTATAGAAACGCGTTTGGGTAATTTTTACGATTGAATCAAGTTCTTTAGCAGATAACTCTTTAAAAATCGGCACTCTTGATAATCTTCTTATAATATCTTCATGTTCCATTAATTTCACCTCATAAGAAATTCATTTCAATTAGTTACATTTTAGCAGTATTTATTTAGCGATTATGTGACCTCCATCATAGTAGCTGAAATTATTGAAAGCCATTCTCATTAGTGTGGGAAAAATCACTTTGAGTTGATGAGGTACTTCACTTTAAAAGTTAGCTTTCAACGTTACAATACGAAATGTGAAGAAACAAGAGAGGATGAATAGAAATGGAAATACAACGGGGGACCACATTGAATAAAGTGATAAAGACCAATCGGAATGGTCTATTAAAATCAATTTTAATGGTTACTATTCTTTTAAGCTTTACTGTCTTGCTTGCCGGAGGTTATTGGATTTTTAAGGAACAGGCGCCGAGACCATTAAAGGTAACAAATGAAAAGGGTGAGGTTCTTTTTACAAAAGAGTCGATAATGGGGGGGCAAGCCGTTTTTCAAAAGTACGGTTTAATGGATTATGGAACAGTACTGGGACATGGTTCATATATGGGGCCAGATTATACGGCTGAGGCCTTGAAAATTTATACAGAGGGCATGCAGAATTTTAAAGCCAATGAACAATACGGTAAAAATTTTAAAGCAATTTCCGCTGACGAACAAACAATCATCAAAACTAATGTGATTAAAGAGATGCGGAAAAATCGCTACGACAGTGCTAAAGATACAATGAAATTAACGAATGCCCAAGCTTTTGGCCTTGAGAAAGTAAGAGAACATTATCAAGAAGTATTTACAAAAGGAGACGGCTGGGGGCTTAAGGCTAATTTAATTAAAGAAACAGATATGCCAGAAAACAACCGTGCTTATGTTGCTAAAGGCGACCAAATTACACAAATATCAGATTTCTTCTTTTGGACTGCCTGGTTATCTAGTACAGTACGTAAAGGCGATACCATTACGTATACGAATAACTGGCCATATTATGAAGATGCTGGAAACCATCTGTCCTTTTCTGCAGTTTGGTGGAGCGGAGCCAGCATCACATTATTCGTGTTAATGGTTGGGATTATTTTATTTGTATTCTACCGTTATCAGTTTGGGATGAAAGAAGCATATAAAGAAGGACATTTCCCTAAAATCGATTTAAGGAAAATTCCTGTGACAAGCTCACAAGTAAAGAGTGGAAAATATTTTGTGATTGTTACTGCATTGTTTTTTGTCCAGTGTATGTTTGGTGCATTACTAGCACACTATTACATTGAACCGGATAGTTTCTTTGGCATTAAGTGGATCCACGATATTCTTCCATTCAATATAACCAAAGGCTATCATCTGCAGCTGGCCATTTTCTGGATTGCAACCGCTTGGCTCGGAATGGGGATCTATGTTGCACCTTTGGTGGGAGGTTATGAGCCAAAGAAACAGGGTCTTTTAGTGGATATCTTATTCTGGGCCCTTGTTGTTCTCGTAGTCGGCAGTATGGCGGGAGAATGGCTTGGAGCCAATGGGTATTTAGGGAACAATTGGTTCCTGCTTGGACATAATGGCTGGGAATATATCGAACTCGGACGGATTTGGCAGCTAATTCTTATCGTCGGAATGCTTATCTGGCTGTTTATCGTTTATCGTGGAATTCGCGCAGGCCTTAAACGGGAAACAGATAAGGGTGGACTCATTCATTTATTATTCTACTCCGCCATAGCGGTTCCTGCTTTCTACATCTTTGCTTTGTTTATTAATCCTGGTACAAGTTTTACGTTTGCTGATTATTGGCGCTGGTGGATCATCATTTATGGGTAGAAGGAATTTTTGAAGTATTTGCAGATGTAGTCATCGGATTCTTAATGGTTCAGTTAGGCCTTGTAACAAAAAAATCAACAGTCAGACAGCTGTATTTCCAATTGATACTATTATTAGGCAGCGGGGTTATTGGGATTGGCCACCACTATTATTATAATGGCTCTGCAGAGGTTTGGCTTGGTCTTGGGGCTGTTTTCTCGGCCTTAGAAGTTATTCCATTGACATTATTGATTCTTGAAGCGTACGAACAATATAAAATGATGCGAGAAGGCGGGATTGATTTCCCTTATAAAGGGACATTCTGGTTCTTAATTTCAGTCGCAATCTGGAACTTAGTAGGCGCAGGTGTTCTGGGATTCTTAATCAATCTGCCGGCAGTAAGTTATTTTGAACATGGACAATTCCTAACCCCAGCACATGGTCATGGTTCCATGATGGGGGTTTACGGAATGTTTGCCGTTGCCGTTCTACTGTACTCACTGCGTAATATTGTTAAACCTGAATTCTGGAATGACAAATGGATTAAAGTTAGCTGCATTTTGTTCAATGTCGGATTGGCAGGTATGGTCTTCTTATCCCTACTTCCTGTCGGCTTCATTCAAATAAAAGAAGCCTTCCATCATGGATATGCAGCATCCCGCTCAGCATCCTTCCTCCAAAAGGATCTGGTCCAGACACTATTAACCTGGCGTGCGGTGCCTGACACCATATTCCTTATTGGGGTTGTGATATTGTTGGTATTCTGTATTAGAGCACTATTTCATTTACGTAAACCGACACACAAAGAGGGAGAAAAGCTTCCTGTAAAGGACTTAGCGCTGGACGAAGATTAATATATAGAAAATCCGCAGAGCTAGCTTTGCGGATTTTCTTTTTCAATTACGAGTTTTTCAAAGCATTTGAAACAATAGATTTCCTTTTTGTCTTTATGAACACCATTTAAAAAACCATCTAAACAGTAAACCTCTTTGCTGCAACTGCAACAACAACCCACCAGCTCCATCATATTTTAAGCCCCTTTTTCACAATTTCTTAATAAAATTATATTAAAGGTGTGATAAACAGCACAATAGTATTTTACTTTTTTCATCTATAATAAAAATGAAGTAAACAAACTATAGGAGGTGCAAATATTATAAACCTTAAATGGTCAATGGACACGGTTTTTTGTCTAAAAACCTCGCTCACACCCTTTAACGGCATTATTATTTTCCAAAAAACATCTCTATTCTTTAACAACAGATATCCTATTCTGTTGTTTTTTTTATCCACTTCAACGACAGCTATTCATAATAGTATGTTAAAATTTAACTAATAGGGAGGTTTTAATATGAATATGAAACAAATTGAAAAGGAATTTTTAGACTTTGTAAAAAAAATCTCCGCTTATAATGAAGCACTTGGACTAATTTATTGGGATTTAAGAACCGGCGCTCCAAAACATGGGGTTGAGCAGCGGTCGGAAGTAATTGGCCTGCTTTCTTCTGAAGTATTTAAAATGTCTACTTCGGAGGAAATGGCAGCATACATAGCTACCCTTTCAAAACAACCACTATCAGAAAAGACAAGTAAAATTCTGCACGAATGCAAACGGGAATATGAACGAAATAAAAAGGTACCAGAAGAAGAGTACAAAGAATATGTCATCCTCCAATCAAAGGCTGAAAGTGTATGGGAAGAGGCTAAAGAAACCGATAATTTTGCTTTGTTTAGTCCTTACTTAGAAAAGCTAGTCGATATGACAAAAAGATTTATCAGCTATTGGGGTTATCAAGAAAATAAGTATGATGTGTTATTAGATATGTACGAACCTGGGATGACAGTTAGTGTATTAGATCAGGTATTTCATGAACTTAAAGACAAGATTGTCCCCTTAGTTAAAGCCGTTTCGAAATCTTCCTATAAGCCAAAAACCGATTTTCTATTTGAAAGGTTTCCAAAGGAGTTACAACGTGAGGTTAGTTTAAAAATTCTAGAAAAAATGGGTTATAACTTTAATGCAGGGAGATTGGATGAAACAGTCCATCCTTTTGCCACCGGACTCAATCCGGGTGATGTCCGTGTTACCACAAATTATAATGAAAATGATTTCCGAACCGCCATTTTTGGTACCATTCACGAAGGTGGGCACGCATTATATGAACAAAATATCTCAAAGGATTTGATTGGTACACCACTTTGTACCGGAACCTCAATGGGCATCCATGAGTCACAATCCCTTTTCTATGAAAATATTTTAGGCAGAAGCTATTCTTTTTGGAAAAACAACTTTGAACTTTTGAAGAAATATGCAGCAAATGGCCAGTTTGATGGAGTAGAACTGGAGGATTTCTATCGAGCTATCAATGAGACAAAGCCATCCTTCATTCGAATTGAGGCAGATGAATTAACCTATCCGCTCCATGTAATGATTCGCTATGAAATTGAAAAAGGGTTATTCAATGGTGAAGTGGAGGTGAAAGATTTACCAGAAATCTGGAATGATAAATATGAAGAGTACCTTGGAATCCGTCCGAAAAGTAATGCAGAAGGAGTCCTGCAGGACGTTCACTGGGCCGGAGGCAGCTTTGGTTATTTTCCGTCCTATGCATTAGGCTATATATATGCAGCTCAATTTAAACATAAAATGCTTGAGGAATTTCCCGATTTTAATCGCATGGTGGAAAGTGGAGAACTTTTACCTATTCAAGAATGGTTGACTGAGAAGATTCATCAATACGGAAAATTAAAAAAACCGCTTGAGATTTTAAAGGATGTCACTGGTGAAGGGTTAAATCCAAATTACCTAATAGATTATCTATATAAAAAATATACAGATGTTTACAAACTGAAATGACAATAAACAGGCTCCAATCACAAAGATTGGAGCCTGTTAAAATCCAATGAACCGTCACCATTTACCCCAAGTTTGGAATCCCTTTGAACCAGGAGGGGCATTCTGAATAATATCAATAAACGGTATAGTGTAAGCAAATAGAATAAGTGCTGCTGTAATGCCAAGCCATAATTTCCAATTTTCAAATACCATTGGGGCTTGTTCCTCACTATTTTCCGCTTCTGCCACGGGAAATTCCTGTTCTCCTTTAGGAGCAAAGAAAGCAAGATTAACAAAGATAATGATGACTAAGATGATCCCAAGGAATAAAATAGTTCCGCCTACTGCTTGAGCAATTTGGTAAGGAATCCACTCAGCAGCCTGCTTTGATCCACCATAAGTTGAGAAAGCAGACCGTCTTGGTCCGCCAAGGAGACCTTGAATATGCATGGCTCCGGACATGAATACCATACCGATAAACCAAACCCATGCCTGGATTATTCCCAATTTATTCATGGCTTTCGTTAGTTTACGCCCAGTTAAATGTGGTACCAGCCAATAAGAGATGCCAAAGAAAGTTAACACAACAGATGTGGCGGCAGTTAAATGGAAGTGACCTGTTACCCAAATTGTATTATGAACAACTTGGTCCATTTGATTAGAGGCATTAATGATTCCGCCTGCACCAGCTGGTATAAATGAAGCCATGCCTATAAATGGAACAGTAAATCGGGCATCATTCCATGGCAGTACCTTAAACCAGCCAAAAAGCCCAGTTGCCCCTTTGGAGCGGCCATACCTTTCAAAAGTCGCAAATAATGAGAAGGCTGTCATTAAAGATGGAATAATAACCATAAATGTTAAGATAACCTGTAAAAACTTCCAAGCTGGATCAATACCTGGCTCTGTTAATTGATGGTGAAAACCAACCGGAATGGAGAATAGTAAAAATAAAATAAACGAAAGTCGTGCTAATGAATCTGAGAAAATTTTTCCTCCAATTACTTTTGGGATAATAGCATACCAGCACATATACGCTGGAAGGAGCCAGAAATAAACTAATGGGTGACCGAAGTACCAGAATAATGTGCGGCTGACTAAAACATCAACAGTATCAACTAATCCCAGTGACCAAGGCAGCAGCTGGAATAAGACTGTTGCTGCTACACCTAATGTAGCAACAATCCAAAGGACTGTATTAATGACAGCCATAAAGCTTAATAAAGGACTTGGTTTACCGGTGTTATTCCTGCGCCATCTAGCATAAGTCATAATTTGCGCCGCACCGTCAACCCAGCTTCCTACTACCACAAAGGTTAAACCTAAGTAAAAAATCCAATGTGCTTTAAGGGGTGCATAAAAAGTATATAGAACGGATGCTTCTTTTAGTAAAACCATTGTTGCGGCCATTAAAGTACCAGCTAACATAACCCAAAAACCAACCCAGCCGGTACGTCTGGCAGCATTTGAATGACCACCGGTTGTTCTGCTTACAGCAGCATATTGAAATCCCATAATAAAAAAGGTTGTTAATACAAGACCCATTAAAACCCCATGTACGGTCAAAATTTGATAATAATCAATTCCCCAAGGAAGTTCCCATTTACCGGATCTCACAAGGGTTTGCAGGAGTCCCATTAATCCGCCTAAAGCAAGTGCCGAAAAAGCAACGAAAAAGTGTGCCATTGAAAGCTTTGCATCACGCGGGTCTACTTTTACTTTTGCATTATCGTTAGCCATTATTTAACCACCTCAATCTTTGCACTCATTAAGTGGTGTCCTGAACCACAGTATTCATTACAAACAACTAAATATTCGCCTGTTTTGTCAAATGTAGTCGTATACTCACTGACATACCCTGGCTCAAGCATCATATTTATATTGGTACCAGCCATTTCAAAGCCGTGAATAACATCCTTTGTTGTAGCAATAACCTTCACCTTCGCTCCGAGCGGTACTTTTACCTGAGCAGGATTATATGAGAAAGTGGATGCTACAAAAACTAATTCATAGTCCCATTCTTTTCCCTCCACCTTATGTAAACCAGGTTTATCAAAAGGCTTAGTCTGATCAACTTTTTCAGAATTAATCGTAGTTAAACAACTTGCCGGTTTGTTGCCAAGATAGAAAGCGCTGACACCAACCACCGATAGGAAAATGACGAGGCAGCTAATACCAAAGGTCAACCAGATTTTTTCAAATTTATGCATGTGCATAATATCTTCCCCCTTCCATCAGTTAAAAACGCTCGACGAATAGATAATAGACACCTACCCAAGTAACAATAATAAATGCTCCCAAAAAGAAAACGGACGCTAATGTCCCATTAAGAGAAGAGCTATCTTCCACTTCTGTTTTTTGTTTTGTTTTCAGTTCCGCTTTGGCCATCCCCCTAGCACTCCCTTCAGAAAATTAAATGAATTATTTCTCTCTTTCATAATACAAAACAATTGCGAAAGAAAAATAAGAATTTGCCAACTTCACAAATTGTTCATTCCTTATCTAACTACAATGTTAATGGTAAAAACTTGATACAACAGTGATTAAAATCACTAACCCGATCTATAAATATGAATAAACTGTGAACACGTTAAATACTCATGTGATATATGTAATTGATATTATTTTACAAACACTTGGGTGCTTGTTTATAGAACGAGGTAACACTCTTGAATTTAAAAAATAAGCTAATTATAGATTCTTATATTTATTGGAAGTGAGTGATGATGTTGGAGAAATATTATTGTGAGAACTGTCGCCTATTATATGATGAAAAAGAGTATTGCAAGGTGTGTGGTGTATTGGCAAATAACAAAATTAAGATAGAGATACAAAAACAGTCAGAAAAATAAGAAGAGGAGAGAATGATTGAAGGATATATAATTGGAAAAGTTTATCTAATGAAGGAAATCCAAAACCGCGATATAATTTAAGTGCACAGCAACAACCTTCAAAACGTTTGCTTCCCGGCAGTGGGAAGCCTTTTTTTTACTTCTAACTACTGGGAATAATTTCATCTTCAACGGAAAAAATAACCCCATCGATGCTGAAGGAGATAGATAAATGCCTGCCATTATTTCCGTTTCTGAAGTTATTCCATCCTACCAAGTAAATCAAGATCAAGCTTCTTTGTTTGCTCGAGAGCTTTTTGCAGACTCATTTAAGGATATTGAGAGGCTATTAAAAGCCTTTCAAAACGGGCAAATTGAAAAAAGACACTTTGTTCAAGGATTAGAATGGTTTAAAGAGAATCATACCTTTGAAGAAAAAAACAATGCCTACATTGAATCCGCTGTAGCTCTCGGACGAGAGGCAATTGTTAAATGCTTACATAATGACAGTTTTCTTAAAGAGGAAATTTCTTTTGAAGAAATTGACGCCATTTTCTTTATCTCGACAACAGGGTTGTCGACTCCAAGTATTGATGCGAGGATTATTAATCTTTTGCCTTTTAATGCGCATATAAAAAGAATTCCAATTTGGGGATTGGGCTGTGCCGGGGGGGCTGCCGGATTATCGAGGGCTTTTGAATACTGTTCAGCCTTTCCTATGGCAAAGGTACTTGTCCTATCAATTGAGCTCTGCAGTTTGACATTCCAAAAGAATGACCTTTCAAAAAGTAATTTAATAGGCACATCACTATTTGCCGATGGTATCGCCTGTGCGTTGGTGATAGGTGATGAAGTTAGAAAAGACTCATTTAGTAAAAAGGCTGCCGTACCATTCATTGTAGCCACTCAATCAACACTAATGCCTAATTCTTTAGATGTGATGGGATGGGACATACGAAATACAGGATTATTTGTCATTTTCTCTCGAGATATTCCTCACATTATTGAAGCTTGGTTAAAACCAAATGTGATTGGTTTTTTAACCGAGCAGCAATTGGAGCTGGGGGAAATCAACCACTTTATTGCTCATCCTGGCGGTAAAAAAGTATTAGACGCTTATGTTAAATCATTAGAGATTCCTGCTTCAATGAATGAGACCTCCCAAGATATTTTAAAGAATTATGGCAATATGTCTTCAGCAACTATTTTGTATGTCCTAAAGCGTTTTATGGAGCGTGATGTATCTGTAGGTGACTTAGGACTTGCAACAGCCCTTGGCCCGGGATTCAGCTCAGAATTACTTCTTTTGAGGTGGCAATAAATGATAGTCATGACTCCATTTGTTTTGTTATTAACTTTTATCGTTTTTCAACGGATCGTCGAACTTTTTGTTGCCAAAAGGAATGAGATATGGATGAAACAGCAAGGTGCAGTTGAATTCGGAGAGAAGCACTATAAGTATATGGTTCTAATACATATGATGTTTTTTATATCCCTATTGACTGAAACGTTCCTACTTAAGCGTGGAATTTCACCTTTATGGCCTGTGTTCTTAAGCTTATTTGCTCTTGCACAGGTTGTGAGAATATGGGTAATTGCTTCATTAGGAAGATTTTGGAACACAAAAATACTTGTCTTAGCAAATGCAAGTATCGTGAGGAAAGGACCATACCGTTTTTTAAAACATCCCAATTACATGGTGGTCGCACTGGAGTTGTTTGCTGTTCCGATGCTGTTTAGCTCTTACTTTACAGCCATTCTTTTTACAGTCTTAAACATTATGATCCTAATGATTCGAATCCCGATTGAGGAAAAAGCTCTTAAAACATTAACTGAGTATGATGATACCTTTCGAGACTGTCACCGTTTTATCCCGAAGATTGTTAAATAATTGTGACAATTACCTATTGTTATTGAAAATCATTATCACCCATGTTAAAATAACGATAATAATGAAAATCATTCTCAGATGATTCTAACAAGGAAGGTGTAAAGAATGACTTTTGCTTTTGTTGGTGGAACGGTGATTATATATGCATTTGTCATGAAGCACGTTTTGAAAAATGTAACTCAATAAATTATTTCAAAAGCCAGGGAGAAATCCTTGGCTTTTGTTTTGATTAAAAATTTTCACCCCAAATGGAGTGTGCATTATAGGAAATATTTGAATTATCGTATAAAATAAAAAATATTACTATGATGCTAAGGGGAATATCAATGGTGCAAACAGCTAGACGGGAAGACACTTTTCTTACACTTAAAAGTAAAATGGTTTCGGTATATGAATATTTAAGAAATCAGCACGATCAAGTCCAAGCCGAAAAGGTAAAACAACTTGCAAGAAAGTTAGAGAATCGAGAGTATTCGATTGCTTTTTGCGGCCATTTTTCAGCTGGGAAATCGACAATGATCAATCAGGTGGTTGGGGAAAATCTGCTTCCATCAAGCCCCATTCCAACAAGTGCAAACTTGGTAAAAGTAAAATCTGGTGAGGATTATGCAAAAGTATATTTTAAAAATGAAAAACCGAGGCTTTATTTAGCTCCCTATGATTATGATTTAGTCAAAAATTATTGTAAAGACGGCGACAAAATCGAGGAAGTGGAAATCAGCCATAGCGACACTAGATTACCGTCCAATACAATGATACTGGATACACCAGGAATTGATTCAGCTGATGATGCTCATCGGATTGCTACAGAATCCGCTATCCACCTAGCCGATGTCATTTTTTATGTCATGGACTACAATCATGTCCAAGCAGAATTGAATTTCTTATTTACAAAGGAGTTAACAGAGGCAGGTAAAGAGGTATACCTCGTTATCAATCAAATTGATAAACATAAAGATGAGGAATTAACTTTTCAAGCTTTTCAAAAGAGTGTTGTAGATTCTTTTGCCTCTTGGGGTGTGAAACCAGCAAGGATCTTTTATACCTCTTTAAAAGATAAAAGATATCAATTTAACCAGTTTCAAGAATTACAAGAATTTATTGCTGATAAACTGGCCGAGAAAGACGAACTGATCGTTCCATCTATTTTCCATTCATTAAAGAAAATTGCCTTTGACCATTTAAGATTTGTAAAAAAGCAGGAAGCGGAAGAAATTGCCTCTTCACTCGAAGTATTGAATGAACTGCCAGATAAGCAGAAAGAAGATTTATTAATAAACTTTCAGACACTTGTATCCGATCTTAATAAAGCTAAGGATGAACCTTTAGAAAAAGAAAAGGAATTTGATATAGAAATTAACCAAATCATGAAAAATTCCTACCTTATGCCATTTCAAACAAGGGAATTAGCTGAAAAGTATTTGGAAAGTTGTCAAAAGGATTTTAAAGTTGGTTTTTTATTTTCGAAACAGAAAACCGAAGAAGAGCGGAATCAAAGGTTAACCAGTTTTTATAATGATTTGCTAGAGAAAACTAGAACTCAGCTTGAGTGGCATTTACGGGAATTTTTACTGTCTACCTTAAAGGTAACAGAACTTGACAAACCTGAACTCCAAGGCATAGCACAGTCTTTTTCTATACCAGTATCAATGGATTTATTGAGGAATACAGTTAAGCAGGGGGCTCGTGTTACCGGGGATTATGTGCTTCATTATACAGAAGACGTGGCGAATGAGATTAAGAGAATTGCTCGGACCCAATTAACAGATTTTAAAGACCAATTAATGGAAGCTTTAAAAGAACAAAGTGCTAACTTAATCAAAAAATATGAACGAGAATTCCAAAAGATTGAAAAGTATGTTAATGCATTAGATGAGCTAAAAAAGCATGAATTAGCACATCTACATCGAGAAAATTTATTAAATGAACTGTTGGCAAACACGAAAACGTTACAGGAGGATGTATATCAGCTTTTTAGTGATGAAGAAGAAGAGTACGAAGTAGTTAACTCCCTTGGGGAAGTCAATATGGTGAAAGAAAAATCCGAAAAAACAAGGAAAACCAAAGCAACCAAGACAGAGTTTAAATCTGAGAGAGAACCAACAGGAGATCTCTTACAGCAAACAACCGCCAAACTTAAACAGGCATCAAACCTTATAAAGGACCTGCCCGGTTTTCATAAAATATCAAAAGAATTAACCGAAAAGGCTGATAGGCTGGCTAATAAGGGGTTTACAGTCGCACTTTTTGGTGCGTTTAGTGCGGGTAAGTCCTCTTTCGCCAATGCCTTAATGGGGGAGAAGGTCCTGCCTGTTTCTCCAAACCCAACCACAGCGGCAATTAATAAAATTAAGCCTGTCACTGCCGAACATCCGCATGGCACGGTTTTAGTGAAGTTTAAAGAGTCAAATACACTGCTTGATGATATTAATCGTTCTTTAAAGGTTTTTGACCTCCATGCAGATAGTTTTTCAGATGCTATAAACTTAATCGAGCAAATTAATCTCGAGTCAGGTGAAGGGGTATTAGAAAAGACGCATATAGCCTTTTTACATGCTTTTCAAAAGGGTTATGACTCCTTTGTTTCATTACTTGGTACAATTAAGACAACAGATTTAGCTGACTTTCATGAGTTTGTCGCACAGGAAGAAAAATCATGTTACGTGGAATGGATTGAGCTTTACTATGATTGTGATCTGACACGAAAGGGAATTACGCTTGTCGATACGCCTGGGGCAGATTCCATTAATGCCAGACATACTGGTGTAGCCTTTGATTACATTAAAAATTCAGATGCCATTCTTTTTGTAACCTATTATAATCATGCTTTTTCTAAAGCAGACCGCGAATTTTTAATACAGCTTGGACGTGTAAAGGAATCGTTTCAAATGGATAAGATGTTCTTTATCATTAACGCGATCGACCTGGCTGAAAATGATGAAGAAAAGGATTCCGTTGTCGATTATGTTGAGGAACATTTAATTAAGTATGGGGTAAGAAATCCTCATATTTATTCCTTATCTAGCCTTTTGGCACTAAAGGAAAAAAACAATCCCAATTTAAATGTGACCTCTGGTATGAAACCATTTGAGCAGGCATTTTATCATTTTATTTCTAATGACCTCACAGAAATGGCGATTTCTTCGGCGGAAAAAGAATTAACAAGGGTCCATGAATTGGTAAAGACACTTATTCAGAATTCCCAACAAGACCAGACCATTAAAGCACAAAAACGAGCAGAAATTGAGAAGCAGCAAGCAAAGGTTAGGATTATTCTTAACAATGAAACTGTTGCTTCTTTACAAAATCGATTGATCCAAGAAGCAGAAGAATTAATTTTTTATATTAAGCAAAGAGTCTTCTTACGGTTTGGTGATTTCTTTAGGGAGGCCTTTAACCCATCTACTTTAAGGGATGATGGCCGTAACTTGAAAAAGGCTCTGCATGCAGGACTTGATGAATTTCTTGAGAGTTTTGGCTTTGATTTTGCCCAAGAACTTAGGGCTACAACTGTAAGATTAGATCGGTTTATTGACAATTTGTTTAGGGATTATCAAGAACGACTCACTCGGAATTTACTTGATGTAAACCAAGATCTTTCTTTTTCAATGTTTGAAAAAAAGGAAAGTAATAAAATTGATTTCCCGATAGCTTTTAAAAACGTAAATCAGCAGCAGTTTAGTAAAGCACTTTCCTATTTTAAAAATCCAAAGTCCTTTTTTGAGAAAAATGAGAAAAAGTTAATGAGTGATGAGTTGTATCATGTACTAAATGCACTTGCGGATGATTATCTAAAGGATGAAGCCGCCCGTTTAAATCAACATTATGATTTAGAGCTGAAGGATAATTTCAGTAAACTAATAAAGAAAATCGATGAACAGACTGAGGAGTTTTACTTAAGTCTGCTTTCAGCCTTAGACGGAGGAGTTTCCGTTGAGCTTTTACTGGAAATAGAGCATAAGCTTTCAGAATAAATAGGGAGGCGAAAGGCATGAAATATGTAAAAGACAGTGAATGGCTATGGAAACATTTAAATGATGTGAATGTAAGAATTGTAGATTGCCGTTTTTCTTTAGCAGAACCACAAAAGGGAAAAATTAATTATCTGCAAAGTCACCTGCCTGGGGCGGTCTACTTTGATTTAGAACAAGATTTATCAGGAACTGTCTGTGAGCATGGTGGACGCCATCCCTTGCCGGATGTTGATGTCTTAGTCAATAAGCTTGAAAATGCAGGTATCAATCATGAAATGACAGTCATTGCTTATGATGATGGGGAAGGCGCCTTTGCAGCTCGTTTTTGGTGGCTTTTGCAATATCTTGGCCACGAAAATGTGTATGTACTGGATGGTGGCTTCAAAAACTGGCATGAAGCAGATTTTCCGGTAACTGCAGATATTCCAACCTTTAAAAGGGAGGATTTCCGCATGGGATTGAGGTCTGAGTTACTTGCAACACATGAAGAGGTGAAGACTGCGGTTGCCAAACAAGACAAGGTATTAATTGATTCCCGTGAAGCCAAACGCTACCTTGGTTTAGAAGAACCGATTGATAAAAAAGCAGGGCATATCCCAGGGGCACTTAATAAACCATGGATGGAAGGATTAAGAGGAGGTCGTTATTTACCAAATTCTGAACAAATGGAGCGATTCTCTGATCTTGACTCAAACCAGCCGATTATCGTGTATTGCGGCTCTGGGGTAACGGCTGTCCCCAATTTCCTCGCACTAAAGGAAGCGGGATTTGAAAACGTGAAGCTGTATGTGGGAAGCTTTAGCGACTGGATTTCGTATGAAGAAAATAAAATTGAATCATCATCCTAGTCTCCTTATGGTATAATGGTAGACGTGCTGTTTTTTTAGTATACCAAGAGGAGGACTAAAAAATTGGAAAATCAAAAGCCTTCATTAATGCTCGTTGATGGTATGGCCTTACTATTCCGTGCTTTTTACGCTACCGCGGTAACAGGCCAATTTATGATAAATTCAAAAGGAATTCCGACGAATGGAATTCATGGTTTCGTTAAACATTTATTTACGGCTGTTTCTTCATTTAAGCCGACACACCTTGCTGTTTGCTGGGATATGGGGAGCAAAACCTTTCGAACAGAAATATTTGCTGATTATAAGGGGAATCGGGGCGAGGCGCCGATTGAGCTTATTCCACAATTTGATTTAGTCAAAGAGGTTGTTGAGTCCTTCGATATTCCTAATATTGGTTTGGCAGGGTATGAGGCCGATGATTGCATAGGTACGATTGCACAGCAAATGAAGGGTACTGCACATGTATCAATCTTAACGGGTGACCAGGATATTCTCCAGCTATTAGATGAGGATATTTCTGTTATATTACTCAAAAAAGGATATGGCAATTATCTTGTTCATACACCGCAAACTTTCTTTGAAGATAAGGGGATCATGCCAAGACAGATGATTGATTTAAAGGCTCTCATGGGTGATCCTAGCGATAATTACCCTGGGGTTAAAGGGATTGGTGAAAAAACAGCTCTAAAGCTTTTAAAAGAGTTCGAACATGTAGAGGGGATTATTTCCAATCTTGACCGCTTATCAAAATCCCATAAATCAAAAATCGAGCAGGATTTAGATATGCTCCATTTGTCTAGGACCTTAGCCGAAATAAAATGCGATGTTCCCATAACATGTCAACTTGACCAGGCTGGATTGTCCATTCCAAGGGAAAGGGCGTTAAATAAATTGAAGGAAGTCGAGCTTCGAGGTATTCAGCGGCTGTTTCCGCTTGATGAGGCGATTATTTCCTAAGTATAAAGGGTGTTCCACACGTTGGGACACCCTTCTTTATTACCCGCAAATTGTGCAAAAGTTATATTTTAGTATTACTTTTCTTTGCTCTATTCTCTAACTCGCTTTTTGGATCCTCGGTCATTTCTGCATCCTGCCCATATCCTTGCGGATTGACGCTCGGAGCTTTCACTCCTCGACTAGCGTTGCCTTTTTTAGTCAAAACACTTCACCTCCCACTTTTTTAGTATTTCCACTAGGAATAATAAAACACCACTTTCTGAACAATAATGGGTAGAGGTGATATGATGAACAAAGGTGTTTATTTAGCCCTTTTTAGCATTGGTCTTGCCCAAGGTGTTAAGATTCCCATCCATTATTTCAAAAAGAAAGAATGGCGGCCTGACTTATTTTTTGGAACAGGCGGAATGCCAAGTTCCCATTCCGCTGGTGTTTCCACTTTGACTACGTATATTGCACTGCAAAGGGGATTGACAACCTTTGACTTTGCTCTTTCGCTTGTCTACGGCTTAATTGTTATGTATGATGCGCAAGGGGTACGGAGGCAGACGGGGGAACTAACTCTAAAAGTAAATTCAATGAATGATTTAATTGAGAAAATTCATAAAGAAGAAAGTCTGGAATATAAACAAGAGGCCCCAAAAAAGCTGAAGGAAATGTTAGGTCACCAGCCAGAAGAAGTAGTGGGAGGGGCCTTGTTAGGAGTATTAGTTGGTGTCATCGGTCATCTTTGTACAAAAAAGGATAGAAAATTTTTAAAATTTAAGTTAAGATTTTAACTGTTCATATGTGTGGGAGAGGATTGGTCTGAACCGTGTTAACAGTTGAAGATTATTTGCACTACTTGAAAGGGAAGGGTTTTCAATTTCAAGAGGATGCGATTGGATTTATTTTCTTCGGAAAACACTATACAAATGCTTCCGATGAAATCATTAATACCGCAATTGAATTGACTTTAAAAGCACAAAAACGTTTTGACGGAAGTTTCTATGTGGCCTTGCTCGAAATGTTAACAGCAAATAATATCAACTCGAGAAAAGCTGCGTTAAAATATTTAAAGGATAGAGAATTACTGGCTATATAATTAAATTAGAAAAGCTCCCAGAAGATAGGGAGCTTTTAACTTTCCAGACTTTTACTTTTTCTAAACCAATCCAGCTTTCCTGCTGGAAGCTCGGCCATAATCATTCCCAGAAAGATCAGAATACATCCAAAAAGGGCACTGATCGATAAACGTTCATGGGCCCAAAAATAACCTGTTATTGCAGCAAAAACTGGCTCCATGGCAAAAATTAACGCAACCCTTGTTGCTGATGTATATTTTTGAAAATTAGTTTGGATAAAAAAAGCAATCGCTGTAGCAAAAACGCTTGTAATGACCAATGCAGCCATAACATCTTTTGACACTAAAATGTCCAGCCCTATTGATGTCCTCCAATCCTCAAAAAAGAAAGAGGAGAAAGTGGATAATAGGCCGACCGTTGCTATTTGAATAACCGTTAATAGCAAAGTAGGGTATTTATTGCTGACCTTACCGGTTATAATAATATGCAAACCAAAACTAATCGCACAAATAAAGACAAACCCATCACCAATATTTAATCCTGAAACATCAGTCAACGTCAAAAAAAATAACCCAAGCGTCGCTGTTATAACACCTAAGACTGCATTTTTACTCGGGTATTGTTTTAGTAACAAAATGGAGAATAGTGGAACCAATACAACGCTGAGTCCTGTAATAAAACCTGTCTTTGATGTAGTGGTATACAAGAGACCAATTGTTTGGGTTACATAACCCAGAAAAAGCCAAAAACCGATAAATACTCCTGATGAAAGTAATTTCAAGTTTATCTGCTTTAACTGCTTAAAATCACAAAAGAGCAAGCAGAAAAATAATAGAAGAGCTGCCAGGGAAAAACGGATGCCATTAAAAGCAAATGGCGGGAGAAAATTAATCGCATTTTGGACTAGTACAAAAGTTGTACCCCAAATTAATGTAACAAATAGCAGGCTTAAATCGGCAATTAATGGTCGTTTCATGCTGTCTAGTCCTCTCTGATATTTTTTTGAATCGCCAATCTAGCCAGTTCATCTGCAACTTTGTTTTCGGCACTTGGGATCCATTTCATAAAGAATAAATCAAATTTTTTGGTAAGTTTTAATGCCTTTTCAAGTAAGGGTGCATACGATTTATTTTTAGTAAACTCTCTATCCATAGCCATGTTTACTAATTCAGAGTCTGTTCGAAATGAGATAATGGAATGGACTAATCCTTTTTTATAACAAATGTCAAGAGCTTCAATTAAAGCAAGAAATTCTGCTTCATGGTTCGACATGCTTCCAAGCGGTATGGAGTATTTCTCCAAAGTACCATTTCCTTTAATGAATATCCCGGCTCCACTTGGTCCAGGATTACCAGCACTAGCCCCATCAATATAGACTTCAATCAATGATGAACCCTCCTCGGTGATAATAGTTACACCTTAACATAGAAGAGTTTAACATATTTTCACAAAGACATGCAGGGAATTATTTTTTCTAGGGGAGAAGTGGGCAGAATAAAATTATCGATATTTTTATTCTAACTGAATAAGCTAATTGGTAAGACGATGAAAACGATCATGAAAGGCTGAAAAGAATGAAATATAAGCTTGAGTGGATATATAATGTAAAAAGTAATGAAAAGGTTCAATGTTCTTCAGATTGGTTAACAGGTGAATTAGCTGTTAAATTTGCTGAGGAGATTGAGTCTAGCGGAAAAGTAACCGAGTTATACTTTTATGATGAAGCAGGTACATCTTGGATATTGAAGGAAATGAAAAAGCTGCTAACAGAAGTTGAGGAGGACCCCCATGAAATTACGGTCTTTTTTGACGGTGGTTTTCAAAAGGAAAGTAACCAAGCTGGACTTGGAGCTGTTATCTTTTTTAAACAAGGAAAGAAGAAATATCGTATTCGAGCAAATCAACGTTTTGATGAAATGGAATCCAATAATGAAGCAGAATATGCTGCATTTTATTTTGCATTAAACATCTTAGAAGACTTAGGGGTACATCATTTATCATGCGAATTCAAAGGTGATTCACAAGGGATATTAAAGCAGCTTGAAGGAGAATGGCCGTGTTACGAAGAAACCCTTAACCGCTGGCTTGACCGAATTGAAGGAAAAATAAAGACTTTAGGTATCCACCCGAAATTCACGGTAATCCCTCGTAAAGATAATAAGGAAGCCGATAAATTGGCCACCCAAGCATTAGAAGGGAAAGAGATATTTGCTAAAACATTAATACTATGAGGAGAGGGTGTCTATCATCATGAAGCCTTTAGTCAGAAAGGAATTATTGAGCCAGGTAGAAGGCTTAATGAACCAATATTGTAATGGCTGCTTTTTGCATAAATATTTAAAAAAGGCAGACGGGCGGAGAGCCGCACATCGTTTTTGTATTTCTCAATGTACAGTCGGAGAACAGATTCGGGATTATGGAGAAAAATTAAAGTGAGAATATTAAAAAGGCTGACAAATCTCGTCAGCCTTGAATGGTTATTATTTGAAATGATTATAGTTTTACTACGTTAGCAGCTTGTGGTCCACGGTTTCCTTCAACGATTTCGAAAGAAACTTCTTGACCTTCTTCTAATGATTTGAATCCGTCGCCTTGAATCGCACTGAAATGTACGAATACATCGTCTCCGCCTTCAACTTCGATAAAACCAAACCCTTTTTCGTTGTTAAACCATTTTACTTTACCGTTTTGCATGTACTTCTTCCTCCTAAGCCTATCGTGGCACCTATTTGGTACCAAGTTAAATATTATCATGTATCGCTTACATGATGCTTTAAATATACAATAATGAAAAAAGACAGTCAAGGAATCACAGGTGATTTTTTCCTGAAAAAAGCATTGTTTTGAATAATTTATTAATATAAGTGAATATAATATTTTGATGAATATATTATAGGCTCTTCCTCATATGTTTATTAATAACATTTCAATTCGAGGTGGGGGAGCCCATGTACCGATTTTCAATTGAAGGAGAAGAGTGGATTTTAAGATTCTCACCCAAAGTTTTAATTGAAGCAGATGAAAAGCAGGCTATACTCATGTCATTGCTGCAAATAGGAAATACTTTAGCAGATTTTTCTCATGGAAATGGTTTTATCATGTTTACTAAGAAAATTGGGGCTATTGTCTTTGATGTGGAGCGGATTCCCTCTTTCATTTTAACTGTCTCTAATATTGTTCCTGAAGAGAATTGGTACGTTCAAGATAAGAACTCTTTTAAGCCAAATAACTAGTTAAACAAACTATAGTTTTTAAAACCTGCCAATTATTGAGCAGGTTATTTTTTATTTTTCTGACTATTATATTAAACTATTGAGATATTTAACTTCATTTGGTTTGCCCAAATTCTGCCTTATTTTTTACCTTTACGAAATAGATTTGAAGTGGGAAAATGAATCAGGGATGCTTTAAAAAGGAGCAAATTTAGATGAAATTAATTATTGCTGAAAAACCCGATCAAGGTTCAACATTAGCTTCGATTTTTAAACATAAAAAACAAAACGGTTTTATTGAAATATTTCCGAATGAAACATTTATAGGAGGGGCATATGTGACATGGGCAATTGGACATCTATGCCAGCTGGTTGCCCCTGAAAAATATGAACCTGGTTGGAAAAAATGGTCTTTAGACACTTTGCCCATCATACCCGAACACTTTCAATACGAAGTAACAAAAGATAAGGAAAGGCAATTTACGGTTATAAAAAAACTAGTATCTGACCCGAATGTAACGGAAATTATTCATGCAGGTGATGCCGGGCGTGAAGGTGAATTGATCATTCGCAATATCCTCCGTTTAACAAACTGCAAAAAACCGATGAAACGACTTTGGATTTCGTCCTTAACGCCAAATGCAATCCGAGAAGGGTTTAATAAATTATTGGATGAACAGGATACAAAAAGCTTATACTTTGAGGCATATACTCGTGCGTGTGCAGATTGGATTGTCGGTATGAATGGCTCAAGGCTTTATAGCTTGCTTCTTCAGCAAAAAGGATTCTCAGATGTATTCTCAGTTGGAAGGGTCCAAACTCCAACCTTAGCCCTTATTGTAAAACGAGAACTAGAGATTGAGAATTTTAAGTCTGAACCATTTTGGGAGGTTACTGCATCCTTTGCAATCAGCGGGAAAAAATACAGTGGAAAGTGGCAGAATGAAGGAGAAACCCGTGTGAAGACGAAAGAGTTGGCTGAAAAAGTAGCCGCTTTTTGTCGAGACAGGCCGGCTGAAGTTACAGAGGTACTTTCGGAAAGAAAAGAATTTTTACCGCCGCTGTTATATAATCTTTCAGCTTTACAGGCGGAAGCCAATAAACGTTACAAGTTCTCTCCAAAGAACACATTAGATATGTTGCAAAAACTCTATCAAAAAGGGTATGTTTCCTATCCCCGCTCCGATTCGAGGTATGTTACAAAAGAAGAGGCTAATACCTTTCCAGATATTTTAAGTCGATTAAGTCATCTAAAAGACTACGAAAGTTATTTCCCACTTCCGATTGATTCTATCGCAGATAACAAACGATACGTGAATGAAAAAAAGGTAACCGATCACTATGCCATTATTCCAACTGAGCAAATCCCAAATTTGGATAGGCTTGGTTCTGATGAGCGCAAGATTTATGATTTAATTGTGACTAGCTTAATTGCTGCCCATTATAATAAGTCTGTCGCAGAATATACAACCGTTACTACGTTAGTAGATGGCAGAGCAACTTTTATTTCAAAAGGAAAGGTGCAACTAGAAGAAGGATGGAGAAAAGTCCTAAATCATAAGGAACGTGAGGATGTTCCTGAACTGCCTGCTTTAACAAAAGGAGAACAGGGTAAAACGGTGAAAGTAGATGTGAAAGAAAGCCAGACACAACCGCCGAAGCGGTATACTGAAGGCCAGCTGATTACATTGATGAAAACCGCCGGAAAACATATAGATGATAAAGAGCTCGAGAAAATCCTTACTAAAACGGAAGGATTAGGAACGGAAGCTACGCGAGCTGGGATTATTACTATGCTTAAGGACCGTTTATACATTGAAGTGAAGAAAAACTTAGTTTATGCAACTGCCAAAGCTAAAATATTGATTGAAGCGATAGGTCAAGAAATTCTCGCTTCACCTGAAATGACAGCAAAATGGGAGCAAAAACTAAAGGAAATATCGGAAGGTTCTGCCGTGCCAAAGCATTTTATGGAGCAAACGAAAAAAATGGTTCTCCATCTAATTTCCTCCAGTTTGGAACAATCTGCAGCGTGGGTCTTTTCTGAAGATATTACTCAAAACTTCACTCCTGGAAAACAAAAAGGAAAGAGAAGAACTTCGACTAAACTAGGGCCTTGTAAAAAATGTGAAGGTGATATCATTGATAAAGGCAACTTCTACGGCTGCAGCAATTATAAAAAAAATCAGTGTAATTTTACAATTTCAAAGAAAATCCTTGGGAAAAATATTACTCAAAAAAATGTAAAACTTCTGCTGTCAGGTGAAAAGACAGAACTAATCGAAGGATTTACGAATAAGGACAAAACCTTTAATGCTAGACTATTCCTTGATGGACAGGAAAATAGAATAAAATTTTTATTCGAGGAGACTGCCGTAAAATAATTCCTCACTTGTCACTCATTTTTTAATATAGTAAACTTTTAGAAGAGTAATTTTTTGGAGGTTAAGGGATGCCAACACCTAGCATGGAAGATTATATCGAACAAATATATATTTTAATTGAAGAAAAAGGTTACGCTCGGGTATCGGATATTGCCGAAGCGTTATCCGTCCATCCCTCCTCAGTAACAAAAATGGTGCAAAAGCTTGATAAAGATGAATATTTAGTTTATGAAAAATATAGAGGACTTAGCTTAACATCCAAGGGTAATAAGATTGGTAAACGCCTAGTTTTTAGACATGAACTACTTGAACAATTTCTCAAAATTATTGGGGTAAAGGATGAAAACATCTATCATGATGTGGAAGGAATTGAGCATCATTTAAGCTGGGACTCTATTGATCGGATTGGCGATCTTGTTCAGTTCTTTGAGGAAGACCAGAATAGGATTGACGCGTTAAAAGAAGTTCAAAAACAAAATGAACATGAATAGAGAAGATCTTCTCATTCTCAAATGGGTATACAGAAAGCACCTAGCAATCAAGCTAGGTGCTTTTAAAATAAATTTGGATAATGGTCAAAGGATTGTTCGAGTTCCGGCATAAGAGATATTGCTCCATTTGTATCCCGGACTGTTTGAAGACCTTGAATTAAGCCCTGTTCAACATCCAATAGTGCCTTGCGGTAAGATATGACCCGCCCTTCGGAAGTAACAAAATTGATAATCTCTCCATTGTAATTTCGATGGATTGCAGTAATTGTTTCCATAGGGACACTCCTTTCCTATGTATTATAGCTATAAATAGCGAATAATAAACAAAGCTGCAATTGAAAAAGCATCGGTAACCGATGCTTATTGACCCCAATTGAAAGGTGTTTCCTGGTAAACATAGTAATTTAACCAATTAGAGAAGAATAAATGACCATGTGAGCGCCACCGATTTATTGGTGGTTGTGTTGGGTCATTGTTTGGAAAGTAATTTTCAGGCATATGAATCTTTAGACCTTTTTTTAAGTCTCTCTCATATTCCTGTG
Source organism: Neobacillus cucumis (assembly GCF_023715505.1). The sequence continues at coordinate 242,840 of NZ_JAMBOH010000001.1, read as the reverse complement.
CCAATGAATCGGAGTCGTATTCCAGATGACCTGTGATCATGACATGTTTTCGATCCCTCGAGGCAATCAATAATGCCCCGGCTTCTTCTGAGGCAGCCAATAATTTTAATTCTGGGTTTTTCATAATGGATTCAATTGCTATATCTGTGTAACGTGAATGTGGAGCATAAAACTGATCGTCAAACCCTCGCAATAAAATATCATTTTGCTCAAAGATTTGATGGGCATAAATTCCGGAGCATTTACGCTTTAATTCAAATTTGCCGATCCCATAGTGATAATATAAGCCCGCCTGTGCACCCCAGCAAATATGTAAGGTCGAGGTGACATTTTGATCGGCCCAATCCATGATCTCTTTTAATTCAGACCAATACTTCACTTGATCAAATTCTAATAATTCAACCGGTGCACCAGTAATAATCATTCCGTCAAATTTTAAGTTTTTAATTTCCGGAAACGTGGTATAGAACTGTTCTAAATGCTGCTTACTAGTATGGGTTGACTCATACGAATCGGTTTTTAAAAAATTCACATTAACCTGTAATGGAGAGTTTCCTAATAAGCGCAATAACTGTGTTTCAGCTTTTTCTTTTTCAGGCATTAAATTTAATATTAAGATATTTAAAGGCCTGATATCCTGAGTGATGGCCCTCTCATCATCCATGATGAAAATATTTTCCTGTTCAAGTATCTCCCTTGCAGGTAATTGCTTAGGTATGTTAATAGGCAAGTGACCGTCCCCTTTCTTAAATCCGTAAAATATAAAGGTAATTTTTGAATGACTTGCGGATGGAGTCATTGAATATTTAAAAAATTCGATAATTACATTATAAACATTATTATAATTTCAGGAAAGATTTTAATTTCGATATAATAATAATCGGAATAAAAAAAACTTATTTGCTACAATGGTAGTGCTATGGAAATTAATGCTGAATGTGGGGGTTTAACGTGAAGATGAAAACATCAGTGGAGTCAGACATTGAAATTGCACAAGCATCCAAAATGAAGCCGATTGTCGAAATTGCGGAAAATATTGGTTTACTAGAAAGTGATTTGGAGCTTTATGGAAAGTATAAAGCTAAAATTTCCAATGAGGCACTAAACAAAATAAAGACAAACAATGATGGAAAAATTATCCTTGTTACCTCAATTAATCCAACTCCGGCGGGTGAAGGGAAATCTACTGTTACAGTCGGTCTTGCGGATGCATTTAATAGAATTGGGAAAAAGGTAATGATTGCAATGCGTGAGCCCTCGCTTGGCCCAACTATGGGTATAAAAGGCGGAGCAACTGGCGGCGGTTATTCTCAAGTTCTTCCAATGGAGGACATTAACCTCCATTTTACTGGAGACATTCATGCAATTACAACTGCAAATAATGCTCTTGCTGCCTTAATTGATAACCATCTACAACAAGGCAATGAGTTAAATATAGATCAGCGAAGAATCGTTTGGAAACGGGCCATAGACTTAAATGATCGTGCGTTACGAAAAGTAATTATTGGTCTTGGAGGTCCACTTCAAGGTGTCCCCCGTGAGGATGGTTTCGACATTACAGTTGCCTCAGAAGTTATGGCCGTTCTTTGTTTAGCAACTGACTTAAAGGATTTAAAATTACGATTGTCACGAATGGTAGTTGCTTATAATGTAAATAAACAACCAGTGACAGTTGGAGACCTTGGTGTGAAGGGTGCATTAGCGCTATTGTTAAAAGACGCGGTTAAACCAAATCTTGTTCAAACCATTGAACACACACCAGCGCTGATTCACGGAGGTCCGTTTGCAAATATTGCACATGGCTGCAACAGTGTCATTGCTACTAAGGCAGCTCAAAAGTTAGCCGATTATGTCATCACTGAGGGTGGCTTTGGGGCTGATTTAGGTGCAGAGAAGTTTTTACATATCAAAGCACGCAGTGCAAGAATTAAACCAGAAGCTGTAGTAGTGGTCGCTACCATCCGTGCCTTAAAAATGCATGGTGGTGTCGAAAAAAAGGATTTGACAAGTGAGAATATCACAGCACTTACGCTTGGTTTTAGTAATTTGCAAAAACATATTGAAACAATAAAAAGTTTTGGCCTTCCGGTGGTCGTTGCCATCAATAAATTTATTACCGATACAAGTTCAGAGGTTCAAACATTACTTGACTGGTGTGAAAGGGAAAATGTACCAGCGGCATTAACAGAAGTTTGGGAAAAAGGCGGGGAAGGGGGGATCGAGCTTGCACAAACACTCTTGTCAGTGATGGAAAAAGAGGAAAATCATTTTCAACCCTTATATGAACTTTCTAATTCAATTGAACAAAAAATAAGAACTATTGTCCAAGTTGTATACGGCGGGAAGGACGTAGAGTTTTTACCGAAAGCCAAAAAACAATTAGCTGATTTTGACAGGTTCGGCTGGTCTCATTTACCCGTTTGCATGGCGAAATCACAATATTCACTATCGGATGATCCTTCAAAGCTGGGCAGGCCGACTGATTTCATCGTAACGATTAGAGAATTTAAACCTTCAATAGGGGCAGGCTTTATTGTGGCCTTAACAGGAGAGGTCATGACGATGCCGGGACTCCCTAAAAATCCAGCCGCTCTTAATATGGATGTGGACGATCAAGGGAATGCGCTAGGACTTTTCTAAAGGAGTGGAGTATTCAATGTTTGACCCAACAGCCTTTGATAATATGAAAGTAGTGATTGAAGGGGCCCTTTATGATTTAGATATAAAGGGTGATATTATCATTACTGATCGAAATGATTTAATAAACCTAGCAAAAATGTCCCGCTCTTTTGACGTATCCTTTCAGTTGCCTGATGGTAATTGTATTGCAAAAGTAGAATTGAAGTCGACATTGTTAAATTTGGCTGCTGAGCTTTTACCCTCTATGCAATCGGAACATCAGGCTGGATGTTATGTAAGATTGGAATTTTTCCTTGAACAGGAAAAAGAGCCAAATTTTAATGAACTAAAAAATATCCTTTTAGATATATGGGGGGATTCTCGGAATTTTTCATTAACAAGCCATTTTCACCCGTTAGATAGAGAACAAAATTTTTCAACAAGTCTTGCTGTGGAATTTGGCCGCTTGGTTACCGAGGATCAGATGGATGATTTGGTCAATATGACTGATTTTGTAGTTAATACTCTTGAGCGGTTGAACATTAGATAATTATAATAACCAGCTATTCAGTTAGCTGGTTATATTTATTTTTTTAATATTTACAATATTCAAATTTGAGGTTACAGTTAGATTAGCGTGATATTATGACCTCATACTAATAGCAGGGGGAGAGACGCATGGTTAAGATCGCATGGGTAACCGATAGTACAGCTTATTTAGATGATGAGCTAAGCAATCATCCAGATTTATATACCATCCCGTTAACTGTTGTTCTGGACGGGGAGGAATATTTGGATGGAATAGACTTAACCCCAAAGGAATTATTTGGCCGTTTAAAGGAACTAAAAAACCCGCCGTTAACCTCGCAGCCATCGGTTGGTTCTTTTCAATCTTTATATGAACAATTGTCAAAAGAATATGATCAAATTGTAACCATTCTTATCTCAGGAAAGTTAAGTGGGACGGTCTCCTCAAGTAAGCAGGCAGCAGCACTTGTCGATATTCCGGTCACTACCTTTGATTCAAACATCCTTACTTTTCCGATGTCCGCATTAATTAAAAAAGGGATGGAACTGGTTAAGGATGGTAAAAGTATTGAATCGATGGTAGAGCAGCTTGAAAAAATTCGGGAAACGTGCGAGACATATGTTCTTGTCGGAAGTTTAGAGCAGCTCCATCGAGGCGGGCGTATGACAGGGCTGCAATTTTTCCTTGGAAGTATGCTAAATGTCAAACCAATTATTTCAATTGAAGATGGGGCACTTAGCGTGAAAGAAAAAGTTAGAGGCGAGAAAAAGGCTAAAGAAAAAATTCTTGATTATTTTCGAATGTCATATGAACAGAATCGATTTAAAGAAGTATACCTATTGTACGGATTACATGAAGAACAAGCCAAAGCTTGGCAGATTGAATTGCAGGAGAAGTATCCTGATGTTAAAATTTTCAGCTGTCCATTAGGGGCTGTAATCGGCGTTCATGCTGGCGAAAACACCCTTGGAATTAGTTGGTTTAATGGCTTAAAATAACTTTACCTCCGATTGTGCATACTATGAATGCAGTCAATATGAAGGAGAGGGGTGTGCACATGAGTAAGCAAGGAAGACAAAATGCAAACCAGACGAGAGAACAAATTGAAAAACAGGATATTAGTAATGATGTGGAACTAGGCAGTGAATTTCAAATTGGCAATAATAAGTCTCAGAGTCAGAAAAAAAGCGGCCGTCAGGCAAACAAAAAATAACCTCGAAACATCGGGGTTATTTTTTGTTTGCCTTTCATGTTAAAATAACAAGGGGTAAAGGCAGGTGCTTGAAAATGAAGGACTTATCAATTAAACAAACAGAGAAATTTGTCCGAAATGAACTAGGTGAAGATGCTACGGGCCATGATTGGTACCATGTTGACCGTGTCCGGCGTAATGCCTTACATATTTGCAAAGAAGAAAGGTTTGGAGATCCGTTTGTCATTGAAATGGCAGCACTTCTTCATGACATACCAGATGAAAAACTAAACAAAACAGCGGAACTAGGGAAGGCCAAGCTCGAATCTTTTTTCAAAACCATTTTAGTTCCAAATGAGGTCAAAGAACATATTATTCAAATCATTGACACGATTTCATATAAAGGCGGCAGGAAAACAGAGCTTAAAACCGTTGAAGCAAAAATCGTACAGGATGCAGATCGTTTAGATGCAATTGGAGCCATTGGGATTGCAAGAGCCTTCGCTTATGGCGGTAAAAAAGGCCAGCCTATCTTTGATCCTGCTGTCCAAGTCAGGGAAGAAATGAGCTTGGAAGAATATCGAAAAGGGAAATCAACAAGTATTCACCATTTTTATGAAAAATTATTAAAATTAAAAGATTTATTAAATACAGATACAGCTAAGAAAATTGCAGAGAAAAGGCAGGAAATGATGCTTAGCTTTTTAGAACAATTTTATCAAGAATGGGATGGACAAGATTTATGAAGATGCTCACAGTAGAAAATGTTTCAAAAACGTATGGTGAGAAGCAGCTCTTTGACCATATTTCTTTTACAATTAGTGAAAAGGAGCGGGTGGGGTTAATTGGCATAAATGGGACCGGGAAATCTTCCTTGTTAAAAATAATTGCGGGGTTAGATGTACCTGATGATGGGAAAATTCTCTCACCTAAGGAGTACACCATTTCGTTTTTATCCCAACAGCCGGAATTAGATTTAGATAAAACAGTACTAGAACAAGTCTTCCGCGGCGATGCGCCGATTCTAAAACTGATGCGTGGATATGAAGAGACCCTATTAAAACTGAATATCTCCCCATCTGATACAAAAGTTCAAGAAGAGCTTTTTCAATTACAAAAGCAAATGGATGCTATAAATGCCTGGGATGCCAGTACAAATGCCAAGTCTATATTAATGAAATTAGGAATTGAGGATTTTACAAAGAAAATTGGCGAACTTTCAGGCGGTCAAAAAAAGCGTGTCGCACTTGCGCAAGTATTAATTGCTGAGCCGGATTTATTAATTTTAGACGAACCAACCAACCATCTTGATTTTGATTCCGTTAAGTGGTTAGAAGATTATTTAAGCCGATATAACGGTTCGATTTTGCTTGTTACGCATGACCGTTACTTCCTTGACCGTGTTGCTAATCGGATGTTTGAATTAGATGGTGGTAATCTCTACAGCTACAAAGGAAACTATGCTGCCTTTTTGGAAGCAAAAGCGGTTCGGGAGGAAAACGAAGCAGCAACCTATGAAAAAAATAAAAACTTATTTCGCAGAGAACTAGATTGGATTAGACGCGGCGCCAAGGCGAGGTCGACAAAACAAAAAGCTAGAATTCAGCGTTTTGAAGATCTAGATGACAAGCTTACAACCGGAAAGCCATCCGGTGAAAAATTGGATATTACCTTAAATGGAAGCCGGCTGGGTAAGCAGGTTTTCGAATTGAAAAATGCATCGAAACGATATGACCAAAAAGTAATCCTTAATCATTTCGATTTATTGGTTAAGCCGGGAGACCGGATTGGGATTATTGGTAAAAACGGTGCCGGTAAATCGACATTACTGAATATTTTAGCAAAGAAGATTCCGTTGGATGAGGGTGAATTTAACATTGGGCAAACAGTAAAGCTTAGTTTTTATACCCAAGAAAGCGAAGATATGGATGACAATAAGCGGATGATTGAATACATCAAAGAGACTGCTGAAGTTGTCGAGACATCGGATGGTAAGACTATCTCGGCTGCACAAATGCTTGAACGTTTCCTATTTCCACCTTTTACCCACGGGACTCCGATTAGAAAATTATCTGGCGGAGAAAAACGTCGTCTTTACCTTTTAAAGCTGTTAATGACAGCACCAAATGTTCTCTTGCTGGATGAGCCAACGAATGATTTAGATACACAAACCTTAACCGTTTTGGAAGACTATTTGGAAGATTTCCCAGGTGTTGTTATAACGGTTTCCCATGATCGCTATTTCCTAGATAAAGTGGTGGAACAGCTGCTAATTCTTCGTGGGGAAGGTGAAATAGGCTCTTTCTATGGGAATTACAGCGATTATCTTGAAAAAGAAACAGCGCATGAAGTACAAACAAACGCGGTATCTAAGCCAATATCTCCAACTAAAGCTCCAGAAAAGGAAAAAAAGAAGCGGTTAACGTTTAAGGAGAAAAAAGAGTGGGAAGAAATTGACGCGGTGATTTCCAATACAGAGGCAAAAATTGAAGAAGTAGCTGCGGATATGGCTGCAACCGGCAGTGACTTTACGAAAGCACAGGAATTAATGAAACAGGAAAAGGAATTAAACGAAAAGCTAGAGTATTTAATCGAGCGCTGGTCCTATCTGGCAGAGATAGCTGAACAAGAATAAGAAAACAACAAGAATTAGGTGATTGTGTTGAAAATAAAGGCGATAGAACCAACGCCAAGTCCAAATACAATGAAAATTAATTTAGACCAAGAACTTCCAATGGGCAAAAGCCATAATTATAAAAAAGAAACTTCTTCAGACGCCCCCCCTATTATTCAAGCAATCCTGCAAATTGACGGAATAAAGGGTGTATACCATGTTGCCGATTTTTTAGCCGTTGAGCGAAACGCAAAATATGATTGGAAGGAATTATTACCTCAAGTCCGCCGGGCGTTTGGTGAAAAAATAGAGGAAACGGCCAATATAAACAAGCTAGACAAGCATTTTGGCGAAATTAAGGTAGAAATTCAAATGTTTAAAGACATTCCTCTTCAGGTTAAACTGACCGATAGTTCCACGGAACGAAGGTTTGGAATGCCAGATTACTTTTTAAAAGCAAGGGAACAGGCACAGCTTCCCGGGGATAATTATATCCTTTTGCGTAAGTGGAAAAATCAAGGAGTCCGCTATGGTGATTTTGATCAGATTGGTCAAGAGGTTGTCGAGGAACTAATTGCAGCCTATCCAAAGGAGCGCCTTGAAGCACTTGTAACAAAAGCACAAAGCTCAGGTACACCAATTGTCCAGAAAGCAAAGCGAACTCGTAAAAAAGTAACAATAGAGGATTTAAACAATCCTGACTGGCAGTTACGCTATCAGCTGTTAGAACAAATGGAAGACCCTGAACTCGAGGATTTACCTATGCTTAAAAAAGCAATACAAGATGAAAAGCCTTCCATCCGCAGACTAGCAACAGTATATCTTGGTATGATTAAAGATAAAGGAGTTCTGCCGTTATTATATAAGGCCTTAAAAGATAAAACTGTAACCGTGCGCAGAACAGCAGGTGATTGCTTATCCGATTTAGGCTTTCCTGAGGCAGCTGAGGAAATGGCAAAAGCATTGAGGGATACCAGTAAACTCGTACGTTGGAGAGCTGCTATGTTTCTTTATGAGGCAGGCGGTGAAGAGTCACTGCCAGCCCTTAAAAAAGCTGAAAATGACCCGGAATTTGAAGTGAGTATGCAAATCAAAATGGCGATTGAAAGAATTGAAGGCGGAGAAGAAGCGAAAGGTTCAGTCTGGAAACAGATGACGGAAGCAAGAAAGTCTGACCAGTAATTTTGTAAATTAGCCATGATTATAGTATTCTATATGGAGAAGAAATGGAGTGAATGTGATGTCAAATGCGTATGAAGAATATATGAAACAAATGGTTTTACCAATGCGTGAAGAATTAACAAGAGCAGGGTTCAAGGAATTAAATACAGCGGAAGAGGTCGAAGATTTTATGGAAAAAGCAACGGGTACTACACTTGTTGTAGTTAATTCCGTTTGCGGCTGTGCCGCGGGATTAGCAAGACCTGCAGCAACCCAAGCTGTGTTAAATAGCGAGAAAAAACCAGAGCATTTAGTAACTGTTTTCGCTGGACAAGATAAAGAAGCGACAGCGAAAATGCGTGAGTACTTTGAAGGAATCGAACCTTCATCACCATCGATGGCATTACTAAAAGATAAACAGGTAGTTCATTTTATTCCTAGACATGATATTGAAGGTATGCCGATGGAAGTTGTTATGCAAAACCTAATGGGTGCATTTGAAGCTCATTGCTAAAGGGATGTCATTAGACATCCTTTTTTTAATAAATAAAAAGAGATGATCGTATGTTTGTAACAACAGCAGGAAGAACAAACGAGGAAATGATTGAACGCGCACTGCAAATTTCTGAATTTTTACAGGTTCCTTATCTCCCGCGCAAAAAGAAATCGATTTACCATGTGCAACAACAGGCTGACAGTGACTGTATTGTGGTGGGGAAAGAACGATTGGAGCTTTTTGAGAAAAATAGTAACCAGCCATTTTTCTTCCACCCTAATTCAGCGATGTTTCGGATTAAGCGGCTAATCAGTGGTGACTACGACCCATTTTCCGATGCCGTAAAACTTACAAATGGTATGACATTTCTTGACTGTACACTTGGTCTTGCTTCAGATGCGATAATTGCAAGCTTCCTCGTTGGCCGGGAAGGGATGGTAACCGGTATAGAGGGGCAGAAATACTTGGCATTCATTGTTCAACAGGGACTGCAAACTTGGGACTCCGGACTTCCTGTCATGGATGAGGCCATGAATCGCATCCGTGTTATTCAAATGAACGCCCGCGATTATTTAAAAAGTCAACGAGATTCATCAGTTGACTGTGTCTATTTTGATCCAATGTTTGAAGAAAAGATTCTTGAATCTGATGGGATTAAAGCTTTAGGCCATTTTGCTATTCATGATAATCTGACTGATGAAATGATTACCGAGGCCATCAGGGTAGCTAAATATAGAGTAGTCTTAAAAGATCATTACAAAAGCTTGCGCTTTGAAAAATATGGCTTTCAAGTCATGCACCGAAAAACCGCAAAATTTCATTTTGGAGTAATAGAAAAAAGCTGAAAGCTCTTTCTTTCAGTTTTTTTCCATTTTGCCCAAAAAAGAAGTATAATAATTTGTAAGAAACTTAAATTCAGAAATCTCTTACAATAAAGGTGTGAACCGATTATGAACAAGTGGCTGCGTAAATCACTTTTTGTCACCATATCGATTTTAACATTTGGTCTTGTAACTCCATCACAACTAATAAATCAAGCGAATGCAGAAAAAATTAATGATCGAGACGGTTTCGAAACTTCAGCACCTGAAAGAAGTTTCGTTCAGGCAAATAGTTATTTACTAGAAACAGAATTTAATAGAGAAAAGTTTATGCAGGAACTAATTAAACAGGCAGAAATTCAATCCTATCAAAAGTTTGGGGCTAGAATAAAGCCAGTCATCGAAAGTGAATTCCGAGAAATAATTTTACCGAATATTGAAAAGGCAATCGAAGAAACCGCTTCTCAGTTTCCAGAGGATCGTGTTAAGAATCTGACCATAACAGAACAGCCTGGTTACGGGCTTTCTGAGAAAATTTTTAATATAAAAGATAGTGTTTCAGGGAAAGATATTATACGTTTCCATGTAAGACGCGATAATCCGCCTCAGGCAGGCTACTGGTTTAATTTTCATTATCATACCTATCATGATGATTTTCATACCCATCATGAGCTGGGTTCCATTTATTGGGACAGAAATACTCCGCCAAAATGGATGAGCTAGTCCTTCATAAATTTTTTTATAATAAATGAAACCTTTTTAAAAGAAACTCGTAAATAATCTATCACCAAAATTGGAGGAATGTAAAAATGGCAGTAAGTTTATCTAAAGGTCAAAAAGTTGATTTAACAAAAACCAATCCTGGTTTAACAAATGTTGTGGTTGGATTGGGATGGGACACTAATAAATATGATGGCGGTAATGATTTTGACTTGGATTCATCGATATTCCTTTTAGGAGAGAATGGCAAAGTAACGAATGAATCAGACTTCATTTTCTACAATAATCGTGAAGGAGCAGGCGGTGCTGTCGTACATACTGGAGATAACCGCACGGGTGCTGGCGACGGTGATGATGAACAAGTCAAAATTAATCTGACTACTGTTCCAGCTAATATTCAGAGGATTGCATTTACCATTACCATTCATGACGCGGACAGCCGGAACCAAAACTTTGGTCAGGTCAGTAATTCGTATGCGAGAATCTTCAACGAGGCAACTGGCGAGGAATTAATCCGTTATGATTTAGGGGAAGATTTTTCGATTGAGACTGCCATTGTGGTTGGAGAATTATATCGCCACAACGGTGAATGGAAATTTAGTGCGATTGGCAGCGGATACCAGGGAGGATTAGCTGCGTTAGCAACAGATTTTGGCTTATCAATTGGTTAACAATTTAAAAAAAGTCTGTGTTAAAGGTCATTGTTGATTTTATAACGATGTTGATAGGAGTGGAAATCAACATCCAAGTTTAACATTGTCAAAAAAAGACCCAGTTAGATGGGTCTTTTTAAAAAATCATGTTTACTATCTAGGAGGAATTCTTTTAATGTCAGTTTTACAACATATATTAGATACATACTCACAGTTTTTTAACTGGGAAATGTGGGGAGAGGTGTTAACAAATCCTGTCAGCTGGGGATTGATAGGTACTCTTGTTATTTTAGAAGGGTTACTTTCTGCAGATAATGCCTTAGTTTTAGCCGTCATGGTTAAACATCTGCCACCCGAAAAACGGAAGAAAGCTCTGTTTTACGGTTTATTAGGTGCCTATGTCTTCCGGTTTATAGCGATTGGAATCGGGGTATTCTTAATCAAACTATGGTGGGTAAAAATATTAGGTGCAGGTTACTTGGCATGGTTATCCATTAAGTACTTTATGGATAAGCGAAAAGGTGCTGAGGAAGAAGAGCAGCATGAGGAAGGTATCAATCAAAAAGGATTCTTAATTCGCTTATTTGGAACATTCTGGGGAACAGTTGCTGCTGTCGAATTGATGGATATTGCTTTTTCCGTTGACAGTGTTTTGGCAGCATTTGGTGTTAGTGAAGAAGTTTGGGTTTTATTAATTGGCGGTATGCTCGGCGTCTTAATGATGCGGGGGGTAGCAGGTGTTTTCTTAACACTAATTGATCGCGTGCCAGAACTTGAAACAACTGCTTATATCTTAATCCTAATCATTGCGATCAAAATGCTGCTCGCAGTATTTCATATTGAAATGGGACATATTACATTCTTTATTATCTTACTATTAACCTTTGGTGCTACTTTTATCGTTCATTATAACAATAAGAAAAAGGAAGGCAGCAGGGAAAATAATTCATAATGTTTGTCAAAGGGTGGGGAGCTGACGAAAGTCTGTTTCCCTCTCTTTTTTACCATTCACAGAGGAGAAACGGGTTATGGAATTTTTTACATACTTTTACGAAGCTGAAATTGAACGGTTTTTCTTCCGAAGACCAGGGACATTTACAAAATACACAAAACGAGATCTTTTGTCCTATGGCTTAGGTGCAACACTCTATATGCCAGCTACCCGCCCGAATATCCATCAGGAAATCCTTTCAAAAAAGTATGAGGGTTTAACCTCGCTTGTCATAGATTTGGAGGATGCAGTAAGCGATCATGAAGTGGATACCGCTGAAAATTTGCTTGTTGGGGAATTATTAAAGTTACAAGAGGAATGTAGTAAAGGATTTTTGAGCTTCCAGGATTTACCACTAATATTTATCCGGATTCGTCAACTCGATCAATTGCAACACCTTAAGAATCAGTTGGGTGATGCATTGAACCTTCTAACAGGCGTAGTTATCCCTAAATTCAGCGTTGAATTTGGCAAGGATTTCTTGGAAATAGTACGTGACGTTCATACTGAGGATCATCCTTTTTATGCAATGCCCATACTCGAAACAGTTAAGGTTATCCAGAAGGAAACAAGAATGAATGAATTATTGGAGATCAAGCACCTTTTAGATCAATACAAGGATTGTATTCTGAATGTTCGAATAGGGGCGACAGATTTCTGTGGTTTGTACGGCATACGGAGAAATATGGATACAACTGTTTATGATATTGCTGTTTTAAGAGATTGTATTTCCGATATTATTAATGTCTTTCAACGTTTTGATAGTTCATATGTGATCTCAGGTCCTGTCTGGGAATACTTCTCTGCGAAAAAAAGGATGTTAAAGCCTCAGCTCCGGCAAACTCCGTTCCGTGAACGATACGGAGAGGAAGGACTCAAATGGAGAGCCCAATTAATTGATGATAATATGGATGGTCTAATCCGTGAAATTCTGATGGATATTAGTAATGGGTTAACAGGTAAAACGATCATTCATCCATCACATATTAAGGTTGTTCAGGCCCTTAATGTCGTTTCCTATGAAGAATTTATTGATGCCAGTAATATAGTAAAAGCATTCGATGAAAATAATGGGGTTATGAAAAGTGAATTTGCGAATAAAATGAACGAAGTAAAGCCGCATTATTTTTGGGCCAAAAAAATATTATTAAAATCACAGGTTTACGGGGTGTTACATGAAGAATTCTCAAGCATTGACCTTATCAGAAAAGAAGTATACGTTTAACATCCTTGATTCTATTAAGGTGGAAATAAACCGTCTTCAAAATCCGTTTAATATTCCCATAGACGAGCTTTTTACAATGGCCGCTAGGATCAATAAAAAGCGTTCGTTTTTATTTATTAGTAAGGTGCTTGGAAAACATTTACCCATCGAACCTAATAAGGGTCTGCTAATCGCTGCTCTTCTAGGTGCAAGATATATAGAAAAGGTTAAGGGAGTAGAATGTCAGGAAAAAGAGAGGTTGCTATCTTTATTCCTCACAGGTGGAACTTATTACAGCCGCCCCTTTATTCCAAAACATCTAAATCCGGTCATTATTGGGTTTGCGGAAACGGCCACTGCTCTTGGACATGCTTTTTTTGATTGTTTCATGGATGCAGATTTTTTTCATACAACAAGAGAAGAGATTAGCGGGGAAAAGCCTGTAATAACCTTCGAGGAGGAACACTCCCACGCAACATCCCATCGGTGTTATGTTTCCCTAGAGATGATTGATAATCAGCGTGAAATTATTCTCGTTGATGATGAAATTACGACGGGTAACACTGCCTTAAATATTATCCAATCCATTCATGAAAAGTTTCCGAGACCTGTTTATACTGTAGTAAGTATTTTGGATTGGCGTTCACAGGAATATCAGCAAAAGTTTTTAAGGCTTGAACAAGAATTAGGAATTAAAATAAATGTGGTCAGTTTGCTATCTGGTCAAATCGAGATTCATCAATTAAAAGAATTAGAAAATCGTTCTAAAATGCTCAAAAAAACCAACCGAGAGACTTCTATAGAAGTATTGCACCTAGGATCTTATTTTACAGCTTCCCAGTATTTTTCTAAGGATCAATTGAATGGAATCCCTTATCTAAACGAAACTGGGCGTTTTGGTTTAAAGAGCTTGGGAATTTTTAATGTACATGAAAGAGTCTCTTCTGCTGCACACTTCCTAAGGCAAAATAGAGTGGGGAATCGAACACTATGCCTCGGAACTGGAGAATTTATGTATTTACCTATGAAACTAGCAGCTGAAATGGGCAGAGATGTTTATTATCAATCCACGACCAGAAGTCCGATATTTATCGAGAATAAAGAGGGGTACGGGGCGAGGTTTGGGGTCAACTTCCCTAATCCGGAGAACCAAAAGATTTCAAACTCGGTTTATAATATCCCTCCGAACTACTATGATGAATTGTTTGTATTTTTTGAAAGGGAAGTATCTGAAGAACAGCTTCAGCCAATGCTTGGCGAATTAGGAGAATTAGCTTTTCAAACAATAAAAATTGTCTTTTTTTCAAGGGAAAGGGGTGAATAAGATGCAAAAAATACTCAGCAAACCTGCAAAAATCGGAACCTATCATGAGGATGATGTTCTTTTTTTATTAAAGGATTTAAGTGACATAGTTTTGGAGGATACGGCACTTAATCGCGAAACAAAGATTCAATCAGGAGGTCATTATAGCGAATCATTGCCGATAGAATATCAGCCTCCTAAAGAGTATGTAAAATTTTTCTGGGATACCTTACAGCAATATAAACAAAAAGTAGCCCTTTGTGTTGGAGTTGTCTCAGAGCAAATCTTTCAATTAAAGGGTTCTAATTCGGTTCTCGTTTCGCTTGCCCGGGCTGGAACACCAGTTGGCATCTTAATTAAACGATATATTAAGTTGAAATACGGGATCAGCTTACCTCATTATAGTATATCCATAATCCGTGATAAGGGAATTGATGAAAATGCCCTTCACTATATCCAACAAGAGCATCCAAATGGTGAAATACAATTTGTGGACGGCTGGACAGGCAAAGGGGCTATCTCGTTAGAATTAACAAATGCATGCCGAAAATATGAAGAAAAATATCGCTTAAAGCTTGATGATACACTTGCTGTGATTGCTGATCCTGGCTGTTGCACGACACTTTATGGAACACGAGAGGACTTTTTAATACCAAGTGCTTGTTTAAATTCTACCGTATCAGGGCTTGTCAGCAGGACGGTGTTAAATAAAGCATTTATTGGTAAGGATGATTTTCACGGAGCTAAATTTTATCGGAATCTGCTTTCAGAGGATGTTTCTAATGAGTTCATTAATCTGATATCAGAAGAGTTTTCTACCATCGATAAGGAAGCAAAGGAATCGGCCTTAAATCTTTTGTCTAGTGAACTCGAAACAGGATTTATAGGATTAGAAGATGTAAAAAAAATACAAGCGGATTTTTCGATCGAGAGTGCCCATTATATTAAACCTGGGGTTGGAGAAACAACGAGGGTCCTCCTCCGCAGGGTGCCATGGAAAATTTTAATGCGTGATCCTTCAAGTCCCTTTGTTAAACATATCCTAATGCTTGCTGAAGAAAAAGGTGTGGAAGTCCAGGCTTATCCAGATATGAAGTATTTGTGCTGTGGTTTAATCAAAAAAGTCAAGGGGATACAAGCATGATTTTTGCATCTGACCTAGACCGGACATTAATTTTTTCTAAGCGGGCAATTGAAGAGTTTGGGGTGCCTGAAGGTTTACCATTAACACCAGTTGAACAAAAGGATGGCAGCTGGGTGGCTTTTATGACAGAAAACTCCTATAACCAGTTAAAAGAGCTATCAAGTCAAGGGTTGTTTGTACCTGTCACTACAAGGACGACAGAGCAGTTTTGCCGATTTGTCATTTTTGCACAAGATATTAAAATTAAATATGCCATAACGTCAAATGGTGCTAACATTCTTTTTCAAGGGATTCCAATGGGGGAATGGTCGAAGCAACTCCGTGACCGTTTAAGACTAGAGTCTGTTACGCAAGCTGAATTGCTTTCCAGATTGGACAGGGAAGGTGTTTATTTAGACGGGGTAAGGAAACAGGCGGAGGAATGGTTTTTCTATTTTCTATTAAACTGCCTTCCGTCTGATACAGAAAGAACATCCATTGAGGATTTGGCTGCCAAGTCTGGTTGGAGAATTTCACTCCAAGGAAGAAAACTATACTTTATCCCTCAGGCAATTAGTAAAGGAGTTGCTCTTGATTTTATTTGTCAACTTGAAGGGGTGAAAACGGTTGCTGGAGCGGGTGATTCTATTCTAGATTGGGATTTCCTAAAGAACTGTCAGCACCGATTTGTTCCAAACCATGGAGAACTTGCCAAACATCTGGCGCTTGTATCAGGTGGCAGTACCTCAATTTTAACAATAAATAGCGGCGTACGTGCAGGAGAAGAGATTATCCAACATTTCTATCAACTAAACCACACTAAACCTATTTTGTTACCGTAATTTTACTAATAACAAAATAGTAGAGGCAGCCAAAAAAACTGTAGCTTGCAACAAAGAACAGAAGGGCCATGGTTAATGACGGGATAACTGGAGATAGGAATATAGTAAAGATAATGCTGAAAATAAATAAATCTAAATAAATAAATAGGTCAGAAACCATTACTTCCATTAAGGTTTCTAACTCCTCCGATACCTGATCCAGTTTCGGCCGTTTATATAAAAATCTCATTGTGAGTCACCTACTTAGTATGAGTACTCCATTAATATGTAGGGACATGTGAAAATGTGAAAAAGTAGGATTAGAGCTAAAAATGAAACAAATTTAGGTCTCTTTCGTATAAACAAATGTACCAATGAAATAACTGTGATATGATGAAATGGAAACCTTACATAATTTTCTAATCGATAACAATAAGCTTCGCTTTTAGAGGGAAGGGATTATGATTGTATCCAACATTAAATCAGTTAAACGTCCATCCTGTATCCCTTTCATTTGAAAATTGGCAGGGCATGCTCAAAAAAACGCTGCCGGAACGGCCGAATTATTCAGTTGAAAATGGAACGATTCAGATTGGGCAAGTAATTGGAAAGTTTTTGGGCTTACCTATAGACACGGATGATTATTATAACCAGTTGTATGATTATGTCCATAGCCAGGAATGGAACCTTGAACTGTTAAGTGAGGATTCTCTCGATAAAACGATTAATAATACTCACTTTCAAGCTATTCAAAGAGTCATAAATATAAATAACGAGCAGAAGCTTTCAATTAATCGTTTCACGGCGTTTCTTGATGGTGAACAGCTGTTGTTAAAATCCAGGGTACCCGTTATTCACCGAAAACTAAGAGAAGCAATGATTTCCACACTTGAATTATTTGCAAACCGTGAAACGAATGGGTTGAAAAGTCATGAACTCAGGAGGGTTTTGGTCGATATTGTTAAATGGTCCTTGAACCATTTAAAACTGTTGTTAGAACAAGCTGATCCGCAAAAGGCAATGCCCAAATTCTTGTGGTATGGCGACTTTAAAAAAAGTCATCAATACTTTTTATATTATTTAATCAAGCTTGGCTGCGATCTCATCATTTTCCATCCGGAAGGCAGAGATATATTATCCGGCTTAGTCACGGAAGAAATATTCACCTATCATTACCCAAATCAGCAGTCTGCAGAGCCATTTCCTCAGGAAAAACGCAGCCGTAAAACCACAGTTGCTTACCGGGCTTCAAAAGAAATTGAGTCAATCTTAAATTCTGAGGGGTCCGGCCTTTATAAGCCCTGGCAATTACGGGATTATACACCTTCGTCCATTACGTTAAAAACGACCTATGACGAGTTGTTTATCCTAGCGAAGGAAATAGCAATGATCCGCCCGGACTTTGAGGTGAGTACCGGTGAAGTTAAGATTCCCTCGATATTTGCAAAAGTCCAAGGAGTAAGTAAGAATCGAAAGGAATATTGGGAACGGCTTCAATCAATTAGTCAATTAGACAATAGCTTGTTGATTAGAGTGCTGCCCGTTACGAATCCAAGTACTAGTGATTTTCGATATCACTATCGAAACGCTCTCGGCAAGGATGGTTTGTTGAGTGTTGAGAAGGTAATGAAATCACATTATTGGCCCTATTCCTTTTTAGCTGCAGGGTTGCAAAAAGGGATAGTCCAAGCCATAAGAAGGATTTGTGAAGCACCCGCTTTAAAACCGCTCTCAGCGGAAACTGACGAAGAAGTAAAAGTTTATCTGTTTACTCAGGCGATGTATATGCCCAAGAATATCATTCAGTTAATGGAGAAATTTGATTATTCTCAAGCAGTCCCTAAATTAATTATTTACAATAACGAAACGACAGGAAGGCTATCAAGGTCGGATGCAGCACTGCTTTTGCTTCTAAATCAATTTGGGATTGATCTCATTTTGTATAATCCATCAGGCCATAATGATATCGAAAACTATGTCGATGAACGATTATTTGATAAGCACTGGCTTGATGAAGTGGTGTTTGACTTGGAGTTTAAGGAACCATCGCTTTTTAAAAAAGGGCTTTTTCAGGGAATCTTAAAAAATTTAAGGGGAGATTAAACAGTGAATTTATCACCAAATCCATCTAACGGTTTAACACCTGCAGCGGCTGATGATGTTCTAACCGAAACAAAAGTATCAGATATAAAACTTGCTTTACGAAAAGAACCAGAAATTCAAAATTTAGCTCGTACTATTGATGAGCGAGACCAAATTCAAATATTGGAGTTTGGAAAAGAGCCGGCTGTGCAAATATCTCGTTTCTCGGATCAAATTTTAAGTAATATGAGGACAACAAAAGTAGAAGATTCTGGTGAACTGCTTAAACATCTTGGGCGGATAATGGATAAATTTGATGCCAAGGATTTTCAAAAGACTTCTGGTGGACTTTTTGGCAAGCTGTTTAAAAAGGGCGAAAAAATCGTCGAAAAGCTATTTGGCAAATATCAAACTATGGGGTCGGAAATCGACAAAGTTTATGTGGAAATCTCAAAATATCAGCATGAAATGGTCGATGCGACTAATATGCTTGAACAAATGTATGAACAAAATTATCAATACTATCTAACACTTGAAAAATATATTGTTGCCGGTGAATTAAAGGTAGAAGAATTGAAGAACACCAGCCTTCCACAGCTTGAGGCCCGCGTTGCTCAAGGTGATCAACTTGCTTCGATGCAGTTGGATTCATTAAAAAATGCAATTGACCTGTTGGAACAGAGGATATATGACCTTGAAATGGCCAAGATGGTTGCTCTTCAGACAGCTCCACAAATTCGATTGTTGCAAAGAGGGAATACCAAACTTATTGGAAAAATTAACTCTGCTTTTGTAACGACGATTCCTATTTTTAAAAATGGGTTAATTCAAGCAGTTGCAGCAAAAAGGCAGAAGCTTGTGGCCGATTCCATGAGCGAACTTGATCGAAGAACCAATGAGATGTTATTAAGAAATGCTCAGAATATTTCTCAACAAAGTACTGATATCGCAAGACTTGCTGGCGGTCCTAGCATTAAAATCGAGACAATTGAAGAATCCTGGAATATTATCATCAAAGGGATGCAAGAAACACGTGCAATTGAAGAGGAAAATAAACGTCTTCGAATTGAAGGTACGAAACGGTTAGAACAGCTGCAAGAAAACTTTAAAAAATTGAAACAATCCTAAATTCTATACAAATATTTTAATGAGGTGAATAATATGGCAATTAATTTACAAAAAGGCCAGCGAGTTGATTTAACAAAAGGAAATCCAGGATTAACGAAAATTATGGTAGGTTTAGGCTGGGATCCTGTCCAAAGCGGCGGCGGCAAATTATTCGGCGGCTTATTTGGCGGCGGTGCTAGCAGCTCCAATGTAGACTGTGATGCCTCTGTCATAATGCTCGGGGCGAATGACAAATTACAAAACAATAAAGATGTTATTTATTTCGGAAACTTAAAAAGTAACGATGGCAGTGTCCAGCACTCCGGCGATAACTTAACAGGAGATGGAGACGGTGATGACGAACAAATTATGATAGATCTAAGCCGGGTTCCCGCGAACATTCAAAAACTAGTTTTTGTTGTTAATATTTATGATTGTGTAAAAAGAAAACAACATTTTGGAATGATTCAAAATGCGTTTATTCGAGTTGTGAATCCTACTACAAATCAAGAGCTTCTTCACTACAATTTAACCGATAATTATAGCGGTCTTACATGCCTTGTGACGGGCGAGATCTATCGCCACGGCAATGAGTGGAAGTTTGCTGCGATCGGCAGTGGAACGAATGCTGCAAGCTTGAGTGAGGTTGTTCGTTCTTACAGCTAATCCTCAGATTTTTCTTAATACTATTTCTGTTTTATCTGATAAAGCTTTGTAAGAGGTGATTTAGTTGGGAATTAACCTATCAAAAGGACAAAGGATAGATCTAACGAAAACAAACCATGGGTTAACAAAGGTCATTGTGGGTCTTGGCTGGGATACAAACCGCTATCATGGCGGTTACGACTTTGACTTGGATGCTTCCGCATTCTTAACAGATGCAAACAGCAGAGTGGTCCAGGATGCCGACTTTATCTTTTATAATAACTTAGTGGATCCTTCTGGAGCTGTCGAACATACAGGGGATAACCGAACTGGTGAAGGGGACGGCGATGATGAACAAATTAGGATTGACTTCAGTAAAGTGCCCTCCCATGTGCATCGAATTGCGATTACAGTCACGATCCATGATGCTGATGCTAGAAATCAAAATTTTGGTCAAGTCTCCAATGCCTTTGTTCGTCTAGTGGATGAGGAGACAGATAGAGAGGTCCTCAGATTTGACTTAGGCGAGGATTTTTCAGTTGAAACAGCTGTGGTTATTTGTGAGGTTTATCGTCATAATGGTGAATGGAAATTTAACGCTGTCGGAAGTGGTTTCGCAGGCGGTTTGGCGGCACTTTGCCGGAATTTTGGGTTAGAAGTTTAGCATATTGATTTGGGGAGCTGTCAACGATGTTGATAGCTCCTCTATTTTCTATCATGGCAATCCCCATAAATTATGATAAAATGGAGAAATATGAATCACAGGGAGTGTCTTAAGTTGAAACAATATCTACAATTATGTGAACATGTATTGAAAAATGGCCATCTTAAAGGCGACCGTACTGGTACTGGGACGATTAGCACATTTGGCTACCAAATGAGATTTAACCTTGAGGAAGGTTTCCCGCTTTTAACGACAAAGAAGCTGCACCTAAGATCCATTATTTATGAATTGCTTTGGTTTCTAAAAGGAGACACAAATGTACGTTACCTCCAGGAGAACGGAGTGCGGATCTGGAATGAGTGGGCGGATGAACATGGTGAATTAGGTCCGGTTTACGGTCATCAATGGCGCTCTTGGACAGGGGCTGATGGTAATACCGTTGATCAAATCAGCGAATTAATTGAGCAAATTAAAACCAATCCAAATTCACGAAGATTGCTTGTGAATGCCTGGAATGTAGCTGAAATTGACAAGATGGCCCTGCCGCCTTGTCACTGTCTGTTTCAATTTTATGTTGCTGATGGAAAATTGTCTTGTCAGTTATACCAGCGTTCTGCAGACGTCTTTCTTGGTGTCCCTTTTAATATTGCATCATATGCGCTTTTAACGTTAATGATTGCCCAGGTCTGTGATTTAAAACCGGGTGAGTTTATTCATACATTTGGGGATGTGCACATTTATCAGAACCATCTCGAACAAGTAAAAGAACAATTGTCGAGGGAACCGCGAAAATTGCCAACCTTGAAAATCAATCCAAATGTGAAGGATATCTACTCTTTTGAATATAACGACTTTACTTTAGAAGGTTACGACCCACATCCACACATTAAAGGAGCCGTCAGTGTATGATTTCTTTTATTGTCGCAATGGATCAAAATGGTGCTATCGGTAAGGATAATCAACTCCCATGGCATTTACCGGAGGACTTAAAGTTTTTTAAAAGGGTAACAATGGGACACCCGATTGCAATGGGGAGAAAAACACATGAATCGATTGGACGCGTCCTGCCAGGCCGAGAAAATATCGTAATTACCAGACAGCCTGACTATCAAAGTGAAGGCTGTACCGTTTACTCCTCAATCGATGAGTTTGTGATGAATAGCCGAAAGCAAGATAACGAATTTTTTGTTATTGGCGGAGCTGAAATTTTTCGGGAGACATTTCCATTTGCGGATAGACTATATATTACCTATATTGATGAAACTTTTGCGGCAGATACCTTTTTTCCTTCGTTTAAACAAGAGGATTGGGTCCTAACATCGGTTGAAAAAGGGATTAAAAATGAAAAAAATCCTTACGATTATGAATTTAGAATCTACGAGAGAAAAAACGGACACTAATAGAAAAAAGCATCTATAAATGCTTTTTTATTAAGAAATAGGTCCCTAATGCATTTTTCCTCTGATATCTCCAAAAATTGCCGTCATAATATTTTAAAGATTTAATCAACACTGAGAAGATTGACTTAAGCGCTCGTAATTGTTAAATTGTCTATAGTGAATTACTATTAATTGTGAAAACGTTAAATGTCACTTTAATTGAATTTTTATTGGATTTTGTGAAATAACTATGAATTATTGAGGATAATTACCTCAAAAGGATATTTCAATACTATAATCATAGTAGAAATATACAACATCATTTGAAGGGGATGTAAATCCATGTTTTCTAATATCGGAGTGCCCGGATTAATTTTGATATTAACTCTTGCATTAATTATTTTTGGACCAAAGAAACTTCCTGAAATCGGTAAGGCTTTTGGACAAACTTTAAAAGAATTTAAAAAATCTACTCGTGAATTAACGGATGATGTTATGGAAGATATTACAGAAGAAAAGAAAAATTTGACTAAATAAGGTGTAAGATTCTATCTTGCACCTTTTTCTTCACGAAGATAAACCTATATGGATGCGTGAAAACATGTTAATCTCTCTAGTGAAGTGACTATTTACAGACAGAACATTTTAACATACTTTCACTTTTTTAACCTTTCAAATTGGCAGGGGAAGTACATGGAAGATAAAGAATTAAATTTAGTTGATCATTTAGAGGAATTGCGCAAACGGATTATTATATCTGCTCTGGCATTTATCGTCTTTTTTATTGTTGGCTTTATCTATGTAGACGATATTTATAAATGGTTTGTTGGAAATACTAAGCTTCTCGTTCTCGGACCAAGTGATATTATGTGGATTTATTTCATGCTCGCCGGCGTTGTCGCCTTGGCTGGGACAATTCCAGTTTTAGCCTTACAAATCTGGTTATTTGTCAGGCCTGCACTACGACCAAATGAACGAAAAATAACCGTCACCTATGTCCCAGCACTATTTATATTATTTGTTTTGGGGCTTGCATTTGGATATTTTGTAATTTTTCCAATGGTACTTAACTTTTTGGTGAACATTGGTCAAGATATGTTTGTTACGAACTTCACTGCTGACAGGTATTTTAGTTTTATATTGAATATGACTCTTCCATTTGGAGTTTTGTTTGAATTACCAGTAGTAGTTATGTTTTTAACCTCGCTTGGAATCATTAATCCGTTTGTTTTAGCGAAAATTCGTAAGTATGCCTATTTTGTTCTAATTATCATTGCCGTTGTTATTACACCTCCTGATTTTATGTCTGATTTTGTTGTAACTTTACCGTTGTTACTACTTTATGAAGTGAGCATTAATTTATCAAAGTTCGTTTATCGAAAAAAGTTAAAAAAGCAGCAAAATGAAGATCATGAAGATGAAGTTATAGAAGCATAATCTAGTTAAGAATGACCTTAAAATGGATGAGTTCAATTGACATCATCCATTTTATTTTAGTTTGACTAATTGACAATCCATTCCTATGACATCATAGCCTAGTCTATTTAAATGCTTCCGGACTCCGCTTCTTTCCCAGGTTTTAATTATCGTATTTTTCAAACTTTTCTTCGGATAAAATATGCCGACAGTGGTTAGTTCATCAAAGTTCATGCCCTGCTGGACATAACGTGAGATTAGTTCATCCCGCTGCTCGATCTTTGCAAGAAATCGTTCCATTGCCTGACTAAATTCCTGTTTGGAGAAAATTCCTTTCTGATGCCCAGTAATGTAGGTATCAGCATCGAGTGTTAACAGTCGTTTACCAGATTCAATAAAATCATCAATATCTCCATCAGTTCCGTTGTACCAGGGTCCAAAGGAGGTCATATCGTAATCACCTGTAAAAACAACTCCTAATTCCGGAAAGTATGGACATGAAAAGCCGCTTGTATGTCCTGGCGTGTGTAAAAATTGTACCTTTATTCCGCCAAATTTATATTCGGTCTCATAATGATATGCTCCGGAAATTTCTCCAAGGTTTCTCACCCATTCATCTGGAAGCGTGGCTTTCCACTTTTTAACACCCTCTTGCCCCCACTCCTGAAAAACTCCATTAATACTAGCAACGCCTTCAATCGTAAGCGATGTCTCATACTCAACCGGGTTAATTAATTTTGATATATTTTTGAATAAATGGTTATGAAGTGTGTGATCAGGATGATAATGGGTGTTGAGGATTAATTGGACGCCATGCTCTCGGTCGACATTTTTGAGAACCTTTTCCTCGGCCCCCGTATCAATTAGTACCTTTTCAGAACAGTTTAAATAAAGACTTCTAGAATGAGGAACTTTACTGAAATTGGCTCCTTCTAGAATGAAGATTGGCCCTATTCGATTCATTTTGTTCACCCCACTTTTGAAATTTAAATATTTATTTAACCGAGTGAATGCTCATTCATAATATCATAATTTTCTAATAATTAAAAGATGAAGTTATACCTTTTTAATACATACCTAGTTTGTTATACAAGAAGAGGCTGCCACTAAATTCTAAAAAGCTGTTTACTTTCATCTATTCAATAACTTTGCTACACTATTCTCGATATAGAATAAAAAGGTTGCAGGTGATTGAATGAAGACACGTTCTTATTTTGTATTTGGACTGGTTCTAATTTTACTATTATCCGGATGCGGAAAAAAAGAAATTGAAAATGCAGTAAACTGGCCAATTAAGGACTTTACGGCCACAAATCAGCAAAACAAGCAAATAGGCCTTAAGGATTTAAAAGGAAAGGTTTGGGTGTCAGCATTTATTTTCACTAGCTGTGCAGATGTTTGCCCGCCAATGACTGCTAATATGGTAAAACTGCAAAAGAAAATAAAAGAAGAAAATCTGAAGGATGTTGAATTAGTTTCCTTTAGTGTTGATCCAACTGTTGATACACCTGAAGTTTTGACAAACTACGCAAAACAATTTGGTGTGGAATTTAGTAATTGGACATTCCTAACCGGTTATTCTCAAGAATTTATTGAAAAATTTGCAACGGAAAGCTTCAAAACGATTGTTAAGAAACCTGTGGAAGGAAATCAGGTGATTCATCAAACTTATCTTTATTTGGTTGATCAAGAGGGGAATATTAAAAAGACATACAGCGGTTATAAAGATGTTCCCTATGAGGAAATCATCAATGATATAAAAACATTACAATAGGCCTATATTGGTCTATTTTTTATGGAAAAAGGATATTGTTCATATTTGTTTTGAATATTTATAGTCGTGTTATAATAAAGAAAACTTAGGAGGCAGGTGAATATAGTTGAAAAAGTTTTTCCCCCTTCTAATTCTTTCGATCATGTTATTATGTTCGTGCAGTCCATCCAATTCATTAGTGTTTCATCAGGAAAAGAAAGTCGCTGCACAAGTTTTTCAACCAATCCCAGCTGATTTTTTTCCACGAAAGCTAACGGTGTTAGCGGCAGGTGATTCTCTTACTCAAGGGGTCGGAGATAGTACAGATCAAGGCGGTTATTTGCCATATCTTAAATCGATGCTCGAAAAAGATAAAGGAGTTCAAGAAGTTGATTTCTACAATTATGGTGTCAAGGGAAATCGGACAACACAGCTGTTAAAAAGACTCAAATCCCCTAAAATTAAGCCCATTTTGCAGCAGTCCAATTTGGTGATTCTCACCATTGGTGGGAATGATATTATGAAGATTGTCAAAGACAATATCTCAGACTTGCAGGTATCCGATTTTCTTAAGGAAAAGGAATCCTATCGAAGCCATTTAACGCAAATTTTCGAGGTGATTTTAAAAGAAAACCCAAATGCATCCATCGTATTAGTTGGCGTGTATAACCCATTTTCGAAATGGTTTTCGGATATAAAAGAAATGGATCAAATTGTCGCTGAATGGAATCAAATCGGCCAAAGTGTAGTTAACCAACATTCTCATTCCTATTTTGTGTCAATCGGAGACCTTTTCTTAAATGCAGATGAGGATGTTTTGTATACAGATAATTTCCATCCTAATGACAAAGGATATAAACTAATGGCAGAGAGACTTAATGAAGCTTTAGCAAATCAGGTTTTACCCGATATAGAGAAAAAGGCTTACACGGTCAGCACTGAGGAGAATTAGATGAAAAACAAATGGAAACTGGGATTCCTCATTTTGTTAGGAATCAATCTATTAATTGCAATTATTCTTTTTTCGTTAGTTACGGCCCCAATAAATGAGAAGGAGCCCGTAAAAACAAACACTTCGAGTGAAGACTATGTATCTTTTCATGTAAGATCAAACAAGTATGACTTAAACAGATTAATTAACCATTATTTGATAGAAGAAGCTGCTGACTCTCCTATAAAATATAAGGTTTTGTTGGGCGATGAGGTAGAATTATATGGTACCCTTCCTTTTTTTAGTGAAAAGTTAAAATTGAAGCTGACTTTTGAACCATCGGCCCAAAAAAATGGCGATTTAATTTTAAAGCAAAAGTCAATGTCAGTTGGCAAATTGCATCTCCCCATTTCGTACGTTTTAAACTTTATTAGGGAGAACTATAAGCTGCCGAAAGGTGTTGAAATCAGACCCAATGATCATCTGGTCTATATTCATATGCAGCAGTTAAAACAGAAAAGCGATTTAAAAACTAAGGTAGATAAATTTAATTTAAAAAAAGATGATATTGCTTTTACAATATTAGTCCCAGTGAAATAGGCGTCCGCTTAGGACACCTATATTTTAATCCTTTATACAAATATATTGTAATTCAGGTTTATCCTGTGATAGCCCTAAGAAGACAATCGTGTAGCTTTCATTAGGCTTAAAGCTTGCTTTTGTTAATGGAAGCAGGATATCTTTACTGCCAGCAGTCCTTGCTTCCAAATCCACTGTCATAGGAGTTAATCCTAAATATTCGGTTGCTTGTTTGTACTGGACCATAGGGAAAATCACATCGCGTTCTTTTACAGCAATATCTAGTGCGGGGGAATCAGGAGATAAATGTATAAAACGGACCTTTGCTTCACCTGTAGGAACCTCAGGGTGATTTAAAAACACCAACAGCCGCATCTTTTTAACTGAATCAATGGTGGTTAAAGTGTATGATTTTCCTTCCTCAACTGTTAAGTTTTTATTTAAGACACTATCAATCATATTTCCGGCAGGATAAATATCGATGTGGTATTTCCCAGCTTTCAAACGTAAATTCTGACTGACTTTTGTAAAAGCTAAATCTTTAATGACACGGCTCCCGTTAATATAGATATCAACGTTCGGGGAATCTGGGGATGTATGCAGGAAACTGACTTGTGCATCACCTTGTAATGCTTGAACAGGTGATCTATTTAGGTTCATCGCTTTATTCATGTATTTATAATGCTTTAAATAGAAATGCATGTGTAAGCTAGGGTTAGTATATTTATAGAGCTGTGCTAACAAATCATACATAGCTGCTTTGTGAAGATAATCAGTTTGCTTCCTTTTCTCGGACATATTATCAACTCCTTACCTACTGGATTACACCATAATTTATTCAAGCAGATATAGGTAGGTGTCTAAATGTACTATAATGTTGCGATAAGGAATGGCAGAAATGACTGAAGCAATAGGTTTATTTTTCAAAAAACATTCTGTATACTTTTATGTAAATAAAAAAGGGGTGGGAACGTGGATAATAAGCATCAGTTAGCAACTTTTGCCGGCGGCTGTTTTTGGTGTATGGTCAAGCCGTTTGATGAACAACCTGGAATTATCAGTGTTTTGTCTGGTTATACAGGGGGAACAGTTGAAAATCCAACGTATCAACAGGTTTGCTCGGATACAACCGGACATTATGAAGCCGTTCAAATTACGTATGATCCGGACATTTATCCCTATGAAAAATTACTGGAATTATTTTGGCAGCAAATTGATCCAACCGATCCGGGCGGTCAATTCTATGATCGCGGCCAATCCTACCAGACAGCTATCTTTTATCACAATGAAATCCAAAAAGAGCTTGCTGAAAAATCGAAACAAGCTCTTGAGGAAAGCGGGCGTTTTTCAAAGCCAATTGTCACACCAATATTGCCTGCTAAGACATTCTATCCTGCTGAAGAATATCACCAGCACTATTATAAGAAAAATCGTGCCCATTATCAGTCATACCATGTAGGTTCAGGCCGTGCCGGGTTTATTGAAAGACATTGGGGGGAAAACGATGCAAAATAAAGATCTGAAAAAAGAATTAACACCCATTCAATATGAAGTTACGCAAAACAATGGTACAGAACCGCCTTTTAGAAATGAATATTGGAATGAAAACAGGGATGGTATTTACGTAGACATTGTATCGGGAAAGCCATTATTTAGTTCGCTTGATAAATTTGATGCAGGCTGCGGCTGGCCAAGCTTTACGAAACCGATAGAAGATGAGGAAGTGATTGAAAAAGAAGATTATAGTCATTTTATGATCCGGACAGAGGTTCGAAGCAAATCAGCTAATTCGCACTTGGGTCATGTCTTTAATGATGGACCGCAACCAACGGGATTACGCTATTGTATTAATTCTGCTGCACTTAGGTTTATCCCAAAAGAAAAGCTTAAAGAAGAAGGATATGGTGAGTTTATCAAGCTCTTTGAAGAAAAACGATAAGGACGTCCATTTTGGGCGTTCTTTTTTTCTTATGAGATAAGAAAGTATAAAACTTTTTAACTTTGAGAATTGTCTAGCTCCAGCGCCTAGCCCCTCGAGGTCATAAGCCAATCCGTCCAAAAGGTTAAAAAGCAACCTTTCGGCCGGCTCGTCTTATGCTTGTCGGGGCTGACCAAGGCGCTTGCGCTTTTCTTATTTTCGAATTTGAAATTACTTTTCCTCAGACTTTTGTTTTGATGTGGAAGTCATCCCGCCAGAGAGGACAAACTTCATAGCATCCTCAGCCTTCACATCTATAATTTCGACTTGCTCTTTAGGGATTAAAAAGGTAAATCCAGCAACCTGAAACGTTTGCGGAAGATAGACGGCTACATGATTCTTTAATGGACTATAAAAATCTTCCAATTCCTCTGATGTAATAAAACCAATACTTCTCATTTCTGTTCCTGGGATTATCACCAACGCCACTTTAGAAAAAGACTTTTTATCGCCAAGAAAGGATTGAACAGTATCTTTTATGACCGAATAAATAGTTTTAACAACAGGAATTTTTTCAAGCAAGTAATCAATTAGTTTAATGATTTTTCCTGTTATGTATTTAGTAGACATCCAGCCTAAAACAGTAATAAGGATAACCGTGGTTAACAGACCAAATCCGGGAATGTAATCATCCTTGAGGTAAGGCCTTAAAGAGTTGCCAAGAATGCCGTCCAAAAATAGAAAGGTCTTGTAAATCACATAAATAACAAGAATAATTGGAACAATGGTTAAAACGCCATTTAAAAAATTCTTTAAAACTGTTTTCATCCTATCACCTACAAAATATCATTGTCTTTCATAATATAGGCGAATGCACATACAGGTCAAGCATCTAGTTCATACAGTACTTATGAAAAGAAACAAATTTCCTTGAGGAGTGAATGTTTATGTATCATGGTTACGGTTATGGAATTGATGGCTGTGGCGGTTACCCAGCCTATCCAGTAGGTGGATGCGGTTATCCGGCAGGTGGATTTGTAGGCTTCGGCTTTGGCGGATTTGCGTTAATTGTTGTGTTATTTATTTTGTTAATCATCATTGGCGCAAGCTGGAATTATTGATAAATAGAAAATGGCTGATCCTAATAGCGGGTCAGCCTTTCTTTTTGGCTGAAAGAGTTTGTTATTGATTTTTAGCAAGTTGATTGGAGCGGAAGGCGCGCAGACTCCTGCGGGAGTACGGGGCTGGGGAGACCCCACAGGCGCTTAAGCGCCGAGGAGGCTCCCCGTACCGCCCGCGGAAAGCGAAGCGCCTGGAGCGGAAATCAACACTCAAGTATAAGAAGGCAATATTTCTTGGCAGTCCCGATGAAATGAGATGATAGAATGAAAAATTACTTCATACAATGGAATATACCTACTTATTTTGATAAAGAAAGTGGTGTCCATTGTGGGAAAGTCATTTCTAATCAAACCAATGTTAGATGAAATATACCCTGTCATTGATTATGGCAAAGGGGTTTATTTATTTGATATGGAAGGAAAAAAATATCTGGATGCCGCTTCAGGCGCTGTGACTGCTAACATAGGTCATGGGGTAACGGAGATCATTGAAGCGATGCTAGAGCAGGCCCAAAAAGTCTCCTTCGTTTATCGTTCACAATTTACCAGTGAAGCTGCTGAAAAACTTGCTGACAAACTTGCAGAAATACTACCGGGTGAGCTAAAATGGAGCTTTTTTGTAAACAGTGGTTCAGAAGCAACCGAGACAGCGATGAAAATGGCGATCCAATACTGGCAAGAAACAGGGGTTCGAACGAAGAACAAGATTCTTTCAAGATGGGTTAGTTATCATGGGATTACAATGGGAGCGCTTTCGATGTCAGGTCATCCTGGAAGAAGGGCACGGTTTGTCCCTCTCTTAGAAGATTTTCCTGCTATAAATCCACCATATTGCTACCGGTGTCCGTACAATCTGGAGGCCCCCTCCTGTCAATACTTGTGTGCCTATGAATTAGAAACAGCAATAAAGCGAATTGGTGCTGAACAAATTGCAGCCTTCATTGCCGAACCCATAATCGGAGCAGCCGGAGGAGCAATTACGCCGCCAAAGGAGTATTTCAAACATATTAAAAAAATTTGTGAGGACCATGACATCCTTTTTATTGCAGATGAGGTCATGACTGGTTTTGGCCGATCTGGAACTATGCTAGCCTGCGAGCATTGGGGAGTAGTACCTGATATTGTTGCTTTGGGGAAAGGAATGGGGGCAGGCTTTGCACCAATTGCCGCGGCTGTAGCAAGTGATAAGGTCATGACGCCGATTCTGGCCGGGTCAAAGTCAGTCATGAGTGGTCATACCTTAAGTGCAAACCCACAATCATGTGCTGTGTCTTTGGCTGTTCTTGAATACTTAGAAAAAAACGAGATTATGAAAGAAGTAGATAATAAAGGGATTTATTTGAAAAACCAACTTGAGAAATTAAAGACGCTATTCCACTTTATTGGCGATATCCGTGGCAAGGGCTTGCTGCTTGGCATTGAATTTGTTCAAAATCCAAATATAAAACAGCCATTCCCGAGAAAGTCCTCCGTAACACAAAAAATAATTGAAATTGCAAAAGACAAGGGACTCCTAGTATACCCGGCAGGTTCGGGTATAGACGGGGTAAATGGAGACGCCATTATTATCTCCCCTCCTTTAACAATTACTAAAAGGGAAATTGAGGAATTGGTTTTTCTATTAAAAGACACATTTACAGCTTTTTCAAAAATAATAAGTACAGGAATGGATGGTGAACATTAATTGGAAAATCCATTCGGAAAAATTACGACGATTGAAACGGTTATGGATTTTTTTCACGATGGAATGACCTTAATGTTCGGCGGTTTTGGCGGGGTGGGTTCACCACCAACAATGATTGATGGCATTTTGAAGAAAGGCGTTCAAAATCTAACATTAATCGGCAATGATACCGGTTTTCCCCACATAGGAATAGGTAAAATAGTCAGCCATGGCAGGGCCAAGAAAGTCATCGCGTCCCATATTGGCTCAAATCCCGTCGCGGGTCAACTTATGCAGGATGGTAAGTTAGAGGTTGAGTTTTCACCACAAGGAATCTTAGCAGAAAGAATCCGTGCTGGAGGGGTGGGTTTGCCGGCGATTTTATCTGACATAGGTATGGAAAGTGAAATAGTTTCCAAAGATAAACCGCGATATGTGCTAAACGGAAACGAATACTTAATAGAAACTGCCTTAACGGCCGAGGTTTCGATTGTCTTTGCTAAAAAGGCAGATGTGTATGGTAACTTAATTTATGACAAAAGTGCCCGCAATACCAATCCACTTGTCGCAATGGCCGGGAAACTCACCATTGCAGAGGTAGAGGAAATTGTACCATTGGGCAGTCTTGATCCGGATGAAATTATCACACCAGGAGTATTTGTTGACTATGTAATCTTCTCCCAAGGGGTGAATTGGAAATGGGCATGGGAATAGACGATAGAAACCGAATGGCCAAACGAGCTGCAGAGGAAATTCAGAATGGTATGGTGGTGAATCTCGGTATTGGTATTCCATCCCTTGTCCCTAACCACCTGTCAAGAGAAATACAGGTCATGTTTCATGCTGAGAATGGGATTACGGGAATGGGGCCAAGTCCCGAAAAAGGAAAAGAAGATGAGAATTTGTGCAATGCCGGCGGCTTTCCAGTGACCCTAATGAGTGGTGGTTCATACTGTGACAGTGCTGTTGCCTTTGGTATGATTCGCAGGGGAAGGGTTGATATTACCGTTCTGGGATCACTGCAAGTGAGTCAATATGGTGATTTGGCCAATTGGATTGTACCGGGTAAAAAAGTACCGGGTATGGGAGGAGCAATGGAACTCGCACAAAAAGCCAAAAAAGTAATCGTTGTGATGAACCACTGTGATAAAAACGGGTACCCCAAAATTGTTAATACATGTTCACTCCCCTTAACATCCTCCCGCTGCGTTGACTTAATTATTACAGAAATGGCTGTCTTTAAAGTGTCCCACGAAGGACTGCTTTTGTCCGAAATATTTGCACCGTACAATCTTGATAGTGTGGTCAGTAAAACAGGCTGTGAATTTAAAGTTAGTGAAAATATTCGCAACATACCGTACTAATGGGGAATTTGGCTTAAAGGGGTGAACTAAAGTGGAAAAATATGAACACCATGTAAAGCAATGGCTAAAGGAGAATCGGGCACGAGCGGCGAGACTGTTACAACTGCTCGTCCGAGAAAATAGTACCCGTGGAAATGAGAGCAGTACACAAGCTATTGTCATTGAGAAATGTCGTCAGCTTGGATTAACACTCGACATATGGGAAATTGGCGGTGATGAATTAAAAAGCCACCCGGCCTATTGCTGCGACCGCCAAAGCTTTGATGGGAACCCAAACTTGGTTGCAGTCTTAAAAGGAGCTGGCGGTGGCAAATCAATTATTTTAAACGGTCATATTGATGTGGTCCCGGTTGGCGATGAGTCAAACTGGGATCATGAACCATTTAGTGGAGTAATTGAGTGCGGTAAGCTTTATGGAAGAGGGGCAACTGACATGAAAGGAGGGAATGTTGCCCTATTAATGGCAATGGAAGCGATTGTTGCCACCGGTATAAAGCTAAAAGGGGATGTTATTTTTCAAAGTGTCATTGAGGAAGAAAGTGGTGGAGCAGGTACACTGGCAGCCGTTTTAAGAGGCTATCAAGCAGACGGAGCAATCATTCCTGAGCCAACCAATCTGAAGATGTTTCCAAAACAACAGGGTTCCATGTGGTTCAGGATTACCGTAACTGGAAAAGCGGCACATGGAGGAACAAGATATGAAGGTGTTAGTGCGATTGAGAAATCTCTAAAAGTGATTCAGAGTTTGCAACAATTAGAGAAAGATAGAAATGCAAGGGTTACTGATCCTCTTTTTGAAAAAATTCCTATCCCTATCCCAATTAATATCGGTAAAATGATGAGCGGTGAATGGCCTTCATCAGTCCCTGATACAGCCGTAATAGAAGGAAGGATGGGAGTATCTCCTGGTGAAAGTATTCTATCTGCACAGATGGAAATGGAAGAATGCTTGCAAAATCTGTGCGACCAAGATGAATGGCTGAAGAGACACCCTCTTAAGCTGGAATGGTTTGGCGGCAGATGGCAGCCGGGGAGTCTCGAGACTAACCACCCGTTAATTAATGAAATAACGAAAAGCTTTATTGAAGTTAAAGGAGAACCGCCTGTTATTGAAGCAAGTCCCTGGGGCACAGATGGGGGAATCCTCTCAACTGTGGGCCATACTCCTGTTGTCGTCTTTGGACCGGGGATAACAGCATTAGCACATGATGCCAATGAACATATTATCCTTGAGGATTTGTTTGCAGCAAGTAATATAATCGCCCTAACCATATTGAGATGGTGTGAAGTCGCGGAACCATCATGATTGGCACCTTCATTTGCTGATTGATAAAATCATATTATGATAATGCCGAAAGCAGACTAGGATATGGAGAGTATTAGTATGAAACTTTAAGTCTGGCTAGATCCCGGCCAGGCTTTCATTTCGTCTACGAGTGAAGAACTTAATCTCCGGTTTTTTAGAAAAGCAGTTGAGGAGTGACCTTATGAACCAAACCACATCAACTATCTACGTGAACGAAACTAACTTTTTTTGTGAAGTATTTTTAGACCCCTTTAATAAACGAATCAGGGTTGATGATTACCGTGGAAATACAAAATTATTATTAGAGAAAGTGGAAGAGCTTGTTAAGAAGTATCAAGCTGAAAAACTCATCATTAAAGGCCGTCGTGAAGACTTTATAACGTTTCTAGAAGCAGGACTTCAGCTTGAAGCGATGGTGGACCGTTATTTTCTAGGTTCAGACGCACACTTCTTTTCGAGATTTTATACGTCTGAACGCAAAAGGAATGACCATTGGATTACCGAGGATGGGATTATTCAGAGTATCTATCAATTAAATCCTTCCATAAATCAAACATTCCCACCAAAGGAATATGAATTAAAGAAGGCGGATGAAAACTGTGCTGAAGAGCTTTCCTCCCTATATAAACAAGTATTTCCCATTTATCCTACTCCATTGTACGATCCTGAATATGTAAAAAAGACTATGGTGGATGGGACAATCTATTATATCTTTACCTATCAGGGGGAAATAGTAAGTGCCGCCTCTGCAGAGATTAACGCTTATTACAAAAATGCTGAATTAACCGATTGTGCAACATTAACCGAGCACCGAAAATATGGACTTATGAAAATCATCCTCCAAGAACTCGAAAAGGACTTAATAAAAAATGGGATTTTTTGTGCCTATTCCATTGCAAGGTCTTTATCATTTGGGATGAATGCTGCTTTATTTCAACTAGGATATTCCTACAGAGGCAGGTTCATGAATAATTGCTACATCTATGACAAACTAGAGAATATGAATATGTGGGTGAAAAATCTGGCAAACTGCTAAAATTTCGGCTGGCGATGCCAATTTTTCAGCACTCTAGATGCTATAGCAGGCAGGTGAATTAAAATAGGACAATTAACGGCATTAACACAAGAGGTTTTGACTGCCATTCTTAAAAGCATTGACGAAGGAATCCATGTAGTCAATACTCAAGGAAAAACGATTTTTTACAATGAAGTAGCTGCCAAACACGATGGGATGGATGTAGATGAAGTGTTAGGAAAGCATTTAATTGATGCATTTCCCTCCTTGACAGAAGAGTCGAGCACTCTTTTAAAGGTTATAAAAACAGAAAGGCCCATTTATAATCAAGCTCAGGTCTATGTCAATATGCACGGAGTGAGGATTGATACCATTAATACCACGCTGCCTATTTTTCTTGGAGAAGACTTTGTTGGCGCAGTCGAAATTGCCAAGAACTATTCTAGAATGAAGCTGCTTGCAGAAAGACTTTTAGACTTACAAAAAGGTTTTTCTAAAAGCAGCCCCAACAAGCGTGTACAACAGGTAAAGTATACACTAAACGATATAAAAACAATCAACCCGGAATTAATAAATACCAAGGAAGAGGCAAAGAAACTGGCAAAATCGGATTCTCCAATTCTTGTCTACGGGGAGTCTGGAACTGGAAAGGAATTGTTTGTCCAGGGTATACACCATGAGTCCAATCGTTCAGAAGGTCCATTTGTCGCTCAAAATTGTGCTGCCATTCCGGAAACACTGCTTGAAAGCATTCTTTTTGGGACAGTAAAAGGCAGTTATACTGGGGCTGTTGATCGGAAAGGCTTGTTTGAATTGGCTGACGGCGGGACCCTTTTTCTCGATGAACTTCATACGATGCCAATAGAGATTCAGGCTAAGCTTTTACGGATATTAGAGGACGGGATGATTCGCAGGGTGGGCAGCCCACAAAATATTTCCGTTAATGTTCGTGTTATTGCCGCCATGAATGTACACCCACAAACAGCCCTCCGAGAGAAAATGATTCGACATGATCTTTATTATCGTTTGAATGTGTTTACCTTTTCTCTCCTGCCTTTAAGGGAAAGGAGAGAGGATATCATGTACTTAACTGATTCTTTTATACAAGATTTCAATAGACAATTAAGTAAGACCATTCAAGGTGTGGAAAAAAATCTAGAGATATTTTTAACTGGATATCAATGGCCGGGAAATGTCCGAGAACTTAAACATACGCTTGAATATATGATGAATGTTTGCGAGGGAAATCACCTTGGGGTTGTTGATTTGCCTATTATCCTGAGGCAGTATCCTGCTGGAGCCAAAGGTAATATTCATCCTTCTGATAAACTATCATTAAGAAAGAATTTGGAGGAAGTGGAGAAAAAGCTAATCATAAGTGCCCTCGACCTTTCTAAAGGAAATATCAATCAAGCTGCCAAGCTACTTGAAATACCAAGGCAGACTCTTCAATATAAATTAAAAAAAATTCCTCACTAAACCGCCGAATTTTCGGCGGTTTTTTTGAGTCTCAAAATCAAAATAACGAAGGAATTGCTTTTTTACTCGACTGTAGAGTTGGCACAATTCTTGCATATTATTTAGTAAAGCAAGATTGGAGGAAATGACATGAAACATTTTATATATAAACCAAACAGACATTGGAAAGATATAGAACTTTGGAAAGATGTTACCGAGGAACAGTGGAACGATTGGCTATGGCAATTAACCAATACGATTCGTACAGTCGATGATTTAAAAAAGGTAATCAACTTAACCCCAGATGAAGTAGAGGGGGTAAGAATTTCCACTAAAACCATTCCCTTAAATATCACACCCTATTACGCATCATTAATGAATCCAGATGATCCCCGCTGTCCGATTCGGATGCAATCGGTACCGATCTCTAAAGAAATCTACAAAACGAAATATGACCTTGAAGATCCCTTACATGAGGATGAGGACTCCCCGGTACCAGGACTAACACACCGTTATCCTGATCGGGTGCTCTTTCTAGTCACTAATCAATGCTCAATGTACTGCCGTTATTGTACGAGAAGGCGTTTTTCGGGCCAGATTGGCATGGGTGTGCCTAAAAAACAGCTTGATGCTGCTATTTCCTACATCAGACAAACACCAGAGGTTCGCGACGTATTAATTTCTGGCGGAGATGGACTGTTGATAAATGATAATATTTTAGAATATATTTTGAAAAATCTACGTGAAATTGACCATGTGGAAATTATTCGAATCGGAACAAGGGCACCAGTGGTCTTCCCGCAGCGGATTACCGAAAACCTCTGCAATATTTTGAAAAAATATCATCCAATCTGGTTGAACACCCATTTTAATACCTCAATAGAAATTACAGAGGACTCAAAAAAAGCTTGTGAAATGCTCGCTAATGCAGGTGTACCTGTTGGAAACCAATCTGTTATTCTAGCAGGAATTAATGATAGCGTTCCAATCATGAAAAGGCTCATGCATGACCTCGTTAAAATCCGTGTCCGTCCTTACTATATCTATCAATGTGACCTTTCAGAGGGTATTGGGCATTTTCGTGCTCCTGTTTCCAAGGGACTAGAAATTATCGAGGGGTTGCGCGGCCATACGAGCGGATATGCTGTGCCAACCTTTGTCGTCGATGCTCCAGGTGGAGGCGGGAAAATTGCGCTGCAGCCGAACTATTTAATTTCACAGAGTCCGGAAAAAGTGGTGCTCCGAAATTTTGAAGGAGTGATTACCTCCTATCCGGAGCCTGAAAACTACGTTCCTGGCAGAGCTGAGGAATATTTTGAAAGTGTATACCCTAACTTGGCAGAGAAAAAGTCACTTTCCGGTATTGCAGGAATTATAAATGATCAACACTTCAATTTAGTGCCAGAAGGTTTAACAAGGCTTAATCGCAGGAAGCAGTACAATCAAGACCCTGCACACTCTTCTTTAAAAGACAAGCGGAGCAAGCGGGATGAATTAAAGGAAAAGAAATTTAAAGCATTGACTGAAAAAGAAAAGGGAGTTACATCTGAGGGAAATTCGGACTAGGTAATTGGACAAATGAAGTATTTGTGAGGAGTGAATGATGAAAATGGAATGTGAATGGTGTAATAGTTCTAATGTAAATGCTGTTACTGACTCTGTTTTCTGGGAGCTACCGGACGGCTCACGTGCCATTGAAATTAGAGAAACACCTACCCATCGTTGCGGTGATTGTAACATGATTTACCAGAGTGAGAGGATTGTTAAAGAAATAGAAGATCAATTATTTTTAATTAATTGTAAACAAATTGGAAAAGTGATCTCCTACGAGGAATTAATGAGAATTCCAAGATTATTAAAGAGAAATTATTTTGACTTTTCAAGTTAACAAAAGGGCAGCCCTAAAAAGGCTGTTTTTATTATGGTTTCCTGTATTTCCAACTGGACGACATCAATAGTATCCGTTATAGTAATTCATAAGAAAAATGACTCGTTTCTGAATTGGATAAGAAAGGCGTTAGAAAGTATGAGAAAATCATTTTATCATTTTTTAATGAAATATAGACATCCTGAACCGAAGGATGATATCAGTAACTTTGCGAACAATGCGTTTTTGGATCATGGGTTTCCAAAAACATCGGAAGATTACCACCAAATAAGTTTATATTTGGAAATGCATGGACAGTATCTAAAATCGATGTCCGTCTTTGATGAAGCTTGGGAGCATTATCTCAGTGCCGAAAGTTAAATAAAAACATTTAAATCGCCCAAAGCTGGCGATTTTTTTATTTCAAAATTGTCATGAGCGATATTTTTCACCCTGCATATACTATTGTAATCAATCTACACGACTAATCCATTTGAGGGGATGGGAGGATATGGCAAAGAGGAAGAAACCAAAGTATAAAATTGGTGATACCGTCGTGATCACCATCTATGGTACGGTGGGTAAAGTTACCGATGTTACCTTTCTAATTTTATTGGTTATGTGTTATGATTTTTAATATGACACATTGGGGGGCTAAGAAATGGCGTTGGCTGCTATTTATTTACGTTTATCAAGGAACGAGGAACAATTAGATATTGAGGAAATATTAACAAATCACCGAAATGCTCTTATCAAACTTGCAAAGCAACATAAGTTGACATATGACGTTTATCAAGAAATTTCGAGTGGTGTCAACACACAAAGACCTCAGTTGAATTTATTGTTAAGTAAATTAGATGAATACGATTTTCTTTTGGTAATGGATATAGACCGGATTTCTCGTGACAATGCCTATGCTGAACAAATAAAATCACTCTTAATGGCACATGACATCAAAATACTAACACCACAGGGTGCAATTGATCTAAATCAAGAAAGTAATGAAATGTTATTTTCTTTCCAGGCAATGATGGCAAATTTTGAGTATAAGCAAATCAAAAAGCGTTTGGGAAGAGGTCGATTGGCAGCAGCAGAGCAAGGAAGATGGACAATGAGTAATAAAGCACCATTGGGGTATGAAAAGGGCGATAATCAAAAACTAGTTATTGTTGAGGATGAAGCAAAAATAATTAGGTACATATTCCAAAAGACGCTGGAAAGAATTAGTGCAAACGAAATAGCCAAACAATTAGATATGTTCTGTTGGAGGAGTAGAAGTGGAAAGGTCTTAACGACTGCACATATCTCTCAAATAAGAAGAAATGTTGTTTATTACGGAGTAGTCCAAGCTTGTAGACGTGTTAATGGCAGAGTGGTTGACCAAGTATTTGTTGAGAATGCTCACGAACCAATCATATCAAAGCAACAATGGTTAGAAGTTCAAAAAATCTTAGAAGAAAATACAACAGGTAATTTCTTTAACAAAAAGAAAGCAACAAGAAGACTCCAAAATCTTATTTATTGTAATTGCTGTGGGAGAAAAAGATATATCCAAACGGATGGATCTACTGATTTTATAAAATCTTGTTCCTATAAAATCAGCAATAACGCTTGTAAAGATAAAGGGTACAAGTATCTTCCTGTGGAAGAAAGTGTGATACGAACGGTCAAAGAAAAGAGGGAAGATTTTGAAAGAGCGTTAAAAAAATTAAAATCCCTCGATACTACTGATGAAGCAAAAAAATTAACAGACCAGAAGGACTCGTTATTAAAGCAATTGGAAAAATTTGAAAAAAGACAAAAAAATCTAACAATTATGAGAATGGATGGGGAAATAAGTAAGAGTGAATTTCTTGAATTTAATGAAGAGAATGAAGAGCAAATTAAACAGGTTAAACAACAAACTGAATTAGTTAACATTAAATTAGAAAATTTGAATAATACAGAT
The DNA here is from genome assembly GCF_023715505.1 of Neobacillus cucumis. The sequence goes on along the minus strand of NZ_JAMBOH010000001.1, from coordinate 202,377 downwards.
GAAGAACAACAACGATTAACATATAATATTGAAACTCTAGAAAATATTGATAATATGAATCCTGAAGATTGTAATACTTTCCTTAAAACCTTCATTAAGAAAATCTGGTTCTCAACTAATACAACCGCAAATCATAATACAAAAAAAGAAGCTCCACAGCCCACAATTGATATTGAGTGGTTGGATTGAAATCGATCGACTTTAATTGGCTGTTAAGATTTACAATGCTAGAAGATAACCTATTTATCTAAATTTATAACATTGAAAAATGATATGTCTTGGGTGCAGATTCCTAGGCATTTTTTCTTTGTTTTAAGCTTCTTAAATTACAATTCAAGAACAATCGTATGTTTGTGAGCTTGAAAGGGTTGAACTGACAGATCATTAAAGGAGAACATTAGGGGTATTTTGCCGGATATTATAGCGGCAGATCGCTTTATAGGGGAACTATCATAAATGACGATTTAATGTAATTTAAAAAAAGGATTCGGTTGCGGTGCTGAATCCTTTTAAAATTAATTATTATTTGACTTCCGCGAAGATTTAAGAATTAAAAATGCAATTGGCTCGTCGGATGTAATAAATGACCTTTTGTATTGAGGATATTTATTTACTAAATCGGCCTTAGTAAAAGAAGGTATTATCGACAAAAAGCGGGAATATTTTATAAGCTTACATTTTGTTGAAAATTGAGGTCTATAAGAGCGAGCACTTTTGAAGGGTGTTTTTTTATTGGAGGGAAGTGTCAATATGGTAGTCAATCAAAATATTTCAGAGTGGCATGAAGATTTAAAATATCTTGCTATTAGATTAGTTAAAGATGAAGGTATATGGAAGTATGAAAAAGGAATCTTTAATCCCGGGGAAGATATGGAAGTGTTAAAGTTACCACAAAAATTTAAAATTATAAGTAATGTTGGTTTAGAAATACTAACTAAATCAGTGTGTATAAAAAGGCATATCGATATTTTTAAATCTCAAAAAGGACCAATTACACAAAACTCACCCTTTGGGATTGTAGGTGTGGTTGCTCCAAATAATCCCTGGTTGCAATCAATCATCCAAACATACGGGTATCAACACTTGGGAGATATTAATACTGTTGAGTTTTTCCATTGTATAGATAAATTAAAGCAAAACTTGCAGATGACCGTTACGCATAAGAACTATGACAATTTAATGAATGATATTAATAAATGGAGACAATTTCATAGGAATACAGAAGTGCATTTATCACTTCCCTTAATGATTACTCATGATTATGAAACAAAATTGAGAGAGTTATATAATGGCTTGCTAGAAGTTTACGATTTAATCTGACCATAATAAGATCAGTTTGTAAATGAAGAACATCCTGTGTAAGGATGTTTTTAGAGGAGGAGGGAAATATGGATTGGCAGCCAATGGTAGTATCAATATTAACATCTTCTATTGTTACTCTAACCATTAGTACATTTGTTAAAGGTGGAATCGGTAATTTTTATAATAAAAAATTAGCTCGTTTTAATACTGATCTTAACCTTGTATTGGAAGAGAAAAAATTAGATTTTCAGAGGAAAATTTATGACTTTGGTCTTTATTCAAATAAGAGACATGAAATATATCCGGAAATATATAAAAAATTAATAAAATCAACTAACTCAATTTCCTATCTTATTAGTATTTTAGAATTAAAAAAAACCATCCCTAATATAGATGAAAAGCAGGAAAAATTTATTTTTGATTTAATAAGAAAAGCCTTAGAAGATACAGAAGACGCATTTGATTATTTTATGGATTCTGAGTTGTTTCTTTCGGAAAACATCTCTGATTATGGTAAAGAAATTGTAGTGTCACTAATGGATACATCAAGAAATATAACCGCTTCAATTTCCCTTAAAAGAGATTTCGATAATCCAGATATCAATGTTGGTGGAAAAAAACCAAGACAAGAAATATATGTTATTACTGAAAAAACATCTAAACTTAAGAATATGATGAGAGATGAGTTAAGAATTGGCGATTATGGAAAATAATAATTAGCAGCAGAAAAACGGGGCAGAAAAATGGCGGAACAACTGCAGAGTATTTGGCGTTATCCATGATATATCAGTATTATCAAAATTAACAAAGAGTGTCTTTCCAATCCGGAGAGGTGCTTTTTTATTTCATAATATCAACTAATCCATTCCGGAAGGAACGGTATTATATGGGGAGATTATTGTCACTGATCCAGCCAGAAAACCGGATTTTGAAGCAATGATGTCAAGGTTCCAATCAAACAGTAATAACTTAATTGAAGGCACTTTATAATCCAATTCCGAGGTCAGTCAGTATCACGGCTGCTATTGACGGAACGGAAGCAACTGTTAGAGGATGTTATCACTCAAGATTCGAGTTTAGTAGCAAAGGTAAAATATTAGAAGGACATGGTTCTGCCTTCTTTGATTTGGTACGGAAGCAAAGTGTAGAGGGCATAGTTCTAAAGCGAAAGGATTCCCATTATGATGTCGGTAAATCATCCAGGCGTGGCTCAAGGTGATTAATTACCAATAATGATGATGTGATGATTACTGGGCTCAGAAAAGGCGAAATTGGGTTGCTAGTGAGATTTCTAGATGGCAGACTGGCTGGGTTCATGGAGTCTATGCGACCGTCTGAAATGAAAAATTTATTCAATCAGTTGCATGTTATTTCAGAGGATAATATGTTTAGGCAAATTGAGCCGATCAAGTGCCGGGTGAAGTTTCGAAACTTAACAAAAGCTGGGTTCCTTAGGATTCCTTCATTTGTGGAATGGGGATGAAATCGATACGAATTCATCTTTTTTTTATTTATTAACCCATTTTTATGTTTTCCCTCTCTTGTTGTCTAAAAGACTAATATCTTTTGTATTTCTTATTTTAGACTAACTTTTAGACAATAATAACAACAAACACAGGAACTTTTATTAATTGTTTTGTGTCTGTCCAAAACTTATAACTTTTAGAATTTGTTTTAGTAATTTTTTATGCAGTTATTTAATCGGTGCATTCTTCAAAAAATATTGAACCGTTTCTTTCTGTGTCCCCATTAATTTAGTCCAAACATAATCACTATTTTCCTTGTAACAAATTTTGTAATCCTGTACATCGCCTCTTACTAAGTTGTTGAGGTCTCTGTTTATTCCTTCTTTAAAATTTTTTTCATTATGAAATATATAAAGTAAATGAACTTTCTAAAATATTCATATTTACGCAATTTTAAATTAGGTAATCAATGGGTTTTACGTTAAAATAAGTAATAAGTAGGATGTATTTTGATAAAATTAGAACTTCACAAATGAGAAGGTGAAGACAAAACGTGAAATATTATGCACATTCCACCAACAACAGAGATAAAATCGATTGGCATCTATTAAAAGACCATTTAAATGACGTTGCGAATCGGGCTAGTGAATTTGCCAATCCCTTTCAAGGAGGATCGTTTGCCTACATTGCTGGGCTACTTCACGACATCGGCAAATACTCTATTGAATTCCAGAAGCGATTAGAAGGTGATAAACGCAAGGTTATTCACTCGACTGCTGGTGCTATTGAAGCGGAAAAATGGAATAAATTATATGGAAGATTGATTGCATATACGATTGCCGGGCATCACGCTGGACTTCCCGATTTCGGAAGTCCAGAAAATGAATCTTCATTAAGTTCTCGATTGCTCGCCACTAATTTGCCTGATTATCAATATTTCAACAGCGAGATTCGTTTACCCAATCCTTCAGGGGTTCATTTCCCTCGATTGGATACACCATCTAGCCTCGGGTTTAGCCTTCAATTTTGGATTCGTTTTTTATTTTCTTCTTTGGTTGACGCTGATTTTTTAGATACTGAGCGGGCTATGAATGAGAATAAATCTTCTCTTCGGGGTAAGTATCGTTCGATTCGAGAATTACTGGACAAGTTAGATAGCTCACTGTTGGAAAAAACAAGGAATGCTAACCCGTCCAAAGTGAATCGCATTCGAGGAGAGATCCTAAAGCAGTGCCGTGATAAAGCGAGCTCCAAACTAGGCGTTTTTTCTTTAACAGTTCCAACAGGAGGAGGAAAAACCTTATCATCTATGGCTTTTGCGCTTAATCATGCGAAAATATATGGCATGGAAAGGATTATTTATGTCATCCCATATACAACCATCATTGAACAGAACGCGGAAAACTTTAGAGAAATATTCGGAGTATTAAACGTTTTAGAGCATCATAGCAGCTTTGATTTACCGGAAGATAGGTTGGAAGATCAAACTAAAATAATGGAAAAATTGCGTCTCTCTTCAGAGAATTGGGATATTCCCATTATTGTTACAACCAATGTTCAGTTCTTCGAATCATTATTCGGGTCGAGAACGTCGCGTTGTCGGAAACTTCACAATATAGCTAAAAGTGTCATCGTGATGGATGAAGCTCAAATGATTCCGACTCCATTTTTAAAACCGTGTGTGAATTCGTTGGTCGAACTGGTAGCAAATTATCAATCTACCGTTCTTCTATGTACGGCGACACAACCAGCGTTGAATTCGTTTTTACCAAAAGAATACCAGCCGGTCGAGATTATCCAGGATCCTGAACAATTGTATCAAAACTTAAAACGGGTGAAAGTTACCCAACTAAAAAAACCCGTTACCGATGATGAATTAGCGGAAAAGTTAATGTCGCATGATCAAGTCTTATGTATCGTTAACTCCAAAAAGCATGCCCGGATCCTTTTCGAAAAGTGTAGTGGAGATGGGAATTTTCATCTAAGCACGCGCATGTGTCCGGCTCACCGAACTGAAATCCTAAAGACTATTCGAGAACGTCTAAAAAAAGGAGAAACATGCCGTGTAATCTCTACCCAATTGATTGAGGCGGGAGTGGATGTTGACTTTCCGATTGTCTATCGCAGTATAGCAGGAATCGATTCCATCGCTCAGGCAGCCGGACGTTGTAACCGGGAAGGATTGCGGAGCGAAGGAATTGTCTATGTATTCATACCGACAGAGAAACACGGATTGCCGCCGGGATGGCTTAGCAGAACTGCTCAAGTTGGATTAAATGTGATGAATCGTCATTCGGATTTGTTAAGTTTAGCTGCTATTGAAGACTATTTTACTGAGCTCTTCGACATTGAACGTGAGGGGCTCGACCGAGAAGGGATTTTACCTCTTATCCAAGAGAGGGAAAAAGAACTCGCTTTTCCGTTCCGGACCATTGCAGAGAAATTTAAATTAATTGAAGATGCGGCATCAGTGATCGTTCCCTGGGATGGTCAATCCCGGAAGTTAATCAAAGAAATAAGGCATAGTGATTTTCCTGCAACATATTTAAGGAAACTCCAAAAATACAGCGTTCAAGTTTATGACAATGAGTTTCAGACCATGCTTGAGCGTGGCATTATTGAAGAAATAGCATCGCGTTTTTTTGTATTGAGAGAAGAGTTAATCCAAACTTATTACAATGAACATGTTGGTCTGGTACCTGCAACTGAGTTGAAAGATTAATGTTTTCATAGAAAGGTGATTTTTTTTATGGGCTATGGAATTCGTTTGTTGATCTGGGGTAATTATGCTTGTTTTACCCGCCCGGAGATGAAAGGAGAGCGCGTCAGTTATGACGTCATAACTCCTTCTGCTGCCAGAGGCATCCTAGAATCCATTCACTGGAAGCCTGCGATCCAATGGGTCGTGGATCGGATTCATGTCTTAAACCCGATTCGGTTTGATAACATTCGTCGAAACGAAGTGGGAAGTAAAATATCTGAAACAAAAATTAAGTCTGCTATGAAGGGAAATGAAGAGGATTTACATCAATATCCAAATGACGATAGGCAGCAACGTGCTACACTCTTACTCCGGGATGTTGCTTATATAGTTGAAGCACATTTTAATATGACTGATCTTGCTGGACCAGAGGATACCACGGAAAAACATTATAATATTGCAATCCGACGGGCACGTCAAGGTCAATGTTTTCACCAACCTTACCTGGGGTGCAAAGAGTTTCCAGCCATGTTTCGTCTCTTAGATAAAGACGAAATGATACCGTCTGTTTACCATGGTGAAGAACGAGATTTGGGATGGATGCTGTGGGACATTGATTATCAAAACAACCGGTCTGCTCAATTTTTCAGAGCATCAATGAAAGATGGAATTATTGATGTTCCGTGGATCGAAAAGGGGATGGTCATTTAGTGATTCTCCAAAAGTTATATCAATATTATGAAACTTTATTAAACGACGAACATGCCGAAATCAGCAGACCGGGATATAGTATAGCGAAAGTTTCCCATGCTCTTGTGATCAGCGCAAATGGAATATTAACTAATATCATTGATATGAGAGTGGAAAGAGGAAAGAACCTCGTATCTCGTGAAATGAATGTGCCCGAACAGGTAAAACGTTCATCCGGCATTTCGGCAAATTTTATGTGTGATAATGCGACTTATGTACTCGGTTTAGCAAAGAGTGGCAAAAAGGAACGAAGTATTAATACGTTCAACCATTTTGCCAGACTTCACGAAGAAATTATTGGTGATATTCAAGACAAAGGGGCAATCGCTTTGCTTCAATTTCTCCGAACGTGGGACCCTAAAAAGGCTGAAAATCACCCTTTGATTGCTAGTCTTGTAGAAGAGTTGGACAAAGGGGGTATTCTTGTTTTTCGTCTGGAGGGAGAAATCGGATATTTACATGAGCGACCTATGATTATGGAAAAGTGGGAAAGGTTCGCCTTACAACGGGAGTCTGATCTGATTGAACAATGTTTAGTTACAGGAGAATATTCCCCTATTGCTCGTTTGCACCCAAATATAAAGGGGGTAGTGGGCGCACAGTCTAGTGGAGCATCATTGGTATCTTTTAACCAGGAATCGTTTACCTCGTACGGAAAGGAAGGTGGTGGCAATGCCCCGGTAAGTGCCAGCGCCACTTTTGGCTACACGACCGCTTTAAATTATTTGCTGCGTAACGAAAAACATCGAATCAGGATTGGCGATACAACAACTGTTTTTTGGGCGGAACGTCCAGGATTAGAAGAAGATTTGTTGAGCGCTTTATTTTACCCTTCTCAAGTAGAATCACAAGAAGCGGGAGATGAACCCAAAAGATTTGAAAGAGATCCGAAAACGCTTGATTTATTAAAAGATATCTTTTTAAAGATTAAAGCAGGTTCTCCTATTCGAGAAGCCTTGCGTGACGAAGTGGATTTGAATGTTAATTTTTACATTTTGGGACTAGCTCCTAATGCTAGTCGGCTATCCATCAGGTTTTGGCATATGGATTCTTTTGGTTCTTTTGTTGAAAAAATTATTCAGCATTATGCAGATTTATCATTAGTCAAAGGTTTTGCCAATGAGCCTGATTACATACCAATCAGCTTAATCTTGAAAGAAACGGCTCCATTAGGTGATGCCAAACGAATTGCCCCTTTGCTCGGTGGGATTTTAATGCGTTCGATCTTAACAGGGGGACCTTACCCGCAAGCATTATATCAGTCTATGATCTCGAGAATCCGAGCTGATCAAAAGGTTAATTATATTCGGGCATCTATGATTAAAGCCTACTTAACACGTAACAACCGATTCCATAAACGAAATGAGGTACCAATCTCCATGAAATTAGACGAAAAAAACTCAAAGATATCTTATCGATTGGGACGCCTTTTCGCTCTATTAGAAAAAGCTCAGCAGGATGCTAATCCAGGCATCAATGCGACCATACGTGACCGTTATTTTGGAGCAGCTTCTGCCTCCCCGGGTTCTGTATTCCCCCTTCTGTTACGGTTAGCACAACACCATATATCAAAAGCAGAATATGGGTGGAGCATGGATAAGAAAATTGAAGAGGTGATGAATGGAATAACCCAGTTCCCAAGTCATTTTAACCTTGAAGATCAAGGTTTGTTTGTCTTAGGCTACTATCACCAACGATCATCACTATATGAAAAGAAAACCAAAGAGGAAAGTAGGTAAATAACAATGAGTGAAGTCATTCAAAACCGATATGAGTTTGTATTATTCTATGATGTCGAAAATGGAAATCCAAATGGGGATCCGGATGCCGGAAATATGCCGCGAATTGATCCAGAGACCGGATTTGGTATTGCGACCGATGTTTGTCTAAAAAGAAAAATCCGGAACTACGTGGATATTGTCAAAGAGGGTGCTGACGGGTACGATATTTATGTTCGAGAGGGCGGAGTATTAAATCTTCAGCACAAAAAGGCGTATGATCATTTAGGAATCAAACCAGAATCAAAGAAATTACCCAAAGATAAAGAACTAGCGCGCCAAATTACGGAATTCTTGTGTTCCACCTTTTTCGATATTCGTACCTTTGGAGCTGTGATGACAAACGAAGTAAATGGTGGTCAAGTTCAAGGTCCGGTTCAATTAGCTTTTTCGCGTAGCATCGACCCAATCGTGCCTCAAGAAATCACGATTACAAGAATGGCGGTTACGAACGAAAGAGATTTGGAAAAAGAACGTGCGATGGGAAGAAAGCATATTATCCCCTATGGATTATACAAGGTGGAAGGTTTCGTTTCTGCGCATTTAGCAAAGAAAGCGGGTTTTACTGAGGCTGACCTTCAATTATTATGGGATGCTTTGACTAATATGTTTGACCATGACCATTCCGCAGCTCGTGGGAAAATGTCTTCTCGTAAACTTTATATATTTAAACATGAAAGTGCTTTAGGGAATGCACCTGCTTATCAATTGTTCGACCTTGTGAAAGCAACAAAGAAGGATGAAACTCGTCCTGCCCGAAGTTTCTATGATTATCACGTGGATATTGAACGGGATAAGATACCTGCCGGAGTGACAATGATCGAGAAATAACTCTACGAGCAAGGAGTGCAGTCCCTGTGGGATTGAGCTCCTTGTAATTTGCTTTTTGTCGCACTCTTCATAAGTGCGTGGATTGAAATTTAGTAAAGTTAATGAATTGGTCAGGTTCAGCACGTCGCACTCTTCATGAGTGCGTGGATTGAAATATGGATGGTACAGCGATCCAGGCAGAAAAAAAACGGTCGCATCCTACATGGATGCGTGGATTGAAATTTGCCGTCAACGGTTCCTCTCACTGTCAAATCTCGTCGCACTCTTCATGAGTGCGTGGATTGAAATACCGATATCACTAAGGCTCAAAAGTACGACCCAGGTCGCATCCTTCATGGATGCGTGGATTGAAATATGTTCAGCATATCCGGGCTTTGGTGGTCATCGATGTCGGATCCTACATGGATGCGTGGATTGAAATTGGAATACAACTGGTAAAGCCCACAGCCATGTTGGTCGCACTCTTCATGAGTGCGTGGATTGAAATTATTCTCACCGAAATCCATTGATAAATGAACGATTGTCGTATCCTACAAGGATGCGTGGATTGAAAATCTACTATACAAGAGAAAGAAGAGGAAACAGTGCGTCGCATCCTTTATGGATGTGTGGATTGAAATGATGACACTGTTCAACTTTCCGGTACTGCTCAAGCGTCTCACTTTGCATGAGTGAGTGGATTGAAATGGAACAGACGCCATTCGTGCGGCGAACATTCTTTAGTCGCATCGCCATGGATCCGTGGATTGAAATAAAAAGGGGATCGCGGTCCAACCAAATCCCGGTCGCACTATGCATGAGTGCGTGGATTGAAATTCTTGGATTGTTTTAGTAAATGCGCCTGGATCGGTCGCATCCTACATGGATGCGTGGATTGAAATTACGGTGATGCCCTCCATTTTGCCACGAAAGAAATGTCGCACTCTGCATGAGTGCGTGGATTAAAATTTCCTCATCGATGATGTCTTATGTCATACCGTCGAATTCTGATGAGTGCGTGGGTTGAAATACCACAGGCAAATCCGGCGGCTACATCGATCATAGTCTCACTTTGCATGAGTGAGTGGATTGAAATATATTTTTAAATGTGACGGTGTCTCCGTTGCCAGTGTCGCACTCTGTATGAGTGCGTAGATTGAAATCAGATTGGTTATAAAGGGCTAATCGACTTTGTTAAGTCGCATCCTATATGGATGCGTGGATTGAAATAACCCCATCGCTTCCATATCGCGTTTCAAATCGTCGCATCCTACATGGATGCGTGAATTGAAATTTTTGGCTCCAACTATTAGGAATAGGCATATGAGTCGCATCCTACTTTTCCGGTTGCACTCTGCATGAGTGCGTGGATTGAAATAAAGACGAAGTACAGAAACGGTCAGCCGAACAAGGTCGCATCCTTACATGGATGCTTGGATTGAAATTGAGCAGAAGAAAAGACGTTCGGGATTCGAACGTGTCGCATCCTAAATGGATGCGTGGATTGAAATATCAAGGCAACGCAAGGAACCAGCTATTCAAAAGGTCGCATCCTACATAGATACGTGGATTGAAATACAGTTTTAGCGATCTGAATGATGTAAAAAATGAGTCACGTCCTACATGGATGTGTGGATTGAAATTCAGCGATCACTGTAACATGCAAAGGTAATTTATTGTCGCATCCTACATGGATGCGTGGATTGAAATTTCCAAGCGGAGGTACTGCGAGAGTTACGCAAGGTCGCATCCTACATGGATGCGTGGATTGAAATATCATCTTTTCGTACTTGGCATGGTCGCCTTCTGTCGCATCCTTCATGGATGCGTGGATTGAAATATGAACTGGAAACAGAAATTTATCGAACTACCAAGGTCGCACTCTACATGAGTGCGTGGATTGAAATATGGAAGGGAATAACTCTTCAGTTCTAGTTTCTAATGTCGCACTCTTCATGAGTGCGTGGATTGAAATAGGTTACTGGTGGAAAAGGATGAAGTAGATAAGCGCGTCGCACTCTTCATGAGTGCGTAGATTGAAATAACGATACAAACGTACATAAACAAAACGGCGTGACGTCGCACTCTTCCTTCTTATGATCGTCGCATCCTACATGGATGCGTGGATTGAAATTTTTGGTATTCGGGTGTAATCTGTCTCTTAATGAGGTCGCATCCTATATGGATGCGTGGATTGAAATAATGCGAATGTAGCAGGAACCGTTACGGTTATTAGTCGCATCCTTCATGGATGCGTGGATTGAAATTTTGAGGGCAAGTCCCGTCAGTATGCAAAGCCGGTGTCGCATCCTTACATGGATGCGTGGATTGAAATACCATATCCGACAATCCCTGAACAGGATATTTATTGTCGCATCCTACATGGATGCGTGGATTGAAATAAAACCGATGCGCCTTTGTGGTGGATAAATTGAGTCGCATCCTTCATGGATGCGAGGATTGAAATAAAAACATGAAGATCACTCCGACTCTGGAGACGTTGTCGCACTCTTACATGAGTGCGTGGATTGAAATGTTTGTCCTTCTGCAGTATTGGTCACTTGTACATTGTCGCATCCTTCTGGATGCGTGGATTGAAATATGTGGAATTATGAAGGTCCAGCATTTAGTGCAGTCGCATCCTTCAGGGATGCGTGGATTGAAATGGTCAATTCGAAATCGCTCTTAATAACAACTTGGCGTCGCACTCTGCATGAGTGCGTGGATTGAAACCAAGCAGGCATTGTTGATTTCGCAGGCATAGTTAGTCGTACTTAAAATGGGTGCATGGATTGAAACACGTACAACGATTGGCAAATTTCCGACCTCCCTGTCGCATCCAACAAGGATGCGTGGATTGAAATATCCCTTATGCCTTAGCAAGAGGCGGATATTCGAAGTCGCATCCTTAATGGATGCGAGGATTGAAATATTGGAGATGGAGTATTCGGAATAAAGCATTATAGTCGTATCCTCCATGGCTGCGTGGGTTGAAATGGTATCATGATCTATCAAGAACAGGTAATGATGGGTCGCACTCTGCATGAGTGCGTAATTACTTGATCGTTGCATCCTACATGGATGCGTGGATTGAAATTTGAAAGGGTCATCGATGATGCCGTATGTCATACCGTCGCACTCTACATGAGTGCGTGGATTGAAATCCTGATCAATGAAATACTTTTCTTTCTTAACTTGTCGCACTCTACATGAGTGCGTGGTTTGAAATCAAGCGACAACTAACAAGTAAGATATCACCATCCAGCAGCACTCTGCACGAGTGCGTGGATTGAAATACGGGCTGGACTCATGAAGAGTGGCAAGTGTTCCGAGTCGCATCCTTACATGGATGCGTGGATTGAAATTCAGCGTATATCAAGCGGCTACTCCAACGCGACATGGTTGCATTTTATATGGATGCGTGAATTGAAATAAAATCAAGGATGCTCTCACAGATGGAGCCAACACGTCGCATCCTACAAGGATGCGTGGATTGAAATATTTGAGTGTGGACCGCACGAATATCGTTTACGTCGCATCCTCATGATGCGTGGATTGAAATTTTAAACCGGTCTGGAATAAAGATAAAGGGCGTAGCCGCATCCTACATGGGTGCGTGGATTGAAACCAGTATTCGAAGATTTCGTCCTGCTCTGCTTTCATCGTATCCTATATGGTGCGTGGATTGAAATTCAAAACGCCAGCTCACGATACTGAACGTAATTAGTCGCATCCTCCATGGGTGCGTGGATTGAAATAACATTATCAAGCGTGTCGTGCAGTTCATGGTAGGTCGCATCCTACATGGATGCGTGGATTGAAATATCGGATGGCTCGAAACATGCGGCACAGCCTTTTGGTTGCACTCAATATGAGTACGTGGATTGAAATCATAAGTTTAAAGCCATTTATTAACCCCCCTCATTGTCGCACTCTACGTGAGTGCGTGGATTGAAATAATGAAGCCCACCCATTTAAAAACCATGAGAATAAGTCGCATCCTTACATGGATGCGTGGATTGAAATCGGAGGAGAAAAAGTAGTGAAGTACCAAATTTTTGGCACTCCCAAAGATGGAGGCAGATTGGTGCAAAACACCACAATTTTTTCACAAATTAAATCTGTTAATATCATATAAAGAGCAAATAAAAGACTCATGTATCAATGTTTTCAAAATACCTGTTTATATATTATTAGTGTCACATCCCTGAAAAGGGGGGGGACAAAAATAAATCATTTCTAAAAATAGAATTGGTTTATTATTTTATTTAATTTTATATCTATTTAGCTTTTTCTTTCTGCATAGCGTTTTAAAAGGTATACCATTATAAACACTATTACACTATTTAATTTATCAATGATTGAATAGTTTTAAAAGATCCTAAAAATATTTATAAACGTTTGTAAAATAGCATATACCTTTATAAGCTATTTTGTTATGATTTAAGTATCATACAGAAAAGCATCAAGGAGATACTTACATCATGAAAAATAAAATATTCGGTTATATTCGAGTAAGCAGTAAAGACCAAAATATTGACCGTCAACTTAACGAAATGCTTGAACTAGGTATAAATGATAGGGATATATTTATAGATAAGGAAAGCGGGAAAAATTTTAATCGCCCCCAATACAAAGCACTAAAACAGTGCTTACGTGAAGGTGATTTACTTTATATAAAGTCGATAGACCGTTTTGGTCGAAATTCTAAAGATATTAAAAAAGAATGGGAAATCATTACTACCGAAATAAAAGCTGACATTAGGGTAATTGATATGCCATTGCTGGATACAACACAACACAAGGATACTTTGGGGACATTTGTTTCTGATTTAGTATTGCAGGTTCTTTCGTTCGTTGCTGAAAAAGAAAGAGAGGATATTAATAGGAGGCAACGAGAAGGAATTGAATCGGCCAAAGCAAAAGGTAAACATCTAGGAAGACCGAAAATAAGCCTAGAATCATTAAATGAGAAACAGAAAGTAATTTTAAAAACTAAATATGAATCATGGAAAAAAAACGAAATAACGGCAGTTGAATTTATGAATAAAATGGATTTAAAGAAAAATACATTTTATAAAATCATGAAGGAATATGAAGTGAGTAGGCACTAAGCAATAGTGCCTTTTTAAATCAAGAATAAGTTTGTGAAAAATTGTACTTAAGCTAACGGGCAGGTTAGTTTAAGAAAAAATCCAACTAAATAATTTCCAGTTATGGTATAATTTAGGGAAAGGTTAGGGGTGGATTACTGTGTTTATGGTGATTTTATTCTCTATTATTTTTGTAATTATAATTTTTTTAGCAATGATAAAAACAATAAAGGATAGTCAGAAAAAATAGACCTTGTTCAACTAAGTTCAGGAAGGGATTGCTGCAGCAATCCTTTTTTGTTGTTGTGCTAAAGGGGCAGTTTTGAATAAGAAAAACGATTAATGCGTTTTTGACTCATTTAGTGAGCTAAAAGGTCATACTAAGGTAAAAAAGGTGTGACTTTTGTGAAACAAACATTCTTTCTTATCACATTAATTTCATTACCATTACTATTGGGATTAGTTAAAGAGAAGGAAGAAGAGTGTCTTCCTTGCAAAGAATGCTACGATATAGCTTGGGATGACGGATGGGGAGAAGGATATGCGACAGGTCAAGTAAACCAAAGATATAGCATTGTTAGAACTCTTATACAAATGGGCAAAACAGACCAAGAGATTGTTTATATAGCAACAACCAGCTATGTTGAATTAAAAGACATAAGAAATCAGCTTAATGTATATCATGGTTATTTTGAGTTTGAAGCATCAAGATATGAACTTATCAGGACTCTTCTAAAAGAAGGTAAAACGGATGAAGAAATTGTCAATAAAGCGCATTCAGGTTTTTATGAATTGGAACAAGTGAAAAAACAACTTAAACAGTATAATGGAAAATTCAAATGGGAAGTGCAGTAAATAAAGAACTTATTATAAGCGAAAGCGATAAGTCTGGGTGAACTAAACGAACATAAACTGTATTACTTGGTCTGATTTGATGAATCAATTGGATTGGAAACCGATTTAAATTCACTTTAAACTTTGTGAAAAATGGCACTTAAAGTAACGGGTGCTTTACTTTCTCAACAATGGGGCTGTTTTGGCAGTCCTTTTTTCGTTATTCAACTAAAATGGCAGTTTAGTTGAACAGTGGATTATCATTACTGGCTGGGAATTTGTATAAATCATCGGATAAAATATAAGTATGGAGGGAGAGATTATGAAGGGCAGACCAGAACTAAAAATAGAAGCAGAAAAAATTTATAAAACAAAGAAGAACCCTAATGGAATGTTTGTAGCACGGATTATCCAGATACCCAAAGAAGAAGAAAAGCTAGACTTTGTTTTGGTGATTCAAAACCGAAAAAACAAGCAGATTACTTATAAAGAAGTCTTGGTAACAACAGATAATGATTATTATTCCTTTCGGCTTGCACGGGGAAATCTTGAATGGGTAACCTTGAATGCAGTTGCGGTATGGGACAGTCTCGGTCATAAATTAGTGGAAGTAGCAGCTTTAACAGGCAGGGAAAATTACCGTATTTCCGATGAACATTGTTCAGCTTATCGGGAAAAATGAGAAATTTGTATCTTAAACCCTGAGACGATGTTGAAATGTTCTTCTTTCACTAACGGGTGCTTGAGTTGAAGATGGGGTTGCCGGCGGCAGCCTCTTTTTTTCGTTGATCAACTAACGCGTCAGGTTACTTCAAGAAGGAAAATTTTCTGTGAAAGCGAATTTACTATAAAATACGGCTGCCTAATGGTGGCTTTTTCTTTTAGAACTTTTTAGAAAAAATTTACGAAAAAATGAACCATTTCCTATTCTTGGGGGAATAAGTAGGTAGATAAGGGAGGTTGGGACGTGACGGAACATGAAGAACTTATTAAAGCTCAGTCTGGGGATCATAATGCATTCAATTCACTATTGAAACCTTATATCCCTTCAGCATACCAGGTAGCGTATATGCTTCTAAGGGAAAGAGCCGGGGCAGATGATGCGGTTCAGGAGGCTCTAATTCGTACATATAAATCCATACATCGATTTAATCCTGAAATAGCATCGTTTAAAACCTGGTTTCATCAAATTTTGCTGCATGTAACATGGAAAATGGCAAAGCGAAAACGATTCTTTTATCCGTGGAAGGATATTTTGGACAAGTCTAGGGATGGGCAGCCGGAACAGATTTATCTTCAGGAGGAAAACCAAAAGGAGTTATATCAATGTATTCATAAACTTTCATTGAAACATCAGACCGTTATCATTTTATACTACATGCAGGATTTATCTATCTCGGAAATCGCTTCGATCCTTACCGTTAGTGAGGGAACGGTTAAATCACGACTTCATCACGCCAGAGGCGAGCTTAAGAAACAATTACTGTCATCATCACATGGAGATATATCTCTGAAGGAGGGATGGACATGGAACAAGAATTAAAAAACACATTGAAATACGTTCAACGACAAATCCGGCTTCCAGAAGAAATAGATATTGAAAGCATCTTAAAAAAGAAAAAAAGGTTTAATTCGAAAAAGGCGGTCATATTTGTAGCTTTAACTGTTCTTTTCTTGCTGTTGGTTCCGAATGTTACACCAAGCTGGGCTGGGCTTAAGCTCTTTGGGACAAGCGATCAACCTACTCATCCTTATTCAGAATACCTTGTTCACGACGCTCATTACTATATACCGACAGTTGAGAGAGTATCCAAAGAGCAATTAGCTTCGAAACTAGGCACAATCTCCCGTATTGGGGATTGGGAGTTTTTACAGGAAGGTGATACTACGCAATATCCTCCGGACTCCAACTATTATTCCATTAAGGATAAATCACCAGATAAATATATTGCAGTTGAAATACTGGGAGGTACGGCGAGGAAGCGGACTATCGAGTATTATCAGGTTCTAAAACGGGCAAAACCAGTGGAAAAACCGGATGTAAAGTCTATTTTCGGCGGAAAGAATGATCCAACGGAGGTTCAGGCGGCTTATCAAAACATCCGCAAAGTAGTACCGTTTTTAAGAATACTACAATCTCCTGAGTTAAAGAGAACCTCTATAGCTTTACGTAACGACGGTTCTCGCTATCATGTAAAACTTGAGTACCGACCTACACCCCAAAGCAGCATTGGGCAGACATTCACAATACCAGGTGATGATCACATCACTGATAAATTTATCTGGATACAAGAATATCCAGAAGGATATCAAGACGGGATCATTAAAGGAAACCATGTTGATTATAATGGTGATTTTCAGTATGACCCCAACCACAAAATCGGAGAATTTATTTCCAATGGCGTGAAATGGACTCAATACCGCCGTACTTATGAGCATGCTCCGTATGATCCTTTATTTTCTACAAAGGTAAACGGGGTCATTTACGAGGTGTCTAGCCAAGGATGTACCGTAGAAGAAATGAAAAAAATATTAGAAACATTTGAACAAGCACCCAAAAAGTAATGGTATATTCTAGCTTACTGTTAAACATGAATAGGATTTAGAAAGGTCGTCAAAGGACGACCTTTTTTATGAGAAAATCACTAGTTGTTCTTTATGTTTAAGATTGTGAAGTATCGTACTGCGCGAAACGTTTCCTTATAAGTGTAAAAACACGAAATAGGAGGATTGCCGAAAGGCAATTACAACTGATTAATCGAAACTCGGAATGAAAACCGTCATGTTGAGTTGAAACGAGTTATCTGATACTCCTACATGCACAGGATAGTAGTAGCCTGAATGTGTATGAAGCTAGGTAAAGTCGGCTGAAATGGACCTAAGTTCTTACATAGAATATGGTTCACGATAGGTCGGGATGCTACAAAATATCTAAGGTGAGAATGTCCAGTAGGACTGACGAACTTGCGAATGTACGGGTCTAAAATATTAATATGCTCGAAAGACGTATACTGTAATTGCAGTGTCAATCACCGAAAAGTACGATTAGTACATAGGAACCTCGGTATATCTAACAAACGAAGATATAGAATTGATAGGCTTAAAGTAAGCACCTACGGATATATGTAAAGCTAGGTTAATCGGAACGTTGTAAGTAAGAAACATCTACTATTAAACGACTACTATCGGGATGGTGTCTATAAGATAAACAAACATCGAAGTGTTTTTCAGGATCATTCTCACCATCTGCGATTGCTCGAAGCATATCCTTCGACGAAACTCCCATAATATCAGATACAACAGAACCAAGTTTGATATTGGCACCTTCTAAAACCTTTTGAATCCGATTGTGTTGTCTGGCGCGTTCTTCAATAATACTACGGCGATAGCGAACCAGTTCCCGCAGTTCTCGTTGGTTCCGATCAGGAATGAAACTAGCTTTAAGTAGTCCATGGCGAAGAAGTTGGGCAATCCATTCTGCATCCTTAACATCAGTTTTGCGTCCTGGGAGAGCTTTCATATGTTGGGCATTTACCACTAAAAATTCGATTCCTTCGGACTCTAATAAGTTAACAATAGGTTTCCAATAAACACTCGTGCTTTCCATAGCTACGTGAGTACAATTATTCTCCTTAATCCAGTCCAATAACTTTAAAATAAAAACCGTTTTAGTAGAAAATGTTTGAATCTCCTTTCCTTGTGAAGTCATAATGCAAGCAGTGATATTGTCCTTATGGACATCCAAACCACATGCTCTTTCAATCATTACATCCATTGAAAACTTCCTTTCTAGGCTTGTATATTGGAGGCTGGTGCAACAATCAGAATTAGGATTAATCTACCATGAGTGCTTCCCGTAAGGGAGCGACAGTTTGTGGTGCACCGTGGTCGTTGGAGTCAGACTAACGGATGGGCTCTAAGGCACCATAGTTTATCGACCTTCCTCTCCCAGCCTTAGGAACATTATCGCCGGATTCAATATATTTTCATTCTTTGTGGTGAAGAGCCGATTTTTACGCTTAACGGGCAGGTTAGTTTAACAAGGATTGAAACCTTAATGGCTTGGGAAACGTATAAAAATAGGTAGAATTTTTTTAAGGACTGATAATAAAGTGATTCAGAAATTCATTGAACAACTAAGAAATAATGAAAAAAATAAAGTGTATGGATATTTGGTAGCATTAGCTTTTATGGCTTTAGCAATCGTTCTTGCGATTTTAACCCCAGATTTTAATACACTTATAAAAACAACGATTGGTTTACTTATTTTAGTGTCTTTATTTATTGGTACTTATTTAAATCTGTTCTTAGATATTAATCCTTATTATCGAGGGTTATTTTTTTCATTAATATCTTTACTAGTAGGAGTTTTATTTATAGTTATTTATCCTGAAATTAATCCCAATGCTACCTTCAGGACAATAGGTCCTGTTGCGATGCTTATTTTAACAGCTTCAGCCAAATTTATTAAATTACGTTATAAAAAATAACAGGTAAAAAATAAAATTGTTATTGAACTAATGGGTGCAAGAGTTGAAGACTGGCTGCAATAAACAGGCGGCTTTTCTTATTGAACTAATGGGCAGTTTAGTTCAAGAAGGAGGAGTAATACAAAACCTTATAGAATAAGTGTTTATCAAGTTAATTTGGAGAGGGTATCTTATGGAGATTGAAAAAATATATGGTAATTTACCGATATTAGAAACTGAACGTCTTATTCTTAGAAAAGTTACCTTAGATGATGCTGAAGATATTTTTTCATATGGCGCAAATGAAGAAGTAACTAAGTATGTTACTTGGAATACCCATAAAACATTATCCGACACAAAAGAATTTATTGATATTATCTTAAACAGATATAAAAACAGCCAAGTGGCTCCTTGGGGAATTGAATACAAAGATAATGGAAAATTAATCGGGACTATTGACTTTGTTTGGTGGGAACCAAATCACAAAATTGCTGAAATTGGCTATGTTATTTCTCAAGATTATTGGGGAAATGGCTTAACTACTGAGGCAGCAAAAGAAGTAATAAAATTCGGTTTTGAAAAAATGAATTTAGTTCGTATTCAAGCCAGGTGTTTTGTGGAAAATATCGGCTCAGCACGAGTGATGGAAAAAACGGGAATGTCTTTTGAAGGAATAATTAGAAAAGGCATATTTGTAAAGGGAAAACATCAAGATATAAATATGTATTCTATTTTAGAAGAAGAGTTTTAATTGTAGAAAGCTGTTCCGACACATATTTTTTTATTTTGTGAAACAATTTCCTTAAACAATTGGGTGCTTTTGTTTAGGATGATGATCGCTGCTGCGGTCATTTTTCTTGTTGAAATAACTGGCAGTTTAGTTGAAGAAGAAACAATGAAAATATGGTAAAATTTTTAAAAACTTAGATATGCGATTTATAGGAGGGAGTATATATGGATATAGAAATTCATAGTGATTTTGCCAATGCAAATCTCGATGAAATGAAGGAAGTTTATGCTTCTGTTGGGTGGACTAAACATACAAACGAGATAATTAGACAAGTATTCGAAGCAAGTAATGTTGTAGCCTTAGTTAAGGTCAATGGAAGAATTATTGGGATTGGTAGAGGGATTACAGATGGAGTTTTTAATGCAGCAATTTATGATGTAGTGGTTCATCGAGATTTTCAAAGGCAAGGAATAGCTAAAAAAATTATGGAGTTTTTACTTGATAAGCTAAGTAATGTTTCTTGTATACATTTAATATCAACAACTGGTAATGAAGGATTTTATCGCAAACTTGGATTAAAAAAGCTGAAAACTGGAATGGCAAGGTATTCAAATCCAAGTCTGAGTGATGAATATTTAGAGTAACTTACCTTGTTCAACTAACGGGTGCTTGAGCACAAGATAATCGTCGTTACGGCGGTCATTTTCTTATTCGACTAACTGGGCAGTTTACTTTAAGTACATCGCTTCACAAAGTTATAAAAAAAGCCGAATATCCTAGTTGAAATAGGATATTCGGCTTTTACTATTTAATTGGTTTTTAAACAATAACAATTGGAGAAGACGGTTTAATCGAAGCACACTTAAGCAGCAAATCTTTTGCTCTCATAGGTGTATTATTACCAATCGATTCGTATTCCATCTCTGAAGAATCCTCCGTTAGGTCCTTCAGGTCCAATCGTCGCTAACCAAAGGATAGACTCAGCAGCTTGCTTAGGAGATTTTGGAGCAGATGGTCCACCCATATCTGTACTGACCCACCCCGGACATACCGCGTTTATTTTGATATCTCCTTTGATTTCTGCAGCTACCAATTGTGTCAAACCATTCAAGGCAAGTTTAGACAACTTATAGGCGCCTACTCCTTGATGAGACATTTCTCTCATCTCCCCATATCCTGATGAAACATTAATGATTCTTCCATAGCCATGCTTTTCCATGATCGGAATAAAGGAATGAAGACAATAGTAAGCGCCGAAGAAATTAGTTGCCATCGTTTTCTCTAGAATGGAAGCGTCCATAGTCAATAACTTTTCATTCTCATCCAAATACACGCCAGCATTATTAATCAATACATCTAATCTTCCATATCGCTCATTTACAGTAATCGCAGCTTGACGGATGCTTTCTTGATTGTCTACATCCATTACCACAAACGAAACGTCCAGCTTTAACTCCTTAAGTTTTTGCGTAGCTTCATGACCCATCTCTGGATTTCGACTTGCCAAAATGACCTGAAAACCTTTCTGAGCTAATTGTCTGACTAGTTCATATCCAATTCCTCGATTCCCGCCAGTGACAAGTGCAACTTTTATATCCTTTGACATTTAATATCCTCCTTTATTCGGCTACTAATCCTGAGCTAGAGTAAATTTTTCCACACCCTAGAAATTTAATAATAAAAGTAGGACAGGGAATATAAATCAATAATGAACAGAGAGCTTTTAAGAATGTTGAATTTAATCCTTATCTGGAAAGTTGTTGTATAGGAGTAAACATGTAATTTCTAAGTAAGATAGTTACCAAACTTAGTATCAATGATAGGATTCCCACTAATACGACATATTGTGTACCCATTTCTGATATAAATAACCCGCCTGCAGCTGCACCAATCGTTGTTCCTACGTTACAGGATGATATAAATAAGCCATTGGCGAAATCAGGCGCTTCGGGAGCTGAAGACGCAATCAAATATTGATTTATATTTGCCATTATTCCTCCAGCCAATATTCCCCAAATTAAAGTTATAATTGCCATTGGTACGGTAAACTGTCCTGTAAAGAATAAAATGATGTAAACAGCACCCAATAACAAAGGAAAAGATACTACAGACTTAGTGGCACTATGAGTAAGTAACTTACCTGCCACAATGTTTCCGATAATATTGGCTCCACCGAAGATGAATAACGTTAAACTCATGGTATTCGGGGACATATTCGTTACTGTTTTCAGATATTCAGCAAAATAACTATAAACCCCAAATATAGCTGAGTTTAATAAAATGACAGTCACGATGGAAAGCCATATAATAGGTTTTTTTAATACAGAAAGTTGTGTACCATAAGAAAGTCTATCTTCAACAGGCATAGATGGTACAAAAATTAATGTAGCAATGAATACAATAAGAGTAACAATAGCAAAGAATGCCATCGCCATTTCAAACGAAACGGCACTATCAATAAAACTTGCGATCGGTACTCCGGCTACCATACCGGCAGATACACCTATAAATACTTTAGAAACAGCTTTTGGGGCTTCTTCTCTACTTACTGAGGAAGCAGCAGCTGTAAATGCCAAAGAACAATAAATTGGATGAAAAAAGCCTAGAATTATACGAACAATTAATAGAATGGTAAAGTTAGATGTAAATATGGATACAATATTTCCCAAAACGAAAACACCTAATACAAGTAACATGACCTTCTTACGATTTATCCTGGAAAACAATAACGGCATCGTTGGTCCAGATACAGCAATCGTTAGAGCAAAAAAGCTCACCAGCCATCCTGCTTTTGATATGCTGACATTAAAGTGATCAGCAATGGAAGGTAATAACCCAATAACCCCCATTTCTGTATTTAAGATGCCGAAAACTCCTATGGTCAATATGAAAATCAACAAATTATTTCGTTTAGTCAAAAAAACAACTCCTATCTTCAATAAAATGCCCCCAAAAAGCAATGGGGGCATTTTATTAAAATTTCTTCCCGAAGAATTCAAATTTAACTTCGTCTGAAAGCTTTTGCATCCTCATAAGTGAGGGAAGTCAAAAGGTCCCGATGGGCACTGTTCTGCTTTTGAAGCTCTGCGACTTTTAGTTCTACGTTAGCGATGGCATCTGAACCACCGATCCAGCGAAACGGTGGTTCCTCTAGATTTGCGATGGTGATTAGAGCCTTTGAAGCAATTGTTACTTCAAATTCTCGGTAAAGAATGCTTCCAACTTGTCGAATGGGATCAAATCTGTCTTGTCGTACAAATCAACGTGTCCTGCATTTGGAACGATGTATAGCTCTTTTGGTTCTGCCGCCAATTCGTAAGCATCTTCACTAAAGTATCGTGAGTGAGCCTGCTCGCCCATGATGAACAAAATTGGTCGCGGTGAAATCGATTTAATGTACGTAAGCACAGGAAAGTTCATAAATGACAAGCTGCTTGTCACGGTAAATTGAGTAATTGAGTTTGGGTGGTACCCACGAGGTGTAGAATAGAACTCGCCAAATTCACGACCGATAGGGTCTGTATTATCATCAAATCCAATAGGTGCTCCTCGATCGGTTAGAGCCGGCGGGTTGCCCTCAAACTCCGCGTAGCGTTGCTCGGCAAGGGCATCGAGTATGGCGTTGCGATCTTCTTCAGTTAACGAGTCCTTAAAGCCGTTGGCTTGCGCACGGGATATATCGTACATACTGACAGTGGCAACAGCCTTGATGCGTCTATCAACCTGCGCTGCACTGATTGCAAAACCACCACTACCACACATACCAAGGGTACCAATTTGATTCCTATCTACAAATGGACGCGTACCTACATAATCAACAGCTGCACTGAAATCTTCTACGAATAGATCAGGCGAAGAAAGGTGCCGTGGCTCTCCACCACTGTATCCGTTGTACGATGGGTCAAATGTAAGAGCCACAAAACCACGCTCTGCCAAGTTTTGAGCATAAATACCCGAACCCTGCTCCTTAACACCGCCATAGGGTGCACCAATAATAACGGCTGCGTGTTTCTTTGACTCATCAAAGTCTTTTGGCAAGTAGAGATCTGCCGCAATTTTGATTCCAAACCTGTTAGTGTATGATACTGATTTCCTTGTTACCTTATCGCTTAACTCAAATATATAGTTTGACATATTAAATAACATCCTTTCATGTTAAATATAGAATACAACTGATGCTTTCTCGACATCTGTAAATAATTTATAATACAATTATAAACAAAACAAGACATAGAAATCGTTAATTTAATCTGTTTTGTTGTTTAGACAACAAATCAATAAAAATTGTCGATTATCTCAAAAAAGGTATGGTGTTGAAACGATGGCAAAAGTGGATAGAAGAATTGTTAGAACTCAAGATGCAATAAAAAAAGCATTTCTTGAATTAATGTCAGAAAAAAATTTCGATAGTATTACCATTCAGGATATTTCTGACAGGGCAAATATTAACCGTGCAACTGTTTATCTTCATTACTTGGATAAATTTGATCTGTTGGATAAGATCATAGAAGAACATATCAATAACATGGTTAACCTTTGTGAGTCGGAAGCTGAAATGGATTGGATTGAATCGACTATACACTGCATGGAATATCTTAAAAGTAATTATTTATTTTTTTCGACGATGTTGGTGAGTGAAGGAGCAAGATATTTTCGCAGCCGGTTTGTTCAACATAATATAGAAGAGTTTAAAAAAGACGTGGATATAACAAAAGGCAAAAATTTTGGTCAAAGCGAAGATGTAGTTGTCGAATTTGTTGCTAATGCTTACGTAGGTGTAGTGGAATGGTGGCTAAAAAATGGCATGCCTTATCCACCGCAGGAAATGGCAGAAAAAGTGGGGGATTTATTAGAGAGGATTATATAGATTTATTGCATAAAAAATCTCTCTTATTTATTAAGGAAGAAGGATAATGTGTCCTTCCTCTTTAAAAATGTTGTATGTGAAAGAATGCACTTAAACGGGTGCTTTCCTTAAGATTTGGCTGCTAAAAAACTGCAGCCTATTTTATTCGACTAAACGGGTGAGTTTAGTTGAGTAAGGAATCCGGATAACTATAATAAAGTCAATGAATAAAAAAGCCACTTATTCTTTATAAAGGGTTCCGTTTTGAAGTGCTTCTTGACTTAGAGTAAACTCTAAGTATTACTCTTGCTTTGTGTCGTAAATTAAAAGAGAAAGAAGAAATAGACATATCAGATTTAATGGAGGCGGTTATATTGACATATTCTATTGGAGAATTTTCTAAAATCGTTGGGGTGAGTGAACATACATTGAGGTATTACGAAAAAGAAGGGTTAATAAAAGTAAACAGAGACGAGAATAATGTCAGAGTTTACTCGGATAAAGACAAATTATGGGTTGAAACTTTGCTCCACCTAAAAAAATCGGGGATGTCACTAAAAGACATGAAACAATTTATCATGTGGGGGTATATGGGGGATGAAACAATGGAAGAAAGGTTAGCACTACTTAAAAATCATCGCAAAAAAGTAGTGGAAGAAATCGAGAAGATTCGTCAAAGCTTAGAGTTTCTTGATACTAAAATAAATTTTTATGAAAATGAATTAGGAAACTGTTTCTCTTGAAATTAAGCAGCCAGTTGTTTTTTCAATTGCGTCTGACAGCTTTCTAAATTTTTTTCAAAAAAAACTTGCTTTAGAGTGCACTCTAAGGAGTAACCTATTCTTGTTCCAATCAAATACGAAGGTTAATAAACCTTTGAAAAATAAAGTAGACAATTAGGAGGAAAAAATTATGACTAACAATAAAGTTTGGTTTATTACTGGTGCCGGACGTGGCATGGGTGTTGATATTGCAAAGGCTGCTCTTGCGGCAGGTCATCAGGTCGTCGCTACAGGTCGTAATACCGATAAAGTAGCCAAAGCCCTCGGTGATGATGAAAATCTCCTGATCGTAAAGCTGGATGTAACTAATCCTTCGGATGCCGAAGCTGCCGTCAAGTTGGCGGTTAATCGATTTGGACGTATTGATGTATTGGTTAATAATGCAGGTAACTTTTATGGGGGATTCTTCGAGGAACTAACCACACAACAGATGGAACACCAAATCAGTACCAACCTATACGGTCCTATGAACGTCACCCGTGCTGTGTTGCCTTTGATGCGTAAGGTTCGGTCTGGGCACATTATTTCAATTTCTTCTCTTGCAGGCTTGGTCGGAGGTGCGGGTGGTTCCGCTTATTCTGCTTCGAAGTTTGGTCTTGAGGGTTGGATGGAGTCGTTACGTGATGAAGTCGCTCCATACGGTATCAAAACAACCATCGTTGAACCAGGTTTCTTCCGTACCGAACTTTTAGAGCCAGAATCAACATTCTGGGGTGACCTGTCTATCGATGACTACGCTGAGGGTAATGCACAAATCAAGGCTTTCTTTAAAGAAAAAAATAGAAAACAGGAAGGCGATCCTGTCAAACTTGCAAAGGCTCTGATTACCATTGTAAGTCAGGAAAAACCACCATTCCGCTTGATTGCTGGTGCGGATGCGATTGCTGGTGCGGAACAAAAAGTTGCCGAGCTCCAGCAGCAGATCAACGCTCATCGTGAGTTATCAACTTCTCTTGCGTATGAGGATGCATAATCACGAGGTATCGAGTTGGTAATCGTGTAACAACAACAAGTCAACCGTCTTGGTTGACTTGTATTACTTATGTAATTCAAGAGTGTGTTAAGTTCCAGCTCTTTTGTTGCAACTGTCCCAATTTTTTATTGATTTTGGGACAGTTTTTTTGCGCAAATAAAAAATTGTGAGGAATTGTACTAAACTATAGGGTGCTTGTGAGGAAGATCCGGCAGCAATTTTGGCGGCTATTCTTATTGAAGTAACGAAGCAGGATAGCTTAAGTGCATTTTTTCACAAATTTACTGGAAAATGTGGATTGGTATAAAAAAGCCCTGTATAACAGGGTAATTTTTAGCTCTAATTATTTTAACTTGTATATTCCTCATCTGCTACTGGCTTCAACCATTGAGTAGGACCTTTTAAGGTCCCTTTTTTTCTTAGTTCAATTAATATATATGCCAATAGAAGCATTAAATCTTTTGCTTGACTTCTTTCTCTTGAAGCTCATACATAGCCACTTTGTAACTTATTACCTCTAAGTGTTTTAGATTTTCATTAATTTTATTCTGGACCTCTAATTTATGCTGCATCATCATTTCTTTTCTTTGCAAAAATGTTTCATCGCCTAATTCATAAAGCTCAACATATTCCTTTATTTTGGAAATAGGCATACCTGTCAGTCTAAGAGAGCGAATGAATTTAATCCACTCGATATTTTGATCACTATATACCCTACGACCCTTGGCATCGCGGGAAATATCTTTTAGGATTCCTTCATTTTCATAAAATCTAAGTGTATTTGCAGATACATTTAAGTTTTCAACTACATTTTTCATTGAATAAGACATCTACCTCGTCCCCCCTATAATGATTTTAGTTATAGTTACTATAACTAAAATCATAACAAATATACCAAGAATTATTCAACAATCCTTATCTGAATGGGTTTTATAGATAGAAAAAGTTAGCATTTGACTTGTTGTAACAACAATAATCTACAATAAAGTAGAAATTATAACAACAAAGGAGATTTAATATGACTCAAAATAATATATGGTTTGTAACAGGAGCTTCTAAAGGATTGGGACTAGCACTGGTAAAAAAACTGCTAGATCAAAACTATAAAGTAGCTGCAACCTCCAGAAATATCGAAGATTTAAAAAAAGAAATAGGACAACATGATGGCTTTTTGCCTTTGCAATTAAACTTGCTAGATGAACAAGACGTAAAAAAAGCCATTGCTAGAACAATTGAACATTTCGGCGGTCTTGACGTAGTGGTGAATAACGCTGGTTATGGTCAAGTTGGACCTTTTGAAGAGATTTCTGACGATCAAGCTCGTAAAAATTTCGATGTCAATGTATTTGGAACTTTCAATGTCATTCGTAATGTATTACCTCAGTTAAGAAAACAGAGATCAGGACATATCTTTAATATTTCATCAATAGGTGGTTTTTGGGGCTATCCTGTAAGTAGTATCTATGCGGCTACTAAATTTGCAGTTGATGGTTTTAGTGAATCGATCGCGCATGAGTTAAAAATATTTGGTATTCATGTAACTTCTGTCCTACCTGGAGGTTTCCGCACGAATTTCCTTTCCCCAGGTTCGTTGGAATGGGCAGATCAAAACCCAATCCATGATTATGATCAAATAAGAAAAGGACAGGAAGAAGGTTTACGTAAAAATGATAAAAATCAAGGAGGAGACCCAGAGAAAGGGGCGGAGGTATTTATTCAGTTAAGTAAAGAAACCAACCCTCCATTGCACCTTTTCCTTGGAGCTGATGCATATAAAACTGCAAACAATAAAATTGAAAGTTTACAAACAGAAATGGAAATTTGGAAAAACCTTGCTACTTCAACCGGTTTTGATGATTAATATATTTTTGGAAAATTGAACAGGCTTACAACATGACTGAACAAATATTACTGAAAGAAGGTTTTAATATGAATACTAAATATAACAAATTATTCGAACCCTTCACATTCAGAAGTGGAATTACTATTAAGAATAGAGTAGTTATGGCACCTATGACAACTTATTCTAGCAACGATGATACTACCATTTCGGACGAAGAAGTAAATTATTATAGAAGCAGGGTAAATGGAGTTGGACTTGTCATTACTGGTTGTACACATGTTACACCAAATGGACAAGGGTTTACTGATGAATTTGCCGGATATGACGATAAATTTATACCTAGCTTACAGAAATTAGCTGATGCTGCGAAAAGTGGAGGATCCCCTGCGGTATTGCAAATTTTTCATGCAGGTAATAAAGCACTACCGGAACTAATTCCAGATGGTGATGTTGTCAGTGCTAGTGCATTAAAAACTGAACCTACTCCATTTACTCAGGGAAAGGTAGCCAGAGCGTTATCACACGAAGAAATTTTAGAATTGATTCATGCTTTTGGCGAAACAACCAGACGGGCGATTGAAGCTGGATTTGATGGTGTGGAAATCCATGGTGCGCATGGATTCTTAATACAAAATTTCTTTTCTCCATTCTTCAATCAGCGTACTGACCAATGGGGAGGAACCCTTGAAAATCGCTTGTGTTTTCCTCTCGCAGTGGTTCAAGAAGTTAAGAAAGTAATTGAGAAGCATGCTACCAAACCGTTTATTCTTGGATATAGAATTTCTCCTGAAGAATCTTCACTAGAGAATGGATTGCGAATAGAGGACACATACGAATTAATTGATCGCCTGATTGAACAGGATTTAGATTATATTCATGCTTCGTTAGATAATGTGTTCTCAAAGTCAAAAGTCAGCCAACAAGATAAAACACGGCTTGAGTTGATTCTCGAACGTGCAAACGGCAGAGTTCCTGTGATGGCTGCTGGTTCAGTTAGAAAACCAGATGATGCGGTAAAAGCTTTAGAATTAGGACTATCTCTAATTGCCATTGGTCAGGCATTAGTCATGAACCCAAATTGGGTTGAGTTGGTTGAAAAAGGTCACGAGGATGCAATTGAAACCGAATTGAAACCTTCAAAGCTAAGTGAACTTAACGTTCCGGAAAAGCTTTGGAATACTATTAAAGCAACACCGGGTTGGTTCCAAATTGCTGAGGAAAGCACTGAAGTTAAAGCCTAAAAATATAAATCTTTTTGAAGTTCAAATAAAGCGGCAGAACCTAACTGGCGCTTTATTTGTTTGCTTGGTTCAAGTAAAGGGGGGCTAAGAACTGTATGCAACCTTCTTCTTCTCACAAAATCTTAATCAGGGACGGGTATAGATGTTTTATTCAATGAAACATATAGTGGAGAATTTTAATGTGTCTGGAAACACACTTAGATTTTATGAAAATGAAGGAATCTTAAAAGATATTGCGCGCGATGACAATGGTCGTAGAATATATAACGACGAAAATATTGAGTGGATTAAATTAATTCGCTCCCTCAGATTAACAGGAATGCCCATTTCAAAAATAAAAGAATATGTAGAACTCTATGAAATAGGAGATAAGACATTCTTTGAAAGAAAAGAAATAATGAAGCAACATAAATTAGAGGTGCAGAATAAAATCAATGAAAATCTTAAACATTTAGAAGTAATAAGTTATAAAGTAGCTATGTATGAACTTCAAGAAAAAGGAATCACGGAAAAAATTTAATAGGTGGCAGTTGATAAAAAAGAGAGCTCTTTTTACTTATAGTAACTACAACCTAAATCTTGTATATATGTCAATACCTTCAGAAAAACCTATTATTTATGCGGTATTTCATAGGATAGCTTTAAGATTTGACTTGCTGTAACAAGAATAAACTACAATAATAAATTGTACCAACAATAATAAAGTTTTTAAGAGAGTATAGGAGGGTAAATATTTATGAGTAAAGTATGGTTTATTACGGGTGCTACCCGTGGAATGGGTGTTGAAATTGCTAAAGCAGCGCTTGCCGCACGCAACAAGGTTGTAGCAACTGGTCGGAAGGCGGAGGATGTTACAAAGTCACTTGGAACTTCGGACAACCTATTCGTAACAGCGCTTGACATAACACGAGAGGATCAGGTTAAGGATGCTGTTCAAGATGCAATAGAACACTTTGGGCGTATCGATGTACTGGTTAACAATGCTGGATATGGACATCTTGGTGTTTTTGAGGAGTCATCAATGGAGGAGATCCGCGCTCAATACAATACAAACGTATTCGGTACAATGGCAGTTACTCAAGCGGTCATACCTGGTATGCGTAAGCAGCGCAGCGGGCGTATCATTAACATCTCATCAGTTGCAGGACTTAAAGGGGTCTTTGGAGGATCAATCTACAATTCCAGCAAGTTTGCGGTTGAGGGTTTCACGCAGGCAATCGCTGAGGAACTTGCACTATTCGGAGTCTATGTCACAGCGGTATCACCTGGTTTCTTCCGGACAGACTTTCTAGATTCAAGCTCCGTAAAATATTCTAACGATAGCATTAGTGATTACTCGGATGCATTGGAAACGTTCCGTAAATTCCACGATGATCGTAACCATACCCAAGCAGGTGACCCAGTGAAGCTTGCTGAAGTAATCCTTCACCTAGCGAAGGTAGAAAATCCACCAGTATCCTTTATTGCAGGTTCGGATGGAATTGAGTGGGCAGAAAGTGTAATTAAGTCTAAACAGGAAGAAATCGATGCCTGGAGAAATCTTTCGGTTAGCACCGACGGCAATTGGTAATTACGTTTAAAGAAAATAATTGATTAAATGTAGGTATTAAAGATATATCCTTTAAATCTGCAGGGAGTGGCAAAAAACGGACGTTAATCCTAAATGGGTTAACGTCTTTTATATATTTTAGAGATTGTGAAATATTGTACTAAACAAACGGACAGTTATCTTCAATAACAGAGGATCGTTTTTCTTCTTCAAGTAACGGTCAGGTTAGTGGAAAAGGGATTTAAAACAGAATCATACTTAAATTTCAGTTTGCAAAAATTTGAGTTCGGACTGGAAAGGCTTTTTGTAAGCTCTCAGAACTATCGATAACATTAAGGATTGTTTGGCGGCAAAAAGGAAAGAGGCAAACATCTTTCTTCGCAACTTTATGGGGATATATGGATATACAAAAAGGTGCGCTCTTACTGAGTGCACCTATTGTTTTATGAATTGTATATTTCTCTGTTTAGATTCACAATATCTTTATGTGAATATCCGGGCTGATAACTCTCTATCGCCTTATCCCGTAGTAATGGTGCTTTTTCTTTATTTGCCTTTTTCAATGCTTTCGTTAGTTCATCTTTTGTTAGCTCTGTGCAGTAAGCAGGAGTTCCTGGCTGTTGTTTCCAAGAATCACTTAAAGAACCACTATCTACTGTGTCGAAGCCTAGCTCGTTTACTAGGTCCAAGATTACTTGTTTTTGTGATAGGTCATTACCAGCAATGGCAATAGCAATGCGTCCACTAGTACCTTCGGGAGTTCCTCCATTTTCTAAAGTATGGGCTAATAAATTGTTGAAAGCTTTAATGATAGGTCTACCTAATTGATTAGAAACCCAAACACTTTCAACCATCCCGTTCTCGATTTCTTCAATTTTGCCGTCTCTAAATGGATAATAATTTGAAGTATCTACAATGATTACTTCCTCCCCGACTTGATTGATAATGTCCCGAATGCTTGGCATTGCTTTTATTGGGAGAGATATTATAAGAACTTCAATATTTTTAATTACATCCTCTACACGCACAGGTGTTCCAGCAAACTCTTTTCCTTCCAAACGTTCAATTCCTCGTGCATCTGCAATTTTGACATCATATCCAATCTTAACTAATTTTTTAGAAATAATTGACCCAATTGGTCCTGCACCTATAATTCCAAATCTCATTATTGTTCCTCCTAAAGAATTTGTATATAAAAGAATTATTCTGCTTAAAGTTACATAATGATATGTTTATCAAACGGTAAACATATATTCATTAGATATTAAAAACGGATTGAGTATTTCTGTTACATATACTAGAATAAATTGATTTCTCATCTTTTTGAAGTAGGCAATAAAAATGGATGTAGTACATTTTTTTGTACTTAACAGTAGAAAGCAGGTGAAAAGGTGTCTAGGATATGTAAGGATGGATTTGACAAAGAGTGTATAAAGGAACAAAGAGAATTTTATGGCATTGCTTATACCCAAAATATCCTCTCCGGACGTTGGAAATATGTAATTCTTTGGTATTTAAAGACCAAAGAGCGTCGCTATAGTGAAATTAAAGCCTTTTTATGGGATATATCACAAGGGTCTCTTACAAAGCAACTTCGAGAATTAGAAAGAGATGGCTTAATAAATCGCAAAGTTTATCCAGAGGTTCCTCCACGAGTAGATTATTCATTAACCTCAAAAGGAAAGGAATTCATTCCTATAATTGATTTGATGGAAGAATTCGGGAAGAAGTTTGGGGAGCAGGTAGACTAACCAAAGCGCTCACATTCATCGTTTACCATTTACCATTTACCATTTACCATTTACCCAAAAATTTAAAAACTAAATGGTGGAGAAAGTAATCGTTCGGGTGAGAAATTGGTTAACAGTAGCTTTTTCCTTTTACAATAAAAGTTTGTGAAGAATTGTATTAACCTAACGGGGTAAGAGTTAAAGATCCGAAGCTGTCATTGTGGCAGCTTTTTTCTACTATGTTAAATCCATAAGTACAAAAAAATGTACTACATCCATTTTTATTGCCCTCTTTAAAAAGATACGAAATGATTTTATAGTAGTATATGTAATAAAAATACTACTATAAAAATTTAATAGGCAAACGAGTGTCACCAATAGAATCCGGACCTTTGACCAAGATGAATTCGGCTCAATTAAATCTGAGTAGGTTTTTTAAATAGTTTGACACCTCATTTTCACAACGATATAGTTAGCGTACTAAATATATTTGACGAGTGGAGGGTTTTCTATGAACGATACGGTTGATTGCGATATTCGTCAGTCATTAGATAAAATTTCATTTCAAATGCGTCGAGACTATAATGAAAGTCTAAGAGAACTTAATCTTTATGTTGGACAAGATAATTTACTCTCTCGTTTGTGGTTAGGCGATGGAATCACACAAATGCAACTATGTGAACATTTAAAATGTGAACCGCCTACTGTGACAAATATGGTTAAATCATTGGAGCAAAACGGATTTATATACCGTAAACGTGATGAACAAGACGCAAGGGTTATGCGAATTTATCTAATGGACAAAGGCAAAGAATTAAAGAAACCGGTTGAGTTCAAATGGAAACAGCAGCAAGAAAAATTACTCCATTCGATCTTACCGGAAGAACGCTTTCTATTAAGGGAACTTATGAAGCGAATGGAGAGAAACTTGTTCTAAGTTTTCTCTATGCTGATACTTAGCATGCTAAATAATTATTTAGCAACCTAAGTATTAAATAGAAAATCAAAAGAAGAGCTGTCTTTGTTGGATAATTACCAACAAATTAGTTAGCAAGCTAAATATTAGTTTATATCTCCCAAGCTGCTGAAATGTGATTGGAAATAAAATCCCTATATGTTCTTTTGGTTATGTTGTGCCTATTTAAGTAGAAGAGAAACATGGAAAAAAGAAAAGGGATCTAAAAAGGAGTGTTAGTAATTGGTCAACAATGAACTTAATGATCTACAGTTATCCATCTTAGATTTTGTACATGTACATCCTGACAGTAATCCTATTCAAAGTTTAAAAAATTCAACGGAGATGGTTCAAGTAGCTGACAGATTAGGTTATAAGAGATACTGGTTCACGGAACATCATAATACTCCTAGCCAAATCAGTACATCTCCCGATTTGTTAAGTCTACACGCAGCTTCACATACCAAAAATATACGTGTAGGTTCAGGAGGGATTATGTTACCCAACCATAGCCCTCTGAAAGTAGCGGAAAACTTTACATTACTTGAAGCACTGTACCCTGGTAGGGTAGACCTTGGAATAGGAAGAGCGTCGGGAACAGATGGATTAACTGCATTAGCCTTACAACGTTCACAAGAGTCACTTTCTGCAAATGACTTTCCAGAACAACTAAACCAGTTACTCTCGTTTTTTTTACGAAATTTCCCATTTCAACACCCTTTCAGAAACATAATAGTTCCAGGGAATGAATCAATAGTACCTGATATATATATGTTAGGTTCTAGTCAGGGCGGTGTACAGTTCGCTATAGATAAAGGACTTGGTTTTGTGTTTGCAGCCCACTTAGCACCAAGATTAGCTATCTCAATGCTTCGTTTATATCGTGAAAATTTCAAGCCATCTATTTATATGAACGAGCCAAAAAGCATGTTAGCTATTGGAGTCATTACAGCAGAAACAGAAGAAGAGGCAAAATATTTGGCAGGACCATTGGAATTAATGTGGGCAAGAATGGCAACAGGTTCGCGGGATCTTTCATTTCCAACACTAGAAGAAGCCAGTAAGTATGTTTATACACCACAGGAAGAGGCAGCGCGACAATATAATAAAGACCGGTTTGTTATTGGAAGTGCAGCCAATGTTGCTGAAAAGTTAAAACGGATGGCAAATGAAGCTTTAGTTAATGAAATCTTGATAGCAGATTTTTATCCTGACCAAGCAAGCCGACTAAAAGGATATCAGTTACTGGCAGAAGAATTTGATCTTAAATCTAAATAGCTAATAAGACTAGAACGAAAAGAAGGTGAAATGAATGAAAGAGAAAAAACAACTTAAAATAGCCGGGACTATAGATGGGGTAGGCTGGAATTACATGGGCTGGCGTCACCCAGATATGCCAGCAAATGCTAGTGAAAGCATTGATTACTATGTACAAAAAGCAAAAAGATTAGAAGAAGGAAAGTTTGATACCATCTTTTTAACTGACGTTAGCCATATTGGACCAGGTATGATTCCTCATTACCTAAGTATGTTTGAAGGTGTAAGTATTCTGTCTGCCTTAAGCATGGTGACTCATTCAATCGGGCTTACTGCCACAATTGCAACTTCTTATGCGGATCCATTCACTGTTGCCCGTCAAATGGCTTCTCTTGATAAAATCAGTAATGGACGAGCAGGATGGAATGCGGTCACTTCTAATCCAGGAGGATTAGCAAATTATAGTCGCACTCATCTTTCTAAAGCAGACTTGTATCCTATGAAAAAAGAGTTTTTAGAGATTGTCGAAGGTCTTTGGGACTCCTATGAGGATGACGCATTTATACGAGATAAAAAAAGCGGCGTATTCTTTGATCCACAAAAAATGCATGCTCAAAATTATAGAGGAAACTATTTTTCTGTGGATGGTCCTTTAAATATTAGCCGTTCCAGACAAGGAAGACCGGTAATTTTCCAAGCCGGCACTTCTTCGGAATTCATGAATATTGCCTCAAAGCATGCCGACGGTGTATTTCTCCCGGCTGATAATTTAGAAGATGCAAAAGCTTTTAGTCAAGAGCTAAAGAGGAGAGTGGAGTTGGAAGGGCGTTCGCTTGATGATTTCCTACTTACAATTTCACATAATCCGATTGTAGGAAGAACAGAAAGAGAAGCTGAAGAAAAATTCCAGGAACTTCAAGCGCTGATGCCGATATACCGTATACCAAAGCCGAAATTTTTTGGTTCGGCAGAAAAAGTAGCAGATCAAATTCAGAACTGGTACGAGGCAGGGGCAATGGATCTATTGCTGATAAGACAGGAGCATCCTTCAGGGTTTGATGACTTTATTGATTTAGTCGTTCCTATCTTACAAGAAAGGGGAATTTTCCGTTTAGAATATGAATCAAACACCTTACGTGGGAATTTAGGTTTACCTTATCCAGAAAATAGATATTCTATTTGAATAAGAAGAGCCAGAAAATTGAAATGAACTAGTTTATTATATTTTGATTAACTCACTAGTAATGTGACACAAAAAATACAGGGAGATATAGAAATGAAAAAATACAATACGCGTGCCATCTTGGCATCGTTGCTTATCTGCGGTTTTGTTGGCATGTTTAGCGAGACCGCTCTAAACATAGCAATGACTAATTTAATGGAAGTATTTCAAATTACAGCATCAACAGCACAGTGGTTAACAACCGGGTTCTTGCTGACTCTTGGCATTTTAATGCCAATGAGCGGGTTGTTGCTGCAAATGTTTACGACGAGGCAGATGTTCATAGGTTCACTAATTAGCTTAATCGTAGGTACATTGATTGCGGCACTCGGTTTCAATTTTGAAATGTTGATGTTCGCTAGAGTTTTACAGGCAATAGGCATGGGATTGTTGCTTCCTCTCATGTTCAATACCATTCTTGTCATATATCCGCCGGAAAAGCGGGGGGCGGCGATGGGCTTCGTTGGACTTGTTATCATGTTTGCGCCAGCAACCGGACCGACCATAGGCGGTCTATTAATAGAGTATTTAACATGGCATTTTATTTTCTGGTTATCGCTGCCACTTTTGATTATTGGGTTGTTTATAGGGTTGAAGTATTTGGAAAATGTCACTGATGTCACAAAGCCTGGGGTAGATCTACTATCTGTCGCATTGTCAACGATCGGCTTTGGAGGAGTTGTCTTTGGCTTCAGTAAGGCAGGCGAAGGATCTGAAGGCTGGAGCAGTGCAGTCGTGGTTACTTCAATCGTCGTTGGGCTCATCGCGCTGGTGCTGTTCATACTGCGGCAGAACGTCATGAGCGATCCGATGATGAATCTGAGCGTTTTCAATTATCCAATGTACGTCGTTGGGCTGCTTATGGTAATGTCGTGTATGTTGATCATTATGTCGAGCATGATTATCCTGCCGATGTTTCTGCAGACGGGTACAGGACTGTCTGTGTTCACTACCGGACTCATGCTTTTGCCGGGCAGCGCGCTGAACGGTATCCTCTCCCCGCGTATGGGGCGCTTGTTCGATAGATATGGACCGAAATGGCTTGTCATTCCCGGTCTCGTGATCGTTTCAGTCGTGTTATGGTTCTTTACTACCCTATCTCCTGCTTCTACAGTGGGCTTTATCGTGGCTTTGCATATTGGGCTCATGGTTGGGGTAGGCATGATATGGATGCCTGCTCAAACGAACGGTTTAAATCAATTGCCGCCGGAGTTATACCCGCACGGCACGGCAGTCATGAACACACTGCAGCAGGTCGTGGGGGCAATTGGAACAGCGGTGGCAATCAGTATCCTTACTGGTGGTATGGAGAAATACTTGCACGGCTCCTCAGATCCGACCAAGCTGACCGAAATAGCAAACGCGATGACAGCAGGATCACAAAGCGTGTTCTGGTTCACGATGACTATAGCATTAATTGGCTTGGTCATGGCACTCTTCATCCGCCGCGTCGTAGTCAATCACAAGGTGATGAATTCACCACATTGATGTTTTGTCAGCTGTATTCTTTTTAAGGGGGCTTTGGTTTAATTAGTTTAAAAAGGTAGGTCACTTTGAAAATACCCAAAAGGCAAGCAATCGTTCTGAACACTTTTTTCATTATCCAATATTTTTAACGTGTGGTCGTTCCTAGATGAATAAAACTCCTGTTATTTTAAACGGGTGCAGAGTGAAACAAAGCAACGCAATCGCGTTGCTTTGTTTATTGTTCTTGCCTTGAAGGTAAACTAAAACGCATTAAGGAGTGAAGTAGAATATGCCTTTGTTCTTCTTGGAGCTATCTAGGCAAAGTTAACCAAATATTGTATGTGAAGGATTACACTTAAACTAAAGGGTGCGTTAGTTGAAGAAGAATTGTGAAGAGGAAAAAGCCCAACTCAATTGAGAAGGGCTGAATACATTATTACATATGAATGTGTCCTCTTTTGTCCTCCGGTTTGTCCTCCGATGTTTTATATTGCATTTAAAACCTTTAAGTCGAATTTTTTATGAATGTTGATTTAGAGCCTTTTTTTATACACTATTTCTTTCTATTATATATGAAAATGAATGGGCGGCATGATGTAATAATTTCCGGTCTCAAATAGGTTCCCTTTGTCAAATATGAATAAAGAGGATGAGGTTTGTATAAACCTTAGTGACTTGTACCATCTTAGCAGAATTTTATTAGTTTTTCCTTATTGATATTCGGGGGGACAATTGGGGACACTTTGGGGACAAATTTGAGCTAACTGTTTCCAATAACAAAAATTCAATCATATTAAGCCTTATTGAAATCCTTGTTATAACAATACTATCTTAATTAAACTGTTATAACTATAAAGTATATCCATCATTGACAGGGTTGGGGTCACTAGTTCAATTATGATCATTATCCGTTTGGGTGACAAATGGAAGAAGAGGAGGTTCCGTATAAACCTCCTCATTTACTTGTTTAATTCCATTTTTTGTTTTTTTCTTAATTTATTTCTGGTTCACTAAAGCGCTTATTTAAACGTACTTTCATCTCAGATTCAAGAACATCGTGAACTTTTTCTGCCGCCATTTCAAATACCCGTTCAGCTGCTTCTTGTTGAGGATAATATTTCAAGAAATGCCTAAACCATTCAATTGTCGATAAATTTTCTAGTAATGGACCATGGGTAGAAATATAGCTTTTTAAACCCTTATTAACTTTGTCATCAACTGAAGCTCTATCGTAATCATGATAACTCTCAGGATTGTTCAGTTTTTCCCACTTCATCCCCATTTCAAAAAGCGTTAATCCTCTTTTACTCCATCTCCAATAGTAATAATTGCGCTTTGTCTCCGGAGTGCGTCTTTTTTCTGTGGTTGTGTGGTCACCGTAATTATCGTCGCTCATTGATTCAATCATATTTGCAATTTCTAAAGGAAAAGTCTCAGTTACTAGGTGGAAAAAGTCTTTTTGCTCATTTTCATTTGATGGCTTTTCAGTAAAAGTAATTCCCATGTTATTTTCCTCAATCCATTTAAATACATTGTTTTCTATAAAAATATCAACTAAGGGATCAACCCTTATATATTCCCTAGAGGATAAAATTAATGAATAGAGATAATTTATTGTTTTATATGCAACAGCAAGTTGAAGGTCTTTACCACTCTCTAATTGGATTTTCTCTTTTATAAGCCATTTAGTAGTTCGCCATACCCCGTAATGTGCAAAAGTGAAGATTAGTAGGTAATTGTTCAAATTTGGACTTAGCCCGCAAAGTAGACAGGCCCGATTTAGATCATATTCTAACCCACTTCTAACTTGGGGAATGTCGTTCCACTTTAGAAAATATTTTTCTCTTTCATTCCAAAATTCCCTTAATGGCAAATCATCACAAAAATTATATTTGTTATTTAAAAGGAAGCAACATTCTTGTAAACGCCTACTATATTGGTAATTTTGAAGAACTAGTTTATTCGCGTAGTTCATTTAAGACCATTCTCCTTCTAAAAGTATTAATTAAATAGCTCCAGTTTTCTCAGACCACTTAAGAACATCT
Source organism: Neobacillus cucumis (assembly GCF_023715505.1). The sequence continues at coordinate 162,534 of NZ_JAMBOH010000001.1, read as the reverse complement.
TACCAAACCTCAATAAACAAAGCACAAATATGGTTTGACCTTTTTTTATCTAGAAGTTAAAGATTTTTTTTATTTTCTATAAAAATTTACCATTCAATCTGAGACCATAAGAGTACAACGGAGGTGATTTTAAATGGAAAGAAAATTATTAACACTCCCTGAAGTTGCAATAATTTTAAATGTCAGTGAAGAACGTGCATATTCACTAGCAAGAAGTGGATTACTCCCAATCGTTAAACTTGGTAGACAAATTCGTGTTAACGAAGGGAAACTGCATGAGTGGATTGACAAAGGTGGTACGGCATTGCAGGGTGGTTGGAAGCATTCAATTAAATAGACATGACTAACCTGAGGTGAGTACATGGATTTCATTCCAGGTGGATATGTAATGTGGGCAAGGAAAATAAGAGGTTCTCCATTATGGAAAAGTTTAAAGGTAACCCATCGAATTGTATTGATTGAACTTCTACTACAAGCACAATACCAAGACGGTGAAGTGGTAAGGAATGGTGAAATTCCTTAAAAGAGGCAAGGTTGCTACTTCCTACCAACAAATTGTAAATGATACGGCTGACATGGATGTAACAGTATAAGTTGGTGAAAATGTTACGTACCGAAATATGGATGCATTGAGATAGGAGGCCATAACAAATTAGATCTGGATAAATAGAAAGGATCCTGTTGAAACAGTAAATATCTAAACAATAAAAAAACCCTTTTGTTAAAGGGCTATAAAAAGCTAACAACTTTCAGCATATTCAAAACCTTTGAGACGAGGTGGAAAAATGAATCTTACTTTAGATTATACCATCACAGAAATAAAATCAAAGATTGATATTTTAACAATTGTTGAGGAATCGTCGCTCCAGTTGCGGAAAAGAGGGAGAAATTTTATAGGGTTATGTCCGTTTCATGGAGAAAAAACGCCATCTTTTTGCGTGAATCCACAGAAAAATATATTCAAATGTTTTGGTTGTGGAATAAGCGGTGACCAAATAAACCTTTACGCACAATTAAATAGCATTAAAAATGGACAGGCTATTTCTCAGTTAGCTCAACGTTTGGGGTTGTCAGGAAAAAAGCTGACCAAAAAACAAATAATAGAGGTCAGTAAACGGCAGGAAGACAGAAATCTTGAAAAACGGTTTGAACAGGAATATAAATGTTTGTTTTATTATCTTTGTAACTTACGAGATTATATGAAAGTCAAATCTACAAATCACAAAGATATACACCAGTTAGTGCAAGATCCTATTTTAATTCGCTATTATCACCAAAGTGCCTACCATGAGTATTTACTGGAAGGGCTAATAACTGGGCTTTTGGCTGAACTTGACTTTAATCAGCGGATTGATTTTTTTGAATCTGCCATTGGAGTTGTTAATAATTGGAAAACGTTACTACAAAAACAAAAGCAAAGCGGCTTCGAGTACGTGGAACTGATAAGTTATTAGAAGAATTTAACTCAACCAAAAAAATGGAGCAGTCCTTTAGTTGTACCGATTTAGGTAATGCCGAGCGTTTGATGTATGAACATGGGAGAAATTTTCGATATCATATCGAGCGAAAAAAATGGCTTTATTGGAACGGAAAGAATTGGGAAGTCGACAACACAAACCATTTAAAAAGAAAAGCAATAGAGGTTGTAAAGGGGCTTCCAAATGTAATTGAGCATATTCAGAATGCAGATGAAAGGGAAATGTTTTTAAAACATATTGTTCGTTCACAATCTGCAGCCAGGATCCAAGCTATGCTCACCTTAGCTGATTCAGTTTCTAATGACATAACCATAAACGAATCCATGTTGGATCATAATGAATATTTGTTGAATGTGGCAAATGGAACAATTGATTTAAAAATGCTAAAAATGCATGGGGTTACTGATGCTCTCCTATACGCTCATAAGCGGGAAGATTTGATTACACAGTATGTTGATATTCCTTTTAACCCAGCTGCAAAATGTCCGACATGGATAGGATTTCTAAATGATATTTTCATGGAGAATCAAGAAATAATTTCTTATGTTCAAAGGGCGATAGGTTATAGCCTTACAGGTAGCAACAAAGAAGAATGCTTGTTCATGTTATACGGTCCGAAGGGGAGAAATGGTAAATCCACTTTAGAAAAAGCTATCCATAAATTGATGGGGGATTATGCAGGGCATACCGATCCATCAACTTTTATGAAAAAAGGAAACACAGCAAGACATACATTAGCAGAATTTTCGGGAGTGAGATTCCTTTCTACATCCGAAGTTGAGAGGGGCGAAGAATTGGCAGTGCAACTGATTAAACAAATAACAGGGCGAGATCCTATTGAAGCTGAACGGAAGTATGAACAACCATTTATCTACACTCCAAAATTCAAAATTTGGATGCTGACAAACAATAAACCTAGTATTTATGAGCGTAGAAAGGCTATATGGGAGAGGATTCATTTAATTGAATTCAATCGTTTTTTTGAAGAACATGAGCGGGATAAAAATTTGGACAAGAAATTAGAATCCGAAATGGAGGGGATATTGGTTTGGGCATTGGAGGGTTGTTTGGAATGGCAAATACAGGGATTAAATAGACCACCTGAGGTTCAGGATGCCGTAAAGCGGTATGAAGAAGAACAGGACATTATCGGTCAATTCATCAGTGAAAATTATGAGGTTGATACTGCCAATGAGGATTATTGGGAAGTACCAGACCGCATGTATCAAAACTATAAATCATGGTGTTCCGAAAGTGGATTTGGTTGTCTTAACAAAAATAATTTTGGTATCGAAATGAAAGAGCGATTCCCTTTTAAGTCAAAAAGGGTTCCGTTTAACGGTAAGATTCAACCTAAAAAAGTGTATGTGGGTATCCGATCAAAATGATTTTTATAGTAGACATGTAGTAAACGTGTAGTAATCCCTATCTAGTAACCTAAAAGCCTTATTTATCTAGGGTGTAGTAGACGTAGTAAGCTCTATTAAAAAAAAGTTTTATATAAACAAATAGATAGATTAAACAATGGTTTTTATAAAAACCCAATTGATTTATTTTGGTTTACTACGCTTACTACATCCATTTATATCAAGTGTTAGGACTTACTACAACAGCTTACTACACATGGTTAAAACAACTACCTTTAGGAGTGATATTAATGACGAAAGTTACAAAAATCGACCAAAAGGAGCAATTTGTTGAGCTAAGATCAAAAGGTGTTTCCTATGATGATATCTCAAAAGAAATCGGGGTTAGCAAGCCTACTCTTATCAAATGGGGCAAAGAGATGCAGATGGATATTAGTAACCGAAAGGCGTTGGAATTAGAGCTCTTACAAGAAAAATATTTTGTTTCAAAGGCCAAAAGGATCGAGTTGTTCGGGGAAGAATTGCTACGTTTGAATGAGGAATTAGTAAAACGGAATTTATCCGAAGTTCCTACCGAAAAATTATTTGATATGAAAATGAAAACAGTCGCCAGTTTAAAGCAAGAAGAAACTGAAATCATTTTAAAAGAAAAATCATCATTGGATAATTCCTTAACGGAATTACTGGAAAACAGTTATACCGAATGGAAAGCGTAATGGATACATGCGAATTCTTTACTAAAAGTTAACCGCTATTTAACCGAAAATGAAGGATTGCAGCCATCATGAAACCATCATATGAGCTACTGGAAGGAGAAAGCAAGCACGCCTTTAAAGGCTTGGTTGTTTAGAAATTTATGGCTTACAAGAAACCTTTAACATGTAGGGAGGAAGCTAGGAAAAAACCATTCTTCTATTAAGAGTTGGTCATCCCATCACAATTGGGTTAATCATGCCAGAGCATTTGATGAAGAAATGGACAGAAAAGCGATGTTGGAGAATGAGCACCTAAGAAAACAAATGATTATAGACCATGCGGAAGTATCCAGTCAGTTGCTTTTTAAAGTATTGAGGCTATTGACACATTAATCCTGAAACATTATCACGTTATTAAATTGTAAAACTACTGGAAATTAAGTATAGCTTTCTGTTAAGTCATGGCTAAAGTACCCATTTATCCGAAATCAACCATAGTGGTGAAATCACCGAATGTTGATGAACGTGTATGTTGAAGCGGATTAACCAATTTGCCGAAATTTAAGAAAAAACGTTTGATCGAGGAAATCTGCTTAAAAACAATTGTACCTGTAGTATATCAATAAGAAGGAGAAGGACTATGCCGCAATATATAATTCAATTGGAAAAATGCACAGTCATCCTTACATCACAAGAAATTAACACACTTTTACAAAAAGATAACGAAATCTTTAAAACGGCTTTAAGACGGGGCAAGTATTTTTTACGAAGCCGGCCCTATCGTGAACGGGAGGAGTAAAACAAGTCCCAGTGTGGACAAAAAGTGTGATACCAAGCACTTTAGAGGATTCTAGAAATTAAATGAAGGAACTTTCTCAAACGTGCTGCTATATGTTCCGAATTGATCAAATAAGAAAAAATTAGTAAGGAACATCAGGAAAAAATGTAATACAGACAAGATTCCAAACAAACACGACCTGCATATTATGCAACGAGGTGATTTCGTCGTGAAACTTAAATGTGGAGAAAGAGGAACATTTAACGCGGAGAAAGCAGCTAGGGGATTAATTGAACTGACTAATAAAATTAAAAAGCAAAATGTTCAAACTAAAAATGATAATGATAAAACAAAGTAACTCGTGTGCCCAAAAGGTATACGAGTTTTTCTTTTTTATTTATTATGGTGTCTAAACATAATTTTTACAATGATTCGGATATCCAATAAATTTAGAAAATTTACAGATATTAAATTATTGGACGGCAATTACGTTTATGAAGTCAATAAGAGTGAAGGACTCTATATAGAAGAAGCCCTTCAATTGCTTTCAGAATATGAGGGCACCTTGGTAGAGCAGGAACAGATCGATATTGAGTATAAATTCTTTTTCGGTGACTTAGTTCAAGTAAGTGGCTATGGCGCTGATTTATTTAAGGTAGTCGGTTTTAGAACGGAAATTTGGCGTTACAAAGAAGATGCTTGGGAAGATGTTATTTACGAACTATCTCGGGTTAGTGATGGAGAATGGCTTGAAGCCGGCGAAGAGGAATTAACCTTAGTCGCTGATGCCGAGAATGCTGATACCTTCATCCAAAAGCTTGGTCTCCTATACTTAGTCAATAAGCAAGAAAAAACTGAAAAAACTCCTAAGGTTCAAGGGATGGTCCGAAAGGCTGAATTTGAGGAAATAGAACGAAAAAAAGAAAAAAAGGAATTAATCGATAACTTATTGGACATATTTAATGATTACCGGATTTTATATGAAATGTTTCAAGATCAAGAATACTATCAAGTGATGCGGGTAATTCTTAGGAAATTAGAAAGCCTGGTAAACAATGATGGCAAAAGCCATGTGTAACTACCATCTTGAAATCTCAAACAATAAATAAAGAACAAAGGGAATGCCGGCCCATTTTATTAAAGAAAACATGGTGTTAGTCAACTTCTCAAATAGTTGGAGGGTGTACCCATCCTCCTTGTTTACATCTTCAATAAATGCCTCTAACTTCAATTTGAAATTTGACATTCTATCACCTCATCAACTTCTTTTTTTTCATCTTATGCTTGTCCACTCAAAAAAAGACATAAATTGATAGGAACTTTATAAAGATGGGAACATGGAAATGACTTTCAAAAGTAACTAGCATGAAAAGGCCATGTACATCATACATTCTCTAAAAAGGGGGCGATGCTATGAGAGAAATCGAAGTGTTTATTGATACAGAAGAAATTGCCGAATTTTTCTTTCATGAGCTGGTGAAGCGGGGTTACGTTCCTAGCGAAGAAGAATTAGAAGAACTCGCAGATATAACCTTCGAATATCTGATTGAAAAGAGTATTATTGATGAAGAAGTAGAGGATGACTAACTGCCTAATTAAAAGAGTCCTCCTCGTTAATGATAGATATGGCAAAAGACGAGCATGATAGCTCGCTTTTTGTTTGTAATCAACATGTATCCTAACTCCTATGAGCTTTGGAATATTTTTTTTTGTTTTTTAACGAAACCTTTATTTGTTTGCCTCGTATATATGATTACGAACCTAAGGAGGGGTTTTTATGTTAAAGAAAATCCTTAAATCTCTTATAAGCGGAAAATTAAACAATCATCACAAATACTCATCTTCTAGTGATGCGTGGAAGAAAATGAATCACCATAAACACAGTCATTATGGACACCATCATTACAAAAAAAAGCATAAAAGCGGCAGTTTTTTGTCTAGTTTTTTTAGCAGCTAAAAAGGGGTTTAAATGTTTAAAAGGACTGTTTTGTTCTTTTCTAATTTGTTTGAAAGACCATTACCATCTGACAAAACTATTGCCGGTGAATTTAGAATAATCAAACATCTTGGTATGGGCAGCTATGGGCACAGTTATTTAGTTAAGGATCTCTCTACCCAGCAAAATAAGGTATTAAAAGCATTAAGGATTCATAAAAGAATCACAAAATCAGGCAGAGAAGGCTTTGAACTGGAGAAGGAATTATTAAAATCCATTCATCATCCGGGATTCCCTCAGTATTTCGAAGAGGGAACCTATAATAAAATTCCTTTTTATACCATGGAATACATTGATGGGAAAAATTTTGAACAGCTTATCTTTTCTGAGGGCTTCACACTATCTGAGCAAGGTGCTTTTAAAATAGCTAATGAATTACTGACCTTAATCGAATATTTGCATGGCAGAGATATTATCCATCGGGATATTCGGATTCCGAATGTCATCTTTGATGGGGCGAAGGTCAGGCTAATTGACTTAGGGTTAGGGAGATATTTACGCCAGAAAAAAGAGGGTATAACAGGAACAAAAGGATTAAATTTACAAAAAGGAATTAATTTTCAGGCTGACTTTTATGGACTCGGCCATTTCCTATTGTTTCTGTTGTATTCCAACTGTTCTTTTGATCAGCACGAAAAGGAAAAAAGCTGGGAAGAAGAATTAGAAATTTCATCCTGGGCAAAACACATTATTAGAAGACTTTTACAGATTGAGCCTGCATATGAAGACTGCTCACAACTCAGAGTAGATATAGAAAAGCTACGTCCCTAGGAGGAGAAAAAATGTCATTTTTTAACAAAGTATTTGCCAGTGTGGGAATTGGATCTGCTGAGGTGGACACAAAGCTTGAAAAGGATACGTACATGCCGGGAGAAACAGTTCAAGGTGTGGTGGCAATTAAAGGAGGGAAGATTGATCAGCAGATTGATGAAATATATCTTGCTTTAAGCACAACCTACTTAAGAGAGTCAGATGACAGGAAATACTCTGTAACAGCAACCATTGACCGGTTCCGGTTAACAACCCCGTTCACGATTCGGGCCAATGAGAAAAGGGATATCCCTTTCTCCTTTCAGCTGCCATATGACACACCGCTTTCGATTGGTCGTTCAAAAGTATGGGTGACTACTGGGCTGGATATTAAGGGGGCAGTCGACCCTAGTGATCAAGACTACTTAAAAGTGGTCCCTAATCCACTAATGTCTGCTGTATTTAATGCAATAGACCAGTTGGGGTTTAGAATCCGTGAGGCAGATTGTGAGGAAGCTCCGCGCCGATTACGCGGCCGTTTACCGTTTGTTCAGGAATTTGAATTTGTTCCAACTTCTGGATTATTCCGCGGTAGATTAGATGAATTAGAAGTAGTATTCTTTCCAGCTGGAAATGGTTCTCTTGATATTATTTTCCAAGTTGATAGACGTGCCCGAGGATTATCAGGTTTATTCTCTGAGGCGTTAGGAACGGATGAGAGCAATGTAAGATTAACGGTTACAAATGAGGATATCCCATTCTTACAGCAAAAAATTCAAAACGTTATCCAAAAGTATTCGTAGTGGAATTAGGACAATAGGGTCATTTTAACCCTATTGTTTTTTGCTGAAAAATGAAAATAGACAAAATAATTGAAGTTTTAATGGAGGAATCGACACTTGTTATCGCCAATTATTAGAATAGATAATAAATAATTGGAGGGATAAGATGATCAAAATGTTAACGAAAAAGGCATGTAACTCATATGATGTGACAATCTTTCAAACTCCAAGGTACCGTGAACGCAGAGGATATAAAGAGGTGTATCGGACCACTATTCCTGCCAGCAGCCGCAAGCAGTGCTTACATGAAACGTTTAGCCGCTTTAATGTGACCGATAGAATTCCGGCTAATTATAGGGGGAGATTTATGTCGACAGGTGATATTATTTTAATTGATGAAGGACGCGGCGGTCAATATTATTATCAATTAAAATCAGGTGGATGGGACCTAGTCAATCGAATCAATATTCGTTAATAATGCTTAAAACCTAAGGACGGACCTTAGGTTTATTTTTATTAGTAGGAAGTAAATACATTAATTTTTACGGTCTTCTGCACTATATTCCTTTGCGTGTGCATCATGTTCTGCCACAATGGCTTCAGGTGGGATGTGATTATTCTTTTTTTTCCCACGGATACGTGCTCGGTGTTTTTTACCCATTATTACCCCTCCTTTAACCTAATAATAGTTTTCCACAATTTCAAAAAATCATGTCTTCGTTTTCAATAAAAAACGATTATCAAGAAGCAGCGTAAAACCCCTATCTTTAGCTATTGGGATATAAGCCTTTTTTGTTTATTTTTTACAATGAAATCAAGTGATATCACTATACTTTTTTGTATAATGTGTTATAATCAAAATAAAAATAGAACATTTGTTCTCGTTAATAAGGAGGTGAATACCCTGTATAATTCCTATAAAATTTAAATTCATCCTGAACATGAGATATTTGATTACTGCGATTCGCTATGTTTTATAGCGAAAAATTTGTACAACATGACAAATTACTATATTCGTCAGGTTTACACGTCATTTAGAAAAGAAATAAGAAATGAAAATCAACTTCAAGTGTTAATGGATATTGACCCTTTTTTGCCCCATATGAATGAATTTCGCATAAAAAGCTATGTGAAAGAAAGAGAAAAACCAAAGAAAGTAGAAAAAGAAGGAAAAATAATTGAACCAAGATTTAAACTCTTCGAAAGGCCAATCCAAGAGAAATCCTTCATTGGATATGCCTTTGTAGAAGCGTTATTTAAGGTTATGAAACAGATGGATTATACCTTAATGCCCTCTCAGTCCAATCAACAAACGATGAAAAAAGTATATGATGATTGGAAAAGCTATTTTGAAGCACTAAAAAATATAAAATTAATTCCGAAAGCGTTTCTGGAAAACCGAAGATTCTAAAAATACAAACGAAAGAATGCGCCGCACAACATGCTATTTGACGAATCAAATTACTGTAATAAAAGATGGAAATCTATTAAAATTACCAGGAACCCATCTGTAATTAAACCTGGGGAAAATCGCTCAATCTAAAGGGAAATTACAACAGGTTCGGATTGTCCCCTCCTATGGTCTCTATGTAATAGAGATTGTTTTTAAAGGAGTACTAGAAAAAGAAATCAAAAGAACGGATAAACAAAAAAGTGAATTTGTATTGACGCCAAGACGGGTAATGGGTATTGATTTAGGAGTCGATAACCTGGCAACTACCGTCGATAACACTGGGTTTAAGCAGCTGCTTATCAAGGGCACAGGGCTAAAATCATCCATCAATACTATAACAAATTAAGAGCTAAATACATGTGCATTATAAGAAATGGGATAGGTCCAAAAGAAGGGATATGTACTACTAACCGGTTGATTTCCTTGGATCGAAAACGAAAAAGGAATAATCGCGTCATGGATTTTTTACATAAAGCAAGCTCAAAAGTGGTGGAGTTTGCCCTTAGAAAGAACCACCGATTCCATCATCATTGGAAGAATTACTGGTTGGAAATCGGAAGTAAAAATCAAAAGGTCTGATAAGCACACCTTCATCCAATTTCCGTATACGACATTCATAGAAATGATTCGATACAAGGCCGAACGTTAAGGTATTCAGGTCATCGACCCTGAAGAACTATACCAGTAAGTCTAGCTTTTTGGACAATGACCCAATCCCAACTTACGGTGACGAAAATGATCCTAATTTTAACGGGTATCGGAGTTGTATGGTTTCTTACAAGATAAAAGGATCGAAAGTGGTCATTCATGCAGATGTAAATGGCGCCTTTAATATTGACCGAAAACATGTAAAGGGTGCATTTGATGGACTTGAAAGAAAGCAGTTTCTTCAATCCCCAATGAAAATCATTATAATGAAAAAAACACATGCAAAGCTGAAGGCCTCTGCCTGATGTAATAGCGGGACTGGTGGTAGCCCACGTAAAGACAATGCGGCTTATAAAGCCTATTCTTTCGAAACCCCGAACTTTAGTTATGGGGATACTCATAGTGCCTATGGTACAAACTTATTACTGTACTTACTATTTTTGGGAGGTTTATTTATGAGTGTACATATTGAGGCAAAAGAGAATGAGATTGCTGAAACAGTATTACTTCCTGGGGATCCACTTCGGGCAAAATATATAGCGGAAACATTTTTAGAAGATGCCAAATGTTACAACGAAGTTCGGAATATGTTTGGCTACACCGGAACATATAAAGGAAAAAGGATTTCTGTCCAAGGTACTGGGATGGGTGTTCCTTCTATCTCAATTTATGTTAATGAATTAATGCAAAGTTACAATGTTCAAAACCTTATTCGGGTCGGTACTTGTGGTGCGATTCAAAAGGATGTAAAAGTTAGAGATGTCATTTTGGCCATGACAAGCTCAACCGACTCCAATATTAATCGTCTAACCTTTGGTCATGTCGATTTTGCTCCGACAGCAAATTTTGACTTGCTAAGAAAGGCTTATGATGCAGGGGTTGCAAAAGGTCTTAATTTAAAAGTAGGGAATATTTTTACTGCTGATTCATTTTATAATGATAATGCTGATCTTGAGAAATGGGCTAGATATCAAATCCTTGCAATTGAGATGGAAACAACGGCACTTTATACATTAGCCGCAAAGTTTAATCGCAGGGCTCTTTCCGTTCTTACTGTTAGTGACCATATCTTAACAGGTGAAGAGACAACAGCAGAAGAAAGACAATTAACCTTTAATGATATGATTGAAGTAGCATTAGAAGCTGCGACTAAAGAATAATGTTTTTAGGATGCCTTTTCCAATCTGGAAGAGGTTTTTTCTTTTTTGTAAAAAGGAACTCCACTGTAAAATGAAGAATTTAATTATAGTACCAATTAATACAGTAAGGAAAATTGTTATTAAAAGTTGGTATATAAGTTGTTAAATCAAATACGACACAAAGGTCGAATATACATTGTGTTATATAGGGTCCAGGGGTATAGTATGAATGAGGTGAACGAAATGAAAGAGCAGCTCAAATTAGATATAACTGGTATGACCTGTGCAGCATGTTCCACAAGAATAGAAAAAGTCCTAAAAAAAATGGACGGTGTTGATGCCACTGTCAATTTAACGTTGGAAAGTGCAATCATTACCTATGAAAAAAACAAAGTAACTAGCGATGATATTATCACTAAAATTGAGAATCTCGGCTATGGTGTACGCTTTGAGAAAACTGAGTTTGATATATATGGGATGACCTGTGCGGCATGTTCAACAAGAATAGAAAAAGTTTTAAACAAAATAGACGGTATTAAACACGCAACCGTAAATTTAGCCGCTGAATCAGCAAGTGTTGAATATAACCCGGGGGAGGTTACGATTCAGGGAATAAAGGATAAAATTAATAAGCTTGGTTATGAAGCGAAGGAGAAAGGGCAAAGGGAATCAAAGCAACAGCATAAAGAGGAGGAAATTAAACAGAAGAAACAAAAGTTCCTCCTATCCGTGATATTAACAATTCCACTTTTATATACGATGCTGGCGCATATTCCCGTTGACCTGAGCCTGCCAGTACCGCATCTTTTAATGGGTCCATGGTTTCAATTCCTTTTAGCCACACCGATTCAGTTCTATATTGGAGGTTCGTTTTACATCGCTGCCTACAAGGCACTTAAAAACAAAAGTGCAAACATGGATGTTCTTGTCGCATTGGGAACATCTGCAGCCTATTTCTATAGTTTTGCAGAAGGCATAAAGACCATCCGAAACCCTTTTTATATGCCGCATCTTTATTTTGAAACGAGTGCGGTTCTTATTACGTTAATTCTGCTTGGAAAGTTATTGGAAACAATGGCAAAAGGGAGGACAACTGTTGCTTTATCAAAACTGCTAAACCTTCAGGCAAAAGAAGCCACAGTGATTAGAGACGGAAAAGAACAGCAAATTCCAATCGATGATGTGAAGGTAGCCGATTGCATAGTTGTGAGGCCTGGTGAGAAAATTCCAGTTGATGGGCAAGTGATTCAAGGGCAATCTTCAGTGGATGAGTCGATGATTACGGGGGAATCCATCCCGGTAGAGAAATCGATTGGTGACACACTAATTGGTTCGACTATTAATAAAAATGGAACGCTGACTATGACCGCAACAAAGGTTGGAAAAGATACTGCACTTGCAGGAATTATTAGAATTGTGGAGGAGGCACAGGGTAGTAAAGCACCCATTCAACGGCTAGCGGATACGATATCTAGTTATTTTGTCCCTGTAGTAGTTGCTGTATCAATCTTAACGTTTATGATTTGGTTTCTACTTGTTAATCCGAACGATTTCCCTTCTGCCCTTGAAACCGCGATTGCTGTTCTCGTTATTGCTTGTCCTTGTTCACTTGGACTTGCTACCCCGACCTCGATTATGGTGGGAACAGGGAAAGCGGCTGAAATGGGGATTTTTTTTAAGGGGGGGGAATACCTTGAGACCACCCATAAAATTAATGCCATCGTTTTTGATAAAACAGGTACGATTACGAAAGGACAACCTGTTGTAACTGATTTTATTGCCTATCAGGATGAGAAAAGGGTCCTCCAGTATCTTGTTTCAGCTGAAAAGTCATCTGAACATCCTCTTGCCGAAGCGATCGTTAAATATGGAATGCAAAAACGGTCAAGCACCTTACCGGTAAAACGTTTTAAAGGGATACCAGGATATGGAATTGAAGCGAAAATTGGAAATGATGAGGTTTATGTCGGGACACGTAAACTTATGAATTTAAAAAGCATTTCATACCAGGACTTGGAAAGCGATTTTCTTCGTTTTGAAACAGAAGGAAAAACGGCCATGTATATTGCCATAAATGATACGATCATGGGAATGGTGGCAGTAGCGGACACAGTAAAAGAAACAGCTGCGCAAGCAGTGCAGCAATTATCAGAATTAGATATCAAGGTATATATGCTGACTGGTGATAATGAACGGACAGCTAAGGCCATTGCAAATCAGGTTGGAATCCAAAACGTCATTGCCGAAGTTCTCCCAGAAGAAAAAGCTACACATGTAAAGGACCTGCAGTCTAAAGGGTTAAAGGTAGCGATGGTGGGTGATGGGATCAATGATGCCCCTGCCCTAGCCGTGGCCGATATTGGCATTGCCATAGGTACCGGGACGGATGTGGCCATTGAAGCAGCTGATATCACCATTCTTGGTGGAGAACTTACATTGGTCCCGAAAGCCATCTCTTTAAGTAAAAAAACCATGCAAAATATCCGGCAAAATCTCTTTTGGGCACTCATTTATAATTCTGGAGGGATTCCGATTGCTGCATTTGGGCTGCTAGCCCCTTGGGTAGCAGGGGCTGCAATGGCCTTTAGTTCAGTTTCTGTGGTATCTAACTCACTACGGTTGAAGAGAGTAAAAATATAGAAACGGTACTTACCAATGGGTAGTGCCGTTTTTCTTTGGATAAAATAAAGGAAAATGTAATTCTTATTATATTCATTAGCTTTTCTTTGTTAATATTATATAAAAGATGTTATTCTAATCACTAAGGGTTTACTTTTAAAATCGCTTCAAAAAATGTGAGATTAACCCGTGAGATATTTTTATGGTGAATGAAAGTGGTGAAGGCTTTGGATGAAAAAAATGGAGAACAACTGAAGGTTGAGGAGGAAAGAGCAGAACAAGAGCAAGTGATTGAAAATAAATCAGGTTACATACGCTTGAAAAAGTTTCATTTTATTATGCTGCTATTTTTCCTTGTTTTCTTATCGGCTGGGATTACAACCTTCGCTCTAGCGTTTGGAAAAGAAAAAGTGGTAACAGTTACGCCGGACAGAACAGGATTTAATAAGCTTTATGAAGCATTTGATACCTTAAAAAATGGCTACTATAAGGATGTCAATCAGCAGAAACTGATTAATGGTGCGATTGACGGGATGGTCAAATCATTAGACGACCCTTATTCAGATTATATGAGTGATGACGAAGCGAAAAGCTTTCATAACAGCATATCCTCTTCATTTGAAGGGATTGGTGCCGAAATCCAAGAGAAGGACGGGCACATCGTCATCGTTTCTCCTATTAAAGGGTCTCCTGCTGAAAAATCAGGTTTAAAGCCAAATGATATGGTCATCTCCGTAAATGGAAAAAGTCTTCAAGGGATGAATTCGACTGAAGCTGTCACCTTGATAAGAGGTAAAAAAGGAACAAAGGTGACATTGTCTATTCAACGGCCAGGAATGGCTGCACCAATGACCGTACCGATTGTTCGTGACACGATTCCAATTGAAACCGTTTATGGGGAAATGGTCGATGATCGAGTCGCAAAGGTTCAAATAACTAGTTTTTCAAGCAATACATCTAAAGAATTGGTAACTACTTTAACTGATCTCCAGAAAAAAGGAATGAAAGGTCTTGTTCTAGACTTGCGCCAGAATCCAGGGGGATTATTGGACCAAGCGGTGAGCATTACAAGTATGTTTGTCCCTAAAGGAAAAATTATTGTCAAGGAAGAGGACCGAAACGGAAAAATTAAGGAAATTGCTTCACAAAATGAAGGAAATCCTGATCTACCTCTTGTTGTCTTAATTGATAGCGGCAGTGCAAGTGCTTCTGAAATATTTGCTGCAGCTGTAAAAGAATCTGCAGGTGTACCACTTGTTGGTGAAAAGTCCTTTGGAAAAGGAACGGTTCAAACCGCAGCTGATTTTGAAGATGGTTCAAATCTAAAATATACCATTGCTAAATGGTTAACACCAAACGGTAACTGGATTCACAAGAAGGGAATTGTACCGGATGTTCAAGTGGCGCTCCCCGATTATGCCACTTTACCGATAATTAACCCAGATAAAGAACTGGCAATCTCCACTTCATCGACAGAGGTACAAACTGCCCAGAAAATGTTGAAGGCAGTTGGATATGATCCGGGCAGGGAAGATGGATTCTTTGACGATAAGACAAAACAAGCAGTCATCAAATTCCAAACAGCTCAGGAGCTGCCTGCTAATGGAGTATTAAAGGGTGACTCTACCTTAAAGCTTATGGATGTATTACGTGAGAAAATTAAAAACAGCGATACCCAATTACAAAAAGCAGTAGAGATACTAAAAGGTCGAATGGAATAACATTTTAACCCGATTCCTACAGGAGTCGGGTTAAACTTTATTACAGAAGGGAAAGAACTATGAAAAAGACAGAGGTATACATATTGTCAGGATTTTTAGGAAGCGGGAAGACTACACTATTAAAACGTTTCCTAGCCGACGAGCGCAGCTGCGGGAGAAAAGTAGCAGTCTTGATGAATGAGCTTGGTCAAGTCTCAATTGACTCTAATGAGGTTGAAGAAGATGTTTTGTTAAGTGAGTTATTAGGAGGATGTATATGCTGTTCTATTCAGGACAAGCTTGAAGCCCAGCTTCATGGACTATTGATGAAGGAAAAGCCGGAAGTGATGTATATTGAGACAACGGGCGCGGCCCATCCAGTGGAAGTATTAGACTCCATTCTTTCACCTCTGTTTGCAGATCAATTATTGATAAAAGGGATTATTACGACAGTAGATGGAACTAGGTGGAAAAACAGAAATGAGTTAAGCCCCCAGCTGCAGCAATTGATTCTTGAACAAGTAAGGAATGCGGACTTTATCCTGATTAACAAAATTGATGAACTAAAAGAAAATGAGCAGGCTCAGCTGATTTTTGAGATGCAAGGGTTAAATCCAAGAGCACAATGTTTACTAACCAGCTACTCAATGGTTCCGATGGACCGGCTAAGAAATTTATCTATGAATGTAGAAAAGGAATCAAGTCACATTCACTTAAACTTATCTACCTACGTTTACCAGTTTCATAAACCAATCAGCGATACCAGTTTTGAAAAATTTTTAAAGAAATTACCAGATACCATATATCGGATAAAAGGATATATAAAGTTTCACTATTCGGAACTTCCCCTTCTTTTCCAATATGCCTATGGGATGCCGCTGTACATGAAGGAATATATGAACATGCGCTTGAATCTTGTATTTATCGGTGAACATGTGGATTGGGGGATTATTGAACAACAGCTTGTCTTACTTGAAAGTGAGACAGAGACAGTTTAGCTTGTTTAAAAATGAGGGATGAATGAATGATAAATTCCACTTCAGGTAACTCTTTTAATGTAGCAAAAAACCATTAAAGGAGGAGCACAAAATGAAGAAGGCAGTTTGTTGTTTTTTATTAGTTATTCAAATCCTCCTAAATGGATATGGAGTCCATGCGGCAAATGAGATTAAGGACAATGGAGAAATTACGGATTGGAACAAGGTTAATGATTTATTACCGAAATATTCGAAATTCACTGTCCAAGATATGGAAACAGGGAAAAAGTTTAAGGTACAAAGGCGAGCCGGAAGTCACCATGCGGATGTACAGCCGCTCACCGTGAAAGATACAAAAATTATGAAAAAAATCTATGGAGGAAAGTGGAGCTGGAAACGCCGCGCTATTTATGTTATTCATAAAAAACAGCGGATCGCGGCATCCATGCACGGAATGCCTCACGGAGCTGGGGCATTGCATAATAATTTTCCTGGACATTTTTGCATTCATTTCTACGGCAGCACAACGCATCGAACCAATTCAATGGACTTGTCACATATGCTTATGATATATAAGGCTTCAGGCAAATTAAATGAATACCTGGCAAATGCAGACCCTTATCAGGTCATAAATGCCTATATTGCTGGTTTCAAACAGCAGGATTCTGTCATTGTCTCGAAGATCTCACTGCAAAAAGTAAAATGGAACCCAATACTCGATAAAGTTGAAAATGTCAGGATCACACGATTAGAGATTCTACCGCCAGAAGACCTCACACAAGAAATAAGTTTAGATGTACCTGCTGAAATCGATTGGTATATTAAAGAGGTCGGCAGGCAAAAGTTTCGAGGACAGATCCATTTAATTAGGTTTTCTCCTGCAGATGTTTGGAGAGTCGATTCCAAACCATTTATAAAAGAAAATAACTTTAATTAACAAAAACACCTTTAGAATGTCTAAAGGTGTTTTTAAATGAGATAAGTATCAAAGTTTTTGATTTTGAAAATTGTCTTGCGCCAGGCGCCTTCGGCTCGAGATGACAATCCAATCCGTCCAAAAGGTTAAAAAGCAATCTTCCGGCCGGCTCGTCTTGTGTTTGTCGCCGATAGGCGGGCGCTTTGCGCTTTTCTCATGAATTATCTTTGTTCACCAAATTTGATAAAGGTCAGTTCATCTTCGATTAAACCACAAGCACCACATTGGACTCGATAATCTGGTCCGCTGTAGGGGAGATGAAATGGTTCCAGCTCATTTTCGCCATATTGGCGGATAACATCTCCGGACTGAGGGTCAAGCTTAACAGATTGAGAAACTTGTTGAATAATATTAAAACGGCTTCGATTTGTTTTACAATTCGGACATTTGTAAGGGGTTGACATAGGTTTCTCCTTTCTTACTTTTGTTAAACATTATTTTTTGCAATAATATTGCTAAATATGTAACAATGCTAGTGAAGGAAGTGTTGAATCATCAATTAATGAACCAACTAAGTTAGGGGAGAAAAGCCGTGAGAAAGATAGTACTTATGCTTATTACAATTCTGTCTTTAAGTGTAGCTGTTTCCTGTAGCAATAAGCAAGAGAAAACAGATGATATGCCGGAAATGGTGGATGTGAATTTATCAGTAAAACCTAATCCTGGTGAGGCAAATAAGCCAATCATATTTGAGGCTAAGGTTACGCAGGGAAAGGAAAAAATTAATGATGCGGAAGTTACTTTTGAGGTTTGGCGATCAAAAGATCCTAATCACGAGAAAATTGCCCTTAAACATGCAGAAGATGGTGTTTATCGGTTAGAAAAAACATTTCAACAAGAAGGTACTTATTATATTATTTCTCATGTAACCGCCAGGGACATGCATAATATGCCTATGAAGGAGTTCACGATTGGGAAACCAAGTGAGAAGGAAGATTCTACATCGGTCCACTCTATGGATGGTATGAACACGGATGATCACAAAAGTCAATAATCATACGGGTTTATACATAACAAAGACAGCCATTTGGCTGTCTTTAAGTTGTAAGTTAGTATCGTTATTCCTCTTTTTTTGCCTTAATATTAACCGTTGCTTCCTTTCCAAGCTTCTGATTCACGATTTCCTTTACTTTTTCGGAAATATCTCCTTCATATGTCGAACCGATATTTAACTTGCCTGATAATTCTTTAATACCTAATTGGCCAAAATTATTAGCATAATCCAAGTGTTCAATAACAATTTGGTCAACCTGCAGATGGTTAATTTGAACAGTTGGAGGACTTTCTTTTTCTTTTTTATCATCAGGGACACTAAGGGATTTTACCTCTGTTTTGACCTCAATAATTTTTGACTCTAATGAGGATAGCTTATTTTCCAATTCCGATATTTTTTTCGTAAAAGTTTTATTTGAAGTAAACAAGCGAAAGATGGATCGCATAAAAACCCTCTATTCAGAATTGGTTTGTTCAAAACCGAACCTGGATAACGCCTTAGTTAATCTTATTTGTAATAACCGGAAACATGCAAAAAAAATCAACGTCTACAGAATTTCTGTCACGTCGATTTGTGAGTACTGCATATCAATATTTTTAGGGATTTTTATTTCCAGAATTCCATCTTTATAATTTGCCGTAGCGCCTTTCTTTTTAACAATAGCTGGAAGAGTGATGGTATTAGAATCCTCTCGCTCCGGAATATGTTCAACGATAAGCTGATTAGAAGTATGATAGAGGCGAAGCTGATTCAGCCAGTCTTCGTTTCGAATGGGAATTCTTACAAATACATAATCATGTGTCTCAAAGGCCGATGAATTCAATGCATTGGCCGATCTCTGTTTTGTTTCTGGTGTTTGAAAGCTGCTAAATAAATCTTGACCATTCATCATATTGCCCATGTTAGGCATCATTTTTCCAATAAGATCCTGAACATAATTGTTAATCTCATCGGGTTTCATTTTTTGTAATGATTCTTTCATATCCTTTGTAAAAGGAAACATATTCCAAGGAAACATGTCTTTCAACCTCTCTAATAACTAAAATTGATTGGCAATTGGTGAGGATGGGTTTGCAATTTGATCTTGGTCACTAATATCTGTGTCACCGAAGCCATTTAGAGAAAACGAACTTGATGGAGAAAGATCCCCTAAGGCAAAATTGGATCCGATCCATTTTTGGTTAGCAGTATGGCTATTTTGGACGGAAGGTCCTAGAGAAATATTGGCATTGTTAGCAACGGAATTCGTCTTTATATTAAAAATGTTTATTTGAAAGGGCATTTTTTTCAGTCCTTTATCTCGAATTACTAAAGACGTTCGATGGATTTGCGATATCACCCATATCATTGATATCTGGATCAATAAAGACATTCTCCATGGCCGCTGTCGGCGGTGCAAAATCTCCGTAGGATGAATTTTGACCTTGGGATTTTGAATTAGCTGTATGGGCATTATGAAGGGCTTCGCCGATGTTGACAGACCCGTTGTTAGAAACACTGTTGATTTTCAGGCTGAAGATATTAATTACAGTCTGCATCCTGTCACATCCTTTATTGTAGTTATTCGTATCATATGCAACCACTCGCCCATCCGTTATCAAAACTTCAAATCCCTTAAATAGGGACATGAGATAAAATTTGCATATATAATGATTTCTTTTTAACATATACATAAGGAGAGAATTCTTTTAAGCGAGGTAATGATTGTGAAAAAGAAAACGGCTTTGATTACAGGAGGAGCTTCTGGTATCGGCAAAAAAACGGCACAACTACTTGCAGAAAATGGGTATCAACTTGTGATCAACTATCGTAAAAGTGAGTCAGAGGCAGTTTTCTTAGTAAAGCAATTAAATGATCATTACGGGACGAAAAATATCGCCATCCAAGGCGATGTTTCCAACAAAGAGGATTGCATACGCATTGTGAATGAGTCTCTCTCAGCCTATTCAAGTGTCGATGTTTTAGTTCATAATGCCGGTCCGTACATACATGAACGAAAAAAACTGACAGATTACTCCTTTGAGGAATGGGATTATTTAATCCAAGGTAATTTAACAGCGGTTTTTTATTTATCAAAACTGATTATTCCGTTGATGAGAAAACAAAGCTGGGGCAGGATTATTACGTTAGGATTTGATCGTGTTGAAACCACCCCTGGCTGGATTTACCGATCAGCCTTTGCAGCAGCAAAAACGGGTTTGGCTTCCTTAACAAGAACAATTGCAATGGAAGAAGCGGAGCATGGGATTACCGCTAATATGATCTGTCCTGGGGATATTACAAAAAAGTGGAAGGAAAAAAGCATTAAAGAATCCATTTCGTTAAGAGGTGAAAAGCACTCGGTGGGCAGACTGGGCACGGGTGAGGATATTGCCCGCGTTATCCAATTTTTAATTGATGAGCAGTCTGATTTTATTACAGGAAGTATAATACCAGTAACCGGCGGGGTAGATGTCCTTGGAAAGGCATTAAGAACTTAAAAATTAAATATGTTCAAAAGTTTTTGAACAATTTGATTTTCTGAATGAAACTGGCTGCTTTTGTAGATAATAGAATTTATTCATCTATGAAAGGAGCAAAGTAAATTATGAGTTTTAACATGAACCGAATTAATCCCAATCAAACCCAAGTGTTTTTTCATGATGGCCGCTTTGAAACGTTAACAAATGAGGAATTAAACGAATTTTTGCTCCATATGGGACTAAGTGAAGTCGATAATGACCAAAATTTATTGGAATAATTGTTTTCATACGAAAAGAAAAGCAATCGGCGCATGCCGATTGCTTTTTATGCCTCTAGTAATTGAGAATCTGTTTGGTCTGTTCCGTTTCGCAAAAAATGGAAGGTATACAAGTCTTTTGGAATTTCATATAAGTCATAAACTTCTCCATTTGCATTCAATTGCGCATAGAGCGATGCTCTCGTTTCATTTGCTTTTACAACATAAGGAAGTTTTTCTGCTGCTTTAATCGAGCGAATATTGACTTTTCTAATCCGCATAAAAATAGTCTCAATTCCAGCTTCATAAAAGAGTTCGTTAAAAAATGCCTCTTTCGCCGGGCTATTATACCCTTTCCCATGATAGGGTTTGCCAAGCCAAGTCCCTAAGAACCCTGCATTTTCTTCAATGTCGAACAAATTAATTGTACCAATGGGGTTACCCCATTCATCAAGAATGGTCCGTGAAATTATTTCACCGCGTTCTTCCGCCTCAATGGTTTGTTTCGTCATAAATAAAAATTCTTCATATGAGTCAGCTTTTTGACGTACAAAAGGGAAGACATCTGGATGCGTCATTAACTCGTACAGTGTATGGCTGTCATGAAGATCACGTTTTTTCAACATGAAAATCCCTCCATTAGGGCATTCCGATCCCATGTGTAAAGAAGCGGTCCACCCTCGAAATTTTTTATAAAATTGCGTAAAAAATTTCGGGGTGGGAATCGAACCCACTAGAACCAGTAAACTGGTGGCGCACCATTTGCCTTCCCTATATCATTTTTTTGTTACCGAATTTTGTTCGTAAACCCCCAAATCCATCAGGTCCAAAATCATTTCACTTAGAGTATAATACAAGAAAAATTTTAAAAAGGAAATAGGTTTTTTGCGGTTTTTCGCTAATATTTTTTACCAATTTTCTACACATTCTTAGCCTTCCGAATAAACGATTTCACCGCCAATCATCGTCCATTTCGGTTTCGCTAAATAATGGAAAGGGTGATGGGTCCAGAGGACTAAATCAGCATCCTTCCCTTCTTCTATACTGCCTAATCGATCGTCAATTCTTAGGTTTCTTGCAGGAAGAATGGTAATTCCTTCAAGGGCTTTTTGTTCCGGTAAACCCTCACGAACAGCAAGACTGGCACAAATATTTAAGTATTGGATCGGTGTATAAGGGTGATCAGTTGTAATCGATACTTCTAAACCGTGATTTGTCAATTCTTGATACGTTTTCCACGTTTTATTTTTTAATTCAACCTTTGATCTTCTTGTTAATGTTGGACCAACAGAAACCTTTAAATGATGTCCTGCTAGTTCACTGGCAATCAAATGGCCTTCCGTACAATGTTCGATGCGTAAATCAAGCTGGAATTCTTCTGCAAAACGAACCGCTGTAATAATATCATCCGCACGGTGCGCATGAATCCTTACCGGTATTTCCCTCTTTAACGCCATTACAAGCGGAGCAATTCGAAGATCTTCAGGATTATCCGTATGAATGGCTTTGTAGAAAGCTTCCCTAAGCATTCCCATGATCCCCATTCTAGTAATCGAATCACTATTGCCATGGCTGTGAATCCTTTTTGGATTTTCCCCTAAGGCAATTTTTAACCCAGCTATTTCTTGGATAATCATTTTCTTAATATTTTTCCCGGTGGTTTTAATAACCGTAGTGGTACCACCAATCACGTTTGCGCTTCCAGGCATCACATGAACCGTTGTAATACCGCTTTTAATCGCATCGTTAAAAGCTTGGTCTAATGGATAAACTCCATCAATTGCTCGAATATGGGGTGTAAGCGCTTCGACTGTTTCGTTGGCATCATTGCCGGCCCATCCAGTCCCTTCATCATATAAGCCTAAGTGTGTATGGACATCAATAAAACCAGGGAATAAATACGAGTCCGAACAATCGATTATTTTTACTGTTAAATCTGATTTTAAATTTTTGTCAATTTTTTTAATCTTGCCCTTCTCAATAAGGATATCAGTGTATTTGACAGGTGCTGAAGTGACCGGATATACATTAGCATTTTTCAAAAGTATTTTATCCATAGTAAAACCTTTCTTTATGTTATTAATGGTATTTTATCTATTTTAGCAACATATGTGCCATAGGAAAAGCGGACTAATAATAAAATTCTTTTGCGGATTTATTTAAAAATCACGAAACCTTTATAAAGCCGCAGCGTAAGTATTATAGTAATGAAAAAATTTATTCAATGGGGGAAGATGAAATGATAAAGAGTGAAGAAAGGCTATTAGCGGCAGGTATGTATGTCCTAAGCTTATTTTTTCCTATTATAGCACCACTGATCATTTGGCTATTAAAAAAGGAAGAGTCCTCTTTTATTGATATTCACGGAAAAGAATACTTTAACTTTTTTATTTCTTATTTAATTTATTCCATTGTTGCCGGTATATTAACCATGGTGATTATTGGGATATTCCTGTTATGGGTGTTAGGGATTGCGGCGCTTATTTTTAGCATAATCGCAGCAGTTAAAGCCTATGAAGGGAAAGAATATCGGTTTCCATGGATTTTTAGATTAATAAAATAGACTGCAGTATGGAACCCGGCATATCGATTGTCGGGTTTTGGTATGCCTTTGTTTACATATCTCATAAGCGGCCAGGTGTTTTTTTAGTCTTTTCATTTTAAAAATCTTTTCGTTTTCTTTAGGGAAACGGTTGTTCTATACTATTAGGTGTGTATCGCTACTATAAAAATAAAAGGGGTGAGGCAGTTTGTTAAACCAAACAGGATTAGTTTTAGAAGGCGGCGGGATGCGTGGGGTTTATACTGCCGGGATCCTGGAATATTTCTTAGAACAGGAACTGTTTTTCCCTTATGTTATTGGGGTTTCCGCAGGGGCATGCAATGCCGCGTCTTATTTATCAAAGCAAAAAGGAAGAAATAAAACAGTTACAGTAGAATATGCAAGTGACCCAAGATACATTTCGTGGAAGAATTACTTTAAAAACAAGCAGTTCTTTGGGATGGATTTCATTTTTGATGAAATCCCTAATCAACATGTCCCTTACCATTATGATGTATTTTATAGCAGTCCATCCGAGTTTGTCGTCGGGACAACGGATTGTTTAACGGGGATGCCCGTGTACTTTAATAAGCAGGATTATGGAAAAGATTTGCTAACCGTTCTAAGGGCATCAAGTTCTCTGCCATTTATCGCACCGGAAATCCGTTACCAGGACAAAATTTTACTAGACGGCGGGATTAGCGATCCCATTCCAATCAAAAAAGCGCAAAGTGATGGTTATAAGAAGAATATTGTCATTTTAACTAGAAATAAGGGTTATTTTAAAAAACCTTCCAAATTTCACTTCCTTGTAGACAGGAAATATCCGAATTACAAGGGGTTACGGCAGTCTTTACGCTCCAGGTATCAAATTTATAATGATACACTTCGTTATTTGGAAAAAGAGGAAAAAAAAGGTAATGCGCTGATTATTCGTCCATCCGAGCCATTAAAAGTGGGACGAATGGAAAGAAATCCACAGAGACTTGAAGAGTTATATAACCAGGGCTACCGGGACGCAAAGGCATCAATCGATAAAATTAATTCTTATTTTGAACAGTAGAGGAGAGTCAAGCAGGCTCTCCTCTACTTTTTAAAAACTTCTATCATTTTTTTCAATCCTATTAAATAAACTCTTAGTAGAGGAATCGATAAGGGGTAATCTGGATGAAAATAAATGAATATTACCGAGATGCAGCTCACATGAACTTAAATGGTAGTATTGCCGCTCTAATTCCAACCACTATAATTATTATAGGGAATTTTTCTGTTTTGAAGCATAGAGAAATCATGCTGCTGGCCCTTCCATTTATGATCTATAGTTTGATAAGTTTTCAAGTCTACCTTTTTAGAATGAGACAATCTATCACGATTAGACGTAATATGAAAGCTTCTAAGGACATTTCCACATCTATTTTTAAAGCCCGTCATCTTTTAGTGCTTTACAGGAACTCCCAGTCCTCAAGTTTATTCCTCTATTTTCCTAATGGCCATATGGCGGGACAAATAAAAAAAGTTAGAGGAACCGGTAAGATAAGGTTCAAGCTGTCGAGAACCTACGCTTTATTTAATGAAGATGTCCAAGTATTGGGATATTTTAAGCTAAAAGGCAGAAAAGCATTAAAGATTGATGTATTTAATAGAAATCAAGATTTTTTAGGCAGATTTGAAAAAAGGAATATAGGTTTTCGGAAAGCAAAGAAGGAAATTTTTGACCGTACCGGAAGGTTTCTAGGAGAGATAGAAGGATCTTCTGTTTTTATGGATGAGTTCATTTATGATCATGGTCAGCATCAGGTAGGGCGGCTGCGAAGAGGGTGGATGCCAATGGAATGGAGTCCATTATTTCCAGAACCTAATACACCTGTACTCTCACTTAAAGAGGACCTTTCAGAGGAGGACAAGCTGCTTAGAATGTCGTTATTAATTAATGAATACTTTATTGAGAGATAAACAAGACAGTTTCCTTCCATAATAATGTTTGATATGATGGATTAAAGATATTATTCTGGGGGTAAAACTTGTGCAAATTGATTTAATTAAAGGTCATGGATCAGGAAATGATTTTCTCCTTATCGATGAAATATCAAATGATTATTTCTTTACAGAAGAAGATAGAGCAAATCTTGCCAAGGTTTTATGTGACCGTGGCAATGAGCTTGGAGCAGATGGAATTTTGTTTATATTGAAAAGTGATCGTGCTGATGGAAGAATGCGTGTCTTTAATGCCGATGGTTCAGAAGCTTCCATGTGTGGAAATGGCCTCCGTCTAGTAGCCAGATATATCTGTGAGTTGAAGGGGCTCGAAAAGGCGGTTATTGAAACAATGAAAGCAAATCTAAAGGTCATGAAACAAGAGGATATATTTCCTCAGGTACACACCTATCAGGTTGAGATTTCTCCGGTCATGTTTGAATTAAGGGCACTTCCATTAAACCTACCTAAACCGACTCTTTTTAATGAAAAGATTAAACAGCTTTCAGATGAGTTGAGGTTTACAGCTCTGGCGGTACCAAATCCGCACTTGATTTCGATTGTGGAAACAGAGATGTTTCAAAATAATCTCCAAAAACAGCTTAGTGAAAAAGTGAATGGTCCCAATGATTTATTCCCGGATGGGGTAAATGTCAGTTTTGTAAAGCCGCTCGAAAAGGATTCCATTTACGTTCGAACCTTTGAACGGGGTGTAGGTTTTACAAATGCTTGTGGTACTGCCATGTCCGCTTCTTCACTTGTTACTTGTTTAACGGAATTAAACAATTATGAAAAAGCCATCAATGTATATAATAATGGCGGTAAAGTCCAATGTGTTGTCCATAAACTAGATGATACCTATTCAATTGATTTAATTGGAAATGCCACATATCTTTATCGTGCCTCCATCCAGTTAGCTCTAAATGAAAAAGCTTTTTCCGTCACATCTAGAACCGATTTAACAGAGCAAAAGACCTATGAGAAGCTCCAATCAGCTGCCCAGGAAGTAATTAAGCAAACACTTTAAAGGATAAGGCATACCACCTTATCCTTTTTTGCTTGAGTTTTTTAAAAACTCAAGGACCGGAGTAAAAGCCTGGAGCTGCTTTGTTTGAAAATAATCCATAAAAGGGTCACCCTGACTGCGGATTCGTTTAAGCGCTTTTTCCATATTAAAGAAGCCTGGTTTAAGTTTATCATTCACTTCCTCCCAATAAAGGGGAGTGGCCACACCACCATGTTCATTACCCCTCATTGAGTAGGGAGCGACAATTGTTTTTCCTTCAGAATGCTGTACATAATCAACGTATAACCTGTTACCTCGATTCTTTTTCATTCGTTCAATGGTGAAAGAATCAGGAGCCCTCGAGATTAAATATTCCGCGATAAAGCTGGTGAATAACCGTGTATCATCATAGGAATAAACATTTTCAGGCAAAGGAAGGTATATTTGCAACCCTTTGTTGCCTGAAGTTTTTATAAAACCTATTAGATTTAATTGATCCAATACTTCTTTAATCAATAGAGCTGCTTTTATGGCTAATGGGAATGAATCTTTGGATGGCGGATCGAGATCAAACACGATCTCACTCGGACCTTTGCTGTAAACTGTTTGAAAAGGGATATGGAATTCAATGGCAAGCTGATTTCCAAGCCATACAAGGGTTTTGAGGTTATTGCACAAAATGTAATCAATCCCTTCAGCTTCTTGTGTCTGCACAAATTCTGGTGCATAATCAGGACAATTTTTTTGATAAAAAGCTTCGCCAAACATGCCATGCGGATAACGAATAACTGTTAAGAGACGGTCCTTTAAAAACGGCAGCATATATGGTGAAATTTCCCGCAGGTACAGAATATAATCAGCTTTCCGAATGGCGAGCTTTTCCCACAAGGGTTTATCCGGGTGTGTTATTTCCAAGTCCTGAGGCAGATTTTTTTGGCCAAACATAAAGCGGTCAAAGGTACAATCTGCAGGTTCTAAATCAAAGCGAAAACGGTCAAAATGAGGTTCACGCAGTTGATTATCATATAGTTCTAAGTATTTCACTTCAAGGCAGATGGCAGGTTCCATATAAATAAATTGATCGTCCTCTTTGATCATATTCTGTTTTATGGCTTGCTTTAAGGCATCTTTTTCTTCCGGTTTTAAACCAAATAGCACTTGGCCGATGGTATGTATTTTTTTATCTTGATAAACACCAATATAAAAATAGCCATTTGTTTTTTCATAGGAGGTAATAAAGCAGCTGACATATTTCCAGTTTTTATACTTTAGCCATTGAAGTGTGCGTTTTCCTTCTTCCCAAAAACTGTTTTTAAATTTAGCAATAATGCCCTCTCCATCATATAAAACGACTTTTTCCCATAATTCATTAAAATCATCATGGGCTTTTACGAATTGAAGCAGCTGATTATTATACGGATCAGATTCAAGCTCAAACCCTATTGTTAAGAATAATTCCTTTAACGCTTCTTTTCTTTTAGAAAAGGGTTCAGTAGAGAATTTTTTTCCATTTAACATCAATAGATCAAAAACCATAAGTCGGCATGGAGAACGGGTTGCCTGCTCTGATATTTTTTTTTCTGATTTTAGTCTTCCTCGAACCTGGATAGCGGAAAAATTAGCTTTATACGTGTTTTCCAAATAGACAAGTTCCCCATCTATTTGCAGTGGTAAATAAGGTTTAAAAAGGAGTTCATATTGCAAAAGGAACTCTTTGATTTCTGGGAATTGCGGTAATAAATCCTTGCCATTTCTGCTAATAAACTCAATTCCCTTTGAATTCCATGTTAACAGGGCCCGAAATCCATCAAATTTAACCTCGTACTGCCAATCGGGCCGTACAGGAAGGTCAAAAGTTAAACTTGGCAGCATTGGTCTCATGGTATCGTTTCCTTTCCTTTTTTCCTTATTTTGCTTCAATAAATACTACTTCATCCTTTTCCAAAACTTTTTAGGAATGAAGAAAAAACGATACCACAAACTAATAACAAAAAGATTGGAGAACTCTTATGCATACGATGTGGAAAGGAAGCATTAGTTTTGGGCTTGTAAATATCCCCATCAAGCTCCATACAGCAACTGAAGACAAGGATATAAAACTGCGAACCCTGCACAATAAATGTCATGCTCCCATTAAATACGAAAAAATTTGTACAGTCTGTGAGGAAGAGGTAAAACCAGAAGATATTGTCAAAGCGTATGAGTATACAAAAGGAAAGTTTGTCGTTCTCGATAATGAAGAACTAGAAAAGCTTCGGAAAGAAAATGAAGAAAAGGCTGTAGAAATTATTGATTTTGTAAAAATGGAAGAAATAGACCCGATTTACTATGATCGAACGTATTATATGTCCCCAAATGAGGGCGGCAGTAAGGCATACTCATTACTGCGCAAGGCCTTACAGGAGTCCCAAAAGGTTGGGCTGGCTAAAATTATTATTCGTTCAAAAGAGCAGCTCGCCGTAATTCGCGTATACGAAAATACCTTAGTTATGGAAACCATTCATTATCCTGACGAGGTACGTAAAGCGGGAGATGTACCGAATGTTCCTGCGGAGGATAAGGTCACAGATAGAGAACTAGCCACGGCGATTATGCTCATCGATCAATTAACCACTAGTTTTGAGCCTGAAAAGTATACAGATGAATATCGAACGGCACTTTTAGAACTCATTGAGTCAAAACGTACTGGGCAAGAAACAGTAACAGCAGCGACTAAGGAAATTGCATCTAATGTTACCGACTTAATGGCAGCCCTTCAGGCATCCATTGATCGGACAAAACCTAATAAAACAACTGCACCTGCCTTAAAGACAGCGGCTGCGGAAAAAGCTAAACCGAAAAAAGCAGCTGCAGCACCAAGAAAAAAGTCACCAGCTAAAGTTAAGAAAGAAGCTTAGAGATAAATTTAAAGTCAAACTAATAAAGACCTAGAAGGCCAAGTTCTTTTAACTTGGTCTCCATTTACATTTTAGGACTGCCCATAAAATTGACTCATAGTGGAAATTATGTTATAATAAAAATACATTTTAATGTTTCGGTATTATCTTGTTTAATTGGTCGTAACTGCACGAAAGTGGGGGATTACTATTGCCTATCGTGAAGAGTTACGTTTTTTTATTATGTGAAATGGTCAGAAAAGAATAAAAGGGTGATGCAAGTATCACCTTTTTATATATTAATTTTACTAGAATAATAGTTGTTTCGATTACTGGTTCAAAAAACAGTCATAACTACTTATAAGGAGTGATCGTTTTGGCGTTTGGCAGAAAAAATGAAGAAGAAGTTAAATTAGAGGAAACAAAAATTTGGGTTTGTACTTCTGAAACTTGTAAGTGCTGGGTTCGGGACAATTTTAAAAGTAGTGAACTTCCTCTGTGCCCAATCTGCAAAAGTGAAATGAGTCAATCAACCAAAGAACTACAAGTGATTCATAACCATAGTAAAAATTTTATGTAATCAATAAGAAAGCAGGGAGAGCAAAGCTCCCTGCTTTCTTATTCTTCAACTTCTTTAGCGAATTTCTGGCAGTAAGCAAGGACTAGTTCTTCTTCATCCTCCTCTAATTCAAAGTCGAGTACCTTCTCGGTCCCGCGTTCAAAAAAGTGATAGCTGGTTATTTTATCTTCGCTTTCATTACGAACAAAAATACACTTTAAACCAACCCCTTTTTCAGAATACAATTCATCATCTTCATCCACTTCGAGTTCTAAAAAAAACTCATAGCGCTCTCCAGATAGCAAACCAAAGGGATCTTCTAATTTTTCAACTTGGTGGCCTGTAATGTTCAACCCTATCATCCTTTGCAGTTTATTGACTCTCTTATTATACACATTTTCGGTCATAACCCAAAAAGTGATTTAGGTTACTGCAATTTTTATGATTTTGAATTTAATGTAAATAATTGCACAAAGTCAACCAAACCTAAATAAATTAAGGTAAGATAAATTTATGAGGGGTTACGCATCATGGAAGTGGTATATACATTTCACACACGAGGAGAGAGGAAATGTTAACAGAAAAAGATGCAATACATATCGAATTACAACCATTTTTATTTGCTAGGAAAAA
Organism: Neobacillus cucumis; assembly: GCF_023715505.1. The sequence continues at coordinate 131,873 of NZ_JAMBOH010000001.1, read as the reverse complement.
TTTATACCATATACTCCATACTTTGTTTTTAGAGCAAACCAATGAAAACCTATTACGGGAATTAGGTCATATGAGGACATTTGATGAATTAAAAGAGTTTCATGAAGGTGGTAGAATTTTAGCTTCCTTTTTTAAGCAATGGACCAAGAAAGAGAAAGCGCACTCGGAAAGAGAAGAATACCGACGGTTATTTATTGGTCCTGGAATACTAGTGGCCCCTCCTTGGGAGTCTTATTATCGAAGCAAAGAACGTCTTTTATTTGAAGAATGGACTCTCCAGATAAGAGAGCTATATCATTTATTAGGGCTCCAATTTTTACGAGAAAATTATGAACCCGATGATCATTTACTACTAGAATTAGAGTTTATGATTTTTCTAATTGAACTAAGTTTGCAAGCCTCGGAGCTAGAAAAGATTCAGGAACTGATTGCGATTCAAATTCTCCTTCATAAAGAGCACTTATCCATTTGGATTCCAGAATTTTGTAAAAGGATTATCGATCATACCAATAGCCGCTTATATCTAGGGGCTGCCATGCTGCTTGAGGATTTTTTAGACTTTGATTTTACATCTTTATTGGAAGTAAGGGAGGCATTGGCAAATGTCTGAAAATAACCATTTAAAGAACTTATTAACAGATAAAATGCAGAGACGAACCTTTCTAAAATGGTCAGGCGCAATAGGAATACCAGTCATTGCAGGTGGAATAGGCACGAAGATGTTAGTGAACCGTAAAGAAGAAACTAAGCCTGTCAGTGCTAAAGAAGAAAGCCCAGAGACGATTATTTCAACTTGCAGTATAAATAACTGCGGAGGACGGTGCGTAATTAAAGCACATGTAAAAGAAGGGGTCGTAGTACGAGTCAGTACTGATACACAGGAGGGTGGAGACTTATCGGCACCACCTCTAAGGGCATGTGTCAGAGGGAGGAATTATCGAAGTATGCTTTATCACCCGGATCGACTTAAGTTTCCAATGAAACGAGTGGGTAAACGGGGCGAAGGAAAATTTGAGAGGATTTCGTGGGATGAAGCGGTTGAAACCATTGCAGCACAAGTTAAACGGATTGGTGATAAGTACGGGCCCGAATCAAGATATGTCAACTATGCATCAGGACAAAGCTGGGGATTACACGGTGGCAAAAGTGCAGCAAAAAAACTTTTAGCCCTAACTGGCGGTTATTTGAATTCCCGAAATGACTACAGTTCTGGTGCTGGTAATATTACCACCCCTTACACTTACGGAACAAATGATTCAGGTAGTAGTTTTGATTCACTATTACATTCAAAATATATTATTTTATGGGGGCAAAATCCTTCTGAAATGATTTTCTCTACCCCGTATCGTGAATATTTAATGAAGGCAAAGACAAATGGTGCAAAAATTATTGTAATTGACCCTAGATATACTGATACAGCAATCACTTTTGCTGATGAGTGGATACCGATCCTGCCAACAACAGACACAGCGATGATGGATGCCATGGGGTATGTGATAGTAACAGAAAAACTTCACGATCAGGCATTCCTCGATAAATACTGCCTTGGGTTTGATGAGAATCACATGCCAGATGGTGTACCGAAAAATGAATCATTAAAAAGCTACTTACTTGGAGATAACGATCGCACCCCTAAGACCCCTGAATGGGCGGAAAGGATCTGTGGTGTACCTGCAAATAAAATACGTGAGATTGCCCGTGATTATGCTAAATACAAGCCTGCTGCATTAATTCAAGGCTGGGCAGCACAACGTCAAGCGTTTGGGGAACAATACATGCGTGCCGGGGCACAATTAGCCTGTTTAACTGGGAATGTGGGTAAACTAGGAGGCTGGGCAGCTGGTACAGGCTATTGGAGCCGAAGTGAAATTGTTTATCCGTTTATATTTGAAAATCCAGTAAAAGCTTCCATTCCATGTTTCCTTTGGACTACCGCAGTTGAAAAGGGGACGGAAATGACTGCAGCCGATGGATTACAAGGAACAGAAAAATTAACCACTAATATTAAAATGATTTTTAATGTGGCTGGTAATATGCTAATAAATCAGCATGCGGATATCAATAAAACACGAAAGTTACTTGAAGATGAAAATAAAGTAGAGTTTATTGTTGTCAGTGATCTCTTTTTGACCCCAAGTGCAAAATATGCGGACATCTTATTACCGGGAACGACATTCTTTGAACGCTACGATATTGGTGTACCGTGGTGTTTTGGGGATTATGTGGTCTTCGGGGATAAAACGATTGATCCATTATATGAATGCAGAAATGAATATGATGTGTTTGCAGATATTGCCGATAAGTTGGGATTAAAGGAAAAATTCACAGAAGGTAAATCTATTCTTGATCTCGTAAAGGAAAGTGTAGAAAGAACTAAAAAGGAACTTGATCCAAACTTCCCGACATTTGAGGAGTTCCGGAAAAAAGGAGTTCATTACTTTATACATAACGAGCCATTGGTAGGGTTTAAAGAGCAAATTGATGATTTTGAAAAAACTCCATTCGAAACCCCATCAGGGAAGATTGAATTGTTCTCAAAAGCATTGTGGGATATGAACATGCATGATGAAATACCGGTAATTGCTAAGTATATTTCTTCATGGGAAGGGCCAGAAGACCCGCTAATTAAAAAGTATCCGCTTCAGCTTATCAGCTGGCATTATAAACGGAGATGCCACTCGACCTATGATAATCAAGAATGGCTTGAGGAAGCAGCCAAGCAAGAAATGTGGATAAATCCTAAGGATGCTGAAAAAAGAGGAATCAAAAATGGTGACCGTGTTCAGGTATTTAATGATCGAGGTTCACTCATGATTGATGCGAAAGTCACACCACGAATCACTCCAGGAGTGGCTGGAATTCCACAAGGTGCTTGGTATACTCCTGATAAAAACGGACTTGATCAGCGTGGTTCAGTCAATGTCCTTACATCACAGAGACCTACTGTATTAGCAAAAGCCAATCCGCAGCTAACAAACCTTGTTGAAGTAAAGAAGCCTAGGGAGTGAGTGATTTGGCACAGTTAGGATTTTATATAAATCAAAGTCTTTGTACAGGTTGTAAGGCATGTACTGTGGCCTGTAAAGATAAAAACAACCTTGATGTTGGTATCAATTTTCGCAGGGTATACCCCTATGAAGAAGGAACCTTTGTGGAACAGCCGACGAGGGGAATTGTTCAAAATATAAAAGCTTATTATTTTTCCATTTCATGTAATCATTGCAAGAAAGCAGCCTGTATTCCAAGCTGCCCGACCGGAGCAATTGTAAAGAATAAACAAAACGGTATCGTTACAATTGCCCAAGATGTATGTCAAGGTGCGCAGTTATGCATTAAGGCTTGTCCTTATGGGGCTCCTCAATACAATAAAAGGGAATTTAAATCGAATAAATGTGATTTTTGTATAGATTTGCAGGAAAAAGGCGAAGAACCCGTGTGTGTCGCAGCATGTCCGATGCGGGCAATTGAATTTGGCCCCATTGAAGAGCTGCGAAAAAAGTATGGCACGGTAAGCCAAATTAAAGGGATGCCAAGTAATACATTAACACAACCAAATCTTGTCATTAAACCGCATAGGGATGCAAGGCTGTCCAGTAATTAACAAAAAACTTGAGGCGGGTGATGATAATATGTCGCTGCTTGTGAATTGGATTGAAAGCATGCACGTAAATACCAAAGTAACCAATAATTGCTCCAGGAAGAAACATCTCCGCTCTTCATGTAGGACTTGTGCAGATGCTTGTCGCTATGGAGCCCTTATCATTACCTCGACATCCATTGAAATCGATCTTGAGAAATGTAATTCATGCGGTGATTGTATAATTGCCTGTCCGCTTTCTGCAATCGAAGGTGTCTTAGAAACAAGGAAATTTGATAAGGCTAGTCTTGTTTATAATGAGTCTTATATTCCAACTGTAAAAGAATTACTCATTTACAAACAAAGAGGGTTGACCGCTATTAGGTCAGGTTCAATCCCTCTTAATCAAAATTGGATAAATGTTCTTAATAAAGCCAACAAAATCTTGCAGTTATTTGAAGAAAGTCCAATCAGGATACTAGAATACCGAGAAGAGAAGAGAATGTCGAGGAGAGCGTTTTTTACTTTCTTACAAAAAGAGGGCAAACAATTTGCAAAAACCATGGCACCAGCAGCTTGGAAATTAAAAGCAAATGAATGGAAACTAGCCCGCTATTATCCTGGCTATCAATTCTATCAAGTCGATTTAGATCTTGCCCAATGTTCATTTTGTCAACTCTGTATTTTGTTCTGTACCCAAAAAGTATTTTCCTTAGAGGAAGGTTTTTTGCAGGTAGCCAATGAAATGTGCGTAAACTGTTGCGATTGTACAGATATATGCACGGAAGATGCCTTACATATTAACCGGAAAATAACAAATAAACAGAATCAAGGATACCCGTTTATGACTAAAGTATGTGAAACTTGCGGGAATCCCTTCTCAACATTCCATCAGGAAATAGACAGCTGCCCGATTTGTCGCGATCGGAATCCTGAATGGCTAAGTCCTTAAGACCTTCGAAAGTTCTTTCTCCTTAGAGGTACGAGGTACACGCCATTTAAAGGCCGCTTTTTTTACAGTTAGAAAAAATAAAAAAACACTCGGTAAGAAGTGTTTGAACTTTGAACGGTATGTATGGAGGAGAAGATGAGATTCGAACTCACGCAACGGTTACCCGTCCTAACGCATTTCGAGTGCGCCCCCTTATAACCACTTGGGTACTTCTCCGAATGGAGCGGGTGAGGGGAATCGAACCCCCGCCGTCAGCTTGGGAAGCTGAAATTCTACCATTAAACCACACCCGCATTGTTTAATAAGAACACTTATATTATAGCATAGTTAGAGTATTTTTTATATAGGAATTTGCTTCGAAAAACAAAAAGTGCTGAGGGATTCCTCAGCACTTTTCTAAGCTTCTGCTTTTGGTTTGATTGCGAACATAGTAATGACTGCGGCTATAACACTAAGGCTGCTTAGAACAATAAATATCCAATGGCTGGCATATTTCATTAGGACTGCAATCAAAGGAGGGCCTGCAGCAACTCCAATAAACCTCATCGAACTGTAAATGGAGGAAATGGTCCCGCGTTCCTTTTTCTCGATGCCTTCTGTGATTAAAGCATCTAAACATGGAAGGCTTAACCCAATCCCTACCCCGGTAATCAAAAACATAGTTAGCATATACCAAAGCTTAATCGAAAACCAAAGTGCAGCAATTGAAATAGCAGCTAGGATAATACTAATCAAGGTCATCCATTTCATTAATACTTTATTTTTCTTAATGATCTTTCCGCTGATAAAAGAGGCTAAACATAGTGCACCAAGTGGTAATGATAAAAGGAACCCTTTTTTTAAATCTTTAATCCCATACTCTTTCTCAAAAGTTTCTGAAAGGTAAAACAAGATTCCAAACAAGACGAGCATTAGAATCCCGCCAATAAAAAAGATGGCATAAAGCCAACGACCTTTTTCAGTAAAGGTCTTTTTCACATTTATAAAAAATTGTTTAAATGGGATTGGCTTTTCTTCACTTTTTGGACATTTGACAAGAAAAATCATGAGAATAACGGAAATAGCGCAAAATATAGGGAATGAAAAAAATGGTAAAAACCAGATAAATCCGGCAAGAAAGGATCCTAATATTGGACTTAAAACCTTTCCAAACGTATTAGATGTTTCGATTAGTCCTAAACAGCTGCTAACATCATCCTCACTTTTAAACATATCACCAACTAAGGGAAGGACAATAGGCATTGCCCCTGCAGCTCCTACTCCTTGAAGGGCACGCCCCACTAGAATGAGCCAATAGGCATCCGTTAACTTCCAGGCCGCCCATCCAGAAATAAGTCCGCCAATTCCTGCAATAATGAGACTGGGGATAATCACCTTTTTTCTGCCGATATGGTCAGAAATGTAGCCGGCTACTGGAATTAAAAAGATCGCCACAATTGAATAAACCGTTATAATCATGCTGGTCTGAAATGAGGTGATTGTTAATTCTTTTTCCATAGAAGGTAATACAGGAATCAACATTGAATTTCCTAAAGTCATCACTAAAGGAATGGAAGACAGCGAGACGATTGCCCACTTTTGTTTGGCAATTTCACTTTGTTTTTTTTGACCAGCCGCCGAATGTTTTTTCTTTGCTGCCTTTTGGTTTTGGCTTAATCGTTCAATATGTTCCATGAATCTTCTATCCCGCCTTCATTTTATGCTCTAACATACCACGCCGAAGAGACATGCTTGCTTGCTAATGTTAATATTGGCTAATACAATTGAAAAAAAACAAGTTTAGGGTATCCTTTAATTGGAAGTGGAGAATTAAAACATTGAAATAGGAGCGAATAATCTCAGAAGAGAATATTAATATTCAATTTTTAATTTTTTGAAAAATAATCTCTTGACATTATTAGTGAAGTTGGATAGTATAATAATCAATAAAGTAAATCATATAGGTGTTGACGAAGAGTAGTAACTTTTACGGATTCTTAAGAGAGCTGATGGTTGGTGTAAATCAGTGTAGACGTTTAAGCGAATGGACTTCCGAGCCTCCAAACCGAACCCATATAGGCAGTAGGCTTTGGCGAAGATCTCATCGTTACAAGAGACAGATATTCAAGCTTTAGCTTCGATATCGGTTGAGTGAGCTAATTTTAGCTAATGAAGGTGGCACCACGGGTCTTCCGTCCTTTTTGGATGGAAGGCCCTTTTGTATTATTAATTAGAATAATTAACTCGTTGAGCAAGAGTAGTACACAAAATTAATTCTTTCCAGAGAGTCGGGGAAGGTGCGAGCCCGATATGAATGAATTTGTGGAATGGACTTGTGAGAGGTGTCTTGAACTTTAGTAGGGACGCCCGGTTTCCCCCGTTAAAAGGATAGGATATCGGACAGAATATGTTCTGTATCTGAATGAGGGAGCAGAACTTGATCTGTTCCAAAGAGAGGTGGCACCACGGTCTTAGAATCGTCCTCTATATGCGCAATCTATTTGCGCATATAGAGGACGATTTTTTTATTTTCGAAAAGGGGTTGTGACATGAAGACAATGAATCAATGTATAATACAGGAAATCAAAGGAGATACATTAACGCCCATCTCGATCTTACAAAAGATAAGCGGAACAAAGAAATTCTTATTGGAAAGCTCTCATAAATACAATGACTCGGGGAGGTACTCATTTATTGGGGCAGATCCTGCCTTTGAACTCATTTCCAGAGGCGAAATAAATGAAATTATTTATCGCGATGGTGCAAAGCGTAAATTGAATGGAAACCCTTTAGAGGTTATGAAGAGGCTATTACCTGACGGGATATTTGACGAATGTGATTTTCCTTTTATAGGAGGCGCAGTGGGGTATGTCGGCTACGACATCATTAGAGAGTTTGAAGTAATTGGTGAGGAATATCCAAATGGCTTGGAAATGCCTGATGTGCATCTTATGTTTTTTGAAGACGTGATTGTTTTTGATCATCTGCAAGAAAAAGTAAAAATTTGCGGTATTCCATTATCAGAAAGTAGTAGTACAGCGATAATTGAAAAACGAGTAATGCAAAGGATAGAAGAATTAAAAAAGCCAAATTATTATTACGAAGAGGAACCTTATACTTTTAGCGGTTTTGAATCGGATACAACAAAAGAAGCGTTTATTAAAAATGTTGAAACCGCAAAAGAGCATATCCTTGCAGGCGATATTTTTCAAGTAGTCCTTTCAAGACGTATGAAATCATCATTTCAAGGTACACCGTTATCACTTTATCGGAAACATCGAAGCACCAATCCAACACCGTATATGTTTTATATCGACTTTGATGAATATACCGTCATTGGCTCGTCGCCAGAAAGCTTAATTAAAACACGCGGCAATACCGTAATCTCAAACCCGATTGCAGGTACAAAGCGAAGAGGAACAACTGCTGAAGAGGATGAACGGATTGGGCAGGAATTACTTAACGATGAAAAAGAGCTAGCCGAACATCGAATGCTTGTGGACCTTGGAAGAAACGATCTAGGCAAAGTTTGTGAATTTGGAACGGTTCAAATCGAGAAGTATATGTCGGTAGAAAAATTCCGCCATGTTATCCACTTAGTATCGGAGGTCAGCGGAAAGCTCCATCCGGAAAAAAACGCATTAGATGCCTTGGCTGCCTGTCTGCCAGCAGGGACGGTTTCTGGTGCCCCAAAAGTTAGGGCAATGGAAATTATAAATACGTTAGAAAAATCAAAGCGCGGTCTTTATTCCGGAGCAGTTGGCTATGTGTCAGTAAACGGAAATATGGATTTCGCCTTGGCGATTCGTACCATGATCATCAAAGACGGTGAGGCAATTATTCAAGCAGGTGCAGGTATTGTTCACGATTCAAATCCAGAGTCTGAATATGAGGAAACACTAAACAAGTTGAGATCCTTTTTGGAGGGTGAAAAATGATTTTATTAATTGATAATTTTGATTCGTTTACCTTTAATCTTTATCAATACCTAGGGGAACTGGGTGAGGAGGTTGTTGTTTATCGGAATAATCAGCTGAGTATGGAACAAATTCAAAATTTGAACCCGAAAGCGATTATTTTATCACCTGGGCCTGGCCGGCCTGAGGATGCCGGTATTTGTATAAAATTAATCCAAACTTTCCATAAGACCATTCCTTTACTAGGTATATGTCTTGGTCATCAAGCAATTGGCGCAGCCTTTGGAAGTGAAGTGCGGCGGGCTCATCACATTAAACATGGGAAAACTTCCTTCATCACACATCATGGTAATGAAGTATTTGCAAACCTAAGTACTCCATTAGAGGTAATGCGTTATCATTCGTTGACGTTAGAAAAAAGTAATCTCTCAGAGGAGTTGGAGTGCATTGCTCATTCGAACGATGACCATGAAATTATGGCGATAAAACATAAGAAATATCCGGTTTACGGGCTGCAATTTCATCCGGAATCAATTGGAACTCCGGATGGAAAACAAATGTTAAAAAACTTTTTAATCGAAATAGAAGGGACGAGGGAAAATGAAAAACTATCTACTTCAATTAGCTGAGCAGCGATCCTTTTCTGAAGAGCAAATGCAAGAAGCAGTTGATTTTATCTTAGGAGAAGAAGTTTCTGAATCTGAAATTGCCGCCTTTTTAATGGGGTTAAAGTCTAAGGGTGAAACAGTTGACGAAATCGCTGGAATTGTTCGGGCTATGAAGGGTAATACCCTTAGCTTTAAGCAGAAATTTCCGAATGTTCTGGATAACTGCGGGACTGGCGGAGACGGTTCATCAAGCTTTAATGTTAGTACAACTTCAGCCTTTGTTATTGCTGGTGCAGGAATTCCAGTCGCTAAGCACGGCAATAGAAGCATCTCAAGTAAAACAGGAAGTGCAGATGTCCTTGAGTATCTGGGAGTTAATCTAAATTTACCCTCTGAAAGGACGGAAGAAATACTTCATGAAATCGGGATCGCCTTTTTATTCGCTCCACATGTTCATCCAAAATTAAAGAAAGTGATGACAGTACGCAAAGAATTGAAAATTCCCACGGTCTTTAATTATATTGGCCCATTAACCAATCCAATTGAACTCGATTATCAATTGTTAGGCGTTAATCGCAGGGATTTATTAAATGTATTTGCAGAAGTACTCAAAAGATTAGGGCGTAAAAGGGCGGTTGTCATAAATGGTGCTGGTTTTATGGATGAAGCTTCTCTTCAGGGAGAAAATCATTATACCCTTTTGGAGGATGGAAAAATTACTAGTCATATATTTACACCTGAAGACGTTAATCTCCCGCAATATGATAACAGCCAGATAAAGGGCGGGGATTCAAAAGAAAATGGGGAAATCTTATTAAAAGTACTAAAAGGGGAAAAAGGTGCCCCTCGTGATACAGTATTATTAAATGCTGGAATGGGTATTTATACAGCTGGAAAAGCTAGTTCCATTATTGAAGGTATTGATGTAGCCAAGGAAATAATCGATTCAGGTGCGGCATATGCAAAACTGACAACTCTTATCGAAAAATCTAAATTAGGCCAGAAAGAGGCGATTTAAGTGGAAACCATTCTTGACCGGATCATTGAACAGAAGAAAAAAGAGGTCCAGCTGCTTCAAGAAAGGACAGAAATCATTCATCAAACAGCTTATCCAAAAAGATCCTTTTTAGAAAAACTGCAAACAGCTAAGGAACTTTCTATCATTGCCGAATATAAACGAGCATCTCCATCAAAGGGATTAATCAATAATGGAGTGGAACCGGAAGTACAGGCCGCAATTTATGAGAAATCAGGAGCCTCTGCCATTTCTGTATTAACGGATTCCACCTTTTTTCAAGGCTCTTTTGCCGACTTGAAAGCAGTCCGTAAAGCAGTAAACCTGCCAATTTTATGTAAGGATTTTATTATTAGCCCATTACAGATTGATGTTGCAGCTGCCAATGGGGCTGACATCATATTGCTAATCGTTGCAGCGTTAGAAGAAAGCAGTTTGGCTGAGCTCTTTCATTACGCGAAATCAAAAGGCTTGGAAGTGCTTGTAGAGGTCCATAACAAAAATGAATTAGAAAAAGCGCTTAAAACAGGAGCAAAGTTAATTGGTGTCAATAACCGTGACTTAAAGACATTTAAAGTTTCATTAGAAGTAACCGAACAATTAGCGTCGATTGTAAAAAAATCAGGAGCTTATTTAATAAGTGAAAGTGGAATCCATACTGAGCAGGATGCTGATAGGGTTCGAAATGCGGGTGCAAATGGAATTTTAGTAGGAGAGGCCTTAATGGTGAGTCAGGATATTGAAAAATCCTTCTCTAATCTCAGACTACCACTTCAAGAGGGTGTTATAAATGAACATTAAGGTAAAAATCTGTGGACTCATGGATAGCCAGACCGCGCTTAAAGCTGTGGAGTATGGCGCAGATGCCATCGGTTTAGTATTTGCAGAAAGTAAGAGGAAGGTAACACCAGATAAAGCACAAGAAATCGTTTCTTGCTTACCAGCAAATGTTATGAAAATTGGTGTTTTTGTTAATGAAACGAAGGAAGAGATTGAAAGGATTGCGTCTCTAGTTGGTTTAACCCATATTCAACTTCATGGTGAGGAGTCCGCTGCCTTTTCTCAATCGCTTCCGCTAGCGATTGTAAAAGCGATCAGCTTTGAGGATAATGAAGCCTTAGAAGGGATTGTTCAATTCCCAGCCGATTATATTTTGCTCGATGGACCAAAAGGAAAATATCGGGGCGGAAATGGAACATCGTTTGATTGGAGGCAAGTTAACACTTTATGTTTGAAAGGAAAAAAAATCATTCTTGCCGGGGGATTACATCTTGAAAATATCACTGAGGCCGTACAGATCATTAACCCTTATATGGTCGATGTAAGCTCTGGCGTTGAAACAAATGGAGTAAAAGATCTTGTGAAAATAAAAGCATTTATTGAAAAGGTGAAAACTATACCAATTGGAGGAAAACAAAATGAGCACTTATACATTGCCGAATGAAAAAGGCCATTTCGGAATATTTGGAGGAAGATTTGTACCGGAAACACTGATGAAGGCGGTAATTGAATTAAATGAGGCTTATGAAGAGGCAAAAAAGGATCCTGCTTTTCATGCTGAGATTACTAGATTAGCGAGTGAGTATGTTGGTAGAGAGACACCATTATATTTTGCGGAAAACTTGTCCAAACATGCGGGCGGGGCAAATATTTACCTAAAAAGAGAAGATTTGAACCATACGGGTGCCCATAAAATAAATAATGCGATAGGTCAAGCATTGCTTGCTGTACGTATGGGGAAAAGAAGAATCGTTGCCGAAACAGGAGCAGGTCAGCATGGTGTCGCAACAGCAACGGTTTGTGCATTATTAAATCTCGATTGTATTATTTTTATGGGTGAGGAAGATATAAAACGACAGGCGTTAAATGTCTTCCGGATGGAATTACTCGGTGCCAAGGTTGTGGGCGTGTCATCAGGCAGTGCCACTCTTAAGGATGCTGTCAATGAAGCATTAAGGTATTGGGTGACCAATGTGGATGATACACACTATTTACTTGGTTCAGCTATGGGGCCGCATCCATTTCCAATGATGGTGAGAGATTTTCAAAGTGTCATCGGCAAGGAGACGAGAGAACAATTTCTTGCGCGCGAAGGCCGTCTGCCTGAAGCTGTTGTTGCTTGTATCGGAGGCGGTAGTAATGCAATCGGAATGTTTTATCCATTTATTGAGGATAAGGAAGTTCGTTTATATGGGGTCGAAGCTGCAGGGCAGGGTGTGGAAACTGAGTTCCATGCTGCGTCCTTAACAAAAGGGAAACCAGGGGTTCTCCATGGTTCATTAATGTATCTATTGCAAAATGAAGATGGTCAAATTCAAGAGGCCCATTCCATTTCGGCAGGACTTGATTATCCGGGAGTAGGTCCTGAACACAGCTACTTAAAAGACAGCGGCCGGGCTAATTATGTATCGATTACCGATCAAGAGGCACTTGATGCTTTTCAACTTTTATCAAAACTGGAAGGGATTATTCCTGCGCTAGAGAGTTCTCATGCGGTTGCCTACGCTATCAAGCTTGCAGCTGAAATGAAAGACAATGAAAATATCGTCGTTTGTTTATCCGGTCGTGGAGATAAGGATGTAGATGCAGTAAAAGCAAGACTTGAGGGGAGGAACTAACATGAATCGAATTGAAAAAACATTTGCGGCATTAAAAGAAACTCATAAGAAAGCCTTTGTTCCTTACATAATGGCAGGGGATGGAGGTTTAGAAACGCTTGTTGACAGACTGGCTTTACTTGAAAAATTCGGGGCTACTGCGGTCGAAGTTGGGGTTCCCTTTTCTGATCCTGTAGCAGATGGGCCGACGATCCAACGGGCTGGCCTAAGGGCTCTTGCTAATGGCACCACCTTAAGAGGGATTGTTCAAGAAATTGAAAAGGCTAGAAAGGTAGTATCAATCCCAATTATACTTATGACTTATTTAAATCCAATTTATTCGTACGGGATAGCTGAGTTTGTCCGCGACATTCGGAATGCCGGGGTGGATGGCTGCATCATTCCTGACCTGCCAATTGAAGAGGAAGAGATTATTGTACCGGAACTTGAAGCAGCCGAAGTGGAATTAATCCGGTTAGTGACCCTGACAACACCATTCGAAAGAATTCAAACAATTTCAAGTAAGGGAAAAGGTTTTCTATATACGGTAACTGTTAAAGGAATCACCGGGGTAAGAAATGAGTATGATGCCGAATTAACCAACTTTTTAAAATCAGTTAAAGAAGTGAGTAAGATCCCTGTTATGGCAGGGTTCGGTATTTCAAGTAAAGAGCAAATTCAAGAAATATCCAAATATAGTGACGGCGTTATAGTAGGGAGTAAAATAGTGGACCTATTTGAACAAAATCTACTTAGTGAGATGGAAGATTTAATGTCTGTTAGTATACAGAAATCAAACGTCTGATAAACGAAAGGGTCTGCTCTGTTTTCAGAATAGACCCTTTTTAACATTCAGTTAATTGTGAAAGTGTTAAATCTTGACATGATTTTTGAATTTCTTGATAGCATGGGTAAACTTCTTTATAATAGGTATATATCATGATAAGAAAAAAACTTTTTATGATGCATTTGTTATTTTGAAACTTCCAGAAGTGGAAGTTTTTGTTCGTTTTTTAAAGGGGCGTAATATAGATGAAGGAAATAACTGTTGAAGAATTATTAACCCTAAAGGACCCAGTCATCATTGACATACGTTCACCGATTGAGTTTGCAGATGGGGCAATTCCTGACGCCATCAACATACCATTATTCACGGATGAAGAACGTCAAGTTATTGGTACGATTTATAAGCATGAAGGACAAGCAGCGGCCAAATGGCAGGCGATGGAATTTGTTTCTCCCAAGATTCCTGACCTTTTAAATAAAATTAAATCATATCAAACGGATGGGGAGTTAGTGATCCATTGCTGGCGTGGAGGGATGCGTAGTAAAGCTGTTGTAACCTTCTTAGAGTTTGCCGGCATTTATGCATGGCGCCTTTTAGGAGGGTATAAAGCCTATCGTCATCATATCCTTGAACAAATACCGACAATGATACCGGAAAAAACCGTTGTGCTCCATGGGATGACAGGAGTAGGAAAAACAGAGGTTCTAAAAATTCTAAAGAAAAAGGGTTATCCTGTACTTGATTTGGAAGAAATGGCTGGCCATCGCGGCTCCATATTTGGCACAATTGGACTTGGAGAAGGTCATAATCAAAAGACATTTGATTCACTGTTATTCAAGGGACTTAACGAAATCTATGGGAGCAATTATTTTCTTGTTGAGGCAGAAAGTAAGCGAATCGGAAAGGCTGTTCAACCAGAGAAATTAATGGATGTTAAATTTAAAGGCTTAAATATTTATATTCATTCACCACTTGAACAAAGGGTAAAGCTTCTTGTTTCTGAGTACGTACTGCCTTATGAACAGGAACCTTGGTATGACGAAAAAATATCGTTAGGAATCGAAAAGGTTTTAAAACGGGTAAAGGATATCGAGATTAGGAAAAGATTAATTGAAACACTCCAAGAAAAAAATTATCGAGACATGATCATGATTTTACTTGAACACTATTATGATCCGCGTTACGACCATGCAAGACAAGATTATATTGGTGAGTTTATTGATATATTTACTGAAAATCCTATGGATGCAGCCGAGCAGATCGGAATAAAACTTAAAGAATTATCTATACCTCCCTTACTAAAAACAAATAACCGCTTATAAGTAACAAAATAATGAAGCACACGCCTATACAGTCGTGTGCTTCATTATTTTTCTTAGCGAATTCTAATCTTCTTCTCATTGCAGTTTTCAGAATAACAGGTAAGATGATAACAATCCTTTAAATAACTTTATCTTCAATCAAAATCAATTTTTAAGGTACTGAAAAACAGTTCATAAAGGAGGAATACAATATGTTCTGGATTCGTTTGATTATTGTTGGCTTCTTTTCGTTTACTGCACTTTCTCTCGTTTCGTACCAATCAATTGAAATTATTCATGCAGTCTTCGATTTTATTCGAGATAAACATCAGTTAAAATAATAGAAAAACGTAATGTGAGTGTGGGAGTATGTCCAAATTACTAATTATTGAAGATGAAAAGAACTTGGCCAGATTTATTGAGCTAGAAATGCAGCATGAGGGTTATGAAACAACCGTTGCCATTGACGGGCGCATTGGCTTACAATTAGCTATCACAGAAAGTTGGGATGCCATTTTACTTGATTTACTGCTCCCTGAATTAAATGGGATGGAGGTATGCCGAAGAATTAGGCAAACCAATAAAACAATTCCCATTATTATGATAACAGCTAGGGATAGTGTACTTGATCGGGTCTCCGGACTTGATAGCGGGGCAGATGACTATATCGTAAAACCATTTGCGATTGAAGAGTTATTAGCAAGATTGAGGTCATTATTTAGAAGGGTTGAAGCCATGCAATCTAATGAGGTCACGACCCTCGTGTTTAAAGATATTACTGTTGAGCTAGAATCCTGCGTGGTGAAAAAAGGAGAAAAGGTGATTAGTCTTACAAAAAGGGAGTACGATTTATTAAGTACCTTCATGAGCAATATAAATATCGTGTTAACAAGGGAAGTACTCCTTAATAAGGTTTGGGGTTATAGTACAGGCGTTGAAACAAATGTGGTGGATGTATATGTTCGTTATTTGAGAAACAAAATAGATGACTCAAATGATGAAGACCGTTATATTCACACTGTTCGTGGTATAGGATATGTTATGCGATGATAAAGAAAATCAGCATTCATTTTAACCGTCTCCGCTGGCAGACTAAACTGGTGTTAAGCTGCTCAACAGCTATTTTTTTTACTTTCTTTTTATTTAGTTTCTTAGAATATCATATCGTTTCAAAATGGATGATGAATCGTGAAGAAATTGCTATCAATCGAACAATGAGTGATATCACAACGTTTTACAACGCAAAATCAAACAAGCCTAATCGAGGAGAGATTAAAAATAGCCAAACATTTTTAAGGAAAATGAATGATAAAGACCAATTAATTAGAGTGTATGACAAAGATGGCCATATTCTTGTTTCTGATAAAAATGGTGATTTCCCAGTTTTTGAGGCTGCCCCAACAAGAAAAAAGGTCACCCAAATGGTTTCAATCGAGGGAGATGAAGCTTTTGTTTCAAGAGCCCCGTTAAAGGGAGATGACTTTTCAGGGACTGTAGAAATTGTCCGTCAATTAAATAACTACCGAAGAATGATGGGGTACTTCTTTTGGGTTATGACCATATTTGGGATTGCGGCAATTGTCTTTAGTGCAATCAGCGGTTTTTTACTTGCAAAACAGCTTTTAAAACCTGTAAGGGACTTGGCACAAGCGATGAAGCAGATTAAGGAAACCGGCTTCCAGGAAAGGATGAATGGCTATAAACAAAAGGATGAATTAACAGCATTGACAAATGTCTTTAATGAAATGATGGATGAAATTGAGAAATCATTCCTGCTTCAAAAGCAATTTGTCGAAGATGCCTCACATGAACTCAGAACACCTGTGTCGATCTTGGAGGGACATCTTTCCTTATTGAACAGATGGGGTAAGAAGGATTCTGCCATCCTAGATGAATCTCTTGAAGCTTCACTTCAAGAAGTAACAAGATTAAAAAAATTAATCAATGACTTGCTACATATTACAAGAGCTGAGCATCCAAGATTAATAAATGAGGAAAAAACAGATATTTCAGAAACGCTTCATAAATTGGTGAAAAATTTGGAAATTGTCCATCCGGAATACAATCTTTTTTTAGAAGTGGAACAAGGATTACCAAAAATTCCGATTTCAAGACAGCATATGGAGCAAATTATGATTATCTTATTAGATAATGCCATTCAGTACTCAAGCAATAATAAGGAAGTTTGGATTTCGGCAAAGCTAGAAGGTGATGAATTGATCATTTCTGTAGTTGACAGTGGAATTGGCATACGGAGCGAAGATTTAGCAAAAGTATTTAATCGCTTTTATCGGGTGGATCAAGCTCGAAGCCGAGAAAATGGAGGAACGGGACTTGGACTGTCAATTGCCCAGCGTTTAATCAAAAAGTATAATGGTACTATCTTAATTGAGAGTCAGGTCGGAGTGGGAACAACAGTAAAAATGGCATTGCCATGCTCAATATAAATTAAAAACCGCTGAAATATTCAGCGGTTTTAATATCTTTAGTTTCTCCGGCTTAATTTTTTAGGGCCCTTAGTCCCCTGCGCTTTATTTCATCTTTTAAAAGTTTAATCCATTCCTTTTCACCAGACTTTAATGCATCCCGATACGAAACAACCAACTGCTCGTTACTCATAATTTTCAATTTTAGAATGCCCTCCTCCTGAAAATGGATTGTATATTCAGTTTTTACTATTGTAATAGTTTAGCTGAAGTTTGAGAACTATTATTTACTAATTGTAAAAAAAGGTTCACAAATTATGGCTAAGTTTTTTAAATAATGAAGAGGCAGCTGGCAAAGGGCGAAAGTAAGTAGTCATTCATTAAATTGGTTATCCTATGCAAATAATGATATGGTTGCACAGAACCGCTGCGATTGATTATACTAGAACTTGGACAAAGACTGAAAGGACGGTGGCAGCATTGATTCATTTATCATGGAAAAATCGTGAAACCAATAAAAAAGTAAAATGCGTGCATACAGATGCTAAGAAATTTCTCGTTCATAATGCATTAACAACAGGGAAAATTTATGATGTAAAAAACGAAACCGAAGAGTTTTATTACATTATTGATAATACGGGAAAAGTAGGCGGGTTTTACAAGGAATATTTTCAAGATGCATAACATGAAGACCGTGAGGTAAAGCCTCCGGTCTTTTTGAATTCAAAATAAAATAGCTGCCTGAACCGAAACTAGGCAGCTATATCTTTTTATGATTAACGGGCATCTGGGAAAACTCTGCGAATGGTGTCGGAAAAATCATCGATGAAATCGGAAGAGGTTTGCCCATTTCTAATACCTCTTGTATATCTCGCCATTCGTTTATAGAACTGTGGATTTTTTGATATATAAACATTGTCTATATTATCATCAACCATTTTTACTTCCTTGGTAATTTTACCTCTAAGAGATGCTGTCAATTGATTGCCAATAGAAGTGCCTAATTGGACAGCTACATAAGCATTATTATCGGTAACAATAATATATGCATGGTCAATCTCAGATAAATCGGCAACCTTATCTGCTGCTCGATTTGCAACAATGATTTTTGATGTGTTGTAATGATATTGAGGGTTCGTCGGGCGTCTGGTGTTTTGATTTTGTTGCCGGTCTATTTCCGGGTCACTGGTATCAACGCTCGTGATAGCTGGACCACCATGATTTGGTATATTATAATTTTCTGTTTTATTCAGGTCAAGCTTCTGATTTGAAACATCATCGTCTACACTATTCTTTGAGCAGCCTGAAAAATACAAACAAATGATGAGAGATACTAAAACAAACAATCGATTTTTCATGGTATGTATGCACTCCTTCTACGAGTTACCCTACAGATAGTCTTCCTATTTTAGAACAAATTATCCTTTTCGATTATAATAAAGGCTTCTAGAAGGAGATCCCTTTTATGTAAATAAAAAGAAGCATTGGGTTCAATGCTTCTTTTTTCCGTTCATTTACTTTTGGTGAGCCGGAGTTTCAATTGGCTTTTTGGCTTGGTAGAGCTTTCGGCTTACCAAGGTTTGAAGTGTTAAGAATAACCCGCCGACAACCCAATAAAGAGGGAGAGCTGCTGGTGCGTTAAAAGAAAACATCACAATCATTAGCGGTGACATCAAGCCCATCATTTTCATTTGT
Organism: Neobacillus cucumis; assembly: GCF_023715505.1. The sequence continues at coordinate 113,019 of NZ_JAMBOH010000001.1, read as the reverse complement.
TGCTGCTGGGCGGTTGGCATATTAGATTGGGAGACCTTGAATTGGAAATAATAAACAAGGCCAGCGATAATCGTAATAATAATATCTGAATGCCCTAGATTAAACCATAAAAATTGATGAGTGGCAATTTCATGTGAACCGCGAATAGCATAATAGAAGGCTGTTAAGATCGGCATCTGGATTAGGATTGGCAAACAGCCCATATTGAGTGGATTAACACCATGCTTTGAATACAGTCCCATCATTTCGGCTTGAAGTTCCTGTTTCTTTTTCGGATCTTTTTCGGTCTTCATTTTCTTTTGAATAGAATCCATCTCAGGTTTTAAAGCATCCATTTTTTCTTTCATGGCCATCTGATTTTTGTATTGCCTAAGCATTAATGGCATTAATACAAGTCTGATAACCAGTGTAACAACGATAATCGCTAAACCATAGTTACCACCAAGAAATTCAGCAGTTGAATGGATAATAGTCGAGAAAGGATGGACAAAATAGGTTTGAAAAAAGCCTGTTTTATTAGTTGTTGTTGTTTGTGCTTGTGTTGAGCAAGCAGATAAAAGTAAGGTTGACAAAATAAAAATAGCCGCAAGTATAAGTGAAGATCGATTCTTTTTCATATTTCCTCCTAAAATGTCTCATTGTATTATGTGTTTAAATAATAAGGGAGGAAATTGGTTCTTCGGAATCATCCTGTGAACATTCTTTTCTACGAATATATTTAACAATTCTTTTCAGAATAAAACTTCCGTTTATACTATTTTGATTCCTGTAGAAAACATGCGGGTAATTAATTTTTGTGTTTGCAGATTCAGAAAGAGAACCTAAAAAGGTATATTCTACACCCCAAGCCCACAAAAATTTTATTGTGATTCCAAGAAAAATACTCACATAAAGGGCGTTTAGAGCATTTATATCTGAAAGGTCAATCAGCAATTGAAACAAAAATTATCACCTCACTTAAATACCAATGATATGAGTATATAGGAGAAAACGAAAAGAATCAATTTTATCACTGACTATATCCCATAATATGAAGACATTGCTAATAGTTTAAAAGTAAGGTTTCTAAAATCCCAGTATTGCTAAGAAAAAACACTGATCCCTACGAATCAGTGTTGTAATGATGTTTTCCAATGTGCTGTCAGCATTTGATAGGCAAATTCAACTTTCTCTTCAGCTGGCGGCTCTACATGTTTTAAAGGATATTCGTGTCCAAGGGCTTCCCATTTGTAAACTCCGAGTTTGTGGTAAGGAAGAATTTCAATCTTATGAACATTTTCAAGGGTTCCTATAAACTCTCCAAGTTTCTTCAAGTCTTCCAGATCATCTGTGACGGTTGGGACAAGAACATGGCGCACCCAAATTGGCACTTTCCGTTCGGATAAGAACCTAGCAAACTCTAGGATGTGGTCATTAGCCATACCTGTCAGTTGAATATGTTTTTTTCGATTGATATGTTTTAAATCAAGTAACACTAGATCTGTATATTGTAACAGTTCTTCTAATTGTTCGATAAAGACCTTCGCGTGAGAAAAACAGCCTCCTGAAGAATCAATAGTAGTATGAATGCCTTTCTTTTTACACTCTTTAAATAATTCCGTTAGAAAGGGTATTTGTAATAAGGGTTCCCCGCCGCTAACTGTGATGCCTCCGCCTGATGCTTCAATGAAAGGGAGATAACTGGTCAGATCATCCATGATTTCGGAAACAGACATTTGTTTTCCAGAACCGATTTCCCAAGTATCTGCATTATGGCAAAACTGGCAGCGCAATAAGCATCCTTGTGTAAAAATTACATAACGAATTCCTGGTCCATCTACTGTTCCTAATGTTTCTATCGAATGAATATTTCCAATCATGATGATAATCCCCCTTATTTTTAGCAGGAGCCCCCTAGATTAGGGAACTCCAATTTATTCTAACTACAATGATTCATGGAAGGTACGGTTAATAACATCGAGCTGTTGTTCTTTGGTTAATTTAATAAAGTTTACAGCATATCCAGATACACGAATTGTTAATTGTGGATATAACTCTGGATGCTCCATCGCATCAATTAATGTTTCTCTATTAAAGACGTTAACGTTTAGATGATGGCCCTGTTTAATGGAATAGCCATCTAAGATAGATACAAGGTTGGTAATCCGACTTTCTTCTTCTTTACCCAATGCTTTTGGAACGATGGAGAAGGTATTGGAAATTCCGTCCATTGAATATGCATATGGAATCTTAGCAACTGATGATAATGATGCTAATGTTCCTTTTGTATCTCGTCCGTGCATTGGGTTTGCACCAGGTGCAAATGGTTCACCTGCACGTCGGCCATCAGGCGTGTTACCAGTTTTCTTTCCGTATACTACGTTTGAAGTAATGGTTAAAACTGATAGTGTATGAAGTGAATCACGGTACGTTAGGTGCTTACGTAATTTTTTCATAAAGGTTTCAACAACCTCAACAGCTATGCTGTCAACACGATCATCATTGTTACCATATTTAGGGAAGTCACCAGTTGTTTTAAAGTCAACAGCTATGCCGTTTTCATCACGAATAACTTTTACTTCACCGTATTTAATGGCACTTAACGAGTCAGCAACAACACTTAGTCCAGCAATACCAGTTGCCATAGTTCTTAGTATTTTTGTATCATGTAAGGCCATTTCAATTCTTTCGTAGCTATATTTATCGTGCATATAGTGAATAACATTTAATGTATTAATGTATAGACCAGCAAGCCATTCCATCATTTGGTCGAAGCGCTGCATCACTTCTTTGTAATCTAGAACATCAGATGTAATTGGCAGATATTGTGGTCCTACCTGAATTTTTAACTTTTCATCAACCCCGCCGTTAATTGAGTAGAGAAGAGCTTTTGCAAGGTTAGCACGAGCCCCAAAGAACTGCATTTGCTTACCAATCTCCATAGCTGATACACAGCAGGCAATTCCGTAGTCATCGCCGTATTCAGGGCGCATAATGTCATCATTTTCATATTGGATTGAGCTAGTTTTAATAGACATATTAGCACAATATCTCTTGAAGTTTTCAGGCAGCTGAACTGACCATAAAACCGTTAAGTTTGGTTCAGGGGCAGGTCCTAAATTATCTAGTGAATGTAGAAAACGGAAAGAGTTTTTCGTTACTAGTGAGCGTCCATCTTGAGCTATACCGCCGATAGATTCTGTTACCCATGTTGGGTCACCACTAAATAATTCGTTATAATCAGGTGTACGGGCAAATTTTACTAAACGTAGCTTCATGATGAAGTGATCCACAATTTCTTGAGCATCTGATTCAGTTAATGTGCCATTTTCTAAATCTCTTTCAATATAAATATCTAAGAATGTTGATGTACGGCCAAGGCTCATGGCAGCGCCATTTTGTTCCTTAATAGCAGCTAAATAGCCAAGGTATAACCATTGGAATGCTTCTTGTGCATTTATTGCAGGACGGGATAAGTCAAATCCATAACTCGTGCCAAGTTCTTTTAATTCATTTAAGGCACGAATTTGCTCTGCAAGCTCTTCACGAAGACGCATATTTTCTTCTGACATGACGCTGCTGATATTTTTTTTGTCTAAGTGCTTTTGCTGAATAAGGAATTCAACACCGTATAATGCTACACGGCGATAATCACCAATAATACGACCGCGTCCGTAAGCATCTGGCAGACCAGTAATAATAGCAGCTTTACGAGCAAGCACCATTTCATCTGTGTAAGCATCAAAAACACCTTGGTTATGAGTTTTTCGGTAATCAGTAAAAATCTTTTCAATTTCTGGATTTAATTCATAGCCGTACGAAGCACACGCTTGCTTTGCCATCCGAATGCCGCCAAATGGCTGTAGTGAACGATTGAAGGGCTTATCTGTTTGAACGCCAACAACTTTTTCTAGATCTTCATCTAAGTATCCAGGACCATGGGAAGTAATCGTAGATACTGTTTCTGTATCCATATCAAGGACGCCGTCATTTTCACGCTCTTGTTTTGTTAAAAGCATTACTTGTTCCCAAAGCTTGTTTGTTGCATCAGTTGCACAAGCTAAAAAGGAATCATCGCCCTCATATGGTTTGTAGTTTCTTAATATAAAATCACGTACGTTTACTTCTTTTGTCCATGTTCCTTTATTAAAACCTTGCCATTGCTCCATTACTTTTCACCTCTTAAATTAGTAGAAGAATATAACAGAAAGTTATTTATTTCATGGCCCTAGTATAACAGGTGAAAAGCTGTAAAAAATGTACTAATTGTTAAGGAATTGTGAATCCTTTAAATTTAAGGGTTTTTAAAGGCCGTTTATGAATAATTTATGAACGATGTTAGAAATAATCAAAACTGTATTATATAAAAATGATAAAAAATTAAAACTGTTATATAGAAAGGAACTAATAATATCAACATGTTAATAGTGAAAACTTATGAAACAGCTCCATTGCCAAATGAAAAAGCAGGAAAGTCATTTCCTGCTACTAATTGATCACAATATAGGCAATCATTGGACCGTTGTGGGCTCGGTCAGGATGAACTTCACAAATTAATCGATAGGTGCCTTCTTTTTGAAATTGGAGGGGAATAAGGGTATCATGGCCCTTTTTTACCGTTCCTTTAATGGTGGTACCCTCAATGTAAAAAGGATGTTCATTCCCATTAATACCACTAATAATCAGGTTTACTTTTTCTCCCTTTTTTAAGACGATGGTGCCAGGGTCCCAGCGATAAGCTTCTATCTCTTTACCATCTTTCAAAGTAGTTTTGAATTCACCTGTTACCATGTGGATTTGACGAATTTTTCCGTCTGAATGTTGATTAAATACGGTTGTATCGCCGGCTTTTAACATGAACCAAGCAGAAATACTTGCCAATACGATGCCAACAGCTAGAAAAAATAATAGGGTTTCTTTTTTAAAAACTAAAAATTTCACCAGCAGACCTCCTCATATTTTGTCTTATTAAATGTTTATGCTATGGAGGGTGGAAAACTTGTCTCAATTTAGAAATTTTTTGTACCCATTGATAAATTTAAATTATTGCTTCCTAACTCGGGAGGTTGAACCATCAATTGTCTGTCTAAAATAAGTTTAAGTGTCCTTGGAATTTAAGATATTACTTTGTTTTTCGTTGTAGAGCGTTTATAGTAAAAACAGGAATGAAAAAATGGGTGGTAATCTGGTTGGGGATTAAAAAAGAAAAAGTGCTAAAAGTTGTGAAATTTATTTTTCCAGTGCTCTTATTAATTTTCGCAATCATTGAGATGAAGAAATTTACTGGAAATATTAATGGAGAGTTACTTAAAAGTGAGATTAATCATCTCAATATTTGGCTGTTATTAGTAATCTTTGGCGTAGCCTTTGCGGCGGTTTTGCCGATGGTTTTATATGATGTAATATTAGTGAAGATTTTGAAGATAAAAGTCTCGAAAAGAGAGTTGGTAGAGCAATCATTTATTGCCAATTCGTTTTCGAATTTAATAGGCCTTGGCGGACTTATCGGAGCCATGCTGAGAACCTATTTCTTTCATAAGCTGGAGCAGGATAAACGGAAACTACTTGGAGTTATCGCCTCGGTTTCACTTTTTTATTTAACAGGAATCTCCTTCCTTTCTTGGATCGTAACAATTGACTATCGGAATTTCCCTGTGTTAGTGGATACAAGATGGCTTTACTTCGCGGTCTTAGGTGTAGGACTGTACCTACCGATATTTTTAGGTATCCATGTATTTAAGACCAATAAAGACAATCAACGTGTACTGACACTCAAGACTAGTATTGAGTTGGTCATCGTTTCAGTAATTGAATGGTTTGCTGTGTTTGTGGCTATTTTCATTTTAACTAAAATATTAGGAATTCACATCTCGTTCCTTGATTTGTTCCCTGTTTACATAATTGCTGCCTGTGCCGGTATTATTAGTATGATTCCCGGAGGCTTAGGTTCATTTGATTTAGTATTTCTTTGGGGTATGCAGGATTTACATATTCCAGAAGAAAAAGTGCTTGTCCTTCTTTTGTTTTACCGAATCGGCTACTATTTGATCCCATTTTTAATCAGCGTAATCTTTTTTGTAAGGCTTTATTGGCAAAGATGGAATCAATTATGGAATAATCTCCCCAAAGCGATCGTTCAGGGACTAAGTCATGTTGCTTTGACCATGCTTGTTTTTTTATCAGGAGTAATTCTCCTGTTATCTGCCAGTGTACCAGGAATCATGTCGAGACTTAGAATTGCCCAGGAACTGCTGTCATTTCCAATTATCAATGTCTCACACCAGTTATCCGTTGCAGCAGGCTTTTTGTTACTGGGACTATCGCGTGGAATTGAATACAGTGTAAAAAGAACCTATGATATCACCATGCTCGCTCTGATTCTTGCTGCAATATTTTCCATTTTTAAGGGGATTGATTACGAGGAGGCTTCTTTTTTAATTATTGTCGCTCTCTTGCTTAGGATGTCAAAAGGCCAATTTTATCGTGAAAGTTATGTACTAACATGGGGAAAAACAATTTTTGATGTGGCAATCGTTGTAATTGTTACTTCTATGTATATATTAATTGGGTACTTCAACCTTCCAAATGCGAAAATCACCATCCCTAAGAAGTTTATCCCGTATGTTATTGTGGATTACCGGGATTTGTTTTCCAGTGCGATTATTGGCTTAATAATTGCTTTAAGTATTCTTTTTATAGGTTATTTGATTAGTCTGCCTAAAAAGTGGAAACTTGAAAGGTCAATTGACCATGAACAGGAAATCATCAATCATTTATCTGTATATTCAGGTAAGGTATTATCCCATTTAATTTTCCTGCATGATAAATATATTTTTTGGAATAGCAAGCGGGATGTTCTAATTTCTTACCAAAAATATGCGGACAAGTTAATTATCCTTGGAGACCCAGTTGGTGAGAAACAGGACTTTTCGAGTGCGATTGAGGAATTCCAAGAAGCTGCTGATTTATATGGTTATACACCTGTTTTCTACCAAGTTAGCGATGACATGCTCCCGTATTTACATGGCCACGGCTTTGCGTTTTTTAAATTAGGGGAAGAGGCCTTTGTTGATCTGAAAACCTTTTCGCTCAAAGGAAACAAAATGCAAGGTTTAAGAGTACTGAAAAATAAATTTAATGGTGAACAGTATTATTTTGAAATGCTTAAACCTCCTTATTCAAAAGTCATTATGGAGGAATTGAGAAAAATCTCCGATGAATGGCTTCTTGGTCGAAAAGAAAAAGGGTTTTCATTAGGATACTTTAATGAAGAATATTTGAATAGAGCCCCGATAGCCATTGTAAAAAATAAAGAAGATCATATATTAGGTTTTATGAGCATTATGTATGTATACGATAATTATAAAACTGTCTCGGTTGACTTAATCAGAGTTCAACCGTCAGCACCGGAAGGTATAATTGACTTTTTTTTCTTATCGGTAATTGATTGGGCCATCCAAGAAGGTTATCAGCGGTTTAATATGGGAATGGCTCCATTATCAAACGTAGGTTTGTCGAAATTTTCCTTTTTGAGCGAAAAAATAGCAGCCCAAATTTTTCTGCATGGCCATTTTATCTATCAATTTAAAGGTCTTAGGAAGTTCAAAGAAAAATATACTGATATTTGGGAACCTAAATATTTGGCATATAGAAGAAAATCGTCATTGCCGTTTATTATGGCCCAAATTGCTTTGTTAATTTCCAAAAAAAGACCATAAACAAAACGGCTGGCAGCTGCCAGCCGTTTTGTTTATGGTTAAAATTTACTATATTAGGAGGATTAATTCACAAAGTGTACTTTATTTCTGCTGATAATCTGGTAAAATCAAGGAGGAATCTATGACAAAAGTAAGGGTGTTTCCTATTGAAGAGGTTTTTGCCAGCCATTATTGTTTTTCTTATTCTTCTTACAGCCCAATTACATGTTGCAGCGGCAGAGTTAGTGCAGCTGCCACTGAAGAGTGAAGCTGCAGCTTTAATCGATTCTGATACTGGGGCTGTTCTTTACGTTAAAAATCCTAATCAAAAAATGTATCCAGCAAGTTTAACAAAAATAGCTACAGCTATTTATGCAATCGAAAAGGGCAATTTAGATAGTATGGTAACCGTTAGCAGTAATGCTGTGAGGCAAGACGGTACCCGAGTTTATTTGAATGAAGGGGAGCAATTACCTTTAAAACAGCTGATTCAGGGTATGCTTATTAATTCAGGAAATGATGCGGCCGTTGCAATTGCGGAGTATACGGATGGTACGGTTCAGCAGTTTGCAGAAAACCTCAATACATATTTAAAAACAAGAATCGGTGTAACCCATACTCATTTTACGAATCCGAATGGTTTATTTGATGCCAACCATTATACAACTGCAATGGACATGGCCTTAATAACTAATTACGCAATAAAGAATCCTGTGTTTGCAGAAATTTTTGGCACGAAGATACTTCCGTGGAAAGGACAATCTTGGCAGACGAATCTTGTAACCCACCATAAAATGCTAAAAGGAGAGATTGCCTTTCCGGGAATTACTGGTGGAAAGACAGGCTATACCAGTGAAACAAAACAAACCTTGGCAACGACGGCAGACAACGGAAAGATCAGACTAACGGCAGTGGTATTAAAATCAAATTTAAAGAATGATAAATATAATGATACTGGGGTATTACTTGATTATGGTTTTAAAAACTTCCAACACTCAACCATTAAGCAGGGAGAAATTTTTACAGCAGACCATAAGGATTTTTCCCCAGAGAAAGATACATTGATTACGGAACGTATTGAGGGTTGTAAAAAAAATGTTGCAAGCAATGGGCTTCTTTCAATCCAGGACGCTAAGGGCCAATTAGTTCAGACTGTACAATTAACCTATAAGGAGCCGCCAAAACCAAAAGCAGCAACTAAGAAAAAAGGTGAAAAGCATCACGAAAATCGTTCTCAATTGCTGCTCCAAATAAATGTCGTTTTAGGTATGATGGTTATACTGATTGCTTTAACAATAGCTGTTCGGAAGAAACGTTCAACAGAATATAAACATACTAGTTAAACCATGGGAGGTAAGCACCCATGGTTTATTTTTTTATACATCATCATTTGATAACGGACAAGAGTTGAAAGAGGCAGGAGAGTCTATTTGATCTTTATCATCTACAAAACTCCTTGTAGCAACAAAATCGCTTTGATCACCAAAATTTTGCCCATAGCCTTGATTTTTCTTATCTGAATTATGCCATTCAGCTAGCAGGTTTTGGCCAATATTTACTGCTGAGGCATTTTCAAAGGAATTAATCTTAATCATGAATATATTTATATTAATAAACGGAACAGGTACTGTCATTCAATCTCCTCCTTCCCAACTAATTATCATTATATGCACCTTAATATGGTTTATGAAACAAGCGTAATAGTTGGATTAATTAGTGAATAAGTTTCGTATGATGAAAGTAGGATTAATTAATAAGGGAATAGGCGGCTGAATTATTCGGACAAAGGGGGGTGTCGAGTGGTGGATATAGATAAATTAAAACAGTGGATGGATATTGCAAAAAATATGCACGGCGGTGACTTTTGGAACAATATTTTTGATCAGGAATTTGCCAAACAATTTATGAATGAACAGCCTGCAAAGTCATCCACAGCGGACAGTGAATCGGGAAGGGCAGAAAATTCAAAGACTTTCCCGATAATTGATATCCTTGCAGGTGAGCATGAAGTGGTTGTCGTGATTGAACTTCCAGGGGTAGCGAAGGAAAATTTGGAATTAGGCCTCAATGGTAATAACCTAACGATTAAAGGAAAAGTGAACCCCCTCCATCCGCACTTAACGCTGACTTATTCCGAAAGGTTTTATGGTGAATTTCAGAGACAGATCACTCTGCCAGATACAGTGAGCCCTCAACAATTGAGTGCAAAATTTTGGAATGGTTTATTGATTGTTAGTTATCAGCGTACGATAGAGAAAGGTGAAATTATTCCAATTGACTAGAAAGCTTGCGTAATTAATGGGAGGCCGATTTTTATGGTTCCCCAGATTTTCTTGGACATGTTCAATGATTTTTTCCATATAGATAAAGAAAGGGTAAACAAAAGGGAGTTTGTGATAATGTCATTAAAAGATTTATTCCTTATATTCAAGAAAAATGATTATGAAAAGGAATTAAAGAATAAATTGATCTCATTAGAAATGAATATTGAGGAGCTGAAAAATTCACTACAAACCTCCCAAGAGAAATGTTTACCAGAAGGGGAGGCTAAAACCAAGGACCCGCCGATTATTATAGAGAAAATTAATATTGAAAAAATTATCTTAGATAAATATGAGTTAAATAATAACTTTGGACAGCTCGGGATTAAAGAGTTGAAAGGGAAATTAAATATTGGAGCAACATATGGAAGTGAATTTACACCTACCTTTGATGAAGGGGCGAAAAAGCCCATGAAAAATGAGGCAGGGAGACAAAAACAACCGGAGAAAAATATGAAGGTTAATATTAAGACAAAAAAAGACTAAAGTGAAAGGTACTTTAGTCTTTTTGAAGTGAAAAAAGGTAAAATTGTCCAGCTCCAGCGCCCAGCGGCCAGACGACTTCGCTCATCTCCCTACGATAAGTCAACACGAAAAAGCTAACGCTCTTCGTGTTTCCTTTATCTCAGTCGAAAGGCTTCAATCCTGTCATGTGCTAAACGGGGCGCTTCCGCTTTCTTATTGAAGTCTGCTTTCTACTTGACGGCATACCTCATCAGCAGACATTCCATTTGCATCAATTACAGAGCCTTTTGTGCTGGTATCAGACATACCCATCACATTTGAATCTAGACCTGTAACAACACAACAATCACAGTTTTGTGCATCTGACTCCTGCTTTAATTCTACCACATCATACCCTTTTTCCCTTAATACTTGTTGAATATTTGTAAGAGATTGTTCTACTCCAACTTTTGCCATACAAAACACCTCCTCCTGTACATTATTTTGCCTTAAGATTTGGGAAATATTCCGTATAAGCTGCGATATTTGTCCAAAGGATATTAGGAGGGGAGGTGTATGAAATGTCGAGAGGCAGAAAACGTAAAGCCGATCCGTCCACCATCGGCCTTAATTCTTCACAAGTAGAAGGTCAAGGTACTACAACAACAGAGACTGGTTCAACTGAAGTACCTTCGTCTAGAAAGAAGCAAAAAAGATATTAGTGTAAGAATAGCGCAAGGCGCTTAGACTTCGCAGCACAAGACGAGCCGGCCGAAAGGAAGTTCTTTAACTTTTGGAAGGATTGATCTAAATGTGGAAGCGACTGTTCTGGGACGAATGCATAAGACGCACCCTCTAAGAAGGCGTTTTTGGCCTTCTTCAGGGGGTGGCTTAGACTTGCGTCCCAAAGGAGCCGCAACTGGATAAGCCGATAGCGCCTGGAGCTGGACAATTCTCGAGGTCAAAAACTTTTATACTTTTTTATCTCATCAAAAAGAGGATGTCTATTTTAGACACCCTCTTCATCTTATTGATACATTTCCGCCAATTGCTTTTGAACTTCTTCATTTTCTAAATATTCATCATAGCTCATTTGCTTATCTACAAGACCTTTTGGTGTGAATTCAAAAATTCGATTGGCAATTGTTTGAATAAACTGATGATCGTGTGATGAAAACAGCATTGAACCTTTGAAATTAATTAATCCATTATTTAAAGCCGTAATGGACTCCAAGTCTAAATGGTTTGTAGGTTCATCTAAAAGAAGCACGTTTGCTCCATTCAGCATCATTTTAGAGAGCATGCAGCGAACCTTTTCACCACCTGAAAGGACACTGGCCTTTTTCAACACTTCTTCGCCGGAAAATAGCATTCTTCCTAAGAAACCTCTTAAGAAGCTTTCACTATCATCTTTTGGTGAGAACTGGCGCAGCCAATCCACAAGATTCAAATCGCTATTTTCAAAGTACTCAGAGTTATCCTTTGGAAAATAAGCCTGAGAAGTGGTAATCCCCCACTTAAATGTCCCGCTGTCAGCTTCCATTTCCCCCATTAAGATTTTAAAGAGAGTCGTTTTTGCCAATTCATTCGTACCGACAAGTGCAATTTTATCTCCTTTATTCATAAAGAAGCTTATGTTATCTAGGACCTTTATTCCATCAATTGTCTTTGTTAATCCTTCAACACGTAATAAATCATTGCCGATTTCACGATCTGGTGTAAATCCTACAAACGGATAACGGCGAGAAGATGGCTTGATGTCATCAAGAGTAATCTTATCTAATAACTTCTTACGGGATGTAGCCTGTTTTGATTTAGAGGCATTGGCACTGAACCTGGCGATAAAGCTTTGAAGTTCTTTAATTTTTTCTTCTTTCTTTTTGTTCGCATCTGAAGCCATTCTGGATGCTAACTGACTGGATTCATACCAGAAATCATAGTTTCCAACATAAATTTGAATTTTACTGAAATCCAGGTCGGCAATGTGGGTACAAACCTTATTTAAGAAATGACGGTCGTGGGATACAACAATGACCGTATTTTCAAAGTTAATTAGGAAGTCCTCAAGCCATTGAATTGCTTTGATATCCAAGTGGTTTGTCGGCTCGTCCAAAAGTAAAACATCTGGTCTGCCGAACAATGCTTGTGCGAGCAATACCTTTACTTTTTCGGAACCAGTTAATTCAGCCATTTTCTTATAATGAAGATCCTCACCAATTCCAAGGCCTTTTAACAAAATTGCTGCTTCAGGCTCTGCTTCCCAGCCGTTAAGTTCGGCAAATTCACCTTCAAGTTCAGCTGCTTTCATTCCATCCTCATCGGTGAAGTTTTCTTTCATATAAATAGCGTCTTTTTCCTGCATAACCTCATAAAGTCTTGCATGACCCATGATAACGGTTTTGAGAACCTCAAAATCCTCATATTCAAAATGGTTCTGCTTTAATACAGCCATACGCTCATTTGGCCCTAATTGTACTGTACCTGTTTGCGCTTCAATTTCACCGGACAATATTTTTAGGAATGTTGATTTTCCGGCTCCATTCGCGCCAATTAGTCCGTAGCAATTTCCTGGTGTAAATTTAATATTTACATCTTCAAATAATTTACGGTCACCATATCTTAAACTTACGTTACTAACAGTAATCATAGTAATAATCCTCCAGAACAAAAATATCTACTAATTATACCATTAATCTAGAGGAAGAGCGAATTCTTTACAGCTTATTAATATGATAAGAAAAATTTTCTAAAAAAATTTTTCCAATTTCACACTTTATTCATAATTTTGTTGTAGAATTGGGTTAAGAAGTTTTAAAGAGGGTGAGAAGTATGGCAAAAAAACAGCTTACTGAACTCGTTAACAAATTAAAAAAAGCTGGTATTAAGGCGAGTCTGACCAAACCAAAGTCAACTTATCTATTAACATTGCAGCAAATTAAATAAAATCCGATCCTTTGAATGATATTACTACAGCAAAAAGCGATTAATCCTAGTGGACTAACCGCTTTTTTTATTACTCTATTTTATCAAGTATTTTGTCGTAAACATCCTGCTTATTAAACTCTTTTCCCATTGGGAACTTGGTAATGAATTTATTATCTTCATCAACCAGGTACGTAAAGGTAGAATGAATAAATTGGCCGTTTCCAGGATCTTTGTATTGGAATTGCAAGGCGTTCGTAATCTTACGAAGTTGTTTTTGGTCATCTTTTATTTGTTGTTTTTCCCCGGTTAAAAACAACCAGTTGTTATCCTTTTCTATTCCAAACCCCTTTTTATATTCTTGCAAAATCTCGGATGTATCTCGGTAAGGGTCAATGGTTATCGTGACAAATTCTACGCCCTTTCCATAGATCCCTTTTTTCAATAAATCTTCCTTTAAATCAACCATTTTTTGTGTAGTTGTGGGACATACATCAGGGCAATGAGTATAAATAAATTCAATTAGTTTTAACTTTGTTTTATCTTTCCCAAAATTAAATGTATCTCCACTTTGTGTAATGAAAGTAGTGCTAGCTGGAATGGCTGCATTTGCATCACGGATAAGAAAAAACGAGATTCCTCCAGCAATCCCCAGAAAAACAGCCAGGCTGCAAATAATATAAATCCTTTTCAAAAAGATCCCCTCCTACCATAAAGATAAATAAGTTTTCCAAAAAAAGATATGGATATTTTGTGAAAAAAAGTGGATGCACCCTAAACTCTATTGCTTTATACTTATTATAAAATGAGCGTTCATTTCTGATTTCTTCAAAATTAGAGAGTTGGTGATTAGATGAAAAAGGCATTCAAATTCTTGATTCAGCTGATTATTCTTATTGTCATCTACCAAGTTGGGAATTTAACAGTTAAGTACTTGCACCTACAAATTCCCGGGAATGTACTTGGGATTGTTGTTTTATTGGTATTGCTCTTGTCAGGTTTGATTAAGGTAGATCAAATTGAATGGGCGGCAGGTTGGCTCCTTAAACATCTTGGCTTCTTTTTTATTCCAATATCAGTCGGTCTAATGACATTAGGAGATATTTTCAAGACAAAAGGTTGGATTTTACTTGTTATTCTTTTTATCAGTGCCATCATGGGGATCATTGCAGCGGGAAAGACAACTCAAGCTGTCATTACGAAAAATCAAAAGGAAAATGTAAATTATCATGATCACGCTTTATAGCATCCTACTAACTATTGGTGTCTATTTGTTTGCTCGTTTTTTAACACAAAAATATCCTTCGCCCTTAACGAGCCCTGTTTTTTTAAGTACAGTTATCATTATCATCATTTTGCTTGTTTCCAATATATCATATCAGGAATATAAACCGGCTAAAGCGATAATGACCTACCTGCTCGGACCGGCAACTGTTTCCCTGGCAGTCCCGATTTATAAAAATCGTGAATTATTTATAAAATACATAGGGGCAGCTGTATCAGGTTTATTTATTGGCAGTATTTCCACGATTGCAGCAGCTCTTTTACTTGCTAAAGGACTTCATCTTTCAAACTTTTATCTCCTAGGTTTGACGGTAAAGTCTGTTACTGTCCCGGTTGCTACAGAAATTGGGGGAATTATTCATGGGAATGTCTCTCTTATTGCAGCATACGTCATCATTACAGGGATGATCGGGGCCATGTTTGGGGCCAAACTTTTGAACTTGTTTAAGATAGACCATCCTTTTGCCCGAGGTCTGGCCATTGGTACGATTGCACATGGTATTGGTACAGCTGAGGCGGTTAAGGAAGGGGAAATACAAGGTGCTGTTTCGGGTGCAGCAATGGGAATTGCCGCCGTCTTCACTTCGTTTATTGTTCCGTATATAATAAATTTCATCATTTAATGGGCTAATGTTTATTGATAAATTTTGTTAATTATTGTATATTTTAGAAGAATTTAATTGCTTAAATAAGGGAGTATGTTTTATGTTAGGTGTCGTTCTTAACTAATCCAATCAATTGGATATGTTCATTCCATTATTCTCGTTCATTTTTTTCGAAAAATGGAGGGTTTCTTTAGTTGTGGAATGAGGTTAAGAACAATGAGCAAGCATAAGCATACATCTTATTCCAATGTAGCTGTGTACACTCGTGTAGACAGTTTTTATTTTGGATTAATTTAAGTATGAAAAAATGGATGGTTTACCATTCGTTTCTTAGAGCCGCAATGACATTGTTCATTGCGGCTATTTTTATTCTTAGGAGGTTATAAGGTGAATCAACACACGTTTAATATGTTGGAATTCCAGCAAATTAAGGATGAAATTGCTAACTTTGCATTAACCAAAGAAGGTAAAGAGAAAATACTGAATCTTGTCCCATCAACAAAAGTTAAGCAAGTAGAGGCATGGCTTGAAGAAGTTACGGAGGCAGTCGAGATTTTGAAAATTAGTGCCAGTGTTCCTGTGCATGGCCTGGATGGAATGACTGCCATCCTTCAGAACATGAATAAAGGAGCTGCACTTAGAGTAGAGCAACTTACAAAGCTATATGATTTTTTGGATAGCTGTGGAAAAATGAGGAGATACATGAAGGATAAAGCTCTTTATGCACCAAGAGTATCTGCCTATGTCGAGGTTATTGATGAATTACCTGAACTGGCCGCTGAAATTATTCGCTGTGTCCGTAATGGCAGGGTAGATGATTACGCAAGCAAGGAATTATTAAAAATAAGAAAACAACTTGCGATACAAGAGGAACGTTTGAAGGAAAAAACAATGCAACTGATCCGTTCCAATAAATATAAATTGTATTTACAAGAAAATGTGGTAAGTCAACGAAATGGTAGATATGTGATTCCGATAAAAAAAGAATATCGCAATAAAATAAAGGGGACGGTCCTCGATACGTCTGCATCTGGGTCCACACTTTTTATAGAACCAGAAGAAATTGCTGTCTTTCAAGATCAATTAACGTGGCTAATTTCAGATGAAGAAGTAGAGGTTCAAAAGGTGTTAACCTATTTAACAGGTTTAGTGGAACAAAAGGAGCAGCAAATCCGTCTTGCCGTTGAAACAATGATTCAATACGATTTTCTTTTTGCTAAAGCAAAATATTGCCGAATGATTAAAGGCTCTAAGGTGGGTATTAATCAACTTGAGGAATTAACATTAATACAGGCGCGGCACCCTCTTTTAGGTGACAAGGCTGTTCCATTATCTTTTACAATGAGTAGGGAAGAAAAGGGAATTGTTATCACAGGACCAAATACCGGAGGGAAAACTGTAACCATTAAGACAGTGGGCTTGTTAACTTTAATGGTGCAATGTGGTCTGCAAATTCCTGCCGCTGAAGAAAGTAACATTAGAATTTTTGATCGAATATTAGTAGATATTGGTGATGGGCAAAGTATTACCGAAAATTTAAGTACCTTTAGTTCTAGAATTGTCAATATTATTGAAATCTTAAAGGATACGAATGATCGAACATTAGCCTTATTAGATGAACTTGGCTCTGGTACTGATCCGGGAGAAGGTATGGGGCTTGCTACCGCTACCTTAGAAACCCTTTATCAAAAAGGAGCAACCATCCTAGCAACGACTCATTATAGTGAAATAAAAGAGTTTGCAGAAGAACATTTAGGCTTTATAAATGGCTCAATGGAGTTTGATTTAACAACGCTTTCGCCAACATACCGGTTAGTGATCGGCAGGGGAGGAGATAGCCAGGCGTTTGCAATTGCCTTGAGACTCGGGATGCACCCGGCGATTGTTGAAAGAGCTCATTACATCACTTATAAGGAAGAAAAACAATATCTAAGTCAAGAAACAGAACAATGGAAATTAAAAGAATTAGAAAAACAGGTGATGATAAATAAGTACCAGCAGCAACAAGCTGCAGTAAAAACAGAAATACCAATTTATCATCAAGGTGATAATGTTAAAATTTCACCAGCAAATGAGTTTGGAATTGTGTATAAGGGTCCTGACCAGCATGGAAATTACCTTGTTCAAGTAAAAGGTGAAAAAGTATCTATTAACCACAAACGATTGACCATATATATCAGAGCAGATGAGCTATATCCGGAGAATTATGATTTTGATATTATTTTTCAATCAAAGGAAAATCGCAAAAAAAGCAAGCTTCTTTCCAAAGGCTATCAAGAGAATATAACAATCGATTATTCTGAATAATGGGAAACAGGATGTCTCAAGGAAAAGGTTAAACAACCTATTTTAAGAGACATCTTGTTTTTAGAATTATACAGCCTATAGTCCTTAGTTAATTAGAAAAAGGCCTATTTTTTTTGATTTGCATATTGTTGGGCAAGAAGGAGTTTTACTTCATTATAGCTTAAGCCCGATTGACTATTCAGCCGTTTTACTTCTTCAATATCCGTACCGACTTTACTATACCGTTTCTGTCCAGATGACATCCGAATTTCACTCCAATCTCTAAAGAAATTTTTTGTGGAAATGAAAAGTAACATTTTTGTCCATACTAGTAAAAAAAGGAGGCGGTTCCCATTTTTTACGGTAAAAGGGCTAAAGAAGAAGAGATTGAAACCATCCTTGTTGATACTGAGGTTTACTCTTGCTCGGATGATGCTTGTATCGGCTGGATGAGAAAGGATTTTGTCGCAGACGATCTGCTATGTCCTATGTGCGGCAACCAAATGTTACAAGAAATAAGAGAGCTTCCAAAAATTTAAATAAATATCTATTTATAAAAAGACTGTCACAGTAGTGGACAGTCTTTTATTCTTCACCGAAATCAAAAAAATGTTCTTCATATGCTCTCTGGGCAGATTCTGAGGATGTGAATAATGCATCATCATCCTCAATGACATGAAATGTTTCATTAAGAAATAATGCTAATGCATTTGGGTCTTTTGGGTGCTGAACAATCTCTGCTGGTTGAACATTTGCTACAGAAGGAACATGCGGATTACGGTAGATGACATATACTTCATCCCCGGGTTTGGCATTTTCTAAATCAATTATACTCATATTGAATAACCATCCTTTACAAATTTTCGTTTTGCTGTCTGATCTCATCCCCAGTTATAATCATATTAGCTTCTTCAAGTGCCTTGTGCTCGTTGACTGAATCTCCCGGTGTATTTTTTTTATTTGGGAAAACTGAGCCGTTTTCGATGGTCACTAGCGGTTGTTCATCTGCAGGTGTCAAATAATCTTTTTTCTTAGCCATCGTATCATCTCCTTATAGTAAAAGGTTTCACATAGAGAAATTGGTTTATGCCTTCCTAATTTTTTCCTAAGCGGAATATATTGTCTATAAAATAAAAACCCTCCATTTAGCATGGAGGGCCTTTGTGTTACTCTTCTTTTTTTGATAAGCAGTGATCACATTCCATTAAGTAGCTTTCAGCCTGTTCCTCCATATGTTGACCACACTCTGGACATTCCTTTTTTGGTAAGCTGCGGAAAAATTCAACTGGACTCATTAACATATAAAACCCCTCCTTGATTAATACAGTTTATTGTATTCACTTTTGTTGTAGTACAGTATAAATAAAAAAAATAAACTTTTGTTGGCATTTGTAAGATCGAATATTACTGTGAACTACTCTTCTCTTTTAGATAAACAGCGGTCACATTCCATTAGATAACTCTCAGCTTGTTCCTCCATATGTTGACCACACTCTGGGCATTCCTTTTTTGGTAAGCTGCGGAAAAATTCAACTGGACTCATTAACATGTATAACTCCTCCTTTATTAATACAGTTTATTAAACATCCTATTGTTATAGTACAGTATAAACAAAAAACTCCTTTTTGTGTAGGCTTTTTTTAGAAAAATTTATCCTTTCAAAAAAAATAAGACTTTTGTCCCGATTATCTATTTAAGTTTTATTTATAATGAGGGAGATAACCTGAGGATAAAATAAAGGTAGGATTCAAAAATATTACTTCCATACCTATTTAATTTACATTACAATCATAGTAGAAATACCTTGTAGACATTGGAGGGATGCAGGTTAATGGGGGCAATGCTAGGAATTTTTCATCCATTCTTTATTATTATCGCCATCGGTTTAACAATTATGGCATCATATACAGCACTAGATATGTTTATTTTGATAAGATCGTCAAATAAAAACAAAAAACTGTTGTTTCTTGGCGGAACCCTATCCATGGGAATTGGGATATGGGTAATGAACTTTATGGCATTAATTTCAGCGGACACGAATCGTTTTACCAGTTATCATATACCTCTCACGATTCTTTCTATTTTTATCGGGATCGCATTTACCGGAATGGCGTTTCTATGGTTTTTTGGAAAAACGATTAACATATCTCACTTACTAATAGGCAGCTTGTTTTTAACCCTTGCTGTCATTGCCATTCAAGTTATTGGTTTATATGCAATGAATGTAAATATAGACTATAATATCGGCCTAATGATTTTTTCGGGATTGTTAATATTTGGGTCTTTTTTACTTTCACTATGGATTCTTTTTTCTTCGGCCTATTCCCAAGGGAATAAGGTTTGGTTAAAACCGATTAGTGCAATTATCATAACAGTAGCAATAGCGGAAGGACATTTTTTATTAAAAAGAGCTGCTTTTACTACCAGTGGGGCGATAGCTAAAGATCAAGCAGACAGTACGTTTTTTATTTATTTGGTACTGTTTGTTTCAGTCTTGATTATTGGCGGCTTGATCATTTCAAGTATGTTGATAAGCAAGCAATTAGCGACAACTGATACAAACTTAAAGGATATCACTGCAGCCCTAGATGCTTCGACAATTGTTGCTATTACGGACCCTGAAGGTATTATTACTTTTGTGAATGATAAATTTGAAGAAATTTCTAAATATAAAAAGGAGGAAATTATCGGAAAAAATCATCGAATCCTTAATTCAGGTTATCATTCAAAAGAATTCTTCCGAAATTTATGGCAAACCATTCAGGCAGGCACGATATGGCGTGGTGAGATTCGCAACAAAGCGAAGGATGGTTCTTTTTATTGGGTTGACACAACCATCGTTCCTTTTTTGAATAACAAAGGGAAGCCTGTCCAATATGTTGCTATCCGGTTTGATATCTCTAATAGGAAAAAGGCTGAAGAGCATCTAAAAGAAATGATTAAAGAGAATGATGATATCAAATTTGCTTTAGATCAATCCTCGATAGTAGCCTTTACAGATGCCAAAGGGAAAATCACCAGTGTAAATGATAAGTTTTGTGAAATTTCTAAGTACAATCGTGAAGAAATTCTGGGGCAGGATCACCGAATCCTTAATTCTGGCTATCACTCCAGGGAATTTTTCCAGAACTTATGGAAAACAATCGGCTCTGGTCAAGTATGGAAGGGCGAATTAAGAAATAAAGCGAAGGATGGGACTTATTATTGGGTTGACACAACTATCGTTCCATTTTTAAATGAACAGGGCAAACCTTATCAGTATTTAGCTATTCGTAACGACATCACCGAACGAAAGAAAACCGAAGAAGTCCTTCACCGGCAGGATAAGCTTGCTGCAGTAGGACAACTGGCCGCTGGTGTTGCTCATGAAATCCGAAATCCGTTAACGTCCATGAAAGGGTATGCTGAATTTTTGCAGTTAGACGAAAAGGATCCAGAACGGATGGAATTTTTAAATATTATTCTGGATGAAATTGAGCGGGTTAATACCATTGTGGAGGATTTTATGGTACTAGCGAAGCCAAAAGCGGTTGAATTAGAGGAAAAAAATGTTGTTCCTGTGATTCGAAATGTTGTTTCACTGTTGGAATTTGAAGCTAGAAAAAAAAATGTCCGCTTGTCATTTGACTGCAATCAAGAGATTATCCAAATTGAATGTGATGAAAACCGGTTAAAGCAAGTTTTTCTTAACTTTATTAAAAACGGAATTGAGGCCATGCCAAATGGCGGAGATTTGGATGTGAAAATTGTCATTCATGATAATAATGTTCAAATCTCTATCCAGGATTCAGGTGTTGGAATCCCGAAAGAAAAATTAAAGAAACTGGGAGAACCATTTTTCACGACGAAGAAAAATGGAAACGGCCTGGGTTTAATGGTAAGTTTTAAAATCATTGAGAGTCATAATGGCAAAGTGTTTGTCGAAAGTGAACCAAATAAGGGAACAACGTTTAATATCTTATTGCCTGCTAAAATTGCCTAGAACGAGAGTTACTCTCGTTTTTTTAATGAGAAAGTATATAAGTTTTTGACTTTGAGAATTGTCCAGCTCCAGCGCCTAGCCCCTCGAGGTCACAAGACGAGCCGGCCAAAAGGTTAAAAAGCAACCTTTCGGCCGGCTCGTCTTGTGCTTGGCTACAGAAAGCTATTGCTTTCTGTACGCATTAAGGGCGACTAGTCTTTGGCCTTGCTTTCGCTAGCCAGTCGACAAGTCGCCCTATATCGGGACTGACCAGGGCGCTTGCGCTTTTCTTAATTATAAAAGTTCCTAAATTTTTAATAATTTTGAATCTACAAAGTATGAAATCGATTATGATGAATATATAGGTTTGATAATTCTAAGGGAGGGGAACTGAGTGTCAGATACAAAATTGGTACAAAACCATTTGTGGTTACTGTGGAACAGGCTGTGGTCTTGTATTAGAAGTGGCGGATAACAAAATAATGAAAATCCGCGGAGATAAGGAAGCACCGGTTAATAAAGGACAAACGTGCGTAAAAGGAGCATTTGCGTATGAATACGTGCATGCCAAGAGCCGATTAAACTCACCACTTATCCGCAAAGCTGGAAAATTATTAGAAGCGACATGGGAAGAGGCTTATCAATATATTGCGAGCAAATTATCGGAGATAAAAACTACCTGGGGACCTAATGCCATCAGTATGTTTGCATGCGCGCGCAGTACCAATGAGTCTAATTATGTAACGCAAAAATTTATGCGGACGGTTATCAACAGCAACAATATTGATGGCTGTAACCGAACGTGACACGCACCTAGTGTTGCCGGTCTGGCAACTATTTTTGGAAGCGGTTTCCCAACCGATACCCTTGAAGATTTTGATCAGGCAGAAGTGCTGCTGTTAATGGGTTCTAATACAACTGAAGCCCATCCTATTATAGCGAACCGCATGAAGAAGGCTGTAAAATCGGGACTAAAAATCATTGTCATTGATCCCCGGAGAATTGATATGGTTAAAGTTGCTCACCGGCATTTACAGATTAATGTAGGCACAGATATAGCTCTCATAAATGCTTTTATACGGGTTATTTTAAAAGAAGGTCTATACAATGCCAAGTTTATTAAGAAATTTACGATTGATTTTGATCGGTTAGAAAGTCAGGTGGAACCTTATACACCTGAGTATGCCGCTATGATTACCGGTCTTTCCGCTGATGATATAGTAACAACTGCCAGAGAGTATGCGACGTCCAGCGGTTCCATGATAGCCTATACACTAGGTATTACGGAGCACCATTGCGGTGTAAATAATGTTTTTGATATCGCGAATTTAGCTCTTTTAACTGGGAACATCGGTAAACAAGGAACAGGGATTATGCCGCTAAGAGGGCAGAATAATGTCCAAGGAGCTGGTGACATGGGCTGTCTCCCTAATCAACTCGCTGGAGGGATGAGCATAGCGAATGATGAATTTCGTGCCCGCTATGAACACGAGTGGGGGGTTAAACTGAACCCACACCCAGGTGATACGCAAACACGGACTTTTGACCGTTTAGAGATGGGTGAGTTAAAAGCTCTTTATGTAATAGGTGAGAATCCGCTTTTAGCCGATGTTCATATGAACCATACGAAAACATTATTTGAAAAACTTGATTTACTAATTGTCCAGGATATTTTCTTAACAGAAACCGCCCAAATGGCCGATGTTGTTCTTCCAGCTCGTTCTTGGGGTGAGGTGGATGGAACCTATACCAATACAGATCGTAGAATTCAGCGGGTTCGTAAGGCTGTTGAACCACATCCTAATACCAAAGAAGATTGGGAAATCCTTTGTGACCTTGCAACATTGATGGGTTATCCTATGCATTATCATAATAGTGAGGAAATCTGGAATGAGGTAAGAAAGCTTGCCAGGGAGATGTATGGTGGTATAACCTATGATCGTCTAGAAGAAAAATATAGTATTCACTATCCTTGTCCCGATGAAAATCATCCAGGAACTTTCATTATGCATAAACGGTTCCATGAACAGAGTCCTGAAATAATAAAATCACGATTTGTTCCGGTTGATTATACTGAACCATTAGAATTGCCTGATTCGGAATATCCATTTATGTTAACAACAGGCCGTCGTTATGAATCTTATAATACCCATTCGCAGACCCGGTTCTATGCAGCAGGTGTTAAAGTAAAACAAACAGAAGAAACAATTGATATCCATCCCAAAGATGCCCGCTCCCTTGGGATAATAGATGGCGAGGTGGTACAGGTTACTTCCCGCCGAGGGGAGCTTCTAGTAAAGGTTAAAATTACCGAACAAGTTGTTCCTGGACTTGTATTTATGAGCTTCCATTGGAGTGAAACACCAACTAACGTGTTAACATTGAATGAATATGACCCCATCTCTGGCACAGCTGAATACAAAGCTTGTGCTGTTGCTATAACAAAGGTGTCTTAAGAACATTCCCAAAAAAGTGCAGCGAATCCGCTGCACTTTTTTAGTATATTATTATGGGGGTATTTGGTAATTTAGAAATGCTATTGTAATATAATTGCCATTCTTGTAAACCAATTAACATCCCCGTGTTCTTTTTCTCGGAGAAAAACATGTTATGATGAGAACAGTTAGTAGCGAAGAACAGGGGAGGATATAGAAATGATCAAAAAAATAAAAGCATTCCTAGCAGTTGCTGCACTCTCAGGGACTGTAGGCGCTAATGTACATGCCGAAGAAATAACGGTTCAAGAAGGAGATACCCTTTGGGGGATATCACAAGTACATAATACATCTGTAGATAAAATCAAAACCTGGAATCACCTATCTACCGACCTGATTCATCCAGGAGATGTATTAACCATTGCAACGGAAAAACACTATACCGTACAACAGGATGATACATTAGGTCAAATTGCGTTACAATATCAAGTGCAAGTTAACCAAATTAAACAATGGAATAAATTAAATACAGACCTCATTCATCCAGGCTTAACTCTTATTATTTATGATGAAGTAACGGATAGTGTTAAAAATGCTGAGGCAACAGATCTTAAGGAGGAAAATCCTGTTACAAGTAATTTAGAAAAACCTGTTGCAAAATCAGTGGTAACAGCATCCGAACCGACGACCACCACCATTCCGAAACCAGTTCCAGCTGCTGAGCCCGTTAAGCCAGCACCAGTTACTCAGCCGGCTCAAACAGCTGCGAATTCAGTGAAAACAGAAAGCAGCAAAGAAAATAACAGCAAAGAAATTACGGTAAAGGCCACAGCCTATACAGCTTCATGTGAAGGTTGTTCAGGAACTACTGCAACAGGTGTGGATTTGAAGGCCAATCCTGATGCTAAAGTAATTGCAGTTGACCCAAAAGTTATTCCACTTGGAAGTAAAGTATATGTAGAAGGTTACGGAGTGGCTACTGCCGCAGATACAGGCGGTGCGATAAAAGGAAATAGAATTGATGTTTTTATCCCGACAGAGCACGGGGCTCTAGAATGGGGCAATAAACACATTACTGTTAAAATAATAGATTAAAAAAACTGCCTAATTGGGGCTGTTGACAATCTAATAGGAATTTTGAAAACCTGTGTAGAATTTATTCTATACAGGTTTTTTATTGGGGGAATTTCTTATGATGGGTCGTAAAGATGATTATCAAAGTAAAATGGAGTTTATTGATTTAAATACCTTTGTTCCTTCAAATCATATTCTCCGGCAAATTAGTGAAAAAATTGATTTTTCTTTTATATACAACAAAATGGAAATGTATTATTCAAACCTGGGCAGGAAATCTCTTGATCCTGTACTTTTATTTAAGATGTTACTTATTGGTTATCTTTTTAATGTTGATTCCGAACGAGAGCTGGAACAAGAAGTTAATTTAAATATAGCGTATCGATGGTTTTTAGGGCTTGATCTAACTGACCCTGTACCAGACCACTCTACATTTAGTCAGAATCGGCGTAGAAGATTTAAGAATAGCACAGTTTTTCAAGAAATTTTTGACCATATAGTAAAACTTTGTATAGAGAAAGGTTTAGTTACTGGAGAAGTTATAGTAACAGATTCTACTCATATCAAAGCTAGTGCTTCAAAAGTAAAGTTGAAAAGGTAACTGTGGAAAAGACTCCATCTCAATATTTAAATACTCTTGAATTAGAATCGAAGAAAATTGAAGTAGAATTAGAGGAAAAAAGGAAAGAAACTGGAACGAAAAAACGGGGACGAAAGCCAACTGGGCCCCACTACTTAGCTCACACCAGTATTGATACAAAAAACGGAATTATTGTAGATATTCATCCTAGCCCGGGAAACATAAATGATTGCGAGCCCTTCGTTGAAAGACTAAAGGTTATTCAAGACAAGTTTGAATTAGATATTAAAAATGTTGGAGCAGATAGAGGATACGACACAACTCCAATTCATCATGGATTAAAAACACTTGAAATCACAGGCTATAAAAGTCCAATTAAGTACGACAATGCTTTTGATACAACTTCCTACCGTGATTTTATTTAAGAGAAACAGATACATATACTTGCCCGAATCAAAAAGAGCTAACCTTTACTCATCTAATGAGTAAAGGTGAACATTATTATAAAACTTAATCTGCGAAAACCAAAGACTGTAAAGTCTGCCCTTTTAGAGAAAATTGTTTTGGAAAGACTGCAAGTAGGAGAACCTTTTCTCGTCCGATTGCACATGAGTTATTAGAGGAAAATATACAGAGGACAAAAACAAAGGAATACAAACAGGTTCAAAAATTAAGAAGAGTTTGGTGCGAAGGTTCCTTCGGAACCATGAAAATTAAACACAACCTTTATAAAACCTATAAAAGGGGCATTGAAAAAATTCATGAGCAATGTCTCTTTTCGGCGTCGGCAATAAATCTAAAACGAATGATAAAGGTGATGAATTAGCACCAAAGAGTTGAAAATAAAGTGGCTATAAACTAATAATATCGATAAAAGAGACAAAATGGGGAGGGAGCGAAGCTCCTTCCCCATTTTGTCAACAGTCCCAATTGAGGCAGTTTTTTTGTGTTTTTAATTAACTAGCTTGTTTTACTACAGAACCTGTAACAGAAGCTTTTCTTTGATAGAAGAACCAGTTTAGTATAAATGAGATGACATAGAATCCAATAAAGAAGTAGAATGCAGTTACATAAGTTCCTGTTGAATTAATAGACCATCCGAAAAGTTTTGGAATAAAGAATGATCCATATGCGGCAAAGGCTGCTGAGAACCCGATAACAGGTGCTGCTTCTTTTGGAATAAAAATGGTTGGTATCATTTGGAATGTTGAACCAGAGCCAATACCTGATGCTAGGAAAAGAATTAAGAAAGAGAAAAGGAATCCGTTAAATTGTTTTCCATTTAAGAAGTAAATAACACCAACTGCACCAATACCCATTATGACTAAGACATAGGCCGTCACTTTTGCTCCTCCAAGCTTATCGGCCATCCAGCCGCCAACAGGTCTAGCGGCTGCTGCAACTAATGCACCAAGGAAGGCGAGTGAAAGATGCTCGGGAAATTGTGATCTCAAAAGAAGCGGAAATGCCGCAGAGTAACCAATAAATGAACCAAATGTAGCTACATATAAAGCTGTCATAATCCATGTGTGTTTACGTTTAACGATTACAAATTGATCAGCCGCCGTTTGTTTAGCACCTGGTACGTTATCCATTTTAAAAATAGCAAGAATGGTCATGATGATAATTGGAATTACCCAGATAAACGCTGCATTTTGTAACCATACGGTTTGACCAGTTGCTAAAACTTGTTTTCCGCCAACAAAAGCAATGGTTCCTGATGTAATAATTAATGGAGTAACAAATTGGACCACTGATACTCCCATGTTTCCAAGACCGCCGTTAATTCCAAGAGCCGTACCTTTTTCTTTTTTCGGATAGAAGAAGCTAATATTAGCGGATGATGATGAGAAGTTACCTCCGCCAAGGCCACATAGTGCAGCGAGTAATAACATAATTGTATACGGTGTGTCCGGATTTTGAACAGCAAAACCGATTCCTATTGCTGGGATAGCAAGAACGGCAGTAGAGATAACGGTCCAGTTCTTGCCTCCAAAAAATCCCACTGCAAAAGTATAAATGAAACGAAGTGTTGCGCCCACAAGTCCAGGAATAGCGGCAAGTGTTAATAATTGCTCTTCTGAAAAATGAAATCCAACGTCGTTGAGCCTAACGGCAACAACGGACCAAATTTGCCAAACAATAAAAGCCAGCATAAGTGATGGTACAGAGATCCATAAATTTCTATTTGCGTGTTTTTTTCCTTCGGCTTTCCAGAACTTTTCATCTTCTGGATTCCAGTAATTAATTCGGGCCATGTGATTTCCCCCTAAATAGTTAGTGTGTTTATTTATTTTCAGCATTTGCTTGCTTGTGTTTTTACTATAAACTACATGCCAACTTGAAATTTGTGACGAACGTCACAAAAATAGTGAAGGAAATGTGAACACCTGCTATTAGACAAAAAGTTGTAATAATTAAGCTTGGTTAAAGGTAAGGTGAAAATAAAAAAATCCTCAACCATGAGGATTTCCTGTATAAATATGTTTCTCGTTGAATCGCTCTTTCACTTCATAAAACATACCTACATAGTTTTTGGCATCTCCGGAATCATCTTTAATGGCGGTAATTGTAAGCCATTCTTTGTATATTTCATTATTTTTGCGCTTATTCCATATAAAGCCTTCCCAATATCCATTTGTAAGTAAACTTTTCCACATTGCTTGATAAAATTCATTAGTATGTTCACCAGATTGAAGTACACTTGGCGTTTTTCCGATTACTTCCTTTAAACCATAACCAGTTATTCTTGAAAAGGCAGGATTTACATTTTGAATGATTCCGTTTACGTCTGTTATACAAATACCATCAATGGCGTGATTAACTATTTTCTGAGAAAGCTCTAATCTTTCTTGGTAATATAGCCAAATTGCGATCACAAGACTAGCTAAAGAAAATTCAGAAAGAGACATAAATCCAATCGCATAGTGCCCAGTCAAATTAAAGAAAATGGTGGGAATAAGCGGCGGGAAAAAACCCCCTAGACCACCCATGGCTGAAACTATCCCGTTGACAATTCCTGCTTGCTTTGAAAAGTATAAGGGGACCAGCTTAAAAATTGCCCCGTTTCCTAGCCCAGCAAAGAAGGCCACTAACAAGCATCCAAATGAGTAAATTGGCAATGATGGTGTAAATGATAACAAAAGTCCTGCAAAAGTTAAGCTAAAGAAAACAGCCATTAGAATTAAAAAGGGATTAAATTTATCACCAAGCCATCCCCCTACTGGACGGAACAAAGTTGCAAGCACAATAAAACCAGCTGTTCGTGTTCCAGCATCAATATTATCTAATTCAAATTGATTTACTAAGAAAGATGGTAAATAGATTGTAAAAGCAACAAAAGAACCAAATGTGACAAAATAGAATATGCTTAATACCCATAGTTTAGGATTTTTATAAACTCCATTTAATTGCTCTGATAAGGGGTGGCTTATTTTTCGTTCTTGTTTATCACCGAATAAAAAGTTTAAAATGGCAAATAGAAGCATTAAAAAAAGAAAAAGGTTTACTGTAGATCTCCATCCAATAGCATTGGCAAGAACAGGAGCTAAAAAAGCAGTTATTGCTGTTCCTATATTTCCAGCTCCATATATTCCATTAATAAATCCATGTTTGGTTTTTTCGTAATATTTTGGCAAAGAAGTAACGCCAATAGAAAAAACTGCACCGCCGAGCCCCAGCAGTAACCCACCAATGATCAACATTTGAAAGTTGCTCGAATAACTGATGATGATAATGGGAAAAAGAAGGAAGATAAAGCTTATGCTAAATAAAATTCTGGCCCCATATTTGTTTGTCCAATAGCCTATTGGGACCCTTAAAAGGGACCCAAGGATAACGGGTACTGCCGTTGCCCAGGCAATTTCAGTTGTTGTTAGACGGATATCTTCCTTAATAAATGGCATTAGAGAAGAAATTAATACCCAAACCATAAACCCTGCAATTAAACTACTTGTTTGAATACATAATTGTCCTTTACCTTTTTTCATTGTCTTCCTCCTTGTATAGCCGTTTTATCCTCTATTTTCGAACGAGTGTTTTGACCATTTATTAGCTAAATTCCTTTGATTTCCCTAAGTATTATAAACAACAATTAGAGAGAATACAGTGAGGTTCGACACTGCCAGATAAATATTTTTACATATATTAATTGTAGTTGTATATTTTTCCTGTAATATGTGTTTTACTATTACCATAATTTAAGAAGTATAAATTTTTCTACAAAAATAATAAAACGGTTAGGAAGGATATAAATGGAACAAAAAAAGTATTTTCTTGATCCTCCTAAAATCCTTGTTGTTGGATTTGCTTCTATTATTTTAATAGGGGCCATCTTATTAACGCTTCCTGCTGCAACTACAAATGGACATGGACTGTCTTTTTTAAATGCTTTGTTCACTGCTACATCAGCAACTTGCGTCACAGGTCTTGTGGTAGTGGATACGGGTACAACCTTTACAATATTTGGTCAAATTGTTATTTTGTCATTGATTCAAGTTGGAGGCCTTGGCTTTATGACATTCGCAACTTTTTTTGCCTTATTATTAGGAAAAAAAATCTCTTTAAAGGAAAGAATACTGTTGCAGGAATCTTTAAATAATCTTTCGATGGAAGGAATTGTCAGGCTTGCTAGGAGGATTATTATTTTTACGGGTGTCATTGAATTTATTGGAGCCCTTATATTAACGATTCGTTTTTCCTTCGATATGCCGCTTAGAAAAGCTATTTATTTTGGTATTTTTCATTCCATTTCGAACTTTAATAATGCAGGATTTGATTTAATGGGGGAATTCCATAGTTTAACAGGCTATGTGGAGGACCCCACTGTAACCTTAACCATTTGTTTACTAATTATTTTGGGTGGAATTGGGTTCATTGTCATGAATGAACTATTTGAATATCGAGCTATTAAACGCGTTTCACTGCATACAAAAATTGTCCTTGTAACAAGTGCTATTTTAGTCATTGTTGGAACCATCGGCATTTTTTTATTAGAGTATTCCAATCAACTAACATTAAAGCCATTATCCCTGACAGGAAAAATCCTAGGCTCATTGTTTCAATCTGTCACAGCTAGAACGGCAGGTGCCAATACATTAAGTATCGGGGATTTAACTCAATCCAGCTTATTATTAATTATTTTGCTAATGTTTATCGGCGCTTCGCCTGGATCAACGGGAGGCGGGATAAAAACGACTACCTTTACCACATTAATAGGGGCAGTTTGGTCACAAATTCGCGGGAAAGAGGATGTTATTTTTTACCGGCAGCGTATTGAATATGAGACCATATACAAAGCTTTAACAGTAACATTTAGTGGACTGTTTCTCGTAATGTTTATGACGCTTGTATTAACTATTTCTGAAAAGGGTCATGATTTTTTAGCCATTCTTTTTGAGGTGACGTCTGCCTTTGCAACGGTGGGGCTTTCAATGGGATTAACACCAGAATTATCAGATATTGGTAAGATATTGATTATGTTTACCATGTTTGCCGGAAGGGTGGGGCCTTTAACCATTGCATTTGCCGTGACTATGCGGAGAAACCCTGACCCGTTCCGCTATCCTAAAGGTAAAATTATGATTGGATAATGTTATCGTTAGACTCCTGTTAAACCAAACAGGAGTCTTTTTTGCTATGGTTATGATAAAATTTAAACATAAGAGAAACAGACTGGAGTGAATATAATGAACTTTCCACAAATAGAAACCTTTGAAGGTCGACTAGAACTAATGAAATCTCTTGCAAAAAAGTTTTTAACAAGAGCGCATCAAGTGGACATAGAGGGTTCCTTTCCTTTTAACAATATTGAAGATTTGAAAAATACAGGTTATACCACTCTGACAGTTCCCTCCAGATATGGCGGCAAGGAGATTTCCTTATATGAACTAATTCGCCTGCAGGAAATGATTGCTGAAGGTGATGGGGCTACTGCGCTATCTATTGGCTGGCATATGGGGATTATCATGAATCTCCATGAGAAACGATCTTGGAGTGAGTCATTATTTAAGTTTTTGTGTGAAAAAGTAAACAATGGGGCATTGATTAACAGCGCACAAACTGAGCCTAAAACAGGTAGTCCAACACGGGGAGGAAGACCGGAAACCAACGCAGTAAAAACAGACCAGGGCTGGGTGATTACAGGCAGAAAAACCTTTACTACCATGGCTCCTGTATTGGATTATTTTATTGTCAATGCAACAATAAAGGAAACCAATGAAATGGCTAACTTTTTGATCCCAAGAGAAACCAAGGGAGTGAAAATTGAAGAAACCTGGGATAGTATCGCTTTACGGGGAACGGGAAGTCATGATTTAATCCTTGAGAAGGTGATCATTCCTGAAGAATATCTAGTTGAAGTGCCAAATGCAAAAGGAAGAAAGGCAAACGGGTGGCTGCTTCATATTCCTGCCTGTTATCTCGGTATTGCCAAGGCAGCACAAAGGTATGCGATCCAATTTGCCAGCCAATATTCTCCAAACAGTATTAATGGTACTATAATTGATTTACCAAACGTAAGGCAAAAGATTGGTGAAATGGAACTAAAAATAATGCAGGCGGAGTCTTTTTTATACTCCATTGCAAAACAATGGGATTCCGCTGCAGAAAATGAACGGGAAACGATGCTTCCGACACTAGGGGCTGTTAAGTTAACGGTCACAAATACGGCAATTTCAATTGTAGATTTAGCGATGAGAATAGTGGGAGCAAAAAGTTTATCCCTCCAAAACCCACTTCAACGATATTATCGCGATGTCCGGGCAGGCTTGCATAATCCTCCAATGGATGATATGACCATCGAGCTTTTGGCTAAGGAAAGCATTTTTATCCATCAAAAGAATTTATAATTCTACGGCATTCGACAAGGTCTTTAGGGATTACTAATAGATGCTTATTTATTGATATCTATGGGTATCTTAAGATAAAGGAGTGAGGAAAATGCCAAGAGGTAAAGAATTAGAGCAGCTCCCAATGGCGAATATTGCACCAGGAGCTGGCAAAGACGCGGGTAAATACAATCGGGAAGTCCTTGGGAGTATAGTACAAAATGAACAGCCCCAGCCTAGTGAGATTGAAAAAGAAAATGAAGACATGGTTTAAAAGAGCAGGAATTGTCCTGCTCTTTTTTGTTGAGTAAAAATAAAGACCATCTTTTCAGCGAAAAGATGGCAATCGGATTATTCTTCCATTAATTCATGAATCTCAACAATTGATCGTTCTTCAAGCGGTCCCCGTAAATGAACAGTGGCTGTTCTTCCGTCTTCATTTAACTGATCAATCCAAACGGAAGTTCCGTTATACTTAACTTCAATATCAGCAGAAGAGGACAGAATTTGCTTTACTCGATTAACATTCATTTTTTTCACTCCTGAATTCTATGAGGGTAATTTAGGTACAAATATATTGTAACCGTTTTCTTCTATTATATATTAATGTGTGGAATAGATATCAATTTGATTGCCGTTAATCGTCCCATCTTCATGTAAATTCTCTAGGCTGCTAAGGTAATTCTCAAGTTCCACTTGCATTTCTTTTGGTGCACCAGGTTTTAAATGCCAATTTCCAGGCTCATCAACAAAATACGAGCTTTTTGTAAAATCCGGCCTCTTTCTAGGCATGAACTGAACTCACTCCCTTATTCCTTCAATAGTTAATCAAAATGATAATAAAAAGAGTCTCAAGGAAAGTTTGATTTATAACTCCCATCGTGCTTATGCTTACCAATAATTATATAATTATTCGATATCCAATACGTAAAAGATAAGTCTATATTCTTATTGCCTACCTGATTCGTTAGGGTTTATGATAGGTGAAATAAAGTGAGCAGCACTCGAGGAGAAAATGACATATTAGGCACATAAAAATCAATTTTTACGATTGTGAAACCAAAACACCATGGATGTCGTCATATATATTTGAGAATAAAACAGTCATGTCCTACATAAAACGGTCATATGATAAAGGAGAATTTATACAGAAGGACAGGTATGGGTGTTATCGAGAAATGTTGAAAAATAAATAAAAATGACGTGTGCGGTATTAATAAATCATACATAAAATGGCATATTTTATGTTTTAATTTTTAAAAAAAGTGTGGTATAGTAATTGAGGTTCGTTTACCGGAGTTTATTGGTAAGTGAGAGGAGAATTATGTTATGAATAAAATCAAATTACCTAAAACATTAAATAACAGCCATATTTCATTCTTTGTAATTGCCGTTTTATTATTCTGGATCAAAACATATGCGGCCTATCAAATTGAATTTAACTTAGGAATCGATAATAATCTGCAGAAATTTTTGCTGCTGATCAATCCTTTAAGTTCAGCGCTATTCTTTTTCGGTTTAGCCTTGCTTTTTAAGAGACGTACCAAGCTTGTCATGATTATTATCAATTTCTTTTTATCATTCTTGTTGTACGCTAATATTGCGTATTACCGATTTTTTAATGACTTTATTACGGTACCAGTATTAATGCAGACAAAAACAAATGCAGGGCAACTAGGTGATAGTGCATTATCTTTAATTTCACCATTAGATATTTTTTATTTTCTTGATACCATTATTTTAATTGTTTTGGCATTAACTGTTTTCAAAAAAGTGACCGTAACCAACAGGAAGTCTTATAAAATTGTTTTGTTATTTGCAATCACGACATTTCTTTTTAACTTGGGATTAGCTGAAAAGGACCGTCCTCAATTATTAACACGTTCGTTTGACCGCAACTACTTAGTTAAATACCTAGGTGCATACAACTTTACAATTTACGATGTAATTCAAAATATTAAATCTTCGAGTCAGCGGGCATTAGCTGACAGCAGTGATATCACGGATGTAGAGAACTATCGTAAAGCTAACTACGCTGCTCCAAATCCTGTTTACTTTGGTAAGGCAAAAGGAATGAACGTACTTTATATTTCCATGGAGTCATTCCAAAGCTTTATGATTGATTATAAGATGCCGAACGGACAAGAGGTAACACCATTTTTGAATTCATTGGCACATGATGGCAGTACTTTCTATTTTGATAATTTCTACCATCAAACAGGGCAAGGTAAAACATCTGATGCTGAATTCTTAATGGAGAATTCCTTATACCCTATGGCACAAGGGGCCGTTTTTGTAAATAAAGCGCAAAATACTTACCAGGCGATGCCTTCTATTTTAAAAGGACAGGGATATACTTCTGCTGTTTTTCATGGAAACTATAAAACATTCTGGAACAGAAATGTTATCTATAAAGCTTTTGGATACGATCAGTTTTACGATGCTGAATACTATAACATGACAGACGAAAATACCAAAAACTATGGAATGAAAGATAAACCATTCTTTAAAGAATCGATGCCTCTGCTGCAAGGCTTAAAGCAGCCATTCTATACAAAGTTCATTTCGTTATCTAATCACTTCCCATTTGAAATGGATCCAGAGGATACAGATTTTCCAGCTGGTGATTATGGTGATTCGGTTGTTAACCAGTATTTCCAATCTGCACATTATATGGACCAGGCATTTGAACAGTTCTTTAATGACTTAAAAGCTAGTGGATTGTACGATAATACAGTAATTGTTATGTACGGTGACCATTATGGTATCTCTGAAAACCATAATGAAGCGATGGCTAAAGTATTAGGTGTAGATGAAATTACACCAGCCATTAATGCAAAATTACAGCGTGTACCTTTATATATTCACGTCCCTGGTGTGAAGGGTGGAGTTCAGCATCAAATTGGCGGTGAAGTGGATGTCCGTCCAACTGTACTTCATTTATTAGGTATTGATACCAAGGATTATATGGAATTTGGTTCTGACTTACTTTCTAAAGATCATCGTAATTGGGCGTTGTTTAGAAATGGTGACTTTGTATCATCGGACGGCATTCAAATCAATGAAAAATGTTACGGATATGAGACAACTGAAGTATTAACAGATGATACCCCATGTAAGAGCATTGATGAAAAGGTAAAAACAGAATTGCAGATGTCAGATGAAATTGTCTATAAAGACTTATTAAGATTCTATAAGCCTGAAGGATATACCCCAATTAATCCTAATGACTATGAGTATTTAGGACCTAAGGGAAAAACAACAAAAACAACTGAAGATAATTAATAATTGAGAGAGGGACTTTGTCCTTCTCTTTTTTTCGTTTAGTAAATTATAAAATTTCCGTTTGTGGATAACTGTTAATAAAAGGACTGTCTACGTCCAGCTCCAGCGCCTAGCCCCTCGATGGTCTACAGCGAGGCAAAGAACGCCTTCCTTCCCTGAGCGTCTTATGCTTGTCGGGGCTGTTCAAGACGCTTACGCTTTATCTAGATTGGAAGCAAAATAAAGGATTAGCCAATTTGGACAGGTTAGCATATAATAAGTGAAATACATTTACGAACGTTAGGAGTGGATCGCATGAGAGACGTAACTTTATTGGATATATTTGAACACCGCATTGCCCAAAAATATTTAAACCGCTCTGGACTTGCCCATGCGATAGCGGTGGCATACCATGCTTTTCATTTGAGTAAAGAACATCAGCTTGATGTTGATATTGCTGCTAAGGCAGGGCTTCTCCATGATATGGGACACTATACTTGGTATAAGAACGGGAAATGGGATTATGACCTGTATAAACAAAATGATATCCATCCAATAAAAGGCGCTGAACGGGCGCATAAGCTATTGATTCGACTTGGGGAAAACCCAATAAAGGCCAAAACGATTGCGCTTGCGATTTTATTTCATACCGACTCGTTTTTGCCTTCAAATGATATTGTAAGGACACCATTACAGCAAGTGGTAAAATGGGCGGATGAAAAAGATGAAGAAGAAGGTGGAATGCATCATTATCGGACGATTGAATATGTACGTGCAAAAAAAAGTATTATTCGTTTAGACAATTGGATTGATGAAGAATATAGTCATCAATAGAAAAAGGCTGTGCTTCTATTAGCACAGCCTTTTTGCTTATCCTTGTTTAAAGCCTTCTTCTTGCATGAAAGCAATAGCCTCTTCGTATGTATCAAAGCTTTCTTCAAGGTTTAAGCCAAAGTAGATATTCCATACTTCATTTTCAAAAAGCAAAATGAGAACGTTGCCCTCTTCGTCGACCCAGCGCTCTTCCTGTAATTCTCCAATAATGGCTTCCTCATTGGCTGATTTTTCTAGGGGCAATAAGGCCGCAATGGACTCAGTTAAGATATTCCGAAGCTGCTCTGCTGAAAAATCTCGAATATTGACCATTCCCTTTTCATCTGTTTCATAATGATCGAGGTGACCAGCATAAACAAAACCATTTCCATTCGGATGCAGATGATAAACAATATTTTTTTTATCAGAAATACTTTCTGGAAGCTGGAAATTAACACGTTTTAGAGAAACATCTTTCCTCTCTAATTCCGGGTAAGATTCAATAATGGCTAATTTTTCATTAAATGTCAGCATATAAAACTCCTTCTGTTTATAACAAATATTCTCTTATCATACAGATATTTTCCCCAAACGTAAACACGAATATAGTTGAAAAAGAAAAAGGATTGAAATTTATATGAAATGGTGTAAAATTACACTAAAGGAGTAATGTTATAAAAAATCCCATAATTTACATAAAACAACAGTAAGGAATGAAATAAGGGGGAGTTTAAATGGAACCAAATAATATGAAAGAGAGAAGAAGACCTTTAGGTATGAGTTATATAAGTTGAAAGAAGAAGGGTATCTTTCAAATACAATTGTTGAGACAGTGAAAAAGGCACATCACCAATACCATCTCGATTTACTAAAAGAAGAAGATGTGCAGGTGGTGGACCATGAGTCATTACAACCAAAGTCAATACGTGCGGCCATTCCGAAACCTGCCAAAGTCAAAAAGACACTTTCGCCTGAGGAGGTTCGGGAAAGAAACATAACCTGGTCTTTAAATATAGGTGTTATTTTTCTATTAATCGGCGGTTTATTTGTAGCGACCAGTAATTGGGAATCTATGACAAGCTTTATGAAAAGCTGTTCAATTGCTATTGTTTCATTGTTATTTTATTCGATTGCCCTTATTGCGAATAGAATACTTCATATTGATAAAACCGCTTTTGCCTTCACAGTGTTAGGAAGCTTATTCTTACCGATCTTTATTCTCTCCTTAGGCTGGTTTGGGCTTTTAGGTTCGTATTTATCGATTGACGGTGGAGGACGCTATCTGCTTGGAATGCTCGGAAGTCTATTATCACTTGTGGTGTACATACTGTTTGCGAAAAATTTAGGTTCACGATTATTTGTTTGGTTCTCGTTTGTTTGTTTTTCTATAGGAACTGCTTTTTTACTGGCGGCACTTCATTTGAAGATTGATCTTTTCTATTTAGGAATGGCGCTATTTAACGTAGTCCTTCTCCTTGTTTTCAAACGGGTGAAGAAGATTAGCGGACTACAATTATTTACTAAAGAATTTATACCATTTATCCAAGTGAATTTGATTTTATCTACACTATTTATGCTATTTCTTTTTGATAATGAGGTCTTGTACAGCTTTAACATCTTGTTAACTGCTGTGATTTATTTATCGATGATATACGTCACAGGCAGGAAGGAATATCACTTTATTTTTACAGTCATGCTGGTTTATGGGGTATATCAGCTCGTTGAGAATAGTGTCCTTGTTAATGCGGGCGGGTTTGTTTACGCATTAGTAGCATTTGGGATTGTCTTTGTCCCTAAAGCATTAGATAATAAATTCTCACTAGACAAAGCATTTCAGTATACCAGTGCTGTTATCTCAGGTTTTGCTTATATATATATTAGTATTGAAGGGTTTTTGCTCCGTTCGGGACAACCGGCAATTGTACTTCTGATTGCCTATTCTATTATTGCAGCAAATTTTATTTACCTGTCCAACCATAGTTCGCGATTTATTTTTCCTTATTTTAGTTCACTTTTTCTTTCATCAGGCATCTATGAAGCTGTTTCTTTATTAACAAGTTCGATTGAAGAATTTAATTTCGCTCTTAGATTATTTTTTACAGGATTTATTCTCTTTAGTGTCTTTGGAATCGTTCGCTTCTTTAAGTATATACAGCAGATACGAAATGCAGCTGTAGAGATAGGATTTTTTATTATGGCAATTGCCATGATCCTTACGCTTTTTTTTCTTTATTGGTGGGAATTGGGTGTGATGCTCTCCCTTTTAGCTGTGGCCGCCTATTTACTTCATCAATACCAAGACAGAACTCTTTTAAAGAAAGCTGCTTTATGGGTATTGCCTAGTACGCTAGGGCTTTCCACCGCCGCTTTTGGTGAGGAGTTTAATGTAAACTCCCTTACGTACTATTCCGAATATGGGTATGCGGTTAATTTCGCAGCCGGAGCGGTGCTTATTTTAGTTTCAAGAATTGTCTGGGGAAAGCTTTCTAAGCAAGATTTTGCAAGAAGCTCACTGTTTATCGCCAAAGTCCTTTATACATTAGCCATAATCAATGCCATTGTTAGTCCTATCAATCACACTTGGGTCCAGCCTTTAGTTATGCTAGCGGGAATAGGAATGTATTCCTATTTTTATAAAAGGATTGGGACCAATTGGATACCTTATTTTATCAGTATAACGACGCTTCTTTGCTATTTTTCCATTATGAATGCGATTACAGAGAAGTTTGCATTTAATCATTTGACCAATTCATTAGTGTCATCTATCTGTGCAATCGTTCTGCTTGTGATCGCAGGTCTCTATCGAAAAGCAAATCCTGACCTCGAGGTAGCATTTGCTTGGGTCGGACACCTCATCTTTCCTCTTGCCCTTACGATTACTTGGTTTATCTATCAAGAAGATGCCGTCTTTAGCTTTATAATGGCTCTAGTCGGATATGCAGTTAGCACCAAATTGGCTGTTAGGGAGTGGAAAAGAAGGGTTTTCCTTTACGGTAGTTTTACAGCATTATTTTTTGTTATTACAACAGGGATGGAGAGAATATATCTTCAGTCCGATGTAAGATTTGCATTCCCCATCAGCAGTTTACTAATGCTTGCATTTTTCTTTTTTGCCAACGAGGAATTTAAAGAAAGAACAACTTTTTATTTAGTGCCATTTTCCATGATAGGGATCGCTTCCTTGCTAATGGTCTATCCCTATGGTTTCATCCCATACCTAATCACCTGCCTGTATGTAATTGGAATCCTGATTTATTTGCATAAAGCAAGATGGGACATTTTGGGCGTTGTACCTTTAGGTTTCGCTTTCTTGGCCACTGTAGAGTTCACGTATGTAAGTGAACTGACATCGCCTGAAAAAATGCTTGTTTTTGCTGTCATTGGTATGGTATTAATTTTATCTGGTAAAATCCTTTATAAGATGCTAGTTGAGCCAGGAACAAAGGTTTTGGAATTGAAAATAGACGGATATACAGTTACAGGTCTTATGTACTTTGTGTATATGTATTTTTTAGAGAATCAACACCTTTGGTGTCATACATTGCCAGGAATTTTGATTGTACTCACTTTCTGGTTTCAACGGAAAAGAGTGCCTGCTAAATATGCTGCTATTATGACCAGTGCGGCGGGCGGTTATGCGATCCAGCCTTATTATGCAATTATTAGTACGATCCATATTCCGTCACTTTGGCTGCGTGAGGTATACGTTCTTCCCTATATCCTGCTGACCATTTTCATCCGGAAATGTTTAAAGGGGAATTATGAAAAAGTAGTGAAGGCTCTTCAATGGATTGTATTATTGTTTGTAGCGCTGATTTTAATCCAAGATGCATTGTCAAGCCATACCATTTATGATGCAATTATATTAGGTTCACTTTCCTTGTTATCAATGGTGGCAGGAATGTATATTCAAATAAAATCGTACTTTTTGGTAGGTGCAGGCGTATTGCTATTAAATGTCTTTCTGCAAACGAGACCATATTGGGGCAACATGCCTTGGTGGGTATACTTGTTGATAGCGGGGATAATCTTAATCACAATCGCAAGCTTTAATGAATGGCATAAACAAAAGGTTCAAAAGGGAGAGTCCACTTTTATTACCTTCCTGAAAGTTAACATTATTGATAAGGTACGAAAGTGGAACTAATACAATGCTCATTCACATTGTTGTTTTTTACTATAAAATATGTTATAATACAACTAATAAAATAGTACGTTATTGGAGGAGCCTGTCACCAAGGGATAATTATGTCCATTGGTTGACAGGCTTTTTTGATTTTTACTAAAAAAGAGTCTGTGGATTTAAAGCACAGACTCTTTTTATTTTTTCGAAAGGAAAGGTGAATCAGATGGATTTCATTTTCGAGTTAGCGATTATTTTATTAGCTTCTAAAATAGCTGGGGATATTAGTGTTAAGTTAGGACAGCCGTCGGTTTTAGGAAAGCTTCTTGTAGGAATTCTCTTAGGGCCGGCTGTTTTAGGGCTTGTTTCGAATACGAGTACATTGGAAGAACTTAGCCAGATTGGTGTTATCCTGTTAATGTTTATCGCGGGTTTAGAAACGGATATTGATGGATTTAAACGCTCCTGGAAAGCTTCAACTTCCGTAGGGTTAAGTGGAATCGTTGTTCCGTTTTTTATCGGGTTTATAGCTGGAGTTATAATGCATATGTCCACTTTTGAGGCGTCTTTTTTAGGCTTATTGCTTTCAGCAACAAGTGTAAGCATTTCTGTTCAGGCACTTAAAGAATTAAACAAAATGCAGTCAAAAGAGGGGACCGCAATCTTAGGTGCAGCAGTTATCGATGATGTTGTAGTTATTATCGCACTGGCCTTTTTAATGAGCATGGCAGGTGGAGATGTCAATTTAAGTATGATTATAATGAAAAAGGTGCTCTTTTTCGGAGTAGCTATATTAGCAGCTTGGAAGCTAGTACCATGGATTTTAACGAAATTTGCATCATTAAAGGTAACAGAATCTGTTATTACTGGTGCATTGATCATCTGTTTTTTATATGCTTATATAGCAGAATTAATGGGGGTTGCAGCCATTATTGGGGCCTACATTGCCGGTTTAGCTTTAAATCTAACCAAACTTAAACATGTAGTTTTTAAAAAAGCAGAAACCATTAGTTATTCCCTTTTTGTACCGGTATTCTTTACTTCAATTGGACTACAAGTAAGCTTTGAAGGCATTTCACAACATCTTAGTACGATTGTCTGGCTTAGCATTCTCGCAATCCTTACAAAGCTAATTGGCGCTGCAGTAGGTGCAAAACTGGCCAAATTCTCGTGGAGCAGCTCACTTGGAATTGGTGCTGCTATGGTTTCAAGGGGAGAGGTAGCCTTAATTATTGCTGCCATTGGACTAGAGAGTCATTTAATAAGCCAAGAACTTTTTGCCATTTTAGTAATTGTGGTTCTTGTTACCACAATTGCTACACCACCAATGATGAAATACTTTTTTAATAGAAGTCAGAGTGAAAAAAGTATAAAAGTAACAGCTTAATTAAAACTTTTGAAAAACAACCCCCATGTTCTCTTTGGACAGCTCGAATAGTTTAGTAGAGTAATTAACTATTAACAGTTCTATGGAGGTTAGAGATGGGAATCAAATTAATCGATATCGACAAACTGCTAGAAGCCACTTCAGATCTAACATCTGAGAAAAACAATAATAAAGTGAAAAAAGTGGAGATTGACCAACTTCTTGAAAATACTCGTAATTGGTAAGTAAAATAACGACATTTAAATAATAATACACCATGAAATGCCTTCTACTAGATAGAGGGCATTTTTCTTTTTATAGTATAAATAACCCTCCAGAATGAAAGCGATTTTACCTAGTAATATTAATAACTTGAAGTTTCGAGCTTTAAAGCGAAAAAATATTTTTGGTTTTTCTATTGCTTTTATCGAAAAAAGATACTAGAATAATAATAATTTTTAATATATAAAAAATTATTAGAAAATTGCATGGAAATTGGGGGAGCATGTTCATGAAAAGAAAGGTAAAGGCAGTCTCGATCGCATTAGCAGGAATGTTGCTGTTAGCTGGATGTGGAAGCAAGGAGTCTTCAGGAAGTTCGGAAAAATCAGGATCAGAAAAAGAATTCAATGTAGGTATTACTCAATTTGCACCGCATCCGTCATTAGATGCTGCAACACAAGGATTCAAGCAGGCGCTTAAAGACAAAGGGTTAAAAGTAAAGTTTGATGAACAAAATGCTCAGGCTGATATGAATAATACACAAACCATTGCGAATAATTTTGTCGGCGATAAAGTAGATTTGATATTTGCTAATGCTACACCGAGTGCAACGGCCGCTTTAAATGCTACAAAGGATATTCCAATTGTTTTTACATCTGTGACAGATCCTGTCGGAGCGGGTCTAGTTAAATCGTTTGATAAACCAGGTAATAATATTACTGGGACCACTGATAATCATCCTGATGCAACAAAGAAAACGATTAACTTTATTACGGATGAAGTAAAAGCAAAAAATGTTGGCGTGATTTATAATTCAGGTGAGCAAAATTCAGAGGTTCAAGTTAAAGCTGTGAAAAAACTTGTTGAGGAAAAAGGTGCTAAACTTGTTGATGTTTCAGTAGCAAATACTTCAGAAGTAAAGCAGGCTGCTGAGTCTTTAGCGGGTCGTGTTGATGCAATTTATATTCCTACCGATAATACAGTTGTTACAGCTCTTGATGCTGTTATTGCCGTTGCCAATAGTAAGAAAATCCCTCTTTTTGTTGGAGAGCTGGATTCAATGAAGAAAGGTGCAGTAGCCGCTAGTGGATTTAGTTATTACGACCTTGGTTACCAATCCGGAGTAATGGCTGCAGATATTTTATCAGGTAAGAAAAAAACTTCGGAAATCCCAGTTGAGCTTCCAAAAAGCTTAAAACTAGTCATTAATAAGAAAGCGGCTGAAGCCCAAGGGTTAAAAGTGAAGGATGAATGGAGTAAACTTGGCGAATTTTATGATGGAAAGTAATCTATAGGTATTGATCTTTTTCAAGGAGGTAACCTACGCCTCAAGGTTACCTCCTTGACTCGTATATAAGATTAAACAATGGTCTCTAATATATGGACCCAACACTCAAAGAAAGGATGATCTCTATGTTTACAGCCATATTTGGATCTTTTGAAGCAGGTATCATCTATGCGATTATGGCGCTGGGCGTCTACCTTTCCTTTCGTATTTTAGATTTTCCAGATTTAACGGTGGATGGGAGTTTTGTTACAGGTGCCGCGATCTCAGCGGTATTAATAGCAAATGGAGTAAACCCTTTTTTGGCTACAATTACGGCATTAATCGCCGGATTTGCTGCTGGCTGTATGACTGGCCTTCTTCATACGTTTGGAAAAATTAATAATTTACTTTCCGGTATTTTAATGATGATCGCGTTATATTCTATTAATTTACGAATTATGGGGCGAGCAAATATACCTTTATTAAATACTGATACTGCTTTTACAAAAATTGGTGCCCTTTTTGAAAAATGGGGAATTGATTCATTTTTTAATCAAATTCTAACCAAAGTTGGACTTGGCGATAGTCTTCCAGAAACATGGGGAATTTTGATATTTATGATTATTGTAACATTCGTAATCAAATTCCTAACCGATTTATTCTTACAAACTGAAATTGGTCTTGCTATCAGAGCTACCGGCGATAATAAGAGAATGATCCGCAGCCTTTCAGCAAATACCAATATTCTAGTTGTTCTGGGTCTTGGCCTATCCAATGCCTTAGTTGCTTTCTCAGGGGCACTTATTGCTCAACAAGGCGGGTTTGCCGATGTTGGTATGGGAATTGGAATGATCGTTATTGGTTTAGCTTCTGTTATTATTGGTGAGGCACTTTTTGGAACAAAAACAATGGCAAGAACGACACTGGCTGTTATTGGCGGGTCTATTATCTATCGAATTGTTGTAACTCTAGCATTACGAGCGGAGTTTATGAGCCCTGGAGATATGAAATTAATTACTGCCATCATTGTCATTATTGCTTTAACCGCACCAAAAATCATTGATGCTTCAAAAGAGAAAAAGCGTAAGGCTCGAAGGAAAGCGGAAAGAATGAATCTAATTCAGGCTTCTGCACAAGGAAAGGGGGACAATCATGCTGCACTTAAATCAGATTCATAAGATTTTTAATGAGGGAACC
This sequence comes from Neobacillus cucumis, assembly GCF_023715505.1. Next base: position 68,352 of record NZ_JAMBOH010000001.1, on the reverse strand, counting down.
CCGGATGAGAAAGTGGCGATTGATCATGTCAACCTTTCCCTTAAAGCAGGAGATTTTGTAACAGTTATTGGAAGTAACGGTGCAGGTAAATCCACGTTAATGAACATCATTTCTGGGGTTTTAATTCCAGATGTGGGTGATGTTCATATAGGAGGAAAGAATGTTACGAGCATGTCAGAGTATAACCGTTCAACGATGATTGGACGTGTGTTTCAGGATCCGATGGCAGGTACAGCTCCTAGTATGACCATTGAAGAGAATCTTGCAATGGCCTATTCACGGAATAAAACGAGAACGCTTCGAAAAGGAGTAACGAAAAAGAGACGGGACTATTTCAGGGAGGTTCTTGAATCCCTTCATCTTGGCTTAGAAGACCGTCTTAGTGCAAAGGTTGGGTTACTTTCTGGCGGGGAACGGCAAGCACTATCCTTGCTAATGGCCACATTCACTGAGCCTTCTATCCTCCTGCTCGATGAACATACAGCCGCACTTGATCCCTCTCGTGCAGAGCTAATTACCAACTTAACAAAGGATATTGTTGCTAAATATAATCTGACAACCTTAATGGTTACCCATAATATGCAGCAAGCAATTGACTTAGGGAATCGGTTAATCATGATGGATAAGGGTCAAATCATATTAGAAGTGAATGAAGAGGATAAGGACAAGCTGACAATTGAGGGATTGTTAAGTGAATTTAAACGAATTCGCGGTACGCAAATGGCAAGTGATCGAGCCATTCTGGCGTAACGTAAAATATTTTTTTACATTTTTAGACAATGTGGCATTTCTGATATTATTTCCAGTTTTTAAACAGTGAAAACATACCGAATAAGGTGTGTTTTTTCTTTTTTCTGGGAAATATGATTTCGTCAAATTATGACTCTTTATCACCTAAAAGCGTTATTGCTTTATCTCCTGCTCTTGAGTGGACGAAAACCTATCACTTAAAATGAAGAATGAATATTCCTGATTTAAGATGAGATGGGGGTCATTTGATGAAAGAAAAGAGAATAAGAGCAGACCAGTTGGCTAATGATTTTTTTCCTGTCCGTGATGTAGATTATATTGAAATCTATACAGGTAATGCTAAGCAAGCTTGTCACTTCTTTTGTACTGCCTATGGTTTTCAGCCAGTTGCCTATTCAGGTCTTGAAACAGGTAATCGTGAAACCGCTTCCTATTGTTTGAAACAACGTAATATTCGGGTCATACTGACGGGTTCCTATACTAAAGATAGTGAAGTTGCCCGATTTGTTAAAAGACATGGAGACGGCGTAAAGGATGTTGCCCTGCTGGTGGATGATGTAGACAAAGCTTATGCGGAAGCAGTAAAAAGAGGTGCGATTGCTCATACTGCCCCATATGAAATGAAGGATGCAAATGGAGTGATAAAAAGGGCCGTTCTCGGTACATATGGAGACACTATCCATACGTTAATTGAGCGGCAACATTATCAAGGAACGTTTTTACCTGGTTATGAACCATTTTTGGCAGAGCTGCCGGTTGAAGATGCAGGGTTAATTGGTATCGATCATGTGGTCGGAAATGTCGAGCGGATGGAGGAATGGGTGGAATATTATTCAAAAGTGATGGGCTTCATCGAAATGAAACATTTCTCTGACAAAGATATTACAACGGAATATTCAGCTCTTATGTCTAAGGTCATGCATAATGGCGGTCGAATAAAATTCCCGATTAATGAACCTGCCGAGGGGAAACGAAAATCACAGATTCAAGAATTCCTGGAGTTCTACAATGGTCCCGGGGTTCAGCATTTGGCCATTTTAACAGAAGATATTGTATCAACAGTCACCACTTTGAAAAAGAACGGGGTGGAGTTTCTCAAAACACCGGACACTTACTATGAGTCATTAGCAGAGCGGATTGGGAAAATAGATGAAGAGATTGATAAGCTTCGTGAACTTAATATTTTAGTAGACAGGGATGATGAGGGATACTTACTACAAATTTTCACTAAGCCAATTGTGGACCGGCCGACATTGTTTATCGAAATCATCCAGCGTAAAGGAGCCCGTGGCTTTGGCGAAGGAAACTTTAAAGCACTTTTTGAATCGATTGAACGTGAACAGGAAAGACGCGGGAACTTATAAAAAATAGATAAATAGGTAAAGGTTTAAATGGGGGTCTAAATCAATCGGTCATGGGAGAGCATCTTCTCCCTTTCAATAAAAAAAACTTAGATAGGTGAATTATGTGAAGTTTATAACCTTTGAAAAAGGCGATGGAAGGATAAGTGCAGGATGGTTGATAGATGATGAACATGTGGTAGATATGTGTGAAGCTTCAGGAAATCGGTTTCCTAATAATCTATTAGATTTTCTCAACAATAGTGAAGAATACTTGAAACAGGCAAAAGGCTGCTTCCTGCTCCCAGGTCAGGAGGGTGTTTATCCATTAAAGGAGCTTCGTTTAAAAGCACCGCTGCCTAACCCAAGAAGTTTTCGTGATTTTTATGCTTTTGAACAGCATGTAAAGACGGCACGTGCAAAACGTGGACTTTCAGTAGTTCCTGAGTGGTACAAGATGCCTGTTTTTTATTTTTCCAATCATCTTGCAATAAGCGGGACAGGAGACAAAATTTCGAGACCTGCAAATTGTTGTTGGCTGGATTATGAACTGGAAATTGCCTGTATCATTGGCAAGGAAGGCAGGGATATTCCAGCCGATCAAGCAGATGAATATGTTTTTGGGTATTGTATTCTAAATGATTGGAGCGCGAGGGACCTGCAGAGAGAAGAAATGAAGGTTGGTTTAGGGCCGGCTAAGGGGAAGGATTTCTCCACCTCGATTGGGCCATGGATTGTTACGAAAGATGAACTAGAACCGTTTAAAGAACATGGTGGTTTCGATCTCACTATGAAGGCTCGTGTAAATGGGATTTTGCTTTCTGAGGGGAACCTGAAGGATATCTACTATACCTTTGGAGAAATGATTTCAAGAGCCTCACAAGGGGTCACCCTTTATCCAGGTGAAATCATTGGTTCAGGAACAGTCGGAACCGGCTGTATCCTCGAGCTTGGTCCTGAAGTACACCGCTGGCTGGAACCGGGTGATTTGGTAGAACTTGAGATTGATGGGCTTGGCGTACTGAAGAATACAATCATCGACTAAAAAAGAGGTGAAATATGTATTACCGTCAAATGGGCCAGATTCCTCATAAGCGTCATACGATGTTTAAAAAAGCGGATGGGAGTTTATTCCGAGAACAGGTAATGGGGACGCGTGGATTCTCTGGAACACAATCGATTTTGTATCATCACCATATGCCAACAGAAATAGTTAAGTCGGAACTAGTTAGCGGTTATTTGCCGGAATATGAGGAGCAGCAGTCTTTAAAACACCGTCACTTTATGACAAGTAAAGCGAATATAGAGGGAGATGCGCTGAAAGCAAGGAATTATTTAATGGGAAATCAAGATCTCCTTATCGGAACGGCCAAGGTGACAGAACGGATGTCATGTTTCTACCGAAATGGGGATGGAGATGAACTGTTATACATCCATTACGGATCTGGAAAGCTCGAGACCATGTTCGGTACCATATCTTATCGAGAAGGAGACTATTTAATTATACCGATTGGAACCATTTATCGAGTTATACCTAACAAACAGGAAGCCACTCAATTATTATTTATTGAATCCTGCAGTCAGATTACAACACCAAGGCGTTATCGAAATGAATACGGCCAGCTCTTAGAGCATAGTCCTTTCTGTGAGCGCGATATTCGCGGACCTGAGGACTTGGTGACATTTGAGCAAAAAGGGAAATTTGAAATTTTTACGAAATCAAGAGGGGTCATCTCCTCGCATATACTTGGTCATCATCCATTTGATGTGGTGGGCTGGGATGGATACTTATATCCCTGGGCCTTTAATATTGAAGATTTTGAGCCCATTACAGGAAGGGTCCATCAGCCGCCGCCGGTTCATCAAACGTTTGAAGGTAATCATTTTGTGGTTTGTTCATTTGTTCCGAGGCTATTTGATTATCATCCAGAAGCCATACCAGCCCCTTATTATCATAGTAATGTCAATAGTGATGAACTCCTTTATTATGTAAAAGGAAACTTTATGAGCCGTAAGGGGGTACAGGAGGGATCAATTACCCTGCATCCTGGGGGGATTCCTCATGGCCCTCACCCTGGAAAAGTAGAAGCTAGTATTGGTAAAAGAGAGACATTGGAACTTGCTGTTATGATTGATACCTTTCATCCATTAAAAATAGTTAAAACAGCACAAGAAATGGAAGATCCAGCTTATATGTATTCCTGGTATAAGTAATGGGAAGACAATCTAGCGAAAAAAAGCTGGGTTGTTTTTTTCTATTAGAAAAAAGTGGTATTGTAGTATTAAGCATTTTTTATAATACATATAAAGTGAGGTGAAATTATGGATTTAGATTCCGTTTTAAGAAAATTAAATGGTCATACCCCAAAAATCTTAGGCAGTGAAAGATTCTCAAAATATGCTGTTTTGCTTCCGTTATTGCAAAAAGAGGATGGAATTCATGTATTATTTGAAGTTCGGTCATTAGAATTGAGGCGTCAGCCGGGAGAAATTTGTTTTCCAGGAGGCAGAATAGATGCACAGGATATAGATGAACAAGGTGCAGCCATCCGTGAAACAGTAGAGGAGTTAGGGATAAATAAACAAGATATTTCCGATGTATTTCCATTGGATTATATGATTTCACCCTTTGGGATGATTCTTTATCCTTATGTAGGTTTTATTAATAGTCCTGAAAAAATTCAGCCAAGCCCGGCTGAGGTTGGTGAAATATTTACGGTTCCATTGACGTTCTTGATCCATAATAAGCCGGAAATTTATCGTGTTTCCCTTAAAGCGGAGCCTGAGGAAAATTTTCCGTTTGAGTTAATACCCGGTGGTGAAAAATATAACTGGCGGGCTAGAGGGATGGATGAATATTTTTATCGCTATGGCGGTAAAACAATTTGGGGACTTACGGCAAGAATTCTAGCCCATTTCATAGAACTGATTAGCTAAATCAGCAGAATAAGTTTAATAAGGCATAAGTTATAAAACGGTGATTTTACTTGTGTAAAAGCTTACATCTCTATTTTCTTTCTTAGTTGTCTTTTACACATGGACAATTGTTCGTTATGAGCGGAAAAAAACACTTGATTATTTTTTAAATTGTAATAAAATTAAAATTATATTTTTATAGAGTAGGGGATGTATCCATGAAGGTCGTAAAGTTTGGCGGATCCTCTTTAGCTTCCGGAAGACAGCTAGAAAAAGTATTTCAAATTGTCACTGCTGACCGTGAACGTAAAGTGGTCGTTGTATCAGCTCCGGGAAAGAGGTATGCAGAAGATATAAAGGTAACAGATTTATTGATTGAATGTGCTGATTACTGTTTACAAAATAAGGATCCGAAGGAAAAGGTAGCTTCTGTCCTTGAGAGATATGCAGCCATTGCAAATGAATTAAATCTTGCAGATGGAGTGATCCAGGAAATTCATGATGACTTATTAACAAGAATTGCTGGTGACAAAAGCAAACCGGATCGGTTTATCGACTTGCTAAAAGCCAGTGGTGAGGATAATAATGCCAAATTAGTAGCTGCTTATTTTCGAGCACAGGGTGTAGAAGCTCATTATGTAGACCCTAAGGAAGCAGGTCTCCTTGTCAGTGATGAGCCGGGAAATGCCCAAGCATTACCTGAATCTTATTTACGACTAAATTCATTAAATGAACAGTCTGGTATCCAAATTTTCCCAGGATTCTTTGGCTATAGCCTTAGTGGAGAGGTGTTTACCTTCTCAAGGAGCGGTTCGGATATTACCGGTTCTATCCTTGCAAATGCGCTAAAGGCAGATTTATATGAAAACTTTACAGATGTAGATGCGGTTTACTCTGTAAATCCTTCCATTGTCCAAAAGCCAAAGGAAATAAAAGAATTAACTTATCGGGAAATGCGAGAATTATCATATGCCGGATTCACAGTATTACATGATGAGGCACTTGTTCCAGCTTTTAGAGCGGGAATCCCTGTTAATATTAAAAATACAAATAATCCATCAGCGCCTGGAACACTTATAGTGAACGAACGTGACAATACAAATGGACCTGTCATTGGCATCGCCAGCGATAAAGGGTTTTGCAGTATTTATGTCAGCAAATACTTAATGAACAGAGAAATCGGCTTTGGGCGGAAGCTGTTAGGTGTATTAGAAGATTATGGTCTTTCATATGAGCATACACCATCAGGTATTGATGACGTGTCTGTCATCTTACGGGAGAATCAGCTTGATGAGAAAATCATGGATGAAGTGATTAATCGAATCAAAAATGAGTTACATGCAGATGAAGTGAAAGTTGCTCATAGTCTGGCCCTCATTATGGTGGTTGGAGAGGGAATGCGCCGAAATGTTGGTACCATGGCTAGAGCTTCAAATGCACTTGCAAAGGCGAGGGTTAATATTGAAATGATTAATCAAGGTTCATCAGAGGTTAGTATGATGTTTGGTGTCAAAGAAGTAGATGAGAAACGGGCGGTTCAGGCTCTTTATGAGGAGTTTTTTGTTCCAGTGACTGTTTGATTTTCTTTTCATTAAAAAAGGTACGTTTAATTACGACGTACCTTTTTCAATTTCAGTTTTGTACGAATCAATGCCCATAAAGCGATAACAAGACCGCCTAAAGTATCGGCGATTAAGTCTGTCATTGTATCTTTATTTCCTCCGCCTTGCAAGGTCATCCCGAATATCTGGTCGCAGCTAAACTCGTAGACCTCCCACAAAACACCACCTAATGCTGCAAACGATGCGGTAAAAAGGAAAACAAACCAAGAGGAAATCTCACTCCCTGCATCCCTGTGAATTAACCTTTCATATAATGCAATTCCCGCGAACGCAAGGATGGCACCGCTGACGAAATGCATAAAGGTATCCCACCAGCCAAGTCCATACCAGCCTAATATAGAACCCAAATATTGTGAACCTACTAAGAAAATGATATAGGAAAAGACAATGGGTAGATTAAATTTCAGCTTTGTAAACAGGGCTAACAAAAGCGGTACTGCTCCACAAACAATTCCGCCTATTGCTACAGTGGATTTAAAAGTTTGGCCAATACTATAGTAATACACTGCCAAGACGGCCATGAATAATACATACAATATACTCACTATTATCACAAGTTTTCTTTTCATTAGAGCACCTCTATTTTATTAGACTTCTTTTCCTAAAAAGGGTATATACCGCGGTGATAAGACCTCCTCCCAAACCGCACAGAAGATCGTACATGGTATCCTTATTGCCACCCCTTTGCATCGTTTGTGTAAAAGTCAAATCTCCTACAAACTCGTAAATCTCCCAGAGGACACTCGACGACACAGCAAGTGAGAGGACAAACAGAACAAGAATCCCAACAGAAACATTCCTTCGTGCATGTTGTGGAATCCAATATTTATAAAGACTTATTCCCACAAACCCTACAAACATACCTTTAAAAAAATGCAGAGTAGAATCCCACCATTTATAATGCAAATAAAAGCTTGAGATGGAACCTAAATACAAGGAACAAAATAAGAAAAGATAGTAACAGATCATTATGGGAATATTAAAGGGATTATTTTTCATCTTTAGTAAGCCTAGCGGCAGCAAGCTGACGAAAATACCTCCAAGTGCTACTTGCCACCTTGTATGGTCATGTTTCAACAAGTAATAAATAAACAATGCAGTCATACCCAGACTAAATAATATACTTAATGCAATAACAACCTTCCTTTTCACCTGCTCACCTCAAATCAAAAATCACTCCTTACAATTATGTCCAAAAGTGAGTAATTATAAAGGTATAGGTACAGCTCGCAAAGTGAGAGTAGAAACGGTATAGTTACAATATATGAAAAAATTTTTAAAGATGAAACTTGGTGGTGGTTCAATGCAAAAGGCACAAATTCCAACATATGAACGGATTGCAATTGATTTAGCAAATAGAATCTACGATGGAAAGTTTAAAGTAGGTGAAAAGATTCATGGCAGGTCCACCCTTGCAAGTGAATATAAAGTCTCACCTGAAACGGTCCGAAGAGCAATCAAAATATTAGAAGACGTAGAGATTGTCCATTCCACTAAAGGAAGTGGCATTGTCATCTCATCGCGAGAGAATGCATATAAATATATCCACCGTTTTTCCAATTTAGCGAGTATCAAGGATCTAGAAAAGCAAATGAGCAGCCTCATTTCAGAAAGGAATAGGCTGGATGAGGAACTTTTTGATACGTTAAGAAAAATCATGGATTATTCAGGGAAGCTCAGGCATACCAATCCCTTAGCACCTATTGAAGTGGAAATTTTCCCAGGGTGCATTCATATCGGAAAAACAATTTCGGAAACTAAATTTTGGCAAAATACTGGTGGAACGGTTATAGGAATGAAGCGCAAGGGAGAGTTAATCATCTCACCCGGACCCTATGCACTAATCCTTGAAGGGGATGTTTTACTAGTAATTGGTGATGATGAGACATATGATAGGGTCGTTCATTTTTTAGAAGACTAATCGAATCAAATAATTACCAAAGCTGTATAAGAACAAAAGCGCAAGCGCCTTGAACAGCCCCGACAAGCATAAGACGCTCAGGGAAAGAAAGGCGTTCTTTGCCTTCATATCCTGAGTGGCTGTAGACCATCGAGGGGCTAGGTGCTGGAGTTGGACGTCGATAGTCCATTTATTAAGAGTTATCCACAAGCCAAAATTTTATCATTTCACTAACGATAAAAAAGAAGCCGGTCAAGATGACCGGCTTTAAGTATTAATTTAATAATCCCTCTTTTTCTAAAAACTCTTTGGCAACCTTAGCCGGAGACTGTTTAAGACTGTCAACCTTGTAGTTCAGTTCCCGCATTTTTTCATCCGTTAGTTTTCCGGATAAGCTATTGAGTACTTTTTTCAATTCAGGATGCTCTTTTAAAGTTTCCTCTTTTATAATCGGCACCGCATAATACGGTGGAAAAAACTGCTGGTCATCTTTTAATACCTTTAAGTCAAACGCTTGAAGTAAACCATCGGTGGAAAAGGCATCAATAACATCACTTTTATGATTTTTTAAGGCAGTGTAGCGCAAGCCGCCATCGATTGCTTTAACATCCTTGAATGCCATATTATAGGTTTTTGAAAGTCCAATTAACCCATCTTCACGGTTTGGAAATTCAATGGTAGGACCCATAATTAAGTTTCCGCTTACCTTAGCTAAGTCTGAGATAGTATTTAGACCATACTCTTTTGCCGTATCTTGTCGAACGGCTAACGCATATGTGTTATTAAATCCAAGCGGCTTTAATAGTTCCATTCCATATTTTTGCTTAAATTCTTTCTGCACATAATTATAGACTTTATCTGGATCACTTTCCGGAGGCTGATTTAAAATATTGACCAAACCTGTGCCCGTATACTCTACATACATGTCAATATCTCCAGAATTTAATGCACCAAAAGCGACCTGTGTACCCCCTAGATTTAATTTACGTTCTACCTGTATATCCGTCTTAGCTTCTATTACATCAGCCAGCATATTACCTAATATTAATTGCTCACTAAAGTTCTTTGAACCAATAACAATTTTATCCTCAGCTTGTGCAGTAGAATATGCTTTAAATCCTACAGCTGCAACCAATAAAATAGCGGCAAAGGCAATTAATGACCTTTTTGCTGTTTTTCCCTTTTTCGATATTGATTTTTGCTTGCTAGTATAAGAAAGAGATGATTCTAGTTTACCAACTGCGAAATCAATGAGCAGAGCGAGAATACAAGCTGGAATTGCTCCGGCCAAAATCATGTGATTATCAACAGTTTGAACCCCTGAGAATACCAGGTATCCAAGTCCACCTGCTCCAACGAAAGCCGCAATAGTCATTAAACCGACTGCTGTTACCGCTGAAATTCTGATACCCGCCATAATCATTGGGAAGGCCAGTGGCAACTGTACCTTTTTCATCGTTTGACTCTTGGTCAGACCAATACCTTTGGCGGCTTCCAGAATGTCTCCATCAATATTTGTTAAACCTGTATAAGTGTTTTTAACGATTGGAAGTAAGGAATAAAGTACAACCATTACAATGGCAGGCGTACTGCCGATTCCGATAAACGGGATGAGAAAACCAAGTAAGGCTAAACTTGGAATAGCCTGAATTACGTTTGTGGTCCCAATTATCGGTTTTGAGAGTTTAGGTTCATTTGAAATTAATATTCCTAATGGAATCCCAATAATTATGGCAATTAAAACGGACACAATACTTAAATATAAATGCTCTCCAAGTAAGCTAAGGATTTGACTATAGTTGTCTGTAAGATAATTCCAAAATCCGCTCATTAAAATGCCACCTCCAAATCAATTAATTGACTGCTTAACGCAGATAAGATACTGCTTCTTGTTATTAAACCTGTTAATTGGCTGGTACTGTTTACAACAGGCAGATATCCGATTTTATGTTCGTTCATAGTGGCTAACACTGAGATTAAATTGGCATCCTCTGAAACAGACAGGACATTTTGTTCCATAACCATTTCAATAGATAAATTACGATTGAGTAATTGGATACTTTTTAATGTCACAAGGCCTCTTAGGATATTATGTTTGTCTGTCACCATTAAACTATCAACCTTATGATCCTTCATAACCTCAATGGCCTGCAAAACAGTACGCATCGCGGTTATTTTAACAGGATTTTGGATCATGATATCCTCGGCCATTAATAATTCTGGATTATTCCAAACCCTTCTTTTTCCAATAAAGTCTTCGACAAATTGATTAGCTGGATTTTTAAGAATATTTTCCGGAGTGTCATATTGAAGAATATCTCCATCTTTTAAAATACAAATTTTATCAGCTATTTTTATCGCTTCATCCATATCATGGGTAACGAAAATAATCGTTTTGTTTAATTCCTTCTGCATTTGGAACAATTCATCTTGAAGGGAGCTTCTGGTTACAGGGTCTAGTGCACTGAAAGGCTCATCCATCAGAATAATATCAGAGTTAGTGGAAAAGGCTCTCGCAACACCAATTCTTTGCTGCTGCCCGCCACTTAATTCCTTCGGGTATCGATGTAAATATTCTTTTGGCTCGAGGCCTACCAATTCCAGTAAGTCATTTGTCTTTTTCTCAATCGAAGCAGGGTCTTCGCCCTTTAACTTCGGTATTAATTCCAAATTCTCCTTGATCGACATATGTGGAAATAGACCGGTGTTTTGAATAACGTAGCCAATGTTACGGCGGAGTTCAATAGGATTCATTGAGGTGATATCAGTTCCATTTACAAAAATCTGCCCGGAAGATGGTTGGATTAACTTATTAATCATTTTTAATAGTGTGGTTTTTCCGCAGCCACTTGGACCAATAAAGACAACTAACTGTCCCGCATCAATTTTTAATGAAAATGGATTGATAATAGTTTTAGTACGGTATTTCTTAACAATGTTTTTGAATTCAATCAATTTCATTCCCCCTTAAATTTATTAGATTGATATAGTGACAACTTGATTGTAACATATAAGTTGTTGGTTGTCGACCTCAGATGAAACTAATGAGGATATACCCAGTGAAACTAAAAATGAAACCATGTTTTTTATGAGAGAATATTTGCAATATTTTTATTGTAAAATGTAAAATAAAGATATGAAAAAAGTTACGATAAAAGAGGAGAATTAACTTGAGCTTTGTCCGGGACAAATTCAGTGCGAAGTTTTTCCTTTTCTTCGCGATTGCCTTTATTTTGATTCATGTACCGATAATAGGAAACTATGTAAAAATAATTAATACACTTATCCATGAAACGGGTCATGCAATCATTGCTCTATTTGGGGGAAAGGTGGAAACCATTTCTTTATTTATGAACTCTGAAGGAGCAACGATTAGCGATCAATCAACATGGTTGGGCAGTTTTTTTACAAGTCTTGCGGGCTATACGTTCGCATCCTTCATGGCCTTTTTGTCTTTTTTGCTATTAAGGAGAAAAAAGGTGATATTGCTGATTGACATTTTACTAGCGTTTATTTTTTTAAATTTGATATTTTGGGTGCGTAATCCCTATGGTATATTTTGGCTCTTTTCTTTTGCATGTGCCTTCCTGTTTTTACTCATTAAAGGGAGTAAGGGTGTCAGAGACCACCTTTTATTGTTAATTGCAGCAATTCTATTAGTGGATTCTCTACAAAGCACATATGAAATTTTATTCCTTAGCGTTTTACAGCCACAAGCTTCCGGGGATGCAGCTAATCTTGCCCAGTTAACAGGGTTTCTTCCTGCGGCCTTTTGGGGGCTGTTTTTCTTCCTGCAAGCACTTTGGTTTTGTTTTTATGGATTTAAACGAGGTTATTACAAGGTAGGGGTATAAACGAAGGCGGACCTAGCTCTCAATTGAGTAAGTCCACCTTATTCAAGCGTTACTTTCGTAAATCTTTTTTAGTGATTTCGCTGCGTATGCTAGTTTCTTTGGAGAATTCAGTATCCTGTTTTTTGTTGTTAGGATATTTATTCATACGTTCCCGATTATCATTGCGGTTGGTCATTAAAAATTCCTCCTTTCTATATTTATGGTGCTTATTTTGCACCTGGAGTGTTTTTTTTATCTAGGTTTTATTTCTCGAACTAAGCTAAAAGATCAGAGCATATATTATCCAAAACGATAAAAGTCCGAAATGGAGTGATGGGTCAGGATGATAGAAGTGATTAGAACACGTAGAAATATTAAAAAGTTTAAACCGGATGAAGTGAAAGAGGAAGACCTTATGACTTGGCTGCAGGCTGCGTCAATGGCACCTAATCATCGCATGACAGAACCGTGGGAAATCCTTTTTCTCGGGAAGGAAACAAGAGAAAAATTAAACCATAAAACAAACTTTGGCAATGCCCCTGTGGTTATGGCTGTTTTATCAAAGAATGGTAGGACACATATAGAATTGACAGAAAATGCATTAGCGACAGCATGCTTTATTCAAAATTTTAACTTAGCTGCTTGGGCAGACGGTGTGGGGACATTTTGGTCATCAATCGGGGCATCAGAGAGAAACAGGGAAATACTTGGAGTTCCAGATGGATATGAAGTTATCGGTGTATTAGGGGTTGGCTATCCAGAAATAATTCCAGAGCCAAAACCGCGAAAACCGATTTCTGAAAAGATTAAAAGGTTACCTTAAAGTAAAATCCAGCCAATGTTCTCGGATGGCTGGATTTTATTTTTAAGAATCAAATTAGTGTTGGAGAACCGGAGCTATTTTTAAAAAAATCTCGATACTCGGTTGTGAGATTATCCATAATAGTTTGCACAGGTAGTATATCTTTAATTTCGGCCACTCGTGCCCCCGCAAAAACAAGACCATTCTCGACATCACCATCCATGGATGTAAGAAGTGAATCAAGTGTGCAAAACCGATAGGAACAATTCTTCAAACAATCTTGACATTTAGTGATTTTTACTTTATTTTCGCCGGAAATAAGGTTGGAAAAGTTATTCTTAATGGCCCTTCCTTGTAAACCAACGGTTGTTTTAACCAATACTAAATCCTCATTATTTGCATTAACATATTTTTGCTTAAAAGCAAATGGTGCATCACATTCCTCACTTGCTACAAACCGGGTTCCCATCTGTACTCCAGCGGCACCCAAGGCTATTGCCTTTGCAATATCTTCTCCGTTCATAATTCCTCCGGCAGCAATTACTGGTATGGATACTGATTCTACTACCTCTGGCAGGATATCAAACATTGGGCGATCTGTACCAAGATGGCCTCCTGCTTCAAAGCCTTCAACGACAACAGCAGAGGCACCTAATCGTTCTGAAATCCTCGCTAACTTTGCAGAGGAAACTATTGAGATTACAGGAATTCCTGCTTGTTTACCCCAGCTGTACATATCTCTTGAAATGCCTGCACCGGAGATTATAAAATCGACCTTTTCTTCAAGGGCAGCCTTCATTTTTTCCGCAAAGTCATTCATGGCAAATAGAACATTCACGCCAATAAAACCTTTATTTGTAATTAGGTCCTTTGCTTTTCTTATATGTGTTCGCATCTCCTCGACGGAAATACCAGTTCCGGAAATAATTCCAATACCTCCTGCATTAGCAACAGCAGAAGCTAACTTGCTAAGCGAAATACCAACCCCCATTCCTCCTTGGAGAATCGGAACCTTTGGCATCATATGCCCTATTTTTAACTGTGGAAAATTCAAATGATTACCCCTTTTCATAAAAATAAGAAACTTCCCATGAATCTTACCATGGAAAGAGGAGGATGTAAGTGATAATTGTTACCTGGTCATAAATGTAAGTTATAGACACTTGTATTATTAATTTTAAAAAAATATTCGATTTTATCTGCTATTTGCGATATATTAAGCAAATAGAAAGAAAAGAGTAAATCAGGATGTACTGAAAATTGAATAAGAAGCGTTTAACAAAAACAAACTAAGCGTTATGGAAAAAGAATTGGATGGTGTCTTGTATGGTAAGACTTTTTACGGATATTGACTTAGACGGTCTCGGATGCGGGCTGATAGCCAAAATCGCCTTTGGTGACAAGGCAAATGTTTATTACTGTTCTTATCGAAATTTAAATAAACGAGTGGAATCAGTTATAACACATCCTGGTAATAATCAGGAAGAAATTTTTATAACCGATTTAGCGGTGAATGAGTCGGTCGAGAAAATGCTTGAAGATCGATATCGGCAGGGGAGACCTGTTCAGATGATTGATCATCATGTGACTGCCTTACATTTTAATCAATATAAATGGGGAAAGGTGATTCCAGAATATGATAATGGTAAAAAGACATGTGCAACCTCATTATTTTATGATTATTTAATCGAACATAAAAAAATGGAAAGAAGTCAGGCTTTAGAGGAGTTTATTGATTTAGTCCGTCAGTATGATACCTGGGAGTGGGATGAAAATAACAATGTCACAGCAAAGCGGTTAAATGACTTATTTTACATACTGAACAGAGAACAGTTTGAAGAAGAAATGCTAAAGCGCCTGACTGAAAATAAAGAATCCTTTTCGTTAACAGACACGGAAAATATGATTCTTGATCTTGAGGAACAAAAGATTAATCGATATATCCACTCAAAGAGCAGACAGACAATACAGTCTGTTGTGAATAATTATTGTATTGGAATCGTCCATGCAGAACAATATTTGTCTGAGCTTGGCAACGCGTTAAATAATATTTATCCTCATTTAGATATGATTGTCCTTTTAAATGTCTCGGGTAAGAAAATGGGCTTCCGGACCATCCATGATGAAGTGAATGTGGCAGAGTTTGCACAAAAATTTGGTGGTGGGGGACATCCCAAGGCATCTGGAGCGGATTTGTCTAAAGAAGCCTTCGAGACTTTTGTTGTAGAGGTATTTGGCTTAAACCCACTGAAGCCAGACACCGACCGGAACGAATTTAATGTAAAGGAATCTGTAATCGGTACAAGTTATCAAAACCATAATGGGGAGATTTCTTATATTGTTCCAACAGGGGATGGAAATTTTTATATTGTCCATAATGGGGAAAGGGAAGCACCTCTGTATTCCAGTTTCCCTGAAGCTGAGCGCAATCTGAAAAGAAATTATGCTTCATGGCTCCGATTTGACCAAGAATATTTGAAACAGTTGTCAGCATTTCTTCATCTATCCATAGATGATTTGAAAGAAAACTATAACGAAATCCTTAGTAATAACTTTGTCGATATTATGAATGTATAAGAGCTTAGGACTCCTAAGTTCTTTTTTTTGTGTTTAAGGTTTTCTTAAGGCTTAACTGGTAAATTATTCTTAGGTAAATAGTATAGTTATTTTAGAATTGTAATTTAGGTGCAATAGTTGGTAAAAACTAATACATACTACTGTAATATTTTTATGCTATTCTTGGTATAAGGATAATTTTCTTCATTTTAACAAAGTATAAAAGGTTTTCTATTGTGATGATGATTAACACTAAATAGCTTATTACGATACCTTTTTGAACGAAAAACAACCGAGGTGATAAAATGGCTGCAACTTCAAAAAGGAGTAAATTCTTTGACAATGCCAAATTTATTTTAATTTTTCTTGTTGTTTTCGGGCATATCATTAGTCCGCTTAAGGAGCAGAATGGAATACTTTTTACATTGTATA
The DNA here is from genome assembly GCF_023715505.1 of Neobacillus cucumis. The sequence continues at coordinate 52,201 of NZ_JAMBOH010000001.1, read as the reverse complement.
CCGCAATATTTTTATTCCATATGCCGGCATTTATCTTAATCTCAGGATACTTTGCAAAAGGGTATAAAAAGAAGGGCTACTTCAAGAAGTCAGTAAAGAAGATATTAATACCATATTTTATCTTTCAAATTATTTACTCCATTTATTATTATCTAATTGGTAAGGAAGAGAAGTTAGCTTTTGACTTCTTACATCCGCATTGGTCATTATGGTTTTTGTTAAGTTTATTCTTTTGGAATTTGTTGTTATATGCCTTTGCTAAGCTAAAGTGGCTGGGTTTTGGAGTAGCGATCATATTAGGAATTGCGATCGGTTACGTAGAGGATGCCGGGAGTTTCTTAAGCCTTTCAAGAACCTTTGTCTTTTTCCCTTATTTCTTATTAGGCTTTTTACTAAATGCTAATCAGTTAAAACGGGTTGTACGGGCTAAGTATTCACTTCCAATTGGAATATTAGTCATTATCGCGACCATGTTGTTCTTCGGATTAGGTTTTCCTAAAGATGCAGTACCATGGCTGTTAGGAGATACCTCTTACGCGAATATGGGCGGGATGCAATGGTCGGATGGACTTGTGCGGATTATCCAGTATGCTCTTACATTATTGGTTGTGTTTGGATTTTTAGCTTTAATTCCTTCAACACAATATAAACTTACAAAGATTGGTGAAAGAACATTATACGTTTATTTATTTCATGGTTTTATTATAAAATCAATCCAAGTAATCGTGCCGGATGAAGGTTTAGCTTTTCTATCAGGAAACTACATTTTACTTTTCTTCCTGTCGTTTTTCATCTGTCAAATACTCGGCAGTTATTTTATAAAAAAATATACACGGCCGCTTGTGGAGCTTAAGGTTAAAACTGGATAAGGATTATAAAAGTCGAACGTACGGTACGTTCGACTTTTGCTTTATAGAAAACCTAAAAGGCTGCTCATAAAATTCTTCTTTTTCCGTTTAGCTTTTGTTTGTTCAAAGACGATAGGTTTTTCAGTTTGTAATGGTGAGTTCAATTCGTTCAGCTGGCCTTGAAGATGTTCCATTTGCTGGGTTAATTTTTTAACTTGATCTTGTAACTCCTCTATTTCCCGGCGATGCTGGAGCAATTGATAAGAGGCAACGGAATCTGCTTTTGCATGTAAACTAAGCTCTAACTCCTGGACCTTCTCAAATAATTTTTCCATTGCTTTATCATTTTCAACTGCCTTTACAGTCCCTTTTCGGATGCTTTTTTTCTCACCAACTGGGCTGATTTCATGAAGAAGTGTTCCTGCCTGCAGTTTTTCGTGAATTTCTTTTAATTGGTGAATATCCTCGCTGCTAAAATGATAGTGTCCTCGTTCATTTTTTTCCATAGGCAGCTCAAGCTGCTTTACCCATCTCTGGATGGTGCTCGCGGATACTCCTAATAATTTTGCTACTTCACTAGTATTCATGCCGCATCCCCCTTAATGATAGAATAACCCTAAAAACCAAGAGTGACGAACGATAAAGTAATCCTATAATAATAAAGGAACATGACAATAAATAATAAGTAATGAACTTACGTCCAAAACTTCCACCATCTCTTTTCTTTTGTAGCGGCTACATCACGAAAATTGGTTAACATTTGTTGGAAGGCTAATTCTCTTTGGGTAACTTCGTTTCGGTATTGATTTCGCTCCTCAATTAAGATTTCACGGTCTTTTGTAATCGCTTCAGCTAGATTGGAGACTTCGTTGTTAGTGACATCCACATAATGGGAAAGTTCTTCAGAAGTCTCCGATAGCTGCTTTGAAAGTGAAAAGATTTCTTCTGAGGTTTCTAATGATGCATATGTCATTTTATTTGACAGCTGCTTCAAGCTGTCTGTCGTTTCCTCTGATATTTTGTCTACAGACTCGGATAATTGTTGAATCTCTGCCTTAGTATTTTCTGAGGATTTATAAATGGAATCAGAGATTGATTTTACGGTTACATAAGTACCTTTTGTAATTTCTTTTCTTACTTCGTCTAGAACCTCTTTGCGCATCACACTTCGAATTTCATCCTTTACTTCACTTAAAAACGTTTTTTTGTAGGTTTCCATAGCCTCAAAAAAAAGGTCCGTATTTTTCATGGCGAGCTCCTCAATTGGCACCGGTGTTATGCCCTCTTCAGGACCAGGTTCTAATGGTAATTCGTGATCGGGAGCGCTGGACTTTTCTAGGGTAATGTCTAAAGAGACCCCGGGTTCCGAGGGCATGGCTTCTTCCGGGAGGATTTCTGTAAAATCCTCTTGCATAGCTGGTATCTCGACATCCTTAGGATCTTCAATTTTTTGAATTTCTTGGCGGATCGCTTCTTTACTAACCTTTTTGTCAGCCATCTGTTTTATTTCTAACAATAATTCAATCTCTAAATCCGTATATTTCCTAGCTCCCTGTTTTGTACGAGGGATATCAAGTAAATCTTCAAAGTCTTGTTCCCATTTTCGTAATGTCCCAGGAGATACATTTATTTTTTTAGAAACTTCTTTTAAGGTATAGGTCTTCATAAGATTCATTCCTCTCTCTATTTATATAGGAAAATTTTTTGGTCATATATCTAGTTATTCACCATCGGCTATATATTTTTCCTGCTGCTTGACAAAAGCTATCAAAACAAGACTGAAAATACGAAATAACAACATTTTTTTGCAAAAAGAGCGTTGAATACAAAAAGAAGAGAAGTGCCGTTATTCCACAGTGGAATAACGGCACTTCTCTATTATTGTCTATTTAACTAATCCAAGCGACTTCAAGCCATTAAATATACCGGAGTTTGAAACATCAGTTGTTCTATGCTTGGCATATTGGAAAATATCAGGATGTCCGTTGCCCATTGCAAAGCTTTCCCCAACAGCTTGGAGCATTTCTTTATCGTTCATCCCATCGCCGAAGGCAATAGCACTTTCCTTGGGGATGTTGAGATATTTTAATAGCAATTGAATCCCATACCCTTTATTGATTTTATCTCTGATTACATCATAGGAATGCTTCAGGCCTTCAACATTTACTTGGGATAAATGGATTCCGGCCTCATTTTCATATAGAGGCACATCCTCAGGTTTTAGATTAATCAGGGTAATTCCTAAAACATCACGATTAAACTCGGGGCCATATGCTTCATTTTTATGGAAGTGAAACACCTCAATAAATTTTTGGATAATTGGGTCTTCAAGGTTGGTGAAGACATTTTCTTTATTTGTATAGAGGACGGCATCATGTTTATGCTCCCTAGCAATCGTAAGGTAACGATTTATTAAGGATCGTTCTAACGGTTCCTGAAAGATATCTTCACCTTTATATACTGCATTGGCTCCGTTATAACCAATAAAAGAGCGAATGTTCAATTCCGAGGCTAAATCGTCGATTTCATGGAGCGGCCTTCCTGTAGCTAGAAAAACCTCTATTCCCTTATCCTGAACTTGGGAAACAGCTTCTTTTGTTGAGTCCTCAATTCGGTTATCTGGCGTCACAAGTGTGCCATCAATATCTAGGAATAAGACTTTATACATTGTCATCATGATGCTCCTTTTTTAAAAGTTATGAATAGTTTACCACTTTTTGAACGGAGATATCATCTCTAAATGACCGAATGACACATCCTCTAATAGGAAAAAGTAATCTAGAATCTTCCAATCTAATTGAAGTGAGGAGTTATAGATGATAAGACTATTTATTATGTTCTTAAGTATTGCCATTACGGCTTCCCCGGTCAGAGTAACTGCTGCCCAGAAAGTACCAATCCTTATTTATCATTCTATTGCTGAATATTCGGGGACAGGATCAAAGGAGCTTTATGTCACGCCAGAAAACTTTGAAAAACAAATGATATACCTGAGGGACCATGGTTTTACTTTATTAACGTTTGAAGAATGGCACGAAGCAATCAAAGTAAAAAAGCCAATTTTTATCACCTTTGATGATGGATATAAAAATAATTTAACAGTGTTTGCTATTTTTCAAAAGCTGCAAACAAGGGAGTTTAAACCGAAAGGGACCATTTTTGTCATTTCTGATTTTATTGGCAGAGCTAATCGTTTATCAAGAGAGGATATAAGACGAATTACAGACTCAGGCTTAATTTCGATTCAGTCGCATACTGCTACCCATCCTGATTTAACGACATCAAATAATCTTACTTACGAACTCAAAGAATCACAAGAAAAAATTCAGCGGATTACTGAGAAAAAAGTAATTGCACTTGCATATCCCTACGGAAACACAAATAAACAAGTGGTGACTGAAACGAAAAAGTATTATTTGTATGGATTGACCACCACCCCTGGTCCCTATACACCATTAGGGATAAAAAATGAACAATATTTGCTTCCTCGTACGTATGTTAAATATTCTACTACCATTGAGGAGTTTGCCAAAATAGTAGAGGTTGAATAAACAAAAACAAATTCTTTTTATACAAGGAAGCTGTTTTCATCGAAAAATTTTGTTGGGAATTTCTATTTTTACTAGGCACGAATATCCTCTTATAGAGGGGGGATTAGGATGTCTGGTACCATAAGCGTGTGGGAGGAGCATTTATTTTGGCTCGAAATTCTCCAAGATCATGCTATTTTTGTCCGTGATCATTTATCGGTGACTGAAAGAAATGAGATTTCTATTGCAGAAGGATTTAATCAAGCCTTCCAAGGCTTACTTGGAAATTTAAAACTATTAAATCCAACATTAAGTATCGTCTCAAATGAAATGGTGGAGTTTGCCAAACAAGCTCATGCCACTGCCTATGATTATTTCCGATTTGAAGGACATTTACAAAATCTAAGGATTAAAAACGAAGTAAACCTAAACTTGTCACCAACTTATTTGAATGGCACGTTAAATGAAAATCAAGAATATTTACGTCAATTATCTTTCTTCGCCAATGGTCAGCAGCCGGTTCCGCTGCGGCTGGATCAACTTTTAGATTTGTGGCTGGAGGACCAGCTAGGGCATATTATTCTATTGAGAAATATTGTCGATCCGATTGAATTGTCTGTTGATCGACAAACAGACCTATATGCGCAAAGGTTTCAAATGTTTATATTGCAAAATCATCACATAAAAGGTTTCCTTCGCTTTACAGAACGGGGGTTCCCGCGTCAAAAAGAACTGGCTTTAGAAGTAGGGAGAACGGTGATTGAAATGAATCAGTATATTCGTTCGATTGTTGAAAAATATATGGGGAATAGAATATTAAATAAAACAACCCTTAGATTTCTCGAACACCATTTCCCTGAGACCTGTTATTTTATTAAAAAATTGGCGGATTTTGCCCCCGAACTAAATGAAGAGAGTGTTCATTGTTTATTACGTAAACCATCATTTGGATAGAAAAAGCTGTGCAAGCTGCTGGGGCGCTTTGCACAATTTTTTTGTAAATTAGATCTGAGAAAAACTGCAATGATACCACATTGTAAACTTTGGGAAACTTGGATGTAATCAAATACCGCTATAATAGGGTAAATATAGGCGAATCTATTAGGGTGGGTGTTTTTTATGGAAGAAACCATGGCGAAATCATACTTACAAAAATCATTAGACGAGTGGAAGGATGATATTTCCGTAGTCTTAGCTGAAATTGCCAAAGAATATGATGAAGTGGCACAGGAATTAAAGGTTTATTCGTATAAGTATGGAATTACGAAACAAGTCATTCAATCAACAGTCAATGAAGAGATTATTGAAAAAATTCGTGAAATGTATCATAAACCCTTTGAAGAAAGCTATAACCAATTAAAAGAATACATAAAAGATTTAGAGGAAAAACGAAGAGTTTTTCAAATGTTTATTCAAAAAATTGAAGAGGTAACCAAAAAGGAATCAGCTAAAATAACAACTTACTAAGATCAGAAGGGCAGCCAATAACAATTTGGCTGCCCTTCTTTTTTGGAAACTAAAATAAACGGTGTAAAAGGGCCTTGCATATATTGATTAGAAGAATATAAAGTGTGAGGTGTGGAACAAATGATCACAGCCACCATTGGAAGTAAAATGTTTTGGATCCCGGAGACCCTTGAAGAATATTTTCAACCATTCCGCTCACATGTGATTGGGATGAACCAAGAATTTGATTCCCCCTTCGGTCAAAAGAAAATCATTTATGCCGACTGGACAGCCAGCGGACGATTGTATCAACCGATTGAACAAAAAATTTCTGAAGTTTTTGGTCCGTTTATGGCCAATACCCATACCGAATCAAATATTACCAGTTTAATGATGACAGGCTTATATAAACAGTCCAAAAGAATTATTAAGGAACATGTTAATGCAGATCAACATGATGTTGTAATTCTAGATGGTTTTGGGATGACTTCGGTCGTAAATAAACTACAGCGAATCTTAGGGCTCCGAGTTCCTGAAATTTGGAGAAATCGACTTCAACTTCCTGAAAGGGAAAGACCAATCATTTTCTTGACACATATGGAACACCATTCGAATCAGACAACTTGGCTTGAAACACTTGGAGAGGTCGTAATTATTAAACCTGATGACGATGGAAGAGTAGATCTAAATCATTTAGAACACCTCCTTACTGCTTATAAGGAGCGCCGTGTGAAAATTGGGGCCTTTACAGCATGTTCCAATGTAACAGGGATTGAAACGCCATATCATCAGCTTGCGAAGCTCATGCACTTACACGGGGGACTATGTTTTGTTGATTTCGCAGCCTCTGCGCCATATGTCGAGATAAATATGCATCCGAAGGATCCGCTTGAGAAGCTAGATGCGATATTTTTCTCACCGCATAAATTTTTAGGCGGCCCTGGAACTAGCGGAGTATTGGTCTTCGATTCAAGGATTTACACCAATAAGGTTCCAGACCATCCGGGCGGAGGAACGGTCTTATGGACAAATCCTTGGGGTGAACACCAGTATTATGATGAAATAGAAATGCGGGAAGATGGGGGGACCCCGGGGATCCTGCAGTCGATCCGAGCGGCTTTATGCTTGAATTTGAAAACGAAGATGGGGATCAATCAAATATTGAAAAGAGAGAAAGAGCAGCTTAGTCTGTTGTTTTCCCATTTGGAGAAAATTCCAGAGGTCAAAATATTAGCTGGAAATATTAAAGATAGAATTGGAATTGTCTCGTTTTTTATTGAAAATATTCATTATAACATGATCGTTCGACTCCTAAATGACAGATATGGTATTCAGGTAAGAGGCGGATGTTCATGTGCCGGAACATATGGCCATTATCTTTTAGAAATCGATAAAGCAACTTCCATGCAAATTACTGAAAAAATTAATCATGGAGATATGTCCACAAAACCTGGGTGGGTTCGATTCTCGGTTCATCCAATCATGACAAATGAAGAAATACTTATTTTTGTTCAGGCGATCAGGGAAATAATTGAAAACATAGAAGTGTGGAAAAGGGATTATGTCTATGATCCAGCCAGCAATGATTATTTCTATATCCATCACCTGCGTGAGGATATGTCCCCATTCTTTAGATTTAGTTAATTTACTGTATTGATCCAAATTGTCAGGCGCTTACCTTTAGGGGGAGGCCTTTTTTACCTTCTAAAAATTATCCGTGTCGGAAATATGTGTTTGATTTGGACAGAGAGCATGAAGCTTGCTCATATATTCGGAGTTGTAGTAATACAGTCAACCACAAACTTGTATAGGAATATGCTATCAATAGGAAGGTGAGATAGCATGATTCATACGGTTCAACCCGGCGAAACCCTTGGAACGATATCAGCTGACTATCGAGTGAGCCTTAGGCGCCTTTATGCCGTAAATCCTGGAATCGGACAGTTACACGTAGGACAAAAAATACAAATACCCGGCCTGCTCGAGCCAAGTTCCATACCTTACTCTATACAGGTTTCTGTTGGGAAAAGGAGACTTACATTATATAACAGTGGCAAGTTAGTGAAAATATTTCCAATCGCAGTAGGGAGGATGCTAACACAAACCCCAGTAGGAGATTTTGTCATTGTTAACCGCCAATATAATCCCGGAGGTCCATTCGGGGTTTTATGGCTATCTCTATCAAAACATGGGTATGGAATACATGGAACTAACAATCCAACTTCGATTGGAAAAGCGGTTTCACATGGATGTGTAAGAATGTATAATCGGGATGTGCTGCAGCTTGCGGAAATGGTTCCAAATGGAACCAGGGTCAGTATTCGTCCATAAAAATCCCACTCCCTAAAAAGGGAGTGGGATTCTAGTAAATTGTAATGGTTTGTTGTGAATTATTATTTAGCCTTTTATGACAGAATTTGAAAGCAATTTTAACTTTGTTTCTCAACTAGATCGCCGCCAGTCTCAAATCCCACATTCCAAATTAAGCCGTAGTCAGAATATGGACGAAATTTTTTCAATTAATTTTTATTAATTATTTCCTGTTTTTTTTCTAATACTATTCCAATAAGATGTCTAAGGACGGTTGATTACATGAGGAGAAAAAATAAAAATCGAATTCCTTTTTTGGTCTTGTCTATTATCCATACTTTCCTCATTGGTTTAGCCTTTTATAAAAGTAAAAATAAGAAAAATACCTTTATTTTTCTTGGTTCGATTATGGGATTTGCTTATTTACTGGAGTTTTTTGTTTTAAACTTATTTAAGGCTTATAAATACAAGCCCAAAGTTATAAAAAATAGATCATTGGACAATATTTTTGGGGCTTTTTTATCCCAGTCCATTTTTGTCCCTTTTACTGCAGTGTATCTGACTATTACTAAAGCTGGGTGGGGTACGAAGTTCTTTGGAGGTATTTACTTTACCTTAGTTGAAATACTGTTTTTGCGTTTTGGGGTATTTAAACATAATTGGTGGAGAACAATTTATACCTCCATTTTAATTCCGGTATATTTTCTACTAAGTGATTGGTGGTATTATGGGATTACACAGAAGAATGTCTTCGTACGTCATATATCCTTCTTCTTGATGATCATGGTAACTGAAACAAATTTATTCTTACTTTTAGCGATCCTTCGTAAAATTCGATTCGGAAGGGGGAGATACCATGCCTGGACGGAGCATTTTATTATTACACCGTTATATTCTATAACCTTTTCAATTTTCACCTATTTTACATTAAAAAAGCAAAATGATGGATGGGCAAAAATAAAGATTATCTTGTTCGATGCATGTTTATATCAGATTTTTGTTAAAACTAGGATATTAAAAACGAAGATTAAAATAATCAATTATATTTTAATAAAGGGTGTAATGATAAAGCTTTATGGGACATATAGAAAAGGGAGCTTAGGCGAAATAGAATTTAATCAATCTGATTCAAATTAAAAAGAAACGCCATGTGGCGTTTTTTTAGGATAAATTCTCTTCTTGATTATAAAGGAGGAACATGATAAAATGACTGTTGGTATTATATGTATGAGATGATAGTTTTAAAATTCTCTATTATAACATTAACATATAAGGATTGCGTTGTCAAGAATTTGAATTCTATATTTTAATGGGGAGTGGTTAGATGAGCGAAAAAGAGAGCGCCGCCTTACGTGAGGAACAGGAGAGAGTAAGTACAGTTATAAAGGTCATTGATCAAAAGATAAACAGCCTGCAAAAGAATACAGGTACAGTACGCTCCGATGTTATTGAGATTCGCAAGAACTTTTGGGAAGATGTTACGGTTAACATGGATGAACCAGATGATATTATTGAAACCGCAGCAAGTATAAAACAACAAGCTGAACTTCTCTCAGAGCGAGAACGTACTCATATTCACATGGATAAAAATCTAAAGACACTCGCCCGATTAAAATACTCACCTTATTTTGGACGGATTGATTTTCTAGAAGAAGGCGAGAAACAGATTGATCATGTCTATTTAGGCATTGCCTCATTAATGGATGAAAACAACGAGAATTTTTTAATCTATGATTGGCGGGCACCCATTTCAAGTCTTTATTATGATTACTCTCCAGGGTATGCACAATATAATATACCTGAAGGCACTATTGAAGGGGAGATGACATTAAAAAGGCAATTCATTATCCGGGAATCAGATATCAAAGCAATGTTTGATACAGGTGTAACCATTGGTGACGAAATGCTTCAGGAAGTGCTTGGGAATAATGCAAGTACCCAAATGAAAAGTATTGTTGCTACTATTCAACGGGAACAAAACGAAATCATCCGAAATGAGCGCAGTAAAATATTAATCGTCCAGGGAGCAGCTGGAAGTGGAAAAACTTCAGCTGCACTTCAGCGCGTTGCCTACTTACTTTATCGTTATCGCGGTACACTGAATGCCGAAAATATTATGCTTTTTTCGCCTAACCCTCTGTTTAACAGCTATGTTTCGACAGTACTGCCTGAACTCGGTGAGGAAAATATGCAGCAATCCACTTTCCAAGAGTATTTAACCGAGAGATTGGGCAAAGCCTATAATGTGGAGGATCCTTTTTCGCAAATGGAATACCTGCTTAGCGAAGAGGGTGAAGAGACATACCAGACTAGATTAGAGGCTATTCGATTTAAAGCCAGTATGGAATTTAAAAGTATTATAGACCATTACGTATCCAAGCTATCAAATCAGGGCTTAATCTTTAGGGACTTATCCTTTAGAGGTGATATTATCATCTCTAAAAAGGAAATCAGTGACTATTTTTATGGGTTGGCAAAAAGCTATTCCGTTCCAAACAGAATACAGCTTGTAAAGGAATGGCTGCTAAAGGAATTAAAGCGTGCGGTGAAGCGGGAACGATCTCGAAGCTGGGTAGAGGAAGAGATTCAATTCCTTGAAAAAGAGGACTACATGGAGGCATTTAAGAAGCTCCAAGAGAAGAACCATTTTTCGGATAATACCTTTGATGATTTTGAAAGAGAACAACGGCTGCTTGCAGAAATGGTTGTGAAAGAAAGATTTAAACCATTATTTGCGAGAGTGAAAAGCTTAAAGTTTATTGATCTAACACAATTATACCTGAAATTGTTTAAGGAAACTGAACAATCTGTAAACGGCCTTCCAACACATTGGGCAGAAATTAGTCAACAAACAATTGATCACATCCAGCATAGGTTGGTTCCCTATGAAGATGCTACCCCTCTTGTCTACCTGCAGGATTTACTTGAAGGCCGAAAATCAAACACAGCCATTCGCCATATTTTTATTGATGAAGCACAGGATTATACTCCCTTCCAGTTTGCCTTTATCCAACGACTATTTCCTTACAGTAAAATAACAATGCTTGGCGATTTCAACCAGGCCATTTTCTCAGGGGCAACGGGTTCTCAGACGGTTCTGACCGATTTGGATATTAGTAATGAAGAGGTTGAGACTTTTGTCTTAACCAAAACCTATCGTTCAACTAGGGAAATTGTAGAGTTTTCTAGTGCTTTGATTAAGGGTGGGGAAAAAATAGAACCCTTTAACCGAAGAGGGAAGAAACCAACCGTGAGCCATGTTGATCAGACACAGTTAAATGGAGCAATTCTTGATTCCATTAAACAATATAAATCAGAAGGATATCAAACGATTGCGGTGATTTGCCGGACGGAGGAAGAAAGTAAGGCGTTGTTTGAGGTACTAAAAGAGGCTATACCGGTTCATTTAATTGAAAAAGGGACCATTTCTTATGAAAAAGGAATAAATGTAATTCCTTCTTACTTAGCCAAAGGAATTGAATTTGACGCTGTCATTCTTTATGATAGTTCGCGATATGAAAAGGAAAGTGAGAGGAAGTTATTTTATACCGTTTGTACACGTGCAATGCATGTCCTGCATATGTTCGCTACCGGTGAATACAGCCCGCTTATGGCATGTGTACCAAAGGATTATTACGATGAGATTTAGATAAAATATAAAAGCGGCAGGGGGTTGTTTGATACTTCCTACCGCTTTTTAAGTAATTATTTTTTCCATTGTTTTTGCACTTGTTCAGCAGCAAGACGTAAAATTTCATCATCAGACATTTCACGATGGGCGATAACATTTGTTAAGTAGCTTTTTCCTTCGAAAGTTATTGTTACTTCTACTTGTACCATTTAAATCACCTTTCTTTTATGAAGTAATGTAAGGTTTGTGTCGGAAAATTCATTCCGGATCTTTCTATAGGATCATGATCGGATTTGATATAATGATTTATAGAAAAATGTCTATGGGAGAGTTCAGGATGTCGATAAATTTTGAAGAAATAAACAAAGAAACATTATATATTGCACTTGAGATTATTAATTCTAATCCTCAATATAATATGATGGAAAATAGGAGTAAAACTAGGTCGCTTAAGGATATGGAAAAGGAATTTCTGAACCCAAATACAATCAGTTTATTTATTAAGCTTGATGAGACCTATATTGGGGTTATTGATTATATGCTGGAAAATCCAAAAGATTCTCTTCCGTGGCTGGGATTGTTAATCATCCATCAAGATTATCAAGGATTTGGTTTTGGTAAACAGGCCTATGAAAATTACGAAAGAGAGATGAGGAATCGGGGTTTGGACAAAGTCCGAATTGGCGTCCTGCAAGAAAACACAATAGCGCAGCGCTTTTGGGAATATTTGGGATTTGTTTATTATTTAACATCTAAAGCCCAAAATGGAAGTGGGATATTATGTTATCAAAAACAAATCTAAAATCCTGCTATCCAAAATTAAACCTCGACTACCATAAATTCTTCAACAAAGACTTGTACCTGTTTTTTATCTAATTTGTTTTTTCTTAGCATTGCTTCTGCCATAACCAGGAGTGTATGAACAGAATGATCCCGCTTTAAATCATGTATGGACATGTCTCCATTCAATAATTGAATAGCTTTATCTCTGATGTCTTGATTCTTTGAAGATGTATATAGCAGATAGGCAATACAGGTAACCTTGTCCACGATCTTACCCCCAATCAAGATTTCATTTATTTAATAATTCGACTGAAATCTAACTAATTCCTGCTAATCCTTCGTTAGATTTCTGAAAAATAAAATAGTTTTTGCTGAGTGAAAAGGGACGAAGACGATATAGGGAGAATAGCTTTCAAATTTCTATATTAATTTTCTAATATAACGAATAATTTGTTGAATATTGCTTATGTCACATGGTATTTTGTATAATATTGAAGGGATAAAAGAATTAAGGATAGTCAGAATTCTACCTTTCGTCCCCCTTGGATGAGAGGTATTTATTATTATATAGGATAAAACATCCATTCTGGCTATTAGCGAAACCTTTTACATAGGATTTAGGAGGAAGAAGAATGAAACAAGCCTTAATTAAGGATTTGTACAGAAATACCGAAAGTTATATTGACCAAAAAGTAGAATTGTCCGGATGGATTCGGACAATCCGTGACTCCAAAACCTTTGGATTCATTGAATTAAATGACGGCAGCTTTTTTAAAGGTGTGCAAATCGTATTCGACGAGCAATTAGAAAACTTTAAGGATCTTACAAAGCTTCCAATCAGTTCTTCGATTAGAGTAAAGGGAGACTTTATTTATACACCTCAAGCAAAGCAGCCTTTCGAAATTAAAGCAACGGAAATTAGCATTGAAGGGACATCTAATGTAGATTATCCTTTGCAGAAAAAAAGGCATACCTTCGAGTATTTAAGAACTATTGCACACTTACGTCCAAGAACGAATACGTTCAATGCTGTATTCCGTGTAAGATCATTAGCATCTTATGCGATCCATAAATTTTTTCAAGATAAAGGATTTGTCTATGTTCATTCGCCAATCATCACTGGAAGTGACACGGAGGGGGCTGGAGAAATGTTCCGTGTCACAACGTTGGATATGGACAATCTTCCGAAGAATGAAGAGGGCAAAACGGATGTTACGAAGGACTTCTTTAATAAGGAAACAAATCTTACCGTTAGCGGTCAGCTTTCTGCGGAGGCATTTGCGTTGGCATTTAGAAATGTATATACATTTGGTCCAACCTTCAGAGCAGAAAATTCAAACACTGCCAGACATGCTGCTGAGTTTTGGATGATTGAACCGGAGCTTGCCTTTGCTGAGCTTCCTGATATCATGGATTTAGCAGAAGATATGGTGAAGTATGTGATTGGGTATGTAATGGAACAAGCTCCGGAAGAAATGAACTTCTTTAACAGCTTTGTAGAAAAAGGATTGTTAGATCGATTGAATCTGGCTCATACAGCAGACTTTGGAAGAGTAACTTATTCAGAGGCCATTGAGTTGTTGAAGAATTCCGGAGAAACATTCGCTTATCCGGTTGAATGGGGACTTGACCTTCAAACGGAACATGAACGCTATTTGTGCGAGAAAATCTTTAAACGCCCAGTGTTTGTAACGGATTATCCAAAAGAAATCAAAGCTTTCTATATGCGTTTAAATGAAGACAACAAGACTGTAGCTGCAACAGATTTACTTGTACCAGGAATTGGTGAGTTAATTGGCGGAAGTCAGCGTGAAGAGCGAGAAGAAATCCTAGCCGGAAAAATCAAAGAATTAGGAATGAGCGAAGAAGATTATTGGTGGTATCTGGAATTAAGAAAATACGGCGGCACGAAACACTCTGGTTATGGTCTTGGGTTTGAACGTTTAATTATGTACCTTACTGGTATGGCAAACATTAGGGATGTTATTCCATTCCCAAGAACAACAGGAAATGCTGAATTTTAACCAAAAAGAAAAGAAGATCCAATGGGTCTTCTTTTTCTGTGCATTTTTTATATTTTATAAATTTTGCAGTTCTTCTTCAAAAAAAAATGTACTAGGATGTTCTTTAACGATATAAGAGTACCTCTTCATATTTTTCACATATTGCCATTTTAAAATGGTGACAACCTCGCCTGTTTCAATAATATTTACGCTTTGACCAGTAGTGTATCGGTTATTTGAGCTTTTCATTTCCACACCCCTTAAAGATTCTTTATAAGTATACCACAAAAACGCCACTTATGTGTGTTGTCACTCTATAGGATATAGGATATGTAAGTTAGCAAAAGAAAAACCAGACCCGTTCTCCTTTCCATTATCATGTAATTATGGTATGCTTTATAAAAAGCGAGGTGTCATTTTTGACAAATTATAAAGCAAAAAGAAGTAACCTCAAGGTTTTATTATCCAAAAGTGGTATGACTTTAGATAGTTTAGAAAGGAATACCAATATTCCTAGAAGTCAACTAGACGATTACTTGTCTAAAAAAGTAATGAATTTAAATTGTGCCATGACCATTTCAAAAGAATTAAATTGTCAGATTGAAGATCTATATGTTTGGGCATCTGAAGTGAAGTAGTGCAGAATGTTCGTAATAGGTGGAAAAAAACAGACTCGATTCAAGTCTGTTTTTTTATTTTTTTATAAAAAAGCAAGCGGATTTGCGTGCTTTTATCTATATTGTTATACTTCTAAATCACACTTTTCTAAAGGTATAATCTTTGTCTTTTTCGTGAATTTGTATCCAAGCCATAGAATAAGGAATAATGGTAAACCGATATAAGATACTAAAACACCATTCCAATCGATATGGTCACCCATAAAGGCTGAATAATTTTGTCCAAGGAGTACAAATGCACAAACCGCAAAGGCAAAAATTGGACCGAATGGGAAAAGTTTTGATTTAAACGGTAATAAGTTAAAATCTTTTCCTTGTGCTACATAAGCTCTACGGAAACGATAGTGACAGATGGCAATTCCAAGCCATGCAATAAAGCCTGACATACCAGAAGCATTTAATAACCAAACATATACCGTTCCATCTCCAAAGAAAGAGGCCAAGAACGCAAGAGTTCCTACTAAGGTTGTTACGATTAAAGCATTAACCGGAACGCCATTTTTATTTAATTTACCTAAGAATTTCGGAGCTTTACCTTGACGTGCTAAATCCCAAAGCATCCGAGTCGATGCATACATACCAGAGTTACCCGCTGATAAAACTGCTGTTAAGATAACCGCATTCATAACAGAAGCAGCGAATGCAATCCCGGCTTTTTGAAAAACAAGTGTAAATGGACTAACAGATACGTCGCCATTAGCCAAGTTTTCGTTTGTGTATGGAATAAGAAGACCAATCACTAAAATGGCTAATACATAAAATAAGAGAATACGCCAGAATACAGATTTAACTGCACGTGGTATCGATTTACTTGGATCGTCCGTCTCGCCGGCTGCAACACCTAGCAGTTCAGTTCCTTGGAAAGAGAAACCTGCTGCCATAAAGATACCAAGCATTGCCATAAACCCACCGTGAAAAGGAGCATCACCGACCGTGAAGTTTTTAAAGCCGATTGCATGGTCACCCATAATACCAAAAATCATCAATGTACCTGTAATAATAAAAATAATGACTGTAACTACTTTAACTAGTGAGAACCAATACTCCGCTTCCCCAAATCCTTTTACTGAAAGATAGTTTAATAAGAACATAATCACTAAGAAAATAGCGCTCCATACAAATGAAGGGGTATGTGGAAACCAAAACTTCATGATCATGGTGACAGCAGCTAATTCTGCCGCAATTGTAATCGCCCAGTTATACCAATAGTTCCAGCCAAGGGCAAAGCCAAGGGATGGATCGACAAATTTAGTTGCATACGTACTAAAGCTTCCGGCAACTGGCATGTAAGCGCCCATCTCAGCTAAGCTTTGCATTAGAAAGTACACCATTACGCCAATCACAAGATAGGAAAGGATCGCTCCGCCTGGACCGGACGAGTGAATTGCGCCTCCGCTTGCGAGAAATAATCCAGTTCCGATGGTTCCGCCAAGAGAAATCATTGTCAAATGACGAGATTTTAAGCTTCGTTTTAATTCATTAGAATCCTCTTTGGATGTATGTTTACCTGTATTTATATCTTCTAAAGGTCTTGCTGTTTGTCCTTGCATTAATAAAACTCCTTTTCTTTTTTATAAAATGCTGTTAACGTACGCAAGTACCTGATGGTCAGCCTGCGATTTACAGTTTCGAGAAGGAGTTTTGGAATAAAAAATGCCATCGAAGCAGACTCCGACGGCATTGTTAATACCCCGCATCATACCTTCCGAAAGATAGCTCAACACGTTTGCTTGGTTGGTTCAAACGTGACAGTTCTGTTCCTATTCGAAGACAGACCCAGCATGCTTTTTTAGAGAAGAAAGCACACTTCGGCAGCTTTTCCTTTCAAACGAATTCATCGATGTCTCTACATCTCATCCGTTTTACTGATAAAAACCGCGACCTCTACCTCACCGGTTTTGATGAGGATTTTTCTATTAAATTAATATGCTACTAAAGTATCATTGATATACCGAAATTGTCAACTTGTTTAATAGAAGTCAATTAAATCTAAATAGGCAGACTATTTATGCTATTGGAAAAAAACTATTAAGTTTACTTTCATTTAGAGAATCAGTATCATTTAAAAAAAAGAAAAAATTGGGAGGCAGGAGGATTTGCCATGCAGATTATTGGAGTAATTGCCGGTTCCCTCATTGTAGTGGTGGCCTTTAACCTTTTTTTAATTCCTCACGCTGTATTAAGCAGCGGATTAAGCGGAATATCAATGATATTAGGAATGATTACCCCGCTTAATACAGGTTTGGCAAACTTCCTATTGAATTTACCACTGATTATTATTGGTTATAGGATGCTAGGAAAGAAATTCATTATGAATACTATTTTTTCTGTAGTCATTATTTCGGTGGGCCTTTACATAGTGCCAGTAATTCCAATTGCGAAGGATTCTATTCTTTCATCCATCTTTGGAGGTATTTTGGCAGGTCTTGGAGTAGGGCTGGTCTTTCGTTCATCGGGTTCAACGGGTGGATTTGACATCATTGGGATGATTGTATCGAGAAAAAAGGATTTTCCTATAGGTGTGTTACTGTCGGGAATGAATGCTGTTGTCATTGTGATTAGTGGTTTTTTATTAAATTGGGATGCAGCCCTTAATACTTTAATATCTATTTATTTAACCGGAAAAGTAGTGGATACGATCTATACAGATCATGCTAAGTTAACCTTGATGATTATTACGGATAAAGGTCAAGAACTTAGGGAACATTTATTGGCCAATCTCTATAGAGGCCTTACCGTCATGGACGGGATTGGCGCATACTCCAATGACAAGCGCAACATCATCATAACTGTCATTACTCGATATGAACTTAATGAAGTTAAAAACCTTATTGTTGAGGTGGATCCGTGTGCTTTTGTAAATATCACGGAAACGATTGAAGTAATGGGGCTGTTTCACAGAAAAAATCGGTTTTAGTACATAAAAGAGGCTTGCATGTGGAATCACATGCAAGCCTCTTTTATATATAGTAGCCATTGCTACGTATTTGTCCGATTTTTCGCCCATTGTACTAATGTAGTTATCACTTCTTCAAGATCTTTTCCAGCAGTTGTAAGTTCATATTCCACTCTTTTAGGAGAGGTCGCAATCACCTTTTTGGTAATTAACCCTTCCGATTCCAAATCTCGCAGCCGCTCTGTTAACAAACGGTCAGAAATACCAGGGATTGAGGAAATAATTTCATGATATCGCTTGGGCCCTGTCAAAAGTGCATAGATAACCGCACCCATCCAACGTTTACCAATGAATTCAATCGCATTATGAAAATTCGTGCAGACATGTTGAACTTCCTTTTTTGATTCAGACCTACAGGAATGTTTGTTGAGTTCATTCATTTTTACAACCTCTTTTTATTTTCTAACAATATCATACCATAATTTTTTTACTTGACGATAGGTACTTACTTTTAGTAAGATAAAAAACAAACTTACTAAGAGTAAGTAAAAAAGTCCTAGGAGGAAAATTTCTCATGGCAGCAGTTGCTGAAAAAAGATTAACAGAGGTAATGAAAGAACGTCGCTCAGTAAGAAAATATGAACCTAATGTTTCAATTTCTGTAGAAGAAATTAAAGATATGATTAAAGAGGCAACAACAGCACCATCATCAAGTAACTTACAGCCATGGCGCTTTATTGTAATTCAAGATCAAGAAACAAAAAAAGAGTTAAGAACGATTGCATTCAACCAAGAACAGGTTGAAACAGCTTCTGCCGTTATTGCTGTCTTAGGTGACAAGGAAATGTATAAAAGTATTGAAAAAGTGTATCAAAGTGCCTATGAAGCCGGATTCATGGATAAAGTGAGTATGGAGCGATTAATTGCGAATGGGAACAGCACCTACCCACATGCACCTGAAGAGGTTCGCATAAATATCGCTGCATTCGATGCGGGGCTAATCTCCATGCAGTTGATGCTGATAGCGAAAGAAAGAGGCTATGATACAGTGCCGATGGCTGGATTCGATAAGCAGAAATTCATCGAAAGATTTAATGTTTCCGATCGCTATTTCCCAATTTTATTACTTCCAATTGGAAAGGCTGCAGCACCAGCACACAACACAACTCGATTACCACTAGAAGATGTAATAATTGGTTATAAATAAAAATGAAACACCCCCAAGCTTTAATTGTCTTGGGGGTGTTTCATATTAGTTATTGATATATTTTTCAAAAACAAATCCGAAATCCTTCACACAATATTGTTTTTTACTATCCTCAAGCCATTGAAAGGCTGCTTGGTTAAGCATTTTGAATTGAACCACTAAATTGCTGTCTGGGCTTGTAATCCGGCCAAGGGTGGTCGAAGCAACATCAAGGCTTTGTTTAGCGAATTGGAGGCTGATTTCATTTTCATGGGAGATTTCGGAAATTTTGATTAATGCTTTATATAAGTCCTTTACTTCCTCAATATGTTTCTTGTGGACATCAATCGAGAATGGGACCGAGCCAATTTTGAATTTAATTTCAACGTCGAGATCGACAGTCCCAGCTGTTTCAAGCACTACATCAGAAATTCGGTTTGTTGCATAACTATAGCGGTGCAGCATCCGTTTTTTACTAGTAGCGCTTGTACCGTCAAGATGGATAAGTGCATTATTAGTAAAGCAATATTCATCTGATTTAGACTTAATTAAGAAATAGATTTTTTCATTGTCTTCATGCATGACATAATCGTCTGCATCCACTTTATCATAGTTTTCCGGTCTAATAACGGAACCTACATCACTTAATCCTAAAATATCAGCAGCCACTTTTCCAAACATCAAATCATCCTCACTTTATATTTTTTTGTCTAAGCTATGTACGAATTCAGGAAAATAAAGTTTCATACTTTTGCTCAATTAGTAAATGACAGAACATTTTATGCCGGACATGAAAGCATATGCATATATTTTCATAAGATATGTTAACATAAAATTCAGAAATCTGATATACTAATAAAAATTAATCCACTCTAACAATAGGGGAGACTACTTATTGATCCCTTGAATACGAAAGGAAAGAGAAAATGCGCCCCATTATATTAGGCATTTTTGCCGCTTTCTTTTTTGCGATTACCTTTATCCTCAATAGATCAATGGATCTTGCCGGAGGAAGTTGGATTTGGAGTGCATCCTTAAGATATTTCTTTATGGTTCCATTTTTAGTTCTAATTGTAATCGGGAGGAAGAACTTTAAACCATTGGTACTTGAAATGAAAAAGAAGCCTGGTATCTGGATATTATGGAGTACGGTCGGTTTTGGATTCTTCTATGCACCAATCTGCTTCTCGGCGGCATATGCACCTGGCTGGTTGATTGCCTCAACTTGGCAGATTACCATTATCTCCGGTTCTATGCTAGCACCACTTTTTTACGAAACTGTCATGACGGAGAAAGGGGCTATTCGGTTAAGAGGAAGAATACCCTTTAAGGGGTTAGGGATGTCACTGATTATATTACTAGGAGTTATCCTTATGCAATTGGAACAAGCGAGTCATTTATCGATGGTGGCAATTGCCTTAGGGGTATTACCAATTATCATTGCATCCTTTGCCTATCCGTTGGGTAACCGGAAAATGATGGAGGTGTGCGGAGGCCGCCTTGATGTCTTTCAACGGGTTTTAGGGATGACTCTAGCCAGTCTGCCTTTTTGGATTGTATTATCCATCTATGGTTTGCTTACGGCTGGTTCTCCAAGCCTAGGGCAAATCACTCAATCGGGGCTTGTGGCTATTTCCTCCGGAGTTATTGCCACAGTTCTCTTCTTTCAAGCCACTGATTTAGTAAGAGGTGACATGCAAAAGCTCGCTGCTGTCGAGGCAACCCAATCGATGGAGGTTTTATTTGCCGTAATGGGAGAATTATTGCTCTTAAAATCAGCTATGCCTTCAGCCTTATCCTGGAGCGGAATGGCATTAGTCATGATTGGCATGGTTTTGCAAAGCCGTTTTTCTAACAAAATAGTAAAACGGAAAATTCATAATGTAAGTGTTTAATAGGCAAAAATCCTTATCATAACTCGGTGATAAGGATTTTTATATTCTTTTATTTAATACGAAGATGCTTCTATCATAGCGAGTGAAAATTTTGAATGCTTTTTTTGACTTATTTAATTATCATCTGCATATAGTTGTAACATCAAGTCTACTTTATGGGGTGATTGCGATTAGAAATACAGGTAAGGATGACTTTGTCCAAGGTTTTGTTCCACACCATAACCACGGTTCAGTTGACTATACAGGTGTAAGCTCAGGGCATGTGCATCAATGTTTGGACGTTACATCACCGCCGATTCCAACTCAAGATGGAGGGCATATTCATTATACGGAAGGATATGTGCTATTTGAGGATGGACACACACACCATTATCGTGCATACTCGGGTCCAGCTATACCAGTAGGGAATGGGATGCATGTCCATTATTATGATTTCAATACTACTGAAGACAATGGCCATAGTCACCATGTAAAAGGTGTCGACCAACCAGCACCAGGATCTAAGTAATTAGTATAAAAAACCAATCTTTTTTAGAGATTGGTTTTTTCCATGTTAAAAATAGCTCATTTCAAAGGGAATTGGAAGAGTTTGGCAAGGGAAACTATTCCTTAAATGGAAACATGTTCTAATACTAATGGATGTAATGCATTGGTGCGGTCTACGAATATAAACCCATCGTACCGCTTCCCCATGTTAGAAGGAACATAATTTCCAAAATGTTCGTATTCGGGATGATACACAACACCAATCGCTCGATGGCCAACTGTTGAGGAAAACTCTTTTCTGTTTATATCGTTAAAAATAAGATACTGATTCATGGCTCCTGCCTGATGCATGAAGTATTCCCAGCTGTCGGGTTGCGCAGGCGGAACATCCATTACTTCCAAGTTTACTCCCCATTCTGTTGAGGCAATCACGGTGCCCGTATAAGTTCCGAACCCAACGATAAATACCTCGTCTTCCCCATTTTGTTCGCGAACGAGTTGCCCCACATTGACCATTCCTTCATCCTTCATATCAGTGGCCCGTGCATCTCCAACGTGTGTATTATGTTCCCAAATGATAACCTTTGCATCTTTGCCATAAAACTTACTAATGGAATTTAAAGCATCCACCATGTGCCGATCGCGAATGTTCCACGATTTATCATCACTCTTCACCATGGTGCGGTAGTATTCCTCAGCATGTGCTGTAACAAGAGCATTGACTTCCATATTGAGACTGCTCTCTTGATCATCTTCAAACTTCCATTTATTTTTTTGTATCGTGGAAAGGAGGTGGAGAGCCTCTTTCATACAGTCCTCAGATAAATAGCCGGCAGAGACAGCATAGGATTTGTTATTTCGATTATGGGGCTCAAAACAAGCGAACGCCTTCTTAGCGGCCTCTAGTTCTGGAGAATTAATTTTTGTTAAAAAACCAACTATCTCATCAAGACTCTCCCAAAGGCTGTATACGTCCAAACCATAAAATCCAACCTTTTCTGATCGATTCGTTTTTTGATTAAATTCCTTTAACCACTTAATTAAGCCGATTATTTCTTGATTGGCCCACATCCATGTAGGCCAACGGTTAAAGTTCTCAAGTACTTCCCGCACATCCTTATTAGATGGGGAAAATCCTTTAATATAACGATTAATTGATTGGCAGGCTGGCCAATCACCTTCCACTGCGATAAAGGAAAAGCCCTTTTCTTGAATTAGCCGCTTCGTTAATTCTGCCCGAATCGTATAAAACTCTGATGTACCATGTGAAGATTCTCCAAGCAGGACGTATTTTGCATCACCAATCGCTTCCATTAACGGATCAAGATCGTCAATGGAATGAAAGGGATTCGCATATTTCCTAAGGGATTCTATCATCTGCCCTTTTCATCCTTTCTATTATTGTTCTATTTTAAATAAGGTTCCCTTATAACTTTGATACTAATCCAGGAGGGAATTTCCAAGAGTTCACATAACCGTCACAAACTTTCCGTTTATTCTAAAGATTCTGTGATAAACTAAAGGTGTAAAAAAGAAAAATAAAAAGTTAACATCTTAGGAGGCTCAACCATACGTGTTCGTTCCGTTATGTGAACGAGTATTAGTAAGGTTGTTCTGATCAATCATTTGGTAGGTGGAGCAATAAAAGGTCTTATAGGAATGATAAATCCAAAACAAACACCTTTCATAAAGGATATCTTCATGGTTGGGTCTCCTAAGCTGTTAATTAAATGAAGGAGTTACCTCTTAATTGAGGTAACTTCTTTTTATTGATTTGAATTTTGAATTAAGGTTTGAGTATAGTTGATAAAAAATTAGGGAAAATAATCCTCGAAAAGGAGTGATGAGATTGAATAAGAAAAAACAACCAACCGTTGCACCAGGGATGGATGACCAAGAAGAACTAAACACGAGTGCAACTGAGAAAGAAGTGGAAGAAGGGGAGTACACTAGTGTTACAACCCTCTCCTACGATGAAGTTGACCCAAGTTGACCCATTTACTGCCTTACTATGAGGCAGTTTTCTTTATAAAGAAAGAAAAGTAAGCATTTAATTATAAATAGCGGCTTAAATTCATTATACTATTAGCAAGATGCCATACTGAAAGGGGAAAGATAATGTCGGGGACACAAGAGATCAGTTTAATTGACCAGAAAGAAGCCATCATGGCTAAGATTCAACACAAAGGGTTGACGAAGAAGAAGATTTTCCAGAGGGCTCTATTAATCACGCTGGGAGCCATTCTAATGTCTGTTGGGTTGGAAATATTCCTAGTCCCCAATAATGTAATAGATGGCGGTATTACCGGCATTTCCATCATGTTGTCCTATATTACAGGATGGAAACTAGGGATATTCCTATTTCTTTTTAATATTCCTTTTATCTTTTTAGGCTACAAACAAATTGGAAAGACCTTCGCATTATCCACTCTTTATGGAATTGTTATTCTTTCGGTTACAACTACACTCCTTCATCCAGTTCCAGCTTTTACACAAGATATACTACTTGCCACCGTTTTCGGAGGAATCCTGCTCGGCGTTGGAGTAGGTCTGGTTATTCGCTATGGAGGTTCTTTAGATGGAACTGAAATTTTGGCCATTCTTTTCAATAATAAACTTCCCTTCTCTGTTGGAGAAATTATCATGTTTTTTAATTTGTTCATATTAGGAAGTGCGGGCTTTGTTTTTTCGTGGGATCGGGCTATGTATTCTTTAATTGCCTATTTTGTCGCATATAAAACAATTGATATCACCATTACTGGGCTTGATGAGTCTAAGTCGGTTTGGATTATTAGTGACAATGCCAGCCAAATTGGTGATGCTATTATGAATCGTTTAGGTCGTGGAGTCACCTACTTGAATGGGGAGGGAGCCTATTCTGGTGATGAGAAAAAGGTCATTTTTTGTGTGATAAACCGTCTTGAGGAAGCAAAATTAAAGGAAATTGTAACAGAGAATGACGGCAATGCGTTTTTAGCGGTGGCCGATATTGCGGAAGTACGAGGTGGAAGATTTAAGAAAAGAGATATCCATTAGCAAGGAACCGTAGAATGGTGTCGGTATAATGGGGTTTTTTTGTAACTTTTATAATTAAATTGTCGTTAATTCGGGAAATAAAGATGGATTTAAAGGTGTTTTGTCGTACTATGCGCTTACCTAGGAAATAGTTTTAGCAAAAAATGAAATATCTCCGAAAAAGATGACAGGGAGGGCTGCCATCTTTTTTGTTTTTAGAGCAAAAGCTCATATACCTCATTAAGTTGGTAGGCTCGTTTTTCATCCTGAGCCTCTTTTGCGTGGTTAATTTCTTTGGGTAATATGTTATTTAAAAAATGGATTTCCTTTTGGGTTAAATCCCTGACAAAAGGGCCTTCGGATTTGTAAGCGCCTTCAATCAGTTTCTTATATATAAATCGTCCTTCGGAGTGATCATCCGTATAATTGGATAAAATTTCTTTTAAGTACGCTAAAGTGTTATCCATGTAGTCATCCCATCCTTTCACCTTGTTAGTTATTTTTCATCGAAAGGACAATAATATACATAATTAATGGTGTGGATTATCGTATAAGGCTCTGTTGAATTGGGCTGTTGATTACCGCTCCAATCAACAGATTATAAAAAACAACAATATCATTTAACGGTAAGCCTAATATAAAAAGCCTACTTTTGTGTTAAAAAAGTAGGCGTTCTTACTATTTTGATACAGTTAATACCCGATAGCTGAGGACATCCTGGTATTTAATAACAATATTCCCATGTTCATTCAGTACGTGAAAAAGTTCAGGTTCAAAGTCCGTAGAGAAATTGAACTCAGGTGTTTGATTCCCATGGCTTAGTGGCAAATTATGGGCTTTAATTTTAATATTGTGGAACCCGGCCGCTTGTAATAGCATCCTCCAGTCTTCCTCTAGCAATAACGAGTCAACTGAGTAGAAATTCATAATCTCAGCAGCTTCCAGCTGATTAACAGGGCGGTTAATGGTCATTTCGTTTGCAATTAAACGTCCGCCTTTTTTTAATACTCGATAAAATTCTTTAAGTGCTTTTGGTTTATTAACAAAAGCTAAAACGGATTCTGATAAAATAAAGTCAAATGTATGATCCGCAAATGGAATTTCCTCGATTGAACCCTTTATTAAAGAAATGGGGAGCTGCAGCTTTTCAAAGCGGCCTTTCGCTTTTTCCACCATAATCGGGTTGATCTCCAAGCCAATTACTTTTGCTCTGTATTGTTGATACAAGTAAGCTGCCGTTTGACCAGTGCCGCAGCCTGCATCTAAAATAACCGATTGTTCATTTATCTTTTCCTTTGAAAGAATATCTTGCGTAAGAAGGATTCCACCTGGATGGGCCCCACCAACACCGAATTTAGCTAAAAAGTCAAAATAAGTTAAGCTTCCCATAGACACCACCGATTTTCTTTTTAGCCATTGTATGTTAAGAAATGGGAGGTGGTTCATTAATACTAAAATAGATAAAAACCTGATAATTAAATGCGAAAAAATTACAAATTTCACATGTTTTGTATCACATATTTTTTTAGGGTTGGCACAGATTAAGCAAATAGAGGGGAGAGGTGTTAACTTCAATACAAAGCAAAAGGGGTGCTGAAAATGAAAAAACTGACAAGACAGCCGTTTTTCAAATTGTTTACTCCTAAACCAAAAAGCAGAATGCCATTATGGGCATCACTTGTTGGATTATCTTTAAGTGCCGCTTTGTTTGGGATAACAAGAGGGAAGCGTAGGGATTTTGCACTTCCTTTTCAAAATGCAGTGAAAAACTTTTCAGAAAAGACCAAACTACCTAGCCTCAATGTAATGGACAACACAGCTCTAACTGAGTTTTCCGAGGAGCTAATGGAAAGTGCATTAAATAATAATAAGCAGTAAAAAGCATAAAAAAGTCCGCTGTTGATTCAGCGGACTTTTTTAATATAGAGCGTTTGGAACTTTTCTTGGTTGGTATTCAATCAATTCTGAAGAGTAGAGATTAATTACTAATAAATGACCCATTGTTTTTGCTCTGATTAAGACTGGCTCTTTATAGATATTTTTAAAGACAAAATCAGGGCCATACCAACTAACCGTTGCGTCACGGCCAGGAGGGATGTACGGAACCTTTCTCGTATGTGAAAATCTTTGGAGAATTTTTAGTCCCGCACTATCTACAGCGTTAAAAAGGGTGGATGAGACTTGACATATGCCACCGCCAATATCCTCTGAAAATTCCCCTCTTATAATTACAGGAGCCTTTAAATAGCCTTTCGAAGCAGTCCTTTTTCCGACCACTTTGTTAAAAGAAAAGGTTTCTCCCGGAAAGATAACATAATTATTAATTGCCTTTGTTGCTAAATCAATATTATTGGACCGTGTTTTGTTTCCAGGATTAAAGGACGTTACATAACGGCCAATTCGCATACTGCGTATATCCGAAAGTAATTCACTATCCACTTTAGGATAAACAGATAACATTGGGATTTCCAATTTGCCCGATTGATGTGAAAATAAATAAGCATACAGCTGTTCTGTAAAAGCATGGCGATGAATTTGCAAACCAACTTTTTCAGGCACAATCTCACCATTTGAATTAATCATGGCATTTTCAGGCTTAATCGAGAAATGCTTGTCCAAATTATCTAAGAATTGATTGTACTTTTTAGAATCTATAATCGGCAAATCTGTATAAGGATAGGAGAAGTCCTCCTGTTTAATAGTTGTCACATGGATTCCGTTTTTTGTTATGACTAAATGATCGGGAGAGTTAATCGGTTGTGATGTTAAGATAATGCCTAAAATACATGATAGTATCATTGAATGCCCGCCTCCTCATTATAATATAAGTAGAAAATTCCTTTTTCATGTAGGGATTTGGAGAGGAAGAAGTTAAAATCGAATAAATTATATTTATTTCCAATCTCCTGCTTTACAAATTCCAAACGATAATTTATTATCATTATTAATAATGGTAATAAATGAAAGGACATTTAATAATGGTAAAGGAATCGACCGCAGACGTAATATTGCATCCAGTTCGGATGAGAATTATTCAGTCATTAATAAACCAACAAATGACCGCTCAACAAATGAAAGTATTACTACCTGATATTCCACAGGCATCATTGTATCGGCACATTAAAAAACTAGTGGAGGCAGGTGTAATCCATATTATTGATGAGATACCAAATCGAGGGACAATTGAAAAGGTATACTCTCTGCAAGATCATGCCAAGGCATCGATCCCCCCAGAGGAATTAAACAGTTTCACCAAGGATGTGCATATGGATTTATTTTTTAAATTCATGGTCAATATCATGGGTGAATATGAACGATATTTAAACCAGGAAAAAATTGATTTAGTCAGCGATGGTGTATCATTTAGGCAGACTAGTGTATTTTTAGACGACAACGAGTTTGTTCAATTTACTAAGGAAATATCCCAGGTTTATGCGAGGGTCACGCAAAATAAGCCGAAAAAGGGAAGAAGAAGGAGAACATTAGCTACGATCATTATTCCTGAACAAAAACACGAAGAACAATAGGGGGATATACGATGAGAATGGTGGAGAGAGAAGTAACAGTACAAAGCCAACCCGTATTAAAGGGGACGCTGTGTATACCGGAGGCTAGGATAGATAAAAGCCCCGCAGTCGTAATTATTTAAGGTTCAGGAAAATTAGATCGTAATGGAAAAATAAATGAAAAAATGGATTTAAAGTTATATCGTCAGTTAGCTGAATTTTTAACATCGATAGGGATTCATCAATCTAAGATATGACAAACGAGGTGTTGCCGCTAGTGAGGGGGATTATTTAACAACGGGTTATGTGACTTAGTAGACGATGCCCAAGCGGCCGTTCGATTTTTAAAAAACCTTCCCGAAGTAGATCCTGGTAAGGTGATCGTGTTAGGCCATAGTGAAGGAAGCACGATTGGGACAGCGTTGGCCGTAAGAGAAGAGCTCGGCGGTTTAATCCTACTATCGGGGGAGGTTGAGAGAATAAGTGAAGCGCTTAAGCGGCAGAGGGAAATTGCCAGAGAGGATGTTTTGAAAGCTAAAGGATTCTAGGGCTTTTTACTTCGCTTATTAGGTGTGCATAATAAGATAGAGAAACAAGCACAAAAATATATAGAAAAGGTACAAAACTCAACAGATGATTGTCTTAAGGTTAGTTTTACAAAAATAAATGCCAAGTGGATGCGTCAACATTTTATTTATAATGTCAGAGAGGATTTAGCAAAGGTTACTTGCCCAGTCTTAGCTTTACAGGAACACGTGATATTCAAGCTAATCCAGATGTTATAAAGGATCTGCCGAAGTATGTTAAAGGTGATGCTGAATACTATGTTATTGAAAATATGGGGCATTTCTGCAAACTAATTACAAGTACCTCCACCATGTTTACGGTCAAAAAAGATATTATTGCAGAGGGGAATTTGCCGATTCACCCGAAGCTAGTTGAACTGCTAAATAATTGGCTGCAGGCTCACTTTGTTAATACACCGATAGAGGTGTCCATTCTTGGTTAATTATAAAATTGGGGCATCAGGTTGGTCCAATTTTTTATTAATGAAAAAAATCAGAATTTGTAGTATAGTAGCAAGTGATAACAAAGGAATAGATAATTGCTAGCAAAAGATAGCAAGAAAAACAGGAGAGTCAAGTAATGAATGAGAACGAAAGAATTCAACTAAATGTCAGAATCACGAAACAAACCTCTGCTAAGCTGGATGAAATTGTTGAATATTATCAACAGGGATTAAAGCTAGGCAGAATTTACAAAGGTGATGTTTTAACAGACATCATTGAAAAATCGTATGAGGTAATGAATAAACAAAAAAGATCTTTCAAACGGTACTAATAGAAAAGGAAGGCCAAAAAACAGAAGTTTTCCAGCCCTTCTTTTTTTTTGCTAAAATCACTAAAAATTTATTAGAATATTTAGAAAGGAAATTGAATAATTAAGTTTTGAAGGTATAATTGTACATATAACATACTAACTGGTTAGTATTGATCTGTAGTTAGATGAGCTGTCACTGTTTGAATTAAAGGAGGTCCTAAATACCATTAAAAATGAACAGCCAACCATGTTCCCCGATGTTCCTACGATGTATGTGGCATCACAAGTCACCCGCCACCGGAACTATTGTTGATAAAAAGAAAGATTTAATTTTCGCAAGTGGCTAGAATATCTATCCCCGTGTCGCCGCACTTTATGGGAAGAGGCCGTGAAAAAATAGATGTTTGAATCCCCTAAGAAGACAGGTTACTTTAAAATAGAGAATGGTCTTTATGGTATAATTTGTATAACATATAAGAGATTGTGAGGACATAATGGTGAAGGAAAGAATAACGGAACAAAGCATCCGCTTATTTGAAAAGAAAGGTTTTAGTGAAACATCTATACAAGATATTGTTGATTCCCTAGGGGTAACAAAGGGAACATTTTATTATTACTTTTCAAGTAAAGAAGAGTTATTAATGGATATTCATCGCGGCTATATTGATGAATTACTGGTCCAGCTAGAGTCGATTTTTAACGATTCATCAAAGAATTATAAAGAAAAATTATTTGAAGTTGTATTTTTGCTCCTTTCGGATATTAAATCCCGAGGTTCTGCAGCGAAAATCTTTTATCGGGAGTTATCCAATTTAAATGAAGAACATTCCGCCTTAATTATTTCAAAGCGTGATCAATTCCGTTTAAATATTGAGGCGCTAATAAAAGCAGGGATTGAGAACGGGGAATTTCGTCCGGAAATCAATGCTTCTATTATTACATTTGGAATTCTTGGGATAACAAATTGGAGTTATCAATGGTTTAATCCAAACGGCAGCTGCTCAGATCGTGAGGTTGCTGAAATTTTTGTCGAAATGATTTTAAAGGGCATTCAAGTGAATCAATAATATAAAAAGGGGAGTGTTAATTTTTAAAACGTCCCCCTTCTTTTTTTTACCTATATACTAACTGGTTAGTATGTGGGTTAGCCTGTATGGTAAATTTAATCCATGTTTAAATAATTTATGTCTAGAAGAGTCGGAATTTTTTATTATGACAGGAGGAATTTTATGCCACGTCAAATGAATAAGGATACAATTCCAGTTCGACAAGGTGAAGAATTGGATTTGTCGGTTTTGGAGAATTTTTTGAGAAAAAATATTGATTTATTACCAGGAGGACAGTTGGAAATTTTGCAGTTCTCTGCGGGCCATTCTAATTTGACCTATCAGATTAAGATGGGGAATTGGGAGGCGGTGCTAAGACGTCCTCCGCTTGGACCAGTGGCACCGAGAGCCCATGATATGGGGAGGGAATACAAAATTCTCACTTCGCTAAACCCGATTTTTTCCGTTGCTCCAAGGCCGCTTCTTTATTCGGATGATCCAACTATTGTTGGGAGTCCATTTTTTATCATGGAGAGAAAAAATGGCTTGGTTATTGATACTTCTTTTCCGAATGGGGTTGAAGTGACAAGGGATCTCTGCCGGCGTCTTTCAGTGATCATGGTCGAAAAATTGGTCGAATTGCATGAAATCGACTACAAAGAAACAGGACTTGCCGAGATAAGTAAACCGGAGGGCTTTATGGAAAGGCAGGTCCATGGCTGGATAGGCAGATATGATCGGGCGAAAACCGATGAAATCCCAGTGGTAGAATCTCTAAAAAAATGGCTCGTGAATCATATTCCTAAACAGTCAGAAGCGGTGATTATCCATTACGATTATAAATTTAATAATGCCATGTTTAATGAGGATTTAACAGAAATGGCCGGACTGTTTGACTGGGAAATGACAACTGTCGGCGACCCGTTGGCAGACCTTGGTGCGGCAATGGGTTATTGGAATCAGGGAGACGATTCCGAATTATTGATTAATGGTTTAGGGAAAGCGCCTGTTACTGCTGTCCATAAGGGCTTTTTGACGAGAAAGGAATTCATTGAACTCTACGCTAAAAAAAGCGGCAGGGATATTACCAATTTCAATTTTTATTTAACCTTTGCCTACTTTAAGCTTGCCGTCATAGGCCAGCAAATCTATTATCGTTACAAAAAAGGGCAAACCAGTGACACTCGTTTTGCGAATTTTAACCACTTTGTAAAAAATTTAATCTTGCATGCTGCACTTGTGTCGGAAGAAAAGCTTTAATGGGGGAGCCGAATTGAAATGACAAAAATTCACCTTCTGATGAAAAAAGAAGAGATTATAGAAGAAAAAATGGCAGTTGGAAATAAGATAGCAGTCGTCTTAGATGTGCTTCTGGCGACCACAACCATTGTTTCGGCATTAAAGGATGGTGCAAAGGAAGTCATTCCTGTTTTGCATAGCCGTGAAGCAATGGGAGTTGCAAATGAGTTTTCACAGGGGGAATATATTCTGGCGGGTGAACTGGATGCAAGACCAATAGATGGTTTTGTTTATCCCAGTCCTACCTTAATTAGTGAGAACATTAAGGGGAAGACATTAATTTTGTCTACTACTAATGGAACGGTCGCTTTAAGGAAATCGGCTTCTGCAAATAGGGTTTATATTGGTTCGCTGCTCAACAATCCCGCAGTAGCCAAATCACTACAGGATTATACTGATGATTCAACCATCCTGATTATTTGTTCAGGTAATTCCGGGGAAACGAGTTTAGAAGATTTCTATGGCGCCGGGCACCTAATTGAATGTCTGCTAAACATAGGTAAATACGAATTAACCGATGCTGCAAAAACAGCCCTATATTTTTACCGAGGACAGGATGATTCCTACGAAGTATTGCTAGATTCATATGTTGGCAGGCTTTTAGACAAACATGATCAGCACCCTGACTTGAAGCTTGCTGCAACTAAAGGGATCACCTCAATCGTCCCAATCTTAAGAGAGGGGAAGGTAACAGTCGAACCTACGTTGTCCCTCCAAAACCAACGATGTCCCGCCAAATAGATTCATGCTCTAGTATAAAGCATTCCAGTTATTTTTTTATAAAGAGGTGGAAGATAGATGAGATTTGTGAAAACCATTGCTGTTGTAACGGGGGCAGGAAGTGGAATTGGCCGGGCGGCCGCTCTCCGGATCGCGAATGAAGGGGCAAAGGTGATTCTTGTTGGCAGGACAAGACAGAAACTTGAACAAACAGCGAATGCCATAAATGGGAGAACCAGAATCCCCATGGCTGAAGTATTTACGGCAGATTGCACCAACGGGGAAGCCGTTTCGGAATTAGCCGAGTATGTTCTACAGCATTACGGTGACCTTCATGTTCTCATTAATAATGCCGGTGGATCACGGAATGCCCGTATTCTGGAGATGACGGAAACAGAATGGGACAATGTACAAGATGTTAATTTGAAAAGTGTATTTTTAGTTTCGAAGGCACTTGGTAACATCATGGTGAAGGGAGCACAACGTCAGGATGGGAACCGCGCGATTGTAAATGTAGCTTCGTTATCTGGACATCAGGCAGGGGAGGAAATCCCTCATTATAGTGCGGCCAAAGCAGCAGTGATTAATTTTACAAGGTCACTCGCGCTAGAGTTAGCACCTTACGGAATTCGGGTGAATTCAGTTTCTCCAGGTTTCATAGAGACGCCCTTAACAGAACAGGGCTTGAAAAATGAACGGTTTGTAAGGGCAATTCAAAAGAATACGGCCTTGCAGCGTGTCGGTAATCCGGATGAGATTGCAAATGTAATCGCATTCGCAGCCTCTCCTGAAGCATCGTATATGACGGGATCTGATTTGCTCGTTGATGGCGGTTGGCTGATTAAGTAAGTAAGCTTTTAAACAATCCATTTTGGGAGGAAGATGTAAATGACGCAAGAACATTTATTAGTTGAAAAACTTGGTCCAGTCTTATCCTTAACCTTAAATCGTCCAGAAAGCCTAAATGCCTTCAGTCCGGAGATGATCTTGGGATTAAAAGAAGCCCTCCAGCAAGCTCAAAATAACGAGGATATCCAAGTAATTGTCTTGTCTGGAGCGGGGCGTGCGTTTAGTGCTGGCGGGGACGTTAAAACCATGGGGCAGGCAAAAGGGGTTCAAGTATATGAGCATATTGGCAAGCTCAATGAACTGATTTTATTAATGAAAGAGACCGAAAAGCCGATTATTGCTGCTGTTCATGGCTTTGCGGCAGGTGCAGGAGTAAATTTATCATTAGCCTGCGATCTCATAATAGCTGCAGAAGGAAGTAAGTTTGCGCTTAGTTTCTCCCAAGTGGGCCTCATTTCTGATGGCGGCGGGTCCTACCTACTTCCAAGGCTAATTGGCCCTCACTTAGCGAAACAATTCTTATTTACAGCTGAGCCAATCCCTGCCGAACGCTTATATCAGTTAGGGGCAATCAACTTTTTAGTTCCGTTGGAAAAGCTCCAAGAAGAAACAACCAAATATGCGTTAAAATTAGCCCACGGACCTGGAAAAGCTTATGGAAAACAAAAGAAATTAATTGATCAAGCATTTACCTCCACATTAGAGGAAATCCTGGAGCAGGAACGTCTCATTCAGACATTAATGGTCCAAACCGCGGACCACCAAGAAGGTATCACCGCGTTCAAGGAAAAAAGAAAACCAGCCTTTAAAGGAAAGTAGGAGTGGAATTTATGAGAGCGATACAGCTAAAAGAATATGGGGGACCAGAAGTTTTAAACCTTGTCGAAATTGAAAGGCCGGTTCCTAAAGGTCATGAGGTATTAATCGAAATCAAAGCAATCGGAGTCAACTATGCCGATACAGCCCGGCGGGAAGGACAGTATGTCGTGAAGACACCGCTGCCATTTATTCCTGGTGCTGAAATTGCCGGAGTCGTAACAGAAGTTGGCGATCAAGTCACAAAAATAAAGCCTGGAACAAGAATCGTGACATTAATTGAATCCGGGGGCTATGCGGATTTTACCCTAGCTGATGAACGGTCCGTTATACCAATACCTGAACAATTAGATTTCCAGACCGCTGCAGCACTGCCGCTTCAAGGTCTAAGCGCGTATCATATTTTAAAAACTATGGGTCGGTTGGAAAAAGGGGAAAGTGTCCTCGTTCATGCGGCAGCAGGGGGTGTAGGAACGATAGCAGTACAGCTTGCAAAATTGTTTGGGGCGGGAAAAATCATTGCCACCGCAAGCTCGGAAGAAAAGCTAGCCTTGGCCCGTGAAATGGGAGCAGACGTACTCATTAACTATACACAGTCCGATTGGGATAAGCAGGTTCTTGAGGCAACTGGCGGCAGAGGCGTAAATATTGCCCTTGAAATGGTCGGAGGTGAGGTTTTTAATAAAACCCTTAAATGTCTCTCCACATTTGGCCGCCTCGTTATATTTGGTGCAGCAAGCGGCGAACAAAGCCGGTGTTACCCAGCCTCACTCATGGCGAGGAATCAATCAGTCATCGGATTTTTCCTGCCACAAATCATGAGAAAACCAGAGCTGCTTCAGCCAAGTTTAGTAGAATTATTTACATATCTTGGTCAGGGGAAATTAAAGCTGACGATTGGCGGTGTGTTTCCTTTAGAAGAGGCGGCCAAGGTCCATACCTTATTACAATCTCGAAAAACACAAGGCAAACTGATTTTAGAACCTTAAAGAAATCATCTAGTGTAACTTGTTGAGCCAATAATCTAATAGATCTGAAAGGGTGACCGATGTAATGAAAGCAGTTGAAACTGTTACAGGTCGAATACCCGTTGATAGACTTGGAAAAACACTTATTTACGAACACTTTATTTTTGGCTACCCAGGATTTCAAGGCAATGTTACACTTGGTACATTTAATAAAGAGGAAGCATTAGAGCGGCATTGCCATAGCGAGGCGGTTTCAAAGCATGGTGTCCAAACCGTCGTCTACCCTTCCCCTAATGAATGCAGCAGAGACTCTCTATTTTTACGACAAATCTCGGATGCTACCAGTCTGCAAATTATTTGTGCGACTGGCTTCTACTATGAGGGTGAGGGGGCCACTCCTTACTTCAAATTAAGACAGGGAGGGGCTGGGAACAGCGGAAGAGGATATCGATCAAATGTTTATAACTGAAATTAACGAAGGCATTGCCGGAACGGGAATTAAGCCGGGGATCATCAAATTAGCATCGAGCAAGGATGAAACTACCGAATATGAAAAAATGTTTTTCCGTGCGGCTGCACGGGTTCAACAGGAAACCGGAATAGTCATTCTGACCCATACTCAAGAAGGAACAATGGGTCCTGAACAGGCAAGAATGCGGATTGAACATGGTGCAGATCCTAATAAAATTATTATTGGCCATATGTGTGGAAATACCAACCCAGAATATCATAAGGAAGTAATGGATGAAGGGGTACGAATCGGCTTCGACCGCTTTGGAATCCAAGTTCTTGCAGGGGCTCCGCTAGACCAAGATAGGGTTGCAACTTTAATCTCCTTATTGGAAGCGGGTTATGAAGATCAAATCTTATTAGCCCATGACAGCGTCAATATTTGGCCGGGCCGGCCTCCAGTGATGAATGAGCAAGTAAAGAAAATTATGGAGAACGGGCATCCTAGACATATTTTTGAAAATATCCTTCCAGATCTTAGAGAAAAGGGAATAACTGAACAACAAATCTCAAAAATACTCGGAGAAAATGCGGTTTCGCTTTTTGCTGGTTCTGCAGTAAAAATATAATAAAAGAACAAAGGAGGCTTGAATATTTCAAGTCTCTTTTTCTTGTTTATAAAATTTTCAATTGTGGACTGTTAATAAAAGGACTGTCGACGTACAGCTCCAGCGCCTAGCCCCCCGATGGTCTACAGCCACTCAGGGAATGAAGGCAAAGAACGCCTTCTTTCCTTGAGCGTCTTATGCTTGTCGGGACTGTTCAAGGCGCTTGCGTTTTTGTTCTGGAAAAAGCTTAAATATTAATAAACTATGAACAAACTCTTAATTAAAATGTAATTATGGTGCAGAGGGTTTGATATGAAAAAAATTTCGTATAAACTAAGAAGAAAGAGTTTTTTTGCTAGGGGATGAGTGATTGTGAAAATATTAGTGATTGAAGATAATAAAGGTGTCTGCTCGATGATTGAAATGTTTTTTGCTAAGGAAGGCATTGAAGGAGAGTTTGTAAACGACGGGTTAGAGGGGTACATTCGCTTTAAAAACGGAACTTGGGATGCCCTTATTATTGACTGGATGCTTCCAGGCATGGATGGCGTAACGATCTGCCGGAAAATTCGTGATGAAAAGTTTACTGTTCCAATTATTATGTTAACTGCGAAAGATAGTGAATCTGACCAGGTACTCGGTCTAGAGATGGGGGCTGATGATTATGTCACGAAGCCATTTAGTCCGCTAACCTTGATGGCTAGAATTAAAGCTGTAACACGCAGAGTACAGAACCAAGAGCATAAAGACCAAGACAACGTAATTAAAACGGACCGTTTTAAGGTTAATAAAATTACGAGAGAAGTATTTGTAGATGAAACACAGGTGACA
Organism: Neobacillus cucumis; assembly: GCF_023715505.1. The sequence goes on along the minus strand of NZ_JAMBOH010000001.1, from coordinate 15,082 downwards.
AACTTAACACCAAAAGAGTTTGACTTACTTTCTTATATGGTGGAACATCCTCGCCAGGTATTCTCTCGTGAACAATTACTAGAGCGTGTATGGGGATATCAGTTTTACGGTGACGAGCGGACGGTTGATGTTCACATCAAACGTCTGAGGAAAAAGGTGGAAACAACGTCACAGCCTTTCTTCCATACCGTTTGGGGAGTAGGATATAAATTTGATGATGCAGTTAAAACAGATGAAGTTTAAGTACTTTTATCAGCAGTTTTTTAGTCATATTAGTATTATCATTGTTGCGTTTTTATTGTTAAGTATACTATTTGCTCATTATGTCGAAAACCTAATCTATGAAAATAAATCAGATGAACTGATTTCTTATGGAAAAGCAATTCTATCCGATTTAAAGGAGGCATCACCTCTAGACTCAGACGATGTGCTAAATCAATACAGTAATGTATTGGCAGCGAGAAAAATGAGTTTTAGTATGTTCGACCAGCATGGTCAACTCTATTTAGTTAATAAACATGGTCCTGCCATTAAAAATTTAAGTGAGAAGGAATGGGATAAAGTAACGAAGGGGAAGACTTTAATTGTCCAAAGCGATTTTAAACGTTTTGGGCAAGAAGGGGTCACCTTTGTTGTATTACCATATACAGAAAACGGAAGATTTTTTGGCGGTGTACTATTAACCTCGCCCATAAGCGGTTCGAGTAAAATGATTCAGCAATTGAATAAGTATTTACTGTATACCATTTTAATCGCCTTTGCAGTCTCCTTTTTACAAAGCTGGTTTTTATCAAGGATTCATGTTCACCGGATCAAGCGACTCCGTGAAGCAACATCACAAGTTTCTGTTGGAAATTATAATGTAAAAGTGAATTCTTCTAATTTTGATGAAATCGGTGAGTTGGCTAATGATTTTAATCATATGGTAAATAAGATAAATCAATCGATGTTAGAAATTGAAAGCCTTGAAAACAGAAGGCGTCAGTTCATGGCGGATGTTTCTCATGAAATGCGTACACCGTTAACGACGATAAGCGGCGTGATTGAAGGCCTGAAAAATGATATGATTCCTGAAGGAGATAAGGAACGCGGAATTAATTTAGTCAGTCAAGAGGCAAAAAGACTGATTCGTCTTGTCAATGAAAACCTAGATTTTGAAAAAATACGCTCTAATCAAATTACACTATTTAAAGAAGAGATACAATTATTAGAAGTACTTGAAATTATCCAAGATCAGTTGAGTATGCTGGCGGAGGATAAAAATAACCAAATTATTGTTGAGGCTGAACAGGAAATTATGGTACTGGCTGATTATGACCGGCTTATTCAGATTTTAATCAATATCACGAAGAATAGTATTCAGTTCACCTCCGACGGGACTATATGGCTGCGCGGCAGAAAAGAAGCTAATGCCACGATTATTGAAGTGGAAGATACGGGAATTGGGATTGATTCCAATGAAATCGAAAACATCTGGCGTCGTTTTTATAAAGCAGATATCTCTAGAACGAGTACCCCATATGGTGAATTTGGATTAGGTCTGTCGATTGTGAAACAATTAGTTCTGCTCCATAACGGTGAAATTGACGTTACAAGTGAAGAAGGACAAGGAACAAAATTTACGATTCGATTGAAAAACGAATAATGATTGGAAAAAGCTGCGGGATAACCCGCAGCTTTTTCATTTTTTCTACATTTTTTCTTAAACTCGTTAAAGTTTGTTAATAATTTGTTAAGATTTGTGAGTTAAAGTATACACAAGATAAGAAATAGATTAAAGGAGATCGATTAAGATGGACTTCAAAAATGAAAATGAATTCGGCGAAAACTATCAACCAAACTCATCTGAGATGAAGAATAATACAAATTCTGAAGAATTTTCTCTTGAAAAAATGAAGGACGAAAGCCATTCAAAAAATAGTGTGAATGCTGTAGATGCAACTTTCTCAGTAGAGTCAAACAAGGACGGAGAATTTGAAGACATCAAGGATACAAAGATTCCTGAAGAAATGGCTGCTCCTCCTATGATTGAACAAACACGTTCCAATAATCAGCAGGGCACGAAAAAGCGTAAGGCAACGGGATTTGTATCGACCATCGCAGCAGGTGTAATTGGATCCGTCTTAACCTTAGCTGTCTTACCTCATACCGATTATATGAACAACTTTAATCAAAATAGTCAAAATCAAGAGTTAAGCAGTCCTACTAGTAGTAATGCTGTTAAAACCGTAACCGCGCAGCCAACGGCGGTTTCTACTAATAATTCCGTTGCCGACACGGTTGAAAAGCTATCCAAAGCCATTGTTGGGATTGTAAATTATCAGCAACAGCAGCCAACGACGGATTTATGGGGTAATTCTAATTCTAACTCTTTTTCTGATTCTAATTCTGACTCTTCACAAAGTGTGGAAAGCGGCTCGGGTTCTGGTGTTATTTTTCAAAAAAATAAAACAATAGCCTATATTGTTACGAATAATCATGTCGTTGAAGGGGCCTCTAAGTTAGAGATTTCATTATATAATGGTCAAAAGACAACTGCAGAAGTGGTTGGAACCGATGCGTTAACAGATTTAGCTGTTTTAAAAATTGATGCAAAGTATGTTACCACTACAGCTAATTTCGGAGACTCATCAACATTGAGACCTGGTGACCAAGTATATGCGATTGGTAATCCGCTCGGGGTTGATTTATCTAGAACGGTAACACAAGGAATTGTTAGTGCCACTAACCGAACCATTTCCGTCTCAACATCTGCTGGAAATTGGGATACAAATGTTATTCAAACAGATGCAGCAATTAATCCTGGTAACAGCGGTGGTGCCTTAATTAATACGCAAGGTCAAGTAATTGGTATTAACAGTTTGAAAATATCTGAAACCGGGGTAGAAGGGTTAGGTTTCGCGATCCCTAGTAATGATTTTATCCCTATTGTGAACCAATTAATTAAAAATGGGAAAATTGACCGCCCATATCTAGGTGTCGGCCTAGCTGACTTAGACCAAGTACCACAAATGTACTATCAAAACCTTCCTCAAAATGTGACTAAAGGTGTTTTAGTGATGAATATTGATTCCAATTCTGCAGCTGGAAAGGCAGGCTTCGAGCCAAAGGATATCATTGTGTCAATGAATGGAACTCAAATTACTAATTCATCAGAACTAAGAAAATATTTATACTCGAAAGTGCAAATCGGTGACACCATCAAATTTGGGGTGTACCGCGATGGAAAACTGATTACATTAAATGCAAAAATAACAGTAAACTCGGAAGGATGAAGGTAAATTAATGGCTTGGATAAAAAAGAATAAACAATTGAGCGCTTTAATACTTGCGTTCATAATCGCAGCAGGAGTGTTTCTAACTTTTACCTTAATCCAGGATGATGCTGTGGCAAGCATTAATGGTGAAAAAATTACGAAGGATGAATTGTACACAAAATTGGTCAAACAGTATGGTTCGGACACGGTTGACCAAATGATCAATGATAAAATTGTAGAGGCAGAGGCAGGAAAGAAAAAGATTTCGGTTTCTAATAGTACAATTAACAGTGAAATTGACAAATTAAAAGAACAGTACGGTGGAGAGGATGCCTTTAATCAGGCACTCGTTGACAACAATACCACTCTTACTGCACTTAAAAATGATGTAAAGAATTACCTGTTAATTAAGAAACTACTTGAACCTGAAATCAAAATCACTGAAGACGAAATGAAAACCTATTTTGAGCAAAACAAAGATTCTTATGCTACCGCAGAGCAAGTTAAAGCCAGTCACATACTTGTGGCAGATGAGAAAACGGCAAAGGAAATCAAACAAAAACTCGATAATGGTGAAGATTTCGCAACATTAGCCAAAAAGTATTCGACCGATGAAAGCACAAAAGATAACGGCGGGGAGCTTGGTTATTTTGCGAAAGGAACAATGGTAACCGAATTTGATAACGTTGCGTTCACCTTACCAGTTAACAAAATTAGTGATCCGGTTAAAACAGAATATGGGTACCATATCATAAAAGTGGAGGATAAAAAAGCAGCACAAGCAGCAAACTATGAGGCAAGCAAGGCTAAAATAAAGGAAACCCTATTCGACCAAAAAGTTGATTCTGAATATCAGACTTGGATAGACAGTAAGAAAAAGAATTATGACATTGAAAATACTTTGAGTAGTGACGCATAACCCAACAACCAAGAGGTGAACAAAATGAATCGGGTCGGGAAACATGCAGCCAGTAGTCGAGGTGATGACCTGGATCTAATGAATATGGTGTTTGAGTTGCCGGAAAAAGATAAAATGGTCATGTGGTCTGAAGGCTATCTTGATCTGGTTATCGACAAATTACCGGAGTATGCCCGTGATATTTTGGAGAATCGCAAAGAAAAGTGGGAAGATACAAAGGCTTATTATGAGAAGCAGTTGAAGGAAATAGTGAAACAGGACGAATTTAAAATAAAAGTAAAGGGCGAACGAAAGGAGTTCGCTCTTTTCGTCATGGAGCATTTTCCGGAGTTACAATCATTATTGTTCTTAATATATGATGATAATTTAAAGGAGGATGATTTACGGAAGTTTGTTTATCGCAGAAAGTTTAGTTCTAGAAAAAGATACCTTCAATGACTTAAGAACGGCTCTCCTTTTTTTGAGATTGACTTTCCGAAGTGCGAAATTTTCCTTATAATGAGGAGTGTTCTTATTTCTAAAGGTGGGTTTTCTATGACGGTAAAGTTTTCTTTTACACAGGTCCTGTTTCTTCTGCATATCACTATAATCGGGGTTATCTTGTCAGTCGTCTATCACCAGCCACTGGTAATAGGCTTTCTTCCTGGATATCTTATTTTATTTTATTTTATTTTTACTCTCATTAAAAGCCACTTTCTCTATTAGAGAATCAATAAAAATTAGTATGATAGGTGTCCATAAAACAAGAATTGTCATCATCATTTTATTTTTAGTCAGTTTCTTGCTGCCATCCTGGTACTTATCAGGAACGATTGGACAAATGGTCAAGATTGCATTGAATTTTATCCATCCACACCATTTTTTTATTCTATCCTTCTTTATTACGATGATTTTCTCCATGCTGCTAGGTACGACGATCGGGACACTAAGTGCAATTGGGGTTCCGCTATTAGGGACAGCCGCGGTACTTCATCTCCCTCTTCCCATTGTAGCGGGAGCATTAGTTTCAGGGGCTTTTGTCGGAGACCGAACATCGCCTTTCTCTAGCGCACATCAATTACTGGCCCACACGGTCGAAGTACCAGTAAAAAGGCAAGGGAAAGCAATGTTTATGACAACCGCTACGGCCATTCTTTTTTGTCTATGTTTTTATGGAGTAGTGGACTCACACATTACCAGCAAGGCGTCTATAACAAGTGATCATTTGATTTGGAGTGAGCTGTCACCGGCGATGTTTATTCCACCGATCACACTAATCGTGTTGGTTCTTTTTAGAATGAGTATCATATATGCGTTCTTATCTAGTATTCTATCAGCAATTGTCATCTCGTTGGTCAATGGGACTTCATGGACAACAGTAGCAGGAGCTCTTTGGCATGGCATTGATGGCCTAGGCGGCGGTTTCATTCATATGTACCAGTTGCTGCTGTTTTTAGCCCTAGCAGGGGCATATAATGATCTTTTGGAAAAACTAAATGTTATTCAGCCCTATTTGGATAAATGGCTGGAGTCATCGCACAGTTTGCTTGTAGATACCTTGAAAACACTTATGGCAACACTAATCATTACGGTAATTGCTGCCAATCAGACCCTTCCGATTATTTTAACGGGGAGATCGTTTCTCCCACATTGGTCCCATTATTATGGAAAAGAAGAGTTAGTTAGAGTGATGGGTGATTCAACTATGCTATTTCCAGGGGTTGTCCCATGGAGCGTGCTTGCGATTATGTGCAGTACAATTGTAGGCATTCCGATGTTTGAGTATTTGCCATATGCATTATTTTTATGGGTATTACCGATTGATTATTACGATATTAGTTTCGCTCGGCAAGGGAATGCGTAATTCCAAAAAACACCGTACGGCAACCGCTTAAAAACGGGGGCTAAAATGGCTCTGTTTATTTTTCATTCGAATCCCAGAAGTTCTAGTTGAATGAAGTCCATTTTTTTATCATATAAGTGGTAATAAAGTAATTGGACAAGGAATGATGAGATGCTGAAAAAATTAGCGGTGATCGGATTCGGAAGCACGATGATTAGCGTGGGAATTAATATGTTTATTCTGCCGTTTCATTTAATAAATGGCGGAATATTTGGCATCAGCCTATTATTAAATTACGTATGGGGATTGAAAGTAGGTCTTATGTTTATTCTGCTGAATATTCCTATTTATCTATTTGCTCTCAAAAAGGATCCGATTTATTTCTACAATGGAATACTTGGCGCGGTTTTTTCCGGCTGCCTGATTGAGTTGCTACTCCCATTAAACGGATTAGTGAATTTACCAATTATCAGTAGTGTGATTACAGGAGCAACCATTATTGGAGTGGGTGTAGGGGTGATGCTTCGTAATCATATCAGTCCAGGCGGAATGGACCTGCTCGCTCTTTTAATCGCAAAATGGACAAAGATGAATGTTGGAGTTATTATGGTTACTCTTGATGCAGTGATTATTTTAACAGGCCTTTTTCTCTTACAGGATGCCAGACTTTTGTATTCATTGTTAATCATCTCTATTATTGGTATGCTGGCAACGATTATTACATCGTTCCGACGGGTTAGCATGTAAACAGAAAATAAAATGAAAATGGGTAAAAAATAAAAAGGATAGAGGAGGAGAAAGGTGAATCCGGTGGATGATCATTTAGCAGAGAATTTAAAGATTTTATTTGTCGGTTTTAATCCAAGTATTCGTTCTAGTGAACTTGGACACCATTACGCCAATCCTAACAATCGATTTTGGAAGATTTTATATGAAGCTGGACTAACAGAGCGGAAATATAATGCAGCAGAAGATGCCCATTTATTAGAGTTTGGCTATGGATTTAGCAATATAGTCGAGAGACCAACGAAGGCAGCAGATGAAATTACAAAGGAAGAGTACAGAGAGGGAAGAAAGACACTGAAACGAAAGATTGAGCGGTATCGGCCCAAGGTGGTTTGTTTTGTTGGTAAGGGAGTCTATCAAGAATATAGCGGTCGAAAGTCGGCTCCCTGGGGGAAACAAATAGAGTCAGTTGTCCCGGGGGTCATCGATTTTGTCGCACCTTCATCTAGTGGTTTGGTTAGAATGAAGATAAACGATATTGTGGATATCTACCGTCAGCTCCTAGAGATAGAATGAAATCGACGGGGAAGATTCTCCGTCGATGTTGTATTTCATTCGAATTTTTTATGATAATTTGCTAAAGCCATGAGCGGAAAGATATATCGGTAACTGTGATAATGAATATAAAAAGCACCTGCCATTCCTTGCCCTTTAGGATAGTCTGTAGTCCAGTCCATTTTCTCTAGATTATCAAGTAAATAAGTTATTCCTCTTTTAATAGCAGTTGTCGGTTTATCTGAAACGGAAATCAAAGCATCAAGAGCCCAGGCGGTATGCGTTAACGTGCTTGCAGGTAACGGGACATAAGTTTTTTTACTGTCACTAAGACAGGACTCTCCCCAGCCGCCGTCTTTATTTTGTTTATCGAGAATCCATTGAACCGCTTTTTCTAACGAGGTTTGCCGGACTGAAAAGCCAACTGCCATAAGGCCTGTAATTGCGGCCCAAGTTCCATATAGATAACAAATCCCCCACCTTCCGTACCAGGAGCCATCCCTCTCCTGATTCCTTAATAGCCAATGAATTCCTTTTTTTATTGCTGTATGATCCCCTGACAAATTAGTATATCGACCTAAAAATTCCAGCGTTCTCCCGGTTAAATCGGCACATGACGGGTCTGCGATGATAAATTCTCCTTTTTCGATAGGCAAAAATTGCAGCAATTTTGAGTTTGTATTTTTCTCAAACGCCGGCCAGCCGCCATCATCATTTTGCATCGACAACAGCCACGTAATGCCGCGATCCCATAATTGTGTCTCAGGAGGTTTCATACGTGAAATAGAACGAAGTGAGGCGGTTGTGTCATCTACATCCGGGTTAATGGTATTAATATCGGAGAAGCCCCAACCGCCAGGCATTGTCTTTGGATTATGAATCACCCAATCGCCAAATTTTCGATGCTGCTTATCCATCAAATAGTGATTGGCCTGCTTTACCATGGGATCGTTATGTGTAACGCCTGCAGCCTGTAAACAAAAACTAATTAAGGAGGTGTTCCACACATTTGCTGTTGTATATTGCATATGTGGAAAGCCGTCAATTTCACACTTCATCGATAGGATACCTTCCAGTGCCTTAGTAATCACGGGATCCGTTTTTTTATACCCAAGGGATAATAGGGCAAATATCATTAAAAAAGTAGAGCTATAGTAGCTGTAAAAAGTACCATCCGGCTCAAGATGGTCAAGCATATACTTTTTTGCCCGCTCAATCGCTAGCTGATGAAGCTGTTTTGGTAAACCTAGTAAGCTCTCAGCCCCGTCTTTAATAAAAGAAAATAAGGAACGATAGTCCTCTGAGCAGTCCCATTGACTTTTTGCCTCTCGGTTTAGATGTAAATCAGAAAGGTCAGGGCACTTGTCTATTTTGATTGTGAACTGTTTATCGGCCAAAATCATGATGGGAGTTAAATTAGCTCTGCCAAAAACGGAAAACGAATAAAAGTTAATCGGAAAATGCAGTGGCAGGAGAATCAGTTCGATTGGAAGCGGAGAATAGGAAGGCCAGGTGTATTGTCCGGTTATGGCAAGCATGACCTTTGTAAACATGCTTACTTGTTCGATACCGCCGTTAGCAAGTATGAATCGTTTGGCTGCAAGTATGCGTTTATCATTTTTAGGGTAGTTTCCCGAATACAACAAAGCATAATAGGCTTCTACAGTTGCCGTCAGATTACCCTCTCCCTCATCATAAAAAAGCTTCCATGCCCCATTTTTCTCCTGTTTGCTGAGAATTCTGTTTGAGAGCCCCTGAATTAATTCTTCATCATGTAATTCCAATGACCGTAATAAAATGATCATATAGGCGTCTGTAGATATGCCTGTTTCAAATGGATAGTCCCAAGAGCCGTTGGGAGATTGGTCTTTGCGAAGCATCTCAATAATCCAATCCATGCCTTTTTTTGTATCAGTCATCGTCCTTCACATTCCTCTCCCAAAATTCTCATCTATCTATACATATTCTCATTCATACTGGAGAATTCGTAAGGGAGGTAATGTGTCATTTTTTTTATCAGAAATCGTGAGAGACCACCGCTTGAAAGCATTTCGGAAAAATTAAAGAAAAAGAGAAAATCGTCGTTGTCACTGCCTCCGATTACCAAGAGTGAGGGGATTCTTCTAGATAAAATAAAGCAGAAAACCAGGGAATATAATTTAAATAATGTCACGAGAACGAGAGCCTATCTTGATTTTTATCTTCGCTACCCGGATATCCACTGGGCTTTTCTCGGCCATATGGTTTCCCGGAATGGCGGATGGAACATGACTGATTTAAAAGGGGAATTCCTGGCCCGATTGATGACAAAGAAGGATCGTCAGTTATTCTTTCAATTTCTAGAGCGGGGCAATTGGCTGATTTTTCAAGATGTTTATCCTCAGTTTTTACTTTATGAAGAAAGCCTAAAATCAAGAAAGCCCTTGTTTCATTTATTTGCTTATTTAAATATCTCCACTTTCATGGAAACGATTTGGAATCAGTTTTGGAGAACCAATGACACGTATATTCTTACGATGGCCTTGGTTATTAATGAACAAAGCTACCTAGAAAAAAGAGTGGTTCAAAATCCGCAGTATCAAAAAGATGTATTAAACAAATTTGAATTTTTACTACAAGATTGGCTTTCATTTAATCATATTCTTTTTCCTTACGGAAGAAAGAACTTGGCCGGTCAAACACTTCATCAGTTTGAATCATTGCATGAGAGGATTTTACTTGGTAAGAGATTATATAAGATTCTTTTTAAAAATAAAGAGATTCACCAAAAGGCAGTCGAATGGGCGAAAAGCTATCAACATACGGGTTCAAGGAAGGATTATTGGCCGCATATTTTTAATAGCGTGAACGAAGGGACACCTGGTTTTCCTTACCAGCTTCACTTAAAATCCTGTCAGTTGAGGCCAGGGGCAAAAAGGATTTTTAGCCCGATGCTAGAGATGGCTTGGAAAAATGTAAGTCAAAATGAAGCTGAAAAAGGGGATTGGTTTACAGATTGGCGTGTGGTGGATTATTTAGTAGAAGATGAAGAAATAATTAATGGGGAGATAAAAGATGAATATTGCAAAACACTCGAACGACTCGAACTTGCAGCACTTGCCAAAAAGGCCATTACCTTTTAAATATGAACTTGGCAGTATGGTGCTTTCTTCTTTGTTAGGGACTTATTCAGATTTATATTTTGTCGGAAAGAATTTTTATCATTTTCCTCTAAGGCCATTCCAGAAGATTTTTACGATTAATCTTGCGTTTACGTTAGTGGCGCTTCCATTAATGACACTACTGCTATTAAGGTGTATTTCGCAGCTGACCAATTGGGGGAAAGCAGGGGTTATCCTTTTGGTGAGCTTACTCATGCCTGTTTTTGAAAGGTTGGCTGAATTATTTGGCTTGTTTACTCATTCCGATAAATGGAACCATCTCTACACTTTTTTTGGTTATGGCATTTTTTTATCTATTGTTGTCGTATTTCATGAGTGGATGGGAAACAGAATTCGTGAATAACAAAAGCCGAGACCGCAGTCTCGGCTTTCGTGATGCCGTCAATGCGGCACCAGCCCCCTCCGTCCGTACAGTGGTTAAGTGTCCCGCAACAAGCGAATGTTCGGAGGGGGGTACTTTTATTATACCACAACTGCAGTGAAAATATTAGTGGCTAAACTTTCCTTTCTCGATAGAAAAGTGTATGATAAGAATGATTTTTACATAAAGGAGTGTTTTTCATGGCTAAAAAAGGATACATATTGATGGAAAATGGCGACAAAATTGAGTTTGATCTATTCCCAAACGAAGCACCTGGAACGGTAGCAAACTTCGAAAAGTTAGCAAATGAAGGCTTTTATAATGGTGTTATTTTTCACCGTGTAATCCCAGGTTTCGTATCACAAGGTGGCGACCCGACGGGAACAGGGATGGGTGGTCCTGGTTACACGATCAACTGTGAAACAGAAGGAAATCCACATAAACATGTTCCAGGATCGTTATCAATGGCGCATGCAGGAAGAAACACTGGCGGAAGCCAATTCTTTATCGTTCATGAATCACAACCGCATTTAAATGGTGTTCATACTGTATTTGGACAGGTTACTTCTGACTTAGCAGCGGTTAGAAACATGAGAAATGGCGATAAAATGGTTGAAGTTAAAGTGTATGATGAAGAATAGGTAATACAAAGGGAGCGGTTTCGCTCTCTTTTTTTTATGCAACAGAAAACGTCATTATAAAGTAGTAAAGGGAAAAACAAACGGGCACATTAACGTTGAAGCGATCAATTGGAGGGGCGATATGAAAAAGTTAGTGCTCGTGCTTATACCATTCTTGTTATTCCCTTTTCATACAAATGCTGCAGAAAATAAAAAGCAAACAAAAGAACTAAAGGCTGCCATTATCATCGACGATTTTGGCGGGGGGACCGGTGGTGTCCGTGACTTTTTAGAAGGAGATATTCCAATTACAGCAGCCGTTATGCCATTTACGGAAAGTTCTAAGGCCCATGCGGAATGGGCACATAAAAACGGTTTTGAGGTTATGGTACATTTACCAATGGAACCAAAGAGAGGAAAAAGATCATGGTTGGGTCCTAAACCAATTACAGTGGACCTCTCAAAAGAAGAAGTAAGGAAACGTGTAGAGGAAGCTATAAAAAGTGTCCCATATGCGGTAGGTCTTAATAATCATATGGGTTCGCGTGCGGTTGAAAACGAAGAAATCGTTCGGATCATTGTGGAAGTTGCTAAAGAAAAGAACTTATTTATTATCGACAGCGGGACAAGTCCAGGAACAAAATTTCCGGAGATTGCAAAGGAACTAGGGGTTCCACTTTTAAAACGAGACGTATTTCTTGATGATATCTCCTCCTCTTCCTATGTTCGAAAACAAATGGTCAGACTGGCAAAGGTAACAGAAATAAAAGGTAAAGGAATTGCCATCGGACATGTTGGTGTAACAGGGAAGGTTTGTTCAATTGGTGTATTTCAAGCAATGGATGAATTTAAAAAGCGAAATATTAAAATAGTACCCGTATCGGAACTATTTGCAGGTGAACTGACAAAAAAACATTTTGTACCATGAAAAAGGCAGCGACAGGCTGTCTTTTTTGATAGCTGGAAAACAATGTTCGTTCAGATTTCTTTTCCAATGAGGGCTAAACTGGTAAAATGGCATCTGACTTATTAAATTCACAATTCATTGTTTGATATATAGAAATCAATTAGGGAGAGGGAATGGGCAATATGAAGTTAGTATCTTGGAATGTAAATGGGCTAAGGGCGTGCGTAAAAAAGGGGTTTATAGATTATTTTCAGGAAGTAAATGCGGATATATTCTGCGTTCAGGAAACGAAACTACAAGAAGGACAAATTAGTCTTGACTTAGATGGATATCACCAATATTGGAATTACGCTGAAAAGAAAGGTTATTCAGGTACTGCTGTTTTTACAAAGCAAGAACCACTGTCTGTTAGATATGGAGTCGGAGAAGACGCTGGAGAAGATGAGGGAAGAATTCTGACTCTAGAATTTGCCGACTTTTTCTTGGTTAATGTCTATACGCCAAATTCACAGAGAGATCTAGCAAGAATTGGTTATCGCTTAGAATGGGAAGACCGCATACTTCAGCACTTGATGGATTTAGATAAAAGGAAACCAGTCATTTTCTGTGGAGATTTAAATGTGGCCCATCACGAGATCGATCTTCGCAATCCTAAATCAAATATTGGAAACTCGGGATTTACGGATGAAGAACGAGGAAAAATGACATCCCTGCTCGACGCTGGGTTCATAGACAGCTTCCGTCATTTTTACCCACAACAGGAAGGCGCCTATACATGGTGGTCGTACATGAACAAGGTACGGGAACGAAATATTGGCTGGCGAATTGACTATTTTATCGTTTCAGAATCATTGAAGGACAGGCTTAAAGAAGCTGAAATCCATTGCGATGTAATGGGCAGTGACCATTGCCCGGTCGTCCTTGAACTTAATTAAATCCCTGTTCGATAAGAATTTCTTATTACAGTATATTGAAAAACTGTAATTTTCTTCGTTGAGATACTGCCTTATAGTTAGTATAAATAAGGAATTTCTCGGAGGGATAACGATGGATCTCAAAAAGGATGTACAGCAGCAATTTGGAAAAAGTGCCGAATCTTATGTGAGCAGTCGGATTCATAAAGATGGAAAGGACTTGCAAAAATTAATAGAAATGGCCGAAGTAACAGGGAAAGAAGAACTTCTTGATGTTGCCACGGGTGGAGGCCATACGGCTAACGCGTTTGCTCCGCTAGTTAAGAGGGTAACCGCTGTTGATTTAACTCAGGAGATGTTAACCGCTGCTGAAAAATTTGTAAAAGGAAATGGGAATCAAAACGTGGAGTTCATAAAAGGGGATGCTGAAAACTTACCTTTCTCGAACGATTCTTTTGATGTTGTTACGTGCAGGATTGCCCCGCACCACTTTCCTAATATTAATGAGTTTATTAAAGAAGTTTTTCGTGTCCTAAAACAAGGCGGACAATTTTTGTTAGACGATAATGTCGTTCCAGAAGACGATCAATATGATCAATTTTATAATAAAGTAGAAAAATGGCGGGATTACAGTCATTTTAGAGCATGGAAGAAGAGTGAGTGGATTCGTATGCTTGAGTTTGCTGGTTTCGAAATTGATGAATGGCATCGTTTTGAAAAAACCTTTTATTTTGATTCCTGGTGTAATCGAATGAATTTACCTATGGAAGAAAAGAAAAATTTGACCCATTATTTCATAAGTGCTTCCGAAAGAATCAAGGATAAATTTAGAATTACGATTGAAGAGAGTCAAGTAGTATCTTTTCTGGGAGAGGCGATCGTTCTAAAGGCAATTAAAAAATAAGAAAAGACCCCTTTGCAAAAAGAGATATTCTCTTGGTGCGAAGGGTTTTTTTTAGATAAATCATATACCGTTTAGGGCTGTTCCTATTTCGTCAAATTCTGGTACCCTTTCCTCCAGGTTTAAATCTTCTATTTGTTCTTGTTCAATGGGTTGATTGTCTTCATCTTTTTTATAGAAATTAATATTCACTAATACAACATCTCCTTTTTAAATATTTACTACCATATTTTAACCAGTGTTGGGTTATTTAAAACCAATTCATTACCCAGGTTGTATTATTCTAGTTTTTAATTAGATAAGGAGTTTTATTTTTTTTAAAAATACCTAAAAAGATAGTTGACTATCTTGAATGTAGATAGTATTATTATCAATGTCGCTTCGACGAAATGATTTGAGAGCCAAGTAATTAACAACATTCATTAGAGGTTGACAAGTTTTAAACGCTATGTTAAAATAGTAAATGTCGCTAATTGATAGATTAGTAGACGGTGATTGTTCTTTGAAAACTAAACAAACAAAAACGTCAACAAACAATAATATTAGTTTCTATTTGAAACTAAGCCAACGTAACAAAATGAGCTAATCAACTTTCATGGAGAGTTTGATCCTGGCTCAGGACGAACGCTGGCGGCGTGCCTAATACATGCAAGTCGAGCGAATCTTTCGGAACTTGTTCCGGAAGGTTAGCGGCGGACGGGTGAGTAACACGTGGGCAACCTGCCTGTAAGACTGGGATAACACCGGGAAACCGGTGCTAATACCGGATAATCCTTTTCCTCTCATGAGGAAAAGCTGAAAGTCGGTTTCGGCTGACACTTACAGATGGGCCCGCGGCGCATTAGCTAGTTGGTGAGGTAACGGCTCACCAAGGCGACGATGCGTAGCCGACCTGAGAGGGTGATCGGCCACACTGGGACTGAGACACGGCCCAGACTC